>NZ_JACIJF010000005.1 GCF_014199255.1 Sphingomonas xinjiangensis | reverse complement strand
CTCATAACCTGAAGGTCACAGGTTCAAATCCTGTCCCCGCAACCAACCATATCATATAATCAGGCGCCCTAACCGGGCGCCTTTTTCGTTTGGCGCGAACGACACGAGCTTTGAGACTTCGGCTGCGGCCTCGATCTCCGGCTGCTCCCCCGGATAGATCCGCGCGTGCTTCGCCTTGAGCGGCTGTGCACGTCGCGTCGGGGTGAACGAAGCCTAATTTTGGGGAGAGCCAAGCGGGGCGCGAATGGCATTGGGTCCTTGTGGCCGCGGACGCTAGTCGGCTCCGCTCCAGTTGCGCGTTATAATAAGCGAGCTGCAGCAGCTGCCCTACATCCTCCAAGGTTGGATAATGCTGTAAGCTGCGAGCTGCTCCTCGCTTCCACTTTTCGAGGCGTTTCGGACCTTGGTAGCTTCAAGAGCGACGTCGCCGGGTACCGTAGAACTACTTCGCCCAGCGCCAGCGCTCCGCAACGTTGACGTCAGGCGCCGGGAGGCTAGCTTCACATGCGAAAGGCGTGGGGGCCAGCGTTGCGAATCGCCATTATCGACGACAGCGGGCTGCGCGCCACCATCCTTGAGGAAGGGCTTCGCGATGCGGGGTTCGAAGAGATTGATGTCGTGCCCAAGGACCGGCTCAACGGCTGAAAACCAGAACCTCGCCCGTAACGGCGGGCTAGGTCATCTGCGCTGAGAACAGCAAAGCGCCGAGTAGCAGAGCAGCGCCCTCATCTACGCCTCGTGGACCGGTAGCGGACTGGCGGCCTTCGAAAGGGAACGCGCGTTAGCTGCCATTGCTGCTCTTGCCGCGCTGCTCATAAGCGGACGCTTGTTCGAACGCCTGTAATGACCTCAGCCAATCGGAATTGAGTTGTCCGTTGCGGTCAGCAGCGTCGATATAGTCGCAACGACCTGCGCTGATGCTAGGGGCTTCTGGAGCAACATGCTCTTCGGAACCCGTCGAGCAGCCCAATCCGCTGTGTTGTCGCCCGTCATGTATATCAAAGCGGATTGGTTTCTGCTCTCGCGCGGTGCGAGCGGCGGCGCCTCCATCTAGCTCACATCCAACCGGATGTCGGTGACGAGGACAGCGAGATCCTCCTTGCCGACGTGCCTTCGAGGCAAGCTGCCCCACTTAGCCGCGCCAGCGCAACTCCGCCCCGATCCGCCGCGGTTGCACTACTCCCCAAGTGTTCGCCGGTGTCAGGTCGCCCCCGTTCTCGGCTCCGCGAAGGTAGCGCTGGTTCAGCACATTTTCTATGTAGAACACTGCCTCCCAACGCTGGTCAGCTTTGTATCCCAGGCGGAGATTCACTTCCGTTGCTGCGGGCCGTCGCGTGATGCCGCGCCAGTCGAAACTTTCGCGACGGCGCCCTTGATAGCTCCACTCCGCCCGGAGATACCCTTCTGCGTCTGCCAGCGGCTGATGGAACGTCGCCGCGCCGCTGCTAGTCCACTTCGGATTTGCCAAGCCTCCACAGTCGCGGAGGTCACATTCCCGATCTCCGCTTTTGCGCGTATGGCTCCAACTTACGTTCGCTATCAGATCGACGTTGCGGCCGAGTTGGCCGGAGATAGCACCTTCAATACCATGACCGTTTACCCGGCCCACGTTGATTACTTGCTGTGTCCTGGTTTTTGTATCGAAGAACACGGTTTGAAGATCGCGATAGGTGTAGCTGAAGCCTGTAAGGTCAAAGCCGACGCGGCGATCGAATGCGGTGCCCTTCACACCGACTTCTCGGCTCCACATCTTCTCGGGCGCAAACGCGTCGGGCGTCGTGCCCTCAGGCACCGCCTCGAAGTCGATGATCGTCGTTGGGGAATCGACAGTAAAGCTGCCAAAGCCACCAGCTTTGTAGCCGCGCGTCAGGCTCGCGTAGAGGTTTACCGTCGCTGACGGTGCATACCGAGCATATACTCGTGGCGTGCCCCCCGACCAGTGGCGCGTCGCGTCGATTGCGCCTTCGGTGAAGTAGGTGAACGTCCAGATGTTGCCTAGCGTGCTGGCGCTTGGCAGGACGTTCAACGTGAAATGCTTCTGGTCCCAGCTGTATCGCACACCTGCACCCACATGCAGGCGAGGTGCGATCCGATAGTTCAGGTCACCGAAGGCGGAGAATCCGAGATTGTCCGATCGAGCGTCGTTGACATCAACAAGCACGCCCGCCGTCGCTGGCACGTAGTCCGCTCCATAAAGATCTTGGGTCAGCTCTCCGCAATCCGCGTAGCCATAGCCGACACGGCAGACGAGGTCCTCGGCAGCCTCATTCTCGAAGCGAGCGGCCACGGTCTCGCGATAGCCGGAGATGCCAGCGGACCAGGTCAGCGCACCGCCGTCCGGCGAAGTGAGCCGCAGCTCCTGACTGGCATAGGTGCCATGCTGCCGCTGCTTGTAGTTGCCAAGCAGCAGCGACGTGCCATCATAATCCTCCGAGTAGAAGAAGCGGTGACCGCGATAGCCGGTGAGCGAACTTAGCGTCGCGAAACCAAGGTCGGCGTCGATCAGTGCCGTGAACGAGGTGATGTCTCCCCGATCCTGCGGATTCATCAGGTCGGTATCGACGTCCCTCTCGCCGCCTCGCACGACGAGCGATTCACCAATGGCCTCGCTGACATAGTCGAGAACCTCACGGTCGGCGTTCGACGCCCGGTAAGGCGTGCCGTCCAAACGGCGGCGCTCATGCTCCACTATTAGCGTGGCCCGTACCGCGCCTCGTTCGAACAGAGCGGAGCCACGCACGGCCTGCTTGTTTCCTCCCATCAGCCGATCATTGCGGTCTGGCGTGAAGGCATTGTCGACCCACCCGTCATAGCGCGTAGCGAAGCCCGCGACCCTGATCGCGATTTCTGAACTCACCAGTAGGTTGAGGGCAGCTTCAAGCTCTATCCTGGCTCCTTGGGCCAACCCGAGATAAGCATGGCCCTTGGTCCCAGAGAGCTGCGGTTTGTTCGTCGTCAAGCTGATCGCGCCAGAGATTGCGTTGCGCCCGAACAGGAACCCTTGGGGTCCCCTCAGCGCCTCGGCTCCTCGGAGATCGAAGAGCGATGTCACCGCCGAACCCGTGCGCCCTTGGTAGATGCCGTCCTTGAAAATGCCGATGGAGGGGTCGCCGCCAATCCCGTAATCGTTGGATGTGATGCCGCGGATCGCAAGACCGTCGATGTAGCTATCGTCCGAGTTCCCGGAGAAGCCGGGCGTGAAGGTGACAAGGTCCTTCACGTCATCAAGGCGCGCGTTATCGATGAAAGTCTGATCGATGGCAGTGATCGCTATTGGCACATCCGCTGCTCGCTCCTGACGACGCTGAGCCGTGACCACTATCTCGGCGGTCTGCTCACCGGCGGTCGGTTCGGGATCTCCCGTTGGCATTGCAAGCGCCGGTGGGGCGCACATAAACGCCAGTCCGCAGACGCTGAACAGATAAGATGAACGGTGCGTCATGCGGACTTGAGCCTTTTCACGATTTCGTCGAGTTCGAGTTGCAGACTTTGCGCGGTTTCGCGGACGCTGCTTCCGATCTGCCGGGTACCTACCGCGAGGTTCTGCACATCGATGAGGGCGGCAGTGATGCGACTGACTGCCTCGTTGGTAGCCTCAGCCGCAGTGGTGACATTCTGAGTAATGTGCAGAATCGCACTGGCACCCTGCTGGTGCTGGTCCACTGCGATTGCCGTCGTGGCGAACGTCGATTTCACGTCTGCAAGCAACTCGTGGATGCTGGTGATCAGCGAGTTCATCGATCGGGCAGCAATCTGAACCCGTTCGATCCCGTCGCCGATTTGCCCCGTCATCTGCCCGGTTCGCGAGGCGAGCCCCTTCACCTCGGAAGCAACGACCACGAAGCCGTTGCCCGAGGGCCCGGCTCGAGCCGCTTCGATCGCGGCATTCAGCGCAAGAAGCCTCGTCTGGACAGCAAGCTCGCGGATCGACTGAGATGCTTCGTCTATGGTCTGAAGCTGGTGTAACAGGCGGGTGTTAGCCTGAACGGCCTCATCGGACTCCCTGTCGGTAGAAGTGATCGCCGCCTGCGTCCGAACGGTCTCGGCATGGACATGCTGGGTAGCTTCGGCGAGCTCCCGCACGTTGGCCTCGATCGTCCGCATTGCGCGCGCTGACTCCAGGCTGTTTTCCTGAGCCGACTTTGCCTCGCTCGACTGCATAGCAACGGCTTGAACGGTTGCGGCCGCGCTTGCTTCGAGTGCATCGGCTTGTGCAAGCATTTGGCCAGCGAGGCCGGAGACCGACCTTGAAAGCACGTCCGCGATTTCGAATGCCGCGGACTGAAGATCGCGCTGACGTTCAGCCTGCTCTTTCAGCTGGAGGCTGGACAACCGGCGGATCTCCGCTTGTGCCTCTTGCGCCTGCGACAACGCCATTTCGCTAGCGAGCTGCGACTCTCGAGCGGCGTTCCATGCCAGCTCGCGTTCTTCCGCGGTTTGAATTGCCGCCAGATGCTCCCGCTCCAAAGTCCGGTGAGTGGAGAACAGCGATCGTGCGAGCAGGGCGGAGAGCAATATGAAGAGAGCGGCTGCGCCTGTTAGCTGCAGCACTAATGCCTTCGCGGCACCGCGGCCAGGGGCAGTGGCAACCCACGTCAGACTGGCAAGCTGACGCCCGGCGCGGTCGACTAGGCGCAAGCCGTTCTGCTCATCGGTTAGCGAACTCGTTACATCCAAGTCGGGGAGCTCGTACGCGCGTGACCAACTCGAAAGCAGCGCTTCGTCTATCGGGTGAACCACTACGACATAGCGCATGGGCCCGCTTGGCAATTTGCGCGTTGCGGTGAATGGAACCACGGGCGACGCGGCCAAGATCGCGGGCTTACCGCGGAAGGTGACCAGTTCGGGTGCGACTTTGAACTTGTAAGCGTCGCCTGCCGATCGAGGCAGGCCCTTTTTCAGCCGCCTGAAGGCTTGTGGCGCATCGGACTCAAGGCGCGGCGCCGCCGAAGCGCCTGGCAGCCATCCATAGATGGTCTCCCCTTCTTCTCCCAGGATGTAGAGGGGCATCGCTCCTCCAAAATTGGAACGCACCCACGGCAGATCAACACTGCCGTAGAGGTGATCTACTGCGTCGTCCCAGCGCGAATAGTCAGAGGCAGTCGAAGCTACGCTGTCGAGCTCCCGATTGAGGGCTCCCCGCACCATGCGCTGCTTTTCCGCAGCCGCGCTCGCATCCATGCGCGCGACCAATGAGCCTAGGAGGATTGCTGTAATGGTGAGCGCCAGGGCGCATAGGCCAGCGAGTTGGATCATCGCCGACGATAGCCGACGCCGATGCGACAGAACGCCAGAAAGCTTTGGCTCACGCATGGCAGATTACAGCCCGCCGGAGGCTTTCGTTTTCCGCAAAACGGGCGCCGGCACCGATTGTGTTGAGTACTGCGCTACCCTCGGGACGAGCCGCAGCGGCTCGCGGTGACCGAGAACGCTCCCGGACGACGCGTCGGAGCGAGGGCGCTCGGTCTTCGCCAACTGCGCTCTGAAACAAGTATGTGTGCATGCCTCGGGCGGAGTTCAGACGAGACGCGAGAGCGAGTAGCTGGCCATTCCCTGGGCTTGGTGGAAAATGGTTAAGGCAGCGTTTGTCGATCACTCCGGATCGTCACGGGCCTTATCAAGCCGACCGATCCGTCGGCAGCTCGTAATTTCCGCGGGTGTCAGTGCCACGCTTCAGAGTTTGCACATAAAAAAGGCCGGCGGGGGTCCGATGCTTGCGGTACCGTACGCGGTACCGGTTAGATCTCGAATCGATAGCCGTCTGGCGACTCAGGCACGACTAGCTTCAAGATCCGAGATCTCCACCGCATCGGCAATTCGGATGCCTTTGCTGCGAACAAGCATGCCGGTCAGTTGTTCGAGAGGCACGGGGCGCGATAGCAGATAGCCTTGAAGGGAATTGCAGCCCGCCTTTTGGAGGAACGAGCGCTGCTCCGAAGTTTCAACGCCCTCGGCGGTGACTTGCATTCCGCTCGCCTTGGCCAAGTCGACGATGGCCTGAATGATCGCGCTGCCGCCCTCGCGGACGTCAATCGCGTTGACGAAGCTTTGGTCGATTTTGATACGGTCAATGTCGAAGTGACAAAGGTGGCTGAAGGACGAGTAGCCGGTTCCAAAATCATCAAGTGCGATTCGGATGCCGCTCTTTCGCAGCAGGTCGAGGTTGGGTTGACAGGTTGCCGCGCTTTCGATGAAGCTCGTCTCGGTGATCTCCAGTTCGAGACGCGAGGGTTCCAGACCGGTCAGGTCGAGGATTTCGAACACGCGCTCGGCAAATTTCGTATTCCGCAACTGCACTGCTGACACGTTGACTGAAATGGAGTCGAGCGGCAGCGTCACCGCAGCTTCACAAGCCTGTTCGAGGACCCATTCCCCCAACGGCTCGATTAGCCCCGTTGATTCCGCAACAGGGATGAACGTAGAGGGAGCCATGAGGCCTTTTTGTGGATGATGCCATCGGACGAGTGCTTCCGCGCCGGTGATCTTACCCGCTTGGGCGGAGTATAGGGGCTGGTACAGAACTCTCATCTCGTCGCCCGCCGCGAGCGCGGCCCGTAGGTCCCGCTCGACGTCGAGGCGGTGGCGAATGCTGTCGTCCATGTGCTCGGCAAAGAAGACATAGCGGCCCCGTCCTGCGGCTTTCGCTTCGTAGAGCGCGATGTCTGCCTTACGGGCAAGCTCAGTCCGGTCATTGGCATCTTTTGGACTGAGTGCCACGCCGATGCTCACGCCGACGTTCAGCTGGTTGCCGGCAAGGACGAAGGGCTCGGACGCCGCTTCCACCACCCGCATGCATAGCAGCTCGGCCTCAGCAACCGAGTTGATGTTGGTTTGAATGACGGCGAATTCATCGCCACCGATGCGCGCGACGATGTCGGTGGAGCGCGTGGAGTCTACGAGCCTTCTGGCCATCTCGCATATGAGTTGATCGCCCGCAGGGTGACCCAGCGTGTCATTCACATGCTTGAAGCGATCAAGGTCAAAGTACAGGAGCGCTACAGAGCCGGAGCGTTGCTGCGCCTGCGCCAAGGCTCGCGTAAGGCGCTCATCGAAAAGCGCCCGGTTGGCCAAACCAGTAAGCGCGTCATGAAATGCGAGATGTTGCGATTGCGCCTGGCTGGCTTCCAACTGAAGCATACTCCGGCGGGTACGCTGCAGCAGCCACGCGACGATTGCGAGCATCAGCAACAACGCGCCGGCGGCCACGGGAGCCATACGTTCGATCATCAGCGCGCCCGGCCCAAAGGGCTGCCACACCAAGTAGCCAAGGGGTCTTCCGCTCTTTGAGCGAAGCGCAACAGCGCGTTCACGCGCAAGCGGCGCCGCCTCCGTTTCGAACCGGGCGGCATCCAACTGGTATTCCTGCGCCAGATCGGCGGCGAAGCTACGATCCAAGTAACGGACGCTGATGTGGAGATATTCGCGACCCGGCACCTGCGGCTGCAAACCGGACTCGGAGATGATTGGTTTGACGCTAACAATCGAGGGGTGATTGCGTACCAACGCTAAATCGACGGCGCCTGGACTTCGCTGTGACTCGATCTGCGCGCGGTCGAGGTTACTCAATTTGTGCCGGAGCACAGCGATTAGCGGCTCGGCGATCGCGGACGCCGTCGCAAAATGACGAGGCGGAACGCGCTTCCCAGCTTCCATCGCATAGATCGGGCGGTCCTCCCCGTCGATGATGTACGCCTCATCATGGCGATAGTATGTGTGAAGCCAGATGCCCAGATTGGCATCAAGCCAATTGGGATCGGGGCTAAGTCGACGGACCTCCTGGACTGCATCGTCCCAGACAGTCACCGCCTCCTGATCGTGCGCGACTTGAGCCATGCTCTGCTTGAGTACCGTTCCAGCCAGCAACTCCTGGCGGCCCGCGGCAAGTTGATTGGCCTGACCTGCGGACAGCAGCATGACGGCGGCCAGAATGCCGGCGAGGACGAACACTGCAGCAAGCGCCGGCATCGCCACCCTTGTGACGAACTGGTTGCGCTGTCCTGCTTGGACCGCGAGGGATGGAGAGCCCGGCATAAGCGCCCGCCTGCTCCAAGATGGTTGAAGAAGGAATTAAACCTCAGCCACCACAACTACTTACGTAAGACTACGGAGGAACTCGTTCAACGGCAGTTTGAATCGGCGCTGCAATGGGTGCTCGGTGCAAGTTCAACTTAGATACATCGCGCTATGCCCCTGCACGAAAGGGAGTGCCCCGTTTAGCCCATCGATGGAGTCGCCGTGCGGGACATCGATGATCTATTCCGCTCCGAACGACATTTTGTCGCCTTTCTCAACGTGCTCGGCCCTTTTCTGGACGAGCCCAGGCTTTCCGCCATGCCGCGCGACCTGCCTTGCGCCGCGATTGTCCGCACCCGAAGCTGCTCGGCGCCACCGGCCCGGTATTCGGATCGACCATGGACAACTATAGTTCCTGGCAACGATTGCAGCGCAATCCTGCCGCCGCTGCCCTCGCTGCATGCGCTCGTCATCAGCTGAGTGCCCGCTGGCCCGAGTGCGACGGGACAATCCGCTATACGGCCTATGGCACCTGCACTTCACCGGCTCACTATGCGTGGCAATCCAAAAGACCTTGCGGGCTTTTTGCGCCCGTGCGCGCTTGGCTAAGCGCGGGATCCCGGCCGTTCGAGCACCCTGACGCTGATCACGAACGCCAACACCCGTTCGCCTCCCTCAGTGAAACGGCTCGTCTGCTGCCGATAAACGACCCAGTGAAGACGGACATGTGAACGGCACGCGAGGCTGTCAATTGTCCTAAGAACCATTGTCTCTGGAGAAATTTTCGGTCTGGTTGCTGCCGTCCGAAGCAGCCTTCTTCCCACCGGCATCGCCGAGGCTGAGCGAATTCGCCCTTCCAGCCACGCCTCCCGATAACATAAAGCTGTAAACGAGCCGCAGCTAGCGTAGCGAGAGGCGGTTGCGTGCCACCGGGGGCATAAGGGCTAGTTCGACGCGGCGCGATTCCGGCTAGAATAGCCAACCTGCTGGGATCTCGTAGAAGGGAGGCGCGGCTTGCCTCAGGCGGCGGACTGCGTTCGCTGAGCCAGATAATGTCACAATATCAAATGGTCGGCCCACAGCAGAAAAGCCCTCTGCTATAAAGACAGCTATGGGCTATGTTCAGGAACAGCAATCCTCAAGCACTCTTCACGAACGCGTGCGGCGCCTCGAAGCGCTAGCCCTGGTGCAGTCGCGGCTTGCAGAGGCCGAGCTCGACCTCGACCAGTTCATGCACATGGTGATCGAGGAGCTCGATCGGCTAGTGAACGCCACTGCGTCGGTCTTGGAGCTCGTAGAGGGTGACGAGATGGTGTATCGCGCATCGAGCACATCCCTGTCGAGCTTCAAGGGGCTAAGACTTCCCCTAGCTGAGAGCCTCTCCGGCCTGTGCGTGGAGCGCAAGCAGCTGCTTCGTTGTGATGACACGTCGTGCGACCCTCGGGTCAACGCGGTCGCATGCGAGCGGACGAGGATCAGGTCGATGATCTGCGCCCCGCTCCTGCAAGGCGGTGAGGCTGTGGGTGTTCTGAAGATCTGCTCCGACGCGCCAAACGGGTTCGATGAAGACGACGTACATGCCCTTCGGCTGCTGACGACGGTGCTGGCCGCCGAAATGGGGAAGCAGCTTCGTTTCCAGCACACAGCACAGAAGCTGGAGGAGCGAACCGAGGCTGCGTCCCGGCTTTCCTCCGAGGTCGGCGAGCGACTGCAGCTTGAGGCGAGCCTTCGCGCCAAAGAACAGCGCCTGGCAGGCATCATCGCGAATGCCCAACAGGCGATCGTCACGATGAGCGCCGAAGGGGTGATCACTTGCTGGAACCGGCAAGCGGAACTGACCTTTGGCTGGTCGGAAGAGGAGGCGCTCGGCCTGGATCTGGCGGAGCTGATCGTTCCTCCCGAGATGCGTTCCCCGCACGGGTCGGCGATGCGGCGGTTTGTCGAAACAGGCGAAGGAACCCTCATCGGCAAGACGATCGAGGTTCAGGCGCTGCATCGTAGCGGCGCGCGCTTCCCGGTCGAACTTGCGATCAATGCTACGCGTCTGGGCGACAGCTGGGAGTTCACCGCGCTCCTTCACGACATTTCAGAGCGGCGAAAAAAGGCGGCGCAATTCGAGAACGCGTTCAACTACGCGCCGATCGGAATGGCGCTGGTCGGGCTCGATGGCAGATTTCTCCGCGTTAATGCGGCGTTTTCAAGGATCGTCGGCTTTTCGGTCGAGGAGCTTCAGGAGCGTGACTTCCGCTCGCTGACTCACCCCGCCGATGTTTCGCTTGGCGAGGCCGAGATTAAGCGGCTGCTTGCGAGAGAAATCGCCAGCTTCGAGCTCGACAAGCGATACGTGCACAAGAACGGACGCGATGTCTGGGTCCGGCTCTGCGTCTCCCGGGTAGAAGCGGAAGACGGCTCTCCCCAACACCTGATCGCCCAGATCGAAGATATGACCAATGAGCGCGAGGCGGAGAACCGCTACCGCCTGATGGCGCAGAACGCGACCGACATGATAACCACGACCGACATCAAGGGTCGTGTTACCTTCATTTCCCCGGCATGCCAGAGGATCCTGGGTCTCTCCCCCAGCGATGTCCTGAATAAGCGTGCCTTTGATTTCGTGCATCCAGAGGACCTTCCCCAGCTGCAGCAGGAGTATGCCGTGCTCCTTCAGTCTGGCAGCGCCAAACCTGTGCGTTGGCGGGCGCAACGTGCGGATGGGGAGTGGATATGGCTGGAATCAAGCATCGGGATCCTTCACGATGGGGTGAACGAGAGCCCAAGCGGCTTTATTGATGCTGTTCGCGACATCACCGAGCGCAAAAGGCGGGAAGACGCGTTGGCAGAAGCGCGCATGAAGGCAGAGCGGGCCGTCAAGTCAAAGTCCGACTTCGTGGCCAACATGAGCCACGAGCTGCGGACTCCGCTGAATAGCATCATCGGTTTCTCGCACCTGCTGACGGAAGCGCCGGAACTCCATGAGGAGACACGACGTCGCGTCAAGCTGATCCACAGTGCCGGTCAGGCGCTGCGGGGAGTGATCGATAACGTTCTGGATTTCTCGAAGCTCGAAGCTGCCGGGTTGGAGCTGGATTGTGCGCCGTTCGACCTGCCTGGTTTCGCCCGTGAGGCGGTCCAGCTGATGGAACCGCAAGCCAAGGCCAGGGACGTGAAACTCCTCGCACTGCTCAGTCCCGACGTTCCGACCTGGGTCAATGCGGACAGCAGCCGACTTCGGCAGGTGGTGCTCAATCTGCTATCGAACGCGGTCAAGTTCACGCATGACGGCTCCGTGACGCTTTCCGTGTGGCCGGTCGGGGACACGGGCGCAGATCTGAAACTTCGCTTCGAAGTCCGCGACACTGGATCGGGGATCCCCGAAGACCGAGTGAACAGCCTGTTCAGCCGTTTCGTTCAGGCGGGGCCGGCGATCGCAGCGCATTACGGCGGCACCGGCCTGGGTCTGGCCATCAGCAGGCAGCTGATCGAGCTCATGAACGGCGACATGGGCGTGACCAGCAAGCTGGGCGAAGGATCTACCTTCTGGTTTGAGGTTCCGTTGGCAGCCGCTACCGAGAGGCCGGACGGCAGCGCATCCGAGCGCCCGCGGGGTCTCGCGGATCTAGCAGGAAAGCGGATCCTTGTGGTTGACGACGTCGACCTCAATCGCGATCTGATGCTTGCGACGCTTACGCGATACAATCTTGAAGTAGCGCTTGCATGCGATGGTGCTGAGGCGGTGGCTGCAGTCTGTGGTGGCAACTTCGACCTGGTGCTGATGGACTGTCAGATGCCGGTGATGGATGGCTTCGCGGCCACCCGCGCCATCCGGGCTGGTGACGGCCCATATGCTGAGATTCCGATCATTGCCCTGACTGCCAGTGCACAGCCGGCGCACCTTCAACGTTGCATCGCTGCGGGCATGAACGATCATCTGGCCAAGCCGCTTGACGAGCGACAGATGGAGCGTGCGCTCATGCGCCTTCTGTCGATCTCTTCACCTACCTTGGATGCGGCTGTGCCTGCGCCGATACTCCTCACTGAGCCCGTGCAAAAGCCGAGCTTGAGCGATCGCTACCGCGAGCGGAAGGAAGGCACGCTTGCCCGGGTCGCAGCTGTCGCACGCCTTAAGATCATCGAAGATGGTGAGGTTCAGGAACTAGCCAGATTGGCGCATCAACTGGCTGGCACTGCGGCAATGTTCGGAGATGCTGAACTTGGCCGGCTTGCCGCTCAGCTCGAAGTTGGACTGGAGACATGGGCCCCTTCAGACCGCACGGCGCGCTTGCAGTCGATGTCGGCGCAATTGGCAGGCGCTGCCGGCTCGGACGTCAGTCCCCTTATTGTGGGTGCACCTCTTTCATGTTGAGCCCGCTGGCCGGGTGACCTTTGACGAGGGTCGTTATGGCGCACCTTCGCCTAGTCCGTGCACCCTGAAGCCGGTATAGTTCGGCCAGGAGCGCAGAAACGGCACCACGGTGCGCTCGGCAGTTGGAAGGCCTTCTTCTCGGCCTCGAAAGCTTATCCGGCGCGGATCGCTCTGCGTTTCGCGTACCAAGTGGAACACCGCGTCCGCCCCCGGCCGTGGTGCGGAGGTTTCGAACAGCGCGGCGCGATCTCCTATCATGACCAACTCACCTTGTGTCGCGCGCCGGTAGATCCGCTGCACCTCCGGCGCGACCGGACCGACTTCAACCGCTATCTTCACCGGTGTTCTTCTCGACAGCCACGGTTCCGCTATGGCCAAGATGGCGTGCGGGTCGGTTCGATATGCCATGACGACGATCGTCGAAATTACCGGCTGCGCGCGCTCCAGGGCGGCTTCGCCGCCCGGCACCTGCAGCATCCACCAGGGGACATCCACAAGGACTCGACTGCCCCAAACGTCGGACAGCACCTTTATGGCCACGGCCCAGCGACCCCATGCCGCCCCAGGATGGCCGGCGTAATCGGCCGCGCCATAGGGCTCGATATCAAGTTCCAGGCGCGGCAGCGGAAGGCCTGCGCGTTGAAAGGCCGAGCGTATGCGCTTCACCCGGGCGACCGCGATCTCAAGGCCGGCCGAACTCGTCATCCCCGGATCACCTTCGACCAGCAGCATGTCGATCTTGTTGCGAGCCAGCGCGCTTGCCACCGCCGGAACGTGGATCGGATCGCGCGGTGCCTGAAGCGCGATTTCGGTCATGCCGCGAGCAGCCAGGCTGCGGGCGAACGCTTCGGGGTGGCGCACGGCCTCCGCCGCATCCCAGACCCACGTGCCGCGCGCCGTTGAGGCGCTTGGAAGGGGGGCTATGTTGATGCTGTGGAGGACAAGCTCGCCTCCATCGCCTGGGCAGGTCAAGACGATGTCCGCTGCGCCATTTGGCGGCAAGCGCAATTGGGCCGCAGTCCCCAGCAGCCCTTGCGGCGGTGCCGGTGCATCGCTTCCCGGGGCAATCAAGGACGCGCCGAAGGTGCCGCTTCCAGTCGCTTTCAGTACAAGCTCCGCCATCATGCCGCGTGGGTAGCGATGCGTGGTCGAGAGCAGGACGCCCGCGGGGCGCCGACCGGCTTTGCAGCTGATGCGAACGGTATCAGTCACCCGGATTGCGGTAACGCGCTCCTCGCTCCCGAACGCGCGCATGTCGAAGACCGGCAGCAAGTTGTCGAGCATAGGCAGCATCGGCACCTCCGGCGCGGCGGGCACTTCGGGCAGGTGGATGGTCTTGGGCGCGAAGGCGTCACCCTCGTATATGCCTTCCATCACCAGCGATTCTGCGTCCGCCCAGGAAGGCGAGGCAGGACCGCTCCAGAGAGGCTGTGCAACTTGTGCGCTCACTTCAGCCGCACACGAAGCCGCGGCCACCAGGCCGAGGAGCAAGCCCTGGATGCAGGCAAGACATTCACGCTTCACAACTTGGAGAAGCCGACGCGTCCGGCCGATGCCCAGACCGTATCCTTGCGGAAGAAGCGCCACATACCCCGAATCCGAAACACCAGATTGATCTGGCGATATCCGAGATTCTCGATGAGCGCCGCGAAGGCGACCTTTAGCAGGTCCCGAGCACTCGGCGTCCGGCGCAACTGAAGCTCTTCCAGAGCAAGCGTTCCCAAACTGATCCCGGTACCGAAGAGCACGGTGATCGCGAAGAAGGCGAGCACGACCGTGCCGCTCGTGAGGCCAAGCAGATACAAAATGGGCACCAGCAGATAGCCGAACAGTTCGCAAGGCGGGCCAAGTACATCCTCGATGATGACCAGCGGCAAGGCGACCATGCCGATGCGGCCATAGCGCGGGTTGAACAGCATCTTGCGGTGCCGCACGAGGGTCTCCAGTGCGCCTTGCTCCCAACGGGAGCGCTGATTGCGCAACCCTTTCCAGTCGGCTGGCGCTTCGGTCCAGCAGACGACATCGGGAATGAACCCGATGCGATAGGGCCGCTTTTGTTCGCGCATATGGCGGTGAATACGCGTGACGATCTCCAAGTCCTCGCCCACCGTGTCGTGGCGATAGCCGCCAATTTCGACCAAAACCGAGCGACGAAAGATGCCAAAGGCGCCCGAGATCAGCAGCAACATGTTCAGCCGCGAATTCGCGATGCGTGCAGTCAGGAAAGCGCGGAGATATTCAAGGATCTGGTAACGGGGCAGCCACCCTGCCGGCAGCCGGATTTGCCGGACATGGCCACCGTCGACCGCTGAACCGTTTGCGATCCGTATGGTGCCGCCAACGGCGACAAGGCTTCCGTCGTCAGCCATGAAAGGCTCCGTGCCGCGCAACAGACCATCGGGTTCGATAATCGAATCAGCATCGATCACGCAGACCAAAGGTGCTGTGGAGAAGCCGATCCCCGCGTTCACAGCGTCCGCCTTCCGCCCATTCTCCTTATCTACCAAGAGCAGATTGGGATGCTCATCAGAAACATATACGCCAAGGATGCGTGTTTTCTGCAGAACCACCAATTGCTCGCGCTGAACCGGCCGCATGTCGAATTCATCGATCAACCGAGCCAGCGTCGCGTCCGAAGACCCGTCGTTGACCAGCACCACTTCGAAGTCGGGATATTGCAAGGAGAGTAGAGAGCGCACGCTGTCTGCGATGGAAAGCTCTTCGTTGTAGCAGGGCGCGATGACTGAGACCGGGGGCGCCAGGTCGGCATAGCGGCTCCACAATTCGTACGAGCGCGCGGCCGGCCTGATCCGTGTCTGGAACTCGATCGCCGCCAATACTAACTGCACCACCGACATGATGTTGCGCAGGGTCACCACGAGGAAGCATAACGTGCCCATCGCAACCAACGCGCCTACTCCGACGCGCTGCACCAGCAAGAACAGATCGGTACTCGTCAAGCCGTGCCACCCAAGATCTCGGCCGCGTCACTTGCCCGCAGCCGCACCCAAGGAGAAGGATCTTCGGCCAGGGCGATGAGGCGCGGCATCGCGGCCCTCAGTCCCATGGATCCGCACGCGCGTGCCGCATGCGCACGAACCATTTCGTCATCGTCTTCAAGCAACGGGATCAGCCAAGCCGCTCCCCCTGGGTGACCGAGCCTTGAAATCGCTGCGATTGCTGCGATTCGCACCTGCGGTGCGGGCGAGGCAGCGGCACTGCGCAGAGCCCTGAGTACGCTATAATCTTCGCTCGATCCCAGCGCATCGGCGACCAAGGCTTGCACGTCAGGCGATTGCTCCTCGGCGAGTAGTTCCACCAGTTCAGTCGCGCTGCTTGGGGCAAGTGCACGAAAGAGCGCGCGATGTAGCGGCGTCACAGTGGCATGTGCGAGTTCAAGCGCCTCGATAAGCGCTCTGGCCGACGGGAGCGCGTCGATGCGCGCAAGCATCGCGGCCGCTTCCAGGCGGACTTCGGCGGCCGGATCGTTCGCTAGAAGCTCGTTGAGCGCGGTGACGGCCTGGGGCCCGCCAACGCTTCCCACCGAACGGACGATGTTCACGCGCCGGGCAAGCCGGCGTTTCGCCACCCGTCGGGTGAGCCTTGCCACCAGTTCATGACGTTCGACAAAGGCAGCGAGGCGATCGAGATCATCACCCCGCAAAAGTCGGCTTAGATGGGAAACGGCGGCGACGCGTTCCGCCACGGAGGCATGCGCAAACGCGCTTCCGACATCCTCCGCTTGCGGGAGTGCAGCCATGATCTCGCGCGTCAGGGTTCTTGCGGTAACCTGCTGAACGCTGCGCTGCCGCTCATTGCGGTCACGGCGGATCACGAGGTACAATATGAGGGCCGACATCGCGAGCGAGCCCCAGATTACGATCTGGATCGCCAATCCGGCCAGCTCGTCAGCAACCGCCGGGAAGCGCAGCATCATCAGAGCCGCAACTGAAGCCCGAGCGACAGGCTCTTGCGGGTGTACGTATCCACGCGGCGCTCATACTCCCCGGTAGCGCGCAGGCTCAGCCGCTCGCTCAGCGGCACGGCAGTGCCCAGGAAAGCCGAACGCACTTGGCGGGTTATACCGGCCTCCGTTTCCGGATAGGTCGCCCCCCCAAAGAAGAAGCGCAGCCCATCGCCGGCTTCGGTGTCGATCCTGCCGGACCAGCCGCTCCGGTGATTACCCTGCTCATCCCAAAGATTAATCATCTGGAGCGTGGCGCTGCTGCGTAGCCCGCGTGAGGCGAAGCGGAATCCAGGATCAATCGCGGTTACCTGCACGTCACCATAGTCTGCATGGCGCGCGTCCATGAGCAGCGTAAGCGGCCCGAGCAGATCAAACTCAAGCCCCCCCCGCACGCTCCACCGTTCGCGGAAGTCCGCATGAGGGGTCGCCGCAAGCCCGAGATAGCCGCGCAGGCTCGCGGTGAAGCGCTGGTCGGCGCGCGCCGTCAGCCGAGTGTCGACTGTTCCGGAACGATCCTCACGCTCAACCTCGGCCGACACCGTCGTGCCTGGCAGCACGGTGCCAAACGCACCGACCGTGGTGTTCCACCAGGTTGAGTGCGCTCCGCGATCCAGGGACACACGGGCGACGGCCTGGTTCGCATAAATGCCAGGCCGGCCATATGCGACGTTCGGTGCGCCGGTGGCCACCACATCGCTGGGCGTGGCGAGTTGTACCCGGATCGCCGCAGCATCCGCGTTGGCGGGGTCGCGCGCTTCGACTGCGGTCAGTTCGGCTTCAGCAGCAGCCTTGTTCCCCGACCAGGCATAAGCGCGTGCAAGCGCGGCTCGGATGTCCAGATCCTCGGGGGCCAGTGCTTGCGCCTGGCGCAACGTGGCGATCGCTTCCTCGAATCTCCGTGCATAAGCATAGCTGCTGCCGAGCACGCGCAGCACCTCGGCGTCGCGTGGGTAGTCCGCTTGCAACCGCTGAAGGCGCAGAATTGCGGCATTGTAGTCACCCCGCCCGTTAGCGGCGCGCGCCTCTGCCAAAGCGCTGTTTCGCAGATCCTGGCCGCTTTGGCGCAGCTCGGCGTTTCGCGCGAACGCGTCGGCGGAGGAGGGTAAAACAACTGCCGCTATCGCAAGCGCGATCGACATTTCAGTGATCTGCCGACGCGACACGATTTCCCTCGTTCTTGAGGATCGTGTTCACGCGGGCGACCAGTTCGTCCGGGATAAACGGTTTGGTGAGATAGTCGCGGGCACCGGCAGACAGCGCGTCCAGAACGTCATCCTGCCCCTTGCGAGCGGTAAGCATGACGACTGGCAGAGCAGAGCCTTCCTCCGTCAGCGCGCGCAGGACCTGCGGACCGGAGAGCACCGGCATCATCGAGTCGAGCACCATCAGATCGTGTTTGCCCGATCGCGCCGCTTGAAGGGCCGACTGCCCATCTTCGACGATCGTCACATCGTGGCCTGCCGCTTCGAGCTTGAAGCGTAACAGTTCACCTAAAAGGTCGTCGTCGTCCGCCACCAGTATACTCGACACGTTACGCTCACTAACCTGGATTTGAAACAAGACGGTTACGACCGATCGAAGTTCCGGGTAAAGATGGTTTCCGGCTCCTTCGCGATCAACCGATCCCCGGAGCCGCAAACGATGCTCTACGACCGACTGGCGATGGGTATGTTCACCGCGCCTGGTAAGAAGGCGGCATTGCAGCAGAGCTGCGCTACTCCGCTCTCTCTGTGTTGCCGGCTGCTATGGAGGGCCGCCAGTGGCGAACACGCGCAGCTCGGCGGCGAGCATCATCGGATCGAACGGCTTGGCGATCACGCCGGCCGCTCCAAGCGCAGCAATGGCCTCGTGCTCTCCGGCCCGAGCGCGCGCCGTGAAGAAAACGGCAGGAATGTCCGCGAGACGCGATCGTTCGCGGATCGCCGCGAGTGTCGCTGGACCATCCATGCCGGGCATCATCATGTCGAGTAGCAGCAGATCCGGCGTCATCCCGCTGTCGAGAATGCTGAGCGCCTCAACGCCCGATGATGCCGTTCGCACCGCGAGTTCCGGATCGAGCGAAAACGCCATCATCGCGATTTCCTGAATATCTGGGTCATCATCAACGTACAGAACGGAGATCATTCGCTTGCCTTTCGAACGCAGCTTGAAGGTAGTTCGAAAGCGTTAGGCAGGCCAAGTACCCGCGTGAAGCCCTGCTTGAACCCGTCACGCCTATAAGGCTTTATGGAGATGCGTTCCGAGGGCGCGCAGGCAAGGAGATGCGCAAATGTCGTCAGTTTCGTGGACGCAGGAGGTCGACCTTTCGCTGGATGGACCCTTGGCGAAGCGTCATCGAGCCCGATTGGTTGGGAACGGTTCGCGCGTGGTCGTCTTCTCGCATGGCCTGGGTACCGACCAAAGCTCGTGGCACGCCGTACTCGAACGGCTTGGCGGGTCTTTCACCGCGTTCCTTTATGACATTCCGGGCGCATCGGCACTGATGCCGGAGGACTTCGATCCAAAAGATTATCGATCCATCGCAGCGTTCGCTGACGACCTGCTCGCACTCATGGACGAGGTGGGTATCACCTCCTGTGATTATGTCGGCCACTCCGTCTCCGGGATGATCGGCGCCCTTGCGTCTATCGAGGAGTCCGAACGCTTTCGCAAACTGCTCCTGATCAACGCATCGCCGCGTTATCTGAACGACGTCGGCTACGTCGGCGGCTTCGAAGAGTCGGATGTCGAGGGGCTGCTTGCAGCTATGGCAGACAATTATCAGGCCTGGGTAGCGGGGTTCGCGTCCGCGGCCGTCGGGGTCGACGTGCCCGCCGCGGTGGATGATTTCGCAGCAGGATTGCTCGCCATGCGGCCGGACGTGACGATCCAGATCGCGCGGGCGATCTTCGAGTCGGACGTTCGCCGATTGCTTCCCTTGGTCACCGTGCCGTCCGTGCTGGTGCATGCCCGCGGCGACATTGCGGTGCCGGAAGCCGTTGCTACCTACCTGCGGTCGCACATCGAAGGAAGCCGACTGGAGTGGATCGGCACCCCCGGTCACATGCCGCACCTTGCCGCGCCGGACGAAATCGCTCGTGTCCTGGGGGCGCACCTTGCCTGAACTGCAATCTCCGCATGTTTTGTTACGACTGCTTGCAAAAAGTCTAGACGCCGATCTCTTGCTCTTGGGGCACGATGATGGCGAACGCCTCAGGGTCGACGAAACCTATCCCGGGCGCGGCCTGGCCGGTCACGACATGAGGGTTCCGCCTGGGCTTATAAACGCGGTACCGACCGTCCTCGACACGCGTTCGATCCGGTTGCCATTGCAGTGGATCGAGGCGTGCGGAGCACGCCCGTCCTGGCTAGGGGCCGCACCTCTTGCGACCCGGGGATTGCATCTCGTCGCTGCCTGCTCCCGCACGGCGCCCGAGGCCGTTGAACTCGCGGACGCAGCGTCCGTGATCACCCAGGTTCTTCGAAGCGGCGGCGGCACCCAGCGGGAGCGAGACGTGTCCCGCCGGATCGCCGCACTGGTGAACAATCTTCCCGCACCTTTGATCTTTGTGGACTCGGGCACAGTCGAGGTATTCCTTAATGATCGTGCCCGCGAGCTGCTCGGGTTCACTCCGAACGAGCAGGTCCGCCAGATTGCCGTGGCGGAGAGATTGGCCGCGCTGGTTCATGGGACCGGCAAACGGCCAAGCGGTGATGCCGAACTCTCCCTCGGCATTGGCGAGCCGTCTGGGTTCGAAATCGAGCATCGAGGAGAGACCTACAAAGTTCAAACGCAGCGCATCGAACAACACGAATTAACCGGCCGCGTCTGGCTCTTCACCGACGTAACGCGCGAGAAAAGCTTTCACGTCGAGCTGCGCGAACTTACCGGGCTACTTCAACTCACCGTCGAGAACGTAAGCGAAGGCGTGGCGCTGGTGAGTGCCGACCTGCGCATGATGTTGTGGAATGAAAGTTTCATTGAGCTACTGAGCTATCCACGAGAGGCTGTCTACCAGGGTGCCGACTTCCTGGCGCTAGCACGGCTGACGGCAGAGCGAGGCGAGCTCGGGGGAGAGGGCGTCGAGGTGGCGCTCAAGAGGCTGCGTGAGTCGCTCCGCAGCTACCAAGCGCGTCAGCAGGAGCTGCGGCGCGACGACGGTCGCGTTCTCGACGTCACCCGTAAGTCGTTGCCCGGCGGCCGCTTCATTCTGACTGTGCGAGACATAACGGACGAGGATCGCGCCGCACGGCTGAAGGATGAATTGGTAAGCACGGTGAGCCACGAGCTGCGCACGCCGCTGACGTCGATCTCCGGGGCGCTAGCGCTGGTCAAGAGCGGCATGGCGGGAGAGCTGCCGGACTCCGCGCGAAGATTGCTCGAGATTGCACATAGGAACAGTGAGCGGCTCACACGCTTGGTCAACGACCTGCTCGACCTGGACAAGCTCGAGCTCGGCCAGACAGCCTTTAGCTTTAAGGCTACGGACTTGCGGACGTTGTTGTCTGAGGCCGTGATGCAAAGCGAAGCCTATGCTCAGCGCTTTGGCGTGGCGCTCAAGCCCGAGATCGTTGACAAACCGGTTGTCGTGAACGCCGATGCCGACCGCCTCATGCAGGTGATGAGCAACCTCATTTCAAACGCCGCGAAGTTCTCGCCTGAGGGATCCGACGTCACACTGCGATTATGTGTGGTACAGGACGACCAAGCACGCATCAGCGTCATTGATCGTGGGCGCGGCATCTCACCTGCGTTCCGCCAAAGGCTGTTCGGGCGCTTCGCTCAAGAAGCGGCACCGTCGGAGCGGGGGCAGCCCGGAACGGGTCTTGGACTGGCGATAAGCAAGGAAATCGTGGAACGCCATGGCGGAACGATCGACCTTGATCCTCACACCGATATAGGTGCAACCTTCCACATTATGCTGCCGCTGCTGAAGGGGCATATTGTAGCCGATTCGACTGGCTGAAGTATCAGCCAGCTATTCCGCAAAGATCCTAAGTGCACCGTGTAGAGGGGGAGCCAGTGGCGCATCTGCGCGGGCGTAGCCGTCATCACCCTGTGCCAAGTGTCAGCTGAAGTTTTAGATGGTTCTTTGTCCCCGATCTTACCGCGACGCCGCGGCCACTTCCCGTTCAGAACTTCGCAGAGCCCTGGTTGTGCTGCCGCTCACTCTCCTCTCCAGTCATCGGCTCTCCACTCATCGGCGCGCGAGTGTCGCCGGATGAGTGGTTGCGGCGGTCCGCGAACTCCCGGGCAGGCAGCCTCTAGGCTGCACCAAAGGCGCGACAGATGGCAGCATCCGACTACATGCCTCATCCCCAGCTACCGCTTGCGTCTTTTGCGGGCGTCCACAGATGGGCAGCCGCCTGTCTGCTTCCCGGCGGTAGACGACGTAAGTGAACCTTTGTTCATGGATGATTCAAAACGTTTAGGCGCCGCTGGTCGTACGAGGGCCACGAGCTCTGCGGATGGACGGCTGAAAAGCGCTGTTCGGTCTAAATCAACTATGTTGCCGCTTTGACGGGACCCACGATAGTGCCCAAAGCGGGTTCGGCACGCTCGTATAAGGGAGCCATGCAGGCTTGGGTTGGGACGCTATAGCAAGGCAGGGCGAGGAAGCGGCGGGAGCTGCGAGTCCACCCGCTGGGCGTCCGTGGCGGAGCCTGTGGCTCAGCTTTTTGCTACTTATCGTCGTTGTCGTTGCGGCCGCATGGCTTCAGCGGCGCACGATTGCGCGTGATTTCATAGACCGTGAACTCAGCCGGCGGGGTGTGACCGCTTCGTACGAGCTCACGCAGCTATCGCCTTGGCGACAGCGCCTGACGAAGGTCGTTATTGGGGACTCGGCCAACCCGGACCTTACCGCGGACTGGATAGAGGTGCGGACCGCATTAGCGCCGTGGCGAGCGGAAGTGCTCGCGATTCGCGCGGGGCAGGTGCGGTTGCGGGGCCGGGTGGTCGGCGGGCGCGTGTCGCTGGGCGCCATCGATCGGCTGATGCCGCCGCCGTCGGGCAAACCCTTTTCACTGCCCGCGCTGATCGTCGACGTGGCGGATGCGCAGGTGTTGCTGCAGACCCCGGCGGGTACCATGCGGCTAGCGGTGGCCGGCAAGGGCATGCTGAGCGACGGGTTCAAGGGCGTCGTCCAGGCGAATGCGCCGCGACTGGCTATGGCGGGGTGCGTGATGCTGCGAGCCGAAGGACGGCTTGCGGTGCAGGTCCGAATGTCGCAATTCGGTCTGACAGGTCCCGTGGCAATTGCGAATGCGCAGTGCGGCCTGACTGGGGTTCGTGCTGCAAGAATCGAGGTGCAGGCGCAATTGAGCGAGGCGCTGGACCGCTGGCGCGGAACCGTCGACGTGCAGGCGCAGGCCATTCTCCAACCCGAGTTGCGCATCGCGGCGCTGGATGGCGGGGCCAGCTTCGAGGGTGGCGCGAACGCGACTCAGGGGCGCATCGCGCTGCGGTCCGGCGGCTTCGATGTGCGCGGCAATCGCGGAAGCATCGCTGCGGTCGCGGGAGCATATCGGGTCGGCGGATCGGGTGTTTCATTCACTGGGCAGGCGCAACTCGGTTCGGTATCGCTGATGCCGTCGTTGAGGCGCGACGTGGAGCGCCTGGACAGGCGCGTGAGCGCCGGACCACTTCAACCGATCGTGGCCGCGCTGGCGCGGTCCGCAGCGGCAGCGATGCGTAATTTCGATGCCAGCGGCGACCTGTCGATGGCGTACCGACAGGGTGCCGGGGCGCTGACGCTGTCCTCCGCGCGGGTGCGGGCCGCGAGCGGGGGGCAGGCCGACTTCAACGGGAAGGCGCGGATAGGACTGGATGGACCAGCTTCTACCGTGCGGGCGGCGGGTACGCTTGCGACTCGGGGCGGCGGGCTTCCGCAGGCGACGCTGCGCTTCTTTCAGGAAAGGGATCAGATCCGTGGCTCGGGCGCGATCGCGCCCTATGCCGCAGGCGGAGCCCGGCTTTCACTAGCCGATCTGACGTTCCAGCTTGGCAGTGGCAGCGGCGCGGTGAGTGCGCTGGCGGACTTCACCGGTGGCACATCGCAGGGCCGAGTCGAGCAGCTACGGCTTCCGCTCAGCGCCGTCTGGGCGCCGGGGTCGCTGAGCGTCAACACACGCTGCTTTGACGCTGCATTTGACCGCCTAGCCGTCGGCGGTCTGGTACTTGGCCCACACAGGCTGGCGGCCTGCCCGGAAGGCGGAGCGATGGTGCGCCTGGAGCAAGGCCGAATGAGCGGCGGAGTGCGGCTACAACAGCCGCGTCTGGCCGGAATGCTTGGTGCAAGCGCGCTTCGGTTCGAAGCGCAGCAGGCGCGGTTCGACCTGAGGCGGCAGCGCCTTGCGGTTGCCGGCGCAGCATTGCGGCTGGGCCCGGGTGGCGACACCCGAATGAATGTCGCGGCATTATCGGGAGTGTTCGGCGGGACGCCGCACGGGATGTTTTCCGGACTTTCCGGGCAGATCGGGGCGGTCCCGCTGCTGGTATCGGCAGGGTCAGGAGATTGGCAGCTGAAAGGTGGGGCGCTGGCGCTTGCCGGAGGGCTCGAAGTCCGCGACACGGCCACCTCGGCCCGCTTCCATCCGCTGGCCACTCAGAACGCGCAGGTCCGGGTAAGTGGGGGGGAAGTCCGGGCAAGCGCGACCTTGAACACGCTGCAAGGCGGCGTGAAGGTCGCCGATGTGCGGATCGGGCATGCACTGAACAGCGGCACCGGATCGGCCGAGATCCGCGTGGACCAGCTTCGCTTTGCCGAGCGGGGGCTGCAGCCAGGGGATCTGACGCCGCTCACCTTTGGCGTGATCGCCGAGGTCAACGGAGCGGTGTCGGGCCAAGGCAGGATCGCATGGAGCCGGGATGGCGTGACCAGCAGCGGCACCTTCGGCACAGACGGCATCGACCTCGCCGCTGTGTTCGGCCCCCTACGCGGACTTGCCACCACGCTAAACTTCACCGATCTGCTAGGGATGCGGACCGCCGCTGGCCAAATGGCAACGGTGGCCGAGATCAACCCCGGCGTCCCGGTGACCGACGGCATCCTGCGGTTCCAGATACTGGATAGCCAGCGCGTGCAGGTGGAGGGCGGACGCTGGCCCTTTGCCGGCGGGGAGCTGGTGCTGAAGCCCACTTTGCTCGACTTTTCGGAGAGCGTCGAACGGAGGTTGACCTTCCGAGTGATCGGCGCGGACGCGGCGCTGTTCCTGAAAGAGATGGAATTCGACAACATCAGCGCCACCGGGACGTTCGACGGCACGCTGCCGATGGTGTTCGACGCGCAAGGCGGCCGGATCGAAGGCGGCAAGCTGGAGGCGCGCGCCGGCGGATCCATCGCGTATGCTGGCGAAGTGTCGCGCCACGACCTGGGCTTCTGGGGGAACATGGCGTTTCAGGCGCTACGGTCGCTCAACTACCGAAGTCTATCGATCGGCATGAACGGTCCGCTTGCCGGCGACATGGTGACCGACATCCGCTTCGCTGGCGTCAGCCAGGGCAAGGGTACCAAGTCCAACTTCGTGATCCGGCGGCTCGCCCGGCTGCCGTTCATCTTCAACATTCGGATCAGTGCACCCTTCCAGCAGCTGCTGAGCTCGGTCCAGTCCTGGTATGATCCGAGCCGGCTGATCGAACGCAACCTGCCGGCGCTGCTGGATGAGCAGTCGCGCGCGGCGGCGGACGGAGCGGCGCAGCCGCCCGTTCAGGCACCCGACAGCCAATCGATGCGACAAAAGGAGCGGAAATGAAGTTGAGTTGTTCAGTAGGCCCGGTATCGCCCCGCGTGGTGGCGTTGATGGCAGCATGTGGTGGTGTGTTCGCCACGAGTGGTTGCATCAACGTGTCTGCGCCGGACAAGCCGATAGTCATCAATTTGAACATCTCGATCACGCAGGAAGTGGTGTATCGCCTCGACAACAAGGCGAAGACGCTGATCCAGGAAAACCCAGGGATATTTTGATGCGCACTTTATTGTTTTCCGCCGCCGTCGCAGCAGCATTGATCCCGGCCTCGGCTTCCGCACAGCGAGATCCGGCCTATCAGGCGGCGCGCCAGCAGGGCCTGGTTGGCGAGCAGCCGGACGGGTATCTGGGCATCGTTGGCCCCGCCACGTCGGAGCTTCGCGCGCTGGTGAACAACATCAACATCCAGCGCAAGAAGCAGTATACCGATCAGGCGGCGTCGGGCTCTACCGTGGAGCAGATGGCATTCGTGACCGGGTGCAACCTGATCGCGCGGAGTGCTGCCGGGGAAAAGTACCGCGCGCCCGATGGGCGCTGGCTGACCCGCGGCAGCGATGCGCCGGTTCGGGATCCTCGTTGTCTCTGAACGGCGGTAATATTCGTCCAAGTCGCAGACGCCGAGGTGGAAGTTATCCTGTCCACCTTGGAGCGCGGGACTGCTACGCGAGGCGATGCTTCGATCTGCCGCCGCGCGGAGCGGCTATTGTTTGCTCCAGAACCTGCTTTTAACTCATGTGCCACGTTGCGCGATCCTCACAGCCGATGACTCTGCATTGCGACGTATCAAATCAGCGGCTGCAGGATTGGCTGCGCACGAAGATCATTAGCATTCCTCCGAGGAGTGCCAGCAGCGCGAGTGTCACCATCAACAGCGTGAAATTTTGAGGCGTTGCCAGCAACCAAGTCAGTGCCGGGCCCACTACTGCTGGCAGGGTGTTCGCTAAGTTGAGCAGGCCGAGGTCACGGCCACAACGCGCACGGTCGGGCAGCACTTGCATTGCGACCGCGGCATGAAGGTTCACGAAGACCTGCATGCCGATGACGTTGATGCCAAAGCCGATTGTTCCTATGAGTGGGTCGCTTGCGATTGCCATTACAAGCAGACCTGCCGTCATCAATATCGAGGCGCCAAGCAGGAAGGGCTTTCTTTGGCCGAGACGGTCGGAGAGGATACCAATCAACAGTGCGATTGGGAGTGAAGCGATATATGCGAGCGCTAGGGCCTGGCTGACTTGCGCCGCCAGCACAGCAGGCGTGATGTTAGGGGCGATACTTTCGAAATAATAAACGAGATACAGCGCCAATACATTGCCGGCGACCTGGACAAGCAGGCGTGCTGACCAGGTTATCATAAGATCATAGCGCGACACCTGCTCACTCGGAAGAGATGGAGTCTTGAGCTCGCGGAGCGGCGAGCGGATCAGCGCAAATGGTGTAAGGCAGGCGATCGCCACTGCCGCCACTACGCCTAAGCGTTCTGCCTCAGTGAGCGGGGTCGTAACGACGAGCGCGGCGAGCGCCGAGGCAGCCGGACTGGCCCAGGCCATGAGGCCTGCCATCAGGCCTTTTTGGGCGTCGGGTATTTCTTCGGCGAAGATCGCGAGGAGGGGGGCGAGGATCGCGTTCACTGCACATTGGAACAGCATGATCGCCACGATGAGATCGCCTGCCGAGCCAGCTTCGAGAATCAGCCCGTAAGCAAGCACGAGCCCCATGGCCCCCAGCAGCATCCAGCTGCGCCGGCCCCGGCGGCGTGCCACCGATCGGTCGCTCAGCCACCCGAAAACGATATTGGACAAGCTTGCCGCGATCGCCCCCCAGATCGCGGTAGCGGTGAGCACGCCGATCCGTTCCGCGCCTGCCATGGCAGCCACCTTGATGGGTAGCAACAGCGTCAGGAGGGGTAGATAGGCGATCGTGCCTCCTGCATATGCAAGTGCCGCGAATAGCAGCAGCGTAGTTGGCCGAGCCTTGAGGAGCGGAGAGGGTTGCATAGGCGACCAAACCCTTGCCCGCCCGCACCTTGCGGAGCAACGGCTGTCATCCACCTGCGCGATTGTCTCGGCTCAAAGCTTCACCGTTCTCGCGCGACGGCGGTGCTCCCATCGCGATATGCGGGCGCGACAAGCTGAAAGCTCAGACGAATCCGCAGGTTGTTGAGAGACGGCGCTGGGGAAATGCGGAGCCTGTTCCTTGCTGCTGAATGCCTTATCGGCAGTAGCCGGGCGGATGCCGCGGCGCGCGGCAGGCTTACCGATGTCACGCGAACTGAATGGGTCACCGTCAACGTTGACACGGAGCCTTGACAGCCTGCGACCATGGGAGGCATGTGAACGTTCTCAACGGCACGACTTTGTCTCAAAGACGATGTTCAAGATGCCGACAGATATAGGGGAGGAAGATCATGCGCCGCTCAAAGGCTCGCATCGTTTCACAGTTGTTCATCGGCGTCTCCACGCTCGCGGTTCTGGGAATGCCCGGTTTCGCCGCCGCGCAGGATGCTGCGTCGACCGTCGGCCAGCCCGGCCCGTCTGACATTCAGGATCAATCGGTGGCTGAAGAGCCGCAGGGTGACGACATCATTGTGACTGGCATCCGCGCTTCGTTGCGCGAAGCCGTCGACATCAAGCGTGAAGGTCAGGGCGTTGTGGACGCGATCTCCGCTGAAGATATCGGCAAGTTCCCCGACACCAACCTTGCTGAGTCGCTGCAGCGTATCAGCGGCGTCTCGATCGACCGGTCGAACGGCGAAGGTTCGACGGTGACCGTGCGCGGCTTCGGCCCGGAATATAATCTGGTTACTCTGAACGGCCGCCAGATGCCCACAGCGACGCTGGGTGACGGCGCCAGCGCGCCCGCCTCCCGGTCGTTTGACTTCGCCAATCTAGCTTCTGAAGGCATTGCCGCAGTCGAGGTCTACAAGACCGGTCGCGCCGCAATTCCGTCAGGGGGCATCGGCTCCTCGATCAATATCCGCACCCCGCGGCCGCTCGACAAGCCGGGCATGCGCGGCAGCATCGCGGCCAAGGCCGTCTATGATTCGTCCAGGAACCAAGGCGATCCGATCACGCCGGAAGTGTCGGGCATCTTTTCGTCGACCTTTGCCGACGATCGCTTCGGCATCCTGCTCTCGGGCTCGTATCAGAAGCGCGAGGCGAGCGTGAACTCGGCCAGTGTTGGCTTTCGCGACGGCTTCCTGGGTGATCCTGCGGCCAACGCGGCTGCCAACAATACGTGGGGTGAGCTTTCCCCTGCAGGCACGAACGTCACGAACCGTCCCACCGGCAGCGACGTGTATGAAATTCCACAGAGCGCGGCATACGATCTCCTCGACATCAATCGTGAGCGCATCAACGGGCAGTTGGTCTTGCAGGCGCGGCCCAGCGACAATCTGACCGCAACGGTGGACTTCACCTATTCGCGCAACAAGGTGGAAGTGCGTGACAGCAGCGTCGGCATCTGGTTCAACTTCGGCGACACTTCGAGCGCGTGGACCGATGGACCAAATGCCGGGCCGACCTTCTTCTCCGAAAACTTTACGCCTGGGGCGCTGATCAATCCCACCACGTCGACGGGCAAGGACCTGTCGTACAGTGGCGCGCTTTCGGCCAATCAGACCGAGAACAAGTCGCTGGGTGGCAATCTGACCTGGGAGGCGCCGGGGGGCGTGACGGTCTCGCTCGACGCACATCATTCCACGGCCGAGTCCAAGCCGACCAACAAATACGGGTCGAGCACTTCCATCGGTACCGCCATATTCGGCGTCGCCAGCCAGTCGATCAATTTCGAGAACGACCTGCCGGTCCTGTCCTACACCATGTCGCCGGGCATCGATCCGCTGAACGCGGGACTGATTACGCCGACCGGCAACTCGTTTCGCAACGCTTACTTCAAAGACGAGATCAACCAGGTCCAACTCAAGGGACACTACGACCATGAGGGCGACTTCCTGGACAGCATCGATGCGGGCTTCTCCTTCGTGGAGAACAAGGTCCGTTCGGCCTACGGCTTCATCCAAAACGAAACCTGGAGTGGCGTAGGGCCGGCATCTTCGGTTCCAGACGATCTGTTCGAGCTCGTCTCCATCCCCGACAAGTTCAAGGGTGTGCAGGGGAGCGGGACTGCGGGGATGATCCCGTCGTTCTACACCTTCGATTTCGAACGCATGGCCGACCTGCTGGAAAGCCAATACCAGGTTTGCAGCAACCCCGGCGCAGGCGAGGCCGCGCCTGGCACCTGCCTGGCGTCCTACACCACCGATCGCCGGCTCACCGAGAAGACGATCTCGCCCTACATCCAGTTCAACACCAAGTTCGAACTGGCGGGCCGGCGCGCGCACCTGATCGCAGGCGTGCGATACGATCAGACGGTGATCGACTCCACTGCTTTGGTGCCGATCCCGACAGGCACGCGCTGGACCGGCGCAAACGAGTTCGCCATCAACTTTGCAGGCGCGGACTTCACCCGCTTCAAGGGAAGCTACCAGAACTGGCTCCCTGCAATCGACTTCGACATCGAAGCGATCGACGATGTGAAACTACGCGCATCGTACAGCCACACCATCACGCGTGCTGATTATGGCAGTTTGCAGGGCGGACGTTCGATCGATACCAACCCCCGCATCGGTGGCGGCACGGGCAGTCAAGGCAATCCAGGCCTGATCCCGTACAAGTCCAAGAACATCGATTTCTCGGCGGAGTGGTATTACGGACGCGAGAGCTACATCTCGGTCGGCTATTTCAACAAGGACGTGTCGAACTTCATCGGCAATACGCTGATCAACACGCCTGCATTCGACCTGCGCAACCCGGGTGCGGGTCCGCGCTACCAGGCGGCGGTGGCGGCGCTGGGCACCACAGACGGGGTGCGCGTTCGGGATTACATCCTGCGCAACTTCCCTGCGTCCTCGCTGGTGACCGGCACGAGCGCCGATGGGCTTCTGACTGGAGATATCTTCGGTCTGCCCGAGGATCCGCTATACAATTTCCAGATCACCCAGCCGTTCAACAGCGATCAGAGCGCCAACATCCATGGCTGGGAATTCGCGGTGCAGCACCAGCTCTGGAACACTGGTTTCGGTACCATCCTGAACTATACGATCGTTCGCGGTGACGCGACGTACGACAATAGGGAAAGCCCCTATGTCGGGCAGTTCGCGCTGACCGGTCTCAGCGACAGCGCCAACGCGGTGCTGTATTACGACAAGAACGGGTTGCAGGCGCGCGTTGCGTATAATTGGCGCGACGGCTTCTACGCCGGCGGTTCGTTCGATCCCACCTATGTCGAGGCCTATGGCCAGTTCGACGCGAGCGCGAGCTACGAATTCGTGCACGGCCTGACGGCATTCGTGGAAGCGATCAACCTGACCGGGGAGAGCCGGCGCGGGCATCGCCGCTCGGAGAATTTCGTTACTTTTTCCCAGCCCGGCTATGCGCGCTACTCGGGCGGCGTGCGGTTCACCTTCTGAATCGCGCACCTCTCAGGTGAAGCATAAAGCGGGAGAGGCCACCTTCGCATGAGGGTGGCTTTTTCCGCTGCCACGAGGCAATCTTCGTGCATTGGCGGGATCGGGAATGGACGGGCTAGTCTCCAGGGTTGTCGTGATCGGCGGGGGCACGGCCGGCTGGCTTGCGGCATCGCTGATCGCAGCACGGGCTGACCCGGCCGCCGCGGTTCCCCTGATCGTCACGCTGGTCGAATCGCCCGATATCCCCGCGATCGGCGTAGGCGAGGGGACGTGGCCGACAATGCGGGCCACGCTGCAATCCATCGGCGTGAGCGAAGCCGAATTCCTGTTGGCGTGCGACGCGTCGTTCAAGCAGGGTTCGCGCTTCGACGGGTGGCGCACCGGTGCTGCCGGCGATTCCTATCTGCACCCCTTCACCCCGCCGCCGTCCGTACCTGCGCTCGACTTGGTGCGCGGCTGGCAGGCCCAGGGTCGTAACTTGAACTTCGCTTCGGCGGTGAGCGCGCAGGCGCGGGTCTGCGGGCTGGCCCTTGCTCCCCGGCAACGCGCCATGCCCGATTATGCCGGGGCGCTGAACTACGCCTATCACCTAGACGCTGCGAAGTTCGCAGCGTTCCTTTCAGGGCATGCGACGGGCAAATTGGGTGTGCGGCACATTCGCGACCATGTGGTCGCGGTGGATCGGGCAGAGGGTGGCGACATCCTTGCGGTGCGGACCGCGGCGTCTGGCCCTGTCGCAGGCGACCTCTTCATCGATTGCACCGGGCATGCTGCGCTGCTGGTCGGCGATGCGCTGGGCGTGCCCTTTATCGACCGGAGCGACGTGCTGTTCAATGATCGCGCGCTCGCGGCACAGTTGCCGGTTGCCCCCCACAGTCCCGTCGCGGCGCAGACCAACGCTACAGCGCATGCGGCGGGGTGGATTTGGGACATCGGCTTGCCGACGCGGCGCGGAATCGGCTGCGTATATTCGTCGCGGCACCTTACCGACGACGCCGCTGCCGCGACGCTGACCGGCTACCTCAAAGACACGCAGCTTGCAGGTGCCGGCGATTTGCCGTTCCGTCGGCTTACGTTCCGTTCCGGGCACCGCGAACGCTTCTGGGAGCGGAACTGCGTGGCGGTGGGGCTTTCGGCAGGCTTTTTGGAACCGCTGGAAGCGTCGGCGATCGTACTGGTGGAGCTCTCCGTGGGCGCGCTGCTCGATGGCTTTCCGCGCACGCGGGCCGCAATGGACCTGCATGCTGCTCGGTTCAACACGCTGTTCCGCTATCGCTGGGACCGTATCGTCGAGTTCCTCAAGCTGCATTACGTGTTGAGCCAACGCGACGAACCATATTGGCGCGACCATCGCGACGCCGGCACCGTGCCGACGCGCCTTTGTGAGCTGTTGCGGATATGGCGCGACCAGCCGCCCTCGCGAACCGACCTTCTGCAGGCTGATGAGATATTCCCGGCGGCAAGCTATCAATATGTGCTCTACGGGATGGGCTTTGCCACGCCGGCACAAGGACCGCTTCGGGTCGAAGCGCCCGATGCCGACGCGGCGCTCCGCGCCGTAGAACAGCGCGGCCGGACGTTAGCGGCAAGCCTTCCATCCAACCGCACCTATCTCGACGCGCTCAGGGCCGCTTCGCCCGCACTCAGGGAACAGATCAGCTGACATGGCCAATCACACGCTTCTGACCATCGAAGATCACCGCGACCTGCGCGTCCATACCCAGCGAGGAGCCGCCTTTGGCGACGATGTGATGAGCTGCATCACCGTGCCCGACGAGTTCCGCCGGGTGCAGAACCTGTACCCCATTTTGTTCCAGCGCGGCCGTGAGCGTGACGGCTTCAACGCAGTCGCGCTGTTCGGGTTCGAAGAAGGGGAGAACCTGTTCCTGGACGGCGGGCGATGGGATGCAGCATATCGGCCGCTCGCAATGGAAATCCAGCCCTTCCTGATTGGTGGGGCGGCAAGCGGATCCGACGCCAAGCAGGTGCATGTCGATTTGGACAGCCCCCGTATCGCGGCGGGCGAAGGCGTTCGGGTGTTCGACGAGTTCGGTCGTCCCACGCCGTATCTGGACGCAGTGGCAGAGCAACTCGGGAGCCTGGACATTGGCTATCAGCGCGCCGCAGACTTCTTTGCTGCGCTCGACCGGTTTGACTTGTTCGAGCCGCTGACGCTTGAGGTCACACTGGAAGACGGGTCTACCAACAGGCTGGTCGGCTTCCATGTTGTGGATGAGGAAAAGGTTCGTGCGCTCGACTCCACGGCGCTCGGTGAACTGCACCAGGCCGGGCACCTCATGCCCATGTTCATGGCGATCGCCTCGCTTGCCAATCTGGGCGCCCTGATCGAGCGCAGGAACCGGCGGCTGCGCCATGGCTGAGGCCGATCCGCACCATTTGGCCGCTGCTGCCCCTCTTCGCGAGATTGTTGTTGCCGGGAGCGAGGCGCTCAATGCGGCGTTATGGGGTGCCACCGAGCCCTTTGTGGTTCGCGGACTTGTGGCGGACTGGCCCTTGGTCGAGGCTGGGCGGCAGTCCGGGAAGGCTGCGCGCGATTACCTGCTGCGGTTCCGGCGCGATGTTCCCTTCGCCGTATCGGTCGGCGAACCGAGGGGTGACGGGCGGCTGTTCTACGATCAGACGATGCGCATGAACTTCCGCATGGCCCACGCCAAGCTGGAAGACGTGTTTGCTCGAATCGATGCGGAGGCGGGCAACCCTGAGGCGGCGCCGCTCTACCTCGCTTCCATCGACATCCATCAGTTCTTTGCGGGACTGCATGAAGCCAATCAGGTCGATCTTGGCGACCATAGCGTGCTTGCGAGCATCTGGATGGGGACGCGGACGCGCATCGCGGCCCACAATGATTTCCCGCAGAACCTGGCCTGTGTCGCGGCGGGGCGCCGACGCTTCACGCTGTTTCCGCCCGAACAGTTCTGCAACCTCTATTTGGGGCCGATCGACAACACACCGGCCGGCCGCGCCATCTCAATGGTCGACTTCCACAACCCCGACCTCGATCGGCATCCGCGTTTCGCCGAAGCGATGGGTCATGCACTGGTCGCTGAACTGGCGCCGGGGGACGCGATCTACATCCCGCCGATGTGGTGGCACCATGTCGAGGGGCTCGAGCCGTTCAACGTGCTGGTCAATTATTGGTGGCGCGAAACGCCGCGCTGGATGGGGCAGCCTCAGGAGGCGCTGAATCATGCCATCATGACCATCCGCGATCTGCCGCAGCATGAGAAACAGCACTGGCGCGAGGTTTTCGATTATTACGTGTTCAACAATGGCGATCAGACCGTCGGTCATATTCCGGAGGAAGGACGCAGCGTGCTCGCACCCCTAACGCCCGAGAGCGCAGGGCGCATCCGCGCGTTTCTGCTGCGGCAGCTCAGCCGATGAACGCACAAGGCGTGCGCCGAGTCGTGGTCGCCGGCGGCGGCACCGCCGGGTGGATGGCAGCCGCGGCGATTGCGCGGACTATGGGCCGCGCGGTCGAACTGACCCTGGTCGAGTCCGAAGCGATCGGCACGATTGGTGTGGGCGAATCCACCATTCCGCCCTTGGTGACCTTCAACCGTTTGATGGGCATCAACGAAGCCGAGTTCATGCGGGCCACCCAGGCGACGTTCAAGCTCGGGATCCTGTTCGACGGGTGGAAGGATGGCAGTGACCAGTATTTTCACAGCTTCGGCAACACCGGCAAGGATCATTGGGCGGCGGGGTTTCAGCATTTCTGGCTGCGTGGCCGTGAACTTGGACACGTTGCGCCCTATGACGAATATTGCTTGGAGCTAACTGCCGCACTGCAGAACAAATTCGCGCATCTACCCGACGACCGGATGAACTATGCGTATCAGCTCGACTCAGGGCTATACGCCAAGTTCCTGCGCAATCTGGCGGAAGGCGACGGCGCTCGCCGCATCGAAGGCAAGATCGCGCAAGTCGAACTGCACCCGGAGCGCGGTGATGTCGCCGCGCTGCGCCTAGATTCGGGCGAACGGGTCGAAGGCGATCTCTTCCTCGACTGCACCGGTTTTCGCGCGCTGCTGATCGAAGGAGCGCTTCATGCCGGCCATGACGATTGGACGCACTACCTTCCCTGCGATGCGGCGATTGCCATCCAGACGGAAAGCGTTCGACCTGCGGCTCCCTATACGCGCGCCATGACTCATGATGCCGGCTGGCAGTGGCGCATTCCCCTGCAAAGCCGGGTGGGCAACGGCATCGTGTATTGCAGCCGCTATCTCGACAAGGATGACGCGCTCGAACGGCTGCTCGGCAACATCGAAGGCAAGACGATCGTGGAGCCCAACTTCCTGCGTTTCGGCGCGGGCGCACGGCGGCGGCAATGGCACCGCAACGTGGTGGCCATCGGCCTGTCCGGCGGCTTCATGGAGCCGCTGGAATCGACCAGCATCCATCTGATCCAACGCGCGATCCTGCGCCTGTTGCGGATGATGCCGCTACGCGAGATCAGCGCGCGCGACATCGAGGAGTTCAACGATCAGCAGATGCAGGAAATGCTGCAGATCCGCGATTTCCTGATCCTGCACTATAAAGTGACGCAGCAGCGCGACAGCGCGTTTTGGCGTTATGTCTCGGATATGCCAGTGCCTGACACGCTTTCGCAAAAGATCGAGCTGTTCCGAGAGACGGGCCGCGTGTTCCGCAAGAATGACGAGCTATTCGCCGAAAATAGTTGGGTGCAGGTGATGATGGGGCAGGGGATCATGCCACGCGCCCGTCACCCCATCGCGGAAAAGCTGCGCGACGAGGAACTGGATACGCTTCTTGCGACGCTCCGCGAGAATGTCGCGCGCACGGTGTCGCAACTCCCCGACCACGCCACCTATGTCGCGCGCTATTGCGACGGCACCGGCGCGCGGGCGGCGTGATTAGAGGAAAGGCGCGATGGCGCGGCACCGTCAGGCGGTAACGATCAAGCACGTCGCGGCGGATGCGGGCGTGTCGCTTCAGACCGTCAGCCGCGTGATCAACAAGGAACCTAATGTTCGCGCCGAGATGGTCGACCGGGTTCAGGCGTCGATCGATCGGCTGGGCTATGTACCTTCGATCGCGGCGCAGCGGATGAGCGGATCGCGCTCTTATCTGATCCTGGCGTTGAACGATCGCGAGCGCACCATCGCCGACTGGCGTGCGCGCCAGGGCACCGACTGGGTGGACCAGATGCTGCTCGGCAGCATGCTCGCCTGCGCGCCGCACGGGTACCGCGTGATCGTCGAGCTGGTCGACACGCACAGCGATCATATCGAGCGTGAATTACTCGCTGCCATCGCAGCGCTGCGTCCGGATGGTGTTATCCTCACGCCGCCGCACTCTCAGAATCCTCTAATCACCGGCTTGCTGGCTCAACAGGGCATAAGCTTCGTTCGGATCGGATCGCTTGCTGAGGGACCCGGCTTTGCCTTGACGATGGGCGACCACGATGCGGCGCAATTGGCGACCGAGCATTTGATTGAGCTTGGTCATCGCCAGATCGCACTGATCGCGGGTTCGCCTGAGTATGAATTGAGCTCATGGCGGATCGCTGGCTGGCGTGCCGCGATGGCGCAGGCTCAATTCAGTTGCGAGCAGATGCTGGCGCACGGCGACTTCAGCTACGGCTCTGGCCTGAGCGCTGCCCGCCAGCTCCTGGCGGGCCCACAACCACCCACAGCCATCATCGCCAGCAACGATCAGATGGCGATGGCAACACTCTTTGTCGCACGCGAGATGGGGCTGAGCGTTCCCGACGATCTCTCTGTCATCAGCTTTGACGACACGCCGATCGTGCGCTTCAACCATCCGCCGCTCACTGCCATAGTCCAACCTATCGCGGAGGTAAGCGCGCGCGCCGCGGAACTGATCATAGCCGAGCGGGGAGGAAAGGATGTAGGCGACAGCCCTGCAATTCCCGCCAAGATAGCGATCCGAATGTCGACCACAGTTCCGAGAAACCCGACCCGCGTTGACTGTACCTCCCCTGCAAGACGCGGCTCGACCATTAGCAGCGATCATGGGTCGCAACGGTATTGATGTGTAACGATCCGCCGCTTTCCTTGGAAGGAACTTCGGAACCGAAGGCCGCGCTCGTCACTGGCTTATCGCTGCCCCAATAGACTTGGCCGCGATAGTTGATGCCGCCGCCGATCGTCAGTCCTTCGAACACGCTTGGCAACTCGTAAGTCGTGACGATCTTGAGCAGCCGGCGCAGCTGGTCGCCTGCGGCGCGAGGCCGCAGAGGACGTTGCTGTCATCGGCTATACGTCGGAAGAGGATGGGCTGCTTGGCGCGTACAATCGCGAACAACGGCTGTTGCCGCGACGACAGGCAGGCAGTGACTTCGCTGCCGCTCGAGAGAAGAGCCAAGCCGCACGGTGCTAAGGTGTCGCGGTTCGGCTCGGCTTGGAAGCCGCCGCCATCAGTCAGCTAGGCGGCTTCGATCCTTTGCTCCGGCGCAGCATGGCGCGCGCTTCCGACCGGGCGGCTTGCGTAGCATCATTGCAATGTTGTCCCGGTAGCCGCGCAAGTTCCTCCGGCTGACAGCGCATGATGGTAACGCACGCAATCGCGACTTCCCGATACCTTCGACGCATGTCCTTCAAGGTGGCCGGCGTATTTGCGCATGCTGCGTCCGAGGCGCGGCTGTTCGCTTATGCGTGCGGCAATTTCGGCAAGGGACTGGCGTTCGCCGGGGCCGATCTGACGATGTTGTTCCTGCTGACCGATCTGCTGGGCCTTAGCGCGGCGGCGGCGGGTACGCTGATGCTGGTGGCGGTTGCCGGAGATTTAGCCTTCGACCTGCTCGCCGCGAAGCTGGTCCTCCGCCTGCGCCGCTTCGGGCGCGACTACCGCTGGGTCGTGGTGGTCGGCGCCGTGCCGTGCGGCACCGCCTTTGCCGCGCTCTATGCACTGCCGGTTTGGGGCGTGACGCACTGGGCGATATTGGCGGGTGCGCTGCTGGCATTCCGCGGCGCCTATGCGGTGATCGACGTCCCGCACAACGCGCTGATGGCTCAACTTACCAGCGATAGCCGCGCGCGGGGACGTGTTTCGGGATATCGGTTGCTGTTCAGTACCGCCGCGTCGCTTGCGGTCGCCGCAGTTCTGACGCCGCTGGTGCAGCGGGCAGGCCACGAGAATGCGTTCGACACCTTGGCGCTGATCGGCACGATCGCCGGCGCACTGTTCATCGTCACGATGATCCTCAGTTCTGTGATCGGACGGAGCTCCGCACCCGCTGCTTTGGCAGCGAGCCGGGACGGGATAGACATTCCGTTACGCGACCCGCTGGTGATCGGCATGCTGCTGATCGCGCTGATCACGGGCTTGGCGATGCCCACCTTCGGACGGATGCTGCTTTACCTGTCCACTTATCTGCTGGATCGCCCTGATCTGGCCCGCACCATGCTGCTCGCAATGACGGCGGGGCAGTTTGCCGGGGTGCTTGCCTGGACCGCGCTGACCGGCCGCTTCGACAAGAGCCCGCTGCTCGCCGCGGGGCATGGAGTAAGTGGGGTGGGGCTAGTGCTGTTCGGGATTTGCCTGGGGCGGCCCGACGTGCTGCCTATATGTGCGGCGTTGATCGGCTTCGGCTTTGCCAGCGTGTTCATGCTGCCTTGGGGGCTACTTGCCGACAGCGTTGATTTCATCGCCCTGCGGCACAAGCGGCGTATGGAGACAGGGCTGTTCGCAGGCTATCTGGTCGCGGTGAAGGCGAGCGGCGCGGCGGGCAGCGTGCTGATCGGCTGGTCGCTGGGCTGGCTTGGCTATGTGCCGGCCCAGGTGCAGGCGGAGCCGGTCCGGCTGGGCATGGCGGCAATGGGCTTGGGCGTTCCGCTAGCCGGCTGCATCGGCGCGATGCTGGTGCTGCGCCGCTTCGATATCGGGCATCGCCGCCATGCACGTGCGGTCGCCGCACTCGGGCGCCGCGGAACGCTTTAGCCGGGCGCGGAGCCGGTCTCCGGATTGAAGCGCGGATTGGAAAAGTCGAGCGGACCGGGCGCGACCCGGGCTGACGGCACTGCACTTTCCGCCCATGCTCGGCACAGCATGTCGCGCAGCATCGCCGCACCCGCAGCGGTCTGCGTATAGATGAGTTCGCGGACATCCTTGTCGCCGAAGTCGGCGAAACGGGCACGCTTTTCGAGCTTGTACACCGTTTCCATCTTGTCGCCGGCGCTATCGAGGAAGGCGAGCACTGCGTCGAACATGTCACCGCTGCGACGGGCGGGGGCGCCGATCCGCGGGGCGAGGTCATCCGCGGTCAGGCCTATGCCATCTACAAATGCGCTTTCGAACCGGCCATGGATCGAACGATCGGTGGTGTAGCCGTTCGGGTTGGCGCCGCGCCAACCATCGCTGTTGACTGAATCGTGCAGGGGCTGGGCGCCGTCGCCAATATAATGACCCAGCCGGATCGCCTGGAACGCGCAATGCTGTTCGGGGACCGACGCGTCGGCGCCCTCGGACTGGGCGCGGCGGATCTGGCGCATGCACACGATCAGCCGCTGATAGGCTTCCATCGCCGCATAGGGCAGCGTGCCGGTCCAGCGAACATTGGTGCGTGCCGCAGTGGCGGGGTCGCGCACCTTGATCTTCTCATGCTGCTTGAACAGCGCCAGCACGAATTCGTAGCGTGATCGCGGGATCGGCTTGAGGAAGGTGAACTGTTCGCGGAACCAGCCATGGTTCGGGTCTTCCTCGATCTTCGAGAAGTTCTCAGCGTCGCCGCGCCAACTGTCGGGAAGCGATGCTGAGGTGGCGATGTAATCGGCATAACGTCGCAGAAACACGGGTCCGTCATCCGGGATTGCGCGAATGGCGGCGCGGTCGATCACCGCGTGCGCGGTGCCGCCCCAGGCAAGCGCAAAGGCAGGCGCGAGAGGAAGAGACAGTGCGGCGATCGTCGCAAGCAGGAAAGAGCGCATTGGAAGCTCCGTCAGGTTGAGCGGGTCAGGGGTCGAGGGGATCGCGCGGGTCGATCCACTCGGACTCAGGCGAGGGGCGAAACTCCAGCTCGGTCGGCGACATTCGCCGGCCGACGTGCCCGGGCTGATATCCCAGCTCCGCCATGTTGCGCGCGGCGAATTGGGGGCTTGCGAGGTTGGCGCTCTGCCCGGGATTGCAGACGATCAGCGCGTCTCGGCCAAGCGGCGCGCCCATCGTCATCAGCAGCCGCGTGGCGTTGCGCAGGTTGGTGGTGGTGTGCCGCGCATAGGGTTCGATCACGATCGCTGCGGCGGGCACCTTGTAGCGATCGATCAGCGCGGCGCGCATCTCGTCGGCTTCCACGAAGCCTGTGGCGCGGGGATGGGCGCGGCCGCCGGTCACGATGATGAACGCCGCGTCGCCGCGTCGCCGCGCTCCGCCGCGAGCCGCAGATGATATTTGCCGAATGGACTGAGCGGCATGTCGGGCACTTCTGGGCCGACGCCGGTGACGATCAGCGCGGTATAGCGGTACCGTTTCCAGTCGATGCTGCGGGCCCGCTGCATCGCGGGCGCGTTGAGGCCCTCGCCCAGCGGCTCGAAGCCGATCGCGTCGGTACGGTCGTTGGTGTCGAGTAGAGCCAGTGCGAATTCGGCACTGGGATCGAACGCGGCAAGCGAGCCCTCGCGCGGCGCGTCCGCAAGCCAGAGGGCGGCTTGAAGCCTAGCGCGGGTTTCCTGTGGATCGAGCGTGCCGGCGCCGTCGATCTCCGGGTAGTTCGGCGACTGACCCAGCGCATAGGTGCGCAGGATCACGTTGATCCCGCCGATCTCCCGCGCCGCCTGGGCGGCAGCGCCGTTGCCCGTGACCGCTGCGGAAAGCGTCGCTGCGTCGCTCTTGGTCCACACCATCGCCTGCGCGATGCAGGACAGGTCGTCGCCGCAGGCCGCGCGGGCGGATCGCCGTGCCTGAAGGATCGCGGCGATCTCGGGCCGCGCGCGGACGGGGCCAAGCTTGTCGGGACTGTCCGCAAGCGCGGTCAGCAGCGGGAACAGCCGGCGCGCGAGCAATTCCATTTTCACGTCGCGTACCGCCCCGGCCGAAGCCGGGGCAGCCGCGAGGACAAGCGCCGCGGCGGCGACGATCGGCGCGATTCTCACCAGGAGGTGCCGACCACGAGGCGGAAGTTGCGGCCGAAGATCGGACGGCCGTAGATCGCTTCCGCGCTGCCCTGTCCGCTCAGCGAATCCGTGCGGGTGTTGCCCTCGGTCAGGCCGTGCGCGTTGAACAGATTGTCGCCGACGAGCTGGAGCTGCCAGCCGCCGCGGCGCAGCGTCACGCCCGCGCCGACGGTGCCGTACGCGGGCAGTGCTGTGTTGTTGTACAGATCGACATAGCGCTTCCCCATATAGGTGTAGCGGCCGTAGACGGAGACGTCGGTACCGGCCGTGGTGAAGTCGAAGCTGGGACGGATGTTGCCATAGACCTTGGGCTGGCGGACAATCTGATTGCCTTCGGCCTGCTCCGGGTCGGCGCCGGTCGAGCTCTGGAAGTTCTTGTACTTGGGGTCGCTGATCGTCAGTGCGCCGTTCAGCGTAAACCAGGGCGACACGCGCCATGCGCCGTCGAACTCGATGCCCTTGACCTGTGCCTCGCCGATGAAAGGCACGTTGACGTCGTTGCGCCCGGTGTTCGGATCATAGGCCAGGAACGACGCATTGAGCGGATCGAAGTTGGTGTAGAAGCCGGTCACGTAGAGGTAGGAGCGGCCAGCGGCGAGCTTCAGACCAACCTCGTACTGATCGGCCACGGTGGTGATGATCGTGGGGTTGATGCTCATCACGGTCTGGACGTTCGGTGGCGTTTCGAGGTGCGAGGCGCGGCCATAGATGCCGATATGATTGTTGAAGTCGTAGTTCGCGCCAACGGTCCAGTTGGTGACATTGGGGGAGAGGCCGGCATTGACGACGGCGCCGGTGAAGGCGCGGGTGGTGTCGTCTGCCAGCGTGGTAACGTCGCCCAGGTTCGCCTGGCTGGTGAGCGCGGCCCAGCCCTCATAGTCATAGCGCTCGTGGCGGATGCCGGCGTCGATCCGCAGCCCCGGCACGATCTCCCAAGTGTCGTTGGCGTAGATCGCGATCATCTTGGCGTCGGAATCGCCCTTGCTGAGGGTCGCTGCGTAGTTGAGCACGCCATTGTCCGTCACGCGGCCGAGCACCGCGCCAGCTGCGGAATAGGCAACCAAGTCGAGGGTGCGAGGCTTGCTGGCGACCTCGATGAGGTAGTTCTGATAGGTGGTGGTGCTGTTCTCACCATAAAGGCTGGCGTAGAGGCCCAGCTTGAGGTCGTGGCTGCCGATCCCGGTGTCGAAGCGCTTGGCAACCGACAGGTTCGCCTGTGCCGAATAGAAGTTCGAGTGAATGTCGCGATACTGGCCCTGCATCACCAGGCCCGAGGCCGCATTTGGATCATATGCAGTTGTAGTACCGGCAAGCACGTAGCCGAAGCGCGAGACCGCGCCGAATGCCGAGGTCGCACGCGCCAGATAGCCATTGGCGAAGCTGGCGCCGTCTGCGGGATTGGTGGTCGAATAGAATGCAGAGAAATCGAGCTTGCCCTGCGTGTATCCGGCCTTGGCAGAGACCAGCCAGCCGCCATGATCGGCGTCATATTGGATGCCGATGTTGCCCATTTGCATGTGGCGTCCGTCGGACAGGTCGCTGGTGCGGTTCTGGATCACGCCCGCGCCATCACGGTACCTCAGGTCGACGTTCCGCAGGGCAGGCGAGTTCATCGTGCCGTTGAAATAGTCGATATAAGGATCGAGCGAGACGCCGGGGTTGCGCGGATCGGCGGTCGGGATCGGCAAGTAGAAGACATTGTGATCGTTGACGTAGTTGACGTTCAGTTTGATCGACCCGTTGTCCAGATCGTGCTTGATGTTGGCACGGAGCTGGCCGCCCTTGTCATTGGGGAAGCCGTTGTCGCGATAGCCGTCGTGATAGCGCAGAAAGCCGCCGATCGCGTAATAGGTGTTGCCGCCAAGCGGGCCCGACTGCACGGCGTCGAGGCGATATAGCCCGGTGTCGCCAAGCGTCACCTGCGCGCGGCCTCGCGGCGTATCGCCGCCGGTTACCGTGATGGCGTTGACGATCGCGCCCGAATAGCTGGCATAAACCGGGGCAGGGCCGCCGCGCACGACTTCCACGCGCTCGGTCATCAGATCCTGCTTGAGGATCGCGTCGCCGCGAAAGAACACGCCATCGTTCTCGTGGAACAGTGGCAGGCCGTCCTGCTGAAAGCTTACAAAGCCCCCATCGTTCGGCAAGCCGCGAATGCGGTAGATGTTCTGCACTTCGCCGCCGGTGATCTCGGTTTGGAAGCCGGGCAGCTGGCCGATCAGGTCGGCGAAATTCACCGGAGCGATCTTCTCGATATCCTCCTGCGAGATCGTGTTGATCGCGTAGGATGCGTCGAACCGGCGCTGGGCGCGTGTGGAACCGGTGATGATGACATCGTCGGCCTCGCCATCGGCGGGATCGCCCGCTGCAGTGGTTTCAGGGCCTGCGGTTTGCGCATGTGCAGGTGCCATGGCGCAGACGGTGAGCGCGAGCAGCGCGGTGCCGGTGGCGAGTACAGTCTTGAGCATGAAGCCCCCCCAAAGTTCAAATCGCGGCGCCGTCGAAGCGGCGGCGGGGACCCGTTGGCGGCGCAATGTGACACTCTTAATTATTCTTCAAATAATAAATAGAAAACGCATCATGCCACGCTAAACACCGTGCACATGCACGTTCCCGCATTCGGCAATGATCAAAGGCGGCTGATACGCGAGCTGCGCCGCGCGGGGCCGCTGCCGCGTTCGGCCCTGTCAGCGCGGTTGGGGTTGAGCCCGACTGCGCTCACCAAGCTTTCGCGCGAGCTTGCGGCTTGGGGGGTGATCGAGGAAGTCGCGGAGACGCTGGAGCAGCGCCGCGGGCGTCCGGCGGTGCCGCTGCGGCTCGCCGCCGGCGGCGGCTATGCCGTTGGCGCGACCGCGCACAAGGGCATGCTCGACATCGCATTGGTCGACTATGCGGGTGCGACCGTGGCGACGCATCACGAGCAGAGCGGGCCGCTCAACCCGCGCGACTTCGCCCGCCGCGTGCGGATGCGTACGCACGAACTGGTCGATCGACACGGCCTATTGGGCCGCCGCATGCTGGGCATCGGCGTGGCGGTGCCCGGGCCTCCGCTTTCGCTGGAGGGCGACCGCTGGAGTGTGGTCGACGACATGCCAGAGTGGCGCGGAGCCGATCTGCGTGAGATATTGCATGCCGAGCTTGGCTGGCCGCTCTGGATCGAGAATGACGCGAACACAGCCACCATCGCCGAGTTCTACCTGGGCGGGTTGCTTCGCGAAGCTTCGACGGCGGTCGTCCTGCTGTTCGGCTATGGCATCGGCGCGGGGGTGATCGTCGACGGGCGTCTGGTACGCGGGCAGTTCGGCGCGGCCGGAGAGATCGGCTGCCTGTTCCCCGGCGACCGGCCGCGTCCAAGCCCGCTAGACTTGCTTTCCTGCCTGCGCGCGTCGGGATGCGAGATCTCATCGGTGGCTGACATCGACCCCACCGCGGAACAGCAGGCGGCAGTGATCGCGAACTGGATGGACCGGGCCGCGCAGCAGCTCGAGGTCGTGTGCAACACCGCTTTGGCCTGGCTCGATCCAGGCGCTATCGTGCTTGCCGGGCCGCTGCCCGGTGCCATTTTGCGGGGAATCGCCGAGCGACTGCGCGGCGCCGACCTCGCCACCACGGTCCACGACCGCAAGCCGCCAATCCGCGTCTCCCACCTGCACGGCTCGCCGATCACGCTGGGGGCGGCGTTCCTGCCGATCCATGTCTCTTCGGCGGAACGCTGACGGGCTGAATGAATCCAGCGCGACGGCGAGCGATAGCAAGCCAGGCATCTTCGAAGCCGCCGTAACCTCATCAGCGGACGAACGGGTCGATCATCTGGATCGTGCCGTCGGCATTGAAGGTCAGCGGTGTGACCTTGACGTTGCGCAGGTAGTTTTTACCCGAGCGCTGGGTGTCGTGGTAGAACAAATACCATTTGCCACCGACCTGCGTGACCGAATGATGCGTGGTCCAGCCCTGCACCGGTTTCATGAAATGGCCGCGGAAGGTGAAGGGGCCATAGGGCGTGGTGCCGGTGGCATAGGCCAGCATGTGCGTGTCGCCGGTCGAATAAGTGAAGTAATAGGTGTCGCCGCGCTTGAAGGTCCAGCTGCCTTCGAAAAAGCGTCGGGCATGGTCACCGCCAAGGATCGGCTTGCCGGCTTGATCCAGAATCTGGACGTCGCGCGGCGTTTCGGCGAACTGCTTCATGCTGCCGTCCAGGCGGGCGATCTTGGCTGACAGTGCCGGTTTGTCATCCTGCTTCAGGTCGGTGTCGCCGCCATTCGGATCATAGCTGCCGTTCGCCCAACGCTGCAGCTGTCCGCCCCAGATGCCGCCGAAATACATGTAGCTTTGGCCGTCGCTGTCGGTGAACACTTGGGGGTCCATCGAGAAGCTGCCACGGATCGCTTCGGGCTCGGCCTTGAAGGGGCCGGTCGGCGACTTGGAAGTCGCCACGCCGATGCGGAACACGCCCTGCGGATCGCGCGCGGGAAAATAGAGATAGTAGGTGCCGTTCTTGTACGCGGCATCTGGCGCCCACATCTGCTTGGAGGCCCAGGGTACGTCCTTCACGTCCAGCGCGACGGGATGCACCGTCACTTTGCCGCCGATGCGGTCCATCGACAACACCCGGTAGTCACGCATCGCATATTGGGTGCCCAGATCATCATCGGGCACGCCGGACTCGATATCATGGCTGGGATAGATGTAGATGCGGCCATTGAAGACGTGCGCCGACGGGTCGGCAGTGAAAATCTCGCTGGTAAGCGGTTGCGACAGATAGCGTGCGTTGGCGGGGGGCGTCGGATCGCCGTCCTGACGGGCGGTCTGAGCGAGCAGGGCGGATCCGCTGGCAAGCGAAAAGCCCAGCGCCACGGCGAGTTTGAGGCGGTGCATGACTGTCTTCCTTCTCCTGGTTCGCGGACGTCTTCGTGCCTCCTGCGAACATGTTCGGTAGCGCTACCATATGCAGCGGCCGCGCTACCGGCAAGCGGCGCGGCTGGGTGATCAAGGTTCAGGCGATCTCGATGGCAACCGATTCCAGATCGGCCGAGTTCGGGCCCGCCATGATTATGAACCTGCCGGGCTCGACCACTTCCTCAAGCTGTCGATTCCATAGCGAGAAAGCACGCTTGTCGAGCGTCATCTTCACGGTGCGGCTCTCGCCTGGGGCGAGCGTGACACGCTGGAACTCGACGAGCTTCTTCACCGGCTGAGTGACGCTGGCGATTTCGTCATGAAGATACAGCTGGACCACTTCGTCGCCGGCGCGCTGGCCGGTGTTGCGGACGGTCACCGTCACGTCCACCGATCCTTCGCGTCCAATGCGAGGCTGCGACAGCACCGGCGCGCTCATCTCGAAGCGGGTGTAGCTCAGGCCATGGCCGAAGGGGAACAACGGACTGGTGGTGTCGAACAGATAGCCTCGCCCGACGCTCGGCTTCGCGTCATAATAGAGCGGTAACTGACCCACATTGCGGGCGACGGTCACCGGCAGCTTCGCGCCCGGATTCACATCACCCCACAGCGCGTCCGCCATGGCGGTGCCGCCTTCCTGGCCCGGGTACCAGCAGCCAAGCACGGCGTTGGCCTTGGCGACCACATTGGGCCAGCTGGGCGGGCGTCCGTTGATCGCGCATACCACAATCGGCTTACCCAAGGCATGAAGCGCATCGAACAGGGCATTCTGCTCTCCGATCAGGTCCAGGCTGGTGCGGTCGCCCAGATGGTTTCTGGCAAAGCCCTCTCGGCTGGTCTGTTCGGTATCTCCGATCGCCAGGATCACGATGTCGGCGTTGCGCGCGACCTCCACCGCCTGCGCCATCAGGCGACGGTTCTCGGCCGGATCGGCGAGTTCGACCAGATCGGCGGACCGGTCTTCGGACCGAGTGATGAACACGCCCTGTGCGTGCAAGACCTCGGCGCGCCCGCCCAGCTTGGCGCGCACCCCGTCCAGCAGCGACACCGCGACCTTGGGCTGACCCGAATAGCCGCCGAGCCGCGCCACCGCCGCGTTGGGGCCGATCACCGCCACCCGCTTGTGCGCACCGGGCGCCAAGGGGAGGGTGCCGTCGTTGGTGAGCAGGCACAGGGAGCGGTGCGCGGCCTTGAGCGCCAGCGCGCGCGCTTCGGCATTGCCGGTCAGGCGAGCCGCCACCCGGGCATCGGCATAGGGGTTCTCGAACAGTCCGGCGCGGAACTTGAGCGCCAGCATGCGCCCGCACGCGGCGTCCACCGCCGCCTGCGCAACGCGCCCGTCGCGCACCTGCGCCACCAGCGTGCGAAAGGCGGTGCCATCGGGCAGTTCGCTATCGACCCCGGCCGCTAGCGCGGCACGTGCGCTTTCTTCCTTGTCGGCGGTGACATGGTGGATGGTGCCGAGCTCTTCCACTGCGCCGTAATCGCTGACGATCGCGCCCTTGAAGCCCCATTCACCGCGCAGCACGTCTGTCAGCAGCCACTTGTTGCCGTGACTGGGGATGCCGTCCAGTTCGTTGTACGACGGCATCACTGCGGCGATGCCGGTGCGTTCGACCACGGCGCGGAATGGAGGGAAGAAATGCTCGCGCAACTCGCGCTCGGCGATGGGAGCGGGACCAATATTGTTGCCCGCTTGCGGCTGACCATGCCCGGTCATGTGTTTCAGCGTCGCGAAAACCTTGCCGGGCGCCAGCGTGCCGCCATCCCCCTGAAGCCCCCGCACCGCCGCCACGCCCATTTCGCCGCAGACATAGGGGTCTTCACCGAAGGTTTCCTCGATGCGGCCCCAGCGGGGATCGCGGGCAATGTCGACCACCGGGGATAACGCCAGATGGCTACCATGCGCGCGCACCTCGCGCCCGATCACCGCCTGCACATCGTGCATCAGTTCCCGGTCGAAGCTGCCGGCCATGCCGATCGCCTGGGGGAACATGGTCGCGTCGGGTGCCATATAGCCGTGGAGCGATTCTTCGTGAAAGATCACGGGAATGCCAAGCCGCGTCTCCTGCGTCGCCCAGCGCTGCACGGCATTCACGAACGCGATCGTCGAAGCGCCGCCGCGCCAGCGTGCGCCGGTTCCGCCCGCTACCGCCGCGATTTGCGGTCCGCCGCGTCGGTCGGACGGGCGCGTGACCTGTCCGAAGCCGTGCGGGTAATTGGTGCTCGCCTTTGCCGCATCGAAATCGAGCCCGCCGGAGACCATGATCTCCGACTTGGTGCCCCAGAGTGAAATGATCTGACCAACCTTCTCCTCCAGCGTCATCCGCCCAAGAAGATCGCGTACGCGCAAGTCGACCGGCGCGCGCGAGTCCTTGTAGACCGGGCCGACAGCGGCCAGTGCGGTGCCGGGGTTCAGCGCCAGAACCGAGGCGGAGCCTAACCAGCCCAGCAGCCCACGGCGGCTGGAACGCAGCCCGATGATGTCGCGCGAACCCATTGCTATCCTCTCCTTGGCCGCTCCCGGCCGAACGGCGGCTTGAGCCGCCTTGTCATTGATAACGCTACCATGATAGCCATGCCGCAATTGTCAAGGCCGCGCCGCGTAGCGACGGCTCATGGAAAAGGAGAGGCAATGCGCCGTCTTGTCGCACGATGTGCAGTGGTTCTGGCCCTGATATTCGGTGCCGCACCAACTCTCGCCGAGGATGGCTATGACCTGTGGCTGCGCTACCATCCGCTCTCGGCGGCGCAGAAGGCCGACCTGCCATCGTCGGTGTACGCCGAGGAAGGAGACGCCACCCTGCGCGTAGCTGCTGATGAAGTGACACGGGCACTCGCTGCTATTCGCGGTGAACCGGTTGTTCGTACATCCGGCGCGGCCCCCAGAGCCATTCTGCTGGGCACTGCCAACACCCCCAGGGTCGCGGCGCTGAAGCTGCCGCTCGCCAGCCTCGGGGAGGAGGGGTATCTGCTCCGCACCGCTACCGTGCACGGCCAACCGACAACCGTGATCGCCGCCAATCGTCCCGTGGGCGTACTCTATGGTGCCTTCGCGCTCATCCGCCGCATGCAATTGGGGCAACCGCTCAGTGGCCTCGACATCGTCGACCGTCCGCGCGTGAAGCTGCGCATCCTCAACCATTGGGACAATCTCGATCGCAGCGTCGAGCGCGGCTATTCCGGGCAGTCGATCTGGGATTGGTGGCGGCTGCCCGATGCCAAGGACCCGCGCTACATCGACTATGCGCGCGCCAACGCCTCGGTTGGCATCAACGGCACGGTACTCAACAACGTCAACGCCAAGGCCGAGAGCCTGACCGCGCCCTACCTCGCCAAGGCCGCAGCCGTTGCCGACATGCTGCGCCCCTATGGCATCAAGGTTTATCTCTCAGCCCGCTTCTCTGCACCGATTGAACTGGGCGGACTCAAGACCGCCGACCCGCTCGATCCCGCCGTGCGTGCCTGGTGGAAGGCCAAGGCCGATGAGATCTACCGCACCATCCCGGATTTCGGCGGCTTCCTGGTCAAGGCAAACAGCGAGGGCCAGCCCGGCCCGCGCGATTATCACCGCACCCATGCCGATGGCGCCAACGCGCTCGCTGCCGCGGTCGCCCCGCATGGCGGCATCGTGATGTGGCGCGCCTTCGTCTATGCCGAGACCGATCCGGAGGACCGCGCCAAACAGGCCTATACCGAGTTCAAGCCGGTCGACGGCAAGTTCGCCGACAATGTGCTGGTCCAGGTCAAGAACGGCGCGATCGACTTCCAGCCGCGCGAGCCCTTCCATCCGCTGTTCGGCGCGATGCCGAAGACGCCGATGATGGTCGAGTTCCAGATCACCAAGGAGTATCTCGGCTTCTCCACCCACCTCGTCTATCTCGGCAGCCTGTTCGCCGAGACGCTCAACGCCGACACCTTCGCAAAGGGGCGCGGCTCGACCGTCGCCAAGGTGGTGGATGGATCACTCGACGGGCACCGCCTGTCCGGCATCGCCGGCGTCGCCAATATCGGCAACGACCGCAACTGGTCGGGATCGGTGTTCGATCAAGCCAATTGGTACGCGTTCGGCCGCTTCGCCTGGAATCCGGGGGCCGACCCGCAGGCGATCGCCGCCGAATGGGCCGGCCTGACCTTCACGCCCGATCCGGCCTTTGTCCGCCCGGTGACGCAGATGATGATGCGCTCGCGGCAGGCGGCGGTGGATTACATGACGCCGCTGGGCTTGGCGCACCTAATGGCGACCGGGCACCATTACGGCCCGGGACCTTGGGTGTCGGACCTGTCCCGCCCCGAATGGAACCCCACTTATTATCACCGCGCCGGCGCCGATGGCATCGGCTTCGATCGCACCCGGACCGGCAGCAACGCCGTCGCGCAATATGCTGCACCGGTCGCCCGCCGCTTCGCAGACCCGGACAAGACCGGCGAGGACCTGCTGCTCTGGTTTCACCACTTGTCGTGGGATCGGCGCATGGCCGATGGCAGCACCCTGTGGGACACGCTGGTCCGCCGCTACGACCGCGGAGTGGCGTCGGTGGACGCCATGCGCGGCCAGTGGGACGCGCTGCGCCCGTTCGTCGGTTCGGAGCGCTGGCAGCACACCGCCAGCTTCCTGGGTGTACAGGCGCGGGAGGCGCGCTGGTGGCGCGATGCGAGCATCGCCTATTTCCAGTCGGTCAGCCGCCGTCCGCTGCCTCCTGGCACCGCCGCGCCTCCCCACACGCTCGACTGGTACAAGGCGCAGAGCTTCCCGTTCGCACCCGGCAATTAAGCCCAGTTGTATGACAGCTGTCCATTGACACGATGCCGCGTCGATTGTTACCGAGCAGAAATGTGATCGCTACCATAACCGGCTGAAGCCGGTGTGCGGATGGCAAGGAGCGGTCCTGGGAGGATGAAAATGACTGATCGTGCCACCACGCTTGCCGTGCGCCGTCCGCTGGCGCTCGCGACTACCTTGTTGCTGACCACCGCTGCCTGGCCCGCCTTCGCGCAGGTGCAGGGCACGCCTACCGCTTCGTCGAACAGCAGCGCCGAGACGCCCGCCACGGCGCAGGATACCGGCGCTGGTCAGACTGCCCCGACGCAGATCGACGATGCCGGTGCACAGGCGCAGCCCGCCGATCCCTCCGCCACCGGCAACGAGGATATCGTCGTCACCGGCTATCGCGCCTCCTTGCAGAGCCAGACCAACGCCAAGCGCAATTCGATCGGCTTCACCGACACGATCTTCGCCGAAGATATCGGCAAATTCCCCGACACCAACATCGCCGAATCGGTCAACCGCATTCCCGGCGTCACCATCAGCCGCGAAGTAACGGGGGAGGGCTCCAACGTCGCGATTCGCGGTCTGGGCACCAACTTCACGCGCGTGCTGCTGAACGGCGCGCCGGTCGCGATCGCATCCGTCCGCTTCGACGCACAGAGCACGAACCGCGAAGTCGATCTCGACATGCTGCCGACCGAGCTGTTCACCCAGCTGACGGTCAGCAAGTCGCCGGTCGCCAGCCAGGTCGAAGGCGGCGCCGCCGGCACCGTCAACCTGCGCTCGGCACGCCCGTTCGATAATCCCAAGCCCTATGTGAGCTATGCGCTTCAGGGTTCCAAGTCGGGTCCGGCGGACAAATGGGGCTATCGCGGCCATGTGCTGGCCAGCGCCACCTTTGGCGATTTCGGCCTGCTGGCCGGCGCGTCGCTTTCGCGCAACGAGTTCCGCGTCGACGGGTTCGAGACGATCGGCTGGACCAATCCCAACCTCCTCACGCCAGCGGTAACAGCCGGCGCCACTGGGCCCACCGCTGCGCAGATCGCTGCGGCCCAGTGCCGCACCGCCTGCAACACCACCGGCGGCGGCAACTTCACTATTCCAGGCACCGTACCGATCAACGCCGGCAACGGCCTGACCGTCGGCGCGCCGCTCAACCAGGAAGCGCTGCTCGCGCTAAATCCGGGTGCCAACATCACGCAGATCGATAACGGTCTGATCCCGCGCCTGGGCCGCCCGCGTACCGAGATCGGCTATCGCGACCGCAAGAGCTTCCTGGCCTCGGCCGAATGGCGGCCGAGCGATGCGCTGCATTTCTATGTCGACGGCATGTACGGCCGTCGGGTCAGCGAGTTCACCCGCACCGCGATGAACTTCGTCGGCCGCAACGGCGCGGCGATTCCGATCAACACCACGTATGATCGCAGCGATTGCACCACTGGCTGCGTGGTCACCGGCGGCACCTATGCCAACGCCCAGTTTTTCCTCGAATATCGTCCCTATCGCGATGTGCAGGATTATTGGGGCGTCAACCCAGGCCTCGATTTTGAAATCAACGATTGGGTCAAGGGCGACCTCCAGGCCAACTACACCAAGAGCAATTTCCGCCGCGAAAGCCCGACGGTGCTGGTCATCACGCCGCCCAGCAGCGGCACCACGGCCACTTATGTCAATGATGGCGGCATTCCGCAGATCAGCGCGAACATCGACCTCAACGATCCCCGCAACTTCGGCTGGAACGGCGGCGGCCGCGTCAACCTGAACGGCGAGGAACGCGCCACTGAGACCAAGGGCATCCGCGGCAGCCTGTTGTTCGGCGATGCGCGCCGCTTCAGCGTCCGGGTGGGCGCGGCCTACGACGATACGAAGCGCCGGATTACCCCGTTCGACAACACCAATCCGTGGCAGAACGCGATTTGCGGCAACGGCATCAACATCGCCCTGCTGGCGCCGAACACCGGCACCACTCCGTGCACCGGGCTGAACCAACCTGGCACGGCGACACCGGCCGGTTTCCCGACTTTCCCAGGCTATGGCACCAACGCCACCGTCGGTGCGCCACCGATCTCCTATGCCGGATCGCTGATCCCTACCGCGGCGGTGCCTGGCTTCCTGCGGCCGAACGACACCGGCTACGTTACCGTCGATTGGGACAAGTTCCGCACGGCTACCGGATATGACACCCTGTTGTCGCAGGCGACCGAGACTGGCGCGGGCAGCAGCGGCGCCAATGGCGGCCTGATCCAGGAAAAGGTCACCGGCACCTTTGCCGAGGCCAACGGTATCTTCGATATCGGCGACAACACGCTGCGGCTGAACGGCGGCCTGCGCTATGTCCGCACCGAACAGATCGTCGGCGGGCGCGTCAGCGTTCCCGATCCACGCAACACGCTGGCGGGGGGCGGTACGCTGCCGGACGGGGGGCGCTATCCCAACGTCAACACCTTCCCGAACACGCGCACGCTGTATTCCAACTTCCTGCCCTCGGCGAGCATCGCCTTCGACTTCGCGGGCAAGGCAGTGGTGCGCGGCTCCGTGTCGAAGACGCTGACCCGTCCCGATCCTAACGCTTTGCTGCCCGGCGCCAGCTTCGTTCAGCCTTCGGCGGACATCGGCACGGTGGGCAACAGCGCGCTCGATCCCTACATCTCGACCAACATCGATTTTGGCTTTGAATATTACACCGGCGGAGAGGGCGTGATCGCCTTTGCGGCGTTCCGCAAGTCGATCACCGGCTTTACGGTCAACGGCCTCAACACCGTGCCGTTCTCGTTCCTCGATCCCTATGGCATCACCATCGACTCGCTGACCCAGGCCCAGCGTGACGCACTGGCGGCGCGCGCTGCACCCGGCCAGTCGCTCAGCTCGGTGCCGATCGTGATCCAGCAACAGGTCAATTCGGACGGCAAGCTCAAGGTCAACGGCCTGGAATTTCAGATCACCCAGCCGCTCGACTTCCTCACTCGGTATATCGGCGTGGAAGGCTTCGGCTTCCAGGGCAACCTGACGCTGATCGACCAGAAGGGTGAGGGTGCCGGCGCGCCGGCCGTGGCGATCGGCGTCGCGCCGACTACCTACACCGCAACCGGCTATTATGAAGGCAACGGGGTCTCGGCGCGCCTGACCTACACCTTCAACGAAGGATCGCAGGGTTCGGGCCTCAATCAAAACGGCATCCCTAACGCCGCGATCTTCGGCCGCGATTATGGTCAGCTCGACTTCTCAGGCAATGTCGATCTGAGCAAGGTGCTCGGCGCAAAGTATCTGCCGACCCTGGTCCTCAATGTGATCAACATCACCAAGGAAGCGCAAAGCAGCTATTTCCAATTCGAGAATGCGACCTTCAACTCTTACAATCCGGGCCGCACCGTACTGGTAGGTATCCGCGGCCGGTTCTGACCCCTTTTAACAAAACCCCCCACTGGGCGGCAGACCTACGGGCCTGCCGCCTTTTTGTTGTTTGCTGGAAACGTTCAATGTTTTTTGAATAATGCCAATGGAACGGCCTGGCCCATCGCCCGGTATCCCGCCATCGACGGATGAAGATGGTCGCCGGAGTCATAGGCCGGGTTCAGCCGGTTAGGGCGGGCGGGATCGCGCAGAATTTTATCGAAATCGATGACCGCGTCGAACTGTCCGCTGGTGCGGATGAAGTGGTTCACTGCCTGACGCGCTGCCTCCAACGCAGGACCCGGGTGGTAATATTCGTTACCCCCAAAGGGCGTGATCGTCCCGCCGATCAGCTTGATCCCATGCGCATGCGCACGTGCGGCGACTTGCGAATAGGCCTGGATCAACTGAGTGACGATCGCTGCATGTGCCGCAGGCGTCGCCGGCGCATCGCGGGTCAGCATGCCCAGATCGTTGGTGCCTTCCAGCAGGATTGCCCAGCGCACGCCGCTGCGCGCGATCACGTCTCGGTCGAAGCGCGCGATCAAATTGGGTCCCGATCCATCGAGCAGGATGCGGTTGCCGCCGATCCCCGCATTGACGACCCCGATTCCCCGTGTCGCCGGATCGGCACGCAGTCTCGCCGCAAAGGCGTCGGTCCAGCGCCCGTGCGTGTCCGGCTTCACACCGTAACCGTCGGTGATCGAGTCTCCGATCGCCACCACCGCCGCGCTATCATCGGGCGCTTCGACTTCGATGTCTGCCAAGGCCCACCAGCGTGGCGATGGTTCGGCACCTGCCGGCGCGTCGTCGGCGGCGCGGTTTCCCGCGATAAGGAAGCTCGTCGCGCGCGATCCGGGGTGGCCGGTTTGAACGGCTGGCGCGGTGGGCAGATACAGGCTGACCGCCAGATCGCCGCCCGGCGCGACTGCCATCGAGATGGGATCGCTGTATATCTCGGCGCCTGCCGGAATGGTGATGCTGCGCTGGCCAGCAAAGCTCAGGCTATGGCTGCTGCCTTTCACCAGCGCCACGCCGCCCGGCGCAGCCTGCCTTCCCAGATATGCCGCGCCGATCACCAGCGGCGCGGTGCCGAACGCATTCGAGAAGCGGACGCGCAGCCGCTTGCCGCCTACGGAAAGCCGCACCACCTGACGCAGGGTAACGTCGCTGGCCCGCGCCGCCGGCAGCGCATTTTCGTCCAGCGGGATCATCTGGGCGGAACCCCAGCTGGCGACCCAGCGCTCGCCGGCCCAGGCGGGGCAGGACGCCAGCAATGCCGCAATCAAAGCGCCGATATGACTGGATCGCATTCGTTGTCCTTATCGAGTGCCGCTTGAGCTCCGCTCAAAGCGGGGAGGGGCAGTAGATTTTCAGGACCTCGGCATGACGGGGCATCGCCTTCACCGCGGTCATGACCTCTTGCCGGAGCGTATCCAGCGTCTTGCGCAGATTGTCGGCAGGCATCATCCGCGCGAGTTGGTGATGGCCCTGCGGCGCCAGCCCTTGCCCAAGCAAGACCTGCACCCAGCTATCGACGCGGAACAGATCGTCTCCGGCTTGATATGCCTGTGCCGCCTCCACGAACAAGGCGAGGCGCTCTGCCAGCGTTTGAGGAATGGCCATGGTCCGGCACCGCTCCCAAAATGGCTCTTCGCGGTGGTTGAGATGATAATGGAGGATGATGAAGTCGCGGACGCCTTCCATCTCGTGGCGAGCCTGGGCATTGAACCGCGCCGTCTGCGCTTCGCCGATGCCTCCAAACGGAAATGCCTGGATCAGCCGCGTGACGCCGGTCTTGATCAAGTGGATGCTGGTGGATTCCAGCGGTTCGATGAACCCGCTCGACAGGCCCAATGCGACGCAATTCTTGTTCCAAACCTTGCGCCGCTGCCCCGTGCGGTAGCGGATCAGCCTTGGGTCGAATAATGGCCGTCCATCCAGCGCATCGAGCAACTGTTGCCGCGCCGCTTCGGGCGACAGGAACTCGCTGCCAAACACCAGCCCGTTGCCGACGCGATGCTGAAGCGGGATCTTCCAGCGCCACCCGGCCTGGTGGGCGATCGCTCGGGTATAGGGTACCGGCGGCTCCGCCGTTTCCGTCTGCACCGCAAAAGCGCAGTCGGTGCTGATCCACTGACTCCAATCCTCGAACCCGCTTTGAAGCGTCTGCTCGCTCAGGAGCGCGCGAAAGCCGGTGCAGTCGAGGAATAGATCGCCCTCGATTCGCGCGCCGGACTCGAGCACCAGCGCCCTGAGGAAGCCGGATTCGCCATTCTGTTCGACGCGCGTGATCTTGCCTTCGACGCGGCGTACACCGGCATTTTCGCTCAGCCGCCGCAGGAAGCGGGCATAAAGCGTGGCGTCCAAGTGGAATGCATATTGAACCTGCGCCTGTGCCCCGACCTCCATGCGCCCGCTGGCCGCTGCGTTCAGTTCCAGGCTGTAGTCGGCCAGGTGACCGCCAAAGCCCTGGCTTTGTGCTTCCAGCCAGAAATGGTGGAAGTCCGCCATCCAACTCGCCTGCCGTCCGATCTGACCGAAGGAGTGGAAATATCGGTCGCCCTTGCGGGTCCAATCCTCGAACGAGATGCCCAGTTTGAAGCTCGCCTGGGTTTCGCGCATAAAGGCCGGCTCGTCGATGCCGAGCATCTGGTGAAAGCGGCGCGACGTCGGAATGGTGGATTCCCCGACGCCGACCGTGCCGATCTCGTCCGACTCCACCAAGGTGATATCCAGCAACGGGCCCAGTTGCTTCACCAAAGCCGCCGCTGCGATCCAGCCTGCGGTGCCGCCGCCGGCGATCACCACGCGGCGAACCCGTTGCTCGCTCATCGGTTCAACTTCCCTATAAGTTGTGCGCGAAGCCTGCGTGCCGTGGCGGCATCCAAACTACTCAGCGGCCCGCGCGCGTGTTCAGGCAAGTGCGCGCTCGCGCGCTCCGACGGGCCGAAAATGTAATAGTCGAATAACGCCTTCCACGCCGTTTTTTCAGGAGCAGGCCGATCCCGAAGGCTCAGCATGGCATGGAGCAGCGTGTTCTGCGGCGTGTCCATGAAGGCGGGTGAGGTGTTCCACCAATAGTTCACCAGCACGTTGAACGGATCGAGCGCTTCGACATGGTGCCACCATAAAGCCGGGTAGAACAGCACGTCGCCCGGTTCCAATTCGGCAATTTCGGCGGTCTCCAGCGCCGTTCGAAAGTCAGGGTGCGCGGCGAAGTCCGGCTGCCTGAAGTCGACCATGCTGACCACTTGCCCGCCCGGCGTCGGCTCCAGGGGCCCCGGATACAGGTTTGCGACTTGCTCGGGTGGAAACAGCGTGAACCGGCGCCTCCCTACGGCGCAGCAGGCAAGATTATGGGACATGTCGTAATGGGCCGTGGCGACGGTGCGGTTGCCGATCCAGATGCTCGTGATCGGCGGGTTCGCGACGAACATCGCATGGTTCAGGACTAGGTCGTTTCCCGCCTCACGCAGTCCGGGCAGATACGTGCCGAGATCCGTGGAGCCGATGTAGAAAGACGGCGCGTCGACGTCGACCAGATGATCGACAATGCGCTTCAGCATGGCCGACAGGCCCACCCGCGCTCCTTCGAAATTGAAGCCGGTCAGCGCCTCGTTGTAGAAGAACCGCCCCTGGATGGCAGGCGCGCCGGTAAAGGCCACAACCGACCGCCCGGCGTCGAAGCCCGCGAGATAATCGAGAGCGCTCTTGGCGGAACCCAAACCTTCGCGAACCAGTGGCCAATCGCATGCCACACCGCGAAGGATCGCAGGCTGTTGCTCCACCATCAAGGCGTCGAACGGGATCGCATCGGGCGCAATGCCTTCTATGACGCGCGTGCGCCGCTCCACGCGCGCGGCATGGCTCATATAGCTGCTAGCCGCGCGTTCTTGCGGGCGATCAATTGGCTGATGTTGCTCAGCGACGCCGCGATCAGGAAGGCGGGTCCGAGGAAACCCCTTTGGTGGAGCGCGGCCAAAGCAGCGCCATTCAGTGCCGCCAAGCGTTCGGCGGACAGCACCTCGTGCCCGGTAATCGCATAACGCTGTTCTTCGTTCAGCATCACCTCCAGCGCAATCGGTTGCACCAGCCCGAATTCGTCGAACGCGGCATACATAGCTTTGGCGGCATCCACCCCAGCATAGATCGCCTGAAAGAGCTTTGTGATATGCTCCAGATAGCGGGCGTTGCCCCCGTGCGGCAGGAACAAGGGCGCTCCGTCAGCCGCACCGACGCGGGGGTCGTCTAGATCGATGTGGAGCATAGGCTCTCCTGCGCCTGGCGCTGGCACATCGATCGAGAATGGCCCGCGCTGCTGGACCAGCGGAATGTGCCGGCTCTGCCAGCGCTTTCCCTCCAGAAACAGGTTCTCGTCGCGGTCGAGCCCGAGCAGGGCTACCGCTTCGAGCTCATCGCCTCCCCGGCGGAACAGGATCGGGAAGTCCCGCTGTGCTTCCTCAAATTCGGTCGGAAGAACCAGCACCTGATTTACCGCATCGCCGAACGCCGCTCCGTGGCGTATCGCCACGACCAGATCGGCATGCTCGACATTGTTGAGTACGACCGTGTTGGCCATCGAGCGTCATCCAACTGCTTTGATGGATTGCGAACATCATGGCGCAAAGCCTGCTCGTCCTCAACCAGCGAGAAAGAGCCGCTGCTCGCGCAACGGCCCTTCTCCATTTATTCCGACAAGCTGCTCAGAACCGGAACCGCGCGCCAAGCAGGAAGCGCCGATCGAGCTCCTGCGCGAACCACAATTGCTGCTCGTCACGCGCATAGGTGCGCACGCTTTCTTCCAGCAGGTTGATGCCCTCCAGTGTGATCGCGATTTGCGGCGTGATCTCGTAGCTGAGGGTGGCATCCAGCTGGCCGAACGGGGCCGTAAACTCCGGATTGCGCGAAGACCCACGGTTGATGCCCGACAGGAAGTTGTCGCGCCAGTTATAGGCGACCCGGGCAGAGAGGCCGTTCTTTTCGTAGATCAGCGTGCCGCTGACAGTGTCGCTGAGTCCCAGCAGCGCGAACTGGTCCTCGCTTGGACTTGCGCCGATGTTGAACCCGACATCGCCCCGAACCAGCGTGTACGCCGCGGCAACGCCGAAACCGGTGCTGCCGAGGAAATACTGACCTGCGATTTCCATGCCATAAATCTCGGCATCGCGATTGTTGATCGGACGCGTCACCTGGAACTGGTAGAGCGGGTCCGTCGGCAGCGCCGCCACGTCCAGCGAATTGTTGATCGACTTCAAGTAATCATCGTTCAACGACCGTGTGGCCGGATTGTAGTTCGCGCTGAACTGAGTGGTCGCGGCACCGATCGAGCCGGTCGAATCTAGCAGCGCGGTCATCACGAATAGATTGGCGTCGCTGATGTCCGCGCCCAGGCCGACCAATGCATCCCGGGCGATGCCGGACCGGCTTCCCGCTGCACCCGAGCTTGGATCGCGCAAGCCGTACAAGTCCGAGGTGAACTGGCCGTTGCCTATGAAATTACGCACCCGCTTGTCGAACAACGCGATCGACACATAGCTGTCCGGCTTGAAATACCATTCGAGCGACGCATCGAAATTGTCCGAAATCAGCGGCCGAAGGCGAGCGTTGCCGGTGTTTGCAGTGGCAATGCCGCCATTATTGATCGGGCGCGGTGGCCCCCCCACGGTGGTGGCGGTGTACAGGCTGCCATAGTTCGGGCGGGAAATCGTCTTGCTGTACGAAATGCGCCCGAGCAGGTTGCGGGCCACTTCGACCTGAAAGTCGATCTGAGGCAGGATGTTGTCATAGCTGCCGCTCTCGGTGACGAACCGCGTTTCATTGGAAATCGACACGGTAAAGTCGTTGTCCGACACCCAGGTGATCGCCCCGGGGATCGCCTCCAGGGAGGTGGTCTCCGACTTGGTATGCTCGTAGCGGATTCCTGCCACAAGCCGGGTTGGTGCACCCGCCAATTCGCCCTTCCAGGTGAGCTGGCCATAAGCGGCCCAGATTTCTTCCTTAACCCGGTTGTCTTGATTGCCGGTCACGCCGACCGCGTGCGGACGCGCCGCGCCGGTATCCAGGCCGGCATAATAAGGCGAAAGGATCGAGTAGATAGACGACGCGTTGCCACGGAATGCAACTTGCGATTCAGGATCGCCGCCGGGATTATACTTGTCGAACTTGCATTCGAGACAGAAGGTCTGAAGCGCACCCGGCGCCAGTCGCTCGACATCGCCGGGGTTGTTTATGCCCCAGTCACCCAGCGTTTGTTGTGTCGAAACCGATGTCTGGCGCATGTCGGCGGTGCGATAGTTCGCGCCGAAGTCGAACCGGTTCTCTTCGCCCAAGTTCCAGCCGAAATCGGCCCGGACTTCCTTGACCTCCTGCTCCTGGGTGTTTGTGAAGGTACGTCCGATTTGCGAACCGACATCGCCAAGGTCGAGCGGGCCGCTGGGTCCGAAGCTGATATCCTGCTGCGGGATACCGTTACTATAGTCGACGGAGTGCTGCGACACGACGTTGGCGCCCAATCCGACGAGTGTAGAGGAGGCGCCATTGGGGTTGTCCGGGCGGCTCGACGCTTTGGAATAGTGGCCATCCAGGTTGAGTGAGAAGTTGCTCGCCATCTCCCACTTGGCGTTCAAGCCATAATCTTCGAGTTTGCCCTTCTGACCGCGCGTTTGTGCTTCGAAGCCTTCGTCCTTCTGGCCGTTGATCGTCTCGCGCAGATAATTTGCCGTGGCGACGGTCGTGTTGCCGTCAAACGTCACGACGTCGAACGGGCGGCTGAACCAGTTGGAGAGATCCGAGCGGATTTCCGACTGGGTGTTCTGCGCATACAACGCGTCGGCGGTGAGTGTCAGCGAATCGGTGGGCTTGAACTGCACCACTGCCTGGCCGTTGATGCGCTCGCGCGTGCCCTCAGCATAGTGGTAGCGGCTGTCGTTCGGGATCGCGACCAATTGGTTGGGATCGGTCGGCGCATTGTTGACGACCGTGCAGGTGGGCGAGGGCGTACCGCCCGCACACGCACCGCCGCTGCGGGCGAAACCGCCGGTCAGGAAAGTGCTGTACGGAATGATGTTCCAATCGTTCGACGTGGCGGCGATCGACGTGAAGTTCCGCTTCTGATAACTTCCGAACAGCGAGACGCCGAAGCGCTGGTCCGGATCGCTCCAGCTCAACACGCCGGAAAACTCGGGCGTCACCTTCGAGCCGCAATCGATGCAATCGTTCACGCTGGTGTCGTACACCGCCTTCGCGCCGATGCTGCCGTTCAGCCCGGAGTCGCGGCTATCGAGCGGGCGGCGCGTGACCACGTTGATCGTCGCGCCGATGCCGCCCGACGGGATGGCTGCGCGTCCGGTCTTGTAGACCTCCAGCGTGCGAACGCCTTCGGTGGCGAGGTTCGAAAAGTCAAAGGAACGGCTGGTGCCCTGCGCGCTGTCGGCGTTCTGATCGCCGCCGACGACCGACACGTTGGACGTCGCCAGCTGACGGCCGTTCAGCGTCACCAGATTATAGGTTGGGCCAAAGCCGCGCACCGTCACTAGCGAGCCTTCGCCGTTGGTCCGGTTGATCGACACGCCGGGAATGCGCTGGAGCGACTCGGCCAGGTTCGTATCCGGGAATTTGCCGATGTCCTCGGCGGAGATTGCGTCGACAATGCCCGATGCATCGCGCTTGATCGCGATCGCACGCTCGAGTGACGCGCGAATGCCGGTGACGACCACTTCGTCGGTGGTCGGTTCCTCTTGTGAGATGGGGGAAGCGGCTTCCGCCCCGGCGGTGGTGCCTGAAGATGCGGCGTCCTGCGCGGCGGCTGTGCCGGACATCAGGAAGCCAGTGGTGATCGCAAGAATCGAAGCTGAGCGCGACAACGCCAGCGCAAGTCGTGAACTAGTCATATCCCCTCCTGGACAATGGCTGCTGGAGAGCCACTTGTGTCACCGGCATGCATTTTTGCCTTGCCGGTGATAACGCTAACACAGGCGGGAGTGTTGTCAAGCGTTGTCAGGCCTACATTCCCAAGACGAACTAGCTACGCGTCGACACGGCGCAAAGGCTGCGCAAGTGCAATTTATAAGATTAATAGTTGGTTCTGCGCCTAGGAGGCTTCGCCATCATAAGCCCCTCGTCTGCACTCGTTGCGAATCGGAAGACCTTGACGCTGTGCAGTGGGTTCTTGGGTCAGGACACTGTGGCAACAGGCGCCCGCGGCCACCCTCATCATCGGTTGACGGGTGAATTGCGCCCTGATCCACCGCGAGCGGGCCGTAGCTATTTTATTGGCTTCGTCAGCCTGACTCCCCGCCGGCGGCCAGCGCAGGCTTTTCGCGTCCTGCCAGCCGCAGCACCGCCATGTCCGCAGTGACATTGCCGACGGTGCGGAACAGATCGGGGATCGTCTCGACTGCAAGGAGGAGCGGTAGCAGTTCGACGGGTACGCCAAGCGCGAGGCAAACCGGCCCGATGGTCGCGAAGAACGATACCTGCGCGGGCAGGCCGACCGCGGCAAGGCTGACTGCGGCGGCGGCCAGCGCGCCGATCACCAACATGCCCGGGCTCGGAACCTGCCCGTAGAGCGCGGCAAGATACAGCGCCACGGCGATGTTGGCGGCTGCGCTAGCCCCCCGGAAGATCGAGACCGCGAGTGGCAGGATGATCCCCGCCGAAGCCCGGCCGACCGACAATCCCGGCGCGGCTTCGATCATGGCGGGGAGGGTGGCGAGCGAGGATTGCGTGCTGAGGGCGACGATCTGCGCCGGCAGGGCCGCTTTGGCAAAACGCAGCGGCGACAATCGCCCGAACACGAACACGGCGGCGTAGGCGAGAATGAGGATCAGCAAACAGGCGCTGGCGACAGTGACGATGTAATGCACCAGCACGCCCACGCTGTCGGCGCCGGCGCGAACGCCAAGCCCAAAGGCAAGGGCAAAGACCCCGAGCGGCGCGACGATCAGCACCCAGTGCACGACAACCAGCATCGTTTCGGCAATGGCGCGGAACAACAATTGCAGCGCGCGCTGCAATTCGGCCGGGATGCGTGCGGCGGCAAAGCCGAAGAAGAGCGCGAACACGACGAGCGGCACCATCGCCGTCTCGGCTGCGGCCTTGATCGGGTTGGTCGGGATGATGCCGCTGATCCAGTCGGCTGCACCGCCAAACGCCGGCACGGCGCCTTCGGGCCGCAGGCTGGCTGCGGCGTCGCCGACTGGCCAGAGCTGGAGCAGCAGCGTGGTGCTCATTGCCGCTGCCAGGCACCCGCCGGCTAGAAGCGCCGCAAACCAGAGCATCGCCCGTAGCGCGACACGGCTCTGGCGTGCATCCTCGGCGGCTCCCAGGATGCCGGTGACCAGCAAGGAGAAGACCAGCGGCACCACGGTCATCGTCAAGGCGTCGAGCCACAAACGCCCTATGGATGCCGTCACCGCCAGGATGGGCGTCGCGCCGGCCCGGCCTGCCATGATGCTGCCGCCGACCAGACCCAGGGCAAGGCCGCACAGGATGCGCAGTGCCGCCCGGTTCATGCTCCTGCCTCAAGTGTCTGCGCCACGCGCGCCCGGGTTAAGAAGGAGGCGGGCATGCAGATTCTCCGGGTGAGACGGGCTGGGTGATAGACTGATGTGACGCGCTGAATGCGCTGGTGGTGCGACACCATCGCGGACTTGGTGGAAAGGGCAAGCAGCATTCTTGAAGCCCTTGCGGCAGCGTATTTGCCGAGCGCGGCTTTCTTGCCCGTGGCTGCCCTGATGGAATTGATGTGGCCCCAGAAGACTTCGGTGTTGCCGGTGCGCAGACGCGCCACCAACCGCCAATAATCGGTGAAGGGGGCTGCGGTCGGACCGATTGTCTTCACATATCCGCCGGCCATGGTCGCGGTTAGGTAGAGCTTCTTCGCCATCTCCGCGCATTAGCGGCTTGTGTGCCTGAACGCACGGCGCCTTCGATAAAGGCAATGTGCCTTCGAACACCCTGACTCTGGAACCGAGCTGTTTCCCGCTCGTACTCCCGCCATCACGGCAAGGGATCAGCTATGGCGCGAAGCATCGGTCAACGCAGCCGCGGGCGACTGGCGATAGGTGGGCATCCCATTTATTCGACTCTTTTGCCCATCCCGATCCTGTGCTTCATCGGTGCACTGGTCACGGACATCGTCTACACTCGCTCTCCGGAGATGATGTGGCTCGATTTCTCGAGCTGGCTACTGTTTGCCGGCTTGATCGGCGGTGGAATAGCAGGTGCCATCCTGATCATCGAGTTGGTCCGCTCAGGCCGAGCGCGTAGCGGCGCGTTGTCGATCCACTTCGTGCTGCTGCTTTCGGCCTGGATCGTGGAAGTGCTGAACTCCTTCATTCACGCGCGCGACGGTTGGACGGCCGTGGTGCCGACAGGCATGACCCTGTCAATCGTGGCAGTGGTGCTCAGCCTGCTAGCAGGCTGGTTCTGGCAGTCGGCAAATAATGGAGATCGGCGATGAACAATCGGGTCGCGGCGATCTTCGCACTTCTGCCGCTTGCGGCCTGTGGCGGTGGGCAGGACATTGACGCGAACAAGCAATATGGCGCTACGCCGTTGCTTCCCGAGCCGCACGAGCAGTTGATCGCCGACGTCGGCGTTTACGAGACGGTGGGCTGGAAGCCTGGCGAGACTCCCACCGTTCCGGCCGGGTTCCGTGTTGAGGCGATCGCCACCGGGCTTTCCAATCCCCGCAACATCTTGCCGCTGCCCAACGGCGACGTGCTGGTGGTCGAATCCAAGAACGAAGCCGGCGAGCCGGTGCAGCGGCCCAAGGATCCGATCCGCGACTGGATCATGGCGCGTGCGCACAGCCAGTCGCAGAGCGGGCAGGCGCCGAATCCCAGCAACCGCATCACGCTGATCCGCGACGCCAACGACGATGGCCGGCCCGATGGCCGTTCGGTGCTGATCGACCACCTGAACGCGCCGTTCGGCATCACCATGATCGGAAACGAGCTGTACGTCGCCAACACCGATGCGATCGTCCGCTATCCGTTCACGCCGGGGCAGACCCGGATCACGGCGCCTGCGGTGAAGATCGTCGATTTGCCAGCCGGACCGATCAACCACCATTGGACCAAGAGCCTGACCGCCAGCCCCGATGGTACCCGCCTGTATGTCGGAACCGGATCGAACAGCAACGCGATGGAACGTGGTCCCGAAGCTGAGGCAAACCGCGCTGCCATCTTGGAAGTCGATCCGCGCAGTGGCCTCTGGAAGGTCTTCGCCAGCGGGCTGCGCAACCCCAACGGCCTGACCTTCTATCCTGGCACCAGCACCCTGTGGGCGGTAATCAACGAGCGTGACGAACTCGGACCCAACCTGGTGCCGGATTATATGACTTCGGTCCGCCCGGGTGCGTTCTATGGCTGGCCGTACAGCTATTACGGCCAGCATGTCGATCCGCGCGTCCGGCCGCAGCGGCCCGACATGGTCGCTCGTGCGATCGCGCCCGATTACGCGCTAGGGTCGCACGTCGCGGCGCTGGGGCTCGCCTTCTATGCGGGGCAAAGCTTCCCCGCCGGGTACCGCGGCGGCGCCTTTGTCGGTGAGCATGGCAGCTGGAACCGCAGTGAGCCGCACGGTTACAAGGTCGCTTTTATCCCGTTCCGTAATGCCAGGCCTGCCGGTAATCCGGTCGACTTCGTCTCCGGGTTTCTGAAGGACGGCAAGGCGCGCGGCCGACCGGTTTCGGTCGCGGTCGATCGAGCGGGGCGCCTGCTGGTGGCCGACGACGTCGGCAACACCGTATGGCGGGTCAGCTACGCGGGGCGCTGAGCAGCGGACAGCGGCCGGAAACCCTGTGGTTCCGATGCTGGCCTTGTGATCGCGGCTCGAAGACCGCACTTCGCGATCGTCACTGCGTAGCGAGGTCGCCATGAAGAAGATCGGGTTCCTGTCTTTCGGCCATTGGTCGGCGGCCCCGCATTCCGCGACTCGCTCGGCCAGTGACGTGCTGATGCAATCGATCGAACTGGCCGTAGCTGCGGAGGAACTCGGCGCGGACGGCGCGTACTTCCGTGTCCATCACTTCGCCCAGCAACTGGCCTCGCCGTTTCCGCTGCTTGCAGCGATCGGCGCGCGGACCAAGCGCATCGAAATCGGCACCGGCGTGATCGACATGCGCTACGAAAACTCTTTCTACATGGCCGAGGATGCCGGCGCCGCCGACCTGATCGGTGGCGGACGGCTGCAGCTGGGCATCAGCCGCGGTTCGCCCGAGCAAGTGATCGAGGGCTGGCGCCATTTCGGCTACGCGCCCGCGCAGGGGGAAAGCGACGCCGACATGGGTCGCCGCCATGCCGAGGTGCTGCTGGATCTTCTCGAGGGTCAGGGCTTCGCTCAGCCCAACCCGCAGCCGATGTTCCCCAATCCGCCCGGCCTGCTGCGCCTCGAGCCGCACTCACCGGGACTGCGCGAGCGCATCTGGTGGGGGTCGGCATCTAACGCGACCGCGGTTTGGGCGGCGCAGATGGGCATGAACCTGCAAAGTTCGACGCTGAAGGCTGACGAAAGCGGCGAACCCTTCCACGTCCAGCAGGCCAAGCAGATCCGCAGCTATCGCGCCGCTTGGAAGGAAGCCGGGCACACCCGTACACCTCGCGTCTCCGTCTCACGCTCGATCTTCGCGCTGGTGGACGACCGCGACCGCGCCTATTTCGGCCGGGGGGACAGCAGCGATCAGGTCGGCGTCATCGACAATATGCGTGCGGTGTTCGGCCGCTCCTACGCCGCCGAGCCCGACCGGCTGATCGAGCAGCTGCGCGGCGACGAGGCGATCGCCGAGGCCGACACGCTGCTGCTCACCGTGCCCAATCAGCTCGGCGTCGATTATAACGTCCATGTCCTGGAGGCGATCCTGACTCACATCGCCCCCGCGCTCGGCTGGCGCTGATCCTGGCATAGAGCGGCACGGCAACGCTGGCGTTCGCTGCGGAATCGGCCATGACGGCAGCGGGTGTCGGGGGTCACGCACCGCTCGGTCTGGCCCTGTTTATGCTACTGATTCGCGATAGGTGACGAACGTGCGCGATACCCGCGCATAAGCAGCGCTTCCGGCGCCTCTATCCGCGCCCAAGTGCAATTGACAAAAGTCTTTCCATATTCGATCCTGCTCCTTGTCGATGAACCGCGGCCAACAGCGGTTCGGGACGGGAGAGGGCTGCCCGCCTTCGCATGAAAGAGGGGCTTTCGAATGGCCAAGCAGCACGGCGTCCGGCATTTGCGCGCGCGGTTGACGCGCACGTCGCATTATCTTCTCTTCGGTTCGATCCTGTGCGCCGCCGCGCCGCTTCCCGTCGTCGCGCAAGCGCAACAGGCCCAGCAGGCCGCCGGACGCCCCGATGCAGCCTATACCGGGCTGGTCACCACTCGCTGGGGGCGCCAGGTCACGCCCGAAAACGCGTGGCGCAGCTATCCTCGCCCACAGCTCAAGCGCGACCGGTGGCAGAACCTCAACGGCAACTGGGACTATGCCATAACAAAGGCGAATGCGGTCCGGCCCGATCGGATGGACGGCAAGATTCTGGTTCCCTTTCCGGTCGAGTCGCGGCTCTCTGGTGTCGCCCGCCGCGTCACGCCCGATGACCGCATCTGGTATCGCCGCAGCTTCACCGTGCCCGCCAGCTGGTCGGGCCAGCGCGTCATGCTCAACTTCGGCGGCGTCGATCACGAGGCGCATGTCTGGGTGAACGGGGCCGTGGTTGGCGCGCATAAGGGCGGCTTCGACACCTTCGGCTTCGACATCACCGATCAGCTTCGCGCGGGCGAGAACGAAGTGGTCGTCCAAGTCGCCGATCCCAGCTCGGCCGGAAGCCAGCCGCGCGGCAAGCAGATCCTCGATCCCTCCGGCATCTGGTACACCGCGGTCAGCGGCATCTGGCAGACCGTCTGGCTCGAGCCGGTGTCCAAGCTCCACATCGCCGATGTCCGCGCCACCCCTGACATCGATCGCGGCGTGGTCGACGTCGAAGTCGCGCTCAGCGCCTGGGCCGACGATACCGACGCGGTGCGCGTCACCGCGCGGTCCGGGGGCAAGGCGATCGCCTCCACCCTCATCCGCGCCAATCGCCGCGCGACGCTCGCCATTCCCGGCGCGCATCTCTGGTCGCCCGAAGACCCGTTCCTCTACGATCTCACCGCCGAGCTGGTGTCGGTGCGCGACCCCTATGCCGGGCAAAAGGACCGCAACCGTTCGTCCTACGACGCTCGCTTCACCCCGGCCGAGGACGCGACCTATGCCGCCGCGCAGGTCACCGGCGCTTCGCGCGATAGCGTCGACACCTATTTCGCGATGCGCAAGATCTCTGTCGGGCCCGGCCGGGTCGCCGGCCAGCCGGCGCTGCTGCTCAACAACAAGCCGTACTTCCACAACGGCACGCTCGATCAGGGCTGGTGGCCCGACGGCCTGTGGACGCCGCCCTCCGAGGAAGCGATGCGCTACGACCTCGAATGGCTGAAAAAGGCGGGCTTCAACATGGTCCGCAAGCACATCAAGGTCGAACCGGCGCGCTTCTATTACGATGCCGACCGCCTGGGCATGCTGGTGTGGCAGGACATGCCCTCGGGCGGGGGTGAGGATCAGTTCGTCACCGGCAACAGCAAGGCGCAGGCGGTGATGTCGTCCGACATGATGGCCCAGCATCAGGACGAACTGACGCACATGATCGGCGATCTGCGCGCTTTCCCTTCGATCGTGATGTGGGTGGTCAACAATGAAGGCTGGGGCCAGTATGACTCCGCCACGCTCGCCCGCTATGTGAAGGGCATGGATCCGTCGCGGCTGGTGAACGCTGACAGCGGTTGGCTCGACGTCGCGCCCGACGTGTCGGACGTGCTCGACATCCACACCTATGAGGATGTGCCCAACGTGCCCGCCCGGCAGAGCCGCCGCGCAATCGTAATCGGCGAGTATGGCGGCATCGGCCTTCCGGTCGCGAACCATCTCTGGCGCCCGGGCAAGGACAATTGGGGCTACCAGGCCGCCAAGGACAAGGGCGATTATCTCACCCGCTATCGTCGCAAGATGGAAGGCGTGATCACCCAGGCGCGCGACCATGGCCTCAGCGCTTCAGTCTATACCCAGACGACCGACGTCGAGGATGAGATCAACGGTCTGCTGACCTTCGATCGCGCGGAAGCAAAGGCGGACGCCGACACGTTGGCACGGATCGCCGCGCCACTCTGGCCCAAGAACTAGGAGCGAAACCGCCGCGGCGAGAAGAAGTGGAAATGTGGACGAGCTGCGTCCAAATGCAATTGACAAGTGAATTGTCATATTATTGAATGAGGCCAAGCCAAGATCGATTCAGATCCAACAGCCGGCATTAAGATCGGCACTTTGGCTACGTGGGAAATTACCGGTCGCGCACCAGTTGCGGCCAAATGGGGAGGTAATGAGCTATGCGTGCTCTCAATCTGTACACGACATCCACTGCACGGCGCCGCACCTTGGCGTCCACCTTGCTGCTTTCGGCGAGCATGATCGCCGGCATCGCACCCGCAGCCTATGCGCAGGACGCTGCCGGCGCGCAGACGGGCGATGCCACCGCCATTCAGGCCCCTGGAACTCCGGGCGGTGCCACCGGGCCATCTCAGGATAGCTCCGATCCGAACCAGGCAGCTACGACTGAAGACGTCGTCGTCACCGGCTATCGCCGCTCGCTCGAAGAAAGCGTGAACCAGAAGCGTGAGGCCAACGCTTTCGTTGACGTCATCACCGCCGAAGACGTCGGCAAGTTCCCCGACAAGAACGTCGCCGACGCGCTGCAGCGCGTGCCGGGCGTGGTCATCACGCGCGACGGCGGTGAGGGCGCGCGCGTCAGCATCCGCGGCCTTCAGCCCGGCCTGTCGCTGACTCTATTGAACGGCAACTTCCTGGCGGGCGCGGACAGCGGCCAGCCGCAGCGGTCGTTCAACTACGTCCTGCTGCCGTCGACATTCATTGCCAGCACCGAAGTCTACAAGTCGCCAGAGGCGCGTATCGAGGAGGGCGGTGTCGGCGGCACCATCATCCTCAACACCCGCCGGCCGCTCGACGTGCCCTCCATGTCGGGCTTCGTGTCGGCAGAGGGCACCTATGCCGATACCACGGAGAAGTTCGAACCGCAGCTCGCTGGTCAGATCTCTTGGAAAAACAAGGACGAAACCATCGGCCTGCTGGTCGGCGGCGTGTACCAGAAGCGATCCAACCGCGAGCTGCGCGGCGGTGCCGGCCCGTGGCGCTGGTGGAGCGACCGGACCAACGGCGTGGTCAACACGCGCGCCACGGATGTGAATGGCAATCCGTATGAGAACGATGCCGCCATCTCTTATTGGCCCGGCACCGGTCAGGCCACCACCGACGGCAGCCAGCGCTATTCGGGCTACTGGGCACCGCAAGTGGTGACCGCCGAGGCGTTCAACCAGGATCGTGAGCGCTGGGGCGTTCAGGTCACTGGCCAGGTTAAGCCGACAGACGAGCTGACCATCACGTCCAACTACTTCCGCTTTCAATATTCGAGCGACTTCATCGCCAATCGCATCCAGGTGCCGGAATGGGGTTATGGCCGCTTCTTCACCGGGGCTACGCTGGATCCGAGCGGCACGATCTTCCAAGGGGCGAACTTCGCGTTGCCCACGCCCGGCACCGGCTGCCTCGCACCCGCCAATCCCGCGACCACGCCGATCTGCACCATGGAAACGCCTTGGCTGACGGGAACCTATAGCCGCGAGAAGCAGGTATCGAACACCTTTGAGACCGAGGCTCGCTACGAGCGCGACCACTTCATCGCAGTGCTCAAGCTCGGCAAAACCAAGGCGGAGGGTGGCCCGTCGACCCGCTTCCAGGTCGCGGTCAAGCCGCGCCTCACCATCCGTGGTCAGGAGGCGAACGGCAGCACCTACAGCAACTGGGACATCTCTGAAGGACGTGTGAACTTCGAGTTCGACCCAGCGGTCCAACAAAACATCAAGAACGGCATTGCGCAGGTTGATATCGGCTCCACGAACTCGGGCTTCGACAACAGCAAGATTTCGCAACGCTATGTCCAGCTCGACCTGACCCGTAGCTTTGATGACAGCTTCATCCGATCGGTGCAGATCGGTGCCAAGTGGCGCGATCTAGGCATCCTGCGCGAGACCGGCCGCAACGAGTGGTACACGACCTACGAGGGCCAGCAGCGGCGGTATCAGGACACCCCGGACGGCGCGGTGGCGCGGCCAGAGTTCTTCTATGACAAGCCGATCGACAACATCACCGGCGGTTTCACCACCAACATCATGCCAGGCATCGATTTCGAGCGGTTCCTGAACTACATCAACACGACCTACGGCCAATCGACCCGTGTTCCTGAGCCGAACAACCTCTACCGTGTCGGCGAGAAGGTGTGGGCCGGTTACGCCCAGATCAATTTCGGCAGCGGCGGGTTCCGCGGCAACATTGGTCTCCGCATCGCCAAGACTAACCAGACGAGCGACACCTCCGATCGCCTCGCCTACAATCTCGACTATTGCGTCGATGGCCCTGGCGGTCCTTTCTCCACCGTTGGTCGGCCGCTGGGTGCGGACGGCAACTGTCTGATCCGGCCGCTGGCGGAGCGTGAGCGCATCATCAACGTCCGCACCGGCGGGGAACGCAGCTACACTGACTGGCTGCCCAGCCTCAACCTGTCCTATGAGCTGGCGCCCGACCTGCTGATCCGCGGTGCGGTGGCAAAGACGGTTGCTCGGCCGGCGCTGTCTGACCTCGGTGGAGCGCGCTCGCTGACGTTCAACTCGCCCGAGTTTACCTTCGATCGCGCCGAATTCGGTGCATTTGAGGGCTGGTCGGGCAGCGGCGGCAATCCGGACCTGCAGCCGTTCCAGGCTTGGCAGTACGACGCGGGCATCGAGTGGTATTTCGCCCGCGGCTCGGTGGTCGGCGCGACCGCGTTCCGGAAGGATGTGAAGAACTTCGTCGTACCGCTGACCATCGACGTGACCCGCGACGTCGCAGGGGAGCAGGTGCTGATCCGACCCTACTCGACTCAGGCCAATGGCGGTGACGCGGTGTCGCAGGGCGTCGAGGTCTATGCGCAGCACACGCTGCCCTTCGGGCTCGGTGCGCAGGCTAACTTCACCTACAACGACACCTCCTCGGCCGAGATCACGCTAAACGGCCAGAGTGTGGGGTCCTCGGCGTTGGTGGGCAGCGCTAAGACGCAGATCAACGGCTCGATCTTTTACGAAAACGAGCGTCTGCTGCTCCGCGCCTCCTACAACCGTCGCGGCGAAGTGGTGGGCGGGCTCTCCTCGGGTCTCAATGTCTACACAGCGCCATATGAGCAGGTCGATCTGAATGCGTCCTTCGAGCTAATGAAGGACCTGGTGCTCACCGCCTCGGTGATCAACCTGACCAAGTCGGAGGAGCGCAGCTATCTCGGCAACGACACCAAGGCGCGCCTCACCAATCGCAACTATTTCGGCCGCCGTGGCTATGTCGGAATTTCCTACAACTTCTGATCGCGGTCGGCCCCCCTCCGCGCCTTGGGTGGCTCCTTCGGGAGCCACCCGTTTTTTTCTTGAAAAGGCGGTGCAGATGATGAAGCGGCTTCTTCGCCTGGGGCTCGGCGCCACTGCGCTGCTCGCCTGCGGGCTCGCCACAGCCTCCAACCCGATCGTGCCGGGCTGGTATGCCGATCCGGAACTCCGGGTGTTCGGCGGGCGCTACTGGATCTATCCCACCTATTCCGATCATGCGGGCACGCCCGATGTAACCGATCGCTTCTCGCCGGCCCAGCAGGAGGCACGCAAGCGCAAGACGGTGCGCCCGTCCTACGGGATGCAGACTTTCTTCAATGCCTTCTCCTCAGCCGATCTGGTGCATTGGACCAAGCACAGCCACGTCTTCGACGTGCGAAACGCCGCTTGGGCGGCCTATGCGATCTGGGCCCCTTCGGTGATCGAGGCGAACGGGCGCTATTACATGTTCTTCAGCGCCAACGACATTCAGAGCGACAATGAACTGGGCGGCATCGGCCTGGCGGTCAGCGACAAGCCGGGTGGGCCGTTCAAGGACGCCATCGGCAAGCCGCTGATCGATAAATTCCACAATGGCGCGCAGCCGATCGATCCCTTCGCCTTCCGCGACAAGGATGGGCAGGTCTATCTCTATTATGGCGGCTGGCAGCACTGCAACGTGGTGCGACTCAGCCGTGATTTGAGGTCGGTGGTGCCGTTCCCGGACGGCTCGACGTACAAGGAGATCACGCCGCCCGGCTATGTCGAGGGCTCGTTCATGGTCGAGCGCAAGGGCGTCTATTATCTGATGTGGTCGGAGGGCGGCTGGACCGGCCCGGACTACAGCGTCGCTTACGCGATGGGGCCGAGCCCTACGGGACCGTTCAAGCCGATGGGCAAGATCCTCAAACAGGATTTCGCGATCGCGCGCGGGGCGGGGCACCATTCGGTCGTGCAGGTGCCGGGCACCGACGACTGGTACATCGCTTATCATCGCCGTCCGCTCGACACCGACCGCGGCGAGCATCGTCAGGTTGCCATCGACAGGATGGTCTTCAACGCGGATGGTACCATCGCGCCGGTGGTGATGACGCGCGAAGGCGTCGCGCCGCGGCCGATCGCGACCAAGTAACGAACATGGGGAGAGACAGGGTGAAGAACGCTTGGGTGAAGCGGCTGCGCGCCGGGACCGCAATGTTGGTGACGCTGGGGCTGGTGGCGCCGGCGCCGCTGCTCGCCCAGGCCGCGCAGCGCGAAGCCCTGGTCGATCTGGTGAACCCGCTGATGGGCACCGACTCCGACTATACCTTGTCCTATGGCAACACTTATCCCGCGGTGGCGGTGCCATGGGGCATGAACTTCTGGTCGCCGGTCACTGGCAAGATGGGCAGCGGCTGGGGCTATACCTATGACGCGAACAAGATCAGCGGCATCAAGCAGACGCACCAGCCCAGCCCTTGGATGAACGACTACGCCGCGTTCGAATTGATGGGGACGACGGGCCCTTTGCGGATCAAGCAGGATGAGCGCGCCTCCTGGTTCAGCCATAAGGCGGAAGAGGCTAAGCCTTACAGATACAAGGTTTATCTTGCCGATCACGATGTAACGGCAGAGGTCGTTCCCACCAGCCGCGCCGCCCAGTTCCGCTTCACCTTCCCCGAAAGCGACGACGCCCACATCATCCTGGACGCCTACAACGAAGGCTCCATGGTCAATATCGACACGAAAAATCGAACGATTTCAGGGTATGTAAGGAACAACAGCGGCGGCGTCCCGCACAACTTTCACAACTTTTTCATAGCGAAATTCGATCACGACTTCACCGTAAGCCGCACCTGGGATCAAAACTGGCAATTACGCGACAATTCTCGAAGCGAAGGCGCCCATGTCGGCGCGGTGGTCAGTTTCAAGACCAGACGGGGCGAGCAGGTGGGCGTGAAGGTCGCCTCCTCCTTCATCAGCCCCGAACAGGCTGAACGGAACCTCACCCAGGAAGTCGGTAGCGATAGCTTCGCGCAAACCGAAGCCAAGGCGCGCGCGATCTGGGAAACCGAACTGTCGCGCATTCGCGTCGCCGATCCCGATAAGGATGCGCGCAAGACCTTCTATTCGGCGCTGTACCGGATGCTCCAGTTCCCGCGCACCTTCCACGAGGTCGATGCGCAAGGGAAGACGGTGCATTACAGCCCCTATGACGGACAGGTGCATCCCGGGCCGATGTTCACCGACAACGGCTTTTGGGACACTTGGCGCGCGGTCTTCCCATTCTTCGCGCTGATGTATCCGGATGTCGACAGCCAGATCATGCAGGGTCTGGTCAACACGTACAAGGAGTCGGGATGGTTGCCGGAATGGGCAAGTCCGGGCCACCGCAACGTGATGATCGGCTCCAATTCGGCGAACCTGATCGCCGACGCTTATGCCAACGGGGTGCGCGGCTTTGACGTCGAGACGCTGTACGAAGCGATGGTCAAGAACGCGACCACGTCCGAAGGCCGCCCGCGCGACGCCAAGGGCAATGTCGTTAACGCCGTGGGACGCGAGGGCGTCGAATATTACAACCGCCTAGGCTATGTGCCCTATGACGTCGGCATCAACGAGAATGCGGCGCGGACCCTGGAATATGCGACGGCAGACTTCTCGCTGTCACGCCTGGCGGCGATGCTGGGCAAAAAGGAGGATGCGGCGAAATACGCCAAGCAGGCGCAGAACTATCGCAAGCTCTATGACACGCAGTCGGGCTGGATGCGCGGTCGCAATCAGGACGGCAGCTGGTCGACGCCGTTCAATCCGCTGAAATGGGGCGACGCGTTCACCGAAGGCAATTCGCTGCACTATAGCTGGTCGGTGATGCAAGATGTGCAGGGACTGATCGACCTGATGGGGGGCGACAGGAAGTTTGTCGACCGGCTAGACTCGATCTTCACTGCGCCGCCGCTATTCGACGACAGCTACTATGGCCAGACGATCCACGAGATCCGCGAGATGCAGATCGTCAACATGGGTAATTACGCCCATGGTAACCAGCCTATCCAGCACATGATCTATCTGTACAATTGGGCTGGGTCACCTTGGAAGGCGCAGTATCACGTACGGGACGTGATGAAGAAATTGTACGCGCCAACGCCCGACGGCTACCCTGGCGACGAGGATAATGGGCAGACGTCAGCATGGTATGTGTTTTCTGCGATGGGGTTCTATCCAGTTACGCCGACGGTCGGGCAATATGCTATCGGTAGCCCGCTGTTCCGCAACGTCCAGCTGGCACTGCCAAATGGCAAGCGATTGTCGATCGAGGCGGAAAACAACACCGCCGACAATGTCTACATTCAGTCGGTCACGCTAAACGGCAAGCGGCACGACAAGAGCTGGCTGTCGCGCGAGCAGCTGATCGGCGGTGGTACGCTACGCTTCGTGATGGGCAGCAAGCCAAATACCGCCTGGGCGAGCAGCAAGGCGGCAGCGCCGTTCTCGATGAGCGCACCGGCGAAATGAAAGAAACAGCCATGAACATCACCCGTCGTGATCTGGTCGCCGGCACCGGCGCGCTCGCGCTCACCGCGCTGATGCCTGCACCCGCTTTTGCCGCACCCTTCGTATCGCAGCGCCCGCCGCGCGAGAAGCGCGCCTTCACCAGCCCCGCCGTAGAAGCCGAGATCAAGCGAGTGAAGGCGAAGATCGCCGACCCGGAGCTCGCCTGGCTGTTCGAGAATTGCTACCCCAACACTCTCGACACCACGGTCCAGCCTGGCACCCTGGACGGCAAGCCCGATACCTTTGTTATCACCGGCGACATCAACGCGATGTGGCTGCGCGACAGTTCGGCGCAGCTTCAAACCTATGTGCACCTGACGCCCAAGGACAAGGCGTTGAGGCGTCTGTTCCATGGCGCGCTTCAGCGGCAGGCGCGGTGCATCTTGGTCGACCCGTACGCCAACGCGTTCATGAAGGAAGCGACTGCCAAGTCGAACCTGGGCGCGGTCAACGATCTGACCGAGATGAAGCCGGGCGTTGCCGAGCGGAAATGGGAAATCGACTCTCTGTGCTACCCGATGCGGCTGGCGCATGCCTATTGGTCGGCGACGCGCGACAAGGCCCCGTTCGACGATTTCTGGGCGAGCGGTATGAAACAAGCCGTAGCGACGCTTAAGGAGCAGCAGCGGATCGACGGGCCGGGATCCTACCGCTTTCAGCGGCGCGATCCTTCGCCCACCGAGACGCTGATGTTTGGCGGTCTTGGTTCGCCCACGAAGAAGGTTGGATTGATCCATTCGGGGTTCCGCCCGTCCGACGATGCTTGCGTGTTTCCCTTCCTGATCCCGTCGAACCTGTTCGCGGTTTCGGCGCTAAGGATGCTGGCGACGGTGCTGCGCGAGGCACGGGGGGATGTCGAGGGCGCGGTGGAAGCCGAAGCGTTGGCGTCGGTCGTCTCGGACGCCCTGGAGAAACACGGCAAGATGCCCGACGGCCAGACCTGGGCGTTTGAGGTGAATGGATATGGCGATGCCATCTTCATGGACGACGCCAATGTGCCAAGCCTGTCGGCGCTACCGCTGCTCGGGGCTGCGGATCGCCGCGATCCGCTCTACCGCCGCACCGCCGCGCTTGCCTGGAGCCCGCGCAACCCGTATTTCTTCGCGGGCAGTGCGGGCGAGGGGATCGGCGGACCCCATGTCGGCATGGACATGATCTGGCCGATGTCGATCATCACGCGCGCGCTGGTGAGCGATGACGAAGCCGTTATCCGCCAATGCCTTGGCTGGCTCAAGAAAACCCATGGCGGCACCGGCTTCATGCACGAGAGCTTCCACAAGGACGATCCCGCGAAGTTCACCCGCAGCTGGTTCGCCTGGGCCAATGGCCTGTTCGGCGACCTGATCCTCGACGTTGAGCGCCGCATGCCGGCATTGCTCAACGTAAAATACTGATTGTACCGGAAGGCTTAGTTCATGATCACCGCCAATCGTCGCCAGCTTCTCTCCGGCACCGGCCTAGCGCTCGTCGGCAGCGTGGTGCCTGGCACTGCGTGGGCACAGGCGCCCGCGGCGGGAAAGCCCGATCTGTTCGTCGGCACCGGCGGGCATGGCCATACCTTTCCGGGGCCATCGCTGCCGTTCGGCATGGTGCAGCTGGGACCGGACACCGACAATGCGCGCTGGGACGCCTGCTCGGGCTACCACCGCACCGACGGTTCGATCATGGGGTTCAGTCATACGCATCTGTCCGGAACCGGCATTGGCGACATGCTGGACGTGCTGGTGGTGCCGACGCGCGGCAAGCTGGAGCTGAAGCCCGGCCCCCTCGATAACGCGGATGGCGGGTACCGGCAGCGCTTCTCCGATGAATTCGCGGAGCCGGGCTATTACCGCGTGCGGCTGGAGTCTGGCGTCGCTGCCGAGCTGACGGTGACCGAACGCGTAGGCCTGCACCGCTACCGCTTCCCGCAGGGGGCCGGGCACATCCTGATCGACTTCGCTCATATGATCCTGGACAAATGGGACAAGGGTGCACTGATCGAGAGCGCGTCGCTGGCGCTGGGCAGCGACGGCATGCTGACCGGCAGCCGCAAGGTGAATCGCTGGGCCAAGGGCCGTGACATCCATTTCGCCATGCAGCTTTCGCGCAAGCCCGACCGGGTTGAGTTCTTCGGCGACGACGACAAGCCTGCCGCAAAGAGCGCGAAGAGCGTCACGGGGAAGAGCCTGAAGGTCGCGTTGTTCTTCGATCAGGCCGGCGGCGAGCCGATCCTGATCAAGACCGGCGTGTCGGGCGTGTCGGTAGACGGCGCGCGCGCGGCACTGTCTGCTGAAGCGCCGGACTGGAACTTCGACGCTGCCGCAGTTGCGGCGCGGCGAACCTGGGCGCGCGAACTGGACTGCGTGCGCGTGAAGGGCGGCACGCCAGCGCAGCGCACCATCATGGCAAGTGCGCTGTACCACACGATGCTGGCGCCCACGCTTTTCACCGATCGCGACGGCCGATACATGGGTATGGACCGGCAGGTACATCAGGCCCCCACGGAAGCGCCGGCGTTCAGCACCTATTCGACGTGGGACACCTATCGCGCGCTGCACCCGCTGCTGACGTTGATCCGCCCCGAACATGCGGAGATGTTCACCCGCGACCTGATCCGTCAGACCCAGCAAAGCCCGTATGGCCCGCCAGTGTGGCCGCTGCAGGGAATTGAGACTGGCTGCATGATCGGCTGGCACTCGGTAGTGATCATGGCCGAAGCCAAAGCAAAGGGCATTGACGCCGACTATGCCGCCGCCTGGCCCAACATCCGCCGCCGCGCGTTCGACCCCAAGTTCAAGGACAGCGACAGCTCGCTCGGCCGCGAACATTACTATGCGCTGGGCTACATCCCCGCCGACAAAGTGTGGGAATCGGTCAGCCGCACTCAGGAATATGCCTATGATGACTGGGCAATGGCGGTGCTGGCCGACGCGGCGGGCGCGCATGACGATGCCGCGGCACTGCGCAAGCGCAGTCTCAACTATCGCAACGTCATCGACCCGCAGGTCGGCTTCGCGCGTCCACGCTTTTCGGACGGGAAATGGTGGGGTGCGCCGTTCGATCCGATCCAGATCGGCCATATGCCCAAGCCATGGTGGCGCGATTATACCGAGGCGAATGGCTGGCAGGCGACCTTCCTCAACCAGCATGACACCTATGGTCTTATCCAGCATTTCGGCGGAGAGGCCAAGTTCGAGGCGAAGCTAGACGCGTTCTTCAACGGGCCCTCGACGCTGCCCGAAAACGCGCCGCCCGACATCAGCGGCTTGGTCGGGCAATATGCTCATGGCAATGAGCCGGATCAGCACGCCGCCTATCTGTATGCGTTCTGCGGCAAGCCGTGGAAGACGCAAGCGATGGTCCGCCGGCTGCTGACTGAGATGTACAAGGCCGATCCGGACGGGGTAATTGGCAACGACGATTGCGGGCAGATGAGCGCCTGGTTCGTACTGAGTGCGCTCGGCTTCTATCCGGTGGATCCGGTCAGTGCGACCTATGTGTTCGGATCACCTTTGTTCGATGAGGCCGAGCTGGACCTCGGGCAGGGGCGCAGACTGCGCGTCCGCGCGCGCGGCAACGGTCCGGACAGTCCTTATGTGCAATCCGTGCGGTGGAATGGCCGACCGTGGACGCGCAACTGGATCTCGCATGCCGATCTCGTCAAGGGCGGCGAGTTGGTTTTTGAAATGGGGCCGAAGCCTTCAGCGTTCGGGACCAAGCTGGCGGATCGTCCGCCTTCCTACGGCGGGATCCCAGAGTGAGATAAGGCCGGCACCCCGATTTCTACGGCGCACTCGAAGTCTGGGGGGCGGTAGCTGAGGCATCGGAGTTCCGCCTGAGCACCGCCGCAGCTGCGCCTCGATCTTCTCCCCGACAAACGGTTTTCTGTTAAGGTGACTACCGGGATCGGGCCGGGCATTTACGCGGGCCCGTAGCTGGCTTTGGAGGTGCATCCTGCCACCTCCGTAACGCCGGCTATAAGCCCGGGTGACGAAGGTGGAATATGCGCTGAGCCTAGAGCACCTGTCGGAGGCCCGCGCCATCGGCGGGGGCTTTCCACAAGGCGCCCGGCTTGGGCAGCAGGAAGTGGCTGAAAGGCAGGATGGCGGCGCCCACCGCTGGCGCGTCCTGGGACAGTTCGGCCCGTGCGACCGGGGCGATCGCGGGAAGGGTGCCGGCCCCCGCTTCCATCAAGCTGTTGGCGCGTTCCGCCAGCCGCTCCACCAAACTGGCGGGGAGACGCCCGCCGATCAGAATGACGGCGGGATTGATGAGACAGTTGATCGCTGTGAGTGGCGTCACGAGGCGCCTTGCCGCCTGCTCGATCCAGGCCTCGACGCAGGCCTCGGCTTCAGGAGCCGGCGTGCTGCGCATCATATCGCGAAGCCCGAAGCCATGCTCCTCCAGATGCCGCGAAAGCCCCGAAAGCGAGACGAGCTTCTGCACCTGTTCCCCGCCCGCGCCATCGTCCAGTGCGCGCATGAAGCCCAGCTCACCGCTGCGACCGTTGGCGCCGCGGAGATAAGCATTATCGATCACCAAGCCCCCGCCAAGACCCGAGGAGATAAGGATGTAGAAAAAGCTGCCATGCCGCTGGCCATGGCCGAACTGCATCTCCCCCATCGCGGCGGCAGCGGCATCGTTTTCGGTGAAGACCGGGAGGCTGAAGGGTTCGTCGAACAATTGCGCAAAGTCAACGCTCTCCCACGCGGCATAGGCTGGCGGCCGGCCCGGTAGGTCGACGCTGCCCAGCTGGTCGGGAACCGCGACGCCAAGTCCGACGACCTTCGCGATGTCCACCTGTGCCGAGCGCAGCATGTCGTGGATCGAGCGGCGATACAGCGCTCGGACCTGATCGGGCAGGGCGAAATCGACTTCTTCCGACACCCGGGCGAGCATCTGACCGGCGAAATCGACAAGCACGATCGTGACATGGTCGCGGTCGACATTGACGCCGATCGAGTAACAGGCGTCTGCCCGGACGACGAGCTTGGTGGGAGGCTGGCCTCGGCTGCCGCGCTGCTGCCCTGCCTCCTCAATCAAGCCGTCCTGTAACAGGCGACGGGCTATGTTGGCGATAGCCGCCGGGGTAAGCCCGGTGATACCCGCAAGCTCGACGCGCGTCAGCGAGCCGCAAACCCGAATGGCATGCAGCGTGACCCGCTGGTTATGATCGGCGGCGCGCTCCAGATTGGTGCCGGAAAGCCGCGGACGGGTGCGAAGAGCAGGTGCCATCACCCCTGCTTTCGAAGCGGGCGGCGCAGTCTGTCGTCGGCCCGTGAAGGGCGCGAGGCGGGGGAGGTCATCGGTATAGTTAGCCCTGATGAGTGTCGGATGCGCAGTCCGAACATTGCAGCGCCTGCCAGCTGTGTCCAGCGTCGTGGCCAGAATGATCGAAAGACCTCACAATGCAGGCACTAGATGAAGTGGCTGCGCCGTGGTGGACTATTGGAAGTCTCGAAGCTTCGGGCCGAGATTAGTGGCATCAGGGTAGTGCCGACTCGATCGAGCGTGCGGGACGGAGCGAGATTCGCCTTGCGGCATGCACATGACGACATCGCCTTCTCCCCTGTATGGAAAGGTCGTCTGCCGGTCGGCAGCGCCTCTTGACGAGCCAGCATGCCGCCACTCTCGGCCCGGATCAAGATCGTTCAATTTGGTCGTCGATCAGAGGTGAAGCGCAGGGTTGCCGATACCGGGAAGTGATCGGACGGGTAGACGCTCCCTTGATGGTAAGTGTGCGTTTCGGCAGCGATGACGGCGAAGCCGCGGGTGAAGAGATAGTCGATCCGGCGGTCCGGAACGCCGGTGAAGTCGTGAAAAGTCATTTTGGGGCCGCGGCGTCGGGCGGCATGTTCGCGCGCGTCCGCCAGCGCGGCGACGAAGGCGCGATAGGCGCCGCTGTCCGGACGGGCGTTCATGTCACCGGCCAGGATGATGGGCAGATCTCCGGCCAAGACAGGCAACTGGCCCACGATCAGTGCAGCCGCCCGCGCCCGCGCAGCGGCATCCTGTTCGCGGTGCGCCAGATGCGTGTCGATGAACAGGAAGCGGTGCGGGCGCGCGCCGCGCGTGTCGAAGATGCCCCAGCTGGCCAAGCGGGGCAGGTCGGTCCCCCAGCTCATGCTGCCAGGCTGTTCGGGTGTGTCGGACAGCCAGAAATCGCCCGAGTGCACAAGCCGCAGCCGGTCGGGACGGTAGAAGATGCCCATATGCTCGTCGGCGTGCTCGCCTCTGCGATCGCGTCCGAACCAGCGGTAGCCGGGCAGCGCGCGCACCAGATCGTCACCCTGGCGCTGAAACAACTCCTGCGTGCCGATCAGGTCGGGCCGCGCCTCGCGGATCAGGTTCACCATCACTGGGCGCCGGACCGCCCAGGGCTGCGGCCCTTGATCGGAGGGGTAGCGGACGTTGAACGACATGACGTGCAGCGAAGGCGCGCAGGCAGTCAGAAGGAAGAGCGCGAGCAACGCTCCGAGACGCGGGATCAGGGACAAGCGGCTTGCCTTCGATAAAGTGGCCGTATCCGACCAACGGACGGGTTGATCTTCGCGTTTGTGCCACGATGATGCGAGCGGTAACAAGACGTGAATAGGAGGAACCCCTAGATGCCGGATGTGGGGCAGGCGACCGTTCGCCGAGTGACGTGGCGGCTGATGCCCTTTCTGGGGCTCTTGTACATGATCGCGTATATCGACCGGCAGAACATATCCTACGCCAAGCTGCAGATGGTCGACGCCCTGGGCCTGAGCGAAGCCGCGTATGGCCTAGGCGCGTCACTGTTCTTCATCGGCTATTTTCTGTTCGAAGTACCGAGCAATTTGTTGCTCCACCGCGTTGGCGCGCATGTGTGGTTCACGCGCATCATGGCAACATGGGGCATCATCACGGTGCTGCTGGCGTTCACGCCCAACCCCACGGTGTTCTACCTGCTGCGCTTCCTGCTGGGCGTGGCGGAGGCGGGGTTTTTTCCCGGTGTGCTGTACGTGCTGACCTTGTGGTTTCCGGTCGAACATCGCGCGCGGGCGGTGGGGCTGTTCATGCTGGCGAGCGCAGTCGCCAACGCAGTGGGCGCGGCGATCGGCGGGTTGCTGCTGGACCAGGACGGCACCTTCGGGCTGGCGGGCTGGCAATGGGTGTTCCTGGCGACTGGATTGCCAGCAGTGGCGCTCGCGCCCGCGGTGTTCTTCCTGCTGCCGCGAGGACCCGAAGCGGCGCGCTGGTTGAGCACCGAGCAAAAGGCATGGCTGGCGAGCACGCTGGACGATGGCAGCGCCGCGGCCGAGCACGGAGGCGTGCTGTCCACGCTGCGCGACCGCCGCGTGCTCCTGCTGTGCCTGGTCTATATCGGCTTTCCGCTCGCGGCTTATGGCCTCAGCTATTGGTTGCCGACGATCGTCAAGAGCTTCGGGGTGTCGAACACCACCAATGGCTTGCTTAACATCATCCCTTGGACACTTGTAGGACTCGCGCTGTGGGGGGTACCGCGAATGGCGGCGCGGTTCCGCAACCAGGTGTGGTTTGCGGCCGGGCCGGCGCTGGCAGGTGCGATGCTGCTGGTATTGAGCGTGCTGGTGACCGATGTGACGCTGCGCTTCGCGTTGCTGAGCCTGGCCGCCGCGGCGATCTTCTCGGGACAGCCGGTGTTCTGGACGCTGCCGCCGCGTTTCCTGTCGGGTGCGCATGCAGCCGCGGGCTTCGCCGCAGTGAACTCGGTGGGCAATCTGGGCGGTTTCGTCGCGCAGGCGGTGGTGCCCACGATTCGCGACCGCACCGGCAGCGACATCGCGCCGATGCTGTTCCTGGCGGTGTGCCTGGCAGCGGCTGGGCTGGGCGTGCTCGCCGTGGAACGGATGCTGCCGCGCCCGCGCTAGTCGGTCATCGGAAAAGCCTTGAGCACCGCGTCATATTGGCGGCGCGAGATCTGGATCATCGATCCGTGTCGCACATCCGTGGGCATGGCGTAGCGGTCCCAGTCTGGCTGGCCGGTGTTGCCGGATACCTGATACCAGGGCCCTTCAAGGCTGCGGCCCTTGGACAGGCCATAGCTGGTGCCGGCATATTGCTCGTAATAGAGCAGCCATTCGCGATTGTTTGGCGCACGAATGATCGTCGGCGCTTCGCGGAAATTTGGGCTGAGCGGTGGTCCCGGCAGCGGGTACGGGCCGAGCAACGAGGCCGCGCAGCTGATGCGGATCGTCTTGCCGGTGGTCCATGCATAGGACGGGTAGCGTTCGTCCTTTACGATCGCGCAATAGCCTTCGCCGTCTTCGCGGGGCTGAATGACCGTATCGATCGTCGCCATGTTCCAGTCGAACAGCCGCCTGGGGGCACTGGCGAAGCGGCGTAGATCCTCCGACACGACATAGACGGTGCGTTGGCTGGTCCAATAGCTTTCGGGATCTTCCTTCGAACCCGGAACGGTCGGGGTGTGCCAGGTCAGCAGGAACTGGCGGGACGCCTTGTCGAAGAAGAGCTTGGGCGCGCCGATGCGCTGCTGCGCATTGGTCAGGCCCGGGATGTGCGCCAGATCGGGCTGGTAGGTGGCGTAGGGTGTCCAGCGGATGAGATCGGTGGAGACCCAAAACCGGATCAGGCGATCGTCGTCGCTATTGTTGCCGACCAGGAAGTAGCGGCCATCGACCCCCTGCGCGATTGAGGCATGGCCATGATAAACGCGCGAGACGGGGGCTCCGCTGTTTAGCCGCTTCCAATGCAGCCCATCAAGGCTGACCGAGTAGTGGAGAACGCCGTATCGGGCCTTGGTCATGTGCGCGAAGAGATAGGCCCTGTCCGGATCGACGAAAGGCGTTTCGGGCGCACCAGGAGGCGGACCGGGCTGAAGGGTCTGTTGCGCACTGCCCGGAGTGGCCGTCAGCGATGCGGCGATGATGGCGGCGGGAACGAGTGCGCGCGCCGAGCGCAGGCGCTGGAAAAGACGAGACAAGCGATGCTCCCATAATGCGCGTGGGTTGAACTGGCGACCCCGAGGCGTGCCGATCAGGGCGATGCGAGGTTGCCGGCCGGAATGCTCTCATCCGCCACATCCTCACCAGGCACGTAGCGCACCACCCATTCGGGTTGGCCCTTCGGCGACAGCTCGATGTCGGGCATCCCGATCGGATCACTGCCGGTTTCGACCCATCCGGCGCCCATGCAGCGGGGACAGACCGCCCGTTTGCAGCGGAAGCTGACCAGGTCGATCTCGGTGTTCCATTCGCCATAGCCATGACAGACTGGACATTTGGCATCCAAGGTCCCGTTGCGCGGCTTCAACGGAATGATGTCGAAGGCGTGCGGGGCGTCGGGACCAGCGGGGTGAACTATTTTGCTCGCGTGAGGCATGGAGCCCTAACGGTTTGCGACCCTAGCGGGTCCTTTCGCGATGATCCCCCGGTGCATGACGAAGTCGACATGTTCCAGGCGTGTGACGTCTTGAAGCGGGTAGCCGGTCACCGCGATTATGTCGGCAGTCTTCCCGGGGGCAAGTGTGCCTATGTCGTTACGGCCGAGCAGGTCGGCGGCGTCGATCGTCGCGGCGGCGATGGCTTGGCTGGGGGTTAAGCCGTTTTGGACGAGGAGCGCGAATTCGGTGGCATTATCACCGTGCTTCGACACCCCGGTATCGGTTCCGAACGCGACCTTCACCCCTGCGGCATAGGCGCGGCGGTGATTGGCGGCCATGGCAGCAGCGGCTTCCTCTGCCTTTACGATCGTCGCGGGCGGCAGGGCGCCGCCGCGCGCCTGCGCCAGCGCGGCGACAGGCGCGATCTCCGTCGGGACCAGATAGGCGCCCTTGGCCTTGAACAGCCTGATGGTCTCATCGTCCAGGAAGGTGCCGTGTTCGATGGAGTCGACACCTGCCTCAAGCGCGGCCCGCGTGCCTTCGGTCGCGTGGCTGTGAGCCGCGACCTTGCGGCCGAGTGCATGCGCTGTTTCGATGATCGCGCGCATCTCCTCGGGCGTCATCGCGCGCCCAAGTCCGCCACTCACGTTGGAGAGCACGCCACCTGTCGCCGCGAACTTGATGACGCGGGCGCCGAGCGCCACCTGCGCGCGCACCGCGCGGCGGCAATTATCGGGACCGTCGCACAGGTTGATCTCCTTGGCGTGGACCATGTCGGCAAATTCCTCCGCCAGACCGTTGCCATCGTCGCCATGCCCGCCCGTCACTGAGATCATCTCGCCGGCGTTGGTGATGGTTGGTCCATCGACCAGCCCGGCATCGATCGCGTCGCGCAGCGCACGGATACCGCGTGGATCGCCGCCCAGATCACGAACCGATGTAAACCCCGCCGCAAGCGTGGTCTTCGCGTTGGCAACCGCCGTCATCTGATTGTCGAAGCGGTCACGTGTCAGCGCCTCCAGCCGCGCCCGCATCGGATCACCGCCGACCCCCCAAAGGTGGACATGCATGTCGATCAGCCCGGGCAGGACGAATGCGTCGCGCAGATCGATCAGGGCGGCGCCGGCTTCGGGCGGGGCGAACCCGTCGCGGACCTCAGCGATGTTGCCGTCACGTACGATGATGGTGCTGTTGCCGCGCGGCGGACGGCCGGGGCGGTCGAGCAGCGTGCCGGCCTGAATATAGGTCGTCTGGGGCGTGGTGGGTCGCGCCGGCGGGATCTGCGCCAGCGCGGGCGTGGCAATCGTGGTCGCGAGCGCGATCAGGAACGGCTTCATCGTCGGTATCTCCCCTGTGACAGCATGCTCGCCCAAGTGCCGCGCTTCCGCAAGCCAGATCGCCCGGGGCCGACGCAACCGCCGGAACGATGCGAAGGGCGTTCGGTTTGTCGATTACGACGAAAGCGAGGAGCGTGATGCACAGCGAGGCTACCCAACCCAACCGCAAGGAGCGGCGGCGTCTTGCGGCGCTGATCAAGCGCCCTGCCGAGCGAGCTTGCCGCTGTTGTCAGAGCGGAAACGGGATGGCGGAAATTGATGTACATGCTGTAGGTGGCCTGCCTGAAATGAAGCCCATCCGCTGAAGCTTCTGTTCAACCGCAGCCAGCGTAAATCTTATCCTCAGTATTGGGCCCTAGGCTTGCCTCGGTGGACAGAGGCGAGTGACTTAATTGGGCGGCACCTTCATCTGCGAGCGCGCGGCAGTCGACGATCCCGTCGTGGCGGATGCGTGGGATGCGCTTGCGAAGACCGCGGGGACGGCGAACCCGTTCTATGGGCGCAAAGCGCTGGCAGCGTGCCTCGATCTGCCCGAAGCGCAAGTGCCGCAGCTGCTGCTGGTGCGCCATTCGGAAAGCGGGGCGTTAGCCGGGCTGTTGCCCGTCGCTACGCGGCGCAAGCGTGGTGTGGCGGTTTGCGTCGAGAATTGGGACCAACGGGTCCGCGCGCTTGGCGAGCCGCTGGTGCACGCCGGGGCGGAGCGGAACTTTTGGCGAGCAGCGCTGCCGGTGCTCGCGCGCATGCCTGGGCAGTATCTGCGGTTGTCGGCGCTGGATGGCGACAGCCCTTCGACGTTGGCGTTGCTGACCGTGCTGCGCGACGCAGGGCGCAGCCATTATGTCACACGCGATTATGGCCGAGCGGTGCTGAACCGCGGCCTTTCCAGCGAGGCGCATGCGGTGGCGCATGTCCGCCCCAAGGTGCTGAAGGAGCATCGCCGCCTTCGCGCTCGCCTGGGCGAACACGGGGCGCTGAGCTTCGAACGCCTCGCACCCCGTGAGTCCGTGGACCCGTGGATCGACACGCTGTTCGAACTGGAGGCCACGGGATGGAAGGGCCGGGAAGGGGTTGCCGCGAATGCTGATCCGGCGACCGAACGATGTTTCCGCACCATCCTTCACGCCGCCAATCGCGCAGGAACCCTGGACTTCCATCGAATGAGGGTTGGTGATCGCACGATCGCAATGCTCGCCAATTTGGAGCGCGGCGACGAAGCGTTCCAGCTCAAGATCGCGTTTGACGAGGATTGGGCGCGCTATTCGCCCGGCGTGCTGATTGAGATGGAATATCTGCGCCATGCGTTGGACGTGCGCGACCTGCGGCAGGTGGATAGCTGTGCCCGCGCCGACCACCCCATGATCAATCGGATCTGGCCCGATCGGCGCCGGATCGTGTCGCTTGCCATTCCGTTCGAGAGCCTTGGCTCACGCCTGTTGTGCGCGGCAATGGCCCGGATGCGGCAGCGCGCCGATGGATCGCTTACCTCCACAACGGCAGGATGACGGCCATGACCATGCAAGCATGCTTTGCGCCCGATGGGCTTTCCGCCTTCGCAGCGGCGTATCCAGGATCGCCGGCTGCGGTACGGCACCAGTTGCACCATCATCCGCTGTTCGCGCTGGAGGAGCTGGCGCGGCTTGCCGAGCGGCTGCCCGCCAGTCATGTCGAGCACAGCTTCGGCAACCTGAAGGTCGACCAGGATCCGGCCGGCATCCACCAGGCCGACATGCCGGTGGGCGAGATCGTCCGCACCATCGAACAGAATGGCTGCTGGATGGTGTTGAAGAAGGTGGACATCGATCCGGCTTATGCGGCGTTGATCGACGCCTGCTTAGCGGAGATCGCGCCGGTGGTGGAGCCGGCGACCGGCGCCTATCAGCGGCGCGAGGCCTTCGTATTCCTGTCGTCACCCAATGCCGTGACTCCCTTCCACATGGATCCCGAGCACAACATCCTGCTTCAGATCGCCGGCAGCAAGACCATGCGGGTCTATCCGGCAGATGATGCCGATATCGTCGCCCAAGGCATGCACGAGGCGTTTCATCGCGGTGGGGCACATCGCAACATGCGCCACGATCCCGAATTCGACCCTAAGGCGCAGGATTTCGCGATGGGGCCGGGCGACGCGGTCCATGTGCCCGTCAAGGCGCCCCACTGGGTGCAGAACGGGCCGGAGCGCTCGGTCTCGTTCAGCATCACTTGGCGATCGCGGGCAAGCGATGGCGAGGCGCGGCTGCATCGCGTCAACCGTCGGCTGCGCTCGTTCGGCCTTTCGCCGGCAGCGCCTGGAACGCATCCGGGGGCCGATGCGGCGAAGATCGCGGCGCACCGGTTGGCGAAGGGCGCGATCCGGACCTTTCGGCGGCTGGGCGGCCAGCACAATGGCCGCGAGGCCTATTGAACCAACGCTGCAGGCGTTCGACCGGGGAAGAACAAGTCGAGTTGGCGGCGCGTATTCACGGCAAGATCGAATTCCATCGCGACATGTGCGCGGCCACGGCGAGCCATCGCCAGTGCCGCTTCGGGATCGCGGTGCACGCGCAATAGCGCCTCGGCGAGCCCCGCGGGATCGCCGGGCGGCACCAGCAGCCCAGTGTCGCAGTGGCGGATCAGCTCGGGAATGCCGGATATGGCGGTGGTGATCGCGGGACGCTGATAAGCGAGCGCTTCGATCATCACGTTGGGAATGCCTTCCTGACGGCCATTGCGGCCGATGATGCTGGGCGCGACGCAGACGCTGGCGGAGCGATACGCCTCGGCCACCGCTTCGAACGGCTGCATGCCGAGAAAGCGGACGCGGTCCCCTAGGCCGAGCGCAGCGGCGCGGCTGCAGAGCGCCTCGGCGTCCGGACCGTGGCCGATCAGGCGGCAGGTCCAGTCCCCAAGCTTCGGTGCGGCGAGCACCAGCGCGTCGAGGAGGTGGTCAACGCCCTTCTTGGGCTCAAGCGCGCCGACATAGAGGATTTGGAACGGAGTGGTGCTCGACATCGTATCGACCGGCACGATGCGCCCGACATCGACGCTTGAGTGAATGACGTCGATGGGGAGGTGGGCGATGGCCGGGATCCGCTCGCGTAAAAAGGCACGGCCGAAATTACTGACGGTGCGGATCGCGGCTGCTTCGCCCAGTTTTTCGGCAAGCAGCGCCTGGGTGCGGAAGATGTCATGGGCGCGGCAGCTGACCGAATAAGGCAAGCCTCCGGCGTGTCGCCCGATCCAGGCTGCGGTGGCGGGGTGGCCTGCGAACTCCGCGTGAACATGGCTGGCGCCAAACGCGCGCGCGTCTTCGGCGATGGCCAGAGCCTTTGGCACCAAGGCAAGCGACTTGGCGGCAATCTTGGGGTGGTGGCGATAGGCCCAAAGCATCCGCGCCACTGCGGAGATCAGGGAGCGGGGGCGTCGTAGCAGCGCGCGAAATAGGGCGCGGGGCTGCCAGAAGCGCAGATCCACGGCGCGCTCCTTCAGCGGCGCGGCGAAGCCATGCAGCGTCTGATCGCGCCGGAACGGCGTGAGGTGGTATAGGCGAACATCCACCCCGGCCTCTACGAACTTGACTAGGTCGCGATAGATGAAGGTCTCGGTCGACTTGGGAAATTCGGTAACGATGACGGCAAGCTTCACGGCGAGGTCCCTTCGGCGGCGCGCAACCGCCCGGCCTGAATCGCGAGCGCAAGCAGCAGCCACAGATAGCGCAGGTCCTTGTGCGGCATGAAGAAGCACCCGACCAGCAAAGCGGCGAGCGCAATGCTGAGCGCATAGCCGCACGCGGCGAGCATCGGGTCGAGCGCACTCGTGGCGCGCGTGGCGGAGAGCAGCGCGTACGCCAAGAGAGCAGCGAAGATGAGGAAGCCGACCAATCCGTATTCAGTGGCGGCGTCGAGATAGGTGTTGTGAAGTTCACGCGGAAACGGCTCGCGTCCCGGCATCCAGCGATAGGCGTCGGTCACATAATATAGTGGGAAGTTGCCGGGCCCCACACCCCATATGGGGGAATGCTCGATCAGATCGGCGCCGATCCGCAGGTAGGTGATGCGGCGGAACAGGGTCTGATCCTGCGCGAAGTTGCCGATCGCGGCAAAGCGGTCGAGCAGCGTGGGCGGCAGGAAGGGGATCGCCGCGATCAGCGCCACGATCCCGCCGACGATCAGCAGGGGAAAGAAAGGACGGTGGCGGAAGCGCCAGACGATCAGCGCGAGGGCGGCGCCCAGCCCCAGCACCGCGCTACGCGCGCCGCCGAGGACCAGCGCGGCAGCCCCGATCGCCACAAAGCCCAGCAGCGGGAGGCGGAACCGGCGCTCACCCGCGAACAGCAGGCCGAGCGCCAGCGCCACGGAAATCAGCAGCATCTGCGCGGCAGTGCTGGGGTTCTCGTCCGATCCCCCGGCCGAGCGCGCAACGCCCTCGAACCCCGCGGTCGTCGCGGCGATGGACGTGGACACGATGCGCCCGCCGGTGCGCGTCTCGATCAGGACGATCACCGCCGACACTGTGCCCGCGCCGATGATCGCCCAAAGCATCAGGCGCAGCCGCCCAGGACGGTCGACAATGATCAGGGTGCAGAGGCCGGGCAGGATCGCAATGCCGAGCTGGATCAGATAGCTGAGGCCGGCATCCTTGTGCCGGGACAGGGTCCAGCTGAACACCGCCCACCAGAACAGCATGGCGATCAGCCGAACGCCGGTGGCGCCACGAACGCGGCGCTGCGGGCCTTCGGGCAGCAGGCAGACGAGCAAAGTCGCGCCGAGCAGCGCGGCGAGGGTCAGTTCGGTGGTGCCGATCGGCAGATGCGCCGACAGCCGGTTGCCCACCGCGTCGAGCTGGCCGAGCACCGCATAGACAAGCAGCGGCACCATCGCCAGGAACCGCATCGCCTCCGCGTCGGGTGCCCGGGCGGCGGGCTCAGCGATCGAAAGCGACGACATAGGCGCCCTGCGCCGGCGCGTCTTCGGCGCGGCTTCGCCAGTCCGGCTGCGCCGCGTCGCCGCCGGCGAGGACGAGATGCCCGTCGGCAGGCAGATGCGCGAGAAGTTCGGGCCGAGCACTGCCGGCCAGCCCGCCCAGATAGACGAACGGCTTGCCCGGTCCGTCCCAATGTACCTCGCTCTGAGTGGCGTCGATGATCTGGAGTGCGGCGCCGGCGCGGCGCAGCAAGCCGTGGAGCAATTGGGAAAGATATTTCGCGTCGAGATCACCGCCGACTCCCCCGACGAACACCGGACGGCTGTCAGGCGCCAGCGGCTCCGCCAGCCAGTGGTTCAAAGGCCCGGTCAGCCCGACAATCTCGTCGGGCGTGTAGGACACGCCATTGGCGGGGCGGGGCAGGCGGAATGGCGAGGGGTGATCGGCGGGCAGCTGGCGAACGGGGGCGGGCTCCGGCGGCAAGGCCTCGATCGGCGGCGACGCCGGGATCGCCGTTGCGGGTAGCACTTCCGCTTCCTCGAATTCGATCCGGGGCTTGCGGGGGCCGAGCAGCAGCAACAGGCACGCGGCGAGCGCACAGCCGGCGATGAAGCCGAACACGGTGTTGAAGAAGATTTTTGGCGAACTGCGCACCAGCGGCGGGGTTGCGCGCTCGATCAGCTGGATTCGCGGGCCGTTGACGAGGTTTTCGGTCCGGCTGAAGCTCACGCGCTCGGTAAGCGCGGCGACTTCGGCCTGAAGTGCGGTTGCGCGGTCGTCGAGCGCCTTCACTCGATCCTCCGAGCCGCCGAGACTCGCGATCTGCTTTTCGATCTGGCCGATCCGTGCGGTGCGCACGGCGACGCTGCGCGCGAGACCGGCTGCGCGCGGCCCCTCGACCGCGATGGTCTGTTCCAGCGTCTGCTGCGCGCTCGACAGCTTGCCATTAGCCTGGCTGCGCAGCGCCGCGACCTGGATGCGCGCGGAATCCAGGGTCGCCCGATCGGTGGTCAGCTGCGCCTGTTCGAGCAGCCGGGCTTCGAGTAGCGATTGTTTTTGGCGGTCGATGTCGACGACGCCGATGCCCGACTTCAAGTCACGCGATTGCTTGAGCACGCCGGCAAGCTCGGCGCGCTTCTGATCGAGCCGGGCCTCCAGGGTGGTGGCGAGCTGCTGACCGGTCTTGCGCGAAGCCTCTTCGGCATGAGCGATAATGGCGCCAGACAATGCATTGGCGAACCAGGCAGCGGATTTGGGGTCCTCCCATTCCACGCTCAGACGGACAAGATAGGTACCCTCGACATTCTCGATCGTGGTGCCTTCGATCACGGCCTGGATCAGGTCTTCGCGCAGCGGCACGCTGGGCGCCTGGCCATAGTTCAGGATCGAAAGGATGCGGCCGGGCGAGAAGCCGGGCGGGTTCGAATTGGCCGCGATCCAGCGATCCACACTCATGCCCGATGCAGCAGCCTGCTCGGCGACATAGCGGTCCACGATCGGCTCGACGACGGGCCGGGTATGGGCGAACTCGGAATAGGTGCCAAGCAGCACGCTGCCGCCATCGAAGGTGGAGCCGCGCACGAAGCGCGTGGCATAGTTCAATTCCTCGGGCGTTGGCACGATGTTGAGGCGAGCGGCCGCTTCGAACTTGGGCTTCTGCGCGAGGTAGAGCGCGCTGAACGCCCACGCCGCCACCGTGCACAGCACGATCGACCCGAGGACCAGACGCCAGCGCGACAGCACGATGCGCAGATAAGTGAGGCCCAGGCTCATCAGGGCTGGATCAGCGTGACGGACGAGCCGAGATTGACGCCGTTGAAGCCGATGATCTGGCGGATCTGGCGGGCGCGGTCGACGTCGCGGGCGATGCCCGTCGGCGGCACGATCAGGATGGTATAGGGCGGCAGATAGTCGATCGGCCGCTGGCTGCCATGCAATGTCGCCGACAGGTCGAGCATCCGTGCTTCCAGCTGATCCCCGACCGGAGTCAGCGCGACAACGCGGGAGAGGTCCGCGTCACGATTGCCGCCGCCTGCGCGGGCGATCCCTTCGAACGGGGTGGTGCCGTCGCGATAGGGGAAGTTGCCCGGCTTCACGACTTCGCCGAGCACGAAGATCTCAGGCGGGGGCGGCGGGCGGTTATATTCGAGCAAGGCGACCGAAACTTCCGGACGAGTCAACTTGGCGCGGTACAACGACTCCAGCCGCGCCTGAAGCTGAGCCGCGGTGGTGCCGCGCGTGGAAATAGGCGAGAGCAAGGGCGGGCTGATCGCGCCCGACAGCTGTACCCGCTGATCGCTGTTGAGTTGCGGCATGTAGGGGAAGCTCAGCCGCACGAGGTCGCCGGCGTGAAAGTCGCCATCCTGGTTCAGCCGATCCTCTACCATGCGGGTCGCCTCACGCGCGATATCGAGCGACCCGCGCGTAAGCGCGACCTCGGGCGCCGGCGCATAGCGCACCGGCCCGGCACAGGCGGTAATGGTCAGCGCGAGCAGGCTCGCGGACAGAAGACGGCGGCGCATCAGTGCCTCGCAGGAAAATAGTCGCATCTTCTATGAACTGCCTATGTAACTTTACTCTTAAGGTGCTGTTGACGGTGTCAGGATCGTGTCGAGCAAGGCGGTGAATGCCTGGGTCGAGGCCGATACGTCATAGGCGCGGGCGGTCTCCAACGCGGCGGATCGGACCAAGAGCCGGCGAGGGAGATCGGCGAGCAGCGCCCGGATTGCCTCGGCCAAGGCCGCGGCGTCATTCGCAGGCGCAAGGAAGCCGTTCACGCCGTGGTCGATAAAGGTTTCCGGTCCACCCGCGCGGGTGGCGAGAACGGGCAGGCCCTCAGCCATGGCTTCCACAAGAACATTGCCGAAGCCCTCACGGCGCGAGGAGGAGACGAGCAGATCGGCTTCGCGGAACGCGACCGCCAAGGTGGCGCTCTGACCCATGAGCGCTACCCGGGTGCCAAGGCTATGCGAGTCGATGCGAGCCTGAAGATCGTCGCGCAAGGGGCCATCGCCATGGATGGCGAGGGTGAAGGCGACGCCTTGGGCGGCGAGCAAGGCGGCCGCGTCGATCAGCGTGTCGAAACCCTTTGCCTGTACGAGGCGGCCGGCGGCGATCAGCCGGGCCCCGTCAGGCGACCGGCGCGGCACTTGGCGCGGGACGGCGCGCACTACCGGGTTGGGGAGGACGTGAACGCGCGGGGCCGACAGTTCGTCGGCAATCGCGTGCGTCGGAACGGCGACGGCGGCGGCGCGGCGATAGAGAAAACGCGTGGCCAGCGCCCGCGCCCAAGGCCACTTCATCTCCTGCCGGAACGCGCCGGGCGAGGTATGCTCGGAGACGATACGGGGAACGCGCGTAGGCGCGGCGAGCAGCGCGAGGTTCATCGCACTGGTGGCGGAATAAGCGATGTCGATGCGATGACCGGCAAGGGCTCGAGCGATCCGCAGCGGGCGCAGCAGCGCGCGGCCACCGCCCAGCGCGATCCGCGGCACGTCGCCGGGGAGCAAGTCGAGAAACGCGCCTTCCTCGCGGCCGAGCATCAGCACCGGCTGATAGCGGGTGCGGTCGAGTGCCCCGATCCAGTTGAGCACCACCCGCTCCGCGCCGCCGGTGCGGAAATGGGGAAGCAGGAAGGCGACGCGGCGCGGGGTCATGCGCGGCGGCGGAACTTGGCGGTGAGCGCGTGGGCGATCTCGCGCAGATTGGCGACTTCGGGCACGCGCAGCATCACCGCCGCGGCGAGATAGGCTAGAACGATAAGCCCGCCGAGCGCGGTGAGCATGGCGAGTTCGGTCACCACCATTTGCGGTTCCGGGCAAAGGCGCAGCAATGCCCATCCGGCGAGCGCGGCCAGCCCCGCGCACAGGGCGCTGCGGGCGAGATCGGCGATCTGCGCGGCGAGGTGGAAATGGTAGAAGCGGCGGACGGCCACTATCTGGGCGACGCCGAAAATGAGGGCCGTGGCAATCGCTGCGCCCCAGGCGATGCCGGCCGCGCCCCATAGCGGGGTGGCGACTGCGAGGGTGGCGGCGCGGATCGCGAGGCCCACCACCGCGACGATGGTGAGGTCCCTCAGCGATGAAGCGTGCGGGTCGGCATAGATGGCCGAGGTGATCGCGCTCATCGGCGCCAGGAAGATCGCGGCGGCGGCATAGCCGGCGGTGCAGGCGGCTGCGGTGGCGATAGCCGTCGCGTCGAACGCACCATGGCCGAACAGCGCGCTGACCATCAGCGGCGCGCCGAGCATCATGCCGACCGACACCGGAAGCTGGGCGAACAGCGAAATCCGCTGGAACCGCTGAATGCCTGCCGCGGCCTGGGCGCGGTCACTTTGCTGGACTGCACGGATCAGTTCAGGTGCGAGAACGGTGGCAAGGCTGGACATGACGAGGCCGGGCACCAGCGAGACCAGCCGTGCGCCATATTCCAGCGCCGCGACGCCGCCGCCCTGCGTTGTCGACGCGAAGCCGAAATCCAGCAGGCTGCAAGCCTGAAAGTACAGATTGATCACGATCGCGGCGGCCAGGCCCTGGCTCCGCACCGGAGCGGCGTCCTGCGCGGGGAGGGAGGGGGCTGCCGTCACGCGTGGCCGGACGATCGACCAGGCGCCGGCGAGCAGGATCAGGAAGCCGACCACGCCGCTGACCAGCATCGTCCACGCCCCGGCGACGATGCCGAGCGGGGGGATGAACAGCGCGAGGACCAGCACCAGGATCGCGCGCTGGACCAGGTTGGTGCCTTCGCTGAGCAGATATTTGCGTCGTGCCTGAAGGATCGCGGCAAGCAGCGAGGCCACCACCGCGATTGGCAGCAGCGGCATCATGATCCGCATCATCGTTTCGGTAAGGCTGTGCTGCGCGCCCTGGAAGCCCGGCGCGAAGAAGGAGACCAGCACGCCCGGCACCAGCATGCCCGCGAGCATCACCAGCGCGAAGGTCGCCAGGAACCAGGCGGAGCGGCGCGGAAGGAGGTGGACGCTGGGCGCGATCCCGCGGTCCATCGCAGCGATCACCGGCGGCAGCACGACCTGGCCGACCAGTTTGCGGATGGTGTCGGCGATGCCCACCGTGGTGCGCCGCGCGAGAAAGAAAGCATCGAGCTGGCCCGACGCACCGAAGCGGTTGGCCAGCAGCACCGAGACGAGGAACGAGAGGCCGAAGTCGAGCCCGCGGATCAGCGCAACCACGCCTGCGGAGCGGACCAGCGTCCGTTTGGAATTCCGTACCGGCGCGACGCCAGCCGCGTCCGCCGTCATGCGCGCCGCCGCCGGCGTGGTTCGGAGAGGCCGAGGGTCCCGGCATAGCTTGAGACACGCGTCCAGCGCGTATGCAGCAGGTAGAAATGCCGCACCCGGACGCCGCACTCGCGGTATCCGAAATGCGACAGCACCTGATAAGAAGCGCGGTTCGCGCGATCGACCACGCCGAACTGGCGCTGAATGCCCAGGCTGCGCAGGCTCGAGACGAAATAGCGTGAAAAGGCCATCGACGTCCCGCGCCGGCGCTCTTCGGGCTCGACCAGCAAGCTGTAATGATAGGCTTCGCCGGGCGCGACGCGGTAATGCTCGCGCGCCTTTGGATCGTGATGATCCTCGATCGACACCCAGACGCAGCCCACCGCCACACCGTCGCGCAGCACGAACAGGCCGAGCTTGCCGTCTGCCAGCATCGCGTCGAAATCGCCGCGGCGATGCGCCAGCCACGGACATAAGGGCGGGACGGCGTCGCCGCGCCGCAGCGTCAGGAACTCGATGCCTTCGGCTGCGCGGGGATCCCCCGCACGCAGCAACTCGGGATTGCATTCCAGGATCACGCTTTCGCTGTGGCGGAACACATGGTCGCCCCAGAGTTTGGCGAGCGTCCGGCGTACGCCCTGCTGGGCGGCGCGGCGGCGCAGCCGGGCGACGAACGACTCAGCCATGGGCCGCACCCCGCAGCCGCCGCAGCGTGCGGAAGGCGCGCCGCGCGCCCAGGATCACCATCTGGGGCATCGGGCCGAAGCCGGCGCCCTGCATGGGCGGCATGATACGCCGGTGCGGCGCGAACCCGTTCTTGAACTGCATGCGTCCTGCCTCACCTGGATCTTGTGGGTCGCTTTGCGGAATGCCGGCGAGATCATAGCCGACGCAGCCGAGCGCACGGGCGCGGCGCATTCCCTCCCACAGCAGCGGGTAGCCGGGCGACGCGCCGTCGCGGTCGAGCGTTGCGAGCGACAGCCAGATCGCCTCGTCCGCCTGCACCACAAAGGCATGAGCGCCCACCGGCACGCCGTCGCGCTCGGCCAGCAGCAGGGCGCCGCCCTGCCGCTCCACCAGGATCGCCTGGCCGTGGGCATCAGGCTGGCCGCGCATGTCATAATCGGGGCGCGCCGCAGCGAAGGCGTCGAGCAGCTGCTGATAGCGTTCGAGGTCGGCGGGGCCATCGACCGCGCGTACGGTGACCCCGGCCTTTTCGGCGGCGCGCAGTGCCCGGCGGGTGCGCTGCTTGAAGCCGGCGAGGATCTCCGCCTCGGGCTTGTCGAGCCAGACGATTCCGGTGACGTGATGCAGCGCCTGATCGGCCGCCAAAAGGGGCGCGAACCCCTGCGCGCGCATCGCCTCGGCCATCGGCGGCAGCGCACGGCCGCGCACGCGGGGACCGATATGCACCAGGCAGCAACCGCTGCGGCGCAGCGCCCGCTTGAGTTCGCGCAGCACGCTGGCCAGCCGCTCGGCATCGTGCACCACCGGTCCGCGCTGGATGCTGGCCATCCACAGGCCCATCGGCAATCGGGTGCAGCGGATCACGGCGGCCCCGATGACAGCGCCGTGCTCCCGGCACAGGAAATAGCGCCATTGGCGGCGGTCATGCGCGGGCGCGGCCAGCGGCCAGGCACGCGATTGCTGATAGGCGGCAAAGGGGCTCTCGCGCACGAACGCGTCGAAGGCGGCAGCGTCCTGCGCCTCGAGCATGGGTGCGAGATGGGACTCGATGGTCATAGCGGCTACGGAAGCCAGTCCCTTATCTTCACGAATTATTGGTCAACGGCGTAGTAGTCCCCGGTTACTGGCAGCCGATTTCAGAGTGGTTAAATGCTGGCAACGGAAACGGGTGAAGCGTTTCACCTGCAAGATGGCTGGTTCGACGCCTGGAAAGCGGCCTTTGGCGGCGCTTTCCAGCGCGACGGACTGACGCTGGTCGATGGCCGCGAGCGGCTGGGGCCGCTTGGCTATCGCGTGCTGTCCAGCGCCACCAATCCGCACAGCGTGAACTATGACGTCGCGCGGGCGTGCGCGGTGCCGCCTGATCTGCCGAAGCGGCTTTTGACCGACGCGGCGCTGGTGCGGCTGAGCTATCTCCATGCCGAGTCGCGGCTGCTGGCGGCGGCGATGGGCTGGCGGGGCAGCCATCGCCAGATCGTCGCGCCGCATGCGCTGACGCCGGTGATCGACTGCCGGGGGAGCTATGACGCGTGGCTGGCGGCGCGCAGCAGGCGTTTCCGCCAGCGGCTGCGGCGCGACGAAGCGCAGGCGACCGGCGCCATGGCGATGCGATTCGAAGTGCGGCGCGACGATCCCGCCTCCAGCGGTCTGTTGCAGCGCATGTTCACGCTGGAACAGGCGGGATGGAAGGGCGCGGGTGGAACCGCCGTGCAGGACGATGCCGCGACCGAGCACTTTTATACCGAACTCGCGCGCAACGCCGCCGCAGCCGGTGCGCTGCGCCTGGCCCTTCTGTGGGATGGCGATCGGCTGGTGGCGTTCGAATATGCCATACTCGGCGGGCGGCGGCTGTTCGTGCTCAAGGTCGCCTATGACGAGCGTTTCGCCGACCTGTCGCTGGGCTATGTCACCGCCGCGCTGCACCTTCGCCACTGTTTCGCGCAGCCGGATATCGATCGCTACGACCAGATGGGCAACGGCATGACCCCCGCTGGCTACAAGCTGCGCTTCACCGACGATTGCGAGACGCTGTACCGTGTCACGTTGTTCGCACCCGGGCTGTTGGGCACGATCCTGTTTTTTCGCGATCGGGCACGCGCGCGCGTGAAGGCGTGGCGCAATGCACATCGCGCCAGGGCGAAGCAGCCGTGACGCGCAAGGCGGAGCGGCGCGCGCGCGTGTTGCGCTGGCTGGCAGCCCTTGCCGGCGGCTTGGCAGTTGCCGCGATTGCAATGGCCGCGCTGCCCGGGGTCGCCGGAACCGCGCTTGCCGTGCTGACGGTCCTGGGCGCGCTCGCACTCGGTCATCGCTGGATGATAGCGCCGCCCGGCGTGGCGATCCTGACCTATCATTCAATGAGCCCGTCGCCGGGCTGGCTGCCCTGGTCGCGGGAGATCGCGGTGCATCCCGACACCTTCGCCCGGCACCTGCGCACGCTGCAGGCGATGGGCGTGAATGTGATCGGCAGCCGCGCGCTGATCGCGCAGCGGCGGGCCGGGCAGGGGGTTCCGGCAGGGAGCGTCGCGCTGCATTTCGACGACGGCTATCTCGACAATCACCGCTATGCCGCACCTATGCTGCGCACGCATGGCTTTGCCGCGACCTTTTTTCCGTCGCTCGATTTCATCGAACCTGGTGAAACGGTGCGCCGGGACGGGCCGTCCGACGGTTACATGCGCTGGGCCGAGCTTGCCGAGCTGGAAGCCGAACCCGGGTTCGAAGTGGAGCCGCATGGCGTGGGCCATGCCCGAGTGCCAGTATCCGCCGCGACCCTTGGCATGCTCGATGCCGATAACTGGCGCCGAAACGCCTGGATGCAGTGGGCGGCGACGCCGGGACCCAAGCATGACTGGTTCCGCATGGCAGCGCCGGTGGCGGTGGCGTTGGGCAGCCCCATTCCGGCGTCGGGGCTGGCACTGGCCGAACGCGGCTGGCGCGAGGGGCGGCGGGAAAGCGAAGCGGATCTGGTGCACCGGATCGAAGGCGATCTGACCGCCTGCCGCACTGCCTTTCAGGCGCGTCTGGGCGTTACCCCGCAGCTGTTCTGCTGGCCGGAGAACAAAAGCTGTCCGCAGGGGCGCGCAATCGCCGGAGCGCTCGGTTATCTGGCGACGACCGGCGGCACCGGCCGCAACACCGCAGGCGAGCCGGCGGAGGTTCTGTCGCGCATCCATGTCGGCGATCGGGTGCTGGGGTTTCGCTGGCTGCTGGCGGAAGGGCTGCATCTGCGCGCATCCGTCCGGCTGATGCAGGGCAATCACTATTGGTATCTGGTGGTGGCCCCGATGAACGCGATGCGGCGGCTGGTCTTCGCGATCCGTTCCGCTTTGGGACAGACCTTCGTTTGAGCTGGCGGTAACCATCTATTAAGCAGAATTTTGTGCGTGTTGGGGGCAAGACCGGTTGCCGAGCAGTATCGAGTATGAGTCGCGCATGACCGACAGCCTTGTTCATCCGATCCAGGAGCGCCGCAGCGACCTGGCTCGCCGCGTCCGCTTCGAATGCGACATGCGCGGAGTGCCGTTGCACCTGGAAGTGAAGCAGGGCGCCTATGCGCGCTGGCTGAAGCCGCTGATCGACGGAACGCTGGCGCTGATCGCGTCGATCCTGTTCCTGCCGGTCTTTCTGGCCGTAGCCGTGGCGATCAAGCTGGATGATGGCGGGCCGGTGATGTTCGTGCAGGATCGCACGGGCTATCTCGGCCGCCGGTTCCGCTTGTTCAAGTTCCGCACGATGGTGGTGGATGCCGAGGCGCTGAAGGAAGCCCTGCGCGCGCACAACGTCCATGCGGCGGACTCGCCCGACTTCAAGCTGGCCGACGATCCGCGCGTGACGCGCGTGGGCAGGTTCCTGCGCAAGACCAGCCTGGATGAGCTGCCGAACCTTTGGAACGTGATCCGCGGTGAGATGGCGCTGGTCGGACCCCGGCCGACGTCGTTTTCGGCAACCACCTATCGCATGGCGCATCTGCCGCGGCTGGCGGTCAAGCCGGGACTGACCGGGCTGTGGCAGGTATCAGGCCGCGCCAACATCGATTTCGACGAGCGCGCCGAATTGGACGTGCGCTATATCCGCTCGCTGGGCGTACGGCAGGATATCGGGCTGCTGGTGAAGACCGTGGACGCCGTGCGCAAGGGTAACGGCGCCTGCTGAGCTAGCGGCTGACCGTTACTCGAACATTGTCGAACCAGGCCATTGCCGGGATTTGATTGGAATTGGCAGTGATGCCGATCTGAACCCGGTCGACCGCAAGGCGGGGCAGGTTGGCCAGCGTGGCGCCGCGCGCGGCGAGCACTTCGTTGCCGTCCAGGGTGACGCGGGTATGGCCGTCATCGCCTGCGCCGAGGCGGACCTGCCAGATGATATGGTGCCAGCGGTCCTGGTTGAGGGGCTGCGCGTCGTAGCGGGCCCAGGCGTGCTGAATGCCGATCTTGGACCGGTCGATGCGCAGGCGCCCGCGGCGCAGATAAAGCCGGATGCCGGGATTGCCGCCCTCGCCGCAGGTGGCGCATTCCAGATCGACCAACTGTAGCGAGTTCAATGGCGTGCCTGCCGGAATGCGCAGGTCGAAGGCGATGGTGACGCGGGTGCCGGGTGGCAGAGGCATAAGGCGGGCGACGACATCGGCCTTGGCGACGCCGCCGGACTTTGGGGCTGCACGGGCGAGCAGAGCCTGGCCGGGCCGCCCGGGCGCGGGTGCGGCGCGAACGGTGCCGCGAACTTCCTGTTTGATCGCCCAAGGCGCGCCTGGGCAGCGGCCCACGCAGAGGCCGTTGTCGAAATCGTCGGCGAAGCTGCCGCGCTGTGGCTCGGCCTGCGACTGGGCGAAGGCGGCGGCGCAGGCCGCGACGCCCAAGACGAGCAGGGCTATGCGCGGACGGTTCACGCGCCCTGCCTTTGTGGGGTCCATTGCGCGTAGCGGCGACCTGCGGCGAAGAACAAGGTGCCGAGTGCAAGCCCGGCGAGGTGCAGCATTACGCCATGCACCAGCTTCAACGGCCCGCGCAGCCGCAGGCCGGCAGCGCCAGCGAGGGCGATCAGCACGGCGGCTGTGATCCCTGCGCAGACCAGCGCCCAGAACATGTCAGACCGCAAAGCAAGAAGGCCGCTGATTGCCCATAGCGGGAGCAGGGTGAGCGGCGCCAAGCGGCGGGCGACCTTGTGGAACAGGAGGGCCGGGGCATACCAGCCGGTGCGCAGCGGGTTCATCAACGCGCGGCGGCGCCATAGCGCAGTGAGGCCACGCACCGTGATACGGATGCGGCGGCGGAACTGCTGGCGTCCGCCAGGGATACTATGCTCCCAGACGCGGGCCTTGTCGGCAAAGGCAATGCGGTAGCGCGCCGCAACGGCGGCGGTGCTGATGAAGAAATCGTCGGTGACGTCGGTGGGCACCTGGGGCGCGAGCGCGCGGCGGATGGCGTAGACGCCACCATCGGCCGAGACGCAGCCGAACAGCGCATCCTCGGCGCTGCGCAATGCGGACTCGTACTGGCGAAACCAGCGATCGGCGGCGGCGAAGCGGCCGGGCCTGGTGGTGAGCGTCTCCACGCGGCCGGCAACCGCGCCGATGCGCGGGTCGGCGAAGGGGGCGAGGAGCGCGGGAAGGGTCTCCGCGTCGAACAGCGGATCGGCATCGGTCATCACCAGTATGTCGCCCAGCGCCTGCGGAATTGCTTGATTGAGCGCGGCAGCCTTGCCGCCGCGCGGCAGGCGGAGGACGCGGGCGCCCGCCTGCTCGGCAAGCATGGCGGTGTCGTCGGCAGAGCCGTCGTCCGCAACCAGCAGTTCGATCTGTCCGGGCCAGGCGGCGATGGCCGCACGAACCGAGGCCAGCTTTTCGGCGATCATGCCCGCTTCATTGTGCGCGCAGATCAGGATGGTGGCGGATGGGAGCGCGGCCAGCGGCCGGGCAGCGCGGCGCGGACGCAGCGCCGCTACCCCGATGACCAGGGCTGGATAACCCAGGAAGACCGCGAACGGCAGGAGGAGCAGGATCCAGGCGGTGAGCTGCATAGCCTTGCTCTAGCGCGACGCAGTTAGCAGAAGCCTAAGCTGCGGGGTTGTTCCTGGACCCGTGCGGCAATAGCGTCGCCTGCATGAAACTTCGCACCATGCTGCTCGGCGCAGCGTTCGCCGCTCTCGCTTCTTCCGCCTCCGCTCAGGATCAGGGCGCAGCGGAGCGAGTCACCGCCACGGTGAAGACGCTTGCTTCCGACGCGTTCGAGGGCCGGGCGCCAGGCACGGCGGGCGAGACTAAGACGATCGAGTATCTGGTGCAGCGTTTCAAGGATCTGGGGCTGGAGCCTGCCGGGCCAAACGGCCAATGGGTGCAGCCGGTGCCGTTGCTGCATACCAGGCTGGGTGCTGCCACGCGGATGGCGTTCCAAGGCCCCAAGGGCGCGATGCCGGTGGTGGCCGGGCAGGACCTGTATGTCTCGACCATCCGCCCGGAGGACAGCGCACGGATCGATGCGCCGGTGGTGTTCGTCGGCTATGGCGTGAATGCGCCCGAGCGCGGCTGGGACGATTTCAAGAAGACTGACGTGCGGGGCAAGGTCGTCGTGTTCCTGGTCAACGACCCCGACTTTTACGCCAAGCCGGGCGAACCCGCGGCGGGCAAGTTCGGTGATCGGACCATGACCTATTACGGCCGCTGGACCTACAAGTTCGAGGAAGCCGCGCGGCAGGGCGCGGTCGGCGCGCTGATCGTCCATGACACGGCAGGTGCCGGCTATGGCTGGAACGTCGTGGTCAGCCCTGGCGGCGAGAATTACGACATCGTCCGCAAGCCCGCCGAAGTCACCAGCGTCCGCCTGCAAGGCTGGTTGGCCGAAGCGGCGGCAAAGCGCCTGTTCGCCTCGGCCGCGCTCGACCTGGACGCGCTGAAGGCCGCGGCGCGCTCACCGGGTTTCAAGCCGGTGGAGCTCAAGGGCGTGCGCTTCCAGGCGGATGTGCCCGTAACGCATGAAGTGGTTACCAGCCACAATGTGCTGGCCCGCATTCCGGGTACCAGCCGCGCCGACGAAGTGGTGATGTTCGGCGCGCATTGGGACGCCTATGGCAAGGGCAAGCCCGACGCGCAGGGCCGCGTCTACCGCGCCGGCGCCAATGACGATGCGCTGGGCATCGCCGGCATGCTGGAGATCGCGCGGGGCATGAAGGCAAAGCCGGCGCCCGCCCGCAGCGTCGTGTTCGCGGCGTGGACCGCCGAGGAGCGGGGGCTGCTCGGCTCGGAATTCTATGCCGCCAATCCGGTCTATCCGATGGCGAAGACCGTCGCCAATCTGACGCTCGACATCCTCCAGACCGCCGGCTTCGCCAACGATGTGGTGCTGGTCGGCAAGGGGCAGAATACGCTTGAGGACGACATGGCGCGCGTCGCGGCCACTCAGGGGCGGCGCGTGACGGTGGAAGGGCTGCCTGAACGCGGGCTGTTCTACCGCGCCGATCATTTTTCGTTCGCCAAACGCGGCGTGCCGGTGCTGCTGATCATGGGGATCGCCGGCGCGTCCGACTTGAAGCAGGGCGGAGTGGCTGCGGGGCAGGCGTGGATCGATGCCTATACCGGCTCCTGCTACCATCAGGCATGCGATGCGTGGAGCCCGGATTGGAACCTGGACGGAGCGCTTCAGGACATCGCGCTGGTCGGGACGATCGGCGGCGAACTGGCGGGATCGGGCACGTGGCCTTCGTGGAAGGCGGGCTCGGAGTTCCGCAAGCTGCGGCCCCTGCCGGGGCGGCTCGCCGGCCGAATAAAGGTCGGGGATAGCAGTTCCCCGGCTGCACCGGGGAATGCGTCGACGGAAACGTTGCGGAAGTGGCGGATTACGCCTTGGGCGTGACCCAGACGAACACCGGCGTGACGACCTTGCCGGGCGCAGGCTTGCCGACTTCGACGCGGTCTGCCTTCACCAGCTCACCGCTTTCGAGATTAAAGGAAGCCCAGGGCTTGGGCATGCGGCCGAAGCTCATCTTCTGGATCGGTTCGCCGGTGCTCGTGTTCATGATCGTTGCAATGATACCCATGCGGGTTCCGATAGGGGGCACGGGCGGCCGCTGTCCAGCGGCCGATGCGCCGGAAAGGTGACGGCCGGTGGAGCGATGGTGGGCCGAAGCGCGGCGCTCAGCCGTCGAGCCAGCCCTGTGCCAGCCGAGCCGCATCATCGGCGGCGCGGCCACCGCCCAGCGCGACCGCCAGGAGCAGCCGGAGCTTGCGCGCGCTGAGGTCGCGGGCGCCGATCACGCCCATGGCGGCAAGGCTAGCGCCGGACTGATAAGCCGGGGCAATGCCGCCTTCGATGCAGTGCGTGGCGAGGCCGACGAGCACGCCGGCGGCCCGGGCGCGCTCGATTGCGGGGAGGATCTGGCCAGGCACGTTGCCGCGCCCGAACCCCTCGATCACCAGGCCGCGCGCGCCGCCGTCGACAAGCGCGTCTACCAGGGCGGACTTGCTGCCCAGGCCCAGCGCGACGATCTCCACGGACGGGTCGGGCTTGACCGGATCGAAAGGCGCGACGCGGCGCGGGGTGGAGAACAGGCGCGCGCCGTGATCGTCGACGCGCCCGATCGCGGTGCCGTGCGGGCCGAACGCTTCCGGGCCGCTGCTGTCGAGCTTGCGGGCGCTGCGTGCCGGCAGGATGCGTCCGCCAAACACGATCGCGGTGCCGATGCCGCGCGCCGCCTCGGTCCGCGCCACGCACACGGCGTCGTGCAGGTTGGCAGGACCATCGCAGCCAGGTAGTGCGGCCGCGCGCTGTGCGCCGGTGAACAGCACCGGCATCTCGCCGCCGTGGAACAGGTCGACGAGGAAGGCGACGTCCTCCATCGTATCGGTACCGTGCGCCACGACCACGCCGCGCGCGCCCTGCGCAGCGGCTTCGCCGACCAGCGCGGCGATATGCATCGCGTCGGTGAAATCCATGTCCTCGCTCAGCCCGGCATAAGCGTGACGTTCGGTCACGCCCTCGCGCAGCGCTGGGGCGAGCACGTCGCGCAGTCCCGCACTGCCTTGGCGCCCGACCAGAACGCCGGCTGCGTCGGGGAGAGAGGCGATGGTCCCGCCGGCGTCGATCAGCACAAGGTCAGACATGCCTGCCACCTGACGCAGAAACGCCGTCTTGGCCAGAGCTGACCGGCCGGCCATGTGGCCAGCCTGCCAGAGCGGCAAAAGAAAAGGGCCGGTCGAACCCTGTGGTCGCCGGCCCTTGAAGAAGTGCGGATTCCCCGGTCAGTCGAGCCTGCGGGCCAGTTCCTTGTTGAGGCCGAGCGCCACCAGCGTTGCGATCGCGCCCGAGAGCAGATAGGCGCCCGCCGCGATCAGCCCGAAATGCTCGGCCAGCAGGAGCGCTGCCAGCGGTGCGAAACCGGCGCCGAACAGCCAGGCGAGGTCCGAGGTCAGCGCCGCACCGGTGTAGCGCGCGCGTTTGGGGAAGTTGCTCGTCACCGCGCCCGAGGATTGGCCGAACGAAAGGCCGAGCAGCACGAAGCCGGTGATCATGAACAGCGTTTCGCCCACATGGCCGCCGTTCAGCAGCTGCGGCGCGAAGCCGGAGAACACGGCGATCGCCGCGGCGGTGTAGCCAAGCAGCGAACGGCGGCCGATCCGGTCGGCCAGCAGCCCCGAGGCGATGATCGACAGCACGCCGACAACGGCACCGACCATCTCGATCATCAGGAAGCGCGTCACGCTCTCCCCGGTGAACACCGCCACCCACGAAAGCGGGAACACAGTGATCATGTGGAACAGCGCGAAGCTGGCGAGCGGCGCGAACGCGCCGATGACGATGTTGCGCCACTGCGACTTCAGCGTCGCGCCGACCGGCGACGGCGTCAGCTCGCGGCTCTTGAACAATTCGGTATATTCCGGCGTCACCACCATGCGCAGCCGGGCGAACAACGCCACGACGTTGACGGCAAAGGCGACGAAGAAGGGGTAGCGCCAGCCCCAGGACAGGAAGTCCTCTGGCGACAGCGTGCCCAGGAAAAAGGCGAACAGCCCGGCGGCGAGCAGCAGGCCGAGCGGCGCGCCAAGCTGCGGCACCATTGCCCACCAGCCGCGGCGCTTTTCCGGCGCGTTGAGTGCGAGCAGCGAGGACAGGCCGTCCCAGGCGCCGCCCCAGGCAAGCCCCTGGCCGATGCGCCCGACCGCCAGCAGCACCGCCGACGCGGTTCCGACCTGGTCATAGGCAGGCAGGAAGGCGATCGCCACGGTGGAGGTGCCGAGCAGGAACAGCGCGATCGTCAGCTTCGTGCCGCGGCCGTGCTTTCGGTCGACCGCCATGAAGATCTGCGAACCGATCGGCCGGGCGATGAACGCCAGCGGAAACAGGCAGAACGACAGGATGGTCCCGCCCAGCGGCTCCAGATACGGAAACACCAGCGCCGGAAACACGATCACCGACGCAAGCGCATAGACAAAGAAGTCAAAGAACTCCGACGTCCGGCCGATCACCACGCCAATGGCGATCTCGCCGGGTTTGGCGTCGTGATGGCCACGCGCGTTCACGTTGCGGGCATCGCGCTCTAGCGATGCGGAATGGGCGACGGCCTCAGCCATGATTCAGGTTTCCAAGCATGTCGAACGTTTGGGAAGGGCTGTAGAGAGGTGCAGCCAGCGTTGGGATAGGACAAATTGTCCTATTTCGCAGCTGCACAAACGGGCCTAGCTCGCGCCCGTGATGTCTCGCCTTTCCCGTATAACGCCCTTTGTGGCGCTTCCGCTCCTCGGCGGCTGCAACACCGTGGTCATGAACCCCGCGGGCGATGTCGCGCGCCAGCAGGCTGACCTTATTCTATGGTCCACCGGTCTGATGCTGCTGATCATCGTGCCCGTGATGATCCTGACCGTCCTGTTCGCCTGGCGATACCGTGCGTCCAATAAGGATGCCGAATATCTGCCCGACTGGGACCACTCGACCGGGCTGGAGCTGATCATCTGGTCGGCGCCGCTGCTCATCATCATCGCGCTGGGCGCGCTGACCTGGGTCGCGACTCACACGCTTGATCCCTACCGGCCGATAAGCCGCCTCGCGCCCGGCAAGGCAGTGCCCGCGAATCAGCGTCCACTTGAAGTCCAGGTGGTCTCGCTCGACTGGAAATGGCTGTTCATCTACCCCGAACAGGGCATCGCCACCGTCAACGAGCTGGTGGTTCCGGCAAATCGCCAGGTGCGCTTCCGTCTGACCTCTTCGTCGGTGATGAACACCTTCTATGTGCCCGCCATGGCCGGCATGATCTACACCATGGCCGGCATGGAGACGAAGCTCCACGCGGTACTGAACCGCACCGGCCAGTTCGGAGGCATGAGCGCCAACTATTCGGGCGCCGGCTTCTCCTACATGAACTTCACGACGCATTCGGTGGACCAGGCCGGTTTCGACCGCTGGGTTGATGGCGTGCGCGGCAGCGGGCTTCAGCTTCGCCGCGACGAGTATCTCAAGCTGGAGAAGCCCAGCGAGAAGGTGCCCGTCATCCGCTTCTCCGCCGTCGAGTCCGGGCTGTTCGATCGCATCGTCCAGTTGTGCGCACATCCCGGTGAAACCTGCATGGGTGCGACCATGGCGCATGATGGCCACCAGCCGGGGAGCCATCCGCCGGTGAACGACCGCGCACCGCGTGCCGGTGAGCCGAAAGGCGCGCTGTTGAAGGACCCCGGCGAAAAGGGTTCGAGCCCGCACGTCACTGCGCCGCATGGCCAGCCGCACGGCAACCGCGAACCCGGCAATGACAGCAACCGCAACATGACCCGCCTGGAGCTGCCGGCACTGCCCGGCACCGCGCGCGCCGCCCAAGGCTGAGACCCAGACAATGTCCGACACCCTGATCAAGACAATCTTCGGGCGGCTGACGCTCGAAAGCTTTCCCATCCATGAGCCGATAGTGCTCGCCACGTTCGTCGTGGTCGCGCTGGGCGGCGTCGCGCTGTTGCTGGCGCTGACCTACTTCAAACTGTGGGGCTATCTCTGGAAGGAATGGTTCACCAGCGTCGACCACAAGAAGATCGGCATCATGTACATGGTGCTTGGTCTGGTCATGCTGCTGCGCGGCTTCGCCGACGCGATCATGATGCGGCTTCAGCAGGCGATGGCCTTCGGCGCCAACGAAGGCTATCTGAACGCGCACCACTTCGATCAGATCTTCACCGCGCATGGCGTGATCATGATCTTCTTCGTGGCGATGCCGTTTGTGACGGGTCTGATGAACTATGTCGTGCCGCTTCAGATCGGCGCGCGCGACGTCAGCTTTCCGTTCCTCAACAATTTCAGCTTCTGGATGACGGCGGCCGGCGCGGTGATCGTGATGGCCAGCTTGTTCGTGGGGGAATTCGCCCGCACCGGCTGGCTGGCGATGGCGCCGCTTTCAGGGCTCGATTACTCGCCCGATGTCGGCGTCGACTATTACATATGGGCGTTGCAGGTCGCCGGCGTCGGCACCCTGCTGTCCGGCGTCAACCTGCTCGCGACCATCGTCAAGATGCGCGCACCCGGCATGACCATGATGAAGATGCCCGTCTTCACCTGGTCGGCGCTGGTCACCAACGTGCTGATCGTCGCCGCCTTCCCGGTGCTCACCGCCGTGCTCGCGATGCTCAGCCTCGACCGCTATGTCGGCACCAACTTCTTCACGAACACCGGGGGCGGCAATCCCATGATGTACGTGAACATGATCTGGATCTGGGGTCACCCAGAGGTGTACATCCTGATCCTGCCGGCGTTCGGTATCTTCTCCGAAGTCGTGTCGACCTTCTCGGGCAAGCGCCTGTTCGGCTACACCTCGATGATCTACGCGCTGATCGTGATCTGCATCTTGGCCTATCTGGTCTGGCTGCACCACTTCTTCACGATGGGCTCGGGCGCCAGCGTCAACAGCTTCTTCGGAATCACGACGATGATCATCTCGATCCCGACGGGTGCGAAGATCTTCAACTGGCTGTTCACGATGTACAAGGGGCGGATCCGCTTCGAACTGCCGATGATGTGGTCGATCGCGTTCATGCTCACCTTCGTGATCGGTGGCATGACGGGCGTGCTGCTGGCGGTCCCGCCGGCCGACTTCGTGCTCCACAATTCGCTGTTCCTGATCGCTCACTTCCACAACGTGATCATCGGCGGCGTGCTGTTCGGCCTGTTCGCCGGTATCAATTATTGGTGGCCCAAGGCGTTCGGCTTCAAGCTGGACAAGAAATGGGGTCTGGTCAGCTTCTGGTGCTGGGTCGTGGGCTTCTGGGTGGCGTTCACGCCGCTCTACATCCTGGGCCTGATGGGCGTGACGCGGCGCCTGCGCCACTTCGACGATCCGTCGCTCCAGATTTGGTTCATCATCGCCGGCATCGGCGCCGCGATCATCGCGGTCGGCATCGCTGCCTTCCTGATCCAGATCTTCGTCAGCGTCCGCAACCGCGAGCAGCTGCGCGACTTCACCGGCGATCCGTGGGATGGCCGCAGCCTGGAATGGGCGACCTCGTCGCCGCCGCCGGAATATAACTTCGCCTTCACGCCCGTGATCCACGATCTCGACGCGTGGTACGATATGAAGAGCCGTGAGGCCGCACGCCCTACGACCGGCTTCCGCGACATCCATATGCCCAAGAGCACGGGCGCCGGCGTGATCCTGGCCGGGCTTTCCGCAGTGATCGCCATGGCGATGATCTGGTACATCTGGTGGCTGGCCATCCTTGGCTTTGTCGGGCTGCTGGTCGTGGCGATCGGCCACACCTTCAACTATGACCGGGACTTCCACATCCCGGCTGAAGAAGTGACCCGTGTCGAGAACCTGCGCACGCAAGCGCTGGCGGCGAGGGGCTGAACCATGGCGACCACGATGACTGAAACCACGCCGCCGGGCACCGAAGCGCCCGCATTCTGGGACCTCGATCCGCACGAGCATCCGCCGGGGGCCAGTACCATGCTGGGCTTCTGGCTCTACCTGATGAGCGACTGCCTCATCTTTGCGATGCTGTTCGCGGCCTGGGGCGTCTATGGCGCCGCTTATGCCGGGGGCCCGACGCCCAAGGAGCTGTTCGACCTGAAGCTCGTGGCGGTGAACACCGCCATGCTGCTGCTGTCGTCGATCACGTACGGCTTCGCGATGATCTCCAGCGACGAAAAGCGGCAGGGCGCGGTGCTCGGCTGGCTTGCCGCCACCGGCCTGTTCGGCGCGGCGTTCCTGGCGATCGAGCTGTACGAGTTCTCGCACCTGCTCCACGAAGGGGCGGGGCCGCAGCGCTCGGCCTTCCTGTCGGCCTTCTTCACGCTGGTCGGCACGCACGGCCTGCACGTCACCTTCGGTTTGATCTGGCTCGTGACGCTGATGGTCCAGGTCGCCCGCCGCGGGCTGGAGCCGGCCAATCTGCGCCGCCTCCAGTGCCTGTCGCTGTTCTGGCACTTCCTCGACGTGATCTGGATCGGCGTGTTCACCTTTGTCTATCTTCTCGGAGTGATGCGATGAGCGCGGATACGCACGCCGCCGGTCCTGGGCATGATGCGCATGGCCATGGCGACCATGGCGGCGCACCGCACGGCACCCGCCGCAGCTACCTGACCGGCTTCGGCCTGTCGGTGCTGCTGACCGCCATTCCCTTCGCGCTGGTGATGGGCAATTTCATCGCCAACACCCAGGTCGTGATCGGCATCTGCATGGCGCTCGCGCTGGTCCAGATCGTCGTCCACATGATCTACTTCCTGCACATGAACAGTAAGTCGGAAAGCGGCTGGACGCTGATGGCGTTGATCTTCACGATCATCATCGTCGTGATTGCGCTGGCGGGAACGCTGTGGGTGATGTTCCATATGAACCTGAACATGATGCCGGGCATGGAGATGCCCGGCGGCATGTAAGATGCGTGCCCGCCGCATCGTCGGTGGTACGCTAGCCGCCATCGCCGTCCTGCTGCTGGTCGGCCTGGGCGTGTGGCAGATCGAGCGCCGCGCCTGGAAACTGGCGCTGATCGAGCAAGTGGAGCGGCGGCTCGCCGCCGCTCCGGTTGCCGCTCCCGGGCCGAGCGCCTGGCCTGCCATCGGCAGCGATGCGGCCTATACGCGGGTCCAGATACGCGGCCGCTTCCTCCCCAATCGAGACAGCTATGTTCAGGCCGTCACCAGTCTCGGCGGCGGCTTCTGGCTCCTGACGCCGCTGCGCAGCGACGCCGGCTGGAGCGTGCTGGTCAATCGCGGCTTCGTACCCGCCGACCAGCGCGGCAGGATCGCCCCGCCTGACGCGGCGCCGGTCACGGTCTCGGGCCTCCTGCGCACTACCGAACCGAAGGGTGGCTTCCTGCGCCGCAACGATCCCGCGCAGGACCGCTGGTATTCGCGCGATGTGCAGGCGATCGCGGCGCGGCATCGGCTGGGCAGGGTCGCCCCCTATTTCATCGACGCCGATCGGACCGGGGCAGGGTGGCCGCGCGGCGGCATGACCGTGGTCCGCTTCCCCAACAGCCACTTGGTCTACGCGCTCACCTGGTTCGGGCTCGCCGGCATGGTCGTCGCGCTGACGATCATCGCGCGGCGCCGCGGACGATGAGACCGATGTTCGCCGGCGACGAAGCCGCGCGCCGCAACCTCCTGCTGCTCAGCCACCTGCGCTGGCTCGCCGTCGGTGGGCAGCTCGCCACCATCCTGGCGGTCCACATGCTGCTCGGCGTCCGCCTGCCGATGACGCCGATGCTGTTGACGCTGTTCGTGCTGGTCATGGTCAACCTGCTCGCGCTCACGCTGTACCTCAAGGGACCGGTGAACAACACCACGCTGCTCGCGACGCTGATCATGGATGTCGGCTGCCTGTCGGTGCAGCTTTATTTCAGCGGCGGCGCGACCAACCCGTTCCTCGCGCTCTATTTGCTTCAGGTCGTACTGGGCGCGGTGCTGCTCGAGGCTTGGTCGAGCTGGCTACTCGTCGCGCTCACCAGCGGCGCGTTGGGCATCCTTGCGCTATGGGCGCCATCGCTAGATCTGCCGTCCGCGCTGCGCATCGCCTTGCCGCGCCCCTATATCCTCGCGCTGTGGTTCAACTACACGCTCGCCGCGGTGCTGCTGGAGCTGTTCGTCACTCGCGTCACCCGCAACCTGCGCCACCGCGACGCCTATCTCGCCACGCTGCGCCAGCGCGCCGCGGAGGAGGAGCATGTCGTCCGCATCGGCCTGCTCGCCAGCGGCGCCGCGCACGAACTGGGCACGCCGCTCGCTTCGCTGTCGGTGGCGCTGGGCGACTGGCGCGCCGAACCGGCGGTGAGCGCCGATCCCCGTCTGGCCGAGGAAGTCTCCGAGATGCAGGCCGAGGTCGCTCGCTGCAAGGAGATCGTCGCCGGCATTCTGTTCGCCGCCGGCGAAGTGACCGGCCAGGCGCCCGAGCGCACCACGCTGCGCCGCTTCCTGAACGGCATCGTCGCCAATGCCGCGGCGCGCGACTCGATCCGGATCGAGGATCGCCTGGGCCGCGATATCGCCATCGTCTCGGACAAGGCGCTTGGCCAGGCGCTGCTCAATCTGCTCGACAACGCCGCCGAAGCCGATGCATCGAACATCCTCCTTTCCGCTGCGTTGAGCGAGGATATGCTGATCCTGTCCGTCCAAGACGATGGCCGCGGCTTTCCCGCCAACATCCTGTCGGCGCTCGGCCAGCCCTATCAAAGCACCAAGACGCGCCGAGGCGCCGGATTGGGGCTGTTCCTCACCAACAACGTATTGCGCACGTTGGGCGGCACGCTGGAGGCGCGCAACCGGCCGGGCCGCGGCGCGCAGGTCGCGCTGCGCCTGCCGCTCGACGCGCTAGCGATCGAGGCGCCATGAGCGACCGCCGCCTGCTGATCGTCGAGGACGACGCCGTGCTCGCCCGCACGCTGGCCCGCTCGTTCGAGCGGCGGGGCTACCGAGTCGAGATGCTCGATGGCCCCGGCGATCTGGCCGCCGTGGCAGAGCGGCTGCAACCCACGCACGCGATCATCGACCTCCGTCTCGGCGGCGCCTCGGGCCTGGGCTGCATCAAGGCGCTGCACGAGCGCGAGGCGGACACGCGCATTGTTGTCCTCACCGGCTTCGCCAGCATCGCCACCGCGGTGGAGGCGATCAAGCTGGGCGCGACCAACTACCTCACCAAGCCCGCCAACACCGACGATATCGAAGCCGCATTCGACAAGGTGAAGGGGGATGAGGACGCGAACCTCGGCACCCGCCCGACGTCGATCAAGACGCTGGAGTGGGAGCATATCCATCAGGTGCTGGTGGAAACCGACTTCAACATCTCCGAAGCGGCCCGGCGCCTGGGCCTCCATCGCCGCACGCTCGTCCGCAAGCTGGAGAAGCGCCACATCTGATTGCCGCCGCACGCGGTCTAGGGCCTAAGATCACACCCTGTGGAAACCCAGATCCAGCCCGGGCATGCTGCCCGCCAAACTTGCCGGAGAGACGCGATGAAGCCGCGCAGCGACGCCGAACACACTGCCAAGATGAAGAAGATCCAGGCCGCGCACGAAAAGAAGAAGGCAACCAAGACGATCGAAAAGGGGCTGGTGATCGTCCACACCGGCACGGGCAAGGGCAAGACCTCCGCCGCGCTCGGCATGGTCGTGCGCGCCATCGGCCACGGCATGAAGATCGGCGTCGTCCAGTTCGTGAAGGGTGCCATGGCGACCGGCGAAAAGGCGGTGTTCGATCGCTTCGCCGATCAGGTCGAGTTCAAGCCCATGGGAGAGGGCTTCACCTGGGACACGCAGGACCGCGCCCGCGACATCGCTGTCGCGCGAACCGCCTGGGAAGAAGTGAAGCGGATGATCGCCGACTCTTCCTACAACATGGTCTTGGCAGACGAACTCAACATCGTCCTGCGATACGAGTATCTTCCGGTTGGGGAGGTGCTGGAAGCGCTGGCCGCCAAACCTGAGATGACTCACGTCATCATCACCGGCCGCAACGCGCCCCAGCCCCTGATCGACGCTGCCGACCTAGTGACCGAGATGGCGTCGGTGAAGCATCCTTTTCGCGAGCAGAATGTGAAGGCGCAGCCGGGCATCGAGTTCTGACGATCCGCGCGGTCCACGCCACCATGCTCCGCGCCGCCTTGGTAATAGCATCGCGGTGCCGGTCGCCCCGTACCGTGAAGGGTTCCAGATCGCCTTTCTGTGAAGGCCGCACCTGAACCGCCGCGCATCCGGTTCGTTGGCCCACCATGCTCGATGTTCCAGCTTCCCGCGCGGTCACGTGGCGGCCGCGCCGGGTGGTCGCCACGCGATCCGCGCTGGCACTGCCGCATGGCCGGGCGATCCTGGAGCGCGCGGCAGGGCAGGGGATCGATGTGGTCGAGTTGCCGTCGGACCGCATCACGCTGGCCTATTCCGAAGACCCCAAGCGCGCGTATGCCGAAGCCAAGGCGACGCTGGCGGTGGTCGTCGCGCCTCCGTCGAAGCGGCGGCTTCAGCCGATCGCGCCCAGCGCCGATTGGCGCGTCGACCTGGCCGAGGGATGCCCGGCGCATTGCAGCTATTGCTACCTCGCCGGATCGCTTAAGGGGCCGCCGATCACCCGCGTCTACGCCAATATCGAGGAGATATTGGACGGTCTTCCCGCCTATCTGGGGCAGGGAACGGTCACCTCGCGCAGCGCCACCCGCGCGCATGAAGGCACCACGTTCGAGGCATCCTGCTACACCGACCCACTGGCACTCGAGCCGCTGACCGGATCGCTATCCACCGCCATTGCCTGGTTCGGGCAATGGGATGCGGAGGTGCAACTGCGCTTCACCACCAAGTTCGCCTCGGTCGATCCGCTGCTGGGCCTTGCGCATGGCGGCCGGACGCGGATGCGGGCTTCGGTCAACCCCAGCGCCTTTGCCCGCTTCGAAGGTGGTACGGCGCGCGTGTCTGAGCGTCTGTCGGCACTGCGGCGCATGGCGCTGGCGGGCTATCCGGTGGGGCTGACCATTGCCCCGATCATCGCCGCGTCGGGGTGGCAGGACGCCTATGGCACGCTGATCGAGGATGCTGGGGCGGCGCTCGGCGATCTTGCCGGTATCGACTTGACCGTGGAACTGATCACCCACCGCTTCACGGCGGGGTCGAAGGCGGTGCTCGACAGCTGGTATCCGGGATCGTCGCTCGACATGACCGGCGAGAACCGCAGTACCAAGCGGACGAAGTTCGGGACCGAGAAGCAGGTCTATGACGCCGATACCATGCGGGCGCTGCGCCCCTTCTTCCAGGATCGGCTGAGTGCGGCGCTGCCGGCGGCGCGCATTCTCTATTGGACGTGAGGCTCAGCCGAGCAACAGCACGTGCAGGAAACGCGGGCCATGGGCGCCGCGCACATATTGCCCCTCGATATCGGTGGTGCCCGACACGCCGGTGATCCAATAGCGGGCACGCGGCTGCTCCAATGGAGCGGGAATATCCTCCAGGTGCGCGACCAGCGTTTCGTGGCGAACGACCACCAGATGGTGGAGCGCCAGGAAATTGGGTAGCATCGGCGCGGTTGGGGAGGTGTCGAGCACCAGCGACCCGGTCTCCGCCACCGCCGCGGTGGCGACGGCGAGCGCTGCTCCGCCATCGACCGTCACCGCCGCATCAAGCGCGATGCCCCGCCAGTCGAGTGCCTGAAGCCAGGCATCGGGTGGAAGGTACAGACCTGGCATCGGCACGTGCTGGGCAAGATGGCGCGCCACTGCCGCCGGAAGCTGCTGTGCGACGGGCACCCGTTCCAGGCTTGCCGCGACGCTGGGCGCCGCCAGCCGTTCGGCGAAGGTCTCCGCAAGGGCGGCGGGGTCGACCGGCGGGCGCTCGGGCGCGCGCAGCAGCGCCCGTGCTTCGTCAGCAACATCGCCGGCATTACCGCCCAGCCGCCGCAGGATTGCCTCGCGCGCGCTCACCGCCGGCGCTCGCGATATTGTTCCATAAAGGTTCGCCCCTGTGGTGCCGGCAAGTCGCGATGCCGGGTCCAACCGGAAGCAAGCGGCATGCTGGTGATCCACTTTCCGCCGAACAGCCGCATGCCCCGTACCGCCAGCCGCGAACCGAAACGGTACAGCCAAGGCTGCCGCGCCGCCCAGGCCCATAGCCGCACGGCGCCCCGGGTGGAGGCGGGCTCCAGCCCCTCACGCCAGCTCTTTTCCCGCCAGCCGCGCAGCAGCGTGGGCAACGGGATGCGCACCGGACAGACCTCCTGGCATTTGCCGTTCATCGTGCACGCCTGGGGCAAGTCGCGCGACGCGGCTAGGCCGTCCAGCGCCGGGGTCAGCACCGCGCCCATAGGCCCGGGATAGGTGCCGCCATAGGCATGGCCGCCGATCTGCCGGAACACCACGCAATGGTTCATGCACGCGCCGCAGCGGATGCAGCGCAGCATCTCGGCCAGCCCTTCGTCGCGCATCTTCGTCCGGCCATTGTCGATCAGGACGATGTGCATCTCCTCCGGGCCGTCCAGGTCGGCGCCGCGCTTCGGCCCGGTATAGAAGGTCGTGTACTGCGTGAGCGTCGCGCCGGTCGCCGACCGGGCGAGCATGCGCAGCAAGTGGACGGCGTGGTCCATTGACGGCACCAGCTTTTCGATACCGGCCGTGACGATGTGGACGCGCGGCGGCACCACCGACAGTTCGGCATTGCCTTCGTTGGTAACGGTGCAGACCGCGCCGCTGTCGGCCAGCAGGAAGTTGGCGCCGGAGATACCGACATCCGCACCGAGCATGGCGGCGCGAAGGTGGCGCCGTGCACTCTGCGCCATCGCGGCGATGGTCTCCTCGGCATGCGGCTCGGCATGGCGGGCGCGGAACAGCGTGGAGACCTGCTCGCGCGTCTTGTGCATCGCCGGCCAGACGATGTGCGACGGCCGCTCGCCGGCAAGCTGGATGATATGTTCGGCCAGATCGGTTTCGACGCGCTCGATACCCGCTTCGGCCAGCGCGTGGGGCAGGCCGATCTCCTCGCCCAGCATCGATTTGGATCGGGCGACGGATTTGGCGCCGGCACGCCGGCAGATGTCGAGGACGATCTCGCACGCCGCATCTGCGGTCTCCGCCCAATGCACCTGTGCGCCCGCGGCGATGGCATTGGCTTCGAACTGTTCCAGATAATGTCCCAGATGGGCGATCACATGGTCCTTGATCGCTGCCGCGCGAGTGCGTGCCGCTTCGAAGTCCTCGAACGCGGCGACGGCGGCGGCGCGCTTGGTCTCGGCGGTGCCGGCGGTGCGCTCGACTGCGACCTTCAGCACCGGATCGGCCAATGCCTCGGCGGCGCGCGCCTTGAAGCCGGCGGTCATTCCGCTTCCCCGATCGCGGGGCCGGCGCCCATGCCGGCAAGCACTTCAACCGTGTGCATCACCCGAACCGGGGAGCCCTGCCGGTGCAGCTTGCCCGCCATGTTCATCAGGCAGCCGAGATCGCCGGCAAGCAACAGGTCGGCGCCCGACGCTTCGATCGCCTGCGCTTTCTCTTCGGTGATCGCGTTCGAGATCGCCGGATATTTTACGCAAAAGGTGCCGCCGAAACCGCAGCAGGTCTCCTCGCCGGCAAGGGGCATGAGGCGCAACGCCTCGATGGCGGCGAGCAGCCGGCGCGGCTGCGCCTTGATGCCGAGTTCGCGCAGGCCCGCGCAGCTGTCATGATACGCGGCGGCGACCGGCAGCGTCACGCCCTCGGGTCGCCAGCCGCAAACCTGGTCGAGAAAGGCAAGAATCTCCCAGGTTCGCCCCGCCAGCGCTTCCGCGCGAGGGCCCCATTCCGGATCGCCGGCCAGGATCTCGGGATAGTGGACGCGGATCGTGCCGGCGCACGAGCCGCTGGGCACCACCACATGGGCATACTTTTCCAGCACCGCGATCGTCTGGCGGGCGAGCGCTTCGGCATCGCGGCGCGCTCCCGAGTTCAGCGCCGGCTGCCCGCAACAGGTCTGCGCCGCCGGCACCACGACCTCGCAGCCCGCCGCTTCCAGCGCGGCGATCGAGGCGAAGCCGATACGCGGGCGCATCGTGTCGACCAGACAGGTAACGAACAGGGCGACCTGGCGGCGTTCGGTCATCGGCGGGAGACCATCAGGTTCGACCTCGTCAAAGCATCGCATCGCCGCCGAAGCGGGGCTGCGCTCTTGGCATCGGCGCACCCTTACGGCAAGCGGGCGCTCCACGAACCCTTGCACGAGAGAAGCACCTCGATGAAATTCTGCCGCTTCGGCCCGCGTGGCCAGGAAAAGCCCGGCCTGGTCGACTCCGATGGAATGGTCCGCGACCTGTCGGGCCATGTCGCCGACATCACTGTGGATGCGTTGGCCCGCCTCGCGGCAGTCGATCCGGCGAGCCTCCCGGTGGTCGAGGGCGCTGCGCGGCTGGGCGTGCCGGTGAAGGGCATCGGCAAGATCGTCGCGATCGGTCTCAACTATGAGGACCATGCGATCGAATCCAACCTGCCGATCCCGACCGAGCCGGTGATGTTCATGAAGGCGCTGTCGAGCCTGACCGGCCCGAACGACGAAGTGATGATCCCCCGGGGTTCGACGCACACCGACTGGGAAGTCGAGCTGGGCGTCGTGATCGGCAAGACCGCGCGCTATGTCGAGGAAGCCGACGCGCTCGACCATGTCGCTGGCTTCACCATCGCCAACGACGTGTCCGAACGCTTCAACCAGAAGCAGCGCGGCAGCCAATGGTCTAAGGGCAAGGGCCACGACACCTTCTGCCCGGTCGGCCCGTGGCTGGTTACGAAGGACGAGATCGCCGACTGCCAGGAGCTCGACATGTTCCTGGACGTCAATGGCGAGCGGATGCAGACCGGCAACACCCGCACGATGATCTTCAACGTCCGTCAGATCATCGCCTATGTCAGCCAGTACGTGACGCTGTATCCCGGCGACCTGCTGATCACCGGTACGCCCCCGGGCGTGGGCGAAGGCAAGAAGCCGCAGTCGATCTTCCTCAAGACCGGCGACACGATGCGGCTGGGCATCGCCGGGCTGGGCGAACAGCAGCAGCAAGTGGTCGCGTGGCGCCATCTTGGCGACGAGGTGCTCGGCTGAACCCGGCGGGGGCGGGAACCAGCCCGCCCCCGAACGGTTCCGAAATGAACGAGATCGCGGCAGGGAACGTAGCGCAGCATGGAGCCGGCAATCTGGACACCCTATTGCGGCGTGGCGCCCGGCCCGGGCGACCTGCTCGCGCGCTGGAACTTCGATCCGCTCGTGCTGCTGACGCTCGCCGCAGCCACCGCCGCCTTTCTCCGCTGGGCGCCCGCTGACACCGCGCAGCGCCGCTGCTTCCCGGCCGCGATGGCGCTATGCGCGGTGCTGTTCGTCTCCCCCTTGTGCGCGTTCACCTCCGCGCTGTTCTCGGCGCGGGTCGTGCACCATCTCGTGCTGACCGCCGCAGTCGCCCCGCTGCTCGCCTGGTCCTGGTCGGGCCGCGCGCCCGGGAGCCTCGGCACCTGGGTCGGCCTCCACGCGGTGATCTTCTGGGGCTGGCATTCGCCGCCGGTCTATGGCTGGGCGCTGTCCAGCGACGCCCTCTACTGGCTGATGCAGGCGACCCTGCTGGGCAGCGCCTTCGCGCTGTGGAGCGCGGTACGCCGCGCCACCATTGCCGGCGCCATCGCCGCGCTGCTCGGCTCGATGGTGCTGATGGGCCTGCTCGGCGCGCTGATCACCTTTGCCGGCGCGCCGCTTTACGCGCCACACCTTGTCGCCCCGATCGCCTGGGGCTTCACGCCGCTGGAGGACCAGCAGCTCGCCGGGCTCATCATGTGGGTGCCGGGCGGCGGCATCTACCTGCTTGCCGCGCTCGGCATGGCCGGCCAGTGGTTCGCCCGCGAGCAGGCGCTGGCGTGAGCGAACGGCTCCGCGCCTGGGCACGCTCCTATAGCGTCCGTGGCCGCTACAGCCCGGTCGGCATCGCCTTTCACTGGATCATGGCGTTCCTGGTCCTGTTCCAGATCGGCTGGGGTTACTATACCAGCTGGACTCCCGCGGGCGGCGACAAGCTGCTGGCCTATCAGGTGCACAGCGCCGTGGGCCTGCCGATCCTGCTGCTCGCCCTTGCGCGGTTCGGCTGGCGGCTGATGATCCCCGGCCCGCACAATGATGCCGACACGCAAGGCTGGCAGACGGTGGCGGCCAACGCGATCCATTACGTGTTCTACGCCGCATTTTTCGGCCTGCCGCTCAGCGGGTGGGTGATGTGGTCCTCGATCGCCGAGCCCGGCCCGCTCTACCTGGCCGGCGTGATCCCCTGGCCGCAGCTTCCCTTCGAGTATCTGCCGCTAGAGCTGCGCTGGCGCATCATGGGCACGGCCGAAAGCGTTCACCAGCTCTTGGTCCTCACCCTGCTTGGGGTCATTCCGCTTCATATAGGGGCCGCGTTGAAGCATCATTTCTGGGATCGCCACGATGTGCTGCGGGGAATGCTGCCGGAGATACCGGACGCGGAGGACCCCCGGGCAGGCCCGCAGCATAGCGGGCGAGAGCCGCGGACTGCGCGGGTGACAGCCGGCGGCTGATCGCCAGCATCACGTTGCCGCCATCGCTGCGCCGGGCGCTGCGGCGCCATTGCGCCAGCTGCTCGGCGAGATAGGGGGCGGGCTGCCCGGCCAGCGGCGGATTGCCCCCGCCATCGCCTTCGCCATTCGGCCCATGGCATGACGCGCACGGCGCCAGCCCGCGCGCCGAGTCTCCCTGCTGGTACAGCGCCGCCGCCGCCGGCTCGGGCGCACCCGCAGCAGCCGGATAGGCAAAGCCCAGCCGGGCATAATAAGCCGACACCGCCTGGCGCTGCTCCGGACGCAATTTCCGCGCGATCGCATGCATCTCGGGATGCGCCCGCCGCCCGTCGCCATAGGCCTCGAGCTGCGCCTCCAGATAGCCTTGGTTCAATCCTGCCAGCCGCGGCGTCCCCGCGCCATTGCCGCGCCCGTCCACCCCATGACAGGCGATGCAGGCATAGGCCGCCCCGGCATCGCCCCCGCTCATCGCCACCAGCTCGCCGGTCGCGGCAAGCCGGTCGGCGCTCGTGCGCTCGGTGGCCCCGCACGCGGCGAGCAGGAGCGGCAAAGCGGGCAGCAGCGAGCGACTGTGAAAAACCATTGCCGAAGGAACCGGCGCCACGGCCAAGTGGTTCCGGAAGTGTAACGCCTAATGGCTGCATCGGGGGAAGCTTGGTCATCGTTCGCGTCTTGCTGCCCCTGATGCTGTTCGCGTCCTGCAAGCCACCGCCCGACGAGGAACATCACATGCCCCAGGCAGATCCGGCACGCGGCGCCCAAGCGATCGAGCGCGTCGGCTGCGCGGCCTGCCACCAGATCCCTGGCATAGCCTGGCCGCAGGGCGCCTCGGGACCCTCGCTCGCCGGGTTTGCCGATCAGGGGCTGATCGCCGGGCGCCTGCCCAACCGCCCGGACGTGCTCACTGCCTTTGTCCGCAACGCCCCCGCGACGCTGCCGGGCACGACCATGCCGGCCATGCCGCTTACCAAGGAGGAGGCGCGCGACGTGGCGGCCTATCTATATGCAACCGGCAGCCGCTAATACCGGGCCGGGCTGGCCGGCCTCGATCTTCGATCCCGCCGGGCCCTATGCCGGCTCGATCACCACACTCAGCTGGCTGCTGCTGGCGATGGCGGCGGGCGTGTTCCTGGTCGTGCTGGTGGCATTGTGGGTCGCGCTGTTCGGCAAGCATCGGCTGCAAAAGCGCCTTGGCGGCACCCGCACCATCTGGATCGGCGGCATCATATTCCCCGTGATCGTCCTCTCCGGGCTGCTGGTCTATGGCCTCAGCCTCACCCGCAATCTCGCCGAGCCGGTCCCCGCGAACGCGATGCGCGTGCGGATCACCGGCGAGATGTGGTGGTGGCGCGTCGCTTATCTCGACGCGCGGGGTCAGCCGGTGAACATCGACGCGAACGAACTGCACATCCCCGTCGGCCAGCCGGTGGTGCTCGAACTCGAATCCAGCGACGTGATCCACAGCTTCTGGGTGCCCCAGCTTTCGGGCAAGCTCGACATGATCCCCGGCCGGCGCAACATCCTGCCGATCCAGGCCGATCGCCCGGGCACCTATGGCGGGCAATGCGCCGAATATTGCGGCGGGCCGCACGCGCTGATGGGCTTCGTCGTGATTGCGCATGAACCCGCGCAATATCACGCGATCATGGCCGCTCGCCGCACGCCGCGTCAACAGGTGGCGGGCAGGGGCGAGCAGCTGTTCCGCTCCACCGGTTGCGCCGCGTGCCACCGCATCGCCGGCACCGACGCCAATGGCATCGCCGGTCCCGACCTCAGCCATGTCGGCAGCCGCAGCTCGCTGGGCGCTGGCATCCTGCCCAACAATCGCGGCACGCTGATCGGCTGGATCGGCGACAGCCAGTCGATCAAGCCGGGCAACCGCATGCCGGCGTACAAGATGCTGCCGGCGCAGGATCTCGCCGCCATCGCCACCTATCTGGAAGCGCAGAAGTGAAGTCGGAAACCGGCTTCGATCCCGCGCTCTACGACCGCTTCCCGACTGAAGGTGAACGGCCAGAGGGGGAGCTGGAAGAACTCGAACGCATCTGGTGCGCGCCCAAGGGGTGGCAGCTGCTGGCGGCGGTCAACAACAACTATGTCGGCACCTTCTATGTCGGCACCGCGTTCCTGTTCTTCGTGCTCGCCGGCATCCTCGCGCTTGTGATGCGCGTGCAACTCGCGCTGCCGCTCCAGGGCATCCTGCCGCAGGAAACCTACAACCAGTTCTTCACCATGCACGGCACGGTGATGATGTTCCTGTTCGCGGTGCCGATGATGGAGGCGCTGGGCGTGCTCCTGCTGCCCCAGATGCTCGCCGCGCGCGACCTGCCGTTCCCGCGGCTCTCGGCTTATGCGTTCTGGGCGTATTTCTTCGGCGGGCTGTGCTTCTTCGCGTCGATCTTCTTCGGCCTCGCCCCCAATGGCGGCTGGTTCATGTATCCGCCGCTGACCGGCATGGCCTATTCGCCCGGGATCAACGCCGATTTCTGGCTGCTTGGCATCGGCTTTATCGAGATTTCGGCGATCGCCGGCGCGATCGAGATCATCGTCGGGGTGCTGCGCACCCGCGCGCCGGGCATGACGCTGGACAAGATGCCGATCTACGCCTGGGCGATGCTGGTGTTCGCCGCGATGATCGTCGTCGGCTTCCCGTCGATCATCCTGGGCACGCTGCTGCTCGAGCTTGAGCGCGCCTTTGCCTGGCCATTCTTCGATCCCACCCGCGGCGGCGATCCGATGCTGTGGCAGCATCTGTTCTGGTTCTTCGGCCACCCCGAAGTTTATATCATCTTCCTGCCTGCCTCCGGGCTGGTGTCGATGATGGTGCCCACGCTCGCGCGGACCAAGCTGGTCGGGCAGAATTTGATCGTGATGGCGTTCCTCGCCACCGGCTTCATCAGCTTCGGCGTGTGGTCGCACCACATGTTCACCACCGGCATGCCGCGCCTGTCGATCGCCTTCTTCTCGGCGGCCAGCATGGCGGTCAGCGTGCCCGCGGGTATCCAGGTTTTCTCCTGGATCTCGACCTTTGCGGTGGGCAAGCCACGCTTCAACACGCCCACCCTGTTCGCGCTCGGTGGCCTCATCACCTTCGTCATCGGCGGGCTGACCGGCGTGATGGTGGCGATGGTGCCCTTCGACTGGCAGGCGCATGACAGCTACTTCATCGTCGCGCACCTCCATTACGTGCTGATCGGCGGCATGGTCTTCCCGCTGTTCGCCGCGCTTTATTACTGGATCCCGATGATGAGCCAGCGGGCATTGTCGGAGCGGCTGGGCAAATGGGTGTTCTGGCTGATGTTCGTCGGTATGCAGGTGACCTTCTGGCCGATGCACATCCTCGGGCTGATGGGCATGCCGCGCCGCGTCTATACCTATCTGCCGGGCCGCGATTGGGACACGATCAACTTCATCTCGACGCTGGGCGCGTTCACCATCGGCCTGGGCGTGCTGCTGTTCGTGATCGACCTCGCGCGCAACTTCCGCTTCACCCCCGATAACGATGCCGGCAACGTCTATGGCGGCGGCACGCTCGAATGGCTGCCGACCGGGCTCTATTCGACGCGCAGCATCCCGGTGGTGAAGAGCCGCGAGCCGCTCTGGGACGATCCCGATCTGGCGAAGAACGTCGAAGAGGGCCGCTACTTCCTGCCCAACTCCGCGACCGGCCTGCGTGAGACCATCGTCACCAGCCCGCTGCGCGCCGAACCCCAATATCTGCAGATCATGCCTGGGCCGTCGGTGTGGCCATTGCTCGCGGCGATCTTCACTGCCGGCTTCTTCATCATCATGACGATTCAGGCGTACAAGTTCAGCTTCGCCTGCGGCATCCTCGCGATCGTCTGTGTGCTGCGCTGGCTGTGGGACACCGATCGGCTGGTGAAGGAAGAGACGGTTGATGTCGGCGCCGGCATCCGCCTGCCGACCTATTGCACCGGCCCTTCCAGCCATGGCTGGTGGGCGACGATGGTGCTGCTCACCGTGGTCTTCATGATCTTCGTCATGGCGATGTTCAGCTTCGTCTATCTCTACGGCGTGCATCCGCGCTTCTGGACCGCGGCTGCCGACAAATGGTCGCTGCTCGCGATCCTGCCGGCCTATGCCGCCGCCGCCGGGCTGGCGCTGCTCTCGCGCCACATGCTGGCGCGTGAGAAGACGGAACATTGGACGCCCGGCGTGCTGTTCGTGCTCGCGGTCTGTGCGCTGGTCGCGGGCATCGGCATCGATTTCTGGAGCTGGCTGCGATCGGGGCTGCTGCCCACCACCAGCGGGCAGGGGGCAACGGTGTATGGGCTGCTTTCGCTCGAAAGCATTCTGGTGTTTATCGCCGTGCTGATGGCCGGCTATATCTCCGCGCGCAACGGCCGCGCGCTGATCGTCCGCCCGCGCAATAACAGCCTCGATCTGTGCGTGCTGTTCACCGTCTATGCGGCGCTCGAAGGGGCAGTGACCGCTATCCTCACGCGCCTGTTCCCCTGGGTCTGACCGGTGCGTGGCTGGACCTTCCTGCTCGCCGGGCCGATCGTGTGGACGGTGCAATTCTTTGCGCTGTACGGGATCGCCAGCATCTTCCTCACCAGCACCACCACGCGCGTGCTGGCGGGCCTGGTGTCACTCGCCTGCCTCGCCGCCATCGCCTGGCTGTTCGTCCATGTTCGCCGCTCGCAGCCGGTGGACGATCCCGACGCGTGGATGCACCGCGTGTCGCTGCTCGGCATCGGGGTGTCGGCCGTGGCCGTGTTCTGGCAATCGCTCCCCGCCCTGATCGCGTAGGGCGTCTCAGATGCGGCTCATCCTCCCTCGCCCTTGCAAGGGGGAAAGGGTTGCGCAAACTTAGTCTCTGCGCAGCAAAGGCTTTAGTCCGAGCCGGGAGAGGGGGTGCGGCCGCGGCGCATGGCGCCGCTCTACCCCTCTCCGAGCTACGCTAAGCAGCAAGCTGCCACGCTTCACTATCCTCTTCTCTAGCAAGGGGCGAGGATATCTAGGCACCCGCACCTATTTCAGCGCCAGCGGCAGCCCTGCGGCAAGGAAGTGGACCCGGTCGACGGCCGCCGCCACCCGCTGGTTGATCGTGCCGGCCATGTCGCGGAAGCGCCGGGCGAGTGCGTTGTCAGGCACGATGCCCAAGCCCACTTCGTTGGCGACAAGGATCAGCGTCCCGTGATGCGCCTGGATTGCCTCGATCAACCTTGCCGTCGCATTTTCCCAGTCGGCTTCGTCCAGCAACAGATTGGATGTCCACAGGGTCAGGCAGTCGACCAGCACGGTATGTCCGCTCACGTCACCGATAGCTTCGGCCAGGTCCAGCGGCGCTTCCACGGTGCGCCACCGGCCGTCTCGATCCGCCTGATGCCGGGCGATCCGGTCGCGCATCTCGTCGTCAAACGCTTGTCCCGTCGCGACGAACACCAATTCGCCGCCGCGCGCCTCGGCCAGCGCTTGGGCATGCCGGCTCTTGCCCGAACGCGCCCCGCCCAGCACCAACAGGCCGCGGTCGCCCTGCTCGAACCTCGCCGTCATCCGCTTTCCCCTTGCCAGCCGCGCCGGGGATGCCGATGGACGGCGCGAACCTGCAAGTCGAGGCCCTGCGTTGCACGCTCTGACATTCCATGGCGGACGCCTCGACGAAGCTGCGCGCTGCTATCCGGATGCGCCGCAGCCTTGGCTTGACCTTTCGACCGGCGTCAATCCGCTGCCCTGGATGCCCGCCACGCCGCCCGACATCGATTTGCACGCGCTGCCTTCGGTCGCCGCGCTGGATGCGCTGATCCGGGCCGCCGCTGCCGCGTTCGGTGCACCCGGCCTCGCCACCGCCGCGCTGCCGGGCAGCGAGATCGGCCTGCGCCTGCTCGCACAGCTCGATCTCCCCCAGCCGTGGAGGCTGATCGGCCCTAGTTACCGCACCCACCACGCCGCGTTGCCGGGCGCGCAGAGCGTCGCATTTGCGGAGCCGGGGGAGGGTGGCACCGTGCTTCTTGCCAACCCCAACAATCCCGATGGCCGTCTGATCGCGCCCGAACGCCTGCGCGATCTGGCCCGCACGCTGGCGGCGAAGGGGGGGCTGCTGATCGTCGACGAGGCCTTTGCCGACGCCATCGACGGCGCCAGCATCCTGCCGCTGCTGGGACCCGAGGACCGCGTGCTCGTGCTCCGCTCCTTCGGCAAGTTCTACGGCCTTGCCGGCGTTCGCCTCGGCTTCGCCTGCGGTGCCGCCGACCTTGTCGCGCGACTGACCGATCTGCTCGGCAGCTGGCCGGTGTCGAGTACCGCTATCACCCTCGGGACCGCCGCTTACCGCGACACTGCCTGGGTATCCGAAACCCGCACCCGGCTGGCGCGGGACGCCGCCAGACTGGACGCGCTGCTCGCCAGCCACGGCTTCGCCGCGCAGGGCGCATGTCCGCTTTTTCGGCTGATTGAGACCGGTCGCGCGTCAAATCTGTTCGATCACTTGGCCAGTTCAGGCATCCTCACGCGCCCGTTCGACTACGCTCCGACCTGGCTGCGCCTGGGTCTTCCTACCGACTTTGTCCGTCTCGATCAGGCACTTGGCCGTGGCTGAACCCATTGCGCTCGCGGCGCTTATGCTCGACGCCGCGTTCGGCTGGCCCTCCGCGCTCTACAATCGCATCGGCCACCCCGTCGGCGCCTTCGCTCGCCTGATCGACGGGTGCGAAGCCGCCTGGAACTGCCCAGAACATACTGAAAACAGGCGTAAAATGATGGGCGTCGCGACCCTGCTCCTAGTCATCCTGCTAGGCGCAGGCATCCCGTGGCTGATCGAAGTCAGCGTATACAAGATGCTCGACTTCTCGATTTGGCCGATACTAGCACTCCTAGCCTTTCCAGGCTTGGCGCAGCGCAGTTTGCACGACCACGTCCATCCCATCGCCACTGCCCTGGAAGCCGGAGACCTCGAAAAAGCCCGTCAATCGGTTGCCCAGATCGTCGGTCGCGACACCGCCAAGCTGGACGAACCCGCCGTCGCCCGCGCTGCAATCGAGAGTCTGGCCGAAAGCTTCTGCGACGGCATCGCAGCCCCGCTCTTCTGGCTGCTCATCCTCGGCCTGCCGGGCCTCTGGGCGTACAAGGGCATCAACACCGCCGACAGCCTGATCGGCCACCGCGAACCCCGTTGGCGCGCATTCGGCTGGGCCGCGGCCCGTTTCGACGATCTCGCCAATCTGATCCCGGCACGCTTGGGTGGTGCTATCCTCTGCGTAGCTGGGGGCGGGGGCTGGCGCACGATGTGGCGCGACGCACGCCTCCACGCCTCGCCCAATGCCGGCTGGACCGAAGCCGCGATGGCTGGTGCGCTCCGCCTTCGTCTCGCGGGGCCCGTCGCCTATGACGGTGTGATGACCGATAAGCCCTGGATCGGTAGCGGCGACAGTCAAGCCACCGCCGCCGACATCCGCCGCGCACTAGGTGTGTACCGCCGGGCCTGTCTAATCCTCTGGATCATCGCGGGAGGCGCCGCATGGGCGCTTTGATGCTTCAGGGCACCGGCTCCGACGTGGGGAAGTCGGTGCTGGTCGCGGGCCTTTGCCGTGCGTTGAGCAACCGCGGGCTTCGCGTTTCCCCGTTCAAGCCGCAGAACATGTCCACCAACGCAGCCGTCACGCCGGGCGGCGGCGAGATTGGTCGCGCGCAGGCGACCCAGGCGCTTGCCGCCCGCGTGCCGCCGCACACCGACATGAACCCGGTGCTATTGAAGCCGCAGGGGGACCGCACCTCGCAACTGGTGGTGCATGGCCAAGTCCGCGGCACCTTGCGCGCCGCTCAGTGGCGCGAAGGCCGCGAGGGACTGCTCGACGACGTTCTCGCCAGCTACCACCGGCTTCGGGGCGCCGCCGACATCGTCGTAATCGAGGGGGCGGGGTCGCCTGCCGAGATCAACCTGCGTGACGGCGACATTGCGAACATGGGTTTTGCGCGTGCCGCAGGGGTGCCCGTCCTGCTAGTCGGTGACATCGACCGAGGTGGTGTCATCGCCTCGCTGGTGGGCACTCGCGCAGTGATAGATCTCGCTGACGCCGCGATGATCCACGGCTTCCTGATCAACAAGTTTCGTGGAGATCTCGCTTTGTTCGCTGACGGATACGCCGCAATCGAGCGGCGTACCGGCTGGCGCGGCTATGGCGTGGTTCCGTGGATGGCCGACGCGGTCCGCTTGCCGAGCGAGGACGGCGTCGTGCTCCAACGCCCTGCCATTCCGACCACTGACAAGCGGGTGACGATCGCTTGTCCAATTACCCCACACATCGCCAATTTCGACGATCTCGATCCACTCCGGCTGGAGCCGGATGTCGATCTGGTCCTCGTGCCGCCGGGGCAGCCGATCCCTGACGCACAACTTATCATTCTTGCGGGTTCGAAGGCGACGTCTGCCGACACGGCGTTCGTGCGCGCACAGGGCTGGGACATCGACATCCGCGCGCATGTCCGTCGCGGGCGGCCCGTGCTGGGGTTGTGCGGCGGGTATCAGATGCTCGGTCGGACGATTGCGGACCCGCAGGGCATCGAGGGAGCTGCGGGAACTGTCGAAGGACTAGGCTTGCTCGCCGTCGACACTGTGCTGAGTGGCGAGAAGGCGTTGATGGAGGTCGCCGGCCTGGCAGATGGGGAGCGGTTCACGGGTTATGAAATGCACATGGGCCGCACCGATGGCCCGGACACCGCGCGTCCTGTCGTCCGCTTCGACGATGGACGCGAGGATGGTGCCATAAGCCCGAACGGGTTGGTTAGCGGCAGCTATGTCCATGGTCTGCTCGGGCTGGCTGGCCAGCGGCGCGCGCTGCTCGCACGATTGGGATCGGAAGGAAAGGGGCCAGACCATCATGCGTCGGTGAATGCCGCGCTGGACGCGATCGCTGCCGAACTGGAGCGCCATCTCGACATCGATGCGCTGATCACACTGTCAGAGACGGCTCGCGGCGATTGAGACGAAAAGCAGTGCGGTTTCGCACCACTCGATCCCGGCGCCGTGGCTATCGCCGCTGATCCCGCCGATGCGCGCCTTTAGCCACCAAGCCCAGCCCAGCAGGGTCACGGGCGCGACCATCAGCGGCGGGAAGAGCAGGCAGGCAGCCGCCCACATCGCGGTCCACCCGGCCAGATCGCGTAGGCGCACCGCCGAGGCGACGCTAGCCCCCAGGCCGGGCTTCAGCGGCGGCAGCCATCGTGCCCAGAATAACGGGCCGATCCGCGCGGCAAACGGTATCAGTACAAGGGCGGTCCAGTGGATGCCGGCATGCAGCAGCACCAGCTTCGCGAGCAGCTGGACGATGATCGCAACTACGCCGAAGCTGCCGATATGCGGGTCCGTCATGACCGACATCATTCGCCCCCTGTCGCCATGCGCCGCGCCGAGGCCGTCTGCCAGATCACCAAGCCCGTCCAGGTGTAACGCGCCTGTAACTGCAACCCATGCGATCAGCCCCGCCAACGCGCCGATCCAAGGATCGATCCAGCTGCCGGCCCAAACCGCGAGCGCCACGATTGCCCCTAGCGCAAGGCCTACCGCCGGATACCAGCGGATCGCGTCGGCGAAATCCCCCGCATCAGCCTCTACCCGAGGCATCGGCAGGCGCGTAAGGAAACTGAGCGCGACGATGAGGCTCTTCATGCGCGCAACCCAGTTATTTGTGCAGTCAGCGGCTCGCCTGACCAGACCTTCAAGGACAATATCGCGGCGTAGGGCAGATCGAATGCCCAGCTGCCACGAAGGCTGAGGCCGCAGGCTTGCGCAAGGACTGCCCGCATCGCGCCACCATGCGTCACCACCAAAGTAGGCACGTGGATCTCGGCCAGCGCAGCCCTTACGCGCGCCTTGAGATCTACCCAGCGTTCGCCGCCCGGCGGAGGATAGGCGTCGGGATCATCATAGAAGCGAGCGAGCGCCACCGGATTGACCTGCTCAGCAGCCAAGCCGTCCCACTCGCCAAAGTCCAGTTCACGCCAGCGTGGGTCGGCTTGTACGGGCACGCCGATCGCCTGGGCACACGCCACCGATCGCCGCAGGTCTGATGTCAGGATCATGTCCACCGCGAGCCCCTCGGCAGCGCGGACGCAAGCGGCAATGCCCTCTGCCGTGACGCCGCAGTCGGTACGTCCGAGCAAGCGCCCAGCAAGTTCAGGCGCGCCGTGGCGCATAAGGTGGACGGCGACCGGGTTCACCCGTCCGACACGCCGGCTTCGGCAAAGGTCGCCATCTGATCGTGGGCAGCGACCGCCGCGCGAACGATCCCCGCCGCAACCGCGGCTCCGCTCGCTTCCCCCAGCCGCATGCCGAGCGCAAGCAAGGGTTCCAATCCGAGTTGGTCAAGCAGCCGCTGGTGCGCCGGCTCCGCCGAGACATGACCGGCGAGACAATGCTCAACCACGCCCGGAACTGTAACTGCCAGCGGCGCGACCGCCGAACAGCAGATGAAGCCGTCGAGCAGCACTGGCACGCGCGCCATTCTCGCCGCCACCACCGCGCCCGCCAGAGCCGCGATCTCGTGCCCACCGAGTCGCCGCAGCCGCTCCAGCGGCGCGTCCGCCCCTGCATGAAGCGCGAGGCCCGCTTCGACGACGGCCAGCTTGGCCGACAGCTGTATGCCGTGAACACCAGTGCCAGGGCCGACCCAGTCGGTTGCCGAACCGCTGAAACTTGCTGCGCATAGCGCTGCGGCGCTCGTCGAGTTGCCTATCCCCATCTCGCCCAGCACCAACAGGTCCAAGCCGGGTTCGACCACCGCCGCGCCGGCATTCACCGCCACCAGACACTCATCTTCCGACATTGCTGGGCCGATGGTGAAATCCGCCGTGGGGCGACCCAGTTCGAGCGGCACCACCATAAGCTCCAGTCCCGCGGCACCCGCTAAGGCGTTGATCGCCGCCCCGCCTTCGCGAAAGTTGCGGACCATCTGCGCCGTCACCGCCGGAGGAAAAGCACTGACACCCCGCGCCGCCACCCCGTGATTGCCCGCGAACACCGCCACTCGGCTTCTGTCCAGCCGGGGGCGCTCGCGTGCTTGCCAACCGGCTAGAAAGACCGCGATCTCTTCCAGCCGGCCCAAGGATCCAGCCGGCTTGGTCAGCACGGACTGCCGTGCCAGTGCAGCGGCACGGGCGGCTTCGTCTGGACCTGGCAAGATCCGCAGTGCAGCTTCGAATGCCGCTGCCGACTTGAACCCCGTCATGCGACGACAAAGCCAGCGGGCGGGGTTCGCACGATGAAATGCCCTTTCACGCCGTCCGGCCATGCCTTGTACGGCACTTGGCCTACTTCGCTCGCAGAATAGTGGACGGCATAATCCAGAATGGCCCGCGCAGCATCCTCTTCAGGGGCAAAGCGGCCCATGACATAGCCGACCTTGCCCGCACCGCGCAGATGCACGGTGCAGAACTCGGTGCAGGCGAACAGGCAGGGCATCTCCTCGACCTTCAGCTCGGCATATCCAGGGTCGCTGGCTTGTATTGCCCGAAGGGCTGCAACCATCAACGCGCCGCCCCGCCGGCCCTCGCCATCGTCCTTATCCGCGGCGCTGAAGCGGCAGCTGTTGCAGGCGACGATTGCCGGACCGTCACCGACGGGGACCAGCTTCATGCCGCTGCCATCGGCGGGCGTGCCGCCGGCACGCCGATCGCGACCAGCGCGCGATACAATGCGAGCAGTCCTGCCATGATGGCGGCATTGCGCAGTAATTGGCGTCCCAGGACCTCCGCAGTGAAGGCGGTGCATGGGTCGCCCTTCGCTAGGGTAAACGCCAGAATTACCAGTTTAAAGGCCGCGAACCCCGCCAGATACGCTGCCGCCAACCGTGCGGCGAGCGGCGCGGTCATGCGGGCCGCGGTGGCATGCGCGGCGATGGCACCTGCAACAGCGGCAACACCGATCGCCGCGCCCACTAGCATCGTCCCTAGATCATGCGGATAGCCCAGAAAGCCGAACCCAACTGCTTGGCTTGCCACCCATGCCGCAATCGCCAGGGCGACGCCGTCCCGCTGCCGCATATGCACCGCGGTGAGCGCCGCCAGTGCGGGGAAGGGTGTCGCGCAGGCGAATGCAAGGGTCGTTGCCGTACTCGCCAGTGTAAGCACCATGATCCACAGCGTTGATGCACGCTGCGATGTGACGGAATTGGTCATGCTCGCTCCTCCTCTTGGTTTCAGAAACGACCGCGAAATCCGGCATACAGGCTGCGTCCTAGCGTGCCGTAACGGTAGGTGGTCTGATATTCCTCGTCGAACAGGTTCTCGACGCGCGCGAATAGCTTCACCTGATGGGTCACCGGCAGCTCGGCACGCAGGTCGACAAGCGTGTAGCTCTCGAGCCGCGTCGTGTTCGCCGCATTGTCGAAGCTGTCGCCTGCCCAACGGGCGGCAACGCCAAGTGCGTAACCATGGGGCAGCGTATAGGTGATGGACGCATTGGCCGCATGGCGGGGGCGGCGTGGCAACCACAGCCCATTCGTGGCGCCGGGGGAGCGGTCTTCGGACTCGGTCCAGCTGTAATTGCCGTCAAGCGTCAGGCGGGTGCCGACCTGTGCATGCGCGACCGCTTCCACTCCGCGCGCGAACGCGCGGGCGACATTCTGGTAGTAGCCGGCGCGCCGCGTGTTCGATCCAGGCTGAAAGCAGAGCGGCTCCGTCGGCCGCGCGGGGCAGGTATTGTAGATGATCTGGTTGGTGGTGCGACGTTCGAAGTAAGTCGCGCCGAATGCAAGCACACCGCCAAGCAGCCGCTGTTCGGCGCCGGCTTCCCAACCCTTAGCCTCCTCGGGGTTCAGCGCCTGATTACCAAATTCGGAAAAGAGCTGATACAAGGTTGGCGCCTTGAACGCTTCGGCATAATTGGCGCGCAACACGGTGCCGGTCGGCAGCGCCCAGACTGCGCCGCCCGCGAACAAAGTCTGGCTGCCAAAGCGATTGTGATCGTCATTGCGCACGCCCCCGGTGAGCGTCAGTCCATCGAAGAGCGTGGCGTTCAGCTCGGCATAGACGCCGGTGATCTCCGCGCGGCCTTGGGCCGGTGCAGGCACCGGTGTGGCGAGCGACGCCAAAGGCGACACAGAGCGAAAGCGCGAACGCTCATTCTCCACGCCAAAGGTCGCGTTCCATCCGGCCGCAATGGCAAAGCCGCCTTGATACTCCAGCCGCTCATTGCGTCCCGCAGCATCGAAGCTTTGCGCGCGGGCACGTGCCGGATTGTAGTTGTCGCGGTCGGTGTCGGTATAGCCATAGGCAAAACGGTTGCGCAGCCGTGCGTCGAACAAGTCGATGTTCAGACCGGCATAGCCGACGAATTCGCGATTGAGCGAGTAGTCGCGGGTGTCGGCGCTGGTTGAGTCAAGCTCCGTGCGCCCGCGCGAATAATAGCCGCGGACATCGGCACTGACTCCGCTGGTGATGTCCAGCATTGCGCGTCCTTGCACGCTCTGATTCGAGTAACCGTCCGTGTCGCGGCCACCGAATGTTGGGGCGAGTGCCGACATACCCTGGGTGCTGAAGGCTTGCGCGCCCACTCGCCATGCCAGTGGTCCGGTCCGTCCGCCAATCGCCGCGCGTCCGCTCACCGTTTGGCGCGATCCCGCCTCCACGTCGAAGCTGCTCTCCAGATCGCGTTCGCCAAGGGGCGTGACGATGTTCACTACGCCGCCGATTGCCTGGCTGCCCCACAGGATCGACTGCGGGCCCCGTAGCACTTCGATGCGAGCGGCGTCGCCCACGAGTAGATTGGCGAAGTTGTAGCCGCCGCCCGCCGAGGACGGGTCGTTCAGCTTCACGCCGTCGATAACCACCACCGTCTGATCGGGCTCGGCACCGCGGATGCGTAGGCTCGTGTTGGTGCCATAACCACCGTTTCGGGAAAGCGTCACCCCGGGCGTACGCAGCAGCAGGTCCGCCACGCCAAAATCCTGGTTGCGGTCGATCGCCGCCTTGTCGAGCACGGTGACCGACGCCGCCACGCGGTCGATCGGCGTTGCGGCGCGGGTAGCCGTGACGACGACGATATCGCTGTCCGGGCCCGCGGCGGCGTCAGGGCGCGGGGCTTCCTGCGCCCAGGCGGTGGTGGATAGGAGCACGGCCAGTAACGGTGAAAACTTGATCAAGAAAACCTCCACGCACGAACAGGAGTCCGCACGGCGCAAGCGAGGAGAAGCGCGCACGCCACTTCCTCCGCGAGCCATGCGGACCATGCTATCGTCACGCTGGGGTTGACCGGCTCCGCTGACACGGGCGGCCGTTCCCGTCCGCTCGGCGCACCCTGGCCGGACGAAGGACGACTGCGGCAGGCAGGTCTCCTGGCTCACGGGTCTATGCCGGTCCGTGCCGCCTTCTCAGACCTTTCGATCCAATGGCATGTGGCACGGCGGCTCGCCGCTTACAGTTGCAGGGGCAGCCGGGGTTTTCCCGTTCCCTTTTCATCCCCCTTCGGGGAACCTGTCGCGTTTGGGCCTCTAGGCGTGTCGTGGATGATGGTCAACGGCATGGAACCATGCAGGAAAGCGTTCAGCTTTAGGTGATTGCGGAAAGATTCTTCTAAGTCGTGGTGCAGCGAACACGCAGGATGATCGAAGCATGCTGACGCTTTGCCTAACAAGCCTTTGATACTCGTGGTCGTTCCATTCCCAACCGGTCAGGAAACAGAAGAACACGGGTGCCGCGATACACTAGGTGTACCGTGCTCAGTTGAGCGGGGTTGCTCTGCCAGGTGCTCCATGGGTATCATGTCAATAGCGGATCTGGACGGTATGGTCCGCTTTCTGTTCAAGGAATCTTGTCAGATCTTCGCCGCAGGCATGGTGCGCGAAATGGCAAGCCACATCCGCGCCGGACTGCCGGATGTGGCTTGATGTTCAGATTAAGCCGGCATTGTCAGAGGACGTTCAAAGCTCTGGCTGCGCGCCGAACGCCAGCGCGTCGGCTGATCCCAGTTCCTGTTCGCCCGCGAAAAGCCGGTCCAACCGCGCCTTGATGTCGTGTCGGTAGCTCTGGCACGACACCGCACGTGGCGCCGCGACCGAAACTTCATCGGCGATCGCGCTTTTGATGCGGTCCATCGCTGCCTCATCCAAGACCTTTGCCCGCTGCAACTCGATGCACAGCTGCACCAACCCGACAGCAGTCGCATGCGCGCGAAGGCCGACATTCGTCACTTCGAAATGCAGCTTCTTCTGTTTCTCGTACGGGGTGGTCATCGTCCGCTCCTTAATTTTTTGTAACGCTAAGAAGCACCTGCCGAGAGATGGGGTCAAGGATAGCGATGCATCGCGGGCTTGGATCGACGCGTTGCTACCCGCAAAGAGGGTTTCTAGGGCCCTTGGGCAAGGCGCCAGCTGAAGATGCCCCTCGTTTCTCTGGCCTCTGCAAGCGCAGCATCAGGCTTAGCCTGACGTGACCATATAGTAGATGTTATACCCCACGAAGATGGTGACGATGATTAGCAGCACGACCAGGGCCACGCTTCCCAGTCCCTTGCGCGCCCGCTTGTCCACGGGGTCCGAACTCCGATCCACTATGACCTATCCTTCCGACGTTGCTATGACAGGAAAGACGCGTGGGGGCTCGGATCGTTGCGCTAAGGGCCGATCAGCTGCCTTATGCGATGACGTGGAAGAACGTGCCGGACGCCAGCCCGCGGCGGTGTCCCGCCGGTGAAAGCGTGACGCCTTCGCCGTCCGTCATAGCCGCGAGATCCCCGGCTTCGCCGCCGCAGATGGTGGCGTGATGATATTCATGGCCCCAGGATCGCACGCCCGCTTCGGCGAACGCCACCGAGTGACTCCAGATCGCGCTGCGGTACCCCAGATGCAGTTTGCGCGCGGCGAAGCTTGTTTCGACTGGTAACAGCCCTGCCATCGGGTGCACAGCGCCATCGGCGTCGGTCAGCGTTTGGCCCAGCACCATGTACCCGCCGCATTCGCCATGCACCGGCCGTGTCGCGGCAAAGTCGCGCAAGCCGTGGAGGAACCGCGCGTTGCCGGCCAGAGTACCCGCATGAAGTTCGGGATAGCCGCCGGGTAGCCAGCAGGCATCGCAGATCGCTGGCGGCGGCTGGTCGGCGAGAGGGGAGAAGCGCACGATCTCTGCGCCCGCACGGCGCCAACCCTGGAGGAGGTGCGGATACATAAAGGTAAAGGCCGCGTCTTGCGCGACGGCGATGCGCTGCCCCGGTGGGCGCACCGTAGGCGATGGGAGCGGGGCGTCGATCGTCGGACCGGCTGCGGCGTGGATTGCAGGCAGATCGCAATGCGCCTCCACGACGTCGGCTATGCGGTTGAGCCTGATGTCGAGGTCTGTGGTTTCGCTTGCCTGCACCAGCCCAAGATGCCGTGAGGGGAGGGCCATGCGAGGGTCGGCGGGGATCATCCCGAATATGGGGATGTCAACCGCGGCGAACCCGGCTTCGATCATGCGGCGGTGCCTGGGGCTTGCTGCGCGGTTGACGATCACGCCGGCTATGCGGGGTGCGCCGGGCATGCGGGCCAAGCCCAGTGCAACTGCGGCGATGCTTTGTGCTGCGCCACTTGCATCGAGCACCAGCAGTATCGGCCATCCGAGTGCGGTGGCGACACTGGCGGTGGTACCGGATCGGGTGGGGCTGGCCAGTCCGTCGTAGAGCCCCATTGCGCCTTCGCCGATAACCACTTCGGCGTCGCGGGCGGAATGTGCCGCCAGACCGGCGAGTACCGGAAGTTCCAGCGCAAAGCCGTCAAGGTTGAGCGATGGCCGCCCCGTCGCGACGGCGTGAAAGGCGGGATCGATGTAATCGGGTCCGCATTTGGCGCCCGCGACCTTCAGGCCAGTGCGGGCGAAGGCGCGTTGCAGTCCCGTGGTCACCACCGTCTTGCCTGCCCCCGACTTGGCTGCCGAGACGATCAAGCCGGGTGCCAACATCGCCAAACCACGTCCTTTCTATGTTCTTGTATACGCTGATAGCTGTGTTTGGCTGCGGTGCTACTTGATCCATCGGGCCAATCAAGCATTAGGAGAGCATGACCGCAGCAACCCTTCTCCCGCGCCTGTTGCGTAGCTGCGCGGGCGCGGCGCTGATCCTCGCACCGCTTATGAGCAGTCCGACGCAAGCCGCCGATCCCGCGCCCTTTGATCTACCGGGCCCAGGTCTCCACATCACCGTGACGCGGAGCGGCGTCACGCTGCCGATCGGGCAGGTGCCCGACCTTGAAGCGGGGGACAAGCTGGTGATCCGGGCCGATCTGCCCGAAGATCAGCGTATCCGCTTCCTGCTCGTATCGGCGTTTCTGAGCGGCGCAACCAACCCGCCGCCAAACAAGTGGATCGAGAGTGCCGAAACCTGGAAGCGCAAGGACAAGGACCGGCTGCTCAGCCTCACCGTCCCTGAAGGCGCAAAGCAAATGGTGCTGTTCCTGGTTCCGGAAACCGGCGGTGCGGCCAGCACGATCGGCGATGCCGTAAAGGGGAAGCCAGGCGAATTCGTCCGCGCCACGCAATCGATCAACCAGGCCTCGCTTGACCGGTCTCGGCTCAACGCGTTCATTGCCGCCATCCGCGCACAGGAGAACAGCCACCCCGAGTTCCTGAAGAACCTGGCGCCAGTGCTCGCGCGCAGCCTGGCGATCAAGCTGAACGCTGACTGCTTGGCAAAGGTAGTCGAGTTTCAAGCCGCGTGCCTGCTAGAGGATCGGGAGACGCTGGTTCTCGCCGACGTGCACAGCAGCTCAGTCGCTGAGACACTGGCCGGCGCGCCCACCGACTTGGCGCTTCAGCTCAGCTACACGCGCGAAGGGGGCTTTGGCTATTACAGTCCCTATATCGCCGTGGTGCGCGACATCGCGCGCGTGTTTGGCGCGTTCAGCAGCCCCCAGTTCAACTATCTGCCGGCGCTCAGCCTGCGCGATGGTGAGCGCGTCTCACTGGTACTGAACAGCGCGCCATCGTTCGCCAAGCCCAAGTCGGTGCTGGTCGCGTCCATGCCGGCGATCGGCACCGACAGCCCGCCGCGGCTGCGCGCCGTCGGCGATGCGCCGATGTGCGGGGCCAATTCAAATTTGGTGCTGCCGGTAGAGGGCGCACCGCTGATCTATTCGACTGATTACGCCCGCAACATGGTGCTGCGCGTCGGGGCCACCGACGTGCCGGTGCAGGCGCGAGCTGAGCGTGGCGGCTATGTGTTCGCACAGCCGCTGAATCAAAGCGGGCTAGGCGGCACGGTTGAAGGACGGCTTCAGGGTTTCTGGGGGTATCAGCCTTTTGCGGGCCCCAGCTTCACGCTGCAATTCCCAACCGGAGAAGCTTGGAAGACTGGCGCCGATGCAACCAGCCTGGTTACCGGACGCGACAACAAGCTGATCCTGACCGGATCGGCGCCATCGTGCGTATCGAGCGTCACCATGCGTGTCGGCGATGGGACGCCGCAGCCGGTGGCGTACACCACCGCCGGCGACAAGGGGTTAGCGCTTACCCTGCCGCTCAAGGACGCGCGGTCCGGCGACGTGACGCTGGAAATTCGGCAGATCGGCCAGGCCGAGCCGGCGGCGGTGACGCTGCGCGCATACCGGCAAGCGAGCAAAGTGAGCGAACTCACGGTGCATGCAGGCGACCGCGCCGCGCAGCTTACCGGCCAAAGATTGGATCAAGTCGCGGCGATTCAGCTGGGCGGGCTTTCCCTGAAGCCGGACGGTCTAACTCGCGACGGCGATATCGATAGGTTGCAGTTGGTGGGAGAGGGGGAGCCGCTGAAGCCCGGCGATCTCACCGCCCGCGTGTCACTCTCCGACGGAAGGACGCTCAGCCTGCCGGTGACGGTGCGTGCGCCACGCATCGGCATCACGCTGCTCGACAAGAGCGTGCAGGCGAAGGACGCCGCTGCACGTCAGCGGCTGACTGCGCCTGCTGACACGCTGCTGCCCGATAGCGCGCGGCTGATCTTTTCGGTTCGGGCAAGCGGGGGCTCGCTTTCGCGGAACGACGCGCTGGAGATTGCCGGCCCGAGCGGGCAGCCGCTTCGGCTCGTTGCCGGGCCGAACCTCCAGCTTCAGGGGCAGGACGTACTGGTTGCGACACTGGACCCGGCGGCGCTTGGCCCATCGGGGTTCGGGGCGCTACGGGTGCGGCTGGTGCGGGATGGGGAAGTAAGCGACTGGCAGCCGCTGACCACGCTCGCGCGGCTGCCTAAGGTGGACGGCGTCGAGTGCAAGCGGGAGGCATGCACGCTGAGCGGCGAGTCGCTGTTCCTGATCGAAAGCATCGCAGCCACGCCGGCATTCGAAAAGCCGGTTTCCGTGCCGCAGGGCTATACCGGCGGCGTCGTGAAGGTGCCGGTTCCGCAGGGAGGCAAGCTGTACCTGAAGCTGCGGGACGCGCCAGATCAGGTGGTGGTGTTGAACGCGGGCTGATCCGGCAGGGCTTCAGGGAAAGAGGGTTTCACGCGAAGGCGCGAAGACGCGAAGAAGCAGGGCAGAAGAAGAGGTTCGCGCGGAGGCGCAGAGGCACGCCCTCCGGCGGCGTCAGCCGCCCCTCAGTCGGCAAGCAGCTTGGCAAGCGGCGCGAATTGAAGGCCGCTGGTGCGACGAGCACCACTCCGCGCCTCCGCGCGAAATCCCCTTATCTTGAGCTTGTACGGGCCTCTGTCTCCAGCAAACCCGACGTTTGCAGAAGAAGCAGAATCCCGGCTAAAGGCCGGGACGACGTAAGTTTTGACAGCTGGACGATCCTCCCCCGCACCGCGGAGGAGGCGTGACCTTCAAGCTATTGCGGGCAGGCGGGCCAGGTGCTTGTCGAGGGTGATCGGATAATCGCGCACGCGCACGCCAGTGGCGTTATAGATCGCATTCGCAACGGCGCCGCCGACGCCGCAGATGCCGAGCTCGCCGACACCCTTGGCCTTCATCGGCGAGGACACCGGATCGACTTCATCGAGGAAAATCACTTCTTGGTGCGGAATATCGGCATGGACCGGGACCTCGTACCCGGCGAGATCGTGGTTCACGAAGAAGCCGAAGCGCTTGTCGACAGCCAGTTCCTCCATCAGCGCTGCGCCGAGGCCCATCGTCATTCCGCCGATGACCTGGCTGCGTGCTGACTTCGGATTCAGGATACGGCCGGCCGCACAGACGGCCAGCATGCGCCGCACGCGGATTTCGCCGGTGAAGCTGTCGACTGCCGCTTCGACGAAATGGCCGGCAAAGGTCGATTGCTGGTACTTCTTGCCCAGGTCGCCATATTCGATGGAGTCCTCAGCAACCAGTTCGGAGCCCTTGGCGGCATCGGCCAGCTTGGCGTGGCGGTTGCCCGACCGCACTTCGCCATCGGCGAACGCCGCATCGGCTGAGTTGAACCCAAGCTTCACCGCGACCTGTTCGCGCAGCTTGACGCACGCGGCGTAGACGCCGGCGGTGGAGTTGTTCGCGCCCCACTGACCACCTGAACCCGCCGAGACGGGCATGTCCGAGTCGCCTAGCCTCACCACCACCCGGTCGAGCGGCACGCCCATCATCTCCGCTGCGGTCTGGGCGAGGATGGTGTAGCTGCCCGTGCCGATATCGGTCATGTCGGTTTCGACCGTCACGACGCCGCGCCCGTCGAGCCGCACGCGCGCCGCAGACTTCATCAGCAGGTTGTTGCGGAAGCCCGCCGCCACGCCCATGCCGACCAGCCAGCGGCCGTTGCGCACCTGGCCCGACTTGGGGTTGCGCCTGGCCCAGCCGAAGCGCTCGGCGCCGATGCGCAGGCACTCGTTAAGTTGACGCTGCGAATATTTCCGCTCGGGCTTTTCCGGATCAACCTGGGTGTCGTTGACGATGCGAAATTCGACCGGGTCCATGCCGAGCTTTTCCGCCATTTCGTCCATGGCGACTTCGAGCGCCATCATGCCCGGCGCTTCGCCGGGGGCGCGCATCGCGTTGCCTTCCGGCAAGTCGAGCACCGCAAGACGCATCGCGGTCAGCCGGTTTTCGCCGGCATAAAGCAGCCTGGTCTGCGACACCGCCGTTTCCGGGCCGCCGCCGGGCAGATCTCCCGACGTGCTTTCATGCGCGATGGCGGTCAAACGGCCATCTGGCGTCGCGCCCAGGCGGATGCGCTGGATCGTCGCGGGACGGTGCGTAGTGTTGTTGGCGATCAGCGGGCGCTGGAGCGTCACCTTGACCGGACGCCCCGCAGCCCTTGCGCCGAGCGCCGCCATCAGCGCATCGGCGCGCAGGAACAGCTTTCCGCCGAAGCCGCCGCCGACATAGGGCGAATCCAGCCGCACATTCTCCTTGGAGATGCCGAGCGTCTTGGCGACTTCGTTTTTGCCCCAGGCGATCATCTGGTTGGAGGTCCATAGCGTCACCTTTTCGCCATCCCAGGCGGCAATGGTCGCGTGCGGCTCCATCATCGCATGGCTGTGATCGGGGGTGGTGTAGGTGGCGTCGAGCGTTACCGGCGCAGCCTTGAACGCGCCTTCGAAATTGCCGGTCCGATCAATAGGAGGGGCGGCGCTGCCTTCGCCGCTATTCTCGCCGTCCAGCGGTGCGCGCTTCGCCTCCTCGGCCAGATCGAAGCGGCCCTGTGCACGGACATAGTCGACGCGGACGAGCTGCGCGGCGGCACGCGCCTGTTCGAAGGTTTCCGCCACCACGACGGCGACAGCCTGGTGATAATGCTCGATATCGGGTCCGCCGAGCAGCTTGGCGGTGTTCATGCTGCCCTTTCCGAGCTTGCCGGCATTTTCCGCCGTGACGATGGCGAGCACGCCGGGTGCCGCCTTGGCGTCGCGCAGGTCCATCGACTTGATGCGGCCCTTTGCGATAGCGGCGCCGACGACATAGCCATAGGCGGCGTTCGGCGCGACATCGTGCCGTTCATAGGCATAGGGCGCGCGGCCGGTGGTCTTGAGCGGGCCGTCGATGCGGTCGGTGGGCTTGCCGATGACCTTGAGCTGGTCGATCGGGTTGGTGCCGGCGGGAGTATCGAACTTCATGGGATCAGCCCCTTGCTTCGTGCATCACCGAGGCGAGCGTGCGCTCCACCAGCGGCAGCTTGAACGAATTGTCCTGCGTCGGGCGAGCGCCGGCGAGGAGGGTGCCCGTCACCGCCTTGGCGCCTTGCTTCATGTTCGCTTCCGCAGCCTCCACGCGCCATGGCTTGTGGGCGACGCCGCCTATCGCGACGCGGCCGCTGCCATCCTTCTGGATGACCGCCGCGACCGACACGAGCGCGAACGCATAGGACGCGCGGTCTCGGGTCTTGTGGTAGAAATGCTGGCCCCCGATCGGCTTGGGCAGCGTGACCGCGGTGATGAGCTCACCGCGCCCCAGCACCGTATCTAGGTGTGGTGTGTCGCCGGGCAGGCGGTGGAACTGCGCGATCGGGATCCCGCGGGTCGCGCCGGCCGGGTTGACCGTCTCCACCGTGGCATCGAGCACGCGCATCGCCACCGCCATGTCGCTGGGATGGGTGGCGATGCAGGCATCGCTCGACCCGATCACGGCCAACTGGCGTGAATAGCCGCCGATCGCTGCGCACCCCGAGCCCGGACTGCGCTTGTTGCAAGGCTGGTTAGTGTCGTAGAAATAGGGGCAGCGGGTGCGCTGAAGCAGGTTGCCCGCAGTGGTGGCCTTGTTGCGCAGTTGTCCTGACGCGCCGGCGAGGAGCGCGCGCGACAGCACGGCATAGTCCTTGCGAACCCGCTTGTCGGCGGCCAGATCTGTGTTGCTGACCAGCGCCCCGATGCGCAGGCCACCGTCACCGGTCTTCTCAATCTTGTCGAGGCCCAGATCGTTGACGTCGATCAGGTGGCGCGGCGCTTCGATCTGAAGCTTCATCAGGTCGAGCAGATTGGTGCCGCCAGCGATGAATTTGCTGCCTGGCGTGCGTGCCGCCGCCTGCGCCGCCTGCCCGGGCGAGTTGACGCGTTCGTAGGTAAACGGCTTCATGCCTTTTTCCTTCCTGCCGCCACTTCGGCGATCGCCTCGGCGATGTTCGAGTATGCGCCGCAGCGGCAGATGTTGCCGCTCATCCGCTCGCGGACTTCCAGGTTGCTGGCCTGGGGCTTGCCGTCCAGATCCTGCGTCACATGGCTGGGGATGCCGGCCTTGATCTCATCGAGCACTGCGACTGCCGAGCAGATTTGGCCCGGCGTGCAATAGCCGCACTGATAGCCATCATGCTTGACGAAGGCGGCCTGCATCGGGTGCAGCTTGTCGGGGGTGCCCAGCCCTTCGATCGTGGTGATCCGGTCGCCCTGGTGCATCACGGCCAGGCTGAGGCAACTGTTGATGCGGCGCCCGTCGACGATCACTGTGCATGCGCCGCATTGGCCATGGTCGCAGCCCTTCTTGCTGCCGGTGAGGTGGAGATGCTCGCGCAGCGCGTCGAGGAGGGTGGTGCGGGTGTCGAGTTCCAGCTGCTGGGCACGGCCGTTCACTTCGAACGACACCGCCATCATGCTGGGCTGGTCCTCTGTGACAAGCGGCATCGTCTGGGCCTCTGCTGCGGGAACTGCGGTGACCGCCGCCGATGCTGCGCCGCCGATCAGCAAGTCGCGACGACTGAGTTCAAGCTCGCCGGCGTCGGGCATCGGGTTCCTCCATGTTGGTATGCTGGGCAGCATAGCGGCGGAGGGTAGCAAGGGCTAGCCTGGGTCAGCTTGCCATTTCGCTCAGCAACGCTTCGACACGGTGCAATCGCTGCATCGGATCGTCGATTGCTTCGGCAAGCAGCAGGCGACTGTTTTTCTCGGTGAGGCCGAACGTGGCGGGATCGCCCGCAAAGCTGGCGTCAGGCGTGAGGGCGAGCGCGGCAGGGCCGGCATCGATGCGGCGAATGCCCGCCGAACGGGCGAGCAGGCGCGCGCGGGCGAGGGCGATCAGCGTCTGCACCTCGTCGGGCAGCTCGCCGAACCGGTCTTCCAGTTCGGCTTCGAATCCGTCCATGCCGCCGACGCTGTCGATCCGGGCGAGGCGAGCATAGAGCGTGACGCGCAGTTCCTCCTCAGGCACCCAATCCTCGGGCAGGCGGCCATGGACGCCCAGGTTCAACTGTGCGGTCCAGCGCTCGACTTCCTCGCCGCGGGTGCGGCGGACGGCGATTTCGAGCAGATGCTGGTAGAGGTCGATGCCAATCAGCTTCATGTGCCCGGCCTGCGCTTCGCCGAGCAGGTCGCCAGCGCCGCGCATGTCGAGGTCGCGCGCGCTGATTGCGAAGCCAGCGCCCAGCCGGTCGAACGCCTGGAGCGTGCGCAGGCGCGTCAGGGTGCGCGGGGCGATCTCCGCCTCTGAGTCGGTCACTAGCAGCACCTGTCCGCGCCGGCTGCCCCGCCCGACGCGGCCGCGCAGCTGGTGAAGCTGGGACAGGCCAAACCGGTCGGCGCGCCAGACGATCATGGTGTTCGCGCGCGGCACGTCGAGCCCGGCCTCGATGATGTTGGTGGCGAGCAGCACATCGCCCTCCCCGGTGCCGAAGCGGACCATCACGTCGTCAATATCCTGCGCCGGCATCTTGCCATGCGCTTCGAAGATCTTGAGCTCGGGTACCAGCTTGCCAAGGCGCTCGGCGAGCGAATCCATGTCCTCGATCCTGGGGACGACGACGAAGCTCTGGCCGCCGCGGCTGCGTTCGCGCAGCAGGGCAGTGCGCAGCACCTGCGCGTCGAAGGCGAGCACGGCCGTGCGGATCGGCTGGCGGCGGGCAGGCGGCGTGGCGATCACCGACAGCTGTTGCAAGCCGACCAACGCGGTTTGGAGCGTCCGGGGAATCGGCGTGGCGCTGAGCGTCAGGACATGACCTTCGCCCATCGTGCGCAGCCGGTTCTTGTCGGCGGCGCCGAAGCGCTGCTCCTCGTCAATCACGACCAGCGCGAGATCCTTGTACACCACGCCCTTGCCGGCCACCGCGCCGGTGCCGATCACCACCCCGACCGATCCGTCGGCTAGGCCGGCCTTCACTGCCTTCTTCTCGGCCGCGGTGGAGAGGCGCGATAGGCCGGCGACCCGGATGCCCGTGCCCTCGAAGCGCTTGGTGAAGCTCTCCAGATGCTGGCGCGCGAGCACGGTGGTAGGAGCGGCAACTGCGACCTGGCGCCCGGCGAGCGCGGCCAGCGCAGCCGCGCGCAGGGCGACTTCGGTCTTGCCATAGCCGACATCGCCGATCACCAGCCGGTCCATCGGCTTGCCCGAAGCGAGATCGTCGCGCACCGCCGTGATCGCTTTGGCTTGATCGGGAGTCTCGATGAACGGGAAGCCGCTGGCGAAGCGTTCATAGGCAGCGGGATCGGGTTCGATCACCGCGGCGGCGCGCTTCTCGCGCTCTGCGGTGAGCGCCAGCAGCGCCTTGGCGCTTTCCTCAACCGCTTCGTTGATCGCGCCGCGACGCTTTTGCCAACTCGATCCGTCGAGCCGGTCGAGCGTGACCGCCTCCTCGTCGGCGCCGTAGCGCCAGACGCGGTCGGCTTCCGCCACGGGCACCAGCCGCCGGCCATCCTCGGCATAGCGCAGCTGGATGCCGTCGCCCGCAGGCTCGCCCTCGGTGACGGGGAGCGGCGCCAGGCCCTCCACGACGCCGATGCCATGATCCTCGTGCACCACCACGTCGCCGACACGGATATCGCCCAGGTCGAACAGTTCGGCGCCCGAAGCGACGCTCTGGCTGTCGTCCAGCTTGGCCCGGCTGCCGAGCAAGTCCGCCGCCGCGACTGCAAGCACGCCGTCGACGCGAAACCCGCGGTCGACCGGCATCGCCAAGGTCGCGAGGCTGCCGGGAGGCGCTGCGGCTACCACCGGCCAGCTATCCGCCTCTACCACGTTGCAGCTGAGCACCTTCGCCGCCCGCCGTTTCAGAAAGCGCAAGTCGCGCGGGCTGCCCACCAGGACCACGCGATCGCCATCTGCGAACGCCGCGCGGGCCACCTTGGCAAAACCGCGCATGGGCGTGCGGCTCTCGACGAAGCGCGCCGGCGGTTCGCCGGGCTCAGGCAGCGTCAGCGTCTCGCGCCCGATCAACGCCTCGATCCACCGCGCGTTCTGGCACACGCCGCGCCCGGAGCCGGGCCGCTGCCGCTCTGCATCGGCGGCGAGCGCGAGGAAGCGCACCCGCCGCTTGTTTGCGCTTGGCTCGATCACCACTACGGCGCCCGGAACGTGATCGAGCAGCGGTACGGCGTCATCGAGTTCGGGCTCGGTCACACGGCCCATCTCGAGCGACTCGGCCTCGCCGACCGTAAGCTGACTGGCGGGGTCATAGGGCCGCAGCCAGGTCACTCGCCCATCCTGTGCCTCGATCCGATAAGGCTGGCCTGCATCGGCTGGAAAGATGTCGATCACTTGGCCGCGCAAGGCGACTTCGCCGGGCTCATCGACACGCTCGTCATGGATATAGCCGATCTCGACCAGCTTTTCAGCAAAGGCGGCAAGGTTGATCTCCTGTCCGACGGCGACCACCGGCGGCGCGGTGTCAAAGGCGGGCGGCGGGGGGTAGAGCCGCGCCGCTGCCTCTCCGGTGCTGACCAGCGCAACGCGGCGTTCGTCCGCCATGGCGACACGCAGCCGCCGTAGCGCGGCCACGCGCTGGCCGACATTGGCGGGGGACGCTGGTGCGCCATCTCCCGGAAGCGCGTCGCTGCCGGGCGCGAAGACCACCGTCGCCTCCGGCACGGCCGCGGCGAGCGCCCGCTCAACCGCGGCCGCCCGAGCCTCGTCCGGCGCAAGGAAGAGGACGTCGCCCTTCAGCAGTGCCTCCGTCAGATGCACCGCGACTTCACCGACGCTCAAAGTCTCACTCACGATTTCGCTGCCCCGCGCTTGCACAGGCCAGCCGAACGAGTGCCGATGACGGACGTTCCAGGTACATGTGGACGATCTGCAACTCCCTCCCTGCTGAGTGGGGGAAGCGCACGGGTCAGTCGCGCACTCCAAACGCGCGCAGGAACACTTCCGCCGCGCGCTCCGCCTCGATCGCGACCTTGTCCGCGCCGCCTTCGTCCTGGCCCCACAGCATTCGCTGGTGCAGCCCGCCCAAGCACAAGGCTGTCATCACCCGCGCGGCATCGGCCGGGTCCTCGTCGCGGAGCTGGCCGGCCGCCATCGCCTCGGCGAGGAAGCCGGTCAGCAGTTCGCGGGTGCGCTGCGGCGCGCGCCGGTAGAAGATCTCGCCGACCTCAGGGGCGCGACCCACCTCGGCGGCCACGAGCCGGTGAAGCCGAAGCGCATCGGGCGTGGTCAGCTTAGTCAGGAAGCCGCGCGCGAACTCCGTCAATGTGGCCCGCACATCGTTGGACGGCTTCAACAGGTCGGTAAGCTGCTGGCGATACTCGCGCGTCGCCTCCTCGAGCACCGCTGCGAACAGCTCTTCTTTGCTAGGAAAATAGTTCCACAAGGTGGCCTTGGAGCCGCCGAGTTCTGCGGCGATTGCAGACATGGACGTGGCCGAATAGCCATTGTCGAGAAACGCACGCCGCGCCGTGCAGAGAATGGCCATGCGGCGATCCTGCTTACGCGCCTCACGTTTGCTGGGGGCGGGGGGAGAAACTTGCATAGCTGTACTATAGGGTACAGTTTCATATTGACAAGGCGGGGCACCATCGCCATTTACGTTTCCGTACCAATCAGTACGGCGTTTTTTCATGCACATATCTCGTCTTCTATCCGCGGCTGCGGGCGCAGCACTGCTGTCCGCCTGCGCAACTGTCCCAGATCTCGGGACCCGTCCCGAGCCGCGCGCGTCCCAAAGCTTTGCCGCAACTCAGTCGCTCGCATCTGACGCTACAGCGGTCGTCTGGCCCGGCGATCATTGGTGGGCTGACTATGGCGATGCCCAGTTGTCTGGCCTGATCGAAGAGGCCTTGCGCGGCGCACCCGACCTCGCGGCCGCCGCTGCGCGTCTCCGTTCGGCCCAGGGCTATGCTGAGCAGGCCGGCGCCGCGCGCCTGCCGTCCGTGGGCGTGGAGGGTAGCGCCTATGAGGCCAAGCAGAGCTACAACAACGGCATTCCCGCGGAGTTCGTGCCGCATGGCTGGAACGACACGGGCCATGTCGCGGCGACGCTGAACTTCGACCTTGATTTGTGGGGCCGCAACCGCGCAGCGCTGCGCGCGGCGACCTCGGATGCCGAGGCCGCGCGCATTGAACTGGAACAAGCGCGTCTGGTGCTCTCGACCAACATCGCCAGCGCGTATGCCGATTTAGCCCGATACGCCCGCCAGCGTACAGTTCAGGTCGAGGCGCTCGAGATCCGTACGCGTACCCAGCGACTGGTAACCGATCGCGTGACCAGCGGCCTCGACACCCAGGCGGAGCAGAAGCAGGCTGAGGCAGGCGTCCCGTCCGCCCGCGCCGATCTTGCCGCTACGGACGAGGCGATCGGCCTGACCCGCAATCGCATTGCCGCGTTGCTGGGGCAGGGTCCTGATCGGGGCTTGAAGATTGCGCTTCCGGCAGCGCCGACGGTCGCGCACGGCCTGCCCGCCGGCTTGACTACCGATCTGATCGGCCGCCGTCCTGATATCGCCGCGTCTCGTGCTCGGGTCGAAGCGGCTGCCGCCCGGATCAAGGTTGCACGCGCGGACTTCTACCCTGCGGTTAACCTGAGCGCGCTGATCGGCTTCCAAGCGCTTGGTCTCAACAAGTTGTTCGACGGCGGCTCGACCTATGGCCAGGTTGGCCCGGCGGTCAGCCTACCGATCTTCCGCGGCGGTCAGTTGACCGGCCAGTATCGCGGTGCGCGCGCGGCGTTCGATGAAGCAGTCGCCAATTACGACAGCACGGTCTCGACAGCCTATCGCGAAGTCGCCGACGCCGTAACCAGCCAGCGGGCTCTTGCCACCCGCTTGTCCGAAAGCCGCCAGGCGCTCGCGTCTTCCGAACAGGCCTATGGCGTGGCGCGTCAGCGCTACGAGGGCGGCCTGTCGACTTTCCTCGACGTGCTCACCGCTGAAGAGCGCGTGCTTCAGGCGCGCCAGATCGTCGCCGATCTGGAGACCCGCGCCTTCACCCTCGATGTTCAGCTTGTCCGTGCGCTTGGCGGCGGATTCTCCACCACTTCTGCGGCCGCTGCCGCTTCCAAGGACCAGACCCATGGCTGATGCCGATCCCCAGATCCGTAACCAGGCCTCGCAAGCAGCCCCTGCCGCAGAGGCGCCCGCTCCCGCGCTTGACGCGCCCGCTGCCAAGCGCGGCGGCATGCGCAAAAAGCTGCTCGGCGGGATCGGCGCGCTCGTGCTGATCGGCGGCGTCGGCTATGGCGCGTGGTACACGCTGGTTGGCAGCCACTTCATCGGCACCGATAATGCCTATGTGGGCGCGGATACTGCCGCGATTACCCCTATGCTCGCGGCGCAGGTGGCCGAAGTCGCCGTCAGCGATACGCAGGCGGTGAGGAAGGGCGATGTGCTCGTTCGTCTCGACGACAGCGACGCCAAAATTGCCGTTGCCCAGGCCGAAGCCGATCTTGCGCGCGCCCAGCGCCAATACGGCCAGACCTCGGCCACCAGCGCGGCGCTCGCAGCGCAGGTCCAGGCGCGCGAGGCCGATATCACTCGCGCACGGGCGCAACTCACCTCGGCCCAGGCCGATTACGAGCGCGCCCGCGTCGATTTGGAGCGCCGCCGACGTCTTGCACCCAACGGTGCGGTGTCGGGCGAGGAACTGAGCTCGGCGACGAACGCCTTTGCGACCGCGCAGGCCAATCTCCAGCTCGCGCGCGCCGCCATCGCGCAGGCGACGTCGACCCGCGGCGCCGCCTCGGGCGAACTCGCTGCGAACAATGCGCTGATCCGCGGCACCACGACTGCGACCGCACCCGAAGTGCTCGCTGCCCAGGCCAAGCTCGCCCAGGCACGGCTCGACCTTCAGCGCACCACCATCCGTGCGCCGATGGACGGCGTGATCACGCGACGGAACGTCGCGGTCGGCCAGCGGGTCGCGCCGGGCACCCAACTGATGCTGATCGTGCCGGTCGGCCAGCTTTATGTCGACGCGAACTTCAAAGAAGTGCAGTTGACCAACGTCAAGGTCGGCCAGCCGGTGACGCTCACGTCCGACCTGTATGGCGGCGACGTGGAGTATCATGGCCGCGTCGTCGGGCTGTCGGGTGGCACGGGCTCTTCCTTCGCGCTGATCCCGGCGCAGAACGCCACGGGCAACTGGATCAAGGTGGTGCAGCGCCTGCCAGTCCGCGTCGCGCTCGATCCCAAAGAGCTTCAGGCGCATCCGCTGCGCGTCGGGCTCTCCATGGATGCCGAGATCGACATCACCGCCAAGAACTGAGGACGCTGCCATGAACGGCAAGGCCGAGGATCTGGAGCCGCTTAGCGGGTTCAAGCTGATCCTCGCGGGCGCGGTGCTCGCGCTCACCAATTTCATGGTGGTGCTCGACACCACCATCGCCAACGTGTCGGTGCCCCATATCGGCGGCAGCCTCGGTATTTCAGCCAGCCAGGGGACGTGGATCATCACGTCCTATGCGGTGGCCGAGGCGGTGTGCGTGCCGCTCACCGGCTGGCTTGCGGGCCGGTTCGGTACGGTGCGGACCTTCACCTACGGGGTGATCGGCTTCGGCATCTTTTCGGTGCTGTGTGGCATGTCGTCCACGCTAGGCATGCTCGTTGCCTGCCGTATCGGCCAGGGTTTGTGCGGCGGCCCGCTGATGCCGCTCAGCCAGACGTTGCTGATGCGCATCTTCCCGCCCAACCAGCGGGCTCAGGCGATGGGCATCTGGGCGATGACCACCGTCGTCGCGCCGATCCTGGGGCCGATCCTAGGCGGCACGATCTCCGACAGCTGGTCGTGGCACTGGATTTTCTTCATCAACATCCCCGTCGCCGCGCTTTGCGTGTTCGGGTCGATCCGTCTGGTCTCTCGCGCCGAAACGCCCACGGCGATGCTGCGCGTCGATAAGGTCGGGTTGATGCTCATGCTGCTGTGGATCGGCGCGCTGCAGGTCATGCTCGATCTCGGCCGCGAGCATGACTGGTTCAACGACGGCACGATTATCTGGCTTGCCGTGATCGCCGTGGTGGGCCTGCTGGTCTTCCTTGCCTGGGAACTTACCGAGGATCAGCCGATCGTCGATCTGCGCGTTTTCCGCCACCGCGGCTTCACTGTGGCGGTGATTTCGCTGTCATTCGCATTCGCGACGTTCTTCTCGTCCGCGGTGATCATCCCGCAATGGCTGCAGACCAGCATGGGCTACACCGCGACCTACGCCGGCTACGCGACGGCGTTCACGGGCGTTGCGGCCGTGATCATGTCGCCGATCGTCGCCAAGCTTTCGACCAAGGTCGATCCGCGCGCACTGGTGTGCTTCGGGATCTTGTGGCTGGGCATGGCGTCGCTGCTGCGCGTCGGGTGGAACAGCCAGGCTGACTTCTGGTCGCTTGCGCTTCCGCAGATGCTCCAGGGCTTCGGCATGCCGTTCTTCTTCATACCGCTGACGACGCTCGCCCTGGGTGCGGTTGAGCCGCACGAGACCGCATCGGCCGCCGGCCTGATGAGCTTCCTGCGCACGATGGCGGGGGCGATCGGCACGTCGATCTCGACCACGATGTGGGACAATAGCGCGCGGGTCGCGCGCAGCGAAATGGCGGCGCGGCTGAACGAACAGAGCGCTACGCAGGCGCTGACCGCTCAGGGCTTCTCGATTGATCAGATCCGTGGCGTCATCGTGAACCTGGTCGAAAAGGAAGCGTTTGCGGTGGCGACGACGCATATCTTCATGCTGTCGGCGGTGATCTTCGGCTTCTCAGCGATGATCATCTGGCTGACGCCGCGGCCACGCCGGGCGGTGGGACCCGGCGCGGCGCACTAGCGGATCAAGGCGTAGGGCTTGTCGGCCAGCATCTGGTCGACGCGGAAACCGTTCACTTCGGTGTTGCCCCACCAGGCGGCGTCGAAGGAAAGGTCGGGCCTGACCGCTTCTGCGCAACGGATCGGAACGACGACGAGCAAGTCGTTGACTTGGAAAGCGAATATGTTCCCAGCCCTTGCGCCTGTAGCCTCAACGGGCGTGAAGGCGGCGCCCGTCGACTTCGCCGCCAGGCACTCGGCAATGGCCGTCTGCTTGACCTTGCCCGTGCGCCAGTCGCCGCTGGTGCCGCCCTGGCGTGCGGTATAGTCGACGGGGCGGCGATTATCGGGATCGACCAGGCTCAAGTCCCAGAAATCTGCGCCCTGATAGCAGTCGGGGACGCCGGGGAGGGTGGAGCGCAGCACGGCCTGGACGATGCCGTTGACGGCGCCGGCCGGGGCGATCCGCGCAACGAAATCGGTGAGTTCGCCGCGTAGTTCGGTGCTTTTCAGGAAGTTCTGGATGAAAGCGGCAACGCGGGCCTCATAGGCTTCGCCGGGCAAAGTCCAGGACGAACGCAGCTTCGCCTCACGCAATGCCTTTTGCGACCATTGCACGACGCGTTCGGCGAAGCTTTCGGGATCGTCGAGAACGAACGGGCACGCGCCGACCAATGTCTGGAGCACCTGGTAGCAGTCGCCGGCGTCGATGCCCTCGGCGATCGACAGCTCGGCCCAGCGGGTAGCGGTCTCGATCCACGCATCGGGCATTTCGCTGAGCACCGCCAGGCGGGCGCGGACATCCTCGCCGCGCTTGTGATCGTGCGTGGCGGTGGTGAGCATCGCATGGGGATAGTCGGCGGCGCGCGCCGCCACCGTCGCGGCGAATTCGGCGGGGGAGAGCGAGAACCGGTCGGCGTCGAAGCCGACATCGGTGCGCGAAAGCAGCCGGCCATAGCGGTAGAAGGCGGTGTCCTCGACCGACTTGGCGGCGAGCGGGGCGCTCAATTGCTCGAAACGGCGAGTGGCGTCCCTTGCGTCGGGTCCCTGCATCCAGCCCACCAGAATGTCGATCACCGCCGTCTCGGATGGCGGCACCGCCTCCTTGGCCGCTGTCGCGGCGCGGACCAGCCGGTTATCAAGGCTCTGGCCGCCATAGCTGCGATAGGCAGTGAACTGCACAAGGATCGCGGCAAGCGCGCGGCGGATCATGCCGAGCGTCACGTCGCGGGTAGCGAGGTCGGCGCGCGCGATCTGGTGGAACGCGGCCGCGACGGCATCCAGCTGGCCGGGGAAGGTGCGTTCCAGGATTTCGATACGGGCGGCGTGTTCCTCCTCCGCAAAGTCCGCCGCCCGGCCGCTCAGCTCGTGCCAGTGGCGAGTGAGCGGGGCTTCGCCGGCAGGATCGTGGAGCAGCCCGGCAACCTGGTTCATGAAGTCATAGCCGCTGGTGCCGTCGGTCCGCCAATCAGTCGGCAGCGGCTCACCTGCGGCGAGGATCTTCTCGACGATCAGATAGGCCGAACCCTCGCGCTGCGCGTCGAGCGCCGCGCGCAGCCGCCGGCAATAACCGCCGGGATCGGCGAGGCCATCGACATGGTCGACGCGAACGCCGTCGATCAGCCCCTCGCCGTAGAGGCGCAGGGGCAGCGCGTGGACGGCGTCGAATACCGCCGGCTCCTCGACGCGAAGCCCGGCCAGTTCGGTGATGTCGAAGAAGCGCCGCCAGTTGATCTCATCGCCGGCGGTGCGCCACCAGGCGAGGCGATAATGCTGGCGTTCGAGCAAGGCGTGCAGCCGCTCGGCACCCTCGGCGGTCCGACCGTCATAGCGCGTGGCGAGGTCGCCTTCACTCGCAAGCGCAGCGCGGTCTTCGCGACGGATGGGGAAGCGGTGCGTGCCATGCGCCATCACCGCCGATCCATCCGCCTCCAGCGTGAGAGCGCCGCTGCGCAGCGCCTCGCCATAGGCCATGCCCAGGAACGGCGCGAGCAGCTTGCCGTGCATCGCAGGGTCAGTGGGCTCCCAGTCGATGTCGAAGAAGCGTGCATAATCGCTGCCGGGGCCGTGTTCGAGCACGTCCATCCACCAGCGGTTGTCCGCCGCGCCCACCGCCATGTGATTGGGCACGATGTCGAGGATGATGCCGAGCCCTTCGGCCTTAAGCGCAGCGGCAAGCGCGCGAAAGCCTTCCTCGCCCCCAAGCTCGGGATTGATCACGGTCGGATCGACCACGTCATAACCGTGAGTCGAGCCCGAGCGCGCGGTGCCGATCGGCGAAGCATAGAGGTGGCTGATGCCAAGCGACTTGAGATAGCCGGCAAGCGGGATCCCGGCTTCGAAAGGGAAGTCGCGGTGAAACTGGATGCGGTAGGTGGCGCGCGGGATCATGGTTTCCTGGCTTCGCGGATGAGAGTGAGGCGGCGCGCTACGTCGTCGCGCGCGAACAGTGCCTGCGCGCGATCGGGCAGGCGGCGGCGCCAATTGGGATGTTCGTCGACCGTGCCGGGCAGGTTGGGCGCTTCGTCCAGGCCGAAGAGGTCCTCGGCAGGGACGATCAGCAACTCGCAGGGGGCCTGCGCGGCGAAGGCGATGGCGGCGTCGAGCGCCCGTTCGGGCTGATCCGGCGCGGGTTCTGGACTTTCGGCAGCGCCGGCATCGGTGCAGGCCTGCCACAGCCGGGTTCGATCAGCGGCGCGATCGGTGCGTTCAGCATCGCGGTCGCCGGCAGCGCCCATCTGTTCGCGCCAGTCGATGTCGCGGCCCTCCCACCAGCCAGCGATCGGCGTGAGGTCGTGGGTGCTGGTCATCGCCGCAGCCTGTTCGTCCCAGCTGGATGACGGCGTGAAATCGCCCGCATCGTCGCGTTCGAAGGGCAGCACGCGCATGCCCATCAGGCCCTTGTCGGCGATGGTATCGCGGAAGCCGGGGGGTACCACGCCCAGATCCTCACCGATCACCAGCGCGCCGGCACGATGCGACTCCAGCGCAATGATGCGCAGGATGTCCTGTTCGGGGAAGCGCAGATAAGCGCCGTCAAGCGGCTGCGCGCCGCTCGGCACGACCCAGAGGCGCCGCAGCCCCAGTGCGTGATCGATACGGATGCCGCCGGCATGACGCATCGCGCTGCGGATCAGGCCGATGAAGGGCTGGTAGGCCAGTTGCTGCAAGGCGAAGGGCGAGAAGCTGGTGATGCCCCAATTCTGGCCCGCAGCCTGGAAGGCGTCGGGCGGGGCGCCGATGCCGATGCCCATCATCAGTTCCTCGCCGCGGCTCCAGGCATGGCTGCCGCCGGCGTCGAGCCCCACCGCAAGATCGGTGACGAGGCCCACGGACATGCCCCTTGCAGCCTCACCGGCACGGCACAGCGAGTGGTCGGTCCACCATTGCAGGAATAAGTGGAAGTCGACGTCTTCGGCGTGTTCGCGGGCGAACTGCTCGACCTGCGGCGAATCGGCGCGGCGATAGGCTTCTGGCCAGTCCTGCCAGCCGCGCGCCTGCGAGGTGGCGAAGAAATGGGCGTGGAGCGCTTCGAAGCGGGCATGGCCGATCAGCGTCGCATCGGCACCGGCGGCGAAGCTGCGGAAACCGGGATCTTCGCGTTTTGCAGTGTAAAGGGCGCGGAGCGCCGTCAGCTTGGCGGGCACCGCCTGTTGCCAGTCGATCAGCCCTCCGGTTTCGCCGGTGAACCAATCCGGGCCGGCATCGGCGAACCAGGGGTTGAGGAAGTGGCGGCTCGAGGGGGAATAGGGGCTGTAGCGGCTGGGGTCGGTGGTGAAGAGCGCGTGCACCGGGCTCATCATCACTGCGTCGGCACCAGCGATCCGGGCCTGATCGACAAAGCCTGCCAGACTGGCGAAGTCGCCGAAGGGCTGGTGGTCGCGCAGAGCATAGATTTGCGCGGCGGTGCCCCAAGGACGGGTGCCCGGCGCTATTCCGACGCAACGCGGCGGCGCGACGATGATCGGCAATTCGCCGCCAGCCCATTGCAGCCGGTGATAGCCGATGGCATCGAGGCTGGGCGAGGTGGAAAGGTCGAGGTTGCGGGTGGTCCCGTCTTCAAGCACCAGCTGACCCGGGCCGGTCAGGCCGGTGATCGCCTCACCGGCTTCGAGCACGCGGCACGATGGTTGCGCGGTGGTGCCGAGCAGGGCGATGCTGTCACGGCACTGCGCCGCGCTGTCGCAGGCGAAGCCAAGGCCGGAGAGCACCAGCCTGAGGCTTTCGGGCGACACGCGTCGGGCTGTGCCGTCGGCATCCTCCCAGTCGATCGTGATGCCTGCCGCTTGCGCCAGCTGTTCGACGGCTGCGTCGGTCACGCCGCCCACCGTGCCGCGAAGCTTGCCGGCATGAGGCCGGCTTCGGTGGTGCCGGTTCCGATCGTCACCAGTGGGTCGCCCTCGGCGGTGACGGGGACAGGGGTGTCACCGAGGTTGATGGCGAGAGTGAGCACGGCGCTGCCGAGTTGCCAACGCGCCATCACGGCCCGGTCGCCGATCACCTGCGCGCCCAGCGGCCTGCTGTCCGCAAGGTTGGGGACGATGCGCTCCCGGCGCAGCGCGAGCAGGTCCTTGTAGAGCGTCCGCCACGCGCCGGCATCCGGACCCGGAACGGGGCGGGACGCGTCCAAGGTGGACCGGGCGTTGGGATCGGGAATGCGCTCGCGCAGCGCCGGATCCGAAAAGCCGGGGAAGTTGGCGAACTCACCGCGGCGGCCTTCGCGTACGGCATCGGCCAGCTCGTCGTGAAAGTCGGTGAAAAACAGGAACGGGGTTTCCGACCCTTCGGCATCGCCGATAAAGGCCAGCGGGATCTGCGGACAGAGCAGCAGCAGGCCGGTAGCGGCGCGGAGCCGTTCGGCACTGGTGAGGGCGGTCAGCCGCTCGCCCAGCGCGCGGTTGCCGATCTGATCGTGGTTCTGGAGGAAGGAAACGAAGCGGAAGGGGGGCAGGTGGCCGCTGGGGGTGCCACGCGGCTTCCCCTTCTGGTTGGGCGATCCCTGGCCCTGATAAATGAAGCCTTCGCCCAGGCACCGGGCGAGTTTCTCCTCCGGCTGCTGAGCGAAGTCCTTATAATAGCCATGGTCTTCGCCGGTCAGCAGAACGTGCATGACGTTGTGGAAGTCGTCGTTCCACTGCGCGTCGTAGCTGCCCTCCAGCCGGGCGGCATCATTATGCTCGTTTTCCAGCACCAGGTGGATGTGCCGGTCGGGGAAGGCTGCGCGGATCTCTGCGGCCATGCGATCGAGAAAGGCGTTATCGGCGATCGCATGCACCGCGTCGAAGCGCAGGCCGTCGAAGCGGAACTCGCGCAGCCAGTAGATCGCATTGTCGATGAAGAAGCGCGCCACCGGCTCCCTGGCGAAGTCGATCGCGCCGCCCCAGGGGGTGTCGACATCGGCCTTGAAGAAGTCCGGCGCATAGGCGGAGAGGTAGTTACCGTCGGGCCCAAAGTGATTGTAGACGACGTCGAGGAACATCATCATGCCCCGGCCATGGGCGTGGTCTACCAGGGCCTTGAGCGCATCGGGTTCGCCATAGGAGGCGGCGGGAGCGTAGGGGAGGACACCGTCATAGCCCCAGTTGCGGGTGCCGCCGAACGCTGCGACGGGCATCAGTTCCAACGCGGTGAAGCCGGTGTCGGCGGCTTGGGCGAGCATCTTGTCGACGCCGAAAAAGCCCCCCGCGACACCGGCATGGCATTCCAGGATAACCGTTTCGTTCCAAGGCCTTCCGCGCCAATCAGGGTGTTGCCACGCATAGCTGCCGGGGTCAGTGACGATGCTCCAGCCATGGACGTCGCTGCTCTGGGCACGTGCGGCCGGGTCTGGCACGGCAGTGCCGTCGGGCAAGCGAAAGCGATAGCGGGCGCCCGCGCCGCAGGGGACCTCGACGGCGAACCAGCCATCGGCCTGGCTTTCCATGGCGAGGGGTTCGAGACCGTCGACTTCGAGCGTCAGCGCATCCAGCGCCGGCGCCCACAAGGCGAAGCGCGTCTGGCCAGGGGCCAACAATACCGGACCCCAGTTCATTCGACCGAACCCGTGGCGTAGAGCAGCACCGCCGCGCGATCCTGCACCTGCACCGTCGTGCCTTCCAGATCGCGCTCGCCGATGCCGGTATCGGCGCTGTCGACCAGCAGGCGCCGGTAGTCGTGCGGTTCGGGCAAGGCGAAGTCGAGCGGCACCTGCGACCCGTTCATCAGCAGGGTGATCGCTTCATACCGACCGCTTTCCAGCAGCCGAGCGCGGCGCATCACCAGCGCCTTGCCTTCGGGGTTCTGCCAGTCGTCCGGGGTGAGCGACTGGCCGCGCTCATCGAACCAGTCGAGGTTGCGGATGCCCGGCGCGATCTCTTCGCCATACAGGAAGGCGCTGGAACGCACGAGTGGGTAGTGCTTGCGGATCAGGATGAGCCGACGGACAAAGTGCGACAGGCTCTGCCCCTCTTCGCTCGCGGCCTGCGCCCAATCGAGCCAGCTGATCTCGTTATCCTGGCAATAGGCGTTGTTGTTGCCTTGCTGGGTGCGGCCGAATTCGTCGCCGGCGAGCAGCATGGGCGTCCCGAGCGACGCGAGCACGGTGATCAGCATCGAACGGCGGACGCGCTCGCGCACCGCCTTGATCGCAGGATCGTCGGTCGGACCTTCCACGCCCCAGTTGCACGACTGGTTATCCGAATGGCCGTCGCGATTGTCTTCGCCATTGGCTTCGTTGTGGCGCTGCTCATATTCGGTCAGATCCGCGAGCGTCTGGCCGTCATGGCTGGCGACATAGTTGACGCTGGCCCAGGGGCGGCGGGCGCGGCGATCGAACAAATCCCCGGAGCCCGACAGGCGCGCGGCGAATTCGGGGCGGACGCCGGTATCACCCTTCCAGAAGCGGCGCGTGGAATCGCGGAATTTGTCGTTCCATTCGGCAAAACCAGGTGGGTGATTGCCGAGCTGATAGCCGCCCGGGCCGATGTCCCAGGGCTCGGAGATCAGCTTGACGCGGCCGAGCACCGGATCCTGACGCAGCACGTCGAAGAAGGACGCGCCGGGATCGAAGGCGCCGTCGCCGGTGCGGCCGAGGGTCGAGCCCAGATCGAAGCGGAAACCGTCGACATGGTAGGATTCGACCCAATAGCGCAGCGAATCCGTGACCATCTGAAGCACGCGCGGCTGATCGAGGTTGAAGGTGTTGCCGGTGCCGGTGTCGTTGACGCAGTAGCGCGGATTGTCCTTCTGCAACCGGTAATAGGTCGCGTTGTCGAGCCCGCGGAAGCACATGGTCTGGCCCAGCTCGGAGCCTTCGGCTGTGTGGTTGTACACCACGTCGAGCAGCACTTCGATGCCGGCGGCGTGGAAGCGGCGGACGGCCAGGCGCAGATCGTCGGCATCGCCATCGCCCAGATAGCGCTGTTCGGGCGCGAAGAAGGAAAGGGTGTTGTAGCCCCAATAATTGACCAGCCCCTTTTCCTGAAGAAAGCGGTCCTGCACGAAGCCCTGGATCGGTAGCAGCTCGATCGCGGTGATGCCCAGCCGTTGCAGATGGGCGATGACGTCGGGGTGGCTGAGCGCGCGATAGGTGCCGCGTTCGTTGTGCGGCACATTCTCCATCAACTGAGTGAGGCCCTTTACATGCGCCTCATAGATCACCGTCTCGGACCAAGGGGTGTTCGGGCGGCGATCGTCGCCCCAGTCGAACGAATTAGAGACGACGACCGACTTTGGCATCGCCGCCGCGCTGTCGCGCCGGTCGAAGCTCAGGTCGGCGCGCGGGGAGTTTACGCGATAGCCGTGCAGCGCGTCGCTCCAGCGGATCCGGCCAAAGGTGCGGCGGGTATAGGGGTCCAGCAGCAGCTTGTTGGGGTTGAAGCGGTGCCCCTGTTCGGGCGCATAGGGTCCATGCGCGCGGAAGCCGTAGAGCATGCCTGGGCGCGCATCGGGCAGATAGCCGTGCCAGATCTCGTCGGTCCATTCGGGCAGTTCGAGCCGGGCGATCTCACGACGGCCATATTCGTCGAACAGGCACAATTCGATCTTTTCGGCATGCGCGGAAAACACCGCGAAGTTCACGCCCAGGCCGTCAAAGGTCGCGCCGAGCGGGTAGGGGGAGCCCGCCTCGAGGCGATCGGGAATACGAGTCACGCAGCAGTTCCTTCAAAGCGCAGGATGATGGCCGCCAGAGGCGGGATGGTGAGGTCGAGCGACTGGTTCTGGCCGTGGCTCGGGACGTCGGCGCTTTCCAGCGCCTCACCGTTGCCGAGACCACCACCACCATAACCGGGGGCGTCGCTGTTCAGGAATTCGGCCCAGCGCCCGGCATGCGGCACGCCGACGCGGTAGCCGTGGCGCGGCACCGGGGTGAGGTTGACCGCGACCAGAAGCGGCGCACCGCCATATTCGGAACGGCGCAAAAAGACGAAGACGCTGTTCGCAGCATCGTCGCCGACGATCCACTGAAAGCCGCGTTCGTCGGCATCGCTCTGGTGCAGGGCCGGCTCGTCGCGATAGACGCGGTTCAGGTCGCGGACGAGCGCCTGGACGCCGGCATGGTCGGGCGCCTCCAGCGCCTGCCATTCCAGCTGGCCGTCATGCTGCCATTCGCTCCACTGAGCGAGCTCGCCGCCCATGAACAACAGCTTCTTGCCCGGATGCGTCCACATGAACGCGAAATAGGCGCGCAGATTGGCGAACTTCTGCCAGTGATCGCCCGGCATCTTGGCGATCAGCGAATGCTTGCCGTGAACGACCTCGTCATGGCTGAGCGGCAGGATGAACTTTTCAGTAAAGGCATAAACCAGCCCGAAGCTCATGTCGCCATGATGCCAGCGGCGGTAGGAAGGATCGCGCTCCATGTAGCGGAGCGTGTCGTTCATCCACCCCATGTTCCATTTGTAGGTAAAGCCAAGCCCGCCATATTCCACCGGCGCCGTGACGCCGGGGAAGGCAGTGGATTCCTCGGCAATGGTGATCGCGCCGGGGCAGCGCTCGGCCACTGCCTGGTTCATACGCTGTAGGAAGGCGATCGATTCCAGATTCTCGCGACCGCCGTGGCGGTTGGGCACCCATTCGCCTTCGCGCCGGCTGTAATCGCGATAAAGCATCGAGGCGACGGCATCGACGCGCAGCCCGTCGATGTGGAAGCGTTCCAGCCACCACAAAGCCGAGGCGATCAGCATCCCCGACACTTCCTGGCGGCCCAGGTTGAAGATCAGCGTGTTCCAATCGGGATGATAGCCTTCACGCGGATCGGCATGTTCATAGAGCGCGGTGCCGTCGAAATTGGCGAAGCCATGCGCGTCCGATGGGAAGTGCGCGGGCACCCAGTCGAGGATCACGCCGATCCCCGCAGCATGGCAGCGGTCGACGAAGCGGGCGAATTGCTGGGGGCTGCCGTGCCGTGAGGTGGGCGCGAACTGCGAGAGCGGCTGATAGCCCCAGGAGCCGCCGAACGGGTGCTCCATGATCGGCATCAGCTCGACATGGGTGAAGCCCATATCCTGAAGATAGGGGATCAGCTGTTCGGCGATCTGATCCCAGTCATGATCGCCGCCATGCCAGGGCCGCCGCCACGATCCGACGTGCATCTCATACACCGAGATCGGGGCGCCGGGATGCTGGCGCTCGGCGCGGCCCTCCATCCAGGCGCTGTCGGTCCAGGCGAAATCGGGGGCGGGGGCGACAATGGAAGCAGTGGCGGGCGGCAGCTCGGTCGCGCGGGCAAGCGGATCGGCCTTTTCGCGGAGAACGCCGTCCGCGCCGGTGACGGCGAATTTGTAACGGGCGCCGGCATGTACGCCGGGCACGAAGATCTCCCAAAGGCCGGCGCCGTGGCGCAGCCGCATCGGCAGGCGCTGGGCGTTCCAGCCAGTGAAGTCGCCCGTGACGCTTACCGAGCGGGCGTTGGGCGCCCAGACCGCAAAATGGGTGCCTTCCACGCCGTCATGGCTGATCGGGTTTGCGCCGAGACGGACCGGCAGGTCCCAATGGCTGCCCGACCCGAACAGAAAAAGATCGAGATCGCCCAACACGGGGCCGAAAGCATAAGGGTCCGCGGCCTCGCTGGTTCCGCCACCGGGCCAGGTGACGCGCAGCCGGTAATCGCCGTGGGGCGCCGCGCCGGTGAACAGCCCCGGCAGCGCGCCCGTGTCGAGCGGCTGCTCCACTCCATCGGCGATCAGCGTGACCGACTGTGCGCCGGGCTGGTAGGTTCGCACGACACCATCGTGCCGGCCAAGAAACGAGAATGGGTCGTGCAGCCACGTGTCGACGGAATTTCTACCCTGCTGCACCCCTTGCCCCTTCTTTGTACCGGCTGCCGAACGACCAAGCGCCAAGAAAGTGCCGGCCGATCTTCAACATCATGGAACCCGAACGCCAACAAACCGCTTCCACTGCGGTTTCATCTGGACGGACACAGCATTCATGCCCCCTAGCGCGACGTTGCGAGGCCTGGTCACCCGGCAAGCCATGGCCATTGTGTTGGCGGGAGGCCGCGGCAGCCGCTTGATGGAGCTGACCGACTCCCGCGCGAAGCCGGCGGTGTATTTCGGCGGCAAGACCCGGATCGTCGACTTCGCGCTGTCCAACGCGCTGAACTCCGGCATCCCGCGTATCGGCGTGGCGACCCAGTACAAGGCGCACAGCCTGATCCGCCACTTGCAGCATGGCTGGAGCTTCTTCCGGCCAGAGCGCAACGAAAGCTTCGACATCCTGCCGGCCAGCCAGCGCGTGTCGGAGGAGAATTGGTATCTCGGCACTGCCGACGCGGTGTTCCAGAACCAAGACATCATCGAAAGCTATGCACCCAAATATCTGCTGATCCTGGCCGGCGACCATGTCTACAAGCAGGATTATGGCGTGATGCTGGAAGAGCATTGCGAGAGCGGCGCCAGCGTCACCGTCGGCTGCGTCGAAGTGCCGCGCATGGAGGCCAGCGCCTTCGGGGTGATGCACGTCGATGAGAATGACGGCATCATCGAGTTCCTGGAAAAGCCCAAGGACCCGCCCGCGATGCCGGGGCACCCCGATCTGGCGCTTGCCAGCATGGGCATCTATGTCTTCGAGACCAAGTTCCTCTTCGACGTGCTGCGCGAGGATGCTGAGGACCCGAATTCCTCGCACGATTTCGGCAAGGACATCATTCCCAAGATGGTGAAGGACGGCAATGCCCGCGCCCACCATTTCAGCCGCTCGGCGCTGCGTTCCGGCCCCGAGGCCGAGCCCTATTGGCGCGACGTCGGCACGCTGGACGCCTATTTCACCGCGAATATCGATCTGACCAACACCGTGCCGGATCTGGACCTGTACGACCGCGAATGGCCGATCTGGACCTATGCAGAGATGACCGCACCGGCCAAGTTCGTGCATGACGAGGATGGCCGGCGCGGCGAGGCGATCTCGTCCCTGGTATCGGGCGACTGCATCGTCTCGGGCGCGGCGCTGCGCCACTCGCTGCTGTTCACCGGCGTGCGGGTGAACAGTTTCTCGACCATCGAGAACGCGGTGATCATGCCGCGCGTGAACATCGCCCGATCGGTGCGGCTGAAGAACGTCATCATCGACCGAGGGGTGCATATTCCGGACGGGCTTGTCGTCGGCGAGGATCCGGTCGAGGATGCGCGCCGGTTCCGGCGGACCGAGAATGGCGTCTGCCTGATCACCGCCAAGATGATCGCTGCCCTGGACAAATAATGCCGCTTCAACTCCTGTCGGTCACGTCCGAAGTCTATCCGCTGATCAAGACTGGCGGGCTGGCCGATGTCGCGGGCGCCCTGCCTGCCGCCCTGGCGCGGCAGGACATCGCCGTCACCACGCTGATGCCGGGATATCCGGCAGTGATGCAGGCGATCGGGGAAGGGGAGCCGGTCCGGCGCTACGAGAATTTGATGGGTGGGCCGGGGACGCTGCGCCGCGGGCGTGCCGCCGATCTGGACCTGCTGGTGCTCGACGCGCCGTATCTCTTCGCGCGGGACGGCAATCCGTATCTCGGGCCCGACGGGCGCGACTGGCCGGACAATCCGCTGCGCTTCGCCGCGCTGTCGCGGGTGGCCGCGGACATCGCCGAAGGGGCACTGGGCAGCTACGCGCCCGATGTGGTGCAGGCGCATGACTGGCAGGCCGGACTGACGCCGGCCTATCTCCACTATAACCGCCCCGCGCGGCGGCCGCCGGTGGTGACCACCATCCACAATCTGGCGTTCCAGGGCGTGTTTCCTGCCTATCTGCTCGGTACGCTGGGCCTGCCGGCTGAGGCCTTTTCGCTCGACGGGCTGGAATATTTCGGGGCGATCAGCTTCCTCAAGGGCGGGATCCTGTTCGCCGACCATGTGACCACCGTCTCACCCAGCTATGCGCGGGAGATCACCACGGCTGAGGGTGGGATGGGGCTGGAGGGGCTGCTCGGCGGCCGCACGCGGTACTTGTCCGGCATCCTCAACGGCATCGACACGCGGATCTGGGATCCGGCGCATGACCCGCTGATCCCTGCACCTTTTTCCGCCGACGACCTGGCCGGACGCGCCGGCGACAAGGCCGCGCTGCAACGCGAGTTCGGCCTTGCCGCCTCGCCCGACGCGTTTCTGATCGCCTCGGTCGGGCGCCTGACCGAACAAAAGGGGCTGGACCTGCTGCTGGGCGCCTTGCCGGCGCTGCTGGCCGAGGGCGCGCAGTTCGCGATCCTGGGCAGTGGCGACCGCGCGCTGGAGGCTGCCTTCACCGCGGCGGCGGCGAGCCATCCCGGGCAGATCGGGTGCCGCATCGGCTATGACGAAGGGCTCGCGCATCTGCTTCAGGCCGGTGCGGACGCATTGGTGGTGCCGTCGCGCTTCGAGCCGTGCGGGCTCACGCAGCTTTGCGCGCTCCGCTATGGCGCCGTGCCGATCGTGTCGCATGTCGGCGGCCTTGCCGACACGGTGATCGATGCCAGCCCGGTGGCGCTACGCCAGCGCGTGGCCACGGGCTTTCAATTCACGCCGTCTTCCGAACCGATGTTGATCGACGCACTGCGCCGCGCCGCAGCGCTGTTCCGCGAGGATCGCGCCGCCTGGAAGCAGCTTCAGCAGAACGGCCTGGCTACCGACGTTTCGTGGGACAGCGCGGCACAGGAATATGCCGCGCTGTTCCGCAAGCTGCTTACGCCTTCGGCTTGACCGCGCGCTTCTTGCGGGGGGCAGGCGTGGCTTGCTCCACCGCCGCCGGAGTGTCCGCTGCCGTGGGGCTTGCGGCAACGGGCGCGCGTGAAGATGCTGCTGGCGCTGCCGTCGCCGGCTGTGCTGCTGCTTCGGATCGGTCCTGCGTCTGCGAGGGCGGAGCGGTGTCCGTGACCTCGCTATGGGCCTGGCGCCAATGCTCTTCGTGCCGGCCGCTCGGGCGGCCTTCGCTTTCCCACAAGGCATAGGCGCGCTGGCGTACCTTATGCTCCCGATCGTCGTTCATTCAGGCGCTCCCTTACCGTAACGGCGGCTGTCATCCGACGACACAACGATATCCGGTTCGTGCCGTTCCTATGCACGATGGTATCGGCTCGCCAGCGCGAACAGCTTGGGCGTGTCTCTATCGGGATGCCGGCATTGGGCAACGGGGAAGTTGTTCCAGAAATCCGCGCACGCAACTTCTCCGCTGATGGGCGCACCGTTTCACACGACACTGGCACCACCTTTGCAGGCCGGCTTTCGCGCTTGTTAGGCGGGTAGGGTCGCGTTACCCTTCTGGTTAACCGGTGTCATAGGCCGGCTCGCCAATGAAGAGGTGATGATGCGACTGACACGGCGTGATGCGTTCGGTGCGGCTCTGGCGGGAACGGGGACCGCGCTGATACCGGCGTGTGCCGAAGCAGCGGCAGCGCCCAACGCCCCCGATTGGAAGCGCGGGTTCGACAATCAGCGCGTCTGCGATCTGGGCGACGGCCGCTTCCTCAATCCGCTGTTGGCCGGCGACCATCCGGACCCCGCGATCCTCAAAGATGGCGCGGACTATTACATGACCTTCTCCAGTTTCGATTCCTATCCGGGGCTGACCATCTGGCACAGCCGCGACCTGGTGAACTGGCAGCCGCGCAAGGCGGCGCTCACCAAGAATATCGGATCGGTGTGGGCGGTCAGCCTGGAAAAGCATGGCGGCCGCTATTTCCTCTACATTCCGGTCAAGGCGCAGCCCAACTCGATCTTCGTGATCTGGGCCAACCATATCGACGGGCCGTGGAGCGACCCGATCGACTTGAAGCTGCCCAACCATATCGACCCCTGCCACATAGTCGGCGAGGACGGGTCGCAATGGCTGTTCCTCTCGGGTGGCGATCGCATCCGGCTGTCGGAGGACGGGCTGTCGACCGTTGGTCAGGTCGAGCATGTCTATGACCCGTGGCGCTATCCCGACAGTTGGGACGTGGAAGGCTTCTCGCCCGAGGGACCCAAGATCCACCGCCATGATGGCTGGTTCTACATGATCACCGCGGTTGGCGGGACCGCCGGCCCGCCGACGGGGCATATGGTGATCGCCGCCCGATCGCGCTCGATCCACGGGCCGTGGGAAAACTGCCCGGCCAACCCACTGGTCCGCACCACCAGTCTGGACGAGAAATGGTGGTCGCGCGGCCACGCCTCGCTGGTCGAGGCGCCCGATGGCAGCTGGTGGTCGATCTATCACGGTTTCGAGAATGGCTATTGGACGCTCGGGCGCCAGGCGCTGCTCGATCCTATCGAATGGACGCGCGACGGCTGGTTCCGGATGAAGGGGGGCGACCTCTCCAAGCCGATCGCCAAGCCCAAGGGTGGTGCCGCCGTGCCGCACGGCCAGCCGCTGTCCGATGACTTCAGCAAGCCGCTCCAGCTCGGCCAGAAGTGGAATTTCTTCAAGCCTTCGCCCGACGAAAGCAAGCGGGCGCGCGTCGCGGGGGGAACATTGCTGCTCAAGGCCAGCGGCAAGGCGCCGGCGGATTCCTCGCCGCTGCTGCTGATCGCCGGCGACACCGGCTATCAGTTCGAATGCGACATCGAGATCGCGCCGGGCGGGGTCGCCGGGCTAGTGCTGTTCTATGACGAGAAGCTTTATTGCGGGCTGGGTTTCGACGAGAAGCGCTTCGTCACGCACCAATATGGCATCGAGCGTGGCCGCCCGGCCAATCCCCATGGCCGCCGCTTGCGAATGCGGGTGACCAACAATCGCCATATCGTCGCCTACCACACTTCGGGCGATGAAGGCCGGACCTGGCAGCGGTTCGACCGCGGCATGGAAGTGTCGGGCTATCACCACAATGTTCGCGGCGGGTTCCTGATGCTGCGCCCCGGCCTCTACTCGGCGGGGCAGGGCGAGGCGCGTTTCCGCGACTTCCGCTTCCGCGCGCTCTGAGGAGAGGCACATGCGATGTCGATGAGGCGCGTGCCGCTGATCGGCCTTCATGCCGCGCGCAGGGTGCGGCCAGTCGTTCGACAACCTTCGGCGGCTTCAAGATGACTTGAAACACTCCCACGCCGCGTGACGGGACGGCTCGTCCCAGAAGGTGTTAGTCACGATGATTGCTGCAGTGGATCCGCCAACATCACGATCGGCGATCGCGTACCCGAACCAAGAACGGTTTCGCCGGAAAACGCGTTTGTCACTCGTGAGTGGCGCTGCCGTCAAATCCTTTAGGGTCCAATGCGGCCGAAGCTGATCATCATAGAACTCGGCGAGATCACTGCCGCTCGTCGTCGGAATCGTCAGGAAGCGAGCTTCAAGGCATTCGGCTCCGTCCTTTCTCATATCGCGCATGATCAGGTCGGCGATCTGGATCAGGTCGCTGCGATAAGGGTCAGGGAACGGGATCTGCGCATCGGCGACGGCGTAGCTCGGGTCCTTGGGCGAGGCGACCGGCGCGGCTGGTGAACAGGCCGCGCCGGTCAAGATCAGCGTCAACGCAACCGCGAGCCGATCAGGGCCGCGCGTTCGCCGAGACGAAGTTGAGCGTCGACAGGAATGCCGAGCGCGAGTTGGAGAGCGAGGAGTCATTGCCTGCAGCGTCCGTCGGAAGGGCGGCGTCGGTCAAGGCCTGAGTCGGGTGATTGCCACCGGCGCCCGCGAGCGAGCTTTGAGCGGTGCGCACCCAATCCTTGGCGACCGCCGCGGCGACCGACGCGACACCGAACTTGTCGAGCAACGTCAGACCCGAGGCCAGCGTGTTGCCGATTAGCTGGTTCTGCGCTGCATTGTCGCTGTCGATCGACCGCGCCGCGGCTGAAGCGGCACCGATGAAGTAACCGAGCCCAGTGGCAGTCCGATATTGACCGTTCACCGCATGGTCGAAGGCAGCGTCCGGAGTCGCCTGACCAACGTTGCCGGCCGCGACACGGGCCATCTGAGCGCCCAGACGGCCCTTGGCACCCTGATCATTCTCCAGCATCGTGCGCGCATAGCTGGCGAGCGCATTGCCGTTGGCCGTGGCGACGTCGCCGGAGCCTGCCGGCGGCTGGCGGAACTGCGACAGGTCGTTGACGATGCCGCTCGGATCGCTGTCGATAATGTTGCCGAGCGCGTTGGCCATCTCGAGCATCGCCCGCTTCGGCTCGCTTGCGTTCTGACCCGTGAGCACCGCGGTGGTCGGCGGCCGCTCGCCACGCAGAACTTCCGCGCCGACAGCAAAAGCCTGTGCCTTTTGGTGCGCGCTCGGCATGGTCGCGAAAGCTTGGGACAGCTCGGTAAAGAGCGCGGTGTTGTAGCCCGGTGTCTGAATCGGCGAGCCCTGGCCAGTGAAGTGGGACGACGTCTCGCCGATTGCCGCCTGGAAGACCGCTCGCTGCTGGCCCGAGTCGAGCGTGTTGAACGCAGTTTCCAATTGGGCGCCGCGCATCGAGCTCAGCACTTCGCCCACGGCGACGGCCTGAGGATTGCCATGATGGGTGGTGCGGCTGAGAAGGCCGTTGTCGAACTGCGTGTTGCCGTCGGCGTTGACTGTGTCGGGGCCGAGCGCGCGGACGAAGTCGATCTTCGTCTGCGGCGAGGCGTGAGCGGCGACGGCCTGGCCGAGTTCCTGCACATAGCCGGCACCCTCACGACCCCGATCGCCGCCGATCGTATCGAACGCGCGGCTCAAGAACGCGAGATTGTTGCCGTCGAGCTTGCCGGCCACGTCGGTTATGAACTGGCGGCGTTCATCGGCCGAGAGGTTGCCCGTGAAGACGCTGCTCGAGGTGATCGTGCTGGCAAGATCGTCGAGGCGACCATCGGCCTGAAGACCCGCGACCACCGCGTTGGCATCGGTTGCCGACAGGCTTGCAAGCGTGCTGGCGATCGCCTGATCGTCACCATGGGTCTGGGCGTTGAGAAAGCCGGTGCCGTCGAGGTGCTCGTCGATCTTGGCCCGGGCGGCCTGGGCCTCGGGGCTTGGTCCGGTCGGCGTCTGGGCGGGTTGCGTCGGAACCTGGCTGGGCAGTCGTGCCTGAGCGAGCTGAACCGTGGTTCGGGGCGCTGGCGGTGCGGGGGGCGGAGGAGGCGCTGTCCGCGTGCTCGCACCGTCGACTGCTGAAACCATGACGTCCCTCATTGGCTGGGAGTGAGTAGCTGCCGATGAGGGTTAGGCGGGTGACGCTGGCCTGTACCTAGACGATTCGATTAGGCGGGCGAGTTAGCTGCGATTTCGGCGCAACAACATCGCGCCGCCAACGCCAACGCCTGCGCCACCGGCGACAAGGGCAAGCATGCCGTAAGACGGGTTCGGCGTACCGCTCGGTTTGGAAGGACCCTCTTCGGCTATTGGCGGTTCGATACTGCTGGCAGAAATCGGCACGAACCCGCTCTCGGTCAACTCCATGGCCGTCAGATCGAGGCCCATCCGCTTGGCGCCTTGATTGACCGCGGCGCCGAAGCGGCGAAGGCCATCAGGATTCTTCTCGTTCTGCGAAACCGCGGTATCTACGAGCGCCATTTGAACCAGCAGCGCCTCGGCGAGCTCCTGCTTCGCGGCATCACCGGCACCTGCGATCTCGGTTGACGAGCCCAATGCTCTCTCAAGCTGGGAGCGAACAGCTTGGACCTTGCCCCGGCTCGGCGTCTCGTTGCGACCGCGCGTGGCGTTCCACGCGGCGATCATCCAGACAGTATAAGCGTCGGCGACATTGTCGACGCGAATGCCGAGGGGGGCCAGCAAACCGCCGAGTCGGTCGATGAAGTCCCCCTGAGCAAACAGCCGCTCCAAGTCTTGCGCATTCCCTGGGTCGATCGCCCGTGTCTTGCTAACAAACGCCTTGAGATTGGCGGCGCGCCGCGCCTTGGAGGGCGTGTAGCGCAACTGAGCCACTTGAGCGGAGGATGCGGCTGGAGCATCCAGAATACGTCGCGACTGGCTGCTCCCGCGGGGCTGGGACGAGCGCGGCTGTCCGCGCATTTGCTCACGCAGGTGGAGGCCAAGGGTGTCTGTGCCGGTTACAGACGGAATGATGGTGCTCCAGCCCATGTTCTGGGCCGATGCGCTGGCCGGCCAGATCAGTGACAAGCCAAGCAGGATCGCCGCCGCACGCTTCATGGATACCCTCCACAAACAAAAACAAAGGGGAAAGCGGCTTTTACGCCGCTCTCCCACCAAAGTGAAACCGGTTGGTCTTATTGCTTGCGCGACATACCGCTCAGACCTTCGCCGATCGTCTTGATGACGGTGCTGCTGGCGTTCATAAGATAGGAGAATTCCTGGCCGGCAACTTGGAGGTCCGTGGAAGCTCTGACGGACTTGTTGCTGCCCTGCTTGTCGAGCGCCTTGGCCATCGTGTCCATGTCCTGGACCTTTTTGTCTAGCGCATCTGCCATCGAGTCGGCGATGACCTGCAGCCAGCTGCGGCCATTCTTCCCGCCCTTGGTCTTTTCGGCTTCGGCGCGGTCCTTGCCTTCCTTGAAGGCTTCGGCGAGCTTGTCGAAGATGTCGCGCGAGTCCTGCTGAGCGGCGCGCTGCAGCTCACCCTGTTCGCGGGGCGAGAGGTTGAAGGCCTGTGTCAGCTCAGCAATCGCCTCGGGGATGCTAGCAGGACCGCCGATGGTGCCGGTGGCCGCCGAAAAGGCGTTCTGCGCCATGTTGATCATGCCCTGCGGCAGTCCCAGCTGCTGGCCGACCTGGCCAATGACTTCCTTGATGATCGCCGTGCCCAGGGTGCGGGTGGCAAGCGCCGCCCAGCCGGCCGGACCCGCAAGCGCCAGGCCAGCGTTGATCGGGTTGAAGAAGGATCCGGTGAGAGAGCCGATGAAACCGCCGCTCATGCTACTTCCTTTCGCTTCGGAATTTTGCGCTCCATTCGGGGAGCTGGCCGGTTGCGACCTGTGGCCGCTACAAGGGGAGATTGGCCGCAAATGCCGCGGGGCGCGCTCCACGATTCGTTTAGTTCGGCTCAACGATCCGCTTAGATCGGTCATTGGATCGGCAGGAAAAGCAGTCCCGCCAGGCTGTTGAGCTCGCGAACGCCGTCTAGGTCGAGCTTGCGGATCGCGTTGTTCATATGGGTGCGCACCGTGTTCTCGGTCATGTTGAGCAGCGTGCCGATGTCGCCGTTGGCGCGGCCCCAGCCGAGGAAGCGCAGCACCGCGGCTTCGTTGCGGGTGAGCGTCTGGAGCGCGGCCAGGTGAAGCAGCGGCACGCGCCAGCCGACGACGATGAACTCGCCGATCTGGATCTCGCGGGCGTGTGCGTCTCGCTTCGCCTCGGCCTCGCGTAGCTGTTCGATTAGTCGAGCGAGATCGTCGGCGCCGGCATCGCGGGGCGGATCTTGGCGAAGGACTTGCCCGGTCATCGCGGCGCCGCCGTTCGTTGAAGCACGCCGCCGGCGATCTCTTCGCGCGTGCCGAGATCCGCGACGATCGCTTGGGCGAGCAAGGGCAGGGTGAGGATCACCACGAAGGCGGCGGCGGCCGCCTTGATCGGCATCGACATCGAAAAGACGTTGAACGACTGGGCGAAGCGATTGAGGAAGCCCATGCCGATGTCGATGACGTAGAGCACCGTCAGCACCGGCGCGGCGAAGAGGAAAGCGAGCGCGAACAGCCGGCCGAATTCGCCTTCAAAGAACTGCAGCGCGCGCATGTCGAGCTGCAAGCCGCCCGGGCCGAGCGGCCAGACGAGATAGCTGCCCATCACTGTTCCGACGAGCAGCATCAGCCCGCCGGCGGTGACGAAGACGACCTCGGCGAAGCGGCCGAGCAGAATACCGGTCAACGAGGTGGTGGTGCCGCTCAGCGGATCGACCAGCTGGCCGATCGTGGCGCCCACCTTGGTATCGATGATTTCGCCCGCTGCGGCGAGCGCCCAGAGTACGGTGCCGAAGAAGAAGCCGATGATCGCGCCGGCCGAGGCCTCCTTGAAGAGCATCGTCACCCAGCCCATGGCGGTCAGATCGGCGGGGCGGAAATCCGGCTGCATCTGCAGCGCGACGAGGCCGAAGGTGACGATGATGCTGTTGCGCACGGTCCCCGGCATCACGTCGCGCGAAAACACCGGCACGAAGACGAAGGCGAAGGCGAAGCGGGCGGAGGCAACTGCAACGGTCAGCAGCTGATCGAGCCAGGGCATTGCCGCGAATAGCGGAATGCCGACGCCCGGAGGCGCTGCCTCGATCATCGCCCGACCCCCGCCAGGCCGGTGAAGATCGTGTCGGCATAGCTGTAGAGCGTTCCCGCCATCATGCTGGCGGTGACGAAAATGCTGATCACGATCGCGAAGAACTTCAGCGTATATTGCAGCGTCTGTTCCTGAAGCTGTGTCGCCGCCTGGACTATCGCGACCAGCAGGCCGACGACCGACGCAGCGATGATCGGCGGCGCCGACAGCAGCAGCACCAGCCACAGCGCCTGGGTGGTCAGGGCGACGATGTCGTCGCTCATCGCGCGCGTGCCTCAGGCATAGGAGAGCACCAGGCCGTGGCTGAGCTTCACCCACCCGTCGACCAGCACGAATAGCAGGATCTTGAACGGCAGCGAGATCGTCACCGGCGAGAGCATCATCATGCCCATCGCCAGCAGGATGTTGGAGATGACCATATCGATGACGAGGAACGGCAGGAAGATCAGGAAGCCGATCTGGAAGGCGAGTTTCAGCTCCTTCACCACGAAGGCCGGGATGACGATGACGAAGTCGGTCTCCTTCAGCTGTGACGCCTTGGCCGGATCGCCGATTCGCTGCTGAGTGCGCCAGAAGAAGGCGCGTTCGCGCGGGTCGCTGTGCTTGACCAGGAAGGCGCGCAGCGGCTCCTTGGCGCGATCGGCCGTCGCGAAGATGTCGCCGGTGCTCTCGATCGGGTTTTCGGCGGCTGGCGGTGGATCGCCCGGCATGGTGGGCGAGGTCGGCCCCTGAACCGCGGCGGCGGTCTGCATCTTGTCGAGCGTCGGGTACATCACGAACACGGTGAGGATCAGCGCCAAACCGTTCAGCACTAGATTGGGCGGCACCTGCTGCAGGCCCAGCGCATTGCGCACGAGGCTCAACACCACGACGATCTTGGTAAAGCTGGTCACCATCACTGCGAAAAAGGGTGCGAGAGCGATCAGGACGACGGTGATCAGCGCCGAGCCGGGTGTGAACTCGGCGAGGTTCATGCGGCGTTCTCCGCCACGTCGCCTGGCTCTGCAGGATTGGCGGTATCGTCCATGGCCGCCCGATGATCGATCAGCACGGCGAAGCGATCACCGAGCTGGACCAGCTCGCCATGGGCGAGCAGTCGGCCGGCGACCAGCAGGTCGACCTGCATCCCTTCGGTGACCGGCCCAAGCGGCAGGGACATGCCTGGTCGCAGATCGGCGAGGCTGGCGGCGCTCACCATGCGTTCGGGCAGGCGTAGAGTCAGCGGTACCGCGAAGTCCCGCGACGAAGATGATGCGTCGTTCATGGGCGCTCCTTGAGGGTGCGGCGTGAAGGTGCCAGAGAAGAAGTCGAACTGGCCGCTCGTCTCGTCGAGCATGGCGCCGGGCCGGGCGGAGATCAGGACGAGGTCGCCCGGCGCAAGCTCACCCGCTTCGGCGATCGGCAGCCGCGGACCCCGAAGCATCAGCTGCGCGAGCATCGGCATAGTGGCGAGCAGCGGCGGCAATGCGGCGGCGCGGACCTCCCATTGCGCACGGAGGGGGTGATCGAGAGGAAGGGCGATCTCGCCGGAAGCATGGTCCCGCGCAAAGCCGACGACCGCGCTGTTATCGCCCAGGTCGGCGATGATGTTCTCGGGTTCGAGCGCCAACCCGAGGGTCGATTCGACCGCGCTCAGCAGCGGTTCGGCGGTGTCGAGCAGCGCGGACGCCTCGGCAATGCGCTCGGGGTGCAGCATCGCCTCCGCCAGTCGGAACCGGCTGCCGTCCAAACAGCTGAACCAAGGTCCGATCCCAGGCGCGGGCACGAGCTGTGTGGTGAAGCCGGACGCTTCGAGCAGGCGGCTGATCGCCTGTCCGAAGGCGCTGACTTCAGGGTCGACCTTTGGCAGGCCGACCAAGGCATTCATGCGGAGAGCGGTAGCCATCAGAACCGCGCCTTCGTCGGGTCGGCGGGCAGGGGCACGGGAGGAGACGATCCGGCCGGCCAGCGGGCAAGCAGGTTGATCGAACCCGCGGTGACTCCGACCAGCATGGTCTCACCTCGCGCCTCGATTAGCACGACGCGCTCACGTTGGCCGAGCGGCATCGAGCGGAGGAAGCGGATCGGCTGTTCGCCCTCGCCATTCGCGGCGACACCGAGCTGGCGGTCCTGAAGCTTCTTCAATAGCCAGATGACGCCCCAGGCCATGCCTAGTACGAGCGCCAGCGCCAGCACGATCGCGACGATCGACGAGATTACGGCTCCGATTCCCATGTCGCTTGTCCGTCTCCCTTTATGAAGTTTAGTGCGCTGCGGCGGCAGCCATGCGGCGCGGTGCGGCATCCATGTCGTGGAGCATCGGCGCATCGCCGCTGCGCGCCTTGGCCGCCCAGAGGATCACTGCGGCGACGGCGTCGAACAGGTCCTCGGGCACGATCTCGCCCACTTCGCCCCGCGCCCACAGAGTTCGGGCGGCCTGGATGTTGCGGATGATGGGGACGCCCGCGCTTTCCGCCTCCTGGCGCATCGCCGCCGCCAAATCGCCGACGCCCTTGGCGGCGATCATCGGCACGGGGCAATGCTCCTCGTCATAGTCGAGCGCGATCGAAATGTGAGTGGGGTTGACCAGCAGCGCCGCGGCGCCGCGGGTGGCGCCCAGATTGTTTTGGTTCGCCCATTCCTGATGCATGTCGCGGCGCATCGATTTGACCTGCGGGTCGCCTTCATCCTCCTTGTGCTCCTGCTTGATGTCGCGGCGGCTCATCTTCATCTTCTTGATGAAGCTGTGCTTGGCGTAGACGCGATCGGCGACCGCCACGAACAGGAAGACGGCGACGATCATCGCCAGCATCTTGAGGGTGAGCGAATAGGTGAGGCCGAGCGAGCTCATCGCGGCGCCGGCGCCGGCATTGTCGATTGGTGAGGTGCCCACCAGACGGATCAGCTGGCCGGACTCCTCGAGCGCGATGCGAATCACCAGCCAGGCGATCGCGACGATCAGTCCGACCTTCACCAGCGTCTTGGCAAGTTCAAAGAGGCCATCCTTGCCGAACATCCGCTTGAACCCTTCCATCGGGTTCAGCTTCTCCAGCCCGAACTTCATCTTCTCGGTCGTCATCACCGGGCCGATCTGGAGGAATTCGGTCACTGTGCCGATCACGGCCACAGGCACCAGCGTCACGAAGCTGATCCGCAGCAGCGTCCAGGCGGCGTCCCACCCGGCCGTGGTCGCAGCCTGATCGAAGGATGCCGTCGCAGCCGTCTTCAGCGTGTCGCCAGCCAAGCGGGCGAGCTCGCCCGCCGCATAGCCGGACACGCAAACGAACAGGATCAGCCACGCCAAGGTCAACAGGCCAGTGGCCAAGTCCTTCGACTTGGCAACATCGCCCTTCTTGCGCGCATCCCTGAGCTTTTTCGGCGTCGGTAGTTCGTTTTTGTCAGCACTGTCGTTGGATTGGCCCACGCAGGTACTACTCCTCTGCGCGAGATCTATGCAGATGAAAGCATAAACTGGCGCAGCTCAGCAGGTCGCGGCGACGACAGCCCGTGGGGCGGGGCTGCCGTCTTCATCAAAATCCGGCAGAGTGGGCCGTATGGTCAACCATAGAAATTAAGGAGCAGGCCCGAAACGACCGCTCTAAGTTATTGATTTTACAGAAGACGATATGATTCGGCGCGCGATGAACCGTTCAACTCACCCGTTCAGCCGTACCAACAAAGCTGTTAGTTGGAGAAATTTTAGTGAAGTTCCGCGAGCAAAAATCAATTGATCGCTTAATTGCCACGGCTGAACGTGTGAGGACAACACAAAATAAAAATCAACCGATGACTTGAAACTGCAAGAAAACGTCGACAGCCTTACGGAGTTCCCGGACAAGCAGGACGGGAACGGTGGGGCATCGTGCTGAAACAACTGTTGGCCGCAAGTGCGGCTGGTAGGCGAGGAGCGGTGCAAAATGTCACGTTTTTCTGAAGGTGCTGCGGGCCTGATCGGAACCGCGGCTGCGATGGTGTTGGTGCAACCTGCGCAGGCGCGGGAAGAGACGCCGCCACCGCCCTGTCCACTGACTGCCACGTTGCGAGTGGCGGAAGCGTCGTCGCTGGCGGGGATTCAATCCTTGACCAACTGCGCGAGCAGTATCGTCGTCGCGCCTGCCAGGCCGACGGAGGGCCTGCCGCCGCCCACCATGCGAATCGTGCCGGGGGAAGAAGTGCCCGACGACATTCGACGAGCCGGCGGTGCAGTGATGTTCGCTGCTTCGGCCGGGGGCGGATCGAAGCGGCCCACGTCGACACGTCGGCCGGAAACCGGCCCCGTGCAGGTGACGGCGACTGCGCCCAGCGCAAACGAGCCGGTCACGGTTGCCGCAGTCGCGCTGCCCGCGACGGAGGCGGAGGCGATCCTGGCGATGCGACCCGTTTCCTACGCGACGCCCTATGATTCGATGATCACCCGAGTCGCGGCGCGACATCGGATTGATCCGCTGCTGCTTCATGCCGTGATCGATCAGGAGTCGCGATACCGCGCCAATGCGGTAAGCCACGCCGGCGCCCGCGGGCTGATGCAGTTGATGCCCGGCACTGCCCAGATGCTGAACGTCAGCCAGATCGCCGATGCTGAAGCCAATGTGGATGGCGGCGCGCGTCTGCTCCGTAAGCTGCACGGCCGCTACAACGACTTCAGCCTGACGCTGGCCGCCTACAATGCCGGCGAGGGCGCGGTGCGCAAATACGGCAACCGCGTACCTCCCTATCGCGAGACGCAAAATTACGTCGTGCAGGTGATGGGGCGGTACAACAAACTCGTGTCGGAGCAGGCGGTCGGGAAGCGCTGATTCATGGCTCGTAGTCTCTCCTTGCGGCGCTTGGGGCCACTGCCCGTGCGGGTAGCCGATGTGCTGCTCGTCGGCATCCTGGTGACGGTCGTCATGTTGATGATCGTGCCGATGCCGCCGCTGGCGCTGGACGTGCTGATCGCCACCAACATGACGATCGGTATCCTGCTGCTGCTGAGCAGCATGTACGTCACCAAGCCGCTCGACTTTTCGACGTTTCCGACCGTGCTGCTGCTTTCGACGCTGTTCCGTCTGGCGATCAGCATCTCGACGACCCGCATGATCCTGACCGAGGTGGATGGCGGCGACATCGTCGAACAGTTCGGCGAGATGGTTGCCGGAGGCAATCTGATCGTCGGGCTGGTCGTGTTCCTGATCATCACGATCGTCCAGTTTATCGTGATCTCGAAAGGCGCCGAGCGCGTCGCCGAAGTGGCGGCGCGGTTCAGCCTAGACGCGATGCCGGGCAAGCAGCTGTCGATCGACAGCGACCTGCGATCGGGCATCCTGACCAAGGAGGAAGCCAAGGAAAAGCGGCGTACGCTGGAGCTGGAAAGCAAGCTGCACGGCAGCCTGGACGGCGCGATGAAGTTCGTGAAGGGGGATTCGATCGCCTCGGTCATCATCGTGCTGGTGAATCTGATCGGTGGCCTGGCGGTTGGCATGCTCTACCACGACATGTCGGCGAGCGAGGCGGCGACCACCTTCTCCATCCTGACGATCGGCGACGGATTGGTGGCGCAGGTGCCGGCGCTGTTTTCCGCCATGGCGGCAGGCCTGCTGGTCACTCGCACCACCGACGACGAGAAGGACAGCGACCTGGGTCCGGCGATCGCACGCCAGCTTTCGGGCAAGCCGCACGTTCTGATGATCGCGGGCGGCCTCGCGTTCCTGCTGGGACTGATCCCGGGATTCCCCACATTGGTCTTCTTCGCGCTGGCGGTGGCGCTGCTGCTGGGCGGCGCTGCCACTCACCCGCGATCGGGTGCGTGGATCCGCGGCAAGCTTGAAGTGCAGCCTGCCGATGCGATCGCTCTAACGGGCGAAACGGTTATCGAGGCCCGAGCACTGCCGGTGCTCGATCCGCTTCGATTGTCGGTCGGGCTGGGCGCTGACACCCCGACGTTCCAGGCGCTTCGCGATCGGGTGAGCGCGGTCGTAGCGCGGCTTCAGGAGCGGAGCGGCATTGCCATTCCAAGCCTTCGCATCGTGCCTGACGCGAACCTTGGCACCGGGGGCTGGGCGCTGGCCGCCTATGACGCGCCGCTAGGTGCCGGCGCGGTCCAAGGCGATGATTTGTCGGAACTCATTGCGGACCACGTCGAACGGTTGTTGAACCGTAACCTGGTGCTGTTCCTAGGCCTGCAGGAAGTCACCGACCAACTAAACCGGCTGGGCGACAGCTATCCCGAAGTCGTCAAGGAAGCGGTTCGTGCCGTACCCACCGGCCGCATCGGTGAAGTGCTCCGCTTGCTTGCCGAAGAGCGCGTGCCGCTGCGCAACTTCCGCGACGCGGTCGAGGCGATCGGCGAAATTGGCCAGTACGAGCGCGAGGCGGTGCCCATGGCCGAGCGCGTCCGCGTCGCCATGCGCCGTCACCTGATTGCGCCATTGTGCGACGAGGGCCGACTGCGCGTGCTGATTGTTGGCACCGACTTGGAAGATGTGATCCGCCAGACGCTGACCCCAGTCGACGGCCAGATGCGGCTCGCGATCAATCCGCATCAGATGCGGGCGCTCAATCAGCTGCTCGCCAGCCAAGTCTCAACCACCGGCGCGCGGGCGATCCTGACTGCGCAGGATCTGCGCCGCCCGCTTCGGCTGTTGATCGCAGGCGACTTGTTCGACGTGCCCGTCATCAGCTTCAACGAGCTCAACCCGGCCGTCCCGCTGGACATCGTCGGCGAGCTCAATTCCGCCCCGGACAGCCTGACCAGTCAGGCGCAAAACGAGTTTGCCCTATGATCCGTCTGTCGCGTGCCGTGATGTTGCTCGCCTGCGCTGCGCTGTTGCCGCAGCCGGGCGCGGCGCAGGAGCCGCCGCTCAACGAAAAGACGATTACCTTCACGGCTCGCGCGCAGAATGTGGATGCGGCGGTTGCCGACCTGTTCGGCCAGTCTGGGCTGAAGGTGAAGGTGAGTTCCGCCATTTCCGGCAAGGTGAACGGCGTTTGGACCGGCAGCCCTAAGAAGATCTGGAGCCAGTTGTCGCGCGCCTTCAACCTGGTTGCCTATTACGACGGCGCCGTCGTTCGCGTTTATTCGAGCGCCGAGATCCAGTCGCGCAGCTTTAACGCCGCCAATCCGCGAGGGGTCGTGCGCGATGCGCGCAAGCTGCGGATCGTCGATGATGCCAACAAGGTTGCCGCATCCTCAGGCAGCGTGAGCGCGACCGGCGTGCCGGCATTCCTTGACCGTGTGGCACAGCTTGCGGGCAGCGCCAGCGGCGCCCCGGCCATCATTCACGCGTCGACTACCCCATCCACCGCCGCGGTGATCTCGCCCTTGCTCGGCCCCGCAGCACTCGAAACGGTGAGTAGCGTGCCGATCCGCTCTCGCGTGTTGAGCAGCGCCACGGCGCGATCACCCTATGAAGTGCGAGTCTTCTACCTGCGTTATGCCCGGGCGGACGACACCATCCAGAAGAGCTTCGACCGGACGATCACCATCCCCGGTGTCGGATCGATCCTGCGCGGCATGATGGGCGATGGTCGTCCGTCGAACACCGTGTCGACGGCCGGCAACTTCGACATTCAACGCCAGTCGCTGCCGCGTCTTGGCGGACGCGGGCTGAACGCTGTGCCTCCCGATGAGGATCAGCGCAGCTTCGACCAGCAGGGTACGCCCGGGCTCGACACTGTGGTCATCCAGCAGGCAGCGGTGCGCGACATCAACGGCCCACGCGTCGAGGTTGATCCAACCAACAATGCGGTGCTGGTCCGTGACCGTCCAGAATCAATGAAGGTTTATGAGGACATCGTCCGTGCACTAGACGTTGAACCCCGCGGCGTCGAGATCGAGGCAACGATCCTGGAGCTCGACACGAGCCGGCTGAAGGAACTCGGCCTCGATTTCGGGTTCGGAACCGGCGGTCTTGGCGCGCTGTTCGGTGGCACGGCGATGAACCCGACCGAGAGCTTCAGCAACGGCAATATCGGTGCGGCCTATCTGACCGGCGGCCTCGACCTGTTCGTGGCGCGCATCACCGCGCTGGAGAAGACCGGCGCGCTTCACGTCATCTCGCGGCCGCGGTTGAGCACGCTCAACAACATCCCAGCGGTGTTCAATAATCAGGTTCAATACTACGTTCGCGTCGCCGGCGACCGCCAGGTGGACCTGTTTCCCGTGACCGCGGGCATGGTGATGCGCGTCAACCCATCGGTGCTGTTCGACGGCGGCGAACTGCGCACGCGGCTGTCGATCGAGATTCTCGACGGATCACCGAGCGGCATGATCGTCGACGGCATCCCGGCGGTGAAGCAATCGAGCATCAACACCAGCGCCGTCGTCAAGCAGGGCGAGAGCCTGTTGATCGGCGGCATGACGGTCGACCAGCAGTACGACTTCAAGTCGAAGGTGCCGGTCGCGGGCGACATTCCAATTCTCGGGCAGGCATTCCGGAAGCGGAAGAAGGGCGCGCAGCACATGGAGCGCATCTTCCTGATCACCCCGCGGGTCGTGTCGCGCAGTTCGCAGGTGGCGGCGATGCGGCCGAGCGCGACCGATCCGATCCCGATCGAGCAGATCCACGCCGCGGCCAAGGGCAAGAAGCGGGGGCGCAAATGAACGCGCCGTTCGCGCCGCTGATGGTCGGCACCACGGTGCTGCGGGTGCTGAGCGGCCGGCTGAGCGGCGCCGAGCACCGGCTGCATGCGGGCAAGTTCGTGCGAGTGGGGCATGGTTTCGACCATGACATAGTGCTGCGCGACGCCAGCACTCGGGGAGTCTCGATGGAAGTCGCCTTGGGCGACGATGTCGCGCGCGTGCGGGTGATCGGCGGCCGGGTGATGCTGCTCGGTCGGCCTGTGCTGGACGGCGAGGAGGTGGCGCTGCCCCCCTATGTGCCGATGCGGATCGGGGTGTTCGCGGTCGCGATCGGCGATCCGCGGTCCACTCGCTGGGAAGAGGCGGCGCGCCTCTCGACCATGCTGTCGCCGCAAACCGATGCCGAGCCGCCCGAGCGTGCCGGGATCGGCGAGCGGGTCGCCACCCGCCTCTACCCGATGCGCGGGGCGCTGTCGCTCGGTCGGCAATGGCCGCTCTATGGCGTCGTCGCCGCGCTGTTCCTGCTCGTCACGCTGGCGGCGGCGCCGGCTTCGCATTGGATCGCGCGCCAGTTCCGCGATGCCGGCATCGACCGGGCAATGCTGGCAAGCGCTGGCTTCGGCGATCTGAAGGTCAGCGACGGGCCGGATGGCACGGTGATCCGCGGGACCGTAAAGGACGATGCGGCCCTCGCCCGGTTGCGCATGATCGTATCAGACCGGATCGGCCCGGCGATACTCGACGTCGATACGATGGAGGGCCTGGCCGCCTCTGCGACTGACCTGCTGCGTGCGCAAGGCGTCGATGGCGAGGCGAAGGCGCGGCGCGGCAATGCGCTGATGGTGTCGGCGGAGTTCCTGCCCGCCGATCGCCAGATCGAGCTTGCCAAGCTGATCAAGCAAGATTTGCCCGCCGTGTCGCGGGTCTATTTCGCGGCGGACGCCAAGCGCGGCGACCGCGACCTGCAGTATTTCTTCTCCGGGTCGCAATTTGGCCTGGCGACCTTCGTCGACGGCGATCCCGGCTATCTGACCACCGCTGACGGCACCCGCTGGTTTGCCGGTGCGCAGGTGCCGACCGGACATCGCATCATCGCCATTGGGCAGGGCCGCGCTAGCTTCGAGCGCGACGGCCAGGTCGAAGAACTCGTCCTCGGGCCCAGCACGCCGCCGGCCCCGGACCAATCCATCCCTGTGAGCGGCGAGACCAGCGGAGTAACCCAGTCATGACCAATCCGATCAACAGCGCTAGCCTGTCGACTCTGGCGTCCCTCGGCACCATGGGTACCAACGAGACCCGTACCGGAAAGGGCAATTGGTTCGAGGCGTTCGGCGAGGCCTGGGGGAAGGCACTCGACACCCAGGCGGATCAGATCACCAATCAGGCTGACATCGTCAGTCAGGGTGGCGACAAGCCGTCGGACATCACGCAATTGACCACCGAGTCGATGCGCATGAGCTTCATGGCAAACAGCTCGCACACTTCGATCGATAGCGTGTCGAAGGCGCTGGAAACCATGGCGCGGAAGAACTGATCGTGAGCGTCGATGCGATCGGCGCGCTGGCGGGACCAGCAGGCGCAGGCGGCAGTACGCGGGCGTTCGAACTGCTGCCCGCCGGGGGCGGGGCAGGGGGGCTAAGCCCCGGAGCGGAGGGCCGATTCCAAGCTGCGCTGGACAAAATGGGCGGAATCGAGGGCGCCGTGCAGGCCGGTCCGCTTCCGCCTGCGCTGAAGGGCATGTTCAATGCGCTGGATCAGGTCAACATCCAGGCTCGATCCGTCTCTCGCTATGCGCAGGCGGCTGAGGCCAGCGGCGGCCAGCTGACCCCTGGCGAAATTGTTCAGCTCACCATGAAGTGCTCCGAATTCATGTTTCAGGCGCAGCTCACGTCCAACATCGCCAACCGGAGTTCCGACGGCGTGCAACAGCTCTTCAAGCAGCAATGACGGCGCTTCCCCTTCATCGATGCTGGCAGGGGCGCATCGCCGCGCCCCTGCTGTTCATCGCGGCGCTGGGCCTGGGCGGCTGCGGCAAGCAGGAAGTCTATGGCAAGCTGAACGAAACGGCCGCCAACGAGATGATCGCGGTGCTCAGCCAGTCCGGGATCGTCGCCAGCAAGGTGGAGGGCGAGAAGGGAGCGTGGAGCGTCGATGTCAGCCAAGGCGACTTCGCCAAGGCGGTCGAGACGCTGCGCGCGCATGGCCTGCCGCACGAGGAGTACGACTCGCTTGGCACCGTATTCAAGAAGGAGGGTTTCACTTCCACGCCGCTCGAGGAGCGGGCGCGGCTGGTCTATGGCCTGTCGCAGGAGCTGAGCCGCACGATCAGCAACATCGACGGAGTCGTCCAGGCGCGCGTCCACCTGACCATGCCGGAAGCCGATCCGCTGTCGCGCGAAGCCAAGCCGTCGGCGGCATCGGTGTTCGTCAAATACCGGACCGGCTTCGACCTGCGCAGCCAGACCGGTGCGATCAAGGCGTTGGTGACCAACGCAATCGAGGGGCTGACCTATGATCGCGTGTCGGTCGTGATGGTGCCGGCGCAAACACTGCCGGTGCTACCGCGGGAAGAAGGCATGGTGCCGATCGCGACGCTGCTGGCGCTGTTCGCGCTAGGTGTGCTGGGCGTGGCCGGGAGGGCGTTCTGGCGCATGCGGCGTCCGAAGCCCGGGCTGCCCGATACGGTGCGCTCGTGAACCCGGCGCTGCGCTCCCGCCGGATCGCCACCCTCGCACCGAAGGGACGCGGCGCGCGCTTCGGCGCGCGCGCGAGCGGGAACGCAGCACCACGGTACGACGATCTCGCCAAGCTGCCCGACTGGCTCAACCAACCCATGGAGAAGCGCGAGCAGGTTGCGGCACTGGCGGCGCTGCTGCGCTATCGACGTGCCATCGATGCCGAACTCTCGGGCCCTCGCCTCGCGCAGATCGCGGCCGCCGTCGGTGAAGCCCTGTTCGACGCCGCTTGTGAAGTGCCGGCATGGCGAGAAGGGCCGCAAACCCTGCCGCCACCCGACCGGCTGATCGCGGACGGGCGTGCGTTGATGGTTGCGGCGCTGCCGCACTCGCTTTCCGATCGCTTCTCGGGGGCGCGCGACGATGCGTCGGCCCGCGCGATCGTCGTTCGCGCTCAGCATATCGCAGAAGCACTCTCATGACCTATCACCTGGTCCATGCCGATGATGCGACGCTGTTGGCGAGCGATCGCGCCGTGATCAAGCGCAGCGAGCGCGCCACCTTCACCGACGCGGTCAGTCTTCTTAGAGAGGCAGGCGTCATCCGCATGCGGACGCAAGCCGATGCAGATGCCGCCCGGGACGCCGCGCGTGCCGAAGGGCTCGAGGAAGCGCGCGCCGAGGTCCAAGCGCTGATCGCAGAACAGGTCGCTGCCTTTGCCGAAGCGCTGGAGCGCCACGAGCAATCTCGCCGAGCCGAAATCGCCGAGGCTGCCTTTGCCGCCGTGCGCGCAATCATCGGCTCGTTTGACAACGAGATAGTAGCCGCCGGCCTGGTCGAGCGGACGCTCGCCAAGTTGCCGGCTTCGGGGCCAATGACGGTATTCGTCGCGCCGCCGGTCGCCACGGCGGTCCAGGATCGCGTGGGGGACCTCAGCCATGTCACGCTGAAGGCGGATCCCGATCTTGGCTCGCATGACTGCCTAGTTCGCACCAGCACGGGTCAAGTGATCGCCAGCCTGTCGATACAGCTCGGCTCCCTCGCGAAGCGTTGGGGCGTGGCGACGTGACCATGCGAGGTGACGCCCTCTCGCTCGTGCGCGCGCTCGATGCCGCGCCGATGTTTGAGCAGCATGGTCGCATCACCGGCGCGCTCGGCACTACCCTGCGCGTCACTGGCGTGCGGGCGCGGATCGGCGAGAACTGCGAGATCGTCGACGCGGAAACTGGCTTCTCGCTCTGGGCCGAGGTGATCGGCCTCGCCGACGGTGGCGCGGTCCTGACGCCGCTCGGGGACTTGCGCGGCCTCTCGCTCGATAGCGACGTGATCCTGCGCAGTGGTGAGGATCGCGCGCCCTATGGCACCGACATGTTCGGCCGCGTGCTCGACGCGCGGTTGCAGCCGCTGGACGGTCTCGGCCCGATTCGTCGCGGTGCGGACCGACCGATCCATGGCGACTCGCCCAATCCGATGGATCGCCGCCCGATCGACCAGATGGTCGAAACCGGCATCCGCGCGATCGACGGGCTGCTCTCGATCGGCATAGGCCAGCGGGTTGGCATCTTCGCGAGCGCCGGCGTCGGCAAGTCGACGCTGCTCGCCAATCTGGCGCGCCAGGCGAAGTGCGACGCAATTGTCATCGCGCTGATCGGCGAACGTGGACGCGAAGTCCGCGAGTTCATCGAGGAGACGCTCGGCGAGGAGGGGCTAGCGCGATCGGTGGTGATCGTCGCCACCTCCGACCGCCCTGCGATGGAGCGCGTTCGCGCCGCACATATCGCCACCGCCATCGCAGAGGGACTTCGCGAGGAGGGGCGGCATGTCCTATTGTTGATGGACAGCGTCACCCGCTTCGCCCGTGCGCTGCGCGAGATCGGGCTGGCGGCTGGCGAGCCTGCCGTGCGCCGTGGTTTTCCGCCCTCCGTGTTCGCCGAACTGCCGCGGCTGTTCGAACGCAGCGGCGCTTCGGCGGCCGGGGCGATCACAGCGCTCTACACCGTGCTGCTCGAGGATGAGGACGGGGATCCGATCGGCGAGGAAGTCCGATCGCTGCTCGACGGCCATATCGTGCTGTCGCGCAAGCTGGCGTCACGCGGCCATTATCCGGCGATCGACGTGCTCGGCAGCCTGTCGCGCCTGTTTCCGCGGCTTTCGACGCCGGCGCAGCAGCGGGCTGCGCACGGCCTACGCGTAATGCTTGCCAAGCTCGACGAGATTGAACTGCTCGTTCAGATCGGCGAGTATCAGCCCGGCCGCGATGCGCTGGCCGATCGCGCGCTGGCCGAGCGTGGCGCCATCAACGCATTCTTGCGCCAGGGCGGCGGCGACCGCTCGGCACTTGGCGAATGCATTGCCCGGCTGCGCACCTTCGAGGAGATGGAATATGGCCGCTGATCAGCGCGGGCCGATGCTCGCCCGTATCGCGCAAGTGAAGGGTCAGCGGCTGACGCGACTGGCTGGCGAAGCACGCAGCGCCGCCGATCTGGCGGCGACCGAGACAGAGCGCGCGAGTGCCGAACGCTCCGCTGCAGAGGCGCAGCGCAGCGAGGCGCGATCGGCGTTCAACCTGATGCCCGGCTGCCCTCAGGCGCGGCTATGGCTCGACAAGACGATCGCTGGCGAAATTGGCGCGGTTGCGACGCTTGCCGACAAAGTTGCGCGGCTGGATCTCGCCCGCGACGCGCATGGTGCCGCGGTTCGTGCGCTAGACCAGCATCGGGTGCGCAGCGACTTGCTCGCCGAGCATCACCGGGGCGTGCGCCGCGTCGAGGGGCGTCGCGCAGAGGATCGCGCCGAGGCCGACATGGTCATCCGATCAACGGGGCGCACCCTATGAACAATTTCTCTTCCTCACCCAGCGCAACATCGTCGCGCACTCCGAGACCACGCCCCGCCGAACCGCGGGGCGAACTTCGCCAAACGGGGTCGCGCCCCGCCGATCCACAGCCCAACCATCGCCGCGTCTTTGCCGAGGCGCTGTCCAAACATGCCGGCAAGGGCATGGCCAAGGAGTTGCTGAAGGAGACGGGCGACGGACTAGCCGCCATCGCCAGTTCGCGTGAGTTCGCCAACGCCGCGCTGACCGCTCAGGCATCGCCAGCCGGAGACATCGACGCCGGGCTGCATGCCCAGCTTGACCGCATCGCCGCCGCCATCGCCGAAGTGGCAAAGAGCGGGGCGCAGCCTGAGGTGCACCTGTCGCTACCGCTCGGCGCCTATGCGGTAGAGGGCGCAGTGCTTGGCCGCGACTTGGCGGGGCGCGTCAACGTGACGCTGATCCCGAATGGCGCGGTGCCGCCGACGGTGGCGGCGCAATGGAGCGAGCAGCTGAGCGAGCGGCTGATCCGGCGCGAACTCCGCGTCGCGAAGGTCGGCGTTCAGGCGATGGGCAGGCGATCGCTGCCACCGGCATAAAGGGCAAGCGCACGCTGAACCTCGGAATTGTCGGAGCGGGTCGGCGCGCCTTGAAGATTGCGGCCGATCGTCAGCATCAGCGAATCGATCTGAGCGTATGCGACGAAACTGGAGATCGCGCCCGACACTTCACGCAGGCTGAGCGTGCGCTTTCCGGGACCATAGCGTCGGCCGACCGCCGTCTGGTTCAGGACCGTCTGAGTGACGGCATTGCCATATTCGTCGCTCCAGCTGCCGGTCAGGTCAGCGACGATGGTGAGGCCGTCGCGGGTCGCCGCGTCCAGCGCCTCGCCCTCGTGGCTCTGGACGACGGCCAGATCGCCGAGCGTCGTCTCGGCGATGCCGGTGATCACCATCGCGCGCTCGGCCTGAGTGACGGTCAGCTTGTCGAGGCGGAAGAGGCCGGCGATCGCCGGATCTTGCGCGGTTTCCATCGTGATCTTGGTGCCGTTGCCGAGCTCCACCGTCGTGGTGCCCCAGAAGCGGGCGTCGTCGGCACCATCGAGCGCAATCTGGGCGTTACCCCACACCAGGATGGTCTCGCCGGTGTCGCCGTGGGCGACGAAAACCGCCGATCGCGCCTCGTCGATGGTCAGCGAATAACCATCGGACAAATCGAGTACCACCGATCCGATGGCGATCGCCTTCACTTCGAAGGCGGGGGGTCCGGAGATCGCCGGCAGGTCCTTGGCCGGTGCCAAGAACAGCGCGACGTCGGCGCTCACGGGCAGGGTGGCGGCGCTGTCGGCAGGCGCGGCGATCGGATCGAGCAGCACCAGAGCATTGATGAGCACCGGCGTATCGCCAGCGCCTGCGCCCCCAATGCTGCCGACGGCGCCAGCGCTTACGGGGCTGAGGTCCATGGCGTATCTTCCCGCAGGCGGAACACCGCCGCCTCAATCGCGGCGCAGGCGTGATCGGAGGCGTCCATCCCCTGACGCCCGTCGGTATCGACCAGGTTGAAGTGCAGGCCCGACACCATGCCGAGCACGCTGCTGTGCGGCTTGGCGGCGAGCAAGGCGGCGATTTCGCTGGTAAACTCACCCAGTGCTCGCGACAGGCGCCCGGCATCGGCCGGACCGGCGCCAAGCACGGCGGCGAGGTCGTTGGCGACACCGTTTACGTCATAGCGATCGCCGCCACGGCCAAACCCGCGAGGAGCGCCGCCCGACGCGAGGCCGAGCTCGCTGGCGATGGTGGTGGCGACGCGACTCGCAATCGTGCTCATCGCCTGGCCGGCGAGCGCTGCCGGACTGCTGCCGGCAGCCTGCGCGCTGCCAAGCGGCACGGGATTGGAGCGGCCGACGCCGATGGGCTGGGTCATCGCTGAACCTCGTCGGAGGAATGGAACATACCATCGTAGATAGCGTGTAAGCGCCCGTTTCGCGCTCAACGAATCGCTTAGGGATTGTTACGGATCGCCGAGCCCAATCAGGAGTGAAATGCATGATCCTGACTCTCGCCGCCGCCGCGATGCCGCTTCCCCAGGCTGAGCGCAGCGCCGTGCTCGACACTGCGCACCAGGCCATCGAACGGCGGATCGGCAAACGCGCCAAGCTGCTGGTGCGGACGCTGAACAGCGAAGGCGACTGGGCGTTTCTGGTCGCGGCGATGCAGGACCCCACCGGCAAGCCGATCAGCTATGCCGGGACGTCGCTCGCCTCAGCCGAGGCGGAGGGCATGATCTCAAAGGATTACGCAGCGCTGATGAAGCGGCAGGGCGGCGGCTGGCGGATCGTCGTCCAGGCGCTGGGGCCGACCGACGTCGCCTGGGCGGGATGGGCAGGCGAGCACGGCGCTCCGGCCGCGCTGTTTCGCTGAGGCGTCCTCAATAGCTCCCGTGCTCGTTGCCGCGGGTCCAATATTGGAAGCTGCGGTCCAGCGCGCGCGTGGAGAAGACCACGTTGCCACGATTGAGCTCAAGACCCATCGCCGACTTTCCATCGAGCGTACCCGCCCACCAGCCCGAGTTGCGCCGACCCGAAAACGTCACCTGCTTGCCGCTGCGCCCGCGTGCGCGCAGCAGCGTGGCACCGCCCGCCCCCGCCTGGAAGGTGACTTCGCACGGTTCTGGCGGGGCGGTGTCGAACACGCAGGTGGCGGGTTCGCCGGCGAGCGCAGCGGCGATCAGGGTCAGGATCATCGCTGGTAAATGGTGTTGGCCAGCTGCGCGCGATACGCGGAATCGCCGACGATATCTGCAGGCCGCTCATAATAGCGGCAGACGATCGCCGCGGCGTCGCCCGCATTAGTCGCGCCCTGCAAGCGCTGCCCGGCCGAGCGTTCGGTCGTGGTCAGTTCGTGCTGGATGAAGCGCAGTTGCTGCTCGAAGGTCGAGCTGCGGATGTCGTGCCCAGCCCAGCGGGCGAAGTCCGCCTGGCGCGGCCCTTCCCATTGCGCCAGACCGAAGCCCGGCCCGCCGCCATGCTGCCGAATGCCAGCATCCATGCCGCTTTCGGCATCCAGGTTGGCGACGATCCCCGCCGCCTGGGCGCGGCTCCAGCCCTGGTTCTGGAAGAAGGTCATCGCCTGGTCGATGCGGCCCTGACGGCTGCCTGCGGCTGGGCCGACGCCGCCGGCATCGTTGGCTGCGGTCGGCTGGCTCGCACCCGCCGGCGCGCGCAGGATCTTGCCGCCGTTCGACAGTGCCCAGGACAGGCTGCCATAAGTGACCTTCTGGCTGCCATCGGGATTGCGGTTGTTCGAACCGATCGTCTGCCCGTTGCCGGCATAGAGCACGGTATGCGAGACGCCGCCGCCCTGGATGACGACGACATCCCCCGGTCGTGCATTGGCGGCGCTGACTTCGGCCCAGCCGCGGCCGCGCAGCGTGCTGTCGAGCTGATCGACCGAGTCCGTGTGGAGATTGCCCGGCAGCTGCCCGGCCTCGGTCAGCACCGCCGACACGAAGTTCGCGCAGCACACGTTCGCCGGCACATTCGCGTTCATCGGCAGGTTGTCGCTGCGATCGCTGCGGAGATCCAACGCATTGCGGCCGAGATATTGGCGGGCGACGTCGGCGGGGTTGCGGCCGTTACCGGCCTCGGACGGACCGTTGTCGACGCCGCGAGTGCCACTCACGCCGCCGCCGCGTCCGGCTGCTCCGTCCAGCCGGATGGTCTGCCCCGGGAAGATCAGGTGTGGATTGGCGAGGCCGTTGTCCATTGCCAGCTGCCGCCAGTCGAGCCCGTTGCGGGCCGCGATCTCCGAGAGTGTGTCGCCGGGACGCACCGTGTAGCTGCTGCCGCTCGGCGGACTATCGCTGGTACGCGCGCTCCTGCTGGATTGGGAGCGGGCTGCCGTAATCGCCTCGACCATGTTGCACCTCCTGAGCGCTTGGATGCGGAGTCGCATTTCGGCGCCGGTGCGTCTCTCAGCGATTCGTTTAGTGCCTTTCGGCTCGCAGCTTTTCGAGCACGGCTGGCGCTACGGTCACGCCGGCCTTGACCATGTCCGCCGTCGGCCAGTTGCCTGCTGTCACCATGCGCTTCACGGTCGCGCGATTGGGCGGCGGCCAGCCGATGCCGTCCTGCTTCGCCCGGGCGATCAGTCGCGCCCGCGCTGCTTTCGCGGCGTCGCTCCCGAACACCACCGGCTCGCCGAGCAACTCGTGCGCGGCCATGCTGCCATCACCGGCCACGCTCCATAGCGTGCCGCCCTTGTCGACCAACAGTTCTGCGATTTCCGCCTGCTCGGCATCCAGCGCCAATCGCACCCGATCGATTCCGAACGAGTCGCTCCAGCGCGGATCGGCGCCGTGCCGCAACAGCGTCATCACGCCGCCGATGTGGGAAAAGGTGATCGCCGCCCGCATCGGATCTTCGCCGCCGCGTTGCTGGGGATCGGGCGAGGCGCCGGAACGGAGCAGCAGCTCGGCCATGCGTGGATCGTCGGCCAGGATGGCGAGCGACAGTGCATTGCCGGCCAACACGCCATCGCGGGGCATGCCTTGGTCGAACAGCATTCTCGCCGCGTCGGCATCGCATCGCGACACAGCCAAGGTGAGAAGATCGCCATATTGCCCTGCCGGAGGCTGAATACCGTTCGCCTCAGGAAGCACCGCCGTGTCGATCAGCCGCGGATCCCGGGTCAGGATCGCCCGTGCCTCGTCCACGCGCCCGTCCAGGATCGCGTCGGCCAGCGTCCGACCCGAAGCCCCATTGCTCAGCGACGCCAGCACGCGATTGCGATCGGGTCGCACCACCGACGGGCGCTTGCTGAAGCAATTGATATCAGCAGCCGCCATGCATCCCCCGATCGGTGCGGCCGCGAGTGCCAGGGCTAGCGCAAGGCACAGGCGGCGGCTCATGCCAAGGCTCTACGCAGCCAGGTCACCGCCGGTCAATAACTGCCCAGGCTGCTCAGCACCCAGTCCATGCCGTGCCGCGCGACCGGGTTGTCCTGGTACCATTTCTCGCCAACCGGCTGCATCGGATCCAGCGGCACGCGCGTGCCATAGGCCTCCGGCGCATCGGCCAGCACGCCGCCGATCGCGCCGCCGAAGATAGCACCGGCGACGCGGTCGCCGCCGTCCTGCACCGCCGACAGGATCTCGCCACGCACATAGAAGGCGGCGATGCGCGGGGTAGGACCCGCATCCGATCGCGCGCGCTGCGCCTCCGCCTGGCGGATCGTCGCATTGCTCAGGCCGGCGGCGTTGAAGGTCTGCGCGTCTCGCCCGCTCGCCAGCGCCGCGGCGGAAGCCAGTCCGCCGCCCAGCGAATGGCCGGTGATCGTCACCTGCGCCTCGGGATGGCGGGCAACTGCCTTGGCGATCAGCAACGCTCGGGCGTAATGATCGGACGACAGCCCGACGCCCTGTTGCGCGTTGGCGCGCCAATCGCTGCCACCGGTCGATCCGCGAAAGCTGACGACGAAATGCGGGCCGCCGTCGCCCTCGCTGACGTACACGCGCGCGCGAAAGGCGCTCTGTGGCGACGTCAGATCCTGCGTCCGCAGCCCGATGCTGGCCAGATCATTGTCGCTTGCTGTCCGATAGCCGGGCGGCGGCGCAGGCACGTCGTTATAGACGTCCGCCGCAAGCAGCGCGAGTTCGCGGGTAGAAGGTGCGCCGATCCGTTCAATCGCGGCCGGTGGGGCTTCGGCGCGGACGAACCGGATCGGCGCGGCGGCCTGCTGCCAGGCATGCAGCTCGAGCGCGGGCAAATGCTGAGATTGGAAGTCGTCGTTGGCCGCCTCCCTGAGTCGCGCTACGACGGCACTGGATGGGACGATGCCGTGGTTGCGTGCGACTAGGTTCGTGGCGGTCATTGGCTCCCTCACTCTCTGCGTTGCCGGGATGCCATGATGGCGAGGGCGCGTCGCTAGACGATTCGTTTAGTCGATCTAATCGATCCGCTGAGTGTTCCGACGCGCGGACCGTGCAACCTTCAAGGCACAGAGCGGCCCAGACCGTTCTTCGAACAGCCAAGAGGATCACGCGCCATGACGACGATTTCCAACGGCCAGTCCGCCCAATTCGCAACGAGCGCCAATCTGGTCGCCAACGGCAATGCGCTGATGTTCGCCGCCGGCATAATGGCGCAGTCCTTCCAACCCTTCAATGCCGGGCCGCTCGCCTTTTCCATGCTGCCCGCGATGTTTGCGGTCCGCCTGGGCACGCTTGCGCAGGGCGCGGCGCCCAGCCAGCTGCAGCAGCAGGCCGGCTATACCGCGCATACCACCGGCCAGCACACCGCGAACGTCGGCCTGGGCGACGGCTACAAGCTCGAAATCGACGAGCGCAGCAGCCAGATGAGGATCCTGAACGAGAACACCGGTCAGCGCACCCGCGTCTGGGGCGATCCGCATGTTGAGGTCGACGGCAAGCATCAGTTCGACTTCTACGGCACCACCACTTTCGAGCTCGATAACGGCACTAAGATCACGATCAACACCGAACAGGGCCGCGGCAATCCCAACGTCTATTATGCCAGCCAGGTCGTGGTGACTAAGGGTGAGAACGCCGTGATCATCGACGGGATCAGCGAGCAGCAACTCGGTGACCTGTCGGTCAGCGTTTCCGCGAACGGCTACGCACTCGATGCCGCAAATCGCGACGGCTTCACCGTCCACGAGGATGCCGCCGGCTGGCAGACCGAATTGGGCGCAAAAGTCACGCAGGCAGAGGCCGACATTACCCGCCCGGGCCAGCTCTACGGTCCAGGTAGCGACGCGCCGAGCCTAGCCGAACTCGGCACGGCGATCGGCCACTTCCTGTTCTTCGGCAGCCTGTTCTCCGGCAGCGCCGATGCCTCGGTCCGCCCCCAGGCGTTGGCTCCGGACAGCAGCAAGCTGCTGCGACAGCTGCTCGTCGCCTGAACGCCACCGCGGCGACGAGCACTGCCGTGGTCACCGTCGTGAACGGCGTCACTTGAGCGACGCGCAACCTGTCGAAGGCCAGCGGGCTCGGCGAGGCGCTGGTCGTCGCCATTAGCTGCGTCACGATGCCTTCGATCAGCGCGATCTTGGCATCTTCCAGCCCTTGGAACCGCCAGGCATTTAACTTGATGCACAAGACGTCGTCAGTGCCGGCCAGTGCGCCTTCGATCATCTCTAGAACGCTCGACCTCCCCGCGCCCCAGTCGCATGCACACCGACAGTTACGGCCCGCTCTGTATCTTCACCAATGAGTCCTACGATTGTCTTCGCAATCGCTTCGTTGTTGAGCAAATCGAATTTGAGTTCATGGCTGGAAACGGGCCGCAAAGCCCGCAATGCGTGGGCGCATGCCATGAGAACACCTGGGGCGCCTGACGTCCACGCGTGCGTGTCAGCTGCCCGTGCGCTGTTCAAACAGCTGCTCGGGATCGACCTCGTCTTGCAAACGGGGGGCCGGGGAGGCGTTCCGCAATGGCCGATTTGGATGCTCTTGCGGCCGGAGGAGTGACAAAAGGTCCGACAACGCCGGCCCACGTTCGCGTTCAGATGACGAACAACGGGTGGGTCGGCGCGGAGGGGCTGCCGACCCGCTGCGTCAAGCTGATGGGCAGGCCACCGTCGGTGCGGCATATCGTAAGGTCGACAGGCCAATTCACGGCCGCGCCGGCTGAAGACGCCTGCGCCTTCTCGATGCAGGCCATCCCCCATGCCGCCAGGTCGAACGAACCGGCGCCGACGTTCCTGGCGGCGAACTCCGTTTTTGCGATCGCCAGAAAATCCGGCTGAGCGGTGCCATCCGCATAAACCGGTGCGGGCTGCGGAGTGACTGCCTTGGAGCGCCAGTCGAGGGTCATGATCTGTGCGGCGCTGCCGCTGCGGGAAGCCTCGGTGACGATCAGCGTCCCGTCCACTTTATCGGCGTTCGCCTGACGCGCGAGCCGATCGATCTCCGCCTGCAGGCGCGCGTCGGCCACCTGACCGAAGGCGTGCGCGATTCCGACCGACGTCAACATGCTGGGATGACGATGCTGCCAAGACATCAGTTCGCCGATGAGCCGCTTAAGGCCTTCGCCGAAGCCCGTCTGGGGAATGACGATGTTCTCGCTCCAACGGACGGCCTTCGGCGCGACGGTCGCATAGCCATGGACCTCGCGCTTGGTGTCGCTCGCGACGAATGCGACGTCGCCGCCCACAAAGGTGAATATCGCCGTCAAAGTTCGCGCCCTCCGCTCGCCAGCCGTCTTCGGCGTCGATCCTAGCCGGGTCACAGCGATCGATCTCACGCTCGCCGCCCCGGCGATGCTTACGCCGGCAAGCGGCCGATGCCGACCAGGCGTTCCGGCAGGTGCTTGCCGCCCCTTCAAAAGGGCAACTGACGACAAGAGCAGCAAGACGCGAACAGACCTGAGCCGCCTCAAGACCGCTTGCGCGAGTTCAGGGTAACGATTCGCCTGTCTCCTTCCGGCCAAAAAGCCGCCCAGAAGGGTTCCGACCTCCGTCAATTTCGAGGAGGAAAGTATCGCAATCGCTGTCCAGGGCATGCCAAATCATGCCACTGAAGCCGCGAGAAAGTGTGGGACGAAATGGGGGGGGGGGCGAGTTTCGGGAATTCGTCCGGAATAGCGCTTTGCCGCCATGTTCCGCTTGACGATGGTGACCCCTACGGAACGGCTGAGATTCGGCGGATAGCGGACGTGCGGCGATCGAGCGATACTGCAGGGATAGGGGACACTCTCCCAGAGCTTGACCCTGTAGTGACTTCACCCTTTATGACCCTAGCCGTCAGTCGGCAGTTCGGCCCTGACCGCTCAGGGATTTCTCATTTTGCCTCCACGCCTCACGCATCTTTCGATCGCCGCGCTTGCTGGTCTGGTCTCCTGCTTGCCGATCGCCGCGCATGCGCATGCGCATGCGCATGCGCAGGAGCACTGGGCCGAGGCGGAGAGCGAGGAAGGCGAGGAGATCATCGTCGAGGCGACCCGCAGCGGCCGCCGCGTCCAGGACGAGCCGATCCGGGTTGAGGTGATCAACCGCGAGGAGATCGAGGAGAAGCTCCTCATGACCCCCGGCAACATCGCCATGCTGGTCAGCTAGACGCCGGGCGTGCGGGTGCAGGTGACCTCGCCCGCGCTAAGCGCGGCCAATGTGCGGATGCAGGGACTGAAGGGTCGCTACACCCAGATCCTCGCCGACGGCCTGCCAATCTATGGCGGCCAGACCCCCTCGATAGGCCTGCTCCAGATCCCGCCCACCGATCTCGGCTAGATCGAAGTGATCAAGGGCGCGGCCTCGGCGCTTTACGGTCCGTCGGCGCTCGGCGGCGTGATCAACCTCGGATCGCGCCGCCCCAGCGACGCGCCGCAGGGCGAGTTGCTGCTCAACGCCACGACGCGGGACGGGCAGGACGTGACCGCCTATGCCGCGTCTCCGCTCAGCGACGCGTTCAGCGCATCGCTGACCGCCGGCTTCGATCGTCAGACCCGGCAGGATATCGACGACGATGGCTGGGCGGACATGCCCGGCTACACTCGCTGGACCGCGCGCCCGCGGCTATTCTGGGAAGGTCCGGCAGGCGCCAGAGCACTGCTCACCTTCGGCGCGATGACCGAGCGGCGCGAGGGCGGCACGGTGCCGGGCCGCACGGTGCCCGATAAATCGTCCTTCGTGCAGGCGCAGCGCAGCGAGCGGTTCGACCTGGGGCTCAACGCCCAGACGCCGCTCGACGGCATCGGCACGCTCTATCTTCGCGCGTCCGGCGTAACTCAGTCGCACCGCCATCGCTTCGGCGAGACGCTCGAGCGCGACCACCACCGGACCGGCTTTGTCGAAGCCTCGCTCGGCGGCACGGCGGGCAGCACGACCTGGCTCGCCGGCGCGGCGTTCCAGGCCGATGGCTATCGGTCGCGCGCCTTTCCGGCCTTCGACTACGGCTACACCGTCCCGGCGCTGTTCGTTCAGGGCGAGAACGACGTCGCCGACACCCTGACGCTGGCGGCAAGCGCGCGCTGGGACGGGCATAGCGACTATGGCTCGCGGGTGAGCCCGCGCCTCTCCGCGCTGTTCCGGCCCCGGCCAGTGGACGGTGCGCGCGTCGCTTGGGCGCGGCTTCTACGTGCCGACGCCGTTCGTCGAGGAGATCGAGGCCAACGGCCTTTCGCGCGTACAACCCTATGCCCGGCTGCGCGCCGAAACCGCCGATACCGCCTCGATCGACCTAGGCTATGCGCGCGGGCCGCTCGAAGCTAGCGCCAGCCTGTTCGCGTCGAACATCGACGGCGCCGTGCAGCTTCGCCAACTGTCCGCCGACCGCATCACGCTCGCGAACGCCGAGGAGCTGACCCGCACCCGCGGCGCCGAGCTGCTGCTGCGCTATCGCTGGCAGGCAGTCACGCTGACCGGCACCAAGGTGGAGACGATCCGCTATTACGAGCGGATCGGGCTGCTGCCCAAGCCGCCGCGGACCAGCGGCAATTATCGCGATTATGGCCAAGTCGAGCTTGGCCGGCTGTCGTTCGTGCGGCGCGCGCGCGATCTCGGCTTCTCGCTCGATCAGGTACGCGCGCTGCTCGGCCTGTCCGACGACCGCAGCCGCGATTGCGCCGAGATCGACCGGATTGCCGAGGCGCATCTGCGCGAGGTCGACCGCAAGCTCGCCGACCTTGCTGCGTTGCGGCGCGAGCTCAAGGCGGTGATCGACTCGTGCGAAGGCGGCTGCGCGGCAGACTGCCGGATCATCGAGGCGCTTGCACCGTAACGGCGCGCCTCAAACTGGCGCCAATCATCTCAGGCCGTCGCATAACGATCGCTACCTTCAGCGCTACCTTGAGAGGTGACCGCTGCAAACGATGGGCGCTAAGTCATTGAAAGAAGTGGTGGACGCACTTGGGCTCGAACCAAGGACCCGCTGATTAAGAGTCAGCTGCTCTACCAACTGAGCTATGCGTCCATTCCGGGGCGTGAAAGGCGCTTGTTGGAAGAGCGCCACCGCGTTGGGAAGGCGCCTTTAGCGTCGCTTTCCGCGGCTTGTAAACCCCTAAATGCGTAAAAAGATCACCACCGGGTCACGCGTCGGTTTCCGCGGTCGATCGACATCAGGATGCCCAGGCAGATCATGATCGTCATCACCGCGCTGCCGCCGAAGCTGACCAGCGGCAGCGGCACGCCCACCACCGGCGCCAGCCCCATCACCATCGCCATGTTGATCGACGCGTAGAGGAAGATCGTGCCCGCCAGCCCGCCAGCCGTCAGCCGCCCGAACTTGGTCTTGGCGCGCAGGCCGACATTGACTCCCCAGCCGATCAGCAGGCCGAAGGCAATGATCAGTGCTACGCCGCCAAGCAGCCCCCATTCCTCCATCATCGTTGCCAGCGCGAAGTCGGTATGCCCTTCGGGCAGATAGTCGAGATGGCTCTGCGTCCCGTTCAGGAACCCTTTGCCGAAGATGCCGCCCGACCCGATCGCGATCTTGGACTGGCTGATATGATAGCCTGTGCCCAGCGGATCGCTTTCCGGATCCATGAAGATCAGCACGCGGTTGCGTTGATAATCGTGGAGCAGGAAAGTGACCGCCAGCGGCGCTGAGACCGCGAGCAGCAGCGCGCCACCGATGAACAGCCGCAGCGGGATGCCCGCCAGGAACATCACGATCACGCCGCAGCCGGTGATCATCAGCGCGGTGCCGAGGTCGGGCTGCAGCATCACCAGCCCGGCGGGCAGCCCGATCAGCACCGCCGCCGGCCAGAGCGCGCCGAACTTGCGGATCTCGCCCGCGGGCAGCATCTCATAGAAGCGGGCCATCGTCAGAACGATGACCGGCTTCATCAGCTCGGACGGCTGAAGCCGGATAAAGCCGAGGTCCAGCCAGCGCTGGCTGCCGCCTGCCACTGCGCCCAACAGTTCCACGCCGAACAGCATCAGCAGGATGACGCCGTACACGGGGAAGGTACCGAGCGCCCACCAGCTCTCGGGCACCCGCGAGAGCGCGATTGCCATGCCTAGGAACACGACGAACTTCACGCCCTGGTTCCAGGCCCAGGGATAGAGGTTGCCGCCGGCGGCAGAGAACAGCACCACCAGCCCGAACGTGCCGATCGCGAGCACTAGCAGGATCACGCGCCATGGCAGCTGAGCCAGCGGTTGCGGCACCAGGCCCGGCCCGAGCACGCTCATGGTTCAATCTCCGCGCTGCCGCGCTCGGCGGCCCTGGGGTCGATGGTGTTGGATGTCGTCGCGTTGCCGGCTTCCGACGCGATGTTGCTGACCGCGCCCGCCGCATCTTCGGGTGCTGGCGGGGGCGGTGCGCTTTGCGCCGCCTTGAACGCGTCCGCCTGCGCCTTCATGCGCGTGGTATAGTCGCCGCCCCAGGTCGGCTCGACCTCGTGCAGCGATTTGATCGCGCGCTCGCGGTCGAACAGGAACGTCATGATGTCGCGTCCGATCAGCGGGGTATCGAGATTGCGGATCGTGTGGCCGTTATGCTCCAGCACGATGCCCGCGGCGTATTTGGGATTGTCGGCGGGCGCGAAGCACACCAGCAGCGCGTGGTCGCGCAGCTTGAAGGGCAGCTGCCCGTTCTTGAGCACGCCGCCGCGCCGCTCGGCCATGGTGATGCGCCGCACCTGCGCCGTGCCGGTCTTGGCGGCCATTGCCACGCCGGGCACCAGCATCCGCGCGGCGCCGCCGGTGCCGCCGGCATTCACCACCCCGAACATCGCGTCGCGAACGATCGCCAGCTGTTCGGACGTCGCCGTCAGCGGTGCGGCCGGTTCCATGTGCGTGCCGGCGATCAGCCGCGGCACCAGCGCCCGGCCGGATGCGATGCGGCTGGCCATCACCGCCAGCTGAAGCGGGTTGGACAGCACATAGCCCTGGCCGATCGACGCGTTGAGCGAATCCGCCACCGTCCACTTGGTCTTGTAGCGCCGCTGCTTCCATTCGCTGTCGGGCACTGTGCCATAACGCTGGCTGGAAAAGGGCAGATCGAACTTCTGCCCCAGACCCAGCGCGCGGGCTACGGGGGCGATCGCGTCGTAACCGACGCGGCGGATCATCTCATAGAAATAGATGTCGCAGCTCTGCATGATCGCGTTCCGCAGATCGAGCGGACCATGCCCTCCGCGCTTGTGGCAATGGAATACGCCATTGCCGACGCGCATCGCGCCGGAACATTGGATGCGCATGTGCGGGTCGACGCCCGCCTGCATCAGCGCCAGCCCGTTCATCGGCTTCACCGTGGAGCCCGGCGGATACAGCCCCTGAAGCACCTTGTTCATCAGCGGGACGTGATCGTCCTCTGCCAGGATCTTCCATTCGCTTTGGCTGATGCCGTCGGAAAAGGCATTGGGATCATAGGAAGGCACCGACACCATCGACAGGATGTCGCCATTGGCCACGTCGATCACCACCGCCGAACCCGAATTGGTGCCCATTCGGCGGGCGACATATTCCTGCAACAGCGCATCGATGGTCAGCTTGATGTTCTTGCCGGGGACGTCGGGCCGGGTTTCGAGCTCGCGCACCAGCCGCCCACGCGCGGTCACTTCGACGCGCTTAGCCCCGGCCTTGCCGCGCAGCTCCGCCTCCATGGCGCGTTCCAGCCCGTCCTTGCCCAGCTTGAAGCCAGGGGTGACGAGCAACGGGTCTTTTTCCTTCTTATATTGTTCGGCGGAGGCGGTGCCGACATAGCCCACCAGATGCCCGACGCCGGCGCCTAGTGGATAGTTGCGGGCAAATCCGCGTGTGGGAGCGACGCCCGGCAATTCGGGCAGCCGCACGCTGATCGCGGCGAAGCGCTCCCAATCCAGGTTCTCTTTGACTGCCACCGGCTGGAAACCGGCAGCACGCTTCAGATCGGTCTGGATCCGCGCCATGTCCTCGGGGGTGAGGCTCAAGATCTGCTGGAGCGTGGCGAGCACCCGGTCCCGGTCGACCAGCCGATCGGGGATCAGGTCGACGCGAAAGTCGGTGCGGTTGTTGGCGATCGGCACGCCGTTTCGGTCGACGATCCAGCCGCGGCGCGGCGGCGACAGCGTCATGTTGACGCGATTGCTCTCCGCCAGCAGCTTATAGTGCTCGTTCTCAAACACGGCGAGCCAGGTCATGCGTCCGGCGAGCACCAGGCCGACGGCAGCCTGACCGCCGCCGAGCAGCAGCGCACGGCGTGAAAAGCTATAGGCTTGGCTTGCCTCGGTGATACGCGCCATCAGACTTTCTTAGCATCCCGGTCCAGCCAGGCACATAGGCGGAAGATTACGGGGAGGAAGGCCGCCGCGGCGAGCAGCTGGAACAACAAGGCGGTGTCGACATGCGCCCAGAGCGGCGCGGCGAACAAGCGCCCCGCCGCCAGGCAGAAGCCCACGCCACCTGTCGCGATCACCCAATCCTGCCAGAAATCACGCCATACCAGCCGGGTGTCCAGCACATCGATCGCCAGCACGCACAACGTCCATAGCAGCATAGCGCTGCCAAGCGGCTGCCCACTCACCAGATCGTCGAACAGCCCCAGGGGAACGGGTGCCCAGACACGCATCGAATTGCCGCGGATCATGCGCCATCCGAGCAGCATCATCAGCCCAAAGGGGGGCAGGATCGGCACTGACGCGATCAGCGGGATCAGCGTCACGGCGGAGCCGAGCATCACCGACAGCGGCGCCAGCCAGCGTGCGCGCGGTGGCCGCTCAGCCTGACCGAAAGGGATGATCTCGATGCCGCTCACTGCGCTGCCGGCGTCGCGGCGGGCGTCGGTGATGGTGTGGGCGGCGGGGGAGGGGGCGGCAGGAAGCTCGGCTGGACGATTGCGAAGTCGAGCACGCTTGGATTGGCCGCAGGCTCGGCAACTGCGACGTCCCGCCCCGGCTTCACCACATGCGCGACCGGAACGTCGGGCGGAAAGATGCCGCCGGTGCCGGAGGTGACGAACGCATCGCCGGGGCGAAAGATCATGGCGGCTGCGCCTGCGGAGCGGATCTCGATCAGGCCGTCGCCGCGTCCGGCGGCGATCGCTGGCAGCCCGTCGCGCGTACGGCGTACGGGAACGATGCTCTCGGCGTCCACGATCAGCAGCACGCGCGCGGTGTTGGGCCCGCTCTCGATTACTTGGCCGACCAGACCGCCGGCCTCGCGCACGGGCTGCCCCTGGCGGACGCCTTGCCAGAGGCCGGCATTCAGCGTGGCATAGCGCCGCGTGCTGGTGGCGGAGCTGTTGACCAGCCGCGCAGTGACCACGATCTCGTTGCCGACGTCGCGAAGCTTCAGAAGGGCTCGAAGCTTTGCGTTCTCACGCACCAGCGTCTGCGCGCGGGTAACAAGCGCGCGTTCATCGGTCAGCTGCTTCTTCAGCCGCGCATTCTCTGAATGCACCGCGAAATAGCTTCCGACCACGCTCGGTACGCCGGCGACGCCATCGGACGCCCAGGCAAGGCCAGAGGAAACTGGCGTGATCACTTCGGCCACTGCCCGGCGGAGAGCGGCGAACGCCGGGGGATTGAAGGCCGACACCAGCAACAGCACCGCGCCGGCCAGCGCACCGCTGATCGCACCGACATAGGTGAAGAAAAGCCCGTACTGCGCGCGCCGCGAAAAGCCCGGGCGCCGGTTACCTGGCGGCGCCATGTGCCTCGGACCTCCTGATCAGACGGCGAGCAGGACGCCGCGGAACTGCGGATCCTCGAGCGCGCGGCCGGTGCCGAGCGCCACGCAGGTCAGCGGGTCCTCGGCGACCGTCACCGGCAGGCCGGTTTCGTCGCGCAGCACTTCGTCCAGACCCCATAGCAGCGCGCCGCCGCCGGTGAGCACGATGCCCTGGTCGACAATGTCGGCGGCCAGTTCCGGCGCGGTGTTCTCCAGCGCGATGCGGACGCCCTCGACAATCGTCCCGACCGGTTCGGACAGCGCTTCGGCGATCTGGCCCTGATTGATCTGGATTTCCTTGGGAACGCCATTCACCAGATCGCGGCCCTTGATGTGGATCGTCTTGCCGATGCCGTCGACTGGCGGCTTGGCCACGCCGACTTCCTGCTTGATGCGCTCGGCCGTGGCTTCCCCGATCAGCAGGTTATGGTTGCGGCGGACGTAGGAGACGATCGCTTCGTCCATCTTGTCGCCGCCGACGCGGACGCTGGTCGAGTAGGCCAGACCACGCAGGCTCAGCACCGCGACTTCGGTGGTGCCGCCGCCGATGTCGACGACCATCGAACCGATCGGCTCGGTCACCGGCATGTCGGCGCCGATCGCGGCTGCCATCGGCTCCTCGATCAGCCACACCTGGCTGGCGCCAGCATTGGAGGCGGCGTCACGGATCGCGCGGCGCTCGACACTGGTCGAGCCCGAGGGCACGCAGATAACGATCTGGGGCCAGCGCATGAAGCGGCGTTGACCGTGCACCTTCTGGATGAAGTGCTTGATCATCTGTTCGGCGACATCGATGTCAGCGATCACACCGTCGCGCAAAGGACGAATCGCCTCGATGCTGCCCGGGGTCTTGCCCATCATCAGCTTGGCGTCATCGCCGACCGCCTTGACCTTCTTCACGCCGTTCAGCGTCTCGACCGCGACGACCGAAGGCTCGTTCAGCACGATGCCGCGTCCGCGCAGATACACCACCGTGTTCGCGGTACCCAGGTCGATCGCCATGTCGTGGGACATGAATTTGAAAAAGCGGGAGAAAGCCATTCTTTGTTCCGTCCTGCCCGGTCGGGCGCCCGCCGCCGGCTGTTCGCTTTAGATTTTAGTCCGGACCCTTCCGGGGCGGATTTGGGTAAATCCGTCTCGGTGCATGCGCTTGCGGGTCGCGGGATGCCGTCCGTTGGGCTAGACGCATTGGCATGTCAATACGCCGTCTGCCCGAGCATCTTGTCAATCGAATTGCCGCCGGGGAAGTGGTCGAGCGCCCCGCGTCTGCGCTGAAGGAACTGGTTGAAAACGCCATCGACGCGGGCGCAACCCGCATCGTGGTTCGGCTCGCCGCAGGTGGCACAGAATTGATCGAAGTCGTCGACGACGGCTGCGGCATGAACGCGGCGGAAATGGCGCTCGCGCTGGAGCGTCACGCCACCTCCAAGCTGCCCGACAACGAAATCGACCAAGTCACGACGTTGGGATTTCGCGGCGAGGCGTTGCCATCGATCGCCAGCGTCGCGCGGCTGGTGCTGGAGAGCCGCGTGCGCGGTGCCGATGGCTGGGCGCTGACCACCGACAATGGCGAGCGTGTGGGTGAGGGACCGGCCGCGCTGCCGCCCGGCACCCGCGTCCGCGTCGAGCAGCTCTTCGCCCGGGTGCCCGCGCGGCGGAAGTTTCTGCGTTCGTCGCGCGCCGAATTCGCCGCGGCGATGGACGTGGTCAAGCGCCTCGCCATGGCGCGTCCCGACATCGCCTTCTCGATGGAGCATGACGGGCGCCGCGTTCTGTCGGTCCAGGGTGGCGAGAACCGGCCGCAGCGCGTCGCCGGCCTCACCGACCGCGAACTCGCCAACAACAGCGTCGCAATCGATTTCGAGCGCGAAGGGCTGGTGCTGGGCGGCGTCGCCGGCATCCCTACCTTCAACCGCGGCGTGGCGGACCACCAATATCTGTTCGTCAACGGTCGCCCGGTGAAGGACCGCCTGCTCGCCGGCGCGGTGCGTGGCGCTTATGCCGAGATGCTGCCGCGCGACCGGCATCCGGTGCTCGCGCTGTTTCTCGACGTTCCCGCCGACCAGGTCGACGTCAACGTCCACCCAGCCAAGACCGAAGTCCGTTTCCGCGACCCCGCACTCGCCCGCGGCCTCATCGTCAGCGGTCTGCGCCGCGCGCTCGACGAAGCCGGGCACCGCAGCGTCCAGCGCCCGAGCGACGCTGCGCTCGGCATGTGGACCCCCGAGCCCGCGCAGCCCGCGCCCGCCTACCCGCCGATGACGCGCTATTCCGGCGCGGTTCATGAGGCCCGCCCGACCTTCTTCGCGCCCCCGCCACAGGCCCGCGCCGAGCCCGCCGCTGCGCCGGTACCCGCCAGCATCGAGTTCCCGATGGGCGTCGCCCGCGGCCAGGTCGCCAAGACCTATATCGTCGCCGAAGCCGCAGACGGCCTGGTGCTGGTCGATCAGCACGCCGCGCACGAGCGCCTTGTTTTGGAACGCATGCGCCGCGCCGTGCAGGGCGGCGGCGTCGCGTCGCAGGCGCTGCTGCTCCCCGAAGTCGTCGAACTCGACGAGCCCGCCTGCGACCGGCTCGAGGCCCGCGCCGCCGAACTCGCTGAGTTCGGCCTCGAGCTCGAACGCTTCGGCCCGCGCGCGATGCTGGTCCGCGCCACCCCGGCGTTGCTCGGGCACAGCGACATCCACGGCCTGGTCACCGACCTTGCCGACGAACTCGCCGGCTATGACGAGGCGCTGTCGCTCAAGGAACGGCTCGACCATGTTGCAGCCACCATGGCCTGCCACGGCTCGGTGCGCGCTGGCCGCATCCTTTCGGTCGCCGAGATGAACGCGCTGCTCCGCGAGATGGAAGTCACGCCGCATTCGGGCCAATGCAACCATGGCCGCCCCACCTGGGTGAAGCTCGCACATGGCGACATCGAAAAGCTGTTCGGCCGCAAATAGCGCTCAGTAGCGTCCGGTCGGCGTACGGGCGTATTCCACAACGCACATCGTTCCATAGACCTTGTGCGGCCCGCATTTCGCGCCGGCAAAGCGCATTTCGGCGGCGAAGACCGTACGCCGGTGCCCGCGCGTCGGCACATTGTCGTCGACGATCAGCTGGCGCACCACTTCGGCGGCGGTGTCGGGGCCATAGGTGATCGTTTCCGCGACATAATTGCCGCCGCCCAGCCGCTGCATGCGGTCGCGCGGATCGGCGCCATCGCGCGAGCGGTGCCCGGTGGCGCCGCGCGGCCCCTGCTCGGCGACATGTACCCCCGCCGCACGTACCAGCAGCGGCGCGGCGGCAAGCGGCGGGGCGGCCGGCTGGCGCTCGAGGAACGCAACGGCCTCGTCGACCGCCTTCACGCCTTCCGCCGTGCGGATGCCGGCGGGGCGGGCGGGGGTATAGACCACGCGTCCCTTGAAGTGCCGCCGATAGCGCCGCAGCGTCTCGGCATAGCGGCGCGGCTCCGCCCGCGCGAAGTTTAACTCGGCAACGATCGCCCGCTCCAGCGGAGAAGGCGCCGCGACTGCAAGTCCGACCGGCAACAGCAAAGCAAGCACGCTACGCTACTCCGCGCACAGGCCTGAACCGTACGCGAACCGCCGGTTCATCTGCGTGCAACCTTCCCGTAAATCGACCGTTTTACCAGCAAGTTACCAGGCAAGGCATGATCCGATGAGCAAGGTGGTTCCCGTTTTCTTCGCGCTGATCCCGCTCGCGGCAGTGATCGGCGCCTGCGTGTCCTGCCCCTAAGGGAGGCTGCAACGGCTGTACTTGATGAAGGGCTGCCCTGACCGGCGGCCCTTTTGCTTGGGCGCCGCCGGCATGAACCGGAACAGCAAAAAGGCCGCCCCGGAAAATCCGGAGCGGCCTTTCTGTTGGTTCAGCACGAAGGCTGGCTTCAGGCGTTCTCGCCCTCGGCCGGCTCGTCGCGGACTTCGGCGCTCGCGCCCGGCTCGGCGTTGGGATCGTAATCCTCGATAAAGCCGGACTCGTCCTTCTCGAACATCGCCGTCATGACGTCGACGCCCTGCGCCTGCATCTCGGCCTCTTCAGGCGAGCGTGCGACGTTGACCTTCACGGTCACCGCGACTTCTGGGTGCAGCGCAACGCGCACTTGGTATACGCCGATCGACTTGATCGGCTTGTCGAGCACGACCTGCGCCTTGTTGACCTTGTGGCCGTCGGCGACAAGCGCGTCGACCAGATCGCGAACCGCGACCGAGCCGTAGAGCTGGCCGGTGTTGGAGGCCTGGCGGATCAGCGTCACCGAAGTGTCGTTGAAGCTGCCGGCTTCCTTTTCAGCGTCGCTGCGGCGTGCCGCATTGTCGGATTCGATGCGCGCACGGTTGGCTTCGAACACCTTGAGGTTGGCCGCGTTCGAACGCAGCGCCTTCTTGTTCGGGAGCAGGAAATTACGGGCGAACCCGTCCTTTACCTTCACGACGTCGCCGATGACGCCGAGCTTTTCGATGCGCTCCAGCAGGATGACTTCCATGGTCTGGTGCTCCTTACTTAACGATGTAGGGCAGCAGGCCCAGGTGACGGGCGCGCTTGATGGCCTGGGCCAGCTCGCGCTGCTTCTTCGCGCTCACCGAAGTGATGCGCGAGGGTACGATCTTGCCGCGCTCGGACACGAAGCCCTGGAGCAGACGGACATCCTTATAGTCGATCCGGGGAGCGTCCTTCGCGGAGAAGGGGCAGCTCTTGCGACGGCGGAAAAAGGGACGTGCCATGATTCTCTAAGCTCCTTACTCGCCGCCACCGAAACCGGTGTTGCTGCCGCCTTCGTCGCGGTCGCGACGGCCACGGCCGCGCTCGCGCTCCTGGCCCTTGCGCATCATCACGGTCGGACCTTCTTCATGGCCGTCAACCTTGACGGTCATGTAGCGGATCACGTCTTCGTTGATCTGCGTCTGGCGCTCCAGCTCCGCGATCACCGAACCCGGTGCGTCGATCTCGAGCATCACGTAATGCGCCTTGCGGTTCTTCGCGATGCGATAGGCGAGCGAACGAAGACCCCAGCTCTCCGTCTTTACGACGCGGCCTTCGTTGTCCTGGATGATCTTGGTGGCGGTTTCCGCCAGTGCGTCCACCTGCGCCTGTGCCAGATCCTGGCGCGCAAGGAACACGTGCTCGTACAGAGCCATGCATTCTCTTTCTGTTGGCCGATCGCTGACGTGCACCCCGTGTGCAACGCCCCTCCGGCTGTCGTCTTCACTTCAATAGGTAACAGGGGCGAAGACAGCGTCTCCACCCCGGCTGCGCTGCCTATGACTGCAAAGCCGTTGAATTGCAAGGACCCAGGGTGACGACCGCCGCATCTCTACTTGTCATCCCGGCTCAAGGCGGGAGTGACGAAGGGTTACCCCTCCCGCCGCCGCACGAAACAATCGAACCCCGCCGCCACTGCACCGCGGCAGAATGCCTGCGCCGCCTCGGGCTGCGCCGCCGCCGCGCTCTTCAACCGGAACAGCGCCCCGTCGCGGTGCACCGCCACTGGCAGCGGCAGCGCTGGGAGCCGGGCCTGCTGGCGCTTCGCTGCTTGCGCACTGCCGAACGCGCCCAGTTGCGCTTCCCATCCCGGGCCTTGCGACACCGCACCTGCCACCGCATCGGCCAGCTTCAGCGCGCGCCGCTGCCGCTGGACTTCGATGGCTTGGGCCAGGGTGATGCTGCCCGGGCGATGGGTGTGAAACCGCTCGTCATGGGCAAAGGCGTCGCGCCGCTGCGCGGCCTCCAGCAACGCCGGCGTATTCTGCCGGCTGCTGCTGGCCGTGCTGAGCATGGGATACAGCGCGGCACCGCCGCCAAGCGCGGCCAGGCCGAACAGCCAAAGCGGACGAGGGAAGGGCAAGCGGATCAATCTTCGGGAACTCGCAACATGGTTTGCACCGCGTTAACCACGCAAGCCCGTCAAGTTTCCAGCACCCGTCGCGGCGGAGTGCGTCCAAAACAGGGACGACGGAGCCGAAGCCCCGCCGCCTTGTTCACCTATCACGACGTTTCAATGGCTTAGCGGATCAAGTTCGCAAACACTGCGGAGATGATCCCGCTGGTGATCCCGACCAGCACCGCGTCATTCCCCGACTGGACATAGCGGTAGCCGCGCGGCGGCGCCCGCAGGCCACGGTACTGGCGATAGTCGATCTGGCGATAGTTGCGGGCATAACGGTTGTCGAAGCGCTCGCCGCGGTGCCAGCTGCGATATTGCGGTGCGCGATACGCGGTGCGCTGCTGAACGTAGCGCTGCTGCTGGATCGTGTTCCGCTGCTGGACCGTGCGCTGCTTCACCACCGTGGTGCCGTTCGGCCGCTGCTTCACGACGGTGCGCTGCACTTCGGTATGGCGCTGCGGCTGCGGGGCGGCGGCGGCCATCACCGGCGTTGCTGCGACCGAAGCGGCGACCAGACCCAGGATAAACTTCTTCATGGCTCCATTCCTTTGTACCGCGCCGCGTCCTGCGGCGTTGATCAATAAGTAGGAGCCGGTTGTCGCAGCCCCGTCCCAGCCAGGGTGCGAATTGGTCGCGAATTGTAACGGCCTTCTTCACCCCTCCCTGCAAGGAAGGCGCAGGGGTGGGTTGCGAGCAAAGCGAGCGCCTGCGCTTACCACAAGCGCGGCCCTGCGGCCCGCGCACCCTTGCCCCCAAACCCTACCGGTACTAACCGCGCCGCTTCGAATTCGGCGAACAGGAGAGGCCAAATGCGCGCATTCATCTTCCCGGGCCAGGGCAGCCAGGCGGTTGGCATGGGCAAGGCGCTCGCCGACGCCAGCGCCACTGCGCGCGAGGTGTTCCAGGAAGTCGACGAGGCGCTCGGACAGAGCCTGTTCCGCCTGATGCGCGAAGGTCCCGAGGATCAGCTCACCCTTACCGCCAACGCGCAGCCCGCGATCATGGCCAATGCCATCGCCGTGCTGCGCGTGTTGGAAAAGGAAGGCGGCATCCGCCTCGCTGACAAGGTCGATTACGTCGCTGGCCACAGCTTGGGCGAATACACTGCGCTGTGCGCCGCCGGCGCGCTCGACCTGTCGACCACGGCAAAGCTGCTGCGCATTCGCGGTGACGCGATGCAGGCGGCGGTGCCGGTGGGCGAGGGGGCGATGGCCGCCTTGCTCGGCGCGGATCTCACCAAGGCGCAGGCGATCGCCGACGCTGCGGCCGAAGGCGAAGTCTGCACCGTCGCCAACGACAATGATCCGACCCAAGTCGTGATCTCGGGCGCCCGCGCCGCGATCGAGCGCGCCATCGCCATCGCCAAGGATCACGGTGCCAAGCGCGGCATCCTGCTACCCGTCTCCGCGCCCTTCCACTGCCCGATGATGCAACCTGCCGCTGACGCAATGGAAAAGGCGCTCGCCGACGTCGCGATACAGGCGCCCTTGGTCCCCCTCTACGCCAACGTCACCGCCGCCCCGGTCGCCGATCCCGCCACCATCCGCACGCTGCTGGTCGAACAGGTAACCGGCATGGTCCGCTGGCGCGAAAGCGTTGCCGCGATGGGCGAAGCAGGCGTCACCGACTTCGTCGAACTCGGCGGCAAGATCCTGGCCGGCATGGTCAAGCGCATCACCCCGGACATCCCCGTCACCAGCGTCGTCACCATGGACGACATCGAAACCCTGGCGAAGACGCTTTGATCGGGAGATAAGAAGGTAGAGGTTCGCGCAGAGGCGCGGAGGCGCAGAGGACGATCGCTTGACGGACATCGACCGCATCAGTGGCGACGTGGTGGATGTGGCGATGCGCTTGCATCGCGATCTTGGCCCCGGTCTGCTTGAGAGTGTCTATGAGATGATCCTCGCAGCTCGGCTCAGCCGCATGGGTTATTCGGTCGCGCGCCAGCGCGCGATAGACGTCGAGTTTGAAGGGCTTCGGTTCGACGCAGCCTTCAGGATCGATCTTATTGTCGAGGACCGGCTGCTGGTGGAGATCAAGTCGGTCGATAAGCTAGTCGCTGTGCACGCCAAGCAATTGCTGACCTATCTTCGCCTGACCAAACAGCCCGTAGGGCTGCTTCTGAATTTCGGCGGCGAGACGCTTAAAGAAGGCATCCGACGCATCGTCAACAACCACACCTCCTCTGCGCCTCCGCGCCTCTGCGCGAACCCCTAACTTCTTCTTAGAACACCACGGAGACCACCCATGTTCGATCTCACAGGCATGACCGCCCTCGTCACCGGCGCTTCGGGCGGGATCGGCTCAGCCATCGCCAAGGGCCTGGCCGCGCAGGGGGCCCGGCTCGCCATTTCCGGCTCCAATCCGGAGAAGCTCGAAGCCTTCAAGGCCGAACTCGACGGCGACCACGTCACCCTGCAGGCCAACCTCTCCGACGCAGCGCAGGTTGACGCGCTGATCCCCCAGGCTGTCGAAGCGCTCGGCAGCCTCAGCATTCTGGTGAACAATGCCGGCGTCACCCGCGACAACCTCGTCATGCGGATGAAGGACGATGAATGGGATCAGGTCATCACCGTCAATCTCGAAGCCGCGTTCCGCCTGATGCGCGCCGCGGCCAAGCCGATGATGAAGGCCCGGTTCGGGCGTATGATCTCGATCACCTCGGTCGTCGGCGCCACCGGCAATCCGGGTCAGGCCAATTATGCCGCGTCCAAGGCCGGGCTGGTCGGCATGTCCAAGGCGCTTGGCCAGGAACTCGCCAGCCGCAACATCACCGTGAACTGCGTAGCCCCCGGCTTCATCCGCTCGGCGATGACCGACGGCCTGCCCGAGGCGCAAAAGGAAGCGCTGACCGGCCGCATCCCGGCGGGCAAGCTCGGCGAGGGCGAGGATATCGCCGCCGCCGTGGTCTACCTCGCCAGCAAGGAAGCCAGCTACGTCACCGGCCAGACCTTGCATGTGAACGGCGGAATGGCGATGCTGTAAGGCGTCCTGGGGGCAGGAGTGAAGTCATTGCGTATTGTTCTAGCCGCCTTCCTGTCCCTGGCTGCCATCCCGGCCCAGGCCGCCGATCTCGCCACGCTCGATTGCGTGTCCACCAAGCTCGACGCCGCCGTGCGCGGCCAGATCGAATCCGAAGCGACCGCCGCGCTTGTGGAGACCGGCAAGCGCCTGACCTATTCGCCCGCGGTGGGGCAGGGGCTCGGCACCGCCGCCAAGGCCTGCGCGGCCGAGCATAAGTGGACAAGCGCCGCGGCCAAGGCGGCCGGCTTCTACGCGCTTGCCAAGATTGGGTTGCCGCTGGCGCGCAAGGCAGTCGAGGAAAAGGGCTTCGACGCATCGGCGCTGGAGGACCAGTTCCAGGCGCTGCCCGAGGACAAGCGCACCCGGGTGCTCACTGCGCAGGATACCCAGGCGCTGGTCCAGGCGGCGGTGACCGAGGAATCGCAGCAGACCCGCGCGAATGCGGAACTGCTCGCCGAATATTTCTCGTTCCTCAGCACCGCCCACTATGCGGCACATGATTTTTCCGCCGCCTGAAGGGGTGCGACGCCTCTTGCCAGCGCTTCGGCACCCAATTAGGTGCGGTCACACATATTCAGAGCCCAGTCACAAAGGATAACAGGGACCATGGCCAACCAGGAAGAGATCACCACCCGCGTCAAGTCGCTCGTGGTCGATCACCTCGGCGTCGACGAAAAGGAAGTCGTGCCGACCGCCAGCTTCATCGATGACCTCGGTGCCGATTCGCTCGACATCGTCGAGCTGGTGATGGCCTTCGAGGAAGAATTCGGCGTCGAAATCCCCGACGATGCCGCTGAAAAGATCACCACCGTCCAGGACGCGGTGAGCTACATCAGCGAGCACCAGGAAGGCTGATCGCCAACTTTGGCGAATTCCGTACCCTTTGATGGGGGTCGGCATGCCATTCAACGGCTTCCCGTCCGGCTCGCAAGAGAGGACGGGGAGCCGTTTCCTTTTGGACAGGGCTGGAAAGATGCCCCGCTCCGCACAACTTTCATGAACTTCGACGGAGAGAAATGCCAATGCGCCGCGTAGTCGTGACCGGCCTCGGCCTCGTCACCCCGGTGGGGGCCGATGTCGAAACCGCCTGGAAGAACATCGTCGCCGGCAGGTCCGGCGCTGAGATCATCAAGCGCTTCGATGCCACCGACTTCCACACCAATTATGCGTGTGAAGTGAAGGCGCCGGACCATGAATTCGGCTTCGATCCGTCCAAGCGCGTCGATCACAAGATCCAGCGCCAGGTCGATCCTTTCATTGTCTACGGCATCGACGCCGCGGGCCAGGCGATCGAAGACGCCGGCCTGCTCGACATGGACGAGGAAACCCGCTTCCGCGCCGGCTGCTCGATCGGCTCGGGTATCGGTGGTCTGCCGGGGATAGAGAGCGAATCGCTGGTACTCGCGGCCAAGGGGCCGAAGCGCGTCAGCCCCCATTTCGTGCATGGCCGCTTGATCAACCTGATTTCGGGTCAGGTCTCGATCAAATACGGGCTGATGGGTCCGAACCACGCAGTCGTGACCGCCTGCTCGACGGGCGCCCATTCGATTGGCGACGCCGCTCGGATGATCGCGATGGACGATGCCGACATCATGCTCGCAGGCGGCGCCGAAAGCGCGATTTGCCCCATCGGCATCGCTGGCTTCGGTCAGGCGCGTGCGCTCTCCACCGGCTTTCGCGACGATCCCACCAAGGGCAGCCGTCCGTATGACAAGGACCGGGACGGTTTCGTCATGGGCGAGGGCGCAGGTGTCGTCGTGCTTGAGGAATATGAGCATGCCAAGAAGCGCGGTGCCAAGATCTATGCCGAAGTCATCGGCTACGGCCTGTCGGGCGACGCTTATCACGTGACGGCCCCGCATCCTGAAGGCGCTGGCGCGTTCCGTTCGATGCAGATGGCAGTGCGCAAGTCGGGCCTCGCGTTGGAGGACATCGATTACATCAATGCGCACGGCACCTCGACGCCGCTCGGCGACGAACTCGAACTCGGGGCGGTGCGCAAGCTGTTCGGTGACGCAATGGGCGGGCTGGCGATGAGTTCGACCAAATCGGCGATCGGCCACCTGCTGGGCGGCGCGGGCGCGGTCGAGGCGATCTTCTGCATCTTGGCAATGCGCGACAGCATCGTGCCGCCGACGCTCAACCTCGACAACCCAAGCGACAATTGCGCAGGCGTGAACCTGGTCCCCCATGTCGCGCAGGAGCGCAAGGTCAAGGCGATCCTCAACAACAGCTTCGGCTTTGGCGGTACCAACGCCAGCCTGGTCATGAAGGCGATCTGATCCCATGAGCGAGCGCCGTCTGGGTAAGCGGCGCGGTGGATGCGCCCTGATCGTTGTGGCACTGATCCTGTGTGCAGCGACGTTTGGGGTGCTCCATCTCTGGGGCGGGGCGGGGCCGGCGCGGGGCAACGTCACGGTTCTGGTGCCGGAGGGGGCTAGCCTCAGCCGGGCTGCCGACGAGTTGGAGAAGGCCGGGGCGATCCGCTCCGCGCGTCAGTTCCTGCTTTTGTCCAAGATCCTTGGCGCAAGCGCACCGATCAAGGCCGGAGAATACCGCGTGCCGGCGGGGCTCAGCCAGTCCGATGTCCTCAAGATGATGCAGGGCGGCAAGACGCTTCAACGCTTCGTGACGATCCCTGAAGGCACGCCGTCCATCCTGGTCTATGAGGCGCTCATGAAGGCGCCGCAGCTATCCGGCCCCGTTTCGGTGCCTGCCGAAGGCTCGGTGCTGCCCGACAGCTATGCCTATAATCGCGCCGATACGCGCCAGGCGGTGCTCGCGCGCATGCAAAAGGCGATGACCGACTATCTCGCCAAGGCTTGGGCCGCCAGAAAGCCTGCCATCGCGGTGTCGACGCCGCAGCAAGCGGTGACGCTCGCCTCTATCGTCGAAAAAGAAACCGGCAAGCCATCGGAGCGGCGCATGGTCGCCGCCGTATATGGCAATCGGCTGCGCCAGGGTATGCGGCTTCAGGCCGATCCCACGATCATCTACCCGTTGACCAAGGGCAAGCCGCTGGGCCGTCGTATCCTCAAGTCTGAGATCCAGGCCAGGAACGGCTACAACACCTACGCCATGGCAGGTCTGCCGCAGGGGCCGATCGCCAATCCAGGGCGGGCCAGCATCGACGCCGTGCTCGATCCGGAGCGGTCCAACGCGCTCTACTTCGTCGCCGATGGCACGGGCGGCCATGTGTTCGCGGAAACGCTTGAACAGCATAACGCGAACGTCGCCAAGTGGTACGCGCTGCGCCGGGCCCGCGGCGAAATGTAAGCGGAACGGCGGCCGCAGCTTTGCGGCCGCCGTCCAATCTTACTTGCCGAGCGCCACTGCCTCGCGCGCGAGTGCTTCGACTTGCTCGAAGCTGGCGCCCTTTGGCGTGACCCAGCTGCCGCCGACACAAAGCACCGGATCGAAGCCCAGCCAATCTGCAGCAGTTGCGGCGCTCACCCCGCCGGTCGGGCAGAACTTGGCCTCGTAAAAGGGCGCGGCCAACGCCTTCAGTGCCTTCAACCCGCCGCTGGTCTCAGCGGGGAAGAATTTGAAATGGCGCAGGCCAAGGTCATAGCCGCGCATGATGTCGCCGGCATTGGCGATCCCCGGGAGGAAAGGCACGCCGCTATCCACGATCGCGCTGCCCAGCCGGTCTGTCAGCCCGGGCGACACGATGAACTCGGCACCTGCGTCCATCACTTGGGCGAATTGGTCGGTGTTGACCACGGTGCCCGCGCCCACGATCGCGCCCTCCACTTGCTTCATCTCGCGGATCGCGTCGATCGCCGCGGGCGTGCGCATCGTCACTTCCAGAACCCGCAGCCCACCTTTCACCAGTGCTTCGGCAAGCGGGCGGGCAGTCGCGGCGTCGTCGATGACCAGCACCGGGATAACCGGGCTGGTGCGCATGATGTCGGCAATCGTGGTCGTCAAAGTGCATGCTCCTGAGCAAAGGCTGCCGCCGCGCCATACAGGCCCGGCTGCTCGTGCGTGATGATCTTTACCGGAATCGTCGACATCAGGCTCTGGAACCTTCCCTTGGCAACGAAACGCTGGCCGAAGCCGGACTGCACCAGCTTGTCCTTGAGGCGCAGCCCCAGCCCGCCGGCGATCACGACGCCAGTAGGGCCGTGGGTCAGCGCCAAGTCACCGGCAACGGCGCCCAGGGTAAGGCAGAAGCGCTCAAGCGCAGCGGTGGCGAGTGCGTCCGTCCCCGTGAGTGCCAGTTCCCACAGCCGCTTGTCCTCCAAATGGATCACCGGCTTGCCCTGCATCTGCGCGAGCGTTTCATAGATGTTGACCAGCCCGGGTCCGGCGCAGACCCGCTCCGCCGACACGCGCGTATAGGTCGGCCGCAGGCGGCGAATGATCGCGTCGTCGATGTTGTCGAGCGGCGCAAAGTCCATGTGCCCGCCCTCGGTCGAGATCACGTGATAGCTGCCGCGGTCGCGGAACACCTGTGCCACGCCCAGGCCTGTGCCTGGACCGCATACGGTGATCGACCCGTAAGCCGGCAGCGGGACATCGGGACCGCACAGATGGACATAGGCTTCGCCATCGAGCTGCCCGACCGCATGGCCGATCGCCGCGAAATCGTTGATCAGCGTGTAGGTGTCGACGTTCAGCCGCTCCTTGATCAGCGGCGGACGGATGATCCACGGATTGTTGGTGAACTTGATCAGCGTGTCGTTCACCGGCGAGGCGACGGCGATGCCGGCTGCGCGTGGTACCGGACGTCCAAGCTGTTCGCCGAACGCTGCCCAGGCGAGCGGGAAGGTTGCATGCTCGGCAACCTTGAGCGTCACGGGCTCGGCAAGCGAGACGACGCGGCCGCCCTCCACTTCGGCGATGGTGAAGCGAGCGTGCGTGCCCCCGATATCTACCGCGACGACTTCCATTGCAGCTCCCTGATCCTCACCATCTTCACCGCCTGTCAACGTTGGCAGCGAAGGCGCCGGCCTTTTCCGCGCAACACGTTTGGAAGTAAAGCGCGCGCCTGCAGAGGGCGGGCGTTACAGCCCGGCCTCTGCCAACATCGCGGATGCACCTTCCTCGGCCGCGCTGGCATGGTGGCGCATCATCGCGAACAACTCGCGCCCGGTGCCCTGCGGAACGGGTGGGGCTTCGGTATGAGGGCGTGCGTCCCATTCCGCGGCGTCGACCAGCGCCTCCAACGTACCTGCCTGCGCATCCAAGCGGATGATATCGCCGTCGCGTACCTTGGCAATTGGGCCACCACCCAACGCTTCGGGTGACAAGTGGATCGCACAGGGCACCTTGCCGCTCGCGCCGGACATGCGCCCATCGGTCACCAGCGCCACCCGGAAGCCGCGGTTCTGGAGAACGCCAAGCGGCGGAGTCAGCTTGTGCAGTTCGGGCATGCCGTTCGCACGCGGCCCCTGGAAGCGCATCACGACGATAACGTCGCGGTCCAGCTCGCCCGCCTTGAAGGCCTCCTGCACGGCATTCTGGTCGGTGAAGACACGCGCAGGCGCTTCGATGATCCAGCGATCGCGATCGACGGCCGAAACCTTGATGCACGCGCGGCCAATATTCCCCTTCAGGATCCGGAAACCGCCTTCGGCAGAGAAAGGCGCTTCGAACGTTCGCACGATCGTCTCATCGTCGCTCTTGGCGGGCAAGTCGCGCCAGACGAGTTCGTCCTGATCCATATGCGGCTTGCGGCTATAAGCCTGCATGCCACCCGCAGCCACGGTGAGGGTGTCGGCATGCATCAGTCCGCCACGCAGCAGTTCCTTGATGACGAAGGGCGGGCCGCCGGCATCCTCGAACATGTTCACGTCGGCCGATCCGTTCGGATAGACGCGGGTCAGCAGCGGGATCGTCCTCGACAGGCGGTCGAAATCGTCCCAATCGATCAGGATGCCGGCAGCGCGCGCGAACGCGGGTACGTGGATCAGGTGATTGGTGGAGCCGCCGGTGGCAAGCAGCACGATCGCCGCATTCACGATCGACTTCTCGTCGACCACATGGCCGATCGGGCGATAATCCTCGCCATTCCAGCCGATCTCGGACAGCCGGTGCACGGCCGCGCGTGTCAGTTCCTGGCGCAGCTTGGTCTGCGGGTTGGCAAAGGCCGCGCCGGGCATGTGGAGGCCCATGGCCTCCATCATCATCTGATTAGAGTTGGCGGTGCCGTAAAAGGTGCAAGTGCCCTTGCCGTGGTAAGCGGCGATTTCGGACGCCAGTAGTTCCTCGCGTGTGGCCTTGCCCTCGGCATAGCGCTCGCGAACCGCGGCCTTCTCCTTGTTGGCCACGCCCGAGCGCATCGGCCCGCCCGGGATCATCACCATGGGCAAATGCCCAAAGCGTAATGCGCCCATCAGCAGCCCGGGCACGATCTTGTCGCAGATTCCGAGCAGCGCGGCCCCTTCGAACACGCGGTGCGATAGCGACACGGCGGTGGACAGCGCGATGGTGTCGCGGCTGAACAGCGACAGCTCCATGCCCTCATAGCCCTGTGTCACGCCATCGCACATCGCCGGGACGCCACCGGCGACCTGTGCCGTAGCGCCGGCTTCGAGCGCCCAGACCTTCATCTGCTCGGGGTAGCGATAATAGGTCGCGTGCGCCGACAGCATGTCGTTGTACGACGTGACGATGCCGATGTTCATCCGGTTGCCCGGGGTCATCAGATCGCGTTGCTCGTCGGTCCCGGCATAAGCGTGCGCCAGGTTGGCGCAGCCCAGCTTTGGACGATCCGCCCCGGATTCGCGCTCGCGCCGGATAAGCTCAAGATAGGCTTGGCGGCGCGCCTTGGAACGCTCGATCACGCGGTCGGTGACGGCGGCGATTTCAGGATGCAGCATCGCCATCACGCACTCCAGTGAATGTCGACCGGCAGCTCGACGTCGGCGAGGATGCGGCCCACCGGATAGTTGGACGAAGCACCCTGCCGGATCGCATCTTCCAGCACGCCGCGCTTTGCGTCGCCGGTCAGGGCGATCATCAGCGCGCGGGCGGAAACGATTGCCGTCCGGCTGAGCGTGACGCGGGCGACCGGCGCCTCCGGCGGCAGCGGGTCGGGCATGACGCCCAGCGCGCGCCGCTCACGCGGGCCGTTCAGCGCCTCCTCGAAATCGGGGCCGGGGAAGATCGATGCGGCGTGGCCATCGCCACCAACGCCGAGCAGGCAAAGGTCGAGCGGCCAGTGCAGGTCCTGAAGTCGCGCATCGGCGGCGCGGCCTGCGGCCTTGTAATCTTCGGCCTTGTCGCTGATCAGCGGGATTACACGCGCGCCCTTGGGGAGGAACATCTTGCCGATGGCGGTGACGTTGGAGAGCGGATCGCCCAGGGGGACCAGGCGGTCATCACCCGGGATAATCGTGACGCGCTTCCAGTCGAGCTTGGCCTGGACCAGCTTCTCATAGATCGGCAGCGGCGTCTTGCCGCCCGCGAGCGCGATGACCGCGGCGCCACGCGCATCGATCGCGCTCTCGATGATGAATTGAATGTCACCCGCGACGGCATCGGCCATCTCGCCGGCGCCGTCATATTCCCACCATTCGATCTCAGTCGTCATTCCGGCTCCTGCGTGCTTCTCGCGGCCAATCCCCGTCCGATATGGGGAGCGGCGGTTATTCGTTCCACGTCACGCCGTCACGCTCGGTGAGCGCGACCGATGCGGACGGACCCCAACTGCCCGAGGCGTAAGGCTTCGGCTTCATGTCGTTCGCATTCCAGCCGGCGCGGATGCCGTCGATCCACTCCCACTGCGCCTCCACCTCGTCGCGGCGGACGAACAGCGTTGGATCACCTTCGATCAGGTCGAGCAGCAGCCGTTCATAAGCGATGCGGCGTGTGGTGCCGGCGAATTCGCTTTCCAGGCTGAGGTTCAGCGGCACTTCGCGCAGGCGGACGCCCTCCCGATCAAGGCCGGGCTGCTTCGCCATCACCAAAAGGCGGACATATTCTTCCGGCTGAAGGCGGATCACCAGCGTGTTTGGCTGCAACGACGCGCCGCGCTGCGCAAAGATCGAATGCGGCACGGGCTTGAACTGGATCACGATCTCGGAACGGCGCTCCGCCAGGCGCTTGCCGGTGCGCAGGTAGAACGGCACGCCGTGCCAGCGCCAATTGTCGACATGCGCCTTGATCGCAACGAAGGTTTCGGTCGTCGAGGGCTTTTCGAGGTCGCTGGCGTAGTCGCGCACGATTTCGCCCTTCACTGCACCACCGCCATATTGACCGGTGACGGTCAATTGCGGCGCTTCCGACGCGCTGATCGGCCGCAGCGAGCGCAGAACTTTGACTTTCTCGTCGCGAATGGCCGTGCCGTCGAAGCGGGCGGGAGGTTCCATCGCGATCAGCGCGACCAGCTGAAGCATGTGGTTCTGGACCATGTCTCGAAGCGCGCCGGTCTCGTCATAGAAGCCGGCGCGGCCCTCAAGACCAACTGTTTCAGAAACAGTGATCTGGACATGGTCGATGCCTTGGGCATTCCACACCGGCTCGAACAGCGAGTTGCCGAAGCGGAGTGCCAGAATGTTCTGGACCGTTTCCTTGCCCAGATAATGGTCGATCCGGAAAGTGCGCTCCTCGGGAAACGCTGCGGCGACCAGGTCATTGATCTCGCGACTGGATTCCAAGTCGCGACCCAGCGGCTTCTCCAACCCGATGCGGACATTGTCGCCCGCGAGACCGGCCGCTTCCAGCCCTTTGATGGTCGGCCCGAATAGCCATGGCGCCGTCGACAAGAAGATCGCCAGACCGCCGGAGATATCGCCGACTTTCTCCTTCAGCGCAGCAAAGCCGTCCATCTGCGAAGCGTCGAGCGACTGGTAGTTCAGACGCTCCAGGAATCCATCGAGTGCAGCTTCGTCCTTACGGTCGCCCGGCAGGAACTTGTCCAATGCCTCACGGGCAAATTCCCGGAAGGACGCGTCATCATGATCGGACCGCGCCGTCGCGGTGATCGTCAGCCCGGCAGGCAACAGGCTGTCGGCATGCAGTGCGTAGAGCGACGGCAGCAGCATGCGCTGCGCCAGATCTCCGGTTGCTCCGAACAACAGCAATTTGCCAACGGGCTGATGCATCGCGTCCCTCTCGATTGATTTCGCCCGCGAGACACCAATGGCGATCAAAGATCAAGTCGCTAGCGGGGCAGGGCGTGCGAGATCCGCAGGCTGGGGGTCAGACGATCAACCCGGCGACGGGATCGAGGCCGGCCATGATGTTCAGGTTCTGCACGGCGGCCCCCGCAGCGCCTTTGCCCAGATTGTCCAGCGTCGCGACAAGCCGGGCCTGGCCACGTTCGGGGTTGCCGAAGACGCGCAGCGACAGACGGTCGGTCCCTGCATCGGCCTCGATTGAAACGCTGCCCATCTCCGCCGGCAGCACCCGAACCAGCGGACTATCCTTGTAAGCGTCGCGCAGCGCATTCTCGACCGCCTCGATCGAGGGACGCCGCGTGAACGCGTGGAGCGGCAGGGGAACCTCCACCAGCATGCCGCGATACGTTCTTGCCACGGATGGCATGAAGATCGGTGGATGTTCCAGCCGCGCGTGCTTCTGCATTTCGGGCACATGCTTGTGCGCAAGCGAAAGGGCGTAGCTCCGATACGCAGTGTCCGTGAACTCGGCTGCGTCGCGATCTTCGAATTCGGAGATCATCGACTTGCCTCCTCCGGAATAGCCGGAGACGGCGTTCACGCTAAGGGGATAATCGTGCGGGACGATGCCGCTGCGAATCAACGGCCGCACAAGTGCCAGGAACCCGGTTGGATAACATCCCGGGTTGCTGACGCGGGCGGATTCGGCGATCGCAGACATCTGGCCTGGCTCGAGTTCGGCAAAACCATAGGTCCAATCTGGCTCTGTCCGATACGCGGTCGAAGCGTCGATGACGCGTACATGCTCGTTGCGGATCATTGCCACGGCTTCTCGCGCCGCATCGTCGGGCAGACAGAGAATGACGAAATCTACCGAATTGAGCGCGTCCTCGCGCTTCGCGCGGTCCTTGCGATCGGTGTCCGCAAGGATGACCTGCTCAATGCCGGTACGATCACTCAAACGCTCACGGATCTCGAGCCCGGTCGTGCCGACGGCGCCATCGATGAAGACGCGGATCGTCATTCTGCGCTCTCAAGCGCGTCGGCGGGGATATAGCCCACGAGCCCGACGGTCGGAGAAATGCCCCATGCGTGCTGGCCGGCAAATTCCAGGACTTCGAAGGAGGCGGAGGCCTGTAGTTCGGCTAGGACATCAGAGGTCGGCGCGGACGCACTTCTGAGTTGGACGGTGCGGGTCAAGCGGCGAAGCAAAGGCGCCGCATAATGCGGCGCGAAGACCTGATCCGCCAAGCGGACGTCTGCCAGATCGCGCCGGACTGCCTGGACACGCGGGTCAACTTCCACCGAACGTCCCGTAAGCGCGAATCGATTACGCGTGTGCCCGCCGGGCGATGGGCTCACCGATGGCGTCGCCCGCGAGGAAATGCCCGAATTCTGCAAGAAACTCTGCCCCTTCAGGAGTACGTGCGACGAAGATGTTTCGTTTGTCGGTGTCGTCGCGCTGACGGCGCAGATAGCCCAGCGTGCCTAATCGATTCAAGGCGCGCGTCACTACCGGTTTGGACACGTTCAGGGCACGCGCCAAACCCCGGACCGTATGAGGGCCTTGGTCTAGATATACCAACATCAAGAGGGCCATCTGCCGATTAGTGAGATCGGGCTCGCCCGAGCGCACGTAATCGATCAGCGTGTTCTTCCAAGATGACAACGACTGGTCGGACATTGCGTTCACGGCATCTACTCATCCGTTACAATCCCGGCTCGCCTCGGGATATGCCACACAAACGCGGCGAGAGCGCCGAGGTTTCAGTGCGTTGGCGAAATGTTACGGGTTTGTTTGCCACGCCGGGCGCCACGACCGACAACGCGGCGGTTGATCCGGCAACGTGGGTCCCCTATGTCGCCGCTTTCCGCCAACAGGTCCGGTCTTCAATGTTCACCTTTCTGCTCGTCGTCCATGCCATCATTGCGGCACTGCTCGTCACTGTGATCCTTATGCAGAAGTCCGAGGGCGGCGGGCTGACCACGGGCGGTAGCCCCTCGGGCCTGATGTCGGCACGCGGAGCCGCGGACTTCCTCACGCGCTCCACCGCCGTTCTCGCGGCGATCTTCATCGGCATGAGCATCCTCCTCGCAGTGATCGCGGCCACGCGCCACTCCGCATCGATCGACACTTCGCTTCAGCGCGCGCCCAGTGCGCCCGTGACTTCCCCGACGGCTGCGCCTGGCGTTCCGTTTGCGGGCGACAACGCTTCTGTGCCGGCTGTGGCGCCTGAGGCCAGCGCGCTAAGCGGCAACGGCTCGACGATGGCGAACGTCCAGTAAAAGCAATCCGTCCCGTGCAATACGGGACTTGACTAAAAAAAGCGCGCCGGCTCCGGATTCGGGTGCTTGTCGGCGCGCGCTCAAACACGTTAGGCGTTTTCTCCCATGGCGCGGTATATCTTCATCACCGGCGGCGTGGTCTCCTCGCTTGGCAAGGGTCTGATGGCAGCAAGCCTTGCGGCATTGCTCCAGGCCCGTGGCTATCGGGTCCGCATCCGTAAGTTCGATCCGTATCTCAATGTCGATCCCGGCACGATGTCACCGCACCAGCACGGTGAAGTCTATGTGACGGATGACGGCGCTGAAACCGATCTCGACCTTGGTCATTATGAGCGCTTCACCGGCGTTGCGTCACGCCAGTCGGACAACATCACCTCAGGTCGGATATACAAGACGATCATCGAGCGTGAGCGGCGTGGCGATTATCTCGGCGCGACGGTGCAGGTGATCCCGCACGTTACCGACGCGATCAAGTCGTTCGCGCAAGATGACACCGACGATCTCGACTTCGTTCTTTGCGAAATTGGCGGCACGGTTGGCGATATCGAATCGCTGCCGTTCATCGAAGCGATCCGCCAGCTGCGCAACGATTTGGGCCGCGGCCAATCGGTCAGCATTCATGTGACGTTGGTGCCTTACATCGCGGCTGCCGGCGAGTTGAAGACCAAGCCCACGCAGCACAGCGTCCGCGACTTGGCGTCGCTGGGCGTTCAGCCCGACGTCTTGGTCTGTCGGTCCGAGCATAACTTGCCTGCCGGCGAGCGGGCCAAGATCGCGCAGTTCTGCAACGTGCCCGCGTCGGCGGTCATTCCGGCGCTGGATGCGAAGAGCATCTATGCCGTGCCGCTCCAATACCATCGTGAGGGGCTGGACGTCGAGGTGCTCAAGGCGTTCGGCATCGAGCCCGGTGACGCACCGAACCTGGATCGATGGGAGCAGATCGTCAGTCGACTTCAGAACCCGGAGGGCGAAGTCACCATCGGCGTGGTCGGCAAATATATGGGCGTGCCCGACGCTTATAAGTCGCTGACTGAAGCACTGGTGCACGGAGGCATTGCCAACAGCGTGAAGGTCAATATCCGCTGGCTCGACGCCGAGGTGTTCGAGCGTGGCGAAAAGGAAGTGGCTGCCGAACTTGAGCCGATGCACGGCATCCTGGTTCCCGGCGGCTTCGGCGAGCGCGGCAGCGAAGGCAAGATTGCGGGGGTGCGGTTTGCGCGTGAGCGCAAGGTGCCGTTCTTCGGCATATGCCTTGGCATGCAGATGGCGTGCGTCGATGGCGCGCGTGCTGAGGGGCTGGATACCGCCTCGACGACCGAGTTCGGACCCACCGAAGAACCGGTGGTCGGGATGATCACGGAATGGATGACCGCCGAAGGCTTGCAGAAGCGGGAGGCCGGGGGCGATCTCGGCGGCACAATGCGCCTGGGTGCTTATCCTGCCAAGCTGGGCGGCAACAGCGTGGTCGCGTCGATCTATGGCGCGGAAGAGATCAGCGAGCGGCATCGCCACCGCTATGAAGTGAACACGCATTATAAGGGCGTGCTCGAAAAGAGCGGGTTGGTGTTCTCCGGCATGTCGCCGGATGGGTCGCTGCCTGAAATCGTAGAGCGGCCAGACCATCCCTGGTTTGTGGGCGTGCAGTTCCACCCCGAACTCAAGTCCAAGCCGTTCGAGCCGCATCCGCTGTTCGCCAGCTTCATCGAGGCGGCGCTGAAGCAGAGCCGGCTGGTCTGATCACAGGCAAGCAAAAGGCGTCCGGATGCTTGATCCGGACGCCTCTGCTGCGGCACCCAAGGGAGGAAAGCGCCGCTAGCGCTTAATCAGCCCTCAGGCTGCGTTGCGGTGGTCGATCGCAATCGGCTGTTCGCCGGTGGTCACTGCGATCTTCTTGGGCTTCATCGCCTCCGGCACTTCGCGCACCAGCTCGATCACGAGCAGGCCGTCCGCGAGATTGGCGCTGTCCACCCGCACGAAATCGGCGAGTTCGAAGCGGCGCTCGAAGCTGCGGTTGGCAATGCCGAGGTGCAGATAGCTGCCCTGGTTATTCTCGTTCTCGCTTTCCTTGCGGCCAGCCACCAGCAGCAGGTTCTGTTGCGCGGTGATGTCGATCTCGTCCGCTTTGAAACCGGCGACGGCCAGCGTGATGCGATAGCGGTCCTCTGCAAGGCGCTCGAGGTTGAACGGGGGGTAGTTCTCGCTGCTGGTCTGGCGTGCGCTGGTTTCGAGCAAGTCGAACAGGCGGTCGAACCCGACGGTGGAGCGGCGGAACGGAGTGAAGTCGATCTGACGCATTTCCAATCTCCTCAAATGAGCAAGTCTAGCATCTTGTCTACGCGGAAACTGAGGTTCCCGGCGTGGCGGCGCAGCCCATAAGGCACTGCGCCGATGCGTTATTTTGGAAGTCGACGGATGGACGTCAAGAGGGTGAGGCACGCACTCAAACACGAGCTACGGCACCGGCAAGATTAGGTTGTTCGCTAATATCCCCCGTTGGAGTGGAGATTGTACTCAGAACCAAAGAGGGGGATTGGAATGAGCCTGCCGCTATCGTTGCTGCTGCTTGCGAGCACCTCGCCGCTGGCCACACCTATGCCGGACCCACAGGCGGTGCAGCCAGGACCCGGCGATCAGGCGCGGACCGAAGAAGACGTCCAGCGCAGTTCGGCCGCCGCCGACGTGGTCGTAACGGCGCGGCGGCGCGAGGAACGGGCGCAGAATGTACCAATCCCGATCTCGGTCGTGGGGGTGAAGGAGCTCGACAGTACCGGCAGCTTCAACGTGCAGCGGCTTCAGCAATTGCAGCCGACTTTGCAGTTTTATTCGACGAATCCGCGCAACTCGTCGGTTAATATCCGCGGACTGGGTGCGCCGCTGGGACTGACCAATGACGGCATCGAGCAGGGTGTCGGCGTCTACATCGACCAGGTCTATTTCAGCCGCGTCGCGGTCGCCACGCTCGACTTCCTCGACGTGCAGCAAGTCGAGACGCTACGCGGACCGCAGGGCACGCTTTATGGCAAGAACACCGTCGCCGGCGCGATCAACATCACCAGCAAGGCGCCAAGCTTCGACTTCGAAGGCCGTGCCGAGTTGAGCGTTGGCAATATGGAGTTCAAGCAGGCCAAGGCGTCGGTCTCCGGCCCGCTCGCCGACGATCTGGCAGTGCGGCTGGGAGTGAGCACCACCAGTCGGCGCGGCACGATCTACAATGTGGCGAGCGGCAATCACGTGAACGCGCAGGACAATATCGGCCTTCGCGGCGCGCTGCTGTGGCGCGCGACTGACACGCTGAACCTGACGCTGTCGGGCGACTGGAACCGGCAGAACCCGGAATGCTGCGCGCAAATTTATGTGCGCTATGGGCCAACCCAGCGGGCGGCCAACCGGCAATATCCGGCGCTGACGCAGGCGCTTGGCTATGCGGTGCCGAGCGCCAATCCGTTTCATCGGCTGACCGATCTTGACGCGGAGCTGAACGCGCTGAACGAAATGGGCGGCGCGTCGCTGCGCGCCGAACTGGACACCGGGAACGGCACGCTGACGTCGGTCACCGCCTGGCGCTTTTGGAACTGGGGACCGGCCAACGACCGCGACTTCACTGGGCTGCCGATCACGACGCTGTCGCAGAACCCGACCAAGCAGGACCAGTTCACGCAGGAGTTCCGCTACGCCGGTGAGGGCAAGGGGTTCGACTATGTGCTGGGTGCCTTTGCTTTCTACCAGGGCATCCGCACCACCGGTGTGCAGCAGCAGGGGCCGGCGGCGAGCCGCTGGCTGATCAACCCGAGCAGCGCGCTGGCCAATGATCCGAGCGTCCTGAACGGGCTGACGGCGGAGAACGACATCCGCCTGAAGAACTTCAGCGGCGCGCTGTTCGGCAAGCTCAACCTGAAGCTGGGCGACAAGTTCACGGTCTCGCCCGGCGTGCGGGTGAACTATGACGACAAGGTCGGCAGCTATATCAGCGTGGTGACCGACTCTGCGGGCAACCTGGTGCCTTATAGCGGCGGCAATGCGCGGCAGGCGGCGCAGCGCGACGCGCTCCAGCCCCAGGCTTTCGAAGACGAGAAGTACCGCGCCTGGAACGTCTCCTACGACCTGACCCTGTCGTACAAGCCGTCGCGCGACGTGCTGTTGTACGCGACCTATGCGCACAGCTTCAAATCGGGAGGGCTGAACCTAAACGGCGTGCCGGTGGTGAACGGCGTGGTGCAGACTGAGCTGGCGCAGGTCGATCCCGAGCAGGTCGATCACTTCGAGCTGGGAGCCAAGACCCAGTTCTGGGACCGCAAGGCGACGCTGAACATCGCCGGGTTCTGGACGGTGATCAAGGATTACCAGGCGGTGGTGAACAACGGCGCGAACTCGACGCTGCGCGGCTATCTGGCCAATGCCGGCGAAGTGCGGGTGCGCGGTGTCGAGACCGACTTCTCGCTGCGGCCCTCGGAGCGGCTGAACCTGTACGTCAACGGCGCCTATACCGATCACGAATATGTCGAGTTCGGCAATGCGCCGTGCCCGCCTGAACTGTCGGGTGGTTCGGCGGCGCCGGTGGGCAGCGCGGGTGGGACGCCGGGCGTGCCGGGGCAGCTAAGCCCGGTGGTGTGCGACATTTCGGGTCAGTGGCTTCCGGGAATCTCGAACTGGGCGTTCTCCTATGGCGCCGAGTACAACGCGCCGGCGGAACTATTCGGCCTGGAGGGCGAATTCTATCTAGGCGGCGACGCCAATTCGCGGTCGAAATTCTCGTCCAACGCGTCACGGTCGATCTACACCGATATCCAAGGGTACACGCTGGCGAACTTCCGCGCAGGCTTTCGGACCGACGACTTCAACCTGTTCGGCTGGGTGCGCAACGCGTTCGACGAGGCGCATTTCGAAGTGCTGGCGACGACGCCGGGGAACACTGGGCTGATCTCCGGCCAGCCGGGGGACCCGAGGACCTATGGGCTGACGCTGAGCAAATCGTTTTGAGACTTGGGGTGAAGCGCTGCGCACTCCTCCCCTTGCAAGGGGAGGATTGGTGACGGGCTACTCCTCCCCTCTGGGGGAGCATGATCAGGGGGTCGAGCTAGCGTCTCGCCTGGCCGGGAGACGTTGGGGCGGGGAGGTGGTGCTTGCGCTGCCTCCCCATTTTTCCGGGGTCTCGTTCAGCGGCGTGAAAGCTTTGGTGCCTAGAACGGCAAACGCCCGGACCGTTTCCAGCCCGGGCGCCTGCGTGACGATCGCTCGTCAGCCCCCTTGTGATGGCTCGCCCGCACGCTTTCGTATCGCTACGAAGCGGGGCTGAACCCTCCCCGAACCACGGCCGTTTGCTGCCTGCGTTTCGATGTAGTGTTGCTACGGTGGTGGCAACGCTTTGTCACGATGCCTTAGAGGGTGGTGAAGTAGATTGGTTCCCCCCTGTGTTGAAATGGCAACAGAGGGCGCGCGCTAGGCGGGATCCTGAGCTAGAGGGTACTCGCATCGTGCGTCGCTTGTGGAGCGCCCCCTCTACCATCAGCCGCGCTGGCGGTCCCCCTCCCCGTGCCCGAGAGGATCTTCGGGGTGCATTGCCTCGCTGAGACGCTTGGCCTAGGAGCGGCGGCGAGTATTTCGAGAGGCGTAGATCAGCCGCATGCTACTTTCACGCTATGAGCGGATGATCGCTCGCCGGTATCTGTTGCCGGGGCGGAGCGAGGCGTTCATCGCCGTTGTTGCCGGGTTCAGTCTGGTTGCCGTGATGCTGGGCGTCGCCGCGCTGATCGCAGTGATGAGCATCATGAACGGGTTTCGCGCCGAGTTGTTCGGCAAGATCACCGGACTGAACGGTCATGCGGTGGTGCAAGGCTATGCCGGGCAGCTGCGCGACTGGCGCGACATCGCCGCGGCCGCCAAGGCTACGCCGGGGATCACCAGCGCAGTGCCGCTGATCGAACAGCCGCTGGCGGTTACGTATAACGGACGGCTAGAGGCGGCGCAGGTGCGCGGCATGCGCTATGACGACATCGTCAACAATCCGACACTGAAGGGCAAGGAAGTGCTCGGCTCGCTCAAGCGGCTGACGCCGGGCAGCGAGAATGTGGCGATCGGATCACGGCTGGCGGAGTCGCTAGGCGCGACCATCGGCAGCGAAATTTCCGTGTTCAACCCGCAAGGCGCTTCCACGCCATTTGGAACGATGCCGCGGATCGTGAAGTACAAGGTCGCCGCAATTTTCGAGATCGGCGTCTATGATTTCGACAAGATTTTCGTGATCATGCCGATCGAGGACGCGCAGACGCTGCTGCTGCTGGGCGATGCCGTAAGTATGATCGAGATGAACACGGTGGATCCCGATCGCGTGGCAAAGATCGTCGCGCCGCTGGTTCCCCAGGTAGAAGGCAAGGGCCAGATCACCGACTGGCGGCAGATGAACCGCGAGCTGTTCGAAGCACTGGGCGTGGACCGGATCGTGTCTTTCACGGTGCTGTCGATCATCTTGGTAGTCGCGGCGTTCAACATCATTTCGTCGCTGATCATGCTGGTGCAGTCGAAGCGGCGCGACATCGCCGTCCTGCGAACCATGGGGGCGAGCCATAGCGCGCTGATGCGGATCTTCGTGACCGTCGGGACGACGATCGGCGCGCTTGGGGTGCTGGGCGGGGCGATACTGGGCCTGCTGTTTGTCGCATTCCGTGAGCAGGTGGCGTCGTTCATCGGGCTGGTGACGGGGCAGAATATCTGGGATCCGTCGATGCGGTTCCTGAGTGAATTGCCCGCCAAGACCGATCCGTTCGAGACCATCGGCATTTGCGTTATGGCGTTGCTGTTCAGCTTCCTGGCCACATTGTATCCGGCGTGGAAGGCAGCGAAAACCGATCCTGTACAGGTGCTGCGGTATGAGTGAGCCGGTTCTCCAGACGCGCGGGCTGCGCCGCCGCTTCACTCAGGGCGAAGCGACGATCGAAGTACTGCGCGGCGTCGATCTGGACATCATGCCGGGTGAAATCGTCGCCCTGCTCGGGCCGTCGGGCTCGGGCAAGTCGACGCTGTTGCAGGCCGTCGGGCTGCTTGAGGGCGGGTTTGAGGGGTCGATCCGGATCGCCGGCAAGGAAGCCGCGAAGCTGCCCGCCGGCGGGCGCACCGAGGTGCGGCGCGACAGCTTGGGCTTTGTGTATCAATTCCATCATCTGCTGCCCGATTTCAACGCAGTGGAAAATGTGGTGCTGCCACAGATGATCCAGGGTGCGACGCGGGCGCATGCGGATGCGCGGGCGGAGGAGCTGCTGGTCGCCTTGGGGCTTGGTGCACGCTTGAAGCATCGGCCCAATCAGCTTTCGGGCGGCGAGCAGCAGCGGGTCGCGGTGGCGCGGGCGCTGGCCAATCGGCCGGCGCTGGTGCTGGCGGACGAGCCGACTGGCAATCTGGACGAGGCGACGGCGGACCGGGTATTCGCCGAGTTCGTGTCGCTGGTGCGCACGCAAGGATCAGCGGCGCTGGTCGCGACGCATAACGAGCGGCTGGCCGCCCGGATGGACCGCGTGGTGCGGCTGCATGAGGGCGTGCTGGCATGAACGCGTTGACGACCATTCCCGTGAAAGCGGCGGACGGCAGCACGACCGACTTGTCGGCGCATGAAGGCCAGGTGCTGCTGATCGTCAACACCGCTTCGAAATGCGGGTTTACGCCGCAATATGCCGAGCTGGAAGCGCTGTGGCGGGATTATCGCGGCCGCGGCTTCGCGGTGCTGGCGTTTCCGTGCAACCAATTCGGCGCGCAGGAGCCGGGCGATGCGGCGGAGATCGCGAACTTCTGTTCGCTGACCTATGATGTCAGCTTTCCGGTGTTCGGCAAGATCGATGTGAACGGCGCCGAGGCGGCGCCGCTGTTCGAGCGGCTGAAGGAAGAGGCGCCCGGGCTGATGGGGTCCAAGGGGATCAAGTGGAACTTCACCAAGTTCTTGGTGAACCGCGAAGGCCAGGTGGTGGAGCGTTACGCCCCGACCACCAAGCCGGCGAGTTTGGAGGGGGCGATCGAGGCGCTGCTCTGATCGCCCGAGCGGGGTGTCAGTTGGTCTTGAGGTGCGGCAGGCGGATAACCTTCTGCTTCTTCTCGGGCAGCGTGTCGTTCGGCTCGTCCTCGACCAGCCTGCCGATGCGCGTGAGGAGGCCCATTACCGACGCGGTGCCCTGCATCGGCCGGCCGCGCGGGTCGCGGCGGGGCTTGGGGCGGGCGTTGCGCGGATCGCGGCGGCGCGGCGGAGTCATGCGGGCCATGCGCTGGGCGACCGAGGCCGCATCATCCGAACGGCCGAACTCGCGCCAAACCACTTGGAAGCCGGTGGGCACCTGCGTCCACTCGGCGCTGTCGGCAAAGCGGATCAGGTCGCAGCCGCAGTGATGGCACAGGCTGAATTCAAGGCCCTGGTTCTGGTGGCGCTGCGCGCTGGGGGTGTGTCCCATGACCGTGCAAAGGATTGCCATGTTGTGTTCGTCCCTGAGTAGTGCCGGGCGGCGTGTACCGCTTTGTTAACCAGGGTTTAGACGAACGATTGGTTGCGCGACCATTCAGGGCGGCTCCCATCCGAGGTTACGCTTTACGGTGGGTTACGGAGCGAAACGGTTAACAGCCGTTAACGCGAACCGTTGAGCGCGGGCGGCCTTGAAGAATCGGGGGCGCAGCGCCTAGAGTCCGGAATGCATTCGGGTTTCGTTCCGCTTCGGGTTTTCTCCTCCTTCACCATGCTGGAAGGGGCCATCGAGCCCAAGGCGATCGCCAAGCAGGCCAGGGCGCTGGGCTTTCCGGCGGCGGGCGTTGCGGACCGCAACGGGCTGTACGCGGCGATGTCCTATTCCGATGCGGCGAAGAAAGCCGGCGTGCAGCCGGTGATCGGCACGCTGCTGGCGGTGAAGCGTCCCGACATGCCCGAAGGGGTGAGCGCGCCGATCGATTGGCTGGCGCTCTATGCACAGGACGAGACGGGATATCTGAACCTGTGCGACCTGGTATCGCAGGCGCATCTAGACCGGCCGATCGAGGAAGAGGCCCATGTCTCGTTCGAGGCGCTGGAAGGGCGCGTGGAGGGGCTGCTGTGCCTGACCGCGGGGGCGGAGGGCGCGCTGGCGCGGCTCTATGCCGAGGAGCAGGATCGCGCTGCGGAAGCCTATGCCGCGCGGCTGGAGGCGCTGTTCCCGGGCAAGCTGTATGTCGAGATCGCCCGGCGCGGGGATGATGTCGAGACGCGCTCGGAAGCCAAGCTGCTCGACTATGCCTATGCGCGCGACCTGCCGATCGTAGGGACCAACCCGTGCTGCTTTGCCGAGGCCGATTTCCACCAGGCGCATGATGCGATGCTGTGCATCGCCAACTCGTCCTATGTCGCATCGGACGACCGCCCGCGCAGCTCGCCTGACGCGTGGATGAAGCCGGCGGACGAGATGAAGCGGCTGTTCGCCGATCTTCCCGAAGCGATTGAGAACACGCTGATCGTGGCGCAGCGCTGTGCCTATGCCGCGCCCAAGCGCAAGCCGATCCTGCCGAGCCTTGCCGGCGATCGCGAAGGCGAGGCGGCGATGCTGCGCGAGCGCAGCTGGGTGGGGCTCGACGCGCGGCTGGAAAAGGCGGGGATCACCTCGGTGGAGGACCGCAAGGCGTATGAGGATCGGCTGGAGTTCGAGCTGGACGTCATCATTCAGATGGGGTTCCCGGGCTATTTCCTGATCGTCGCCGACTTCATCCAATGGGCCAAGGCGCACGATATTCCCGTAGGGCCGGGGCGTGGTTCGGGCGCGGGATCGGTGGTCGCATGGGTGCTGACGATCACCGACCTCGATCCACTCAAGCTCGGGCTGCTGTTCGAGCGCTTCCTGAACCCGGAACGCGTGTCGATGCCCGACTTCGACATCGATTTCTGCGAAACGCGGCGTGGCGAAGTGATCCGCTATGTCCAGGAGCGCTACGGCGCCGACAAGGTTGCGCAGATCATCACCTTCGGGACAATGAAGGCGCGCGCGGTGATCAAGGACATCGGCCGCGTGCTCCAGATGAGCTATGGCCAGGTGGACCGGCTGGCCAAGCTGATCCCGAACCACCCCACCGATCCCTGGACGCTGGAGCGGACGCTGAACGGCGTGTCGGAGTTCCACGCAGAATATAAGAGCCAGGCCGATGTGCGGCGGCTGGTCGATTTGTGCATGCGGCTGGAAGGGCTGCCGCGGCACTCGTCGACGCACGCGGCCGGCGTGGTGATCGGCGACCGGCCGCTCGCGCAGCTGGTGCCGCTGTACCGCGATCCCCGATCGGACATGCCGGTCACGCAGTTCGACATGAAATATGTCGAGGGCGCCGGGCTGGTAAAGTTCGACTTTCTCGGCCTCAAGACGCTGTCGGTGCTGAAAAAGGCCGTGGAGCTGCTCGGCGACCGGGGGATCGACGTCGATTTGGATGCGCTCAGCTGGGACGATACCGAGGTATACGACCTGCTCCAGCGCGGCGACACGGTGGGCGTGTTCCAGCTGGAATCCGAAGGCATGCGGCGCACGCTGACGGCGGTGCGGCCGACGAACTTCGGCGACATCATCGCGCTCGTCTCGCTGTACCGTCCGGGCCCGATGGACAACATCCCGAGCTTCGGCAAGCGCAAGCAGGGCAGCGAGCCGATCGTCTATCCGCACCCGCTGCTCGAGCAAGTGCTGGGCGAGACCTATGGGATCTTCGTTTATCAGGAACAGGTGATGCAGGCAGCGCAGATCCTGGCGGGATACTCGCTGGGCGGCGCCGACATGCTCCGCCGCGCAATGGGCAAGAAGATCAAGGCGGAGATGGACCAGCAGCGGGCGATCTTCGTCGAAGGCTGCGCGAAGGTTAACAACATCAAGGCGTCGAAGGCCAACGAGCTGTTCGATTTGATCGACAAGTTCGCCGGCTATGGCTTCAACAAGTCGCACGCCGCCGCGTACGCGCTGCTTGCGTACCAGACGGCGTGGCTGAAGGCGCACCACCCGCACGAATTCTTTGCCGCCTCAATGGCGTACGACATCCACCAGACGGACAAGCTGGCGATCTTCGCCGACGATATGCGCCGGCTGAACATCGAGGTGCTGCCCGCCGATATCAACAAAAGCCTGGCCGACTTTCACGTTGAGAAGACCGACGCCGGCCTGGCGGTTCGCTACGCACTCGGCGCGCTAAAGGGCGTCGGCGAGAAGGCGATGGAGGAGCTGGTCGAGGAGCGCGACGGCAAGGGCCGCTTCAAGTCGCTCGACGATTTCGCCAAGCGCGTCGATCCGCGGCTGATCAACAAGCGCCAGTTGGAGACCCTGGCGGCGGCGGGTGCGTTCGACGCGATCCAGCCGAACCGCGCCGGCGTGCACGCCGCCGCCGAGACCATCCTGGCGGTGGCCCAGCGTACCTTCGCCAACAAGACCAGCGGGCAGGGCGGCCTGTTCGGCGAGGCGGAGCCGAGCGGCAGCGCGATTCAGCTGCCGCGGGGTGCAAGCTGGTCCAAGTCCGAGCAGATCAATGCCGAGCGCGACGCCTATGGCTATTATTTCGAGGCGCATCCGCTCGACCGCTATGGGCACCTTACGCGGATACATGGTGTTCGCCAGATTGGATCGCTGGGCGAGATGGATATCCCGGTCGGCGGGCGCGTCGGTGCGACGATCGCCGCGCTGGTCGAGGATGCGCGCTGGCGGACCTCGGCCCGGGGCAACAAATATCTGATGGCGACGATCTCCGACCAGAGCGCGCAGACGCTGACGACGTGCTTCGACGAACTGGCCGCCAAGGACCTAGAGGAGGCGGCCAAGGCGGGTGGGTGCGCGGTGCTGACGGTGGAGCTGGACAAGCGCGCGGGCGAGGACACCCCGCGGGTGTCGGTGAAGCGGGTGCAGCCTTTTGAGGAATTGGCCGACGCGGCGCGACTGATCATCGACCTGGAAGTGGACGATGCCGGCGTAATGCCGCGGCTGGCGCAGATGATTGGCCCACTGCGCGGGGGGCGCAGCACGGTGCGGCTGTGGGTACCCTATGGCCCCGAGGGGCAGGCCGAAGTAGTGATCGGGCGCAATTTCCGGCTGGACGAGGAAATGATCGAAACATTGCGCAACGTGCCCGGCGTGCGCTCAGCCCGGTTTGGGCGGCCCGAAGTCACGCTGGCGGTGGCGGCTTAGTTCCCATGTGATCCTCTCCCGGAGGAGTGAGGACCCGCGCACGTGGTGGAGAGGTAGACTCCGCGAGCGGTGTGTTGCGAGGGCAAGGCCCCTCCACCGCTCGCTGGCGTGAGCGGTCCCCTTCGGGGGAGGATCTTATACGCCCATAACGCTGGCAATCCCCCAGCGTAGGCCGGAGCCCAGCTGCCACACAGTCGCCAGAGCGGGCTGCTTTAACGCCTTGGGCCGACACTGGGCCCCGGCCCTTCGCCGGGGAACTGATGGGACGGGGCTGGCGGCCTGGCCTTCCATGACGAAGTGTTGCGCAGCCCTCGACTTTGCTTTGCCATGCGATACCCTCGCTTCCAAACATAAAGCCGGAGAGCATGATGTTTGGAGGGATGCAGGATTTTCCGCTGCGGGTGACGCGGCTGCTGGACCATGCCGCGCGCGAGCATGGACACCGGGAGATCGTGACGCGCTGGGCCGACGGCGGCGAGACGCGGACGAACTGGGCGGGCGTGGCGCATGATGCCCAACGGCTGGCGCAGGCGCTGGAGCGTCTGGGCGTGCGGCCTGGGGACCGTGTCGCGACGCTAGCGATGAACCATGCCCGGCATCTGGTCGCCTGGTACGGCGTGGCCGGGATGGGTGGGCTGATCCACACGATCAACCCGCGGCTGTTCGACGACCAGCTGGCGTTCATCGCCAACCATGCCGAGGACAAGGTGCTGTTTTATGACCGGGCCTTTGCGCCAATCGTCGAGCGGATGCGGGGGCAGTGGGCGAGCATCGAGCAGTATGTTTGCTTCGACGACGGCGCGTTCGACGCGCTGCTCGACGGTGAGACCGGTGAATATGCCTGGGTAGAAGGCGATGAGCACGAGCCCTGCATGCTTTGTTACACAAGTGGAACGACTGGCAACCCCAAGGGCGTGGTGTACAGCCATCGCTCCACCGTGCTGCACGCGATGAGCGAGATGCAGCCCGACGTGTTCGATTTGTCGCGGCGCGCGGTGGCAATGCCAATCGTGCCGATGTTTCATGCGGTGGGCTGGGGCCTACCCTGGGCCGCGGCGGGAGCGGGAATCAAGCTAGTGTTTTCCGCGGTCAACGAGCCGCAAATCCTGTGCGAACTAATGAACCGCGAGTGTGTGACACATTCGGCCGGGGTGCCCACCGTCTGGTTCGCGATGTTCCAGTATATGGACGCGAGCGGCGCGGCGCCCGAGCATCTCAAGATCGTCACCATCGGCGGATCGGCCGCGCCGCGCGCGATGATCGAGCGGTTGATGCAGATGGGCATTCGAGTGAACCATGCCTGGGGCATGACCGAGACGTCGCCGATCGGGACCATGGGTGCGCCCTCGCCCGACTGGGACGAACTAAGCTTCGACGCGCAGGTCGACCAGGTTTCCAAGCAAGGAACGGTGCCGTTCGGCGTCGAGCTGCGCGTGGTGGGCGAGGACGGCGCGGTGCTGCCGCGTGATGGCGTCAGCTCGGGGCGGCTGCACGTGCGCGGCCCATGGGTGATCGGCCGCTATTTCAAGGACGCGCAGCCCGCGGTTGATGCGGACAATTGGTTCGACACCGGCGACGTCGCCGTGCTGCACCCCGACGGCACAATGCAGATCACCGACCGCGTGAAGGACGTGATCAAATCCGGCGGCGAATGGATCAGCTCGGTCGAGTTGGAGAATTGCGCGGTAGGGTGCCCGGGTGTCGCCGAGGCAGCGGCGATTGGGGTACATCATCCTAGATGGGAGGAGCGGCCACTGCTGCTGGTGGTACGCAAGCCGGGCGCGGATGTCGACGAAGCGGCGGTTCGTGCGCATCTATCGGCGCGTGTGGCAAAATGGTGGCTGCCCGACGCCGTGTTGTTCGTTGATTCGCTGCCGCATACCGCGACGGGGAAGCTGCTGAAGACGGCAATCCGCGAGGAATATCGCGGATTTCGGCTGGAGGGGTGAGTGTGCCGATCCTCCCCCGCAAGGGGAGGTGCAGCGCGCAGCGCTCATGATGCGGTATCGCTCCCCCGCTAGCGGAATTCCCTCCACCGCTTCGCGGCGGTCCCGCTCCCCCGCCGGGGGAGGTTCTTTATCACTGCACCGCAATCAGGGCGTCGCTGACTTCGGCGGCCTTGGCGTCGCGAAAGCGGGCGCAGTTGCGGATAGTGTCGAGCGCGCGGTCGAGGCCGAGCGTGCTGGCGTTGGCGAGTTGGGGACGGAGCTTGGCATCGACCTGATCTGCCTGTTCCACCGAGCAGAGCCCGTCAAAGGTCGCCGCTAGGCGGGCCGAGAAGATCCCCCCACCGCCGGCCGCCTTCGAATATTCATCGAAATGGGCGAGCATGAAGCTGCTGGCGATGTCGCGGGTGGCCGGGCCACCGAGAAACAGTGGCGTGATCATCAGCTTCGCTTCGGCCGTCAGCCGTGGATCAGCGAAGTCGTTGAAGAACCAGCGCGCGACTTGGGGATTGTTCGATGCAGCGATACCTTGGAAGGCGGCATCGCCGAGGCTCGGCGTTGCGTTCGCCAGCACCTTGTCCGCGATCAGCCGGGCAAAGGCGGGGCCGCGATCGTGAGTCGAGACCGCGATCGCCAACTCGATGAATGTAGCATCGATGGCCTTCAGGTCCCCGGCGAGATAAGCGTCGAGGGCCACGGTCAGCTTCGCCCGTACCTCCGCATCGTGCGCGGCGACAAGCGTTTGGAGCAGATCGGCGCGAAGCTGGCGCGTGTCCGGATTTTCCGCTGCGTAGGCGCCGGCCGCCGGATCGAAGCCGAGCTTGTCGAGCATCGGCCGGTAGATGGCGGCAAGAAGCTTGCGGTAGGCGGGTAGCGCCGCGTCGGAGACGAGACCATCTCGTTCAAGCCCGCGCAGGCGATCGGCATTATCGAGCGCGATGCGGCTGGCGGGATGGGTGGCCATGACGCGGGCCAGCTGAATCAGCTGCGCCGTGCGCGGCTGGCCGGCATGAAAGGATGCCCACAGGCTGTCGTCGAGCGCGAGCGCTTCGGGTTCCGGCAGGGTGGCGCCCGCGGCGATCAGCGCGTCCCAATCGGCCTGGTCGAGCTCGAAGCGGTAATAGCCCCAGCCGCCCGCGTTCGGGACGACCGGGCCCTGACCGGCAGGCGCGGCGACGCTGGTGGTGGCGCCGTCGATCAGGGTGCAGTTCTTGGCCTCGGCGAAGCGCAGGCAGAGCGGCACCAGCCATTGCTGAGCGGGCGCGTTGCTGCCGAAATAGGCGTAGCGCTGTTGGCTGGCATCGAAGCCGGTTGCGGTGCGGCGCAGCGTTATCACCGGCACGCCCTGCTGATCGACGAAGCTGCGCAAGGAGGCGAGGACGCGAGGGTCGTGCGCGGCCTCGGCGAGCGAGCCGAAGAATTCATCCGTGCTGGCGTTGCCATGCAGATGCCGGCGCATGTGGAGGCGGACGCCGTCGCGGAACTTGTCCTCGCCCATATAGGCGGCGATCATGCCGACGACATGCCCGCCCTTGCCATAGGTAATGGCATCGAACGCGGCGTCGATATCGGCATCCTTGGTGATGTGTTCGTGGATCGGCCGGCCCGAAGCCAGCGCGTCGAGCTTCATCGCGTCGAAGCCTTCCTTGATGGCATCCACGCCGATGTTGAGATCGGGCCGCCAGGCGTTGCCGATGCGATAGCCCATCCAGTTGGCGAAGCTTTCGTTCAGCCACAGATCGTCCCACCAGGCGGGGGTGACGAGATCGCCGAACCATTGGTGCGAGAGCTCGTGGGCAACGACCATGCCGAAGGTCTGCTTGGTGGCCGTCGAGGCTTTCTCGTCGAGGAACAGGATGCTGTCGCCATAGATGTCGGCGCCGGCATTCTCCATCGCTCCGGGCATCACCGGCGAACCGATCTGGTCGAGCTTGGGATACGGAAAGGGCTGGTCGAAATAGGCTTCGAGCAGCGTGACGATCTTGCCCGATTCATCCAGCGCAAATTGCAGCTGGCCGGCGTTGGACTTGGTGCCGATGACGCGAAGCGGCAGCGGTTCCTTGCGCTGCGGCGAGGGCGGCACGACCGTCTGCACGCTGGCGAAGGGACCGACAACGAAGGCGATGAGGTAGGTCGGCAGCGGCTTGGTGGCGACGAAATCGTGGCGGACGAGCTTGCCGGCCTTGACCGGCTTGCCGGTGTCGGGCGCGTTGCTGACCGCCATCAGGCCGGGCGCGGTGCGGATCGAGACCGTGAACGGCGTCTTATAGCCGGGTTCGTCGAACGAGGGGAATGCCGAGCGAGCGTCGATCGATTCAAATTGCGTCCAGCTGTACCACTGCTTTTCAACGTTCACGCGGTACAGCCCGGCCGGTCCAGTGGCGAACGCGGCGTCGTGATCGAATTTAAGGGTGATGCGGCCGGCGGGGACCATGCGACCGAAATCGAGCTGCGCCAGGCCCTGCGGCGTCTTTTGCGTGAAGGTGGCGGGGCCCTCCTCACGGCCGACCCGAACCACTGCCTTGGCGATGTGTAGATCGCGGCCGTGCAGGAAGATCGAGCGCGCCGGCTGCTTCAGGTCGACATCGATTTCGGTATGCCCGCTGAAGCGCGGCTGATCCGGGATGATGGTCATGTCGAGGCGATAGGCGACTGGCCTGGCCATGTCGGGCAGCTTGCCGGTGGGGAGCGTGTCGGCTTGAGCAAAGGCAAGGGCGGGAGCGAACAGGGCGATCACCGCCAGCAGGAAAGCGCGCATCGAGGATCCTTGAAGGGAAGCGAATGCTTACGGACGCGGGTTGAGCCTGGCAATCAGAACAGCTCGCCCTGGGCGCCTGGCGGCGGGCGGAACAGATCGGTGCGCAGATGGACACGATCGCTATCCAGCCCGTGGCGTTTTGCGGCGATGTTGAAGCGGGTGCGCAGCAGATCCGCCCAGGGCCCTTGCCCCTTCATGCGCGTGAAGAAATTGGGATCATTGTCGCGCCCCCCGCGGATCGACTGGATGGTGGCCATCACCTTGGCGGCGCGATCGGGAAAATAGGTGTCGAGCCAGGCGCGGAACAGTGGCGCGACTTCGTGGGGCAGACGGACCGGCATGAAGAAGGCCGAGCGCGCGCCGGCCTGTGCCGCCTGTTCCACGATATGCTCGATCTCATGGTCGGTGATCTGGGGGATGACCGGCGCGAGTGAGACCAGCACGGGCACGCCCGCATCGGTGAGCGTACGGATCGCGGCGATGCGGCGGCTGGGCGTGGTGGCGCGGGGCTCGACCGTCATGGCGATGCGCGGATCGAGCGTAGTGACCGACATCATCACCGCCGCCAGCCCCTTGGCGGCCATGGGGGCGAGCAGGTCCAGGTCGCGGGTGACGCGGTCAGACTTGGTGGTGATGGTGATCGGGTGGTTGCACGCCGAGAGTACTTCGATGCAGCCGCGGGTGATGCGCCACGTCGCTTCAATCGGCTGATAGGGATCGGTGTTGGTGCCAAAGGCGATCGGCTTGCAGACATAGCCGCGCTTCTGGAGCTCGGCGCGTAGCAGGGCAGGGGCATCAGGCTTGGCGAAGAGCTTGCTCTCGAAATCGAGGCCGGGCGAGAGATCGTGAAAGGCGTGGCTGGGGCGTGCGAAGCAGTAGATGCAGCCATGCTCACAGCCCACCAGCGGATTTACACTCCGGTCAAATCCGATGTCAGGGCTTGAATTATAAGAGATAATTGTCTTCGGCTTGAGGATGCCGACGGTCGTTTTCAGTTTAGGCTGAGCGCCGTCGACAGCCACCAAAGCGTCCAGCCAATCCCCGTCGGCTTCACGCTGTGGCAGATTAAAGCGCGCGCTCGCGGAGTTGTCCGTTGCACCGCGTTGCGCTCGTGGTTGCTTCATAGTCAGCCCCTCAGCCTCCGCACCAGACGCGCCCAATTCTGTTCCGATGCCATCCACTCGGGCCGATCAGGAGGGAAGGGCGTCGGTCCCCAGCGTTTGGGGTGATTGCCGCACCTCGAGCAGCGCAGGTGCATCCCCAGCATTTCGAAGGTGGTGTTCCAGCGGAAGCAGTAGAACCAGCGCCCGACCTTATGCGCGTCGAGCACGCCCTTATGACCGCACCAGCAGAACGCCATAAGGTTCGCGTCGTAGCGACCAAAGTCGGAGAGGTCTTTGAAACGGACACTCCACGACACCTCAGAGCGGGAGGCTCAGCTGGTTATGATCGTAAGCAGGACCATCACCCAGCGCCTCGGCAATCGACAGCGCGAGTTCGTGAGCAGCACGCTCGCGCAGGCGCTCGTTAGGTGCGGTAAGGCCGATCCTCGCCCATCCAGGCGTAGAGAAGAGCAGGGCTTCGGCGATCGCGGTGGGCTGGAGGGAATCGGTCTGCATGGCGGCAGAATGGAACGAATAGAGAACATTGGCAACCCGGTGCGGTTTCTGGGTTGCGCCTCTTTGATGCGGTGAGTGCCTCGTTCGAGTGAGCCGCTGCTCGCATCACGCTCGCGGTTGTGTCAGAAGGTTTGGGTGAAGACCCAAGTTGACGAATTGGTCCTCAAGCTGGGCCGACAGATTGCTGATCTGCGCGAAGCGACGGCAGACATTGCTAATCCTGAGACCGCGCGGCTGCTCAGCCAGCTGATCTGCCATTTCGAAGTGCTGCTGGCGGATAGGGTCGCGAGCACCATGGATGTTGGCCGGGAGGCCGAATGGTGGTCTGAGTGGAAGAAGAGGTCGGACTAGGTCCTCAGATCTTCAAAGCGAGCTTTGGCCGAGCAGAGCATCGCTCTGCTTCCTCTGCCTTGTTCTCGTGCTGAGCTGCCATCACGAGCAGCGTATCTCTATCCGGCCCCAACATGCCTTGTGACAGGCGTCGGCACTTCTCTGCTGTGACGCGATGGTGCTCGGCGGAATTGTCGGAAGAGTTCATGATCAAGCTCGGGTAGATAAGGGAAGGGCGCCGGCCACTTAGTGAATCGACGCCCTTCGGGATCCTGTTGCCCACCGGGGGGGATGGTTCTGGCAACTTGGTCAGAAACTGAGGACGGCTAAGCTGGTTCCAAGCTACAAGACATTTTTTGGGCCTACCTGCGTCCGGCAATCTCCAGCAAAGCCTGTCCTAGCGTCTGCGCGAACCAGTGATGAGGATCGAGGTCGAGCAGGGCAACGATGTCGTTGCGGGTAATCTCCTCGGCTTCCTCGTCGGTCATTACCGACACGAGTTTGACCGGCGCGCTCATCGGCGCATCAGCTTTGCGAAGATGCGTTCTACCAGCTCGCTTGCCCCATTGAGCAGGTTTGCGATTTCCGAGTTGGCTTGAGCCCTATCAAGTGCAGCCAAAGCCGCCATGGTCTCGTCGTGGCGCTTTTGCATTGCGTCTCGCGTAGCCGTCAGCTGCTCGATTGAGGCGTCCAGTGCTGCGATTGCTGCTTTGCTCATCGACGGCCTCCCTTCTTCGACGCTTTCAAAGCTGCTGCCTGGATCGCTGGCATCGCGGCCATAACCTGTTCGACTACCTGCGCGCCGTATTCCTCGCTGGTCATGTGGTCAGCTTCGTCCAGGCGCTGCACCAGGGATGCGACCATGGCTTCTAGGTCCGCGAGGCGCTTGACCTGTTCATTCATGCGCTCGGTTACGTTGTGAAGTGCAAGATGCACCGGGTCAGTTGGGTTGTGCTGGTATTCCATGGGAGTTTTCCTCTCTCTTATTGTTCTGTTTTTGCGGCTTCTCGGGCCAGCTTAGTGGCCCGCTTCGTGGCAGCAATTGCCGCCTTGTGCTCTGCCGTTTTCGGCTTGCTCATCTTTGCGCGGGTAGCATCTGACTTTGGCCTACCCTTGAGGGCGGTACTTCTCTTCTGACGCTCTGTCGGGTCCTGCATCTTCAGCGTCGTCACCGCTTTCATCTTCTCGCGGCGGACCTCAGTCGTAAGGGCCATCGCAGATTTCATTTTGCGTATAACATCATCATCAAACACGACCGCGCCTCCGCAGTTCTTGTTCAGGAACGCAACACTGCGGTGCAGTTCGAAGTGCTGATGATGTCTAATTCGGCGGCAATCGCTTCGTTTGCCGTTAAGAACGTCTCAAGCACTTCAATGTGATCTGGGTCGCCATACTCCGCGCGTAGGCTCGCCACGTGGTCGCTCGATGTGAAGTAAGACTTCCAAAACTCGTCTGGATGACAGCCCTTCCGATAGCGCACGCCAACATAGGCGAGGTTGAGTTCTGTCCACATGATTGCGTAAACATAAGGACGGCGACCCAAGAAGGGGTTCAGCTGGCGTGTTTGGTTCAACACCTGTTGTCTCCTTCTGTTTTAGTTGAGGCGTGGCTTGCCGCGTGGGTTGAAGAGGACGGGCGTAAGAGCCTGTTCGGGCGTCCAGCCTCGCTGGATGCGCTGCTTGATAGTCGCCGCTGGGATGCCAAGTTCGCGAGACCACTCCTTGAGTGTCTGAATGCGGTCGCCCAATGGGATCAGCGCACTGTAGTGAGTGCGAACCGTGCCGTTCCGATCCACGAGCGTGTAGCTACCAGTTCCCCAGCCGAGGTTGCGGGTCCAGTCGGGGTGGCGACGATGGCGCTGCTGAACTTGCCTGGAGGTCCAGGCGAGGTTTCCAACCACGTAGCCCTTGTCGTTATCAACTCTGTCCAAGGTCAGTGCCGGTTTTGGCTTAGGGCCAACTGCTTCAAGGAAGGCTTCGAAGCCGCCGATTGGGTCCAGGAAGAGCGGGTCTACGGTTATGCCCCTGCCGCCGTAGTCCTTGAACTGTGGGTGGTTGCTGCGAGTGCAGCGGTCGATCGCGTTCTTCAGCGCGCAATACTCGGAAGTGTATCGAGCCTTAAGGCTTCTTGTTTTCATACTCTCACCATTATGTTTTCGTTGGCCGGCAACTTGCCGACACACTTACTTACGCGGTGAGGTGGGTGACTTAACTACGCACTTAAGTCAGAAAGGCGATGTTTCTTGTCCTGATAAGTTAGAACATGGATAAGAACACAAAGGCGTTCGTGCTCAGCGCCAGATCACTCCGAGCACTTGAAGGCGTGGATGAGCGACTGGTTCGCGTCGTAAAGCGCGCCATCGAACTCACCAGTGTAGACTTCATGGTTGTTGAGGGGGTCCGCACTCGCGAACAGTGCCGCATCAACTACGGCAAAGGGAGAACGGCAACGGAGTGCTTGGCTAAGGGCATTCCGGCCAGCTATGCGCGGCCTGGACTTGCAAGGGTCACTTGGTTGAACAACCCCTATGCGAGCAAGCATGTGACTGGGCTCGCAGTTGATCTGCTTCCCGCACCCTACGACTGGAAGAACCTCGCGAACTTCGATGCGGTCGCGAAAGCTATGTTTGCAGCGGCCAAGGAACTCGGCATCGCGATCCGCTCGGGTGCCGATTGGGACGCGGACGGTAAGCCGCGCGAGCGTGGCGAAACTGACTCGCCTCATTTTGAGCTGGCCTGATGGCGATCAAAACCAGCAGCGCCAAAGCCAAGGGCCGCAACCTCCAGAAGAAGGTGCGTGACGCCGTTCTGGCGAAGTATCCTGAGCTTACGGAAGACGATGTTCGCTCGTGCCCCATGGGCAGCAACGGGGAGGATATCCAGCTATCGACGGCGGCGAAGCAGGCGTTCCCCTACAGCATCGAGTGCAAGGCCAGGGCAAAGATCGCGCTGGTCTATGACGCGCTGGAGCAAGCGCGGTCGCAAAACGACCTAACGCCGGTCGCCGTGATCAAGGCCGACAGAAAGGAACCGCTCGTGGTCCTCACGTTGGAAGCATTCATGACGCTCACGAAGTAGAGATGACGACAACGGGACGCCGAACCACGGCTGCTCAAGTCCCGTCGTCGTGACCCTTCGGCGCTTTTGGGCACCGAAGGGTTTCCTATCTAAAGACTCACACACACGAACACACATCCGTTAACCAAGAGAATGATTCTCAACTTGGCGGGTGCTCATTTTCCCTATTGTGGTTTTAGCGGAACGCTGATATCTGTCTCGCCATCGCAGCCGATAGGTTGCGAGGCTGTTTGGACCGATGGTGCCGCTTAGGCCCGATACTTGTCCGAACGTCAGATCGAACGGCCCTCAGGCCATTTCGCTCGCGAGGTATGTCGCCCCGCGTGATGACGTTTGGAGTTTATTTGTGTCCCTACCAAAACATGATTGGCTTTCGCCTGAAGATCAGGCGATCATGGACTCTGCCACCGGCAGTGCTTCCGCATACTCCCATGTTGCCCTGCTCAAGTGGAGCGGTCTTCGTAAGGATCGGCGCAGGCTGATCCGAAACGAAGTCGAACCGGATGCAGGCGATTTCATCCGCGCCAGCACGCTCGCCCCGCGCGTCGGCCACGAGTATGGCCTCGGCAATGCCGCGTTGGTTCGGCTCAAGCCGGAGCAGGTCGAACCTATCAAGGTCGCATACCCAAACGCCGCGATCCATCCCGATCCGACCGGCGAGCAGTGGGGCAACCTGCTTATCGACCAAGCGACCATGAAGGCGCGCCAGCGGACGCACCTCTGCAATCCCGAATCTAACGCGAAAAGCATCGTGTCGTTCGGCCTGCATGGCAGTTACGGCACGACTGCCGCCGACGCTGCTAGGTGGGGCGAAGAACGGGCCGGTCGCGAGGGGGCTGAATGATGCAGTACGAGCATCAGCATAGCCTTGCCGATCTGCTCGCCAACGTCGCGGACGAGTGGTTCCGCTACTATGGCGAAACCGAAGAGCAGCTGGAAGAGATGCGTCAAGTCATAGACGGCGTGTTCTCTGTGCGGAAGGAAAGTGGCCTCGCGAAAGTAGATCACGTAAGCGGAGGGATGCTCCAGGCCAACGCGCAGATCGGACCCAATGATGGCGTTCGGTTTGGAGTAATAAGATGACCGAAGTAACGATGCAGATGGTGATTGACGGCGAGACCCTGACGTTCACTTTGCCACCTGAAGCCTTTGCGGGCAAAGAGCCAGATGTTGAAGCTATCCTGTGCGCGATGATTGAGCAGATGCCCAACTACACCGACGCAGACAGAGCGAAGGCCATTCGGAAGTGGATCACCGAATGGGTTGGTGAGGAATAATCCTCGCGGTGCAGAAAAATACTGCGTTTAATGGTTCGCCTGTTGTATAAGTAAAGATGTAGACGGTGTGTGGAAACGCTGTTCTCGGCGTCAAGCTCACCGAAAGCGACTTAGACCCGATGATGTGATCCACACCACATCATCGGGTCTTCCCGTTTGAGCCGGCTTCCCTAGCCCCGCACTTAGCTCAACAAACCTCCCAGCAGCCACACGGCACTAAGGCCACAATGAAACAACACTCCCGGTAGGGGAGTAGGGCCCGAAGGGGCACCGCGCACGCTGGCCGCGCAGACTGGAAGAAACGGCGACCGACCTCCCTCGGCAACGCATGGCACCAGGATAAAAATGCACCACCCGACAGGGGCCAGTAGGGTTTGCTGATTAACTTCAGCACTGCAAAAGCAGGACAACCGACTGGTCGTTGGTAGGGTTCAAATAGGAGGATGCTCTGTCTGTTACCCGACAACATCCTACAACTCCTGGAGCCATTCGGACGGCAACAGGAGACACCGCTATTGGCACTGCCCTCACGAGGGGCATCCAGGAAGCCTGAACGCAAGTGCGACCGTTAACCCCGCAGCTCAACGAGTTTCAGGTCCGAAGTGTGTAGGACCCTATACTGGAATACCTACTCACCGCTTCTCCCTACTACATGAGAATTGAACAATACAATCATCCGCTGGTTGTTTGTTGTATGGCTCATGTAGTGGGGGGGAAGTGTGTATCTCCCTACCTGGAATTGATCAATCATCCACTTCATCAGACATCGGCTCTTGAACTAACATCAAATGCCAAGTGCTACAGAGCGCGAGTTTACGAGTGCGATGTAGGACGAGTGCGTATGCGCTCGGCCTCTGACCTGTCCCATAGAGCCGCTTACATCGCTGCGCGTGCGTTAAGCCATTCCTCTTGATCTGAGGAGGTCGTGCTTCCCTCTGATCCCGGTGTAGTCTTCGAGAGCAGTCGCTTCCGCTCCGCTTTCAGAATGGCTTCGCGGTTCTCCTGTATGGAAGTCACGAGGAGATCAGCGTCGTTCTTAGACACGCCGGGCAGGGATCGCAGTCGCTCGATCGTGTCAGTGACGTGTGCATCCAATGCTTCTTGGAAGCTTTTTAAGGAAGCATCTTGAGGTTTGTCGCTTTGGGCCATGCCGCCCCGGTGATCGTGCCTTGTGGCAGCCATATGACGTGGCCCGTTTATGGGCAGCGCCAGAGTTTCGTTACGACGACCTTCCCACCATCCGGGTTCCGCTACTGCCCATCCTGAAGTGCTCGCGCTCTCCGTGCTCGGAGCTCACTTTGGTAGCAACCGTCATGCTTGCGATCCCAAAGGTGGTGATCGAGCCAAGCCGCCGCGCCGGCTCCGGTCAAGCAGAGCATGAAGGCGACGCTCTGCGACGCATAGAGCTGTAGAAGACTGAAGCAAATGAGCAGGATCATCGCGCCTCCGACGGCACGCACCAGGTAGGGCGCTAGCTCCGAGCCAGGAGCTGGAACGTGTGTGTGCGCCACCAACAGCGACTGTGCGTGATCATCTTCTCTCATTCTGAAACTCACTCGTGGTCGTCACCCAGTTTGTAAACCTAGCGCCGGCACAAGACCGACTGCGGTAATCAAACATCAAATTGTCAGATCGCGGAGTTAGACATCTCTGGGACACAAGCAAGGGGTCCACTTCCGCGTGCGACTTGCAGTTTCAGAAGGTGCGGAGCGATGTGCCACGTGCTGATCATCGAAGATGAGCCGCGGATAGCCTTGATGATCCAAGATGCGTTAGAAGAGGTGGGGGCCACCTCCTTCTCCTTCGCCTTGACGGAGAACGAGGCCGTCCAAATGGCAGAGGTGCAAAGGCCAGCGGTTATATCCGCTGACGTGCAACTTCTCGAAGGAACGGGTCCAGCAGCAGTCGAGCGGATCTATGCCGCGCTCGGACGGATCCCGGCCATGTTCGTCACGGGTAACCCAGACATGTGCGAGCCATCCTACGGATGTGAGATCCTCGAAAAGCCGGTAACGCTGCATCAAATACAGGCCGCATTCGAGCGCATCGCCCCCGCGGAAGTCCTGCAAGCAATTTTCAAGGCAGCTAGCGGCCCTGCATGACGGGAGGCTGGCGGTGCTTCACCAGCATCGGCCGATGAACGATCCTCCTCCGGCGGCGTTGAGCTTGGACGTGCAAAGGAAATCAACATGAGCGACGGAAAAGTGCCGATGCCGGCGAGCGGGCAGAACAGTCCGAAGCTTCGCGGCGATGGCGTCAGCGACGTCGATACGCACGGCCTGGGCGGCAAGAGCCAGTCTGACGGCGGAGCATATGAGAACCCGCACACCGGCAAGGAAGCCCGTGGCGAAAGCGAGGGCTTCGAAGGGGGCCAGAGCACCCAAGGGTATTTCGGCAAGGGGCAAAACAACGGGAACAAGGTCGATCCCGAGGAACCCGGCGCTGTTGGCCAGGGCGGTCTGAAGGAAGACTGACCTCAATCGGCTGCGGCCGGCTTTCAGCGGGTTGCATTAGGTTGAGGAGCAAGGATGCGACGACTGATCTATACCAGCAGATCCCGCATCCATGCCGATCCCCTGGAGCTGAATGCCATCCTGGCGGTGTCGAGCGCGCGCAATAGTGAAGCTGACATCACAGGCGTGCTCTGGTCAGATGGCACGAACTTCGCGCAGATAGTCGAGGGTGGTTGGGAGGCGGTCGGCGCCACTATGGACCGCCTGCGGGCTGACCCGCGGCACACTGACATCAATGTCGCTTTTGATCGCGAAGTTCAGACCCGCCAATTCGGGAATTGGGCGATGATCCTCGCCAACGACGGAGAGTCGGCGACGGCTGCCACCGCCTATATGATCGGGGTTTCGCTTAACGAACGGAAGCCCTCCGCAGAGAGATTACGCGAGGTGATCTTGAGGAGCGAAAACTTACTATGAGGCTTGGCGAGCTTTCGGCTCGCCTAGGCTAGGGTCGACTGAGGTTGGGCGTTAGCCATCGATCAGCGGACCTGTGTTACCTTCAGCGTTCCGGCTGGTGCAGGCCGCAGAACGTCGCCGGCAGGCACGGCAGGATTGAGCCACTTCGCCCAATCCTTGCGGCCTAACACGACGACCTGACGGTTGTGATAAGGAGCGATGTCCGGACCCGGTGAGGTCGTCAGCATCGTATATGCCTCGCCAACGCTTGGCTCGGTCCTCAGAAGGCCAGCGATGCAGAAGAAGGGCTCTCCCGTCATCGTGAAGAGCCATTTCCTCTTTGGGCGCTTCTTTGGGGCGCCTTCAACCGGAGGAGCGTCGGTGAACTCGTAGAAGCCATCGGCGATGATCAGCACGCGCCCGCTGTCGAACTTCCGGCCCTCAGATCGGAAGTTGTAGACCGGCTTTCCCGTCGGTCCTGGCCAGCTCCAACGCCGCACGACAAGCTCAGCGCCTTCGGCTCCCGCGCGAACGATGGCGTGCCGATCCGTGATCTTGATGCTGTCGGTGGGTGGGAGGTTCGGAATGCCCTCGGGGAACCGAACAGGCATGCCGACCTGAGAAAACTCATACGAGAGCTGGTCGATGTCGACGTGGCTGCGATGCTCGTTGCACATAGCTGGTCGAATGCCTGAGTGTTCAAAAGGTGTCGATACGGCGGGGCGGCGTAGCTCAAGGTCTCAAAGCGCCGTGGACGAACCCCGTATGGGCGGGCTCATCCTCGGCGCCTTAGGTTTACTTCGCGTCTTTCTCGATCAATCCAATTCGCTTCGCCCCGGTCCAAACCTCGCAGGTCGGGCAATTCGTATCGTCTTCGGCGGCCCTCATCGCCTCGTCGTCATTCTCGGCATGCAGGTCGTCGCCTGTCACAATTTTGCCGTCCACGTCACTGAGCTTGTAAACACGGTAATGCTGCATTCCCCACCTCCGAGGGGGCGGCTATCTGTTTCTGGATCATTTCTCAAGGCCCGGCGACCGAAAATTTTGTAACGATCCCAGAACTATAGCAACGGCAACAGCGCCATTCTGTTCTTCAATCCTTAGGAGAGCAGAATGCCCAGGTTCCACTTCCGCGTTTTGAGCGGATCACAAGAGCATCTCGCGGATTGGTGGGAGCTTCCGGACGTTCCCGATATGAAAGCCTGCGCGTTCCGCTTAGCAGGAGACCTCATTCGAGACCTTCCTGGAAGCGGCTCGTGTGACCTCGACATGGAGATGAATGTGACCAACGACGCGGGTCTTGTGCTGTTCACGATCACCATGGTCGCGCTAGAAGCTCCCGCCATCCGTTTGGCTAGACCCTAGCGGCGACCAAGCGACCAGTTCAGCAGGCTGGCCAAAGGCAGGAAAACCGTATGGCGAACGTCACTAGGTTGTCAGTTGTGGCTGAGCGGATCGACCGGCGATTGTCGCTCGGATCTGTTTGCGGATGGAGAGGCCAGCGAGGTGCTGATCAACGCCGGAATAGCCTTCGGCGTTAAGAGTGCGCTTGATCTGCTCAACGTCGCGGCAACTGCTCTCGCGCGCAAGCTCAAGCGCACGCTCTAGCGTGGTCTTTCTCATCTTGCGCTCAGCCCTTCAGGTGCTTTTCAACGTCTTCGGCGCTGTGGCCGACTGCATCGACGGCTTCCTTGAGCTGCTCGTGCGTGACACCGAACTTGTTGGACCAGTAGCGGACTTCGTAATCCTCGTGGAGGGCGATGCGCGAGGCATCCTGAGGCGCACGAAGCTCTTTGTTGTCGGACATTCAGATCTCCTTCGAGATTATAACGCTTCCGACTCCTCAAGGATGCAGACGAATGGTGAATGGCTGTATTTGAGTAGCTTGCAGAAAGGTAACTTTAGGAGCGTTATGCGTCATAGCTGTGTTTGGGGCGTGGTCGCGAGAACGACCGCTTATGCTCCAAATCGCGGGCGTCCGCTGATCGGATGAACTGGGTCGAGGACATGCTGCATGAACCAAGATAGCTCCCGGAAGAGACTGGCAGAGGCGCGCCGGCAGGCCAGAGTTTTGACGAGCGGTGTGTTCGGCATGCGGGGCGATGCCGAGCTCTGTAAGATCGTTGAGGAAGCCGCCACGGCAATGCGCTTCCCTTATGCGGCAGTGTCCATCGTGGACCGGTCCCGGCTATGGCTTGCGGTCGCCTACGGCTTTGACCCGAGAGAATTTCTACGGCCGGACAGTTTTTGCGACGCCGCAATTCAGTTGCCCGGCTTCGCACCTCTCTGCGTTTCAGATGCCTGGCGCGAGCCGCGCTTCAAATTTGCCCCAGCCGTGGTCGAGATGGACGTGCGCGCCTACTATGCCGCGCCAATGGTAACCGACGACGGTTTCGCTCTCGGTACGCTGTGCGTGTTAGACCAGAAGCCGCGGACTATCGATGAAACCGCACTCGCGCTGCTGACCAGGCTTGCAACCGATGCCACCGCGGTGATCGACCGGGAGTCCAACGCAATGGCCCATGCCGAGTACGCCATCGGTGAACTAGTCACTCGCATCCGCTTCGCCGTCGCCGACGAGGATGAGGAATTGGCGACGCTGCTTGATGAGGAGCTTCGTCAACTAGAAGCGAAGATGAAGCCGGACTGGGAGCCAAAGGCTCAGTAGGTGCCCCCTAAATTGAAGCAATCTTCGCCTTCGCTTGATCGACCTTTATGTCATAAGATCTCTCTGACGGCCACTGTTTAGCGAAACGGCGACCCGACATCATCCGCACTGTGCTCGTTGATGTCGCCGCTACCCTTGAAGCATCGGCGAGCTGAAAACGACGCCGTGCGACCGCCGGCTGCTCGGTGAAGCGATTTTAACACGGTATTCCACGCTGCTGAAGACCCTCATGGTTCACGGCCCGGATCAATTGCCAGGTTGGGCGAAAGCCACCACCACTGAACCGGGGACCGTCGATTAGGCTTATGAGCAAGACCTACGAGCGTGTCGCGATTGCCTCCTCAAAGGGGACAGTCGCAAGCTGAGGTGGCCCCTCAAATGACCTGACAGGGTCTCGCTCTTAGATAAGAGTGAGGCATATGACTGACGGTACGACTAGGCGTTACAACGATGGCGA
>NZ_JACIJF010000004.1 GCF_014199255.1 Sphingomonas xinjiangensis | reverse complement strand
CAGCCCGTCAGGGCCGCGGGCATTGAACCTCATTACCCAATCGCGCACGATCTGCAGGGTAACGCCGCCAATCCTTGCCGCCTCGCTCCGGCTACCCCCATCATAGATCTGTGCCAGGGCCAGTAACCGCCGCGCCTGGGGCGCGCTCTTCGACAAACGTGCCAGGCGCCGCAACGCCGATCCGTCGAAATCCTCCCGCAAGCCGATCGCCTGTCCCATCATCGCGTCCTCCTGATGCAGGACGCCAATGATTCAGACTTTCACCGCCTTGGGAATCTCCTTCGTGAGTCAACCTCAACGCAAGCTGGTATAAGACCGTTTCGGCATAAGGCAGGGCGGGGGAAAGCTCGGGCGGTGGGAATTCGGCGAGCACGTCGCCCGGCACTTCCAAGGCGTGCAGGTCAAGTCGCCGCCGGAGGACTCGCCCGAACCAGGCAATCTCCGCTTCAATAACCGCGCCATTGCTCATCCCACCGGGTCTTCCAGCAGGCCTCTCAGCTGCACGGCCAACTCATCGGCTGCGTGCAACTCGCCCAGTCGCAGCGCCGAACGCCACAGACGATGAACATGGTGGAAGCGCCGCCAGCGTGGTCCCTCCCAGAAATGAAGGCGCAGGCCGATATAAGCGGGAACTTCATCACGCAGTATCGCAGTGATCCGTGCGCGATCCGCCTCGGCACCAGCGATGACGGCGCTCACCGTCATGCTGTGATCATCGTTGCCGCTCTTTCCCACGCGCTGCCGCAGCATCACGTGCTCGACAAGCGTGATACGCACCGTTTCACCCAGCATCAGCCGCATTCGCAATTCAGGTCCGGCAAGCCGCCGGGGACCCCCGCGCGCTTCCGGATCGAATCCGCGCCCGCGCCGCTGCGCCAAGGCTCCATGCGCCTCCAGCAGCGCCCGCCTGACGTTCTTCCGGCGCGCATCGAACAGAGCTGCCGGTGGCGGCGCTACGCCGCGCAGCGCAAGCAGCAGGTCCAGCCAATGCGGTTCGCCTTGACTGCCTTGCGAATCGAGGGTCCCGAGCTCGCTGATCTGCCGGCAGAATTGCCGCATCGGCGCTTCAAAAAGCGACAGAAAGCCTTGCAACTGCCGCGCGGTCGCAGCTTCTGGCACGCCGCTCGAAAGCCCATACACGCGTGGTAGCTGCGGGCCCAACGGCGAGAAATTTGCAAGGGTACGGGGCTTGGTAGACGCGACGCCCGACGCATTTTGATCCCGATCTTTGAACGGGTACCGCGTGCGATGCGCGGTCCACAGGCGGATCAGTCGCCGCAGCACCTCGCCATGATCGATGCTGCACCGCTTCCCATCGCGCTCTACTTTGATCGGCAGTGCGGCTTCTTTAAAACCGCCGTCGAAGCACAAATATTCCTCGGGGGCGACCTCGATGCGCGAACTGGTACCTATTCCCTTCACCCAGAGGCGCAGGTCGTCGACGCCCAGCACGCCCGGAACGTCGACGATCCGGTCCCAAATCTGATCGTGTTCTATTAGGCAGGGTTTGTCTCCCAACTCCCCCGGTGCGATCCACCCGTTCAGCATGATCGGGCTGTCCCACAGCGTCCCCGAGGTCTCTCGTTCCGGCGGGTGGGAACGCCGCGGTTCGGGTGCAAGTGTCAGTGCGATCCGGAACAGCACCTGTGCCAACACGCTCTCGGCTTGGGTGCCATGCTCGATCCGAACGCGTGCGCGCACCACGGTGCGCCTCGGCTCCAAGAGCCGGATCGACCCGATATCTTCGGACAATGGACGATGCCGTTCCCACACGCGCCGCGCACGTTCGGTCAGCCGGCGATAGGATGGCCGAGCATCGGGGTGCACGCCGGGCAGCGGCAATGCTGCTTGCAGGCGGACATCATACAACCCCGTCGCGCCCCCGGGGGTGAGCCAGGTGTTGCCGAGTCCTTCCACCCGATCAAGGAGCAGCCGCCGGAAATCATAGGCGGTTACCGGCGGTGCCGCGAACAGTGCCGGGCGCGCCAGGCTTTTGGCGCAGGCACCGAGCAGTTCTTCGACAGGGAGCCTGACACGGTATCCCAGATCGGTGATCGCGAAGCATAGCAGTTCGATCAGCGTTAGGCCGGGATCATGGGCGTTGAAATCGGTCCAATCGCTGCATAGACGCTGGACCGCCCCGATCGCTTCGGCCTTGAGCGAGACATAGTCTTGTACCGGTGACAGCACCGGGTTGCGTGGGAGTACCGCGATGCCCTCTACCATTGGGTAGCCCCCTCGACCGCCGCGATACTGATTGTGCCGGCCACTGGAACCCGCCAGGGGCTGAAGCCTTCTCCCAAAGAAACGCGCAGCCTCTCGATTGTCTGCACCTCTGGGTGCGCCAGCAACAGGCGCAGTATCGCAGCACGTACTTCCTCCGCCCCGGCCAGGTCGTCGAGCGACAGTTCGTCCTCGATCAGGGCCCGCACCGCGCGCTCGACGGCGGCAATGTCGCCAGCACCTGCCAGCTCGGCCGACACATCGACCGGAACTGATAGGGGACGTGTAACGGCGATCTTCGCGAACGGGCTTGCCCGCTCGTTGAGCCATCCTGCGATGGCCGCCCGCATCTGCGCGTCTGCTTCCACCAACACCGTTACGCCTGCGCTACCGGGCACGACGCGAACGCGTACGATTTCCGGAAAAGCCGTGAGCACCATCCGCTCGATATCCCAACGCGATTGCGCCCGGCCGCCATGGCGAACCCGCTCGATGACGCGTGCGCGAACTGCCTCATCCGCTTCCCGCGGTGCTCCGCCCGTGCTGGGCATCGGCTGCACCAGTGCGGTGACGTTCTGCAAACTGACAGCTTCGGTGATCGTGCCGGCAGCCACTGTTTGGAGCGCGCTGGTGCCGTAGGAAGACCGATGCGCGGGAAAAGCATCGGGCAGCACCGCCACTATCTTGGGAAGTGCGCCCGTGAACCGCGCCTGCATCCGAAATGCGCCCGGCGCGATGTCGGCCGGCACGGTCACGCGCAAGATGCCCGATGCGCTCAGCCCCGCTGTGCCGTCTTCGAGCGCGGGCAATGGCGCCCACCCCTGGAGACTCAGATACCACCAGCCCGGCGGACTCCCCGCCGAGCCCACCTGCCACAGCAGCGTAAGCGCTGTTGCCGCTCCTATATCATCGATCACCACTTCCAATGCGGATTGGACCAAGGGCGTGGGAAATAGTGGGCCTGCGCCGGCCTTTGTCGGCGCCTCCAACGGCGGCACATGGAACATCGTCAGGGGCTGAGCCGCCGCGGCATGATCGAGCGAGATGCGCGACAGCATCGGCTGGAACGGCGGATTGGGCAGCACGATCGGGATTGCATCCTGAACGGGATCAGGCTTTACCGACTGACGCGCGCTCAATTTCGCGCCGATGGTCTTCGGCAGCCCCAGCAGCGCCCGCAGCAAGCGCCGGATCAGACCCGGCCGCCGCCCGGGCATCTCGGTGCGCGCGATCGCCTCGGTTGCCCACTGGACATTGGCCGCAAACAGGCTGTGCCCGAATGCCTCCAGCGGCGACGCCAGCGTGACCAGCACATGATCCGCATCCGTAACGCCGCTCGCCCCCGATGCTGCGAGCCAGCTGTTCGTCGCAACTCGGCCTTCCGCGGGCATAAGCGTCGGTGCATCGTCGAAGCTGGCGCTGAGGATGTCGGGAGGCGGGACGGCGGCCACGGGCAGGGCGCATCCCAGAGTTGCCGGCGCGAATAAGGGCAGCTGCCGGGTTGCGTCCCAACCTGGCACCGGCGCCTTCAGCGTTACCGTGAACGCTGCGTTATCGTATGGCGTTTGGTCGAGCAGATGACCTTCGTCGTCGACCACATAGCCGTGATAGTGACTGGCAAAGCCCAGTTCGCCCGTGGGGACGCTCGCCCATTCGAACCGCAGAACTAGCCGCTCGAGCGGCGGACCCGCCAGCGCAGGATGATCGATCCGCAGCCACCCTCCGGCAAAGGGCGGCGTTCCAAAGGGCGCCGCGGCGGTTTCGCTCGCCTGACCTGCTGACGTGCTTACCACCAGTCCAGGAACGTCTCGCACGCTCACTTGAACCGATGCCCGATCTATCTGCACCGGAACCGCAGCGCGCGCGGTCAGCATCAGCGCCGGGCTGCCCATTTCGGCCTGCGGTACGATCGGCGGAAAGGCGTCGGGGAGCAGTACGGACAGCAGCAGGAAGTCGCCTTCGACGGCCCAGCATGGGTCTACGTCCACCCAACCGGACGCGGTCGAGACCGCCACCGTCACGCCTTCGGGAAGAGTTGGTGTGCTCGCGCAATCCAATCGCACTTGGAGCCGTCGCGTACCTCCGGACAGGGCAAGCGCGGGTGAGGTCAACATCACCACTGGCAGTGCCGGTTCCGTCACAGGTTCGGCGAACACGCCGCGCTCGTCAGGAGCCGCTCTGGATACCGATAGTCCGTCGCTCGCCCAGACACGCAACTCGACGATCTTGGCGCCGGTCACCGCCAATCGCTCTTCGGCGACGAAGACGGCGTCCTTGCCTGCCGGAATAATCAAACCCTTTGGCACTTCAGGCCGCGCGCCCGGGCGTGGCACCGCGGCAAGCAACACCCGGTCTGGTCGCGCGGGCGTGGGTTCGGCGCCGAGCTGATCCAGCCAATAATCGAGCACTCGCTCAGGCAGCGTGCCAAGCTCGACTTGGGCGTGGCGAAATATCTCCAGGAACGCGATGATCAGTGCGGCATGGCCCTCATGCGCACCGCTCCGCAGCCGTTCCTCCAATGCCGCAGCCGCGCGCGTGCTGGCGCCAGCCATGTCTTCCAGGAACCCATCCGCCGTTTCGGCGAGTTCGTGGATCAGTCGCTGCGCCCAGGCGCGTTCCACGGCGCGTGAAATGCCGCGAACCTCACCTTCGCGTACCGTGGCTTTCCAGGGCTCGGCGTCGCACTCCCACCACGTGGTGGCCACCAATCTGGTTTCTTCAGCGTCGGCGACCTGATCGAACAGGCGCTGGAGCTGGGGGGCGAGCACCTGGTCGAGCGCGCTTTCGGCGAGGCCATGCGCCCAGCCGCGGTCCATCCTGCCGCCCGTCTGGGCTGGGGCGAGCCATTCATCGAGATCGCGGGCGAGGCGGAGCATGGATTCCACCAGGGTGGTGATCCGCTGGCTTGCTTCGTTGGGCTTGGCTGCGCGGGCTTGGGCGATTGCTTGGGCAAGGGGTTTGCCGCGTTCGGGGAGGTCGGCGGTGGCGAGGAGGGCCAGGGCGAAACTTTGGTCGGCGCCCAGGATCTGATCCCAGTTGCCCGAGAGGTTTCCGTCTTCGTCGTGGAAGGGGACGGTGGCGGCGTGGTGGGCAGTGGCGGCCAGCATCTTGTCGACGCGGAAAACGTCGGGTGCGAAACGGACCTGGCGGTCGCGCTGGTGGGTCCAGCGAGTGATGAGGCCCCCTTCGGTCATGGCTGACGCACCAGCGTACCCTCGTTGCGATAGAATGGAAAAACCAGGTTATTCCGTGTGTTAGTTGCGCGCACGCGATAGGCGATGCCGATCCGCAGCAGCGCAGAGTCGAGCAGATCGGGCGTCGCCTCCACGTCGAGCAAGTCGATCCGCGGCTCCCAGCGTATGATGGCCACGCGCACTGCCTCACACAGCTCGGTCAGCATGGTGCGGGTGAGGTCGGCGAACACGAAACGCTGCAAATCGCAGCCATAATCGGGCACCATCACCCGTTCGCCGGGCCAAGTGGACATCAGCACGAACAGGCTTTGTTCGATGTCGCCGTCGCCCTGCGCCATTTCGGTGGTGCCGCCATGACGCGAAACGCGCGGCGGAAACGCCCATCCTCGACCCAGAAACGAAGGAGACCGTTGAAAAAGGCCTGCGTGGGATCGATGCGGCGGATGGCTGGTGACGTCGGGCACCGCAGGATGCGCCGCAGATCAGGCCGGCGCGGCCTGCCGGGCAAGCAACTGGAGGTTGTATGCCGCGGCAGCCATGGTGAACTCCTCGGCTGCTCCTGACAGGCCCCGCAGCTTGAGCGTTCGTAGCCCCAGGTTGCGTTTCAGGTGGCCGAACACGCGCTCGATGCGCTGTCTTCGACGGCGCGCATGCACATATGCGTCGGTGCCGGCAAGGGCGCGCACGGTATCACGAGCATCCTCGCTGACGAGGCGGGTGACGCTGCGTTTCCGGCTGACGGTGCATCGGGGCTTCAGTTCGCAACCAGCACAATCGGCGACATGGCTTCGGTACACGCGAACCTGGCTGGCGCGTTTGGTGCCGCAATAGCCGAGCGGCTTGTCCGCCGGGCAGTGATAGGCGTCGGCCTCGCGATCATAGCGAAAGGCATCACGGGTGAAGAAGGCGTCGCGCTGGCGGCTGCGGTCGATGACCGGGATGTACGGGGTGATTTTCCGGTCGATTAGCCAGCCGAGCAACGGCCCGCTGCCGTACGCCTTGTCAGCCGCGAGGCTCTTGGGTGTGATGCCCAGCGTGGTGCCAGCACGCGACACCAGTGTCCGAGTTGCCGCGACCTCGGACGAGAAGCGCGCCGGCGTCGCCTCCACATCGAGGATGCAGTCGGTATCGAGGTCGAGCAGCGGGTTGATGGCGTATGCGTAGCGCGCCGGCCCGTGCTTGCAGGTGAGCGCCGCCTGCGGGTCGGTCGGCGAGATGCTGGTCGGATTGACAGGCGCAGGTTCGTCGGGATCTGGCGGCAACGCGGCGTCGAGCGCCGCCAGATATTCAGCGACCGGTCGCGATATGCTGTCCCCGGCACGAAGCTCGTCTGCGGCATCGGCTCCCTTCAGCTTCTTCTCGCGGCTGGCGTCGGCCATGATCGTGCTGCCGTCCACCGCCACGTCGCGCCCAGCCACCAGCCCGGCCGCAGCGCACTTTGCGACCACCTGCTCGAATAGCAGGCGATGCAGGTCGCAGGCGCGGAAGCGGCCGTGCCGGTTTTTGGAGAAGGTGGAATGGTCGGGCACCCCGTCGGCCAGATCGAGCCGGCAGAACCAACGATAGGCGAGGTTGAGATGCACCTCCTCGCACAGGCGGCGTTCCGAGCGGATGCCGAACAGGTAGCCGACCAGCAGCATCCGCAGCATCAACTCCGGGTCGATCGAGGGTCGCCCGCTCGGGCTATAACTTGCCGCCAGCGCCTCACGGACGAAACCGAAGTCTAGCAGCCCGTCGATGCGTCGGAGCAGGTGGTCGGCAGGCACATGCTCGTCGAGCCGGAACCTGTAGAACAGTGCGCCTTGCGCCACCTGCCGACCCATCATGTTCGTGATCCTCCGACGCCTTTCAGGAGTGAATCACGCCTCCAGACCCTATGCAAGCAGCCGGTTTTTGAAGTCTCGGAGGGTTGCGGCATGTGTCAAGGGGGTGGCTAACGCCGCGCTTGCACCAATTGGCGTACCATCCTGATCTCTATGCCTCCCTGCGCTGGCGTTCTTGCCGCCTTGGGCACGGTGCGGATCAGGTAGATTGCTTCTGCGGCGCCATCGGCGCCTTGTTTCTGCACGCCACTCACCTTCGATTGAAAGGCGCCGAGCTCAATCGTGCGCGGCGGCACGGTTGTGAAGCCGCCACCCGCGCGCGCTTGTGCCGCCGCGATCAATTGCTGCCACACACTTTCATCGATCACGCCATCCGTGTTTGTCATGCGGACCGCACAGGCATGGACCGGAGGCGCTTCGAGCGTAACAACCATATTGCTGGTGCCTGCCTGCATGACCCACCCGTGCCCTGGATCGTCGCGCAGATAGTCCTTCACTTCCGTGGGGGTCAGCGCACGCGCACCGGGGAGCTTTGCCATAATGGAGTCAATCCGCGCCTCGTCCGGAAAGACTCGCCCGCAGATCATGTCGAAGACCTTCATCTGCCCCTCACCGCGGAATCGCGGAGCGTCCGCAGAGGAGGGCGCGGCAGCTTGCAGCGCAAGAGCGACCAGGGCGGCAAACATCTGTTTTCCTCTTCCTACGATGCCTAAACCTGCCACAGACGTCGCTGTCGCGCCAGTTGCTCCGCCGCTATCGTCTCCACCTCCATCTCATCCGTCCGCCCAGTGTCGCGCCCGGTCGAGACTGTTGAAATCTCTACTTTGCGTGAAGGAGGCTTTTGCGAGATTGGAGCGGGAGGCCAGGTAGCGAGTTTTTCAACAGCCTCGAAGGATTTTGCGCACTCATCCGCCGATCATCACGCTTGGGAGGCCGAACACGATGCTGCCGCCATGGGCGCAGGTGTCGCCGAGCCGGGCGGCGGGCAGCCCCAGGATCAGCACTGTGGCCGATCCCATCGCGATCGTATCGGGCGGGCCGACGCACACCGCCAGGTCGGTCGCGCGCGCGGCGGGAAGCCCGCCGATCAGCACGGTGGGGGCGCCCGGACCGGTGATCGGCCCCCCGACATGCGGGACCGGCGGAACGCCCGGCGTCTGCATCGGGCAGGCGTGCATGTCGGTAAGGCGGGCGGCGGGGGGCATCAGTTGATCTTCACCAGCGCGCCATTGACCTCAAGCACGGCCGCGGCCTTCAGCGAGCCCAGCCCGTTGCTGGCGAGCGCCAGCTGCGCCGAGGCGGTGGCGTTCAGCTGTACGGCCTCGATGTCGCACTTCACCGCGGCCTTGACCGCGAGGTTCGCGCCGCAATCAATGGTCATGTTGGCGGCGGACTTGATGGTCATGTTGGCCGCGCTGATGAGGTCGACGGTGTCGCTCTTCATCACCAGCTTGTTGCCGTTCGGATCGGCGACGGTGAGGGTGCCGGTCTTGTCGTCCAGCTCGACATAGCGGCCGCCCGGCGTGCTGACCTTGAGCACCACATCCTTGTCGTTGAAATTGACCTCCATCTTGGAGCGGGTGACCAGCGCCTTCACGTCGTTCGGCTTTTCAGGCGCGTGGGTGGGCGCACGCGCGCCCGAATACAGGCTGCCCAGGATCACGGCGGCGCCCGGATCCTCGTTGAGGAAGGCGAGCACGACTTCGTCATCGACTTCGGGAAGGAAGGACCAGCCGAACCCTTTCGATGCAAAAGGCTGCCCCAGCCGCGCCCAGACGGGGTTTTCGGCGTCGGTGAGCGGCAGCGTGACCTGGACGCGGAAGTCGTTGGCGGGATCCTCCGCAACCTGCACGACCTTGCCGATGTGGAGGCCCTTGAGCGGCGGCGCCAGGCCCGCGGCGCCGCGGTCCGCTACCTGCGCCTCACTGCGCGAAAAGCGATTCGCCGCCATGCCGAGCTCGGCAATGCTGTGCCAATCGCCGCCCCGAATGACGTGGCGCACGCCGGTGACATACGCGTCGCCGCTCATCCGTTTGCCCAGCCCGTCGAGCGTGACGACGCATCCGGGCTTCACCTTGGCCGAGCCCTGGAACGTCACGCTGCCGGTGAACTGGGCAAGCCGCGCGCGCATCAGCGCCGCCGAAGACCAGGCGCCCAGCGCGTCCGCCGAACGCAGCGCGGCCGTCTGTTGCGCATAGGCAGGCACGTCCATCACCCCGGCGAGCGCCGCCGCGTCGAGATTGCCCGGCACCGGCACGTTTGCCGCCTGCGCGCTGCCTTCGCTCACCGCCTGGTCGGCCTGACTCCAGGCGCGGCTGGTGATGACAGACTGGCCAAGCTGCGACGCGGCGTCGATGCTGCCTTCGAAGCTGATGAGGTCGTTGCCCTCCCCATATACCAGCGTCAGCACCGGTTCGCCCGCATCCGCCGGTGAAAGGATATCGACGCTGCCATTGTCGAGTACTGCCAGGCAGCCGCTGGCTTCGGCGCGCATCAGCATCAGATCCCAGTCCGAGGCATAGGCCTGGACCATCGCCTCGGCGGCCAGCGTGCCCGCCGCATTCTTGCCGATGCTGCCGCCATTGGCGGAGACCAGTGCCTCGATCACCGCCTTGTCAGTCGCCTGTTCGGTGACCGCGCTGTGGCGCGCCAGCGTCATCTTGAGCAGCGGATCGGCGGTTTCCACGGTCAGCTGCGCCGAGGCGCGGGGTTCGACCTTGAGCCCGTGGCGGACCACCACACCCTGGTGGAGCACTGCGGCATCCTCTCCATAACCCGCCGACAGCGTGATCGTCGCCCCGGGCACGAAGCTGCCGCCTTCGCTAAAAGGGAAGCTCTGACGGTCGGGCGCGCCATCATACAAGACGATGCGGCTGCGCGGGATGCGGTTGGCCTCCCACCAGATCTCCACCGACACAATGCGGTCGGTATCGATCACCATGCCGTTTGCGGTCAGCTCCAGCTTCAGCTGCAGCCCCGTCTTCAGCATGGGCGACATGTCGTTCATGACTTGGCCGAGACAGGCGCGAGGGGCGGGAAGTACAAGGTGAGGGGCGGCGTGAGCCTGCGGAAATCGTCCAGCCGATTGTGCTGCGCCACCGCCAGATAATAGCGGCTGTCGCCATAGATGCGGTGGCAAAGCAGCGGCAGCGTGTCGCCCTCCTTCACTTCCACTCGGTGCGTGAGATCGGGCGAACTCAGCTTCTGCCCCGCGCGGCCATCGCTGTTGTCGTGGAAGCCCACAAAGCCGGCCTTCACCTTGGCGCGCAGCGGCGTACCGTCGCCATCGAACAGGGTATAGTCGATCGAAAGCGTTTTCAGCCGCCCCTTGAACATCAAGGTGCCCCAGGAGAGCTGGACATAGTTGGGCGAATGGATGTCGCCATTCACTTCGTAGATCAGCCGCCGAAGATCGGCGAGCTGATCGGGCACGCTCCTGGTCGGCGCACCGGGCACGGTGCCGGTGCCGTCGAACACCAGTTCCAGTTCCAGGGCCTCGCCCTTGTCGCGGTTGAAGGCGACGGACTTGCCGGTGCCGCCGGCGCCCTGCTGGCAGGTATATTCGACCCCCATCGCCTGCGAATATTGCGCAGGGTTGATCATCACCTTGATCGGGTTGGGGCTGGTGGACGCCTTGTCCGCGTATTTCGGATCGGCAAAGCCGGTGATGGTCAGCTTTTCAAGGCCGCCTTTGGACGCCGCCATGTCAGTGCGCCCTTCGCCGATCGAGTTCGGCGAGCACGGCGCGCACGCACTGATCGATCAACGCGGTATCGGCCTTGCCCTCCTTTTCCTCGCAGCAGGCCAGCAAGTCGATGGCCGAGCGTTCCGCCGGTGCCGTCGGGCCGGGCGGATCGTCGTCATCGACCTTCATCTGGAGGACGATCTCGCGGATTTCGAGCGGCATCAGGCGGCCTGCGCGACGGTTTTGCGCTGGAAGAACTGGTAGCTGAGCTCCACGGTCTCGGTCAGCACTTCGTTGGTCATCGCGTTCAGCCCGGCATGCTCCCACCGCAGAGGATAGGCGCCGAATACCGTCCAAACGATCAGCGGCTGGCGCCTGTCGTTGAGCAGCTTCACAAGCACTGTCTTTGGGCCGGCCTGCTGCACCAGCCCGCCGGACAGGGCGCGCGACACCCAGATGGCGAAGGCGCTGTCCTTGGTCACGGCGCCGCGCTTGAGCACCAGATTGGAATATTTGGTGCGCTTGGGCAGTTTGTGGACGAAGCGGTTCTGTCCCCCTTCGGCGACATCCTCGGTCTCGAACTCGACCTGGAGACCCGACGCCTCCTGGAAGCCGGTATCGCCTGCCGCGCCGTCGATCTCGACGCGAAAGGCGAACACCGGCGGGGGCACATAGATGCCGTCTTCGCGGGCCTGCATCACGCGGCCTTCACGTCCAGCGTTTCATAGGCGATCTCCAGCGTTTCGATCGCGACTTCGCTGGCGTCGGACTTGAGATCGGTCGCCTGCATCTTGACCGGAAAGGCGTTGGTGAGCGTCCAGGTCATCATCGGCGACGCTTTCTCGTTCAGCAGGTTGATGATGACCGTGCGCCGCTTGATGATGTTGAGCTGGGTTTCGTTGAACCAGGTCCAGAAAATCGAATCCTTGGTGAACACACCCTTTTTCAGCGTCACGTTGCCGACGCTGCGCAGGCCCGGCATCTTGATCGGCGAGAAGACGGCACTGTCGCCGTGGCGGTATTCGATCGACTTCACTTCGCTTTCGAGACCGCTGATCTCCGAAAAGCCCTGGGTCTTTCCGTCGCCGAGATCGATGTTGAAGTAGAATTTGGGAAGCGGCCAAACATCGTCCTGTGCACTGCCGTCTGCCATGAGGTGCTCCTGTCGCTAAAAAGGGGTGGGGAAGGCGGGCCGCGCCTCAGCCGCCGGCCTGCATCTGCTGCTTGAAGGTGAGCAGGATGAATTCGGCCGGGCGGACCATCTGAAGCGTGATCTGGACCCGCATGACGCCGTTCAGCACGTCGTCGGGCGTCATGGTGCTGCCAAGGCCGCACACCACATTGTACGCCTGCGCCGGGGCGTTCCCCATCAGCCCACCCGAGGCCCAGAGGCCGTGGAGGAAGCTTTCGATCATCGAGGTTACGGTGACCCAGGTCTGGGCGGTGTTGGGGCGGAACACCATCGCGTCGAGCGCCTGCTTCACCGATTGTTCGACATAGATCATCGTGCGGCGCACCTGGATGTAGCGCCAGTCGTTGGACTGGCTGTCGAGCGTGCGCGCGCCCCAGATCAGGCTGCCGCGCCCCTGGAAGGTGTGAATCGCGTTCACCGCCAGCCCCTGCACCGGCACGTTCAGATCGTCCTGCTGATCCCCCGCCACCGGCAGCTTGGGCATGACCAGCGTGGCGATGCCGGTGTTGGCCGGCGCGTTCCACACCCCGCGGGTGGCGTCGTTGCTGGCCCAAACGCCGGCCATCGCGCCGCTGGTCGGTAGCACCCCCTGGGTGGCGGCGATGGCGGTGAGCAGGTTCTGGAAGCCGGGCACGGTGGCGGTGAGCGCGGCGGTCAATTGCTTATGAGTGATGCCCGCGGCCACGCCGCCCTGGGTGGCGGGGGCGGGCAGCACGTCGACCGAGGTGCCGATGGCGTTCACATAGCTGTTGAGCACGGTGACGCCCTTGTCGCTGAGGCGTGCCGGGCTGAGCGCGGTGGAGCCGGGGGCCCCGCCGCCGGTGTCGGCGGGCTTGGTGGAGCCAGTATCGGTCGCCTTGGTCTCGGTCCCGTCTGGCTTGCCTGCATCATCGCCGGCGGGCGCCTTTGGCGGAGGCGCGGGATAAGTGAGGGTCAGCACGTTATAGAGCGCCTGTTGCAGCACCGCGCGGTTGGGGGCGTTGGCGTCGTCCACCGCGAAATTCGAAATGTCGATCTCGCTGGTCGGCACCACCGACGTGGCGAGCGGCGGGAAGTAGGCCGCGCCGAAGCGCCACATTTCCTGCGGAACCTGCCGCACCCCGGTTCGGAAGGCTTCCACCGCCGGTTTCCAGTCGTCGCGCGGAGTCATGGTGTTGGCGCCCCACACATCGAGCAGCGCCATCCGGTCGCCGGTCTTGGCGCAACTGCGCAGCATCTGGGCAGTGACGGTGTTGAAATCCGCCTGGTTGGCCAGTTGCATCGCGTCGGGGATCGCCACCATGGTGGGCCCGACAAAGCTTTCACCGACCGCCAGGCCATCCAGAAAGTCCTGCGGATCGGGCGTGGTCGGCTGGCCATCGCGGACATAGCCGCCCACCGAGATCACCCAGCACGGACCGCCGCCATTGGCGTAGAACAGCCGCATGCTGTTATAGAGGTTGAGCGCAGTTCGCCCCTGCTGAACCAGCGTGTAGCTGGTCCGCCCGTCGAGCGAGACCAGGCCCCAGTTGCGGTTGAGCCTGTCGTCGGGCCGGTCATCGGGCTGCCCATCATTGTCGGCGTCGGCGGTGGCGGCGAGAAAGTATTTCTGGGCGCTGCCGCGGCCGAAGCATTGCACATATTCGGCCATGGATTCGATGCGCTTGGGGGTAAGCAGCAGGTCGCGCTTGTCGGTGTCGACGGCGAATTCGGTATAGCCGATGAAGCAGGGGACCGCGGTCTCCACGCCGACGATGGAGGGCGGGAAGCTGTCGGGCTCCTGGATGTAGACGCCAGGTGTCTTGTACTGGGTGGCCATGGTTCTTCCCCTTTTTGAGACTTGATCAGAGAAACACGTAGATGTCGGAGCGCGGCGCGCCGCCGGCGGTGGGCAGGATGCGTTCGGGCGTTGGGCCCGGCAGGCGATCGACCAGGATGCGGCTGCGCGCGCGGCCGGCGGCGGGCTTTCCCTCCAGGCGAAGCTCCGCCTGCGTCCGCGCGAGCAGCGGGCGCGGATCGCGGGCGCTGAGGCAGGCGGCGGCGCGGCCATCGGGCAGGATCACCGGTGCGCCGTCGAGCACGAAGCCCGCGTCGGTGCCGTCGCGGGTGACGACGCGCAGGCTGTCCGGGGCGATCGGCGCGCCGCGCCCCGCCACCAGATAGCGCCAGCGGGTCGGGCGGGCGGCGAAGTCCACCGTGTAGCGGACCGGGCGGAAGAAGCTGTGGCCGTCCGCAGGCGCGGGGTCGAACACCAGAGTCGCCGGACCTTCGGCCGCGCGCTTGGCGACTAAGTGGAACTCGAGCATGGCGAAGCATTGCGCGCGGGCATAGAGCGCCTGGCGCTCGCGGTCGGCGGGGTGGAGCGCGGGAAGCATCGCCTCCTCCGCGTCCGGATCGGCTTCGGCTTCCACGGCGTCGCGCACTTCCATGCCGCCGCACAGCAACAGGCTCTGGCGGCGCACCAGACGGCGCCAATTGACGGCGATGGCGGTCTTGTCGGCGCGGCGAGTGGACAGCAGCAGCGGCGGATCGCCCACGCGAAAGTCGGTCGGCAGATCGGTAAAGTTGGCGAAGCGCGGGTTCGCGACGTTGCACGCGAAGAGCAGCGGCGGGGTGAACAGGCGGTCCTGGATCTCGGCGGAGATCGCGCCGTCGCGCGCGGCGATGGGGGCGAGCAGGGCGTGCGCCTGGGCACGGACCGCGGCGTCCCAGAACAAATCGATCCCGCCGATGCGCGGGCGGGCGAGTAGCCCGAACAGCGTGAGCCGGCGCCGCGTTTCGGGCGTGGGCTCGACCGCGATGTCGCTACAGGTCCCGCTGGTGCGGTTGTAGAAGCCGTGGCGGATGTCGACCGAGGCGAAGGGGCGGTAGCTTCCCTGCGCGGCGTCTTCCGCCGGCGGGGGCGGGGGACTTGCCCGCGGAGGAGCGGGGGGCGCGGCGCCCAGCATACGGGCCATCCCTGCCTGCGCGTCGCACGCTGCGGGTTCGGGCGCGGCCAGATCGCCGAGCCGCAGCTGGGCGAGGCGGTCGAAGAGAGTCGCGGCCATCTCAGGTCGCTGCCGGGAGCAGCGCGGCGGGCGGCGCGCGGCGGACGGCGGGCGCGACGTCGGCGATCGCGGGTCCGGCAAAGGGCAGGCGGCGCAGGCGGTAGAGGAGGAAGGGCTGGCCCTTAAGCCCCGCCAAGGAGGAGAGATGGCTCGCCTGCGCGAAATCGAGGCTGGCATATTCGATCGCGAGCGGCCCCATGCGCGCGTCGATGTCGGGCGCATGCGCGCCGTCGAAGACGGGATGTTCCTGGAAGAACTGGATGATCCGCGACAGGGCGGCGAGCCCGGTGGCATAGGCCGCGTCGGCGAAGCAGGACACGAACAGCACATAAGTGTCGAGGAACAAGGGTGCGCTGGCCATGCCGAAGCTGTCGCCGGTGCCGAGGCGCGGCATCTGATAGGCGCCGAGGCTGGCATCGACTTGGAACGCGGCGACGGTCATGACGATGCTGTTGTTGAGGTCCGTGGCCGCGCTGCCATCGGGCGCCCCCAAATTGGTGAGGCGCAGCCAGTCCTCGTCGCGCGAATGTCCCGCCTGAAGCGCGGACTCCAGCGTGTCGCGGACGGACGCAAGGATTTCATTGATCATGACCATGGGTCAGGATCTTCCCCCAAACGGCATGAGTATTGACGGACAAGTGCCGCATCGATGCGGAAACTTGAGACTCGACTACGCGGTACTGGGGTCAGCCTAACCGACGAGCGGCCATGCACAAGACAACCATTGCGGGGGTTGCACCGGTTTCGATGCGTTTACTGGCAGGCGGCAGCGGCAATTCACTCCGATCCGGAGCAAGCCCCGGATCAGGGAGTGCCGAGCGCCACGCGCCGCCGTTCGGCCAGCATGCGGCTGCGCTGCTTGAGTTCGTGGCTGCGTTCGCGAGCCCGGCTGGACCGCTCCACCAGCGCCAGCGAGGCGGCCCGCAAGGTGTCGGAGCGTTTCAGCGGAGGCGCGTCGCAGTCCTTCATCCATCCGGACCTAGGCGTTGCGAGTGGCGAGCCGGGCATCACGGATCAATCGCCGGAGAAAACGCCGGTGGCGTCAGTGCAGCGCGGCCATGCTGACGGCAAGCTCGTCCTGGCGGAACGGCTTGGCCAAGCGGGGAAGGTCGGGGGAGATGCCGTCGAGTTCGGCATAGCCCGACACGATCAGCACCCGCGTGCCGGGATGGAGATGGCGGACCGCATGCGCCAGCTCGCTGCCGGTCATGCCGGGCATCAGATGGTCGGTGACGACATAATCGGCAGGCGTGGTCTGGAGGAAAGCGAGCGCGTCATGAGCGCTTTCCACTTCCACCACGCTATAGCCCAGATCGCCGAGCAGCGCCGCGGTGGAGGCGCGTACGCCCGCTTCGTCATCGACCAGCAGCACCAATCCAGTCGCATCGCCCGTGTGCTCGGCAACCCCCTCGCTGCGCGCTTCGGGGCGCCCCTCCGCGACCGGCAGCAACAGCTCGACCTGCGTGCCCGCACCTGGCGCGCTGCGCAGCTGCATCGACCCGTTCAGCTGGAGGGCCAGACCATGAACCATCGACAGGCCCAGCCCGGTACCCTTGCCGATGCCCTTGGTGGAAAAGAACGGTTCGATCGCGCGCACCATCGTTTCGGCGTCCATGCCCGATCCGGTATCGGTCACCGAAAGGCTGACATAGGCACCCGGCGCCAGTCCGCTTTCATGGCCATGCCCGATCTGCGCCGTGCGCGCCGCCAGCGTGAGCCGACCACCCTCAGCCATGGCGTCGCGCGAGTTCACGCTAAGGTTCAGCAGCGCCATTTCGAGCTGATTGGGATCGGCCAGTGCGGCAGGCAATTCGTTCTCGATTGTCAGCACCACTTCGATCTGCGGACCACAGGTGCTGGCGATCAGCGCTTCGAGCCCGACGATCAGGTCGGCAAGGTCCACCGGGCCGGGCTGAAGCGGCTGACGGCGGGCAAAGGCGAGCAGCCGCTGCACCAGCGTGCGCGCGCGTTCGGCCGATTCCAGCGCACCGCCGATCAGCCGCTGTTCGCGCGGGCTGTTCTTGTTGCGTCGAAGCAAGTCGAGTCCGCCGATGATCGGCGTGAGCAGATTGTTGAAATCATGCGCGACGCCACCGGTCAGCTGGCCCAGCGATTCCACTTTTTGCGACTGGCGCAGCGCTTCCTGGGCGCGTTCGAGCTCGGCGCGCTGTTCCAGTTCCTCCGTCACGTCACGACCGATGACATAGGCCTCACCACCCGCCGGCGCGGCGCTCCAGGCGAATTGGCGCCAGCTGCCATCCTTGGCCCGCACCCGCCCGATCACACCGCGCACCGGTCCGCGCGCGGCGGCGCGGATGCCGGCTGCCACCGCACGAAGATCATGCGGGTGGAAATACCGGCTGAAGCGATCGCCCAGCACCTCTTCGGGACGGTAGCCGAGCAGGGGTGTGAGCGCCGGGTTCACCGCGCGCACATCCCAGCGCAGGCCGATCACGAGGAACAAGTCGCCGCTCAAGCGCCACATCCGGTCACGCTCGGCAGTGCGCTCCGCGACCTGCTGCTCCAACGTGTCGTTGAGCGCATGCAACGATTCCTGCGCCTGGCGCCGCGCGGTCACGTCCCGCACCGTACCGGTGATGCGCTGCGGCACGCCGGCTTCGTGCTGCACCACCCCGCGCGCGGAGAGCCAGCACAGGGATCCGTCATCGCGGCAGATGCGGTATTCGGCGGAGAATTCCTCTGCGGTCGCTATCGAGTGGCGATAGCTGGCGATGACCCATTCGCGATCATCGGCGTGGAGCAGGCGGAAGACCAACTCGGGCGTCACAACAGCGCCTGCTTCCGCACCGATCATCGCCGCCGCGCGGGGGGACATGGTGCCCTGGCGCGTTTGCAGGTTCCAATCCCAGGTGCCGATCCGTGCGCCCTCCATCGCCAGGCGCAGCCGCGCCTCGCTTTCGCGCAACGCGGCCTCTGCGCGGACGCGTTCGATATGCGCCCAGGACCGCGCGGTCACTTCGCGCAGCAGCCCCAGTTCCTCGCCGCTCCAGCGGTGCGGCTTGGAGTCGTGGATCGCCATCAGCGCGGTGAGGCGGCCTTCCTTCAGAAAGGGCATGCAGATGGTCGCGCGAATGCCGATATCGAGAAAAGCCTGGGCGCCATCCTCGCCAAGTTCGGCAATGTTGTCGTTCACGATCAGCGGCCTGCCGGCATGGAGGTTCGCGACCGCGAGCGACCCGAAGCTTTCCAGGCTGTAGCGCCCGACGATGCTCGCCACATCCGCGGCGTGCCAGTCGCCGCGGATGTTAAACATGTTCTCGTCGGGTTCCATGTCGGCATAGGCGCAGTCGGAAATCGCCAGATGCTCGCCCAGCATGCGGGTGGTGACTGCCATCACCGTGTCCGCGTCGCGCGCCTGCGCGGCGGCGGTTGCCAGGGTGTCCAGGAAACGCAGCCGCGCTTCGTTCCGGCGCAGTGCCTGCTCCGCGCGCCGCCGCTCGACCGCAGTGCGGGTCCGCTCGGCCACGTCGCCGATCAGGTTGAGTTCTTCGGGCGACCAAGCGCGGACATCGCCATGGTTGAGGAACAACAGTGCAACGAAGCCGCCCTGTTCGGTGATCGGCATGTTGACGAAGGCGCGGGCGCTGATGCCTTCCAGGCTGGCGGCGGTGGCGGCAGTGCGTGGGTCGAGCCGAGCGTCGGGCACCACCACCGTGCGCCCGGCCTTCAGATCCTCGATATAGCTGCCATAATCCCGCAAGCGCAGCGTGCCGGCCAGGCTCCGCACGCCTGGCGCGTTCCAGTCGCGCGCGATCGTGATGGTTTCGGCAGCTGTATCGATAGTACCATAGCCGGCCCGGTCGACAGCGAGCGCGTGCGCCAAGGTTTCGGCGGCGGCAAAGGCAATCTCCTCGGGATCGTCCAACTGGCGCAGCCGGTCGCCGAGCTCGGCGAGAACGGCGTGGCGGCGCTCGGCCTGTCGGGCTTCGGTGACGTCGAAGCCTTCGCAGAACACGCCCGTCACCTGACCCGTGCCATCGTGCAGCGGCGCGAAGATGAAGGTGAGGTAGCGGGTTTCCTCCGGGCCACCTTCCGTGCGGCGATAATGGACGGCAGCACCCTCGGCGGCGAAAGCTTCACCGGTTTCATAGACCAGGTCGATCTGTTCCAGGAATTCCTGGCCGTCGTCTCCCGGGAACGCGCGGCGCAGTGTCCGCCCGACCCAGTCTTCGCTGCCGAACAGCGTGCAGTGCGCGTCGTTGACGAATTCCACCAGATGTTCGGGGCCGTGCGTCACCATGATGAAGCCGGGCGCTTGTTCGAACATGCGGTGCTGGCGGTCGCGCTCTGCCGCGCGGCGGGCATGTTCCTGTACCCGCCCGGTGGTTTCGGTACACAAGCCCAGCACGCCGGCGATGCCGCCGGCATCTTCGATCGGGCTGAAGCTGTAGGTCCAGTGGGCTTCTTCCATCCCCCCGTTTCGGCGCACCGCGACCGGCTGGTCCTCCCGGAACACCGACCCTTCGCCCGCGAGCACGGCCCGCACGTCCTGGCCGATCGTTCTCCAGGAGTCCGCCAGCATCTGTGGTGCGGGGGCACCGAGCAGCGCGGGATGCTTTTCCGGCCCAAGCGATTGGGCGAGCGCGTCATTGTACAGGCTGTGCAGTTCAGGACCCCAGAGCACCAGCGTGGGGTGCTGCGTGGTGAGCATCAGCCGCGTCATGGCGCGCAGCGGCGCCGGCCAGCCCTCCGGCGGTCCCAGCGGCTGGTTCGTCCAATCGAGCGCGCGGATACGCGCGCCCATCTCGCCACCACCTGCCAGAAAATCCGCACTCAAGCCGGTCATCGCGTTCTTTTTGTCCGATCCACAGCCCCCCGGCCGCGGGGACCATACAGCCATTGTTGTGCGCTTCCAGTGCCTATTCACGCACCCGGGAATCCCCGCCATCGCGCCGTCCCGCGAGGCTGCGGAAGGTGATCGACCAGCGCGGAACCTCCATCGGCACGATGCTGTGTTCCCAGTCGTGCCGGATTTCGCCGGACAGATGATAGACCGACCGTGGCGCCAGCAAGGCGGTCCTCCGGTCGAACCCGCCCGGGCGCCGGCGGCGGAACCGCATGGTGGCCGCATGTCCCAGCGAGATGCCGACGACATGCTCGAACACCGGCCGATCCTTGTGCCACCCGATCCCGGCGCCGGGATCATATTGGATGAGCAGTGCCTGGACCAAAGCGTCCGGGCGCACGCCGGCGAACGTGGCGGCACGATCGCGTAGCGGCAACAGCCAATCGGGTATCGCCACCGTCTGGCCCAAACGGCCCTTGTCGAAATCATAACGCCAGCCAAAGCTGGCCGTCAGCCGGCGGCCGACCCAACCTTGAAAGCGGAACGGAGTCAGCGCGGTGTGCCGAAGGGCATGGATCAGTGCCAGCGCTTCGTCCGCATCGACGACATCGGGTGCATAGTGCAGCCATGGCGGCGGCAAGGTGCTTTCAAATAGATCGGGCATGTCATGGGTCATGTGCGTTTAACTTATGTTGCGCCACAGCACTCGTTCCTGTTTCCAGTTCATGTCTAAGAGGAGGGGGCGGCTAAGTAATCGGGAATAAATGATTATCCAGGTTTATTCCCCCTTTCGCGGGTTGCAACCCGGTGAGTTCGGGCATAGCCATGGGGCGTGAAGGACGAAATGATTGCGCAGATCGACCGGGCGTCGATCTTCTTAAAGACCCTTTCCGGCAGAAGCCGCTTGCTGCTGCTATGCCACCTTACGGACGGGGAGAAATCGGTCGGCGAACTCGCCAAGCTGACGGGCGCGCGAGACACCGCCGTGTCGCAGCAGCTGGCGTTGCTTCGGCGCGAAGGCATGGTCAGTGCGCGCCGCGCCGGACAGATGATCTTCTATTCACTGGCCAGCGCGGAAGCACGCGGGATGCTCGAATCGCTCCACGGGCTGTTTTGCGCCGAAGCACCGGCTGAAATCGCCGCATAGACCCGCTTCCGGCTGACCTCAGCCGGTGCTGCGCTCCAGCGCACCGCGCGCGGCGGCGACGATCAGCTCCAGCGGCCGATTGGTGCGGATGCGGTGCCAGGCGGACAGCTCGCCGACCGGTCGCCGCGACTGCTCGCGCACGACGCTTGCCGACGCGTCGGACGCGTCGCTCCTCCGGACGGTGACACGCTCGATCCGGTCGCGTTCGGGCGCTTCCAGCCAGATGCCGATGAACGGGACACGCGCTTTGAGCGCCAGCGCGTGCGCCACATCGCGCTCGCTGCGGTTCATGAACACCGCGTCGAGGATGACCGATGACCCGCAGGCGAGGTGATCGTCCGCCGATTGGAACAACGCCTCATAGGTGTCACGGTCATTCCGCGGCGTATAGTGCGACGGGGCGAGGCGCGCTTCGGGGGCGACACCCGCGAGCCGCTTGCGGAACACGTCGGAGCGGATGACCCGCGCGCCGGGCGGCCGGCCCGAACGGCTCGCCAGCAACCGGGCCAGCGTGGATTTGCCGGTGCCCGACAGCCCGCCCACGGCAATCAGCTGCGCGGCGCTCGGACGCAGGATCCCCTCGGCAAGCGCCGCGTTCCCCGATGCGCCGGCGTGCAGCGACACGAACAGCGGCAGCATCGCCCAGCCGGTCGACCCTTGCGGATGCACGTCGAGATAGCGGTTGGCGAGCACGCTGGCTTCCTGCGCTAAATTGTGGGCGAGCAGCACCGCACCCGCACGGGCGAGGCCGAACAGCACGTCCTCGCCGGTGCCGTCCGCGCCCTGACGCACGCGGCCGGTCTGCGCGCGGCGCTTGAGATGATCGGCCTGCCGCTGCAATTCGGCCTGTTGCACGGGAAGGCGCGCCAGCGACGCCAGATGGTTCAGGAACGGTGCGGCCGCGTCACGCGGCGCTGCCGCATGCGATGCGCCGAGTGCATCGGCCGTGCGACGCAGGATCGGGAAGTCGATGCTCGGTTCGCCGAGCAACGACCCGAGCAGCGCTGACTCGGTTTCGGCTCCTGCCGCCATCTGCATCTCCTCCTGGCCCCATCTATCGCCTTCGGGCCGTTGCTGGCAGCTGTTTTCTGAACGGCGGCTGATGCGTTGCTGCACACGGCTTCTCCGCCGTGGGTGCGATCCGCTGCGCGCCTCTGGCGTTGCGCTGCGCATTCCGGCGAGTTAGGCCGACGTTCAAGGGGGCAGGATGATCAAGCCTAATCGCAGAAGCCGCGGGACCGCGACGGTGCAGGATGTCGCGCGCGCCGCCGGGGTTTCGGCGATGACGGTGTCGCGGGTCGTGAACGGCGGCACCAATGTGCGGGAAAGCACGCGCGAGGCAGTGCTTCAGGCCATTGCGCAGCTCAATTATTCGCCCAACAGTGCCGCGCGCAGCCTGGCGGCGGGGGACGCGGTGCAGATCGGGCTGCTATATTCCAATCCCTCGGCGGCATATCTTTCGCAGTTCCTGATCGGCGCGCTGGCGGCGGCGCGCCGGGCCGGCTGCCACCTGGTGCTCGAAGTGTGCGAGGGCGAAACCCCCGAGGAGCAGGCAGAGGCGACGCGCCAGTTCGCGGCGACCAGCGTCGGCGGCGTGATCCTGCCGCCGCCTTTGTCGGAATCGGCGGCGGTGCGCGACGAACTGGAGGCCGCGGATATCGCATGGGTGTCTGTGGCGATGGGACTGCCGGGCGAAGGGGGCCTCAATGTGCGGATCGACGATTTCGGTGCATCGGCCGCGATGACGCGGCACTTGCTCGATCTGGGTCACCGCCGGATCGGCTTCATCCGGGGCAATCCCAACCAAGCCTCGAGCGCGGAGCGATTTCGCGGCTTTGCTGCGGCGCTGGAGGCGGCGGGGATCGACGCGGGCATCATGCCGGTGGAGCAGGGGGATTTCACGTTCCGATCGGGTATCGATGCGGCCGAGCGGCTGTTCGATGCGCGCCGCCGGCCCACTGCGATCTTTGCCAGCAACGACGACATGGCGGCGGCGGCGGTCGGCGTGGCGCATCGCCGCGGACTGCACGTGCCCCAGGATGTGAGCATCGTCGGCTTCGACGACACCTCGCTCGCCACCACGGTGTGGCCCGAACTCACCACCGTGCGCCAGCCGATCGCGCCGATGGCCGAGGCTGCGCTGAACCTGTTGCTGGCGCGGATCCGTGCCGATCGCCGGGCGGATGGCGGCGACGGGTTGCAGGAACAGGTGCTGGAACATGAACTCGTCGTGCGCGAGTCTTCGGGCCCGCCGCCGGCCTGATCCGACGCAGCTTGCTTTTCGATGTCAGGCGAGCCACCGTTAGCGGTAACAGGCGTTGCGATCGCGGCGCCCAGCGAGAAGGATAGGGGATGGATGCAAGTGCAGAACGGGCCAATATCGGCCTGATCGGCGCCATCGTGGCGGTGGCCACGATCGGCGGACTGCTTTTCGGATATGACAGCGGGGCGGTGAACGGTACCCAGCCGGGGCTCACCCACGCTTTCGCGCTCGACAGTGCGGGGCTGGGCTTCACTGTCGGCTCGCTGCTGATCGGCTGCTTCATCGGCGCGTTCTTCGCCGGCACGCTCGCCGACCGCCTGGGCCGCCGCAACGTGATGCGGGTGTCGGCGGTGCTGTTCCTGATCGGGGCGCTCGCGCAGGGGCTGGTGGCCGACCACACGCTGTTCGTGATCGCGCGCATCATCGGCGGCATGGCGGTGGGTGCGGCTTCGGTGCTGTCGCCGGCCTATATCTCCGAAGTCGCGCCTGCGAACATCCGCGGGCGGATGACCACGGTCCAGCAGATCATGATCATCAGCGGTCTGACCGCGGCGTTCTTCGCGAACTACTACCTCGCCGCCGCGGCGGCGCGGCCCGGCGTGGCCGGCGACGTGCCTTCGCTCAACCCGCTCTGGCTCGGGATCGAGGCGTGGCGGTGGATGTACCTGATGCAGAGCATCCCGGCGGTGATCTTCCTGGTCGCGCTCTACTTCATTCCCGAAAGCCCGCGCTACCTGGTCGCCAAGGGGCGCAACGAGGAAGCGCTGAGCGTGCTCACCCGGCTGTTCGGCACGACGCAGGGTGCGCTCAAGCTCGCCGAGATCCAGGGTAGCTTTTCCAAGGATCACAAGCCGCGCCTTGCCGACGTTCTCGCGCCCACGGGCGGGTTCCTGGGCATCCGATCGATCGTCTGGGCGGGCCTGTTGCTGGCGGTGTTCCAGCAGCTCGTCGGGATCAACGTGATCTTCTATTATGGCGCGACGCTGTGGCAGGCGGCGGGCTTTACCGAGAACGACTCGCTGATCATCAACATCATTTCCGGCAGCATCTCGATCGTCGCCTGTTTTGTCACGGTGGCGCTGGTCGACAAGATCGGCCGCAAGCCGCTGCTGCTGATCGGATCGGCCGGCATGGCGGTCACGCTGTTCATCATGGTCTATGCATTCTCGACCGGGACGATCGAAGGCGAAACGCTGGTGCTGCCGGGCAGCATGGGCAAAGTCGCGGTCGCCGCGGCGCTTGCCTATTCGGCATTGTTCAACATCAGCTGGGGTCCGGTGATGTGGGTGATGCTGGGCGAGATGTTCCCCAACCAGCTGCGCGGTTCGGCGCTAGCGGTGTGCGGCTTCGCGCAGTGGTTCGCCAATTACCTGATCGCGCAAAGCTTCCCGGTGATGCTCGCCGGGCTGGGGCTCGCCACCAGCTACAGCTTCTATGCGATATGTGCGGCGATCAGCTTCTTCCTGGTCCAGAAGTTCATCCACGAGACCAAGGGCAAGGAACTGGAAGCGATGGAAGGGTGAAGCGGAGCGGGCGGCGCGCGGGAGCCCGCCGCCCTCGGCCCTGCCCAAATGGGCAGGAACGCTTCGTCACAATTGACAATCAACTTTTGAAAAGATTGTAAGGCTGCTTCGTTTCGGCTCCGTTTCTTTCGCGCTTGTGTTTACAATCATGTAAACGCCCGAACCGTTACATGAATCGGCCGACTATTCACTTGACGTCGTCCGCGCATGGAATAGCCTGAACCCCGGACCGGTCGCAGGGGACCAGTTCGTGAACAGGGGACGTTCATGATCACCGTACGGAACTCACGCGCATTCCGCGCCGCGTTGCTCACCTCGGCAGCTGCGTTCGGCCTTTCCTTCAGCCCCGCCGCGACCGCGCAGGACGTCGTCGGTCCCGTCGACCGTCCGGTCGCCGACGAAGTGCTGCGCACCGCGCAGAGCGGCATGTCTCCCCTGCTGAACCGCGACGAGAGCCTGCGCGAAGCCTATGCGCCGCGCGGTCCGGAGGTAATCGCCGCACCCACGCCGCAGATCGTAGTCGGCACCCCGGGCACGCCGACCACGGCGCAGGATCCGAACAACGTCACCGGCGTCGGTCAGATGATCGTCGACCAGCAGAACGGCTTTATCGGTACCTGCACCGGCACGCTGATCAACCCGCGCACGGTGATCTTCGCCGCACATTGCGTGAACGATCGGCCCGCCAACGCCTATGGCGAGAATTCCGGGGGGCAGCCGATCGGCTTCGGCTTTGGGAACAACAACAATGCCCCAGGCGCCAGCGCCTTTGGCGGGTGGCTGAACGGCATAGGCGGCGTGCGCTATGCGACGACGATTTCGCGCAACATGTATGACGCGAACTATGTCGCCTATCATCCGCTCTCCACCGAGCCTGCGGCGGCAAGCTTCCTGTATGGCGACGTGGCGGTGGCGTCGCTCGACACGCCGGCGGAAAATGTGCCGACTTGGGCACTGCTGTTTTCGCAACTGCCGGACCCAGGCCCGATCGGCGCCGCGGGCACGGGGTACCATGTCGTGATCGAGGGCTATGGCCGCAATGGCACCGGCACGACTGGCTCCACCGGCAGCGATTATCGGCGCCGGCTGGCGGAGAACATGCTGGGCTCGCTCGCCTCAATCGACGAATTCGAAGGCGCGCTGTTCGGCGCGTCATCAGGCGAGCTCCCGCAGAACCTGTATTGGATCGATTTCGATGATCCGCGGCGTGGTACGGCGGCAGCGGATCCGCGCGACTTCAACGCGTGGCGCGACCAGCCGACGCCGAACGAAGGCACCACGGCTGCTGGCGACTCGGGCGGGCCGCTGATCCTCGACCGTGGTTTCGCCAGGCAGCTGGTGATCGGCGTGCTGTCGGGCGGCTATACCCAGTTCTTCAACGGCGCGCCCGATAACGGCTATGGGACCGCCAGCTTCTATCAGCCGCTGTACCTGTATTGGGACTGGATCGCGGCGAACAACCCGTACCATTACGTTTCCGCCAAGGCGGGGAACGGCAACTGGAACGACTCGACGCACTGGGTTTCGAATCTGGATCCCAATTATCAGATACTGAATGCCAACCGGCAGTTGGTGAACGGCGTGCCGACCGAGCCGGGCGCGCAGAACACCGAACAGCCCGGCTATGGCCAGGCCTGTTTCCAATCGGATGGCTTCAGCGACTGCTATGACGTCGCGACCGGCGAGCGCATCCTGGGATTTCAGCCGATCGGCGCCGCCGACAATAGCAAGGCGACGGTAAGCACCGACAGCTTGAGCGGAGAAGCCGCCAACAACGGAGCCACCGCGTCGGCAGCGACGCTGGAGGGTGGGACGGCGCAAGGCCTCATCAAGACGTCGCCGAACGCCCAGGCCGCCGCGCAGGCGCTGCCGAGCCCGACGCTCGCGAACGGCCTACCCGGCGCGAGCAATTTCGTGCCCGCCAATTTTGACGGCGACCGCCTGACCAACACCGCGCCCCGCTATTACGACGTCACGCTGTCCGCGACGGGCACCACGACGCTGAACAGCGCGGTGGTGGTGGACCGGTTCGCCATGACCGGCGGCGGCGCGATGCTCGACATCACAGCGGGTGGATCGCTCACCAGCCTGATGGACATCTATCAGATCACCGGCACCATGCAGGTGAACGGCACGCTCAACACCACCAGCGATTACCTGATGATGTCGGGCGGGCTGAACGGCACGGGCACGCTCAACGTGCCCTTCTTCGCCAACATGGCTGGCACCATCGCGCCGGGTACGGCGGGCACCACCGGCACGCTGACCTTCCGAGGCAACGTCATCCTCACTTCGGCTTCGACCTATCTGGTCGATTTGTCGAACACCGGGGCATCGGACCTGATCCGCGTGCAGGCGACGACGTTCAACGGCACCACGCCTACCAATGGCCGCGCCGATATCGGCGGCCGGCTGGGGCTGAGCTTCACCAACGCGCTGCGTGCCAATCAGAGCTGGACCATCTTGAGCGCCGAGGGCGGCGTCACTGGACGCTTCGACACGCTGGGCGCGATCAGCGCGATCCTGACGCCACGCCTGACCTATACGGCCAACGCGGTGCAGCTGGCGATCGATGCGGCAAGCTATGCCAGCGTGATCGACCGTGGCTCCTCGGTGCAGGGCGCTTATGCCAGCCTGCTCGACCAGAACCGGGGCAATGCCAGCCAGTTCGATGGCATCTTCGGCCCGCTCGACCTCCAGAGCGCCGGGGTGATCCGCAGCACGCTGGAGGGTCTCGCGCCGACCAGCGAGACGGCAGTGCGGGCCTTGGGACTAGCAGCAGTGGACACGATGTCGGGCATGATCCGCGACCGGCTACAGACGCTGGACCCGATCGCCACCGGCGGAACGCTTGCGCATCTCGGCCAGCCGCTGCGCGTTGCGTCCCTGGGGCTGAGTGCCAGTTCCAACCTCGCCGCGCAGCCGATGCTGGACGGCGGCCAGATGCGCGTGGAGGAGGGCGTGCTGCCCGAGGACATGAGCGCGTTCGTGGCCGGCGGCTACATCGACGGGGACAGCCAGTCGGTGCCGAGCGCCCTGACCGGCGGGCGGCGCGACAATTTCGATGGCTGGTACGCCGCGGCGGGCATCGAGAAGATGGTGGACGAGGCGAGCGCGATCGGCTTTGCCCTTTCCTATAGCGACCTGAGCAGCGATGGCGCGGCGGCAGGGAGCCGGGCCGAGGGACAATTGGTCCAGGGAACGCTGTATGGCAAATATCAGCCGGTCGGCAGTGGCCTGACCTTCGACGTGCAGATGAGTGCCGGCAAGTTCGACACCACCACGCGCCGTGCCGTGGCCTTTCCCGGCGGCGTGTACCGGCTGGAAGCGGACGACGATGCGTTGGCCTTCACCAGCGAAGTGGGCGTCGGCTACCGACTGGATCTGAGCAGCCTGTTCACGCTGACGCCGCGGATCGCCGGGCGCACCAGCGTGGTCGACTTCTCTGACACGATCGAGCGGGGCGGCCCAGTGGCGCTGCGCTATCGCCGGCAGAACCTGAACAGCCAGCAGCTGCGCGGCGGGCTGACGCTGGCGGGCGGGGACATGGCCGTGAAGCCGTTCGTCACCGGCACCTATGTTCATGATTTCGCGGATCGTCCGGGCGTGTTCCTGGCCAACTTCGTGGGATCGCAGACGCCCGGCGCGCTGTTCGGCTTGGCGGGCACCGACCGCGAATGGGCCGAGGTTTCCGGCGGCATCACCGTGCGAACGGCGGGCGTCGACCTGTCGATCGCAGGGGAAACCACGATCTGGCGTGACGAAGTGAAGAACCGCAGCATCCGCGGATCGGTGGGCATCCGCTTCTGATCCTGGCGACACGGGAGAGGGAAGGGGCTGTCCAAGCGGGCGGCCCCTTTCCTTTTCGAAGAGATTGCGACCCGCGAGTGGCTCGGGCTCCTCGCCGGCAAGGTCTGTTGCTGCCTCGTGCTGGCCTGCGCTGTCGAGAGGACGACCGGATGCGCAGCCCAAGCATCTGGCGTGCGGGCGTGGACCGGCCTGTTAAGTTGGCTGTAGATGGAGGAGGCGTGGGCGCTTGGCGGCTCCCTCTAAGGGCTGGCACCGGCCTATTCTATTCGGTTCGGTTCTCGTGATGTTCCGCCGAGATACAGGCTATGGATCGCTCCCTCGCCATCGCCAACGAGTTCTTGCGAAGGCCCGGTGGTACGCTTCTGACGCAGATGCAGCTTCAGAAGCTGGTATATTTTGCCCATGGCTGAAATCTCGCCGTCAACGGCGAACCGCCGAAGGGCCGCGGGCTTGGGCCTATGGCCCTGTGTACCCGGACCTGTACGAACACACCAAGCCCTTTGGCAGTAGTCCCATAGGGCGCCGATCACTCCGGACGACAGCAACGCCGCGCGCTGATTCGGCGGCAGAGCTGAAGCGGTACCGTGTCGCCGCGCCGGCGCACCAATGCCCTGGTAAACGCGCCGCGGCGCGTACCCGCACCAGCCGCCCATCGAGAGGAGGCCAAGTGCAGGCATACTTCAGGTCTGGCTCAGACGCCGATGCGGATGAGGTGGCCGGGCTGGCCGGGGACGCTGACCTGGAACTGGAACAGGTCGCCGGCCTGCGGCTCCTGGTCCTTGCCATCGGGCGTGACATGCTTGTTGGCGGTGGTGGCGAAGACGGTCTTCAGGTCCGCGCCGCCAAAGGCGATCTTGGTGATCGCGCTGACCGGGAACTTCACGTCCTCCAGCAGCTCTCCGGCCGGCGAATAGCGGTGCACCGCCCAGCCATTGTAGAGCCCAACCCAGACACAGCCTTCGCTGTCGACGACGCAGCCGTCGGGGAAACCCTGGCCATAGGGGATGCGGACGAACTCGCGTGGGTTGGTCAGCATGCCGGCCGCGTTGATGTCGCAGGCGTGGATGATGCTGCCGAGCGTATCGACATGGTAGAGCGTCTTGCCATCGGGCGACACGGCCGGTCCGTTGGTGATCGCCACCAGCGGGGTGGTTGCGACGCAGTCACCGGCGTCGCCCAAGCGATAGACCGCGCCGGTGATCGCTTCCTCGCCATCGTCCATGCTGCCGAACCAGAGACGGCCATGCGGATCGACGGTCGCGTCGTTCAGCCGGTTGTTCGGCTTGTCGGGCTCGGGCGTGGCAATGGGGGTGAAGCTGCCGTCGCGCTCATCGAAGCGGGCGACGCCAGTCTTGAGGCCGACGGCGAAGCCGCCGCTTTCGATCGGCAGCACGAAGCTGACCTGCGCGGGGGCGTCCCAGCTCTTCCTGTCGCCATTCGCGGGATCGTAGCGGTGGATCTTGTGGCTCTTGATATCGACGAACCATAGCGCCTGGTCACGTTCCACCCAGACCGGGCCTTCGCCAAGCGGGGCGTGGAGGTCCCAGACGCTGACCGGCTCGGAAGTCACCACCTTGTTCATCAACGCCACCCTGCATCCACGAAATATTCGTGGTTGGTTACCAGCCGGGCATCGTCGGACGCAAGGAACATGGCCATGGCGGCAATGTCATCGGGGATCAGGCGCCCCTTGAGGCACTGGGCGGCGACGATTTCCGCCTCGCCCTCGGGCGTGTACCATTTCTCTTGGCGCGGCGTCTTGACGTTCCCGGGGACGATGCAGACCGAACGGATGTTGTCGGGGCCGAGATCGCGCGCCAGGCTGCGGGTCAGGCCTTCGATCGCTGCCTTGCAGGTCTGGTAGAGCGGCAGCTCCGCGATGGCGAGGTGCCAGGAGATCGAGCCCAGGTTGACGATGACGCCGCCGCCCTTGGCCTTCATGCCCGGCGCGACCGACTGGGCCGCGAAGAACAAGTGGCGCAGATTGACGGCGAAGCGGTTGTCCCAATAATCGGGCGTGACTTGCTCGATCGTGTGGCGATCGTCGTTGCCGGCATTGTTGATGAGGATGTCGAACGCGCCATCGGCGTCGATCAGGCGCTGGATCGTGCCCTGAAGCGCGGGAATATCGGTAAGGTCGACACGCTCGAAGGCCGGGGCGTGCTCGGCGCCGGATAGGCTCTGGACAAGAGTGTGCGAGTCCTGTTCGGCGATGTCGAAGAAGGTGACGCGGGCGCCCTGCGCCGCGAAACCCTCGACCAGGCCCGCACCGATCCCGGAGCCGCCACCGGTGATGAGCACGCGCTTGCCCTTGAGGCTAGGATAGACGGCGCGCAGCGCGCGCGGGAGCGGCGCGGCTTGGAGATCGGCTGGGGACATGTCGGTGAAGTGCCTTGTGTTCAAGCGAGGAGGCCGCGCTGCGCGAGATTGCGCATCAGGTCGCGGATGCCGAAGTCCCAGGGAGCGGCGGCCTTGGACGTGGTCACGCGGTTGACCAGCGTGCCGAGCTTTGGCGTGGAGATGCGGACGATGTCGCCGTCCTTGTGCGTGAAGCCGCGGCCGGGATGATCGCGGTCCTGCACCGGGGCAAAGAGAGTGCCGAGGAACAGCGCGAAGCCGTCGGGGTATTGATGCTCGCTGAGCGCCTGGCGGACCAGTTCGGTGGGATCGCGGCTGATCTCGCTCATCTTGTTGGTGCCGGTGAGGGTGTAGCCCTCTGGACCGGTGATGTGGAGGTCGACCACCGCCGCGCGGACATCGTCCATGGTGAAACGGTCGTCGAACAGGCGGATGAACGGGCCAATGCTGGTCGACGCGTTGTTGTCCTTGGCCTTGCCGAGCAGCAGCGCGCTGCGGCCTTCGAAATCGCGCAAATTCACGTCGTTGCCAAGCGCCGCGCCCTTGGGCGTGCCGGTGCGGTCGACGATCAGGACCACTTCGGGTTCGGGGTTGTTCCAGTGGCTGTCGGAGCGGATGCCGATGTCGCCGCCCCAGCCGATGGCGGAGAGAACGGGCGCCTTGGTGAAGACTTCCGCGTCGGGGCCGATCGCGACTTCAAGATATTGCGACCACATGCCGGCGTCGATCAGCGCGGCCTTGAGGCTGGCGGCCTCGTCACTGCCGGGAACGACCGAGCGGATGCCCGAACCGACCCTGGCTTCCAGGTCGCCGCGAATCTCGGCGGCCTTGTCGGCGTCGCCGCGGGCGCGTTCCTCGATGACGCGCTCGATGGCAGACAGCGCGAAGGTGACGCCGCAGGCCTTCACCACCTGCAAGTCGATGGGGGCGAGCAGCTGAAGGCCGCCGGGGGTGCCGAGTGCTTCGGCCGCGCCGATCACCGGCCCGTCGATCAACGCGATATCGTCGCGCTCGAGCAGGTCGGCGACGGTGGGGGCGGTGGCGGAGACATCATGAAGCTTGCCGTCGCGCACCAGCACGGGGGTAGGGCCGGCGTCGAGGAGGACTCGGCCGACAAGCAACGCCTGGGCGTGATCGTCAGGCAGCAGTGCAGCGGCGGTCGATGCTTCCAAGATCCTCACCTATGTTCCGTGTTCTTGATAGCGGTACCATGCTGCCGCCGGCCTTGCGCTGTCAAGTTGCACCGGCGCGGTCCGGTACGCGCGCTTTCAAATATGAGCGATGATTTCGCGAACGATGGCTTCCCGCGGACGCATGGCGCCGTCCGTGCTCGTCTGGACCACGCGCCACGGTCCGAGCAATCCGGCGGCGACGATCGCCTCGTAATTCGCGCGCACGCGCTGCTGAAGCGCGATGTCGGCTTCATATTCGTCGAAGCTGCGATCGGTGTAGCTGCGCTGCGCCTTTTGGAGGATCAACTCCCGCGCGAGCTCCCATGGCGTGTCCAGATAGAGGGAGAGGTCGGGCCTCGGCAGGGCGAATTGTTCGACCTCAAGCCGGGCGATCCAGTCCATCAACGGGCGGGAAGCCGCCGCTTCCACGCGTGCGCCCTGATAGGCCATGTTGGAGGCGATGTAGCGGTCGAAGATCACCACATCATGCGTGTCGCGCGCTTCGATGATCCGCGGCAGCCATTCCCGCCGGTCGAGCGCATAAAGCACCGCGGCAGCTTCGGCGGTGACGGGGACCGGCATTTCGCCGGCCAGGAAGCGGCCGATGGTCACGCCGGCAACCGTTTCGCCGTAGCGGGGAAAGCCGATCACCACCGCGGATCGTCCGGAAGCGTTCAGCGCATCGCACAGGCCCAACGCGGCGGTGTTCTTGCCGACGCCGTCCGCGCCCTCGATTACGATCAACTTGCCCATGGGTCTGGCCTTACGCGTCCGCGCAGGGCCGCGGAAGGGGCTGTGCTTAGTGAAAGCCGCCAGTCGCCGGACAGGCCAGCAGCGCGCACGAGCCCTGCGAATCGAGCGGCACGATGGCCAGCAGCGGGGCGGCGCCACCGACATGGCGCATCAGCCATCCGGATGCGGAGGGTTGGGGATGGTCGGAGCTGAAGGCGACACCGGTGCCGTCGGTGATCACGCCCAACGTTTCGGGCGGGTTCGGCCAGCGGCCGCCGAGATATTCGAGAAGGTCGAATGCCGCTTCCTGAAGCGCACCTTCTTCGGTGTCCGCGGGGCAGAATCCCTCGGGCTGCGCATTAATCTGCGCTACCACGGAGAGATCATCCCGTTTCCACCAGATAAGGCGCAAGCTGTCGGACGCATTCAATTCAAGCCCCATGAGCAGTCCGGATTCGTCGGGAAGCAGCGGGCGGGCAAGGCGGGCTACAGCTTTGGCCATCGCAGTGAGATGCCGGTTCGGGCGGGGCATCGGCGTCCACCCATGTGTCACAATGGCCATGTCAGTTTCGTTGTGCATCAGGGCTCCCCAAGGCCTGAGCACATTATAGATCGGGAACGGGCCGATCCGTGCAATCGATCAATTAATCAGTCTCAGTGCACCACCGCGCTGGACGCGGAAATGGCGAATGCCAGTTCGACACCGTCAACGCTCGTCGCCGCACCGGCTACCGCGGCACTCAGCTCGCTCGCGTCCACTGCGCGGACGGTGGCGAGGCGGTTGTGCGGCAGGCTCGCGTTCGGCAGCAGCGTTGCGGCAGCAGCCGCGGTAATGCGACGCTTGGGCGCGGGACAGTCGTGTTCGGCCATGACGGCGAAGCGCGGGTCGGCGGCGGCGATCTCGGCGATGGTCTTGGCGGCGCGCTTGGTGATCTGGCGGACGCGCTCCTTGGTCACGCCCGTCTCCAGCGACAGATCATCGAGAGTCGAGGTCTGGAACACGCGCCGGGCGACGATTTCACGGTCGCGCTCGAGCTTGGCTTCGAGCTTCTCCAGCTCGGCGGGATCGATGCCGTGTGTGGCGGTCTTGAGGCGCGGGCCTTCGCGGCGCAGCGCTGCTTCCTGACGCTTCGGACGGGGGCGGCGGGCAAGCGCCTCAATGCCGACCTTGCGCAGGTGATCGACATAAGCGTCGATCAGCGAGGAAATGGCGCCATCGGCGAGATAATCGGAGGCTGCCGATTCCGTGCGCTCCAGTGCGTCCTCGTCGACGATCATCGCTTCAGGCGAGATTTCCTCGCCATCGGGACCGGTGGCGAGCGCGGAGAGCGACACCGTGGTGGCTTCGACCTTCTTGGCCGAGGGGCGCTGATCGGTCATCAGGCGGAAGCGCAGGCTCTGCAGCTCGCCGCGGATCTGCCAGTTCACGAAGGTGGTGAACTGCGCCTTGGCGGGGTCATATGCTTCGATGGCGCGGTGCACGGCGATGGCGCAGCACTGCTCGGCATCGTCGAAGTGCGCGACCAGGCCATATTGGCGGACGAAGTGGCGGATGCGCGGGGCGATCAGCTTGAGGATCTGAGCGAAGGCACGGTCGACATAGACGCGCTGACGGTTGGTCTGCGGCACGTCCTTGGGCGTGTTCTCGATAACAACGGCAACGGCGGCTTCGAGCGCGATCGTGGTCTTCGACATCTGGCTGGCTTCCCTGTTTGTGCCGAACGCGTCCGCGCTCTGTTCACAAGGGGACAAATGCCGTTAACTAGTTAAAGGACTGATAAACCCGCGCTTAGGTGGAAACCCGTAAGGGCAATTCCCGGTGGCGAAAAAAGATCCGTCAAACAGATGATTAACGCCGAGTCTACCTTGATTTTTCAAGGCCGCAGGGCGTTTACAAGTTTCATTATAGGAAGAAAAATCAGGCGGCGGCGAATTGTTCGGGCCGAATTTTCCGCTCGATGAAGCCTAGCAGCCATTGGCGGTGTGCCTGTGTCGCATCGCCAGTGCTGGCGATTCGCTGTTCGGCTGCCGAACTGCCGATCTGCGCGCCCAGCAGCATGCGTGCGCGGCCACCTTCGATCCCGCCCGCCAGAAACTTCTTGGCGTCGCCGAGACCCAGATGGTGGCCCAGATAGGCGGCCTTGGCGAGGGTTTCGGCATCGTTCTGGACGCGAACGCCGGCCTGCTCGAGCCGATTGAGGTTGCTCTTGGCGAGATCAGCGACGCCGAGGATCGATGCCTGCGCATCATACCGAAGCGCGAGGAGTTCGGCGCGTGCCGCCACCTGGACTCGGCCCCGGCCGTCGAGCCAGCCGCGTTCAGCGGCGTGGCTGTTGAGCCAAGTACCCGGCGTTTGGGCAAGGTCCTGCCACGTGCCGCTGAGGAACTGGCCGAGCCCGGCGGCGCTGGAGCGCGGATTGCGCGAATGCGTGTTCCAGGCGCCGTCCGAACCCTTGGCTGCTTCGGCATCGACAATCGCTGCCAAGGCGGAGGCGGGGATGCCGGTGCGCGATTCTGCAAGCGCGAAGACGCCAGCATAGCGGGCGTTGGTGCCAAGTTGCAGGCCACCGCTTGCGACCCCGGCCACCGGCGCGGAGAGTATGGCCGCTGGTTCGGCAAGGCTGCGCTGATGCGCGTCGTCACGCCTGGATCCGCCGCCAAAGCCACCGGCACTCTTGAAGGAAGCCTCTTGGGGCTGAGCGGCCTGTGTGTGGCAGGAACAGGCGCACTGGCATGCGCAATGCGGCGCCGCGCCACCGGCCATCGGCCCGCTCAGCGCGCCGGCGTCACCGCCCAGCAGACCAAGCAGCGAATCCATGTTCATACGGTTGCCGGTCAGCGATGCGCCGTCGCGGTCACCCTTGCTGTCGCCATCGCCCAGTGCGGCGCGCCATAGCCGGTTCGAGAGCGCCGACTGCGCTTCGGTGAAGATGACGTTGGCGCGCTGGGCGGGCGTGAGATTCGCGAGTTCGGTGCGGGCGATCATCGACCGCGGACCTTCCGACGCGCGGCGAGGAACTTCGCGGCGGCGATATCGTCGATCGCGCCCTGTTCGGCGACCGCGGCGGTGCGATCGGCATCGTCCTGATACCGTTCGGCGGCACCTTCGATCGCGCGCATCGTGCCATAAACTTCGACCGTTTGGTCACGCAGCGCGCCAAGGCGGATCTGTGCGTGGTTCGCGGCATCGTTCAGGCGAATACGCTCAGCCTTCATGCGCGCGGTGTAGGCGTCACTTGCAAAGGGCATGGCGTAAGCGAGTGCGCGTTCTTCGCGCAGCGTCGCTTCATGCGCGCGGGTCTGCGTGTCGAGCGTGGCGATGCGGTCGACCTCGGTGCTGATCGATGCCTTCAGGGCGTCGACTTCCCGGCGATGTACGCGAAGGGCGGTATCAAAAGGCGTCATTGGGCGGCCACGATTTCGGCAAGCGCGGCAAAGGCTGCATCAGCATTGCCCGGGTCGTGCTTACCCTGGTTGATGAGTTGCTCGATCTGCGGCGCGAGGGCGACGGCGCGATCGACTTCTTCGGATGACCCGGCCTTGTAGGCGCCGAGCCGGACCATTTCCTCCATGTCGGAAAAGGTCGACATCAGCTTTCGCGCGGCGAGGCGCGTCGCGTTCTGATCGTCGTTCATGCAGTGCGGCAGGGTGCGCGACACCGACTTGAGCACGTCGATAGCCGGGTAGCGGCCACGTTCGGCAATGGCACGGCGCATCACGACGTGTCCGTCGAGGATTCCGCGAACCGCGTCGGCGACCGGTTCGTTGTGATCGTCGCCATCGACCAGCACGGTGAACAGGCCGGTGATCATGCCCGATCCGGGACCGCCGGGTCCGGCACGTTCCAGCAGGCGGGGCAATTCGGCGAAGACCGTGGGGGTATAGCCCTTGGTCGCCGGGGGCTCGCCTGATGCCAGGCCGATCTCACGCTGGGCCATGGCAAAGCGCGTGACCGAGTCCATCAGGCAGAGGACATTCAGGCCCTGGTCGCGGAAATGCTCGGCGACCGCCATGGTCGTCCACGCCGCTTGGCGGCGCATCAGCGCAGGCTCGTCAGAGGTGGCGACGACGACGACCGAGCGGGCCATGCCCTCTGGACCCAGATCGTCCTCGATGAATTCCTGCACTTCGCGGCCGCGTTCGCCGATCAGGCCGATCACCGCCACGTCGCAATTGGTCCAGCGGGCGAGCATGGAGAGCAGCACCGACTTGCCTACGCCCGAACCTGCGAACAGGCCGAGACGCTGCCCCAGGCAAAGCGGCACGAACAGGTCGAGCGTGCGCACGCCAGTTTCGATGCGCTGGCCGACGCGGCCGCGGCTGGAGGCGGCGGGGGGCGAGGCCTTGATCGGCTGGGGATCGGCGCCGTTGGGCAGCGGGCCCAAGCCGTCAACCGGGCGGCCAAGGCCATCGATCATGCGGCCGAGCCAGGCGGAGGAGGGGCGGACGCTGAACTGGCCGGCGGCGAGATCCGCGCGCGCGCCAAGGCCCACGCCCTGGGGATCGGTAAAGGGAAGGCAGAGCGCCACTTCGCGGTCGAGCGCCGTCACTTCGGCCTCGACCTTGCCGTTCGCGCCGAAGATCTCGACCCGGCTGCCGATCTGGGCGACGCCGGTGAGGCCTTCGACTTCGATCAAGGCACCGCGTACCGCGACAACGCGCCCGAACCGACGGTCGGGCACCATGTCACGAATGGCGCGGGCTGCGCTGGCGAGCGTCTGCACGAGCGTCTAGCCTCAGGCGGCCTGGGCGGCTTCGTCGGCTTCGCTTTCGAACGCGATCAGATCGCGCGCGGCAGACAGTGCCTTGTAATATTCGCCCTGCGCGATGTCCTGCGCGAAGGCGATGCATGCCGAGCGTGCCGCGTCGGAAGCAAAGCGGGAGACCAGCAGACCGAGCAGCGTGACCACCGTGTCCTGATGCGACTGGCGATTGTCCGGATCGATATAAGCGAGCATGGCGGCGAAATAAAGCTGGCGCGCCGGGGTGGTCGCTTCCTCGGGACGCATCACTTCGCGTCCGCGCAGGATCGAAACCTGGTTCTCGACCGCGAACTGCGTGCGGCCGACCGCGCGGATGACCGCGCCGTTGATGATCGCTTTTTCTCCATCGCGAAGCGTGATGCGGAGCATGGGAACAAACCTTTTCCTGGGTGTTGCGAGTATTATAGGAGCATGTGCGCACGGTGATGCGATCGGGCGGCAAAATTTGCCTACTCCCCGCAATCATCCGGAAGCGGTGGCCTATTATTCAGCCAAATTTCGCGCTTCGTTGGGTCGACCCGTTCTGCGTCCTATTATGCTGACCATGGCTCGCGGGAACGGCGGGCGATCGTCAGGAGTGCAAAAACTTGAGCCTATATTCCGCTCTTTATGCCGGTGTGTCCGGTCTGAGTGCACAGTCGGCCGCGATGGCAACCGTCGCCGACAACATCACCAACATCAACACCGTCGGATATAAGGGCGTCGAAGCCCAGTTCCGCACGCTGGTGACCGATGGCCGGGCAAAGGCCAATTATTCCGCAGGCGGCGTGGCCGCTGCGCCCACCGCACTGGTTTCCAAGCAGGGCCTGCTGCAGGCCTCGGGCAGCTCGACCGACCTCGCCATCGACGGCGGCGGCTTCTTCGTGACCCGCACCGGCACCGGCGATGACAGCTCGGTGTCGTTCACGCGCGCTGGATCGTTCAAGCAGGACGAAGAAGGTTTTCTGCGCAACTCGTCGGGCCTGTATCTTCAGGGCTGGCGCATCGACAATTCGGGTTCGTACCAGAACACCGGCAGCCTGGACCAGCTGGAGCCGGTTCGCGTGAGCGATCTGGTGGGTACCGCTTCGCCGACCACCCGCCTGCAGATGCGCGCAAACCTTCAGACGGACGCAGTCGTCGGAACGCCCGAGGGCACATTCACGCGCCCCTTCGAAGTGTATGACTCGCAGGGCGGAGCACACACGCTCACCACTACCTTCACCAAGACCGCCCCTAATAACTGGACGGTCACGATCAGCTCGCCGGATGCTACGCCGACCCAGATCGCGACCGGCACTATGGTGTTCAACGGCGACGGCAGCTTGAAGTCGATCACGGGGCTCGACCAAGACGCCGCAACCGGCGGGGTTCAGATCAAGCCGAATTGGGTGAATGCAAACGCCGACGCCGAATACATCAGCCTCCAGTTCGGCACGCCGGGTGATCCGACGGCGGCGACTCCCACGCCTGGCGGCATCGACGGCATCACGCAGTTCGGTGGCGTCTCGTCGGTCGTGTCGTCCAACGTCAATGGCGGCCTGTTGGGCAACCTGGTGAGCGTGGACGTCAGCAAGTCGGGCCGCGTCAACGCGATCTTCGACGATGGCAGCACCCGCGAGGTGTTCCAGCTGCCGATCGCGACCTTCCAAAACCCGGACGGCCTTACCCGCCTGTCGGGCAACGCCTACACGGTCAGCAAGGCTTCGGGCGGCGTCACGCTGAACGAGCCGGGTTCGTTGGGCGCGGGCGATATCGCCTCCAGCTCGCTGGAAGCATCGACGGTCGACCTCGCCAGCGAGTTCACCAACATGATCCGCTTCCAGCGCGCCTACAGCGCGTCGTCCAAGATCATCACCACCGTGGACGACATGCTCCGCGAAGTGAGCGACCTGAAGCGTTAATCTTTTAGAGCGAGACGGATTGGCGATGGCGCTCAACGACATACTCAGCTCCGCAACTTCAGGCCTTGCTGCGGCACAGGCCGGGTTGCGCGCTGTTTCGAACAACATCGCCAATGTCGGCGTGACGGGTTACGCGCGCCAGCGCGTCGACCTGTCCGCCGGGGTGACGTCCGGGCAGGTCAACGGCGTCGTGGTGGGGCAACCCACCCGCGTCGCTGACAAGTTCCTGGAAGCTACGGTTTACCGCCGGGCGGGTGATTACGGCCGCGCGGAGGCGAGCTCAACTTATCTCGACCGGCTTCAGGCGCTGCTTGGCCAGCCCGGTTCTTCCACGGGTCTGCCCGCGCGCCTCGACTCGATCTCGAAGTCCGCGATTGCAATGACGGGTTCTCAGGCATCCGAGCAGACGACCGCCGTCTTCAACGCGGATGTGCAGGACGCGATCACGTCCATGCAGCAGATGCAGGAGGACGTCGCGGGCTTGCGCGGCGACGTGGAGGCAGAAGTCGGCTATTCGGTCGATAAGATCAATTCGCTGCTGTCGCGCATCCACGATCTGAACGGCACCGTTGCCTCGGCAACCGGGCTCGGCAAGGATGCCGGCGGTGCTGCGGACCAGCGGATGAACGCGATCCAGGAACTGAGCGGCCTGATGGCGGTGACCGTCCGTGAACAGCCCGACGGCCGCGTTTCGATCGAAACCACCACTGGCCAGCCGCTGCTCGACAAGAAGCTGCGTCAGCTTTCTTATCCAACCGCCGGCGGCGGCACGTCGCAACCTACCTACCCCAGCATCGAAATTCGATTTGCGAACGCGGACGGCAGCCCTGGCGTGGCGAGCGGCGACAAGATCGACGGCGCCGCGATTGGCGGCAAACTGGGCGGGTTGATCGATTTGCGCGACCGCGCCCTGCCGGCTTTCACCGACCAGCTGGGGACGCTCTTCGGCGGCTTGGCGCAGTCGTTGAACAAGGTGGCGAATGCCGGATCGACCGTGCCGCCGCCCGCAAGCCTGGATGGCCGGCAGACCGGCCTGGTCGGCGGCGACCGCCTCGGCTTCACCGGGGCCGCGACCTTCGCTGTGACAAAGTCGGACGGTACGCTGGTCGCCTCGAAGCGCATCGACTTCGACGCCCTTGGACCCAACGCCACCATCGATGACATGGTTTCGGCCATCAACATTGGCCTGGGCGGCAGCGCAACCGGAGTGGGCGGCGCTGCGACCGCCAGCTTTGTCGACGGCAAGCTGAAGATCACTGCGAACGGCAGCGGCAATGGCGTGGCCATCGGGCAGGACGCCACCTCGCCCAGCGCCCGCGGCGACGTCGGCGTGTCGCAGTTCTTCGGCTTGAACGACATGATCCGCAGCGACAGCAGCTCGCTGGTGCCCTCAGGCTTCGCGCTCGGCGACAAGCATGGCTTTGCCGCGGGTGAGACGACGCAGATGGTACTGCGTGACGCCATGGGCCGCGTGCTCGCCAATCACACGCTGGAGCCCGCTGCGGGCGGAACGTTCGGCGATCTGGTCGATGATCTGAACGCCAGCCCGCTTGGCGACTTCGGTGACTTCGCACTGGACGACAAGGGCCGGTTGCAATTCCAGCCGGGCACCGGGTCGGCAGGTGCCAACCTGTCCGTTCCCGCGGACTCCACCAACCGCTTCGACACGGGCCGAACGTTTTCCTCGCTGATGAGCGTGACTGGCGCGAGCTCCGGGCTTAGCGACAGCCAAGTTCGCGCGGACATCCTGTCTAGCCCGGGCCGATTGCCGCTTGCTCAACTGCAGACCAACGCTGCCGTCGGCACCAAGGCGTTGGGGGCAGGCGACCTCCGGAACGCCACCGCCTTCGTCAACCAGCTCGATGCAGCGGTGGATTTCGGCAAGGGTGGTACCGCCACGCTGGAGCGTTTCTCCAGCCTGTTTCTGGGCCGCGTCGGCTTGGAGGCAAGCCAGGCGGACTCCAGGCTGACCGACTCTGCCGCGCGCATGGACGATGCAGTGAACCGGCGGGACAGCTTCGCTGGCGTTAACATCGACGAGGAACTCGCTCAGATGGTGGTGTTGCAGAACAGCTATTCCGCCGCCGCACGTGTCATTTCGACGGCCAGCGAGATGTACGACACCCTGTTGAACATGGTCTGACAAGGATAGATATCGATGGCACGCGTTGCTACCATTCCGCTTCAGCGCACTATGTCCAGCGCCATTCAGCGTTCGCAGGAGAAGCTGGCGATCACTCAGGCCCAGCTTTCTACGGGCAAAAAGGCGACGACGTTCGCCGACTTGGGCACTGAGACCGTTCGCAACCTTTCCGCGCACAGCATGCTGTCCCGGCAGCAGGCACAGGCCACCGTCTCCAAGCGCGTCGACACCACCCTTTCGCTGTACCAGGGGAGCCTGGAGGCGATCGACACGGCCGCAGGGGATCTGCGTACGAGCATCTTGAGCGCGATCGGTACCGGCAAGGCCGATGGTCTGCAGGAAGCGGTTCAGTCGGCGTTCCACCAATATCGCAGCGCCCTGAACCTCTCCGAAGGTGGCGCACCGTTGTTCGGCGGAGCGCAGACGAACGGGAGTCCTTTCAAGCCCCAAACACTGGCCGACGTGGCTGCAGCGGATGGCGCCGCTGCGTTCCAGGATGACGAGGTGCGTTCCACGGCGCGTATCGCCGATGGCGTGGACATCACCTACGGGATCTCCGCGAGCGCGGCCGGCAAGGATCTATATGATGCGTTTCGTACGTTGGCACAGGCGGGGCCTTTCTCCGAGGAGCCGACCGCAGGCCAGATCACCGCGCTGAAGACCGCGATGGATCAGCTCGACAAGGGGCTGGCATCTACTCGGAGCGTGAACGCCGAGAATGGCCGCAAGCAGGCACAGGTCGAGACGCTGGCCAAGCGCAACGATGAGCGTGCCGTGCTGCTGAGCGCGGTGATCGAAAGCAATGAAGACGCGGACCTGGGGCAGGTTGCGATCGATCTCGCCCAGCAGAAGACCGTTCTTGAGGCGAGCTATTCGGTGTTCTCGCAGCTGAGTGGGCTCAGTCTGGTGAACTACCTGCGCTGAGCACCTGAGCATGCAACGAAAAAGCCCCGCTTTCGCGGGGCTTTTTTGTACCTGAAGTAATTGGAGGGTGGATCAGGTGGCGGCGTCGAGCAGGTCGGCGAGCGACCCTGCCGGGCTTGCGTCCGGGATCGCACCCATCGCCGCGCTGAGCGTTGCGGGATCGATGTTGCTGAGCTTGCCGGTGAGGACATCGAACGCCTGGCCGCTTGGCAGCGGCTTGAACGCGCCGAAATACCGCGCGCGCAGCTTTTGCAGCCTAGCCTCGTCGCCGATCATGCCCAGCGCGACGGCTTGACGCAGCACTGCAGCTTGTTGAGGCTGGTTCATTCCCTGCGGTGCAGGCAGCGCGGCTTCGTTTTCAGTGACGAAGCCGCCCCAATCCTTCGCCCGCCAATGCAGCTCGGCCTTGACTGAAGCGCCACCGGGCACACCTTCAAGCGCGGCCATGGCGGCTGCGTCGCGGCCGAGCTTATGCAGCGCAACCGCTTCCATTCGCTTGCGGTCTTGCCGCATGCCTTCGGTATAGCTGGGCTGTTCGGTCTCTTGGAGGATCTTAAGCGCACGGTCCGGACGGCCGGCAAGGATTTGAAGCGAGGCGACCTTTACTGAAAGCGGGCCCTGCGCGACATCCTGCGCACGCTGGGTCAGCTGATATTGCAGCAGTTCGGCGGCACGGCCGTAAAGGCCCCCCTCCTGAAGCCGGTCAGCCAGATGGAGCACGAGCAGGTCGCCTTCGGCGCCCCCCGGCGCCAATTCACGGTAATCCCAATAAAGACCCGCAGCATCGGCAAGCGGAACGCCGCTGCCGGGGGCGAGGATTGCGGCCATCTGGCGTTGAACGGTCGCCAGCATCGGGGCGGCTTCCTTGCCGAGCTTGTAATAGCGGAACAAGGTCGCGCCGGCGCGTAGCTGACCACCCAGATCGTTTGCGTCGCCGGCGAGCTTGAAGGACAAGCGCAGCGCCTGTTCCTCCACCTGGCCACCGCGCCAGCGATACCGCAAGCCATCGAGCTGCTTCTGCGCCGTTGCCGCGTTGATCTTGTGCGCGGCGAACTGGGACTGCGTCAGTGCGAGATCGGCTTCGGCCTGGACCTCTGGCGATCCGCTCCGCTTGGCGCGCTCAAGGCTGAGCTTGCCGCTGTCGAGTTCGCCCGCGGCGACCAGCGCGCGGCCGCGCAGCAGATTGGCATCTGGGTTTTGCTCGCTGAAGAGCTTGAGCCAGGCAAGAGCGGGCTGGGGCTGTCCGGTGTCGATCGCGGCGCGGGCGGCGGCAAGTACGAAGGGCGCGCGATCATTGGGCGTGCGGCCGTTGATGGCGGGCAGGGCACAGTTGATCTGGCCGACCGCAGCGGCCGCTGAGCCATTGGCCGCGAGTGCGCGTAGGCGCCAAGCGCAGGCTTCGGGATTGCCGGCGAGGTCTGGGTTGCCCATGGCTTCGACCGCTTCGATGTTGCGGCCGAGCAGCGTCAGGGCGACGCCGCGGGCGAGCTGATAAGGAAGCACGAGCTTCAAGTCCTCATCGGACTTTGCCATCACGTCGAGCACGCCGATCGCTTCGGCGCCACGTTCCTTGGCGAGCAGGCCAAGCGCGAAGCTCCAGCGCGCCGCCTGGCGCTTGCTGGGGGCGGCGGTGGCGAGCAGGTTCCAGGCCTGATCGCCGACGGGGCCATGCCAGCCGGCACCGCCGGTAATCGGTGGAGCCTCGGCGAGTTCGGCGGCGAAGGGCGGCAGCCCGCCGACCGGCGCAGGGGCAACGGAAGCGGCGGAGGCGCTGAGTGCGAGCAGGGCAGTGCGCATCAGCCGAGTCCCAGCGGACGGACAATCGCGACGACGGCCCCGCCGACCGCGCAGGCGATCACGAACAGCGCGGCGCCCAGAATGGGCAGCCCCGCCGGCTTCTCGGGCACCGGCAGAGCGGCAGGCGCAGTAGATAGCGCACCGGAGGAATCATCGGTGCGACGCATCTGCGGACCGCTGCTGCTGTCCGAGACCACGCGCATTTTTCCGGGGCGTTGATCAAAGCTCAAGGAAACACCTGCTAACAGTTTCTCCTATTATAGAGGATTGGCGGTCTGAATGGCTGCCGGGTTCACAGGAGATTCGTGTGCGTAACGGAACCATGGCAGCGCTGGCGCTGGCTTCGTCGGCGGTGTTGCCGCTGCCGGGCGGCGATGCCCAGGCTTCGGGCGGCGGCGGCGGCAGTGCCGAGGGCCTCAACCTAGTGACGATGGAGCAGGTCATCGTGCCGATCATCGACGCCGATCGGGTAAGCGGTTCGCTCAAGTTCAAGCTGGTGCTGGAAGCCGCGAATGCCGAGGCTGCGGCCAAGGCCACCGCGGAGATGCCCATGCTGCGCCAGGCGACGGTCGCTGCGGGGCTGGAGTTTGCGCGGTTGAACGCGTCGGGTCTGCGGGCGGTGGACGCCGAGCGGCTGGATCATGACCTGACGGCTGCGATCAAGGTAGCCAACCCGGGCATCGCAAAGGTGCTCATCGTCGAGGTGTCGGCTTCGGCGGGTTGAAGCCACTATCTGGTCGACGCGGAAAACAACAAAGGCCGGAGTGGATGCTCCGGCCTTTTTTCGTTGTTGTCAGAAAGGCTTAGCGCGCTTTCGGGACTGGCTTGGGCCCGGCTGCCGCGACTTGCGGTCGACCAGCGCTGCGGCGCGCGAGCGCCATGGAAAGCGCAGCGGCGCCCTTGGGAGTCATCGCCGCCAGGATCAGTGCCGTGGAACGCTCGCGCATGCGCTGCGCGACCTTCATCTGCACTTCCATCTCCAGCTGTTCGAACACGAGCGCAGCCTTTGCAGGCTTCATCGCCTGATAGATGCGGGCGAGTTCGTCGAACTGCGCGTCGGGCGCCTCGGCAGGGCCACCATTGGCGGCGGTCTGCGTCGTGGCGGCCTGCTGCTGCTGACGCGCCGCCATGTCGGCCTGAAGCCGCGCCTCGGCAGCCTTGGCAGCCTGTTCGCGCAGATCCAGACCGCGCTTGCGGCGCGCCGCCGCGGCGTCGCTGGCACTCAGGTCCTGCTCGATCGAATTGCCGAGGCGGGTCTTGGGCGCGTTCTGCGCGTCGGGCGCCGCGATGCTGGCAGCGTTGGCGACGACCGCGAGCGCAGAAGCGGCGGCGGTCATCAGGAGGAGGGAGGGGCGTGCCATCAGACGTGCTCTGCTTCGGCGTCGGCCTTTGCTTCGGCGTCGGCGTCGGCGTCGACTTCGGTAGTCGGGCGCTGGGCGTTGGCGAGGCCGACGGCGTTGACGATGCGCTCACACGCGCCGTCTGCGATGCCGATCATGTCGGACAGCTCGTCGCGCAGATCGCGCGCCTGCTCGACCAGGCGGGCATGCTGGGCGCAATCGGTGCCGAGCGTCGACTTCATGTCGGCCAGCACGGCGCGCGCGCCGGCAGTGGCCTTTTCAAGCGCGTTGACGGTTTCGGTCAGGGCGCCATCCTTGACGGTGCGCAGGCTCCGCATCATCCGGACGCTCTGCACGAGCACGGCCATGCAGAAGATCATGGTGAGCGCGTTGGCGAGAAGCGCGAAGCTCATGCGGGCATCCTTTCCTTGGAAACGTCAGTGATGAGGCGCACGGCGACCTTGCCGCGGCGCTGGCCGATCTGGGTCTGGGCGAGCTTCACGCCACCACAGGCCAGATCGAGAGGGTCGTCGGGGCTCTTGTGCAGCGCGATGGTCTGGCCGACCTCCAGCGCCTTCAATTCGGCGAGTGGCATGGCCTTTTCACCGAGCACCACGTCGACGATGACCTGGGTCTTGCGGATCTCAGCGGCCATGTGCGCTTCCCAGATGCTGTCGCGCCCGGACTTCTCACCCATGAAGCGTTGCAGCAGCTTGTGGCGTACCGGCTCAAGCGTGGCATAAGGGAAGAGCAGCGAGAACTCGCCGCCACGGCCTTCCATGTCGACGCGGAAGGTGGCCACGGCGCAGATGTTCGAGGTGCCGGCGATCGCGGCGAAGCGCGGATTGGATTCCACCCGCTCCAGCTCCATCGTCACCGGCTCGATCGGCGTGAACGCTTCGGCAAAGTCCGACAGCGCCAGTTCCAGCATGCGCGACACCAGCGCCGTCTCGATCGTCGTGAAAGCGCGGCCGTCGATCACGACCGGGGCGCTGCCGCTACCGCCGCGACCGCCGAGCAGCGCATCGACCACCGAATAGATCAGGCCCGAGTTAACGGTGATGAGGCCGTAATTCTCCCACTCCTTGACCTGGAACACGCCGACCATCGAAGGCAGCATGATGCGGTTCATGAAGTCGCCGAAGCGGATGGAGGTCACTTCCTCGAGGCTGACGTCGATCGCGTCCGAGGTCAGGTTGCGCATCGAGCTGGCAAAGGCACGTACCACGCGGTCGCAGACCACTTCGAGCATCGGCAGACGCTCTTGGCTGATGACCTTGGATTCGATGACGGCGCGCAGGCCCTTCTTCTTTTCCACCGGGCCACCGAGATCGCCGAACAGCGCATCAATGTCAGCCTGGTCGAACCCGATATCGCCGTCGCCGCCCATCGGCGGCATCGGCGGTTCGGGAAGGTCGAAATCGTCGAGATCGATCATTGCTGCACCAGATCCTGAATCAGCACGTCCTTGACCACCCCGGCGCCGACCGCCTGGTTGGCGCGCGACAGCATCTCTTCCTTGATGCGGAACACCGCCGCCGAACCGGCCAGATCTTCGGGCCGAAGTTCGCGCAGGAACGGCTGATAGGCGTCGAGGATCAGCGGCAGCTTTGCCTTGAGTGCCTCCACGTCGCTCTTGGGACCGGGCACCAGCATCAGATGAACCTTGAGGAAGCGCGCGGCGCCGTCGGGCGAGCGCAGGTTCACAACCATCGCGGGCACGTCGACAAAGGCATCCTTGCCTTCGCCGCCGCCATGATCGCCCTCGGCAGACTCTTCCGCAGCGGCTTCTTCACCATGGCCGCTTTCAGCCGAAGCTTCGGCCTTGGCGTCGCCACCCGAGAGCATCATCGCCGCGCCGCCGCCGCCGCCGAGCAGAAGCACGGCCGCGGCAGAACCGATGATGATGAGCTTCTTCTTGGACTTCTTAGTGGGTGCCGGCGTGGCACCTTCTTCGACGATCTCGGCAGACGACATTCCTGGGTCCTCTAGAAAATCTGCGTTCCGGCGACCGAGCCGCCCGATTTCTTCCTATTATAGAGGCGTCACCCGGCAATTTCTGCCTAGCGACAAAAAAGTGAAGGACGGTCCGGTGGACATCTCCTCTTATGTATTGCTGAGCCAGGAACAGGCGCTCCGCCGCCGTATGGATGTTGCCGCGAACAATCTCGCGAACATGAATACGGCCGGTTTCAAGCGCGAGCAGCCGGTGTTCCGTGAATATGTCGAGAAGACCGACAGCGTCATAAAGCCCGCGAACAAGACGTCGTTCGTGCTGGATTACGGCGCCGTGCACGACGCCACCCAAGGCACGTTCCAGCCGACAGGCAACGCGCTGGACGTGATGATCGAAGGTAAGGGTTATCTGAGCGTCGAGGCGCCGGACGGCACGACTGCCTATACGCGTGCCGGTCTGCTCAAGATGCTGCCCACCGGCGAGCTCGCCACCTCCAGCGGCAACAAGGTGCTGGGCGAGGGCGGCAAGCCGATCACGATCCCGCCCGAAGAGGCCCCCAACCTGTCCATCGGCCTGGACGGCACGATCAACGGGCGCACCGGCCCGCTGGGCCGGCTCGCTGTGACCTCGTTCGACGAAGCGCAGCTCGACCCGCGCGGCGACGGTCTGTTGCGTGGCCAGGGCGGCCGCGAACTGCCGTCCGCCGAGACCCGGATCCGCGGCGGCGGCATCGAAGGATCCAACGTCAACGCCATCCAGGAAACGACCGACATGGTCGAGATCCTGCGCGCCTACCAGACCAGCAAGAGCCTGGCCGACAGCATGGCCGACATGCGCAAGTCGGCAATCGACAAGCTTAGCCGCGTCGGCTGACGCGCACTAAATCAGAGGAAACAGACCCATGCGTACGCTCTCCATCGCCGGCACCGGCATGCTCGCACAGCAGACCAATGTCGACGTCATCTCGAACAACATTGCCAACATGAACACCACTGGCTTCAAGCGCCAGCGCGCGGAGTTCCAGGACCTTCTGTACGAGCAGGTCGTGCGTCCGGGTTCGGCGTCGAGCGCCACCACCAACGTGCCGACCGGCATCCAGATCGGTTCCGGCGTGAAGACCGCCGCAGTCTATCGCATCAACGAGCAGGGTGCGACCCAGCAGACCGACAACCGCTATGACCTGGCGATCCAGGGCCATGGCTATTTCCAGATCGAGCTGCCCGACGGCACCACTGGCTATACCCGCGACGGTTCGTTCGGCGTTTCTGACCAGGGCGAGCTGGTAACCAATGACGGCTTCCGCGTGCTGCCGGACATCACCGTGCCGCAGAATGTGGTCGACGTGACGGTATCCAAGTCGGGCCAGGTCCAGGCGGTTATCGCCGGCGACGCGCAGCCGCAGCAGCTGGGCCAGCTGGAACTCGCGACGTTCATGAACGAAGGTGGCCTGGAAGCGAAGGGCGGGAACCTGTTCCTGGAAACCGCGGCATCGGGCAATCCGACCGTCGCCGCACCGGGCGAGCCCGGCATGGGCACGCTGATGCAGGGCTTTGTCGAGGCATCCAACGTCAATCCGGTTGCCGAGATCACCAACTTGATCACCGCGCAGCGCGCCTATGAAATGAACAGCCGCGTCGTGAAGACGGCAGACGAGATGCTGGCCACCACCAGCCAGCTGCGCTGATGAGCCTGTTCCTGGCACTCGCGCTGCTGGCGGGACCCGCCGAGGACGTGCAGGTCGCGGTGCTCGGCCATGCCGTGTCCAAGGGCGACCGGCTGGAAGCGGGCGACTTCACGATGGAGGGCCGTACCGTCGCCGCGGCACGCGGGGCGCTGGGCATCGAGGATGCCGCGGGCATGGAAGCCACGCGCAACCTGGCGCCGGGCACGATCGTGCGCCGCACCGACGTGATGACCCCGCAGCTGGTCCGCCGCGGCGAGCCGGTGACGATCAAGCTGGCCAGCGGCACGCTGCTGATCACCGCATCGGGCCGGGCGCTGACCGGAGGCGGAAAGGGCGACATGGTCCGCGTGGTGACCAACAGCACGAGCCGCACGCTCGATGGCATGGTGGATGGATCCGGCGTCGTCCGGGTCTCCGCACCGTAAGGAGTTCGTTTATGCGCAAGATCATTCTCGTCGTGGCGCTGGGCGCCACATTGTCGGGCTGCGGTGCCGCGGGCCGTTTGAAGCAGGTCGGCAAGGCGCCGAAGCTGTCCGAAATGTCGCCGATCGACACGCCCGAACTGGAGGCGTCGCTGGCGGCACCGGCCGACCGCGCGCGCCGCCCAGGTGCCATGGGCGCGCAGATCGCCGGCCCAGCGCCCCAGCAGCAGGCGAGCGCATCGCTGTTCCGCACCGGCGCGGGCGCGTTCTTCCGCGACCAGCGCGCGCGCGAGCAGGGCGACATCCTGAAGATCAAGATCAACATCCAGGACAAGGCCGATCTGGGCAACACGACGTCGCGCACGCGGGGCGGCTCTGAAAATGGCGGGCTGGGCAATCTGCTGGGCATCAAGCCGGTCGCCGACGTGCTGGGCGCCGATGCGGGCAAGGTGTTCGAGACCAATTCGGGATCGAAATATGCCGGTGGCGGATCCACCAACCGATCCGAGACGATCAACATGACGATGGCCGCGATCGTCACCCAGGTGCTGCCGAACGGCAACCTGATGATCAAGGGCCGCCAGGAAGTGCGCGTGAACTTCGAGATGCGCGAGCTGATCGTCACGGGCATCATCCGGCCCGAGGACATCGCCCGCGACAATTCGATCCAGCACAGCCAGATCGCCGAGGCACGCGTGATCTATGGTGGCAAGGGCCAGCTGACCGACGCGCAGCAGGCGCGCTGGGGGCAGCAGATTTACGACGCGCTGTTTCCGTTCTGATTTTCAGCTCCTGCTGACAGGAAAGCCCGCCCGGGGAGACCCGGGCGGGCTTTTTGTTTGTGGTCTCCCGGCTGAGCAATCTGGCGATCCTCTTCTGGAAGGCGAGGGGACCGGGACGCTGGTGAGAGGCAGGCGCGTGACCCGCATGCTTGTGGCGCCTGCCCCTCCACCATGCTGCGCATGATCCCTACGCCCTTTGGGGGAGGATTTTTCCATGCTGGAACAGTAACAAAGCACAAGCCGGGCATGTTTACTTTATGGTAACCATCTAAATTTTCGAGATTATTTGGTTGGTCATGAATTTCTTCCCATGATGGAAGGGCAAGGTGCAGACGCATCAAGTCGAGGGTCGGCGCTTCCGACCCGGACCGCAGAAGCGGTTCTTATCCTAGAAGGAAGATTATCATGGGTTTCTCTGTCAACACGAACACCGGTGCAATGGCGGCTCTCCAGAGCCTCAACGACACCAACAAGGGCCTGTCGCAGGTTCAGAGCCGCATCAACACCGGCCTGAGCGTTGCGTCGACCAAGGATGACTCGGCATCGTTCACGATCGCCCAGACCCTCCGTGGCGACGTTGGCGGCCTGAAGGCGGTGTCTTCGTCGCTCAGCCGTGCCAAGAGCACGACTGACGTCGCAGTCGCCGGTGCCGAGCAGATCTCGGACCTGATGAACCAGATGAAGGCGAAGGCGACGGAAGCTTCCGACGCGGGCCTGGATGCCGACAGCCGTACGGCCATCGGCAAGGATTTCGATGCACTCAAGGAGCAGATCAATACGGTCATCGACTCCTCCGAGTTCAACGGAACCAACCTGCTGAAGGCCAGCGGCGGCAGCGTCAGCGCGCTGCAGTCGACTGACACGACTGCCTCGCCCCTGACGGTTGCGAACCAGGACTTCGGTGCTGTTGTCACCGCTCTCGGCGCAACGTTCACGGACGCAGCGACCGCGAAGACGATGGTCAACAACCTCGACGCGCAGCAGAAGGTGGTCAACACCAAGCTGAGCGTGCTCGGCTCGGCTTCGCGCAAGATCGACGGTCAGTCGAGCTTCGTGAGCAAGCTGTCGGACGCCATCGAAGGCGGCATCGGCAACCTGGTGGATGCCGATCTGGCCAAGGAATCTGCTCGTCTGCAGGCTCTGCAGGTCAAGCAGCAGCTGGGTGTCCAGGCTCTGTCGATCGCCAACCAGGCGCCGCAGACCATCACGTCGCTGTTCCGTTAAGACCAGGCTTCCCGTCTGGATTTACGGCCCTGACTATCTGGAGGCCGGGATGGAAACATCCCGGCCTTCTTTTTTTGTTCGCCGCAGCGGCACGGGCGATGGTTTATTCTTCTATAAGGAAGGGAGACAGGAGTGTTACACTTGTTCCCTCGAATTCGTGAAATTACCGATGCGTTCGGCAGCCGCCTGCGGGTGAGCGTGGAGGAGCATCCCCGGGGCGCGCTGATCGTCCTGGAACGGCCCGACGTGAACGGCCAACCGCGCGTGCTGCTAGACGGTTATGGGGTCGAAGTGCTTTCGGGCTATATCATGTCCGCCAGGCTCGCCGTGCCGCACGCGCTGCCCGAAGAGCAGGTGGATGGGACGTTCGGCACGCGCTTCGCGCTGGCGCTCCAGCCGGCCGCCTGCCTGGGGCTGAAGCAAGGCGGCGAGATGCCACTGGATATCCCAGCACCGTTCTGGGACCGGCTCTATGCCGAGCTGTGCCTGGTGAGCGCGCATGCCCGCGAGCTGGGCCGCCGCGCGGAGGCGCGAGTGCACTGACGCCCGCTTGAGAGCTGCGATCTGAAAGGGGCCGGCAGGGAACTGCGCGGCCCTTTTTCGTGCGTGCTGCGCGGGAGAAGGGCGCCCATCGGCGACCCGCAAACGAAAGCAGGCCGGTTGCGAACAACCGGCCTGCGCTACGCTTGTACAGCCGTGCCTAGGGAAAAACACGGATAGGGGGAGAAGCGGGCGGTCCGTAGAGGGGATGAACCGGCCCGCCCGCTTCTCTTCTTTCATTATAGCAAGGCGGTAGGCCCGCGACCGCCCGGCAGGCTCAGCAGATGCCCGCTACGGGTTTGCCCCGGGGCCGTTTCGGGAACCCCCTCAACGCAAAGCGCCGGCGGCGTGCCCCAAGAGCATGCCGCCGGCGCCTGGAAGCCGGAAAGGCGGCAGGGTTCAGCCGATGCGGACGAGCCGGCCGGAAGAGATCTGCATGCCGTTGATCGTGACCAGCACGTTGTTGCCTTCGAGCTGAACGTCGCTGACCTTGCCCACTGCGTGCGGCGTTACCGCGACCTTGTTGCCCGAGGCGTCGACACCGTCGAGCGACACGGTGTAGTTGCCGCCGGCCAGTTCCTTGCCCGCGCTGGTCTTGCCGTCCCATTCAAAGGTGCCGCTGGCGGCGCCGGCCTTGACGTCGCGGGTGTCGACGACCTTGCCCTTGTCGTCCCTGATCGTGGCGGTGATGGTGGCGGCGTTGCGCGGGGCGTCCCACACCCACTGGGCGGGCGAGCCGGTCGCGAGGCCGGCGGTGGCGCTGTCGGTCTCGACCGCGCGGCCGATCAGCGACGAAGCCTGGGTCAGGTTCTGCGTCCCCATGGTGGCGAGCATGGTCTTGAGCGTCGAGGTCTGCTCGATCGACTGTTCGACCTGCGAATATTGCACCAGCTGCTGGGTGTATTGCGCGGTGTCCATCGGATCGAGCGGATCCTGGTTCTGCATCTGCGCGGTCAGCAGCTTCAGGAACATGTCATAGTCGGCGCTGAGCTTCGTCGACGCGGCCTGGGTCTTGGCGTCGGTGATCGCGGCGGCGTTGGTGTTCACGGTCGTCATGGTCAGTCCTCAGGCGAGAAGGTCGACCTGCCCATCGGCGCGGATCGCGCGATACGCAGGAGCGGGTTCGAGATCGTCGGCTTGGGCGTGCTGCTGCTGCGGGTTGTGCCCGCGCTGCTGCTGATTGCCCCCTTGTTGCTGGCCGCTGCCGGTGTCGGCACGCGTTTCGAAGCGGAAGCTCTGCGCGTCGGTGCGGACGCCGGCCTGGTCAAGCGTGCGGGCGAGATCGGGCATGTCCTGGCGCAGCAAGTCGAGCGCACGCTGGCTCTCCGCGCGCACGGTCGCCTTCAGCGCGCCGTCGTCAAAGGCAAGCGTCACTTCGATGCGGCCCAGATTGTCTGGGTTGAGGCGGACGCGCAGCGTTTCCTCCCCGGCTTCGACCTTGCGCGCGATCTCCACGCCCATGGCATGGCCAAACTGACCGGCGCGCGTGGCGACGACCGGCTCTTGCGCGAGCGGCGCGGCGGGCGCGGCAGCCGTGGTGCCGGTGCTCGGCGCGGTGTGGGCGGGTTGCGACACCGCAGCGGCGGTGCCTTCGAACTTCGCTTGCTGCTCGTGGGGCTGGCCCCCGTCCTGCGCGAATGCGCTATTGTCGCCCGCTGCGGCCTGCACGGCGCGGGCGAAGTCACCGCCGACCGCGTCGCCGAGCTGCGACTGGGCTCCGCTGTCCAACTGCGCCGTTTCGGCGCCGGGCTTGCGGAGCGCCTCGGTACCAGCGGTCTGGGTGCCGGGGGCACGCGGCTGGCGGCCAGCGGCCTGAAGCTGGGTCTCAGCCTGCTTCTGCGCGGCCGGCGGTTGTGCGGTCACCTGCTGCGGCGCGAGATGAGGAGCGACAGGCGCGGCGACGAGGGGCTGAGGGGCTCCCTCGGCTGGGAGGAACGAATCGGTTTCCTGATCCGCAGGCTTGGCGGGTTTGCCCTTGGCCGGCGTTGCGGGCTCTTCCACGGCAACGGGCTGCGGATTTGCCGCAAGGACAGCGTCGCTGTCGTCGAGCGGCACCTGCGCCGGTGCCGGGGCTAGAGCCGCATCGGCGATGACGGGTTGGGCTGACCCGGGTTTCACGGGCGTGGCAGTACCGGCGGCAAGCGGCGCGGCAGGCGGTGCGGCAGGCGGTGCGGCAGGCGGCGCGGCAGGCGGTGCGGCAGGCGCCTCGGCCACTGGTCGCACCGCAGTTGCGAGCAGGCCCGACAAGGAGGTGGTCGTCTGTAGCGACGCTAGGATCGGCTTTTCAGGCGCAGGCTGTGCTGCGGGAAGGACGGTCACATGCGCCACATCCGCCGCATTCGCCGTATCCGCTGCCAGCGTGGGCGCGGTTGGCGTCGCGGAAAGCGTCGTGGGGCTGGCCAGCGCGTTGCCCTGCGGCAAGAGTGGGCTAGGCGCGCTTGAAACGGAAAAGGCTGCGGCGGGCAGCCGCGCATCGTTGACGCCCGTGCCCGGCTGCGCGCCGGCCATGAGACCGATGGTCTGACCCATGTCGCCCAGGCTGGTAGCCGGCATGATGGCGACGCCGCCCGTCGGTGCAACGGCCTGACCCGCGCCGGCGACGCCTAGCGCCTGAAGAAAACCCAGGGCCGGCGCACCCGCGGCGTTGCCGCCGGCGATGCTGGTCCCAAGCGGAAAACCGAAAGCGTTGATCTGCATTCAGGCGCCTCTTGCCCGGCCCCTCAAGGGACCACGTTGATCATTATAGGAGAGTAATCACCCGATGGTGCCGAGCGCGCGAATTCGGGCGCGGGCATGGATCTCGTTCTGCGACATCACCACGGTCGCCGGGCGCACGCGCTCAATGATCGAGCGGACGAATGGGCGGATCGACGGGCTGGTGAGCAGGCAGGGGATCTCGCCATCCTGCGCCAGCCGGTCATAGGTCTCGCGGGTCGAGGCGATGAACTTCTGGAGCATCGACGGCGCCATCGCCAGCTGACGCTCGTCGCCCGAACCAAGGATCGATTCCGCGAATGCCTGGTCCCATTCCGGTGACAGCGTGACCACCGGGATGGCGTCGCCGCGGACCTGGCTGGCGCTGATCTGGCGGGCCAGACGCGAGCGGACATGTTCGGTCATCTGGGTCAGGTTGTTGGTCAGCGGCGCGGCTTCGGCGATGCCTTCCAGGATCGTGGGGACATCGCGGATCGAGATGCCTTCCGACAGCAGGTTCTGAAGGATGCGCTGGACGCTGGAGATCGAGACTTTGGACGGGATGATGTCGGCGACGAGCTTTTCCGAGTCCTTGTGGACTTCGGTCAGCAGCTTCTGCGTTTCGGTGTAGGAAAGCAAGTCGGCGATGTTGTCCTTGACCAGTTCGGTCAGGTGCGTGGTGATGATCGTGCCGCATTCGACCACGGTCAGGCCGCGGAAGCCGGCTTCGTCGCGAAGCTCGCGATCGATCCACAAGGCGGGCAGGCCGAATACCGGCTCGCGGGTCGTTTCGCCTGGCAGGCCGACAGGGGCACCGCCGGGATTGATCAGCAGCAGCTTGTCGAGGCGGATGTTGCCGCGTGCGGCCTCCGTCTCCTTGATGGTGATGACGTATTCGTTGGGCTGGAGGCCCATATTGTCGATGATGCGCACCGAAGGCAGCACGAAGCCGAAATCGGTCGCCATCTGACGGCGCAGCGCGCGGACCTGATCGTCGAGCCGCGGCTCACGCTCGGCTTCATTGATCATCGGCAGGAGGGCGTAGCCGATCTCGATGCGCACCGCGTCGATCGCGAGCGTTTCGGAGATGGGCTGCTCGACGATCGCCGACGCGACCGCGGCCTGTTCCTGGGCGGCGGTGACGCGTTCCATGACCTGCTTGGCTTCGGCCTTCTTGCTCATCTTCCAGGCGGCGTAGCCGGCAGCGCCGGAGAAAGCGGCGAAGGGGATGAAGGGCAGCCCCGGCATGAGCGCGAGCGCACCCATCAGGAACGAGACCATGCCGAACGCCTTGGGATAGCGGCCGAGCTGGTCGCCGAGCGCCGCGCCGGTCTTGCCCGCGATGCCGCCCTTGGAGACGAGCAGGCCCGCGGCGATCGAGATGATCAGCGCCGGAATCTGGCTGACCAGGCCATCGCCGGCAGTGAGTACGGTGTAGGTGTGGAAAGCCTCGCCGATCGGAAGACCGTGCGAAGTGACGCCGACGAGCAAGCCGACGATGACGTTGACGGCAGTGATGAGCAGCCCGGCGACCGCGTCGCCTTTCACGAACTTCGAGGCACCGTCCATCGAACCGTAGAAGCCGCTTTCGGCCTCGACTTCGGCGCGGCGTTCCTTGGCCTGGGTCTCGTCGATCATGCCTGCGGACAGATCGGCGTCGATCGCCATCTGCTTGCCGGGCATCGAATCGAGGCTGAAGCGTGCTGCCACTTCTGCAATACGACCCGCACCCTTTGTGATCACCACGAAGTTGATCACGATCAGGATCATGAAGATGGTGAGGCCGATGATGACGTCGCCGCCCATCAGGAACTCGCCGAACGCCCCGATCACGCCGCCGGCGGCGTCGGGGCCTTCATGGCCATGAGTCAGGATCAGGCGGGTGGAGGCGAGGTTCAAACCAAGGCGCAGCATCGTCGCGACCAGCAGGATCGTCGGGAAGGCCGACAGTTCCAGCGGCTTTTCGATGAACAGCGAGGTCATGAGGATCATGACCGACACGGTGATCGAGAGCGCCAGGCCCATATCCAGCAGCCAGCCCGGGATCGGCAGGATCAGCATCGCGATGATCGCGATGACCGCGCCGGCGAGCGCTAGGTCGCGGTTCAGGCCCATGCGCTGGAAGAGAGTGTTGATCGCGGGAGGCATCAGCGGTTCGAGCCTTCTAGCCTTCTCCCGCTTGCGGGAGAGGGTTGGGTGAGGGTGTGTGGAGTGATCTTGAGCGTGTCGCCTGTGGTAGACTGACCCTCACCCCGGCCCTTTCCCGCAGGCGGGAGAGGGAGATGGGAAGGAGAGGGCCCCTCCACCATCAGATCGCAGGCGAGACGGCGATGCCGGCTTCGATGAACGTCCGCAGCTTGTTGCGCATGGTGCGCACCGAAATGCCCAGGATGTTCGAGGCCGAAGTGCGGTTGCCCTGGCAGCGCACCAGCGTGTGCAGGATCAGCTCGCGCTCGACTTCTTCCACCGTGCGGCCGACCAGGCTCTCGATCTGAAAGCGGTTCGGTTCGCTCTGTTCAAGGTCGATCAGGCGCGTGCCGTCCGAAAGGACGAAGTCCCCGGCGTCGATCTCCGTACCTGCAGCGAGCAGCACTGCGCGATGCACGCAATCCTCAAGCTCGCGGATGTTGCCCGGCCAAGGATAACCGGCGAGCAATGCCAGCGCGGCGTCGCTGAACGGGCGGACGAGCACGCCGTCATTGTGGGCGAGGCGTTCGGCCAGGTGCCTGGCCAACTGGATCACGTCGTCGCCGCGTTCGCGCAGGGACGGCACGGCGACGCGGACCAGCCCTAGCCGGACGAGCAAGTCGGCGCGGAAGCTGCCGCTTTCGACGGCGTCTTCCAGGTCCATGCTGGTGGTGGCGATCAGACGCGCGCGGAACGGCACCGGCTCGGTGCCACCGATCCGCGTGAAGCGGCCTTCGATGATCGCGGCGAGCAAGCGGGCCTGAGTGGTGGGGGCAAGCGCACCCACTTCGCGCAGGATGATGCTACCAGTGCCGGCCTGCTCCAGGCGGCCGATGCGGCGTGCCGCGGCAGCGGGGAAGGCGCCGGCTTCGTGGCCGAACAGATCGGATTCGAGCACCTCGGCGGCGACGCCGGCGCATTCGGCGACCAGCAGCGGGTCGCCCCGCCCGGACGCGTCATGGATGGCGCGGGCCATGGTTTCCTTGCCGCTGCCCTTCTCACCCGTCACAAGCACTGGCGCGCCGGTCGGGGCGACCGCGCCGGCAAGTGCCATGGCGCGGGCCACCGCGGGATGGGCGCCGATGCTGCTGGAGGGCTTGCGCGTCACCACCGAGGCTATGGCGGCGGCGATCAGATCGCGCTGTGGGGGCAGGGGGACATAGTCGCGGGCACCGGCGCGGATGGCGGCGACGGCACGCTCAGCCGGCGCTTCGATCCCGCAGGCCAGCACCGGCACCGGGAAGCGTTCGGCGCGCAGACGCGCCATGAAGCCGGGCACGTCGGTCTCGACATCGATCATGACCAGGTCGGCACCCTCGGCGCGGAGCATTTCAAGCGCCTGGTCAGCCGTGTCGGCCATGGTGACGTCGGCGCCCGAGCCGCGGGCGAGTTCGGCGGCAAGCCGAAACTCGCTGCCGGGTACGCCAACCAACAACATGCGGATGGCCGACATCAACGGTCCTGCCGCACGATTTCGGTGAGGGTGACGCCTAGCGCGTTGTCGATCAGCACCACTTCGCCGCGGGCGATCAGGCGATCGTTGACGAAGATGTCCACCGGCTCACCGACGCGGCGATCAAGCTCGACCACCGTGCCTGAGCCGAGCTGGAGCAGTTCGCCGACCGGCATGCGGGCGCGGCCGAGCACCGCCTGAACCTTTACGGGCACGTCATGGACGGCTTCGAGTGCTTCGGAACCTTGCGCAGCGGCATGGTCTGCAGCGCCGCCGGTGAAGTCCTCGAACACGGGACCGGCCGGATCGGAGGCGTCGCTGGGGATGATGTCATGGGGTTCGGTGTTCATGGCCATGTCCTTATGCATTCATCCATTGGCGGATCACGGAAGCCGCTTCGGGCGGGCTTGCAGTGATGGCGTCGCCGATGCGCTTGAGCGCGGAGAGTTTGATGCGCCCGTCTACCTGAGCGAGGGCGATTTCCTGATCGAGCAGGGGCTGCTGTTCGCTGCCCATCGCTTCGAGCTGCTTCATCGCGTCGGCGTCGCCATCGGCGGCACGCTCGGCCAGGGCCAGCATCTCGGGTGACTGGGCAGAGAGCTGGCCGCCATCTGCAGCCACAAGGGCGGGCAGTTCGGGCGCGGCGGCCTTGGGCTTCAGCATGCGGATCGCCATCAGGCCAATCGCGCCGATCACGAGGATCTGGATGAGGCCCCAGATCTTGTCCATCGGGAGAGTGGAGAAGAAGCCGGTGTCCTTGTCCGCCAAGCTGTCGTCGCCGGTGAAGCGCATGCTTTCCACGACCACGCTGTCGCCGCGTTCGGAGTCCATGCCGACTGCATTCTCGACCAGGCGCTGGAGGCGCTGCATCTGTTGCTGGGGCAGGCCCTTTTCGCCGCCATCGACCATCACCGCGACCGAGAGGCGGGTGATCTTGCCTGGGGTGCGCAGCGTGACGGTCTTGGTCGAGCTGTTGTCGTAGGTGGTGTCTTCGGAATTCTGGTTCGAACGCGAATTCTTGGAGGCGCCGGGCGCATTGTTGGCCTGGCCCTGCGCTTCGGGCAGCTGGGCGCCGACCGTGGCGAGGCCGGGTGCCGCGTCATTCTCCTGGTTCTGGTCGCCGCTCTCGACGGTGACCTGGCGCGAGATCACCTGCTTGTCGGGATCGAAGACATTGGCTTCCTCGCGGGTCTGATCACGGTCGATCTGGGCCGACACTTCGGCGCGGACCTTACCCTGGCCGACGATCGGCTCGAGCAGCGATTCCACTTCCTGGCGAAGCTTGGTCTCGACGGCGGCCTGGCGCTCGTCGGCATCGCCGGCACCGGCGGTGCTGGCATCACCGGCGCGAGCGAGCAGGGCGCCGGTCTGGTCGACCACCGACACCGCTTCGGGCGAAAGCTCAGGCACCGAGGAGGAGACGAGATAGCGGATCGAGGCGACGCTCTCGGACGAGAGGTGACCCTTGGTCTTGACGGTGACGGCGGCGGTGGCCTTGCGGCTCTCGTTCGCGAACATCGCGCGCTCGGGCATGACGATGTGGACGCGCGCGGCGCTGACGTCCTGGATGGTCTGGATCGACTTGGAGAGCTCGCCCTCGACGGCGCGGGTCTCGTTCATCTTGGCGCGGCTGGCCGAGACGCCGAAGGGCTGTTCCTCGTCGAGGACCTCATAGCCGATCTTTCCGCCCAGCTTCTCGCCGGCCATGCTCATGCGCAGTTCGGCCAACTTGTCCTGCGGCGCCATGATCGACGTGCCGTCGGCCGAGAGCGTGTATTCCACGTTCTGTGCCTTGAGCTTCTCGGTGATGGTCGCCGCCGCCGAAGGATCGAGGTCGGTGTAGAGGTAGCCGAGCTGGGGAGCCGAGCCGCGGGTGGCCATGAAGGTCAGGGCGGCGAGCAGCGCGAACGCGACGCCTCCCATTATCATCAGCCGCTGCGGGCCAATCTGCCCGACTAGTTTCTTGATCGCTTCCAAAACCGCCCCGCCAAGTGGACCATGGGGCGGAAATGCCCCTCGGTTAACTTATAGGAGGGTGGCGGGCGGCAGTTTGTGCCGGGTGGGAATTTTTTGCCTAGTGAAGATACGGAGGGCGTTCTTCACGCTTCGACGCAAAACAGGTCACCGGCCCAAGCGTACGCTTGTGGCGGTGACCTCCGGGTTTGCGGGTGCTTAGTTGATGGCGTCGGCAGCGCTGGGAAGAAGAGCGGCGAGTTCGGCCTGCACGGCCTGGCGGCGGGCGCCGGCGTCGAGCGAGAGCCCTCCCTGGTCCCAGCCGATCATCGCGTCGCCCGGGGAGAGAGTCACGTCGCCGATCACAGTGAGGGCGAGGCGACGGCGGTCCTTGGATTGACGTTCGGCGATTTTGGTCTCGACCATCTCGATCAGGTCGGGATGGACGCGGATCTCCAGCTCGGTTCCGCGGGCGACGGTGCCGAGCACGCGGCCAATCGCCTGGTCGATGGTGTCGGCGGGCGCCGTTTCCAGCGCGCGGCCGGCGATCATGTCGGCTGCGGCCAGCGCGATCTCGGCGGCTTCGCCGGTGACGCGCTCCGATACCTCAGCGAAGCGCTCGTCGAGCGCTTCGATACCGGCCTGGAGCGCATCCACCGCGCTGAGCAGCGCCACGTCGCGTTCGGCTCGGGCCTGTTGCAGCCCGGCTTCGAACCCTTCGGCGCGGGCGAGCGCGACCTGGGCTTCGTGATCGGCCTTCATCAGCGCGATCTCGGCCTTGAGTGCGCTTACCTCCAGATCGAGGTCGGGCGCGGGGGCGGCGTTCGCATCCTCGGCGCCAAGCGAGAAGATGCGGTCGAAAGCGAAACGCTCAACGGTCTGGAAGGTCATGGTCGCCATTCCTTAGATGATCATCGCGTCGTCGGACTTGGGATCGACCAGCAGGATCTCGCCGCGGTCGGCCAGGTTCTTGGCCAGGCGCACCAGTGTCGACTGTGCTTCTTCGCAATCGCGGGCACGGACCGGACCCATCGCAGACATGTCCTCGCGCATCAGCTTTGCCGCACGTTCGGTCATCGCGCCGAAGAACAGCTTCTTGAGCTCCTCGGGCGCACCCTTGAGCGCCAGCGCCATTTCGCGCTTGTCGGCGTTGCGGACGATCACCGCGACGGCGGCGGGCAGCAGGCCGGCCAGATCCTCGAAGGTGAACATGAGGGCGCGGATGCGCTCGGCGCTTTCGGGCGCCTTATTGTCGAGCGCCGTGAGCATCGCTTCCTCGGTCGAGCGGTCGAGCGAGTTGAACAGCTCGGCCATGGCCTCGTGCGGGTCCCGCTTCTGCGAACGCGACAGGTTGGTCATGAACTCGCTCTTGAGCGTTTGTTCGACCTGGTTGATCACATCCTTCTGGACGGTCTCCATGCGCAGCATGCGCATGATGACGTCGACCGAGAACTCGCGCGGAAGCTCTGCCAGCACGCGCGCGGCGTGATCCGGGCGCAGCTTGGAAAGGATCACCGCGACCGTCTGCGGATATTCGTGCTTCAGTGCGCCTGCGAGGACGCTTTCGCTGACGTTCGACAGCTTGTCCCACATGGTGCGGCCGGAAGGACCACGAATGTCCTCCATGATCTCACGGACCTTTTCGTTGGGCAGAATTCCGCCGAGCAGGCGCTCGGTGGTTTCATAGCTGCCGTGCATCGAGGCCATCGAGGCGACTTCGCCCGTGAACTGGATCAGCAGATGCTCGACCACCGTAGATGGCACGCGGCCAAGGCCAGCGATGTTCGACGAGAGCTCCTTGATCTCTTCGGTCGACAGCTGCTCCCAGATCGGCGCACCATGTTCCTTGCCGAGCGCCAGCATCAGTGCGGCCGCGCGCTGCGGGCCGCTGAAACGCTTGAGTTCGGGCGGTTCGGCAATCGGCGCCATCAGGCTCATGGTCGGGGACCCTCACGCAAAATTAATGGTCGTGGCCGCACATGGCGGGTCACATGTCCCTCTATTATAGGAGGGTGATGCGGATGCGGGGTCGCGATGTCGGTTAATTTATCGGGAAGTCTGGTCGGGCTGAGCCTGCTTACAGGCACGAACTCAATGACCAGTTTCGCGCCCATCGCGTTCGACAGCAAAGCGGTGCGCACCGCTAAGGCGCTGTTCGCCGCGCAGACGACCACACCTCCGTGGAAGGATCCAACGACCGGCAAGTCGATCTCCGCGCAGCTGAGCGCGGTCCTCGGTTCCAAGACCATCATCGACAAGGCCACCACCGACAGCGCGGGCGTGATTCTGACCGACGACGTGGCGACGAGCTTCACGGCGTTCAAAGCGCTGGACAAGCTGCGTGTGCTTGCCGAGGCGGCGAGCTCGACCAAGACCTCCGACGCGCAACGCACGCAGTATCAGAAAGCCTTTGCCAAGGGACTAGCGGACCTTCAGGGCTTCATCGGCTCAGCGCCATCGGACTTGGTAAACCTGTCCTTCGGGAACAGCAGCACCACTGTATCTTCCACCAAGCTCGTCACCGGGTCGCCTTACGAAGCGGATGGAAAAGGCATCGTCAAGACGCGCACGGAAGCCGTTCCCGGGCTGACAGGCCAGGAACAGTTCAAGATCAACCTGACGCGCGGCACCTCGACCGAGACGCTCAGCGTCGACCTTTCGCAGGGCACGCAGCCGCCCACGATCAATTCGGTGGTCGATCAGCTGAACGCGGCGATCAAAGCGTCGTTGGTCTACAATCCAGACGGCACGCCCAAGACCGACGCCGCGGGCGAGCCGGAGAAGCGCTGGTCAGCGAGCTTTGTCGCGGAGAAGACCAGCGATGGCAAATGGGGCATCACGCTCAAGACCCCGCTGAGCCTGGAAAAGGTTAGCCTGGAGCAAGTGGATGCCAAGGACTCGTTGGTAGTCGCCGCTGGGCAGACGCCATTGGACGCCCCGACCGCCGCGCGCGTGTTTCGACTGAACGATCCGGCAAGTGGCAACGTCCAAATCTCGATGGGCAACATCGCCGCGCTTGATCGGCAGACAACCGCGCAGAATGAACTCTCCGGCAAGACGACGACGGTCACCACCGCGTCGACTGATTCCGCCGGTAAGGTGACGACGACCACCACCAAGACCAGCAACGCCTATGCCAGCACGGATGCGGCGGCAGCCACTACCGATGCGCAAGGCAACACCTATGTGGTCGGTACGACCAGCGGCGATCTGGGCACGAACCGGTCCGACGGCGACAACAATTTGTACCTGACCAAGATGGACAGCACAGGCAAGGTGGTGTGGCAGCGAAGCCTGGGTGCCAATGGCGCTTCCTCGGGTGCCGCAGTCTCGGTCGGTTCCGATGGCAGCATCGTCGTGGCGGGTAACGTGACCGGCAGCTTCAATGGCATCACCTCTGCCGATGCCAACATGGTGGTCGCCAAATATGCCGCGAACGGCGACGAGCAATTCGCAACCGTTCTCCGTTCCGGCGGCGCCGATGCGGCCAAGGCCGTCACGGTGGGAGCTGACGGGTCGGTCTTTGTCGCGGGACGCACCGCGGCCAATGGCGGCGACGCATTCGTCGCGCGGATCGGCAGCAACGGCAAGGTCGCCGAGCAGCGCACGATCGCCGGTGCGGGGGCGGACTCCATCAACGCGTTGGCGGTCGGTCAGGACGGTAACCTGCTGGCGGTCGTGTCCACGAACGGCGTCGCGTCGGTGATGAAGTTCCAGGCGAACGCGCTTTCCACCGACCTGGGCAGCATCAGCCTGGGCACGGCGGATGTGCGCGCGATCGCCGTGGCCGAGGACGGCAGCATTGCCGTTGGCGGCGCGACGAGCGCCGCTGTGCAGGGCACACAAGCCAATGCCAAGAGCGACGGGCGCGACGGCTTTGTCGCGCGCATCGATGCGGGGCTGGGCAATGCCAGCGTTACCTATGTCGGCACGGCAGCGGACGACCAGATCGACAGTCTCGCGTTCATGAACGGCGCGCTCTATGCCGGCGGTCGCACCACCGGCGATCTGGCGGGCACGCGGACCGGTCCTACCGACGGGTTCGTCACCCGAATCGATACGGCGACAGGCGCGATCGCGAGCACCAAGCAGTTCGGACAGCCGCTGATCCGGACCGAGCCTGTGCGGATCGCGGCCGATCGGGGCGGTGCGAGCGCGGTATCGGCACTTGGGCTGCCGCGGGGCGTCATCAATGCCGAAGCGTCGCAGAAAGTTGCGAGCCAGACGACGTTGCGGGCCGGCGATTTCTTCTCGATGCGCGCCGATGACGGGGCTCTTCGCCGAGTGGAGATCCAGGCGGGCGATACGCTGAAGGCGATCGCCACGCGCATTCAGAGCACGCTGGGCGCATCCAAGGGCACGGTCACGGCAGTGACGGTCAATGGCACGCAGCAGCTGCGCATCACCATGAAGGCCGGCCACGAACTGGAGCTGATCAGCGGCAGAGCGAACCAGGATGCGCTGGCCAAGCTGGGCATCGAGCCGCAGCGCATAGCCAAGCAGGCCACGGTCGGCAGTGATGACGTGAAGGTCCGGCCCGGCGGAAATTTCGGTTTGGGCCTGAACAGCGCGCTGAGCCTCTCGACGCTGGATAATGCCAAGGTCGCCTTGTCCAAGATCGGCTCGGCCCTTTCCATGTCGCAGACCGCATATCGCTCGCTCTATTGGGACGATACCAAGGCGGCTTTGGTCGACGGCGTCAAGAACACCGGGAGCGGCGGCGCGTCTACGGCGCGTGAAAGCGCGCAGCTGGCGAATTACCAAGCCGCGCTTAATCGTCTCTCCAGCCCCGCCACCACCAGCTACGGATTCTGACACGCATGAGCACGCCTCCCATCCTTGCCGGCATTCGCGAGCGGATGCAGAATCTGTCGGATCGCCAGCGGGTGATCGCGACCAACATCGCCAACAGCGAGACGCCGGGCTACAAAGCCCGCGAGGTCGAGCAGCCGAGCTTTGCCGGCCTGGTCGGCGGCAGCGGCATGATCCAGAAGCCCAAGGTCGAGCTGACCGGGCGGATGAAGAGCCTGGGGGCCGTTCAGCCGGTGAATGCCGGCATCATCTTCGACAAGGACATCAGCGAGACCAAGCCCGACGGCAACAACGTCACGCTGGAAGACCAGTTGCTCAAGATGGGCGAGGTCCAGGCGGACTTCACCGCGATGACCAACCTGTATCGCAAGCAGATGCAGATGATGAAGTCCGCGATCGGCCGCAGCTGACGCCGACTGCTCCCTGGTTGACCCGATCCGGGACCAATCAGGGAAACTGCGTAGTTCCCGATCGAGCGAGGCGTGCCAGATAGGGCCCAGAGCCCCGAGGGTCGCACTTTACGGGACTTCGGCCGGGCGGCCGATCCCTCTTGCCGCCCGGTCTTCAGGGGGCTGCGGCAGTGCCGCACGCACAAACCGACATCGACATATCCGCGCTTGGCGAGACCCCGGCTGGCGCCGAAATCTGCCGTGGACGCCCGGATGCGTCCCCTCGTGTATGACGAGGGGCTTGCTTCGGCTCACGTGAAAACGAAATGACCCCGCACCTCGGGTGAGGGCGGGGCCATTTGCTTCGTGCGGGCGAGGGCGTTTACAGCCGCGCGTTGATCGAGATCGGGGCCGGAGCGTCCATGCCGCCCATCCCGCCGCATGCGCCATAAGTGATGTTGCGCGTGCCGGTCAGGCGCTTCGCCTCCTTGGCGATCGCGGCCATCATCTCGGACGACAACTCGATCTGACGAGACAGGACCTTCTTGTTGACCTCCGACGCGTCGAGCAGGAGGCGGGTGACGTCGGCGAGCTGCGTACGCGCTTCCTCGTCCAGGGCTGCCATCCAATTCTGATTGCCGCGCTTGAGCCGCGCGACCTCGGCTTCGATGCGACCGGTGAGGCGCAGCTTGGCATTGGCGATTTCGGACAATACCGGAAGATAGGGTGAGCGGGCCAGCTGCTCGCTCTCCTCCTCCATCAGCGAAGTGAGCGAAACCATGGCGTCGAGGAGGTGCTCGGTCATCATTTACCCTGAAGCTTGATGATTTGATCTAGGACAACGGGGGCAAGGCCGATCCCGCCGCGCTTTGCGATTTCGGTTCCCAGCTTTTCGGCCAGGATGCCGCGGAACATCTCTTCGCCCGCACCGCCGTTGAAGTCGCCGTCCTGTTGGACGCTGGACATCATCAGCTGCGTCATCTGGCCAAGGAACACGGCCTCGAAATCCTTCGCGGTCTGCTGGTTCTTGGCGTCCACCTTGGGCATCGGCTTGGCCGGCGCGGCGGGCAGGGAGACAGGAGAGATGTCGTTCATCACTGTACCTCGATTTCCGCCTGGAGCGCGCCGGACGTCTTGATCGCCTGAAGGATGGTGATCAGGTCTCGCGGGGAAACGCCGAGCGTGTTGAGCCCGCTGACCAGCGACTGCAGCGAGGCGCCGTTGACCATGGCAAGGCTGGCGCCGCTGCCGTCGTCGACCTGCACCTGGGTGCGCGGCACGACCGTGGTCTGACCGTCCGAGAAGGGCGCGGGCTGAGAGACCTGCGGCGTTTCGGTGACGGTGATGGTCAACCCGCCCTGCGCGATCGCCACTGGGCTGATCTTGACTTCGCTGTTCATGACTACGGTGCCGGAGGCTTCGTTGATCACGACGCGCGCAGGCTGGTCGACCTTGATCGGCAAGTCGCCGACCTGGGTGACCAAATCGATGACATTGCCGCCAAAGCCGCCGCCTGGCGCGACTTCCACCGTGCCGGGATCGAGCACCTTGGCGGTGCCGCCGAACCGATTGTTGATCGCGCCCGCGATGCGGCTGGCCGTGGCGAAGTCCGGGTTCTTGAGCGCGAGCTTCAGGCTGGTAGCCGAGGCGAGGGCATAGGGCACTTCGCGCTCGATGATGCCGCCGCCGGCGATGCGGGCCGAGGTGGTGACGCCGCGGCTGACGCTGGCGGCGGCACCCTGGCCCTTGAAGCCCGACACGGCGACATTGCCCTGGGCGACGGCGTAGATTTCACCGTCGAGTGCGCGCAGCGACGAGGCGATCAGCGTGCCGCCCTGGAGGCTGGACGCGTCGCCGAGTGCGGCGACCTGGACATCGATCCGCGAGCCCGAGCGCGCGAAGGGAGGCATGGTGGCGGTGATCGAGACGGCGGCGACATTCTGCGTCTTCATGTCCGTGCCGCGGACGTTCACGCCCATGCGCTCGAGCATCGCCTGCATTGATTCCTCGGTGAAGGGCGTGTTGCGCAGGCGGTCGCCGGTGCCGGCAAGGCCGACCACCAGGCCGTAGCCGACCAGTTGGTTCTCCCGGACGTTCTCGACGTCGACAATGTCCTTGATCCGCGTCTGCGCGGCCGCGTGCGGCACAAAGCCGGCGGTCGCCATCAGGAGCAGGAACGGTGCGGCCAGACGCTTCATGAATCCCCTCGGAAAGTGGAAAAACTTCCGTAACCTTCTTATAGGACAAGGATGGGCCGGTGCGGCTCAAAGGACCTGTATTTCGTGCGGATCGAGAATATCCCTCAACTGATGGCGCACAGCCTGCTGGCTGCGTTGCCCAAGGCTGCGGAAAGCTTCTCGGTGACGCGCGAAGAGAAGGCGCCCGCCGCAGCGCCGCTCCCGCTTCAGCAGCAGACCAACGTCACCAACCCGGTGCCCAACGTCGCCATGCTGGTGACGCTTGCCGCTGCCGATCCGATGATGGATCGTCGCCGGAGACTTGCCGCCCAGGCCGAGCGCGGGGTCGAGATGCTCGACCATCTCCACAAGGAAGTGCTGGTGGGTGTGCCCAGCGTCGAGCGCCTGCGGGAGATCGCGCAGTGGTCGCAGACGCTCGATACGCCCGACGAGCCGGTGCTGGCGCAGATTCTTGCGGATATCGACCTGCGCGTGCGGGTGGAGCTGGCGAAGTACGACGTCGAGGCTTGAGGGCACGGATTCCGGGCTCGGTTCCGGTGCTACGAAAGCTGAATGGTTGAGTGGTTCCCCAGCGAAGGCCGGGGCCAGTCTTGACGCCGTGCAGATGCATCCTGTCTTTGCAAAGGACATGGCAACTGGGCCCTGGCCTCCGCCGGGTAGTGGTATAGGCCTGCGCGGCGGATCAGCTCTTCTTTGAAATCCGCAGCACGTAGCTGATGACTTCAGCCACCGCGGCATAATGTTCGACCGGGATCGGCTGATCGATCTCGGCGCTGGCGTACAGCGCACGGGCGAGAGGGCGATTTTCCACCAGCGGAATATGATGCCCACCGGCGATCTCACGAATCTTGAGTGCAAGCGCGTCGACGCCCTTTGCCACCACCACCGGCGCAGCCATGGCGCCGTGATCATATTGAAGCGCGATCGCATAATGGGTCGGGTTGGTGATCACTACGCTTGCCTTTGGCACGTTCGCCATCATGCGGCTGCGCGAACGCTTCATCTGGAGCTGGCGGATCTTGCCCTTGATCTTCGGGTCACCTTCGGACTGCTTATACTCGTCCTTGATTTCCTGAAGGCTCATTTTCATGCGCTTCATGAAGGCGCGGCGCTGCCAGACGAAGTCGAACAGCGCGAGCGCACCGACCAGCATTGCGATCGGGCGTAGCATCGCGTCAACGATGTCGTTGATCGCCGCACCAACCGAGTTCAGGTCGGCGCCGACCAGCCGATCGATGCCAGCGGCATGGGGCCAGGCGATGGTCGCGGCGATGCCGACGACAAGGCACAGCTTGACCAACGTCTTGCCGAATTCCATCAGCGACTGCTTGCCGAACATGCGGGCGAAACCACTGGCCGGATTGAGCTTGGACCATTTCGGCTTGACCCGGCTCCACGCGATCATCGGTCTTCCCTGAAGGACGCCGCCTAAAAGGCCCAGGCCGAACAATGCCGCCATGACGGGCAGCATCGCCGAGGCCACCGTGCCCAAAAGGCCTGTGGCGACGCTCTGCGCGCCGGCGGGATCCATGCGGAAGTCCTCCGCGCTGCCCCATAGCCGGACGAACACGCCGCCCATCAGTTGCAGGGTGTAGGCGCCCAGGCCCCCCATGACGACCAGCATCGCCACGAACATCGCGGCGTGGCGCATCTCGGGCGCCATCGGTACGTCGCCCTTTTTGCGGGCGTCCTCCAGCTTCTTGTCTGTAGGATCGTGTGTCTTGTCCTCATCGTCGCCACCGCCGGCCATCACCAGCTCCCTTGCATGGCGTCACCCATCGACTGGGCGAAGACGGTGAGGATCGTGCCGATCGTCGCGGCGAGCAGGCTGATGCCGAGCAGCAGGTTGAGCGGCTGGGCGATGAAGAAGACCTGGATCGCCGGGGCCACGCGCGCCGCCAGGCCCAGCGCCACGTTGAAGACGATGCCGTATACGAGGAAGGGTGCGGCGAGGCTGATCGCCAGCGTCATCGAGCGGCCGACCGCCGCCACAGCCAGCTCGGCGAAGTCATGCATCGGAGGCAGGCCGCCGACGGGAAAGCTTTGATAGCTGTGGACGATCGCGCCGATCCAGAGATGATGGACCTGAAGCGCCATGCACACGAGCACCGCGGCCATGGTCGCCATCTTGGACAGGATCGGCACCTGGCCGCTCTGCGAAGGATCGAAGATCACTGCCGAGGAAAAGCCGATCTGAAGGCTGATGATCGAGCCGGCCATGGAGATCGCGTAGAACAGGATCTTGACGATCATGCCCATCGCGAGACCGGTCATGAGTTCGGTGACCAGCACCGCGGGAAGCACCGCGCCACCCTCCACCAGCGCACGCGCCGGTGCGCCGAGCATGCCGTAAAGCGCCGCCGACATCGCGAACGCGATCATCAGCCGAATACGGCCGGGAATCGCATCCTCGCCGTAAAGCGGCAGCAGCATCAGCACCGCGCCGACACGCGCGAACACGATGAAGAAGGCGGTGACCTGAAGCTCCAGGTCGGCGGGTATGATCATCCGGTGATGATCAGGTCGCTGAGCTTCAGCATGAAGCCGTTCAGCGCCTGCCCCATCGTAGGCAGCATGAGCAGGAAGACCAAACCCATCGCCATCAGCTTGGGCACGAAGGTGAGGGTGGTTTCCTGGATCTGAGTGAGTGCCTGGAACAGGCCGATGAAGACGCCGACGATCAGCGACGTCAGTAGCAGGGGCCCACACACGGTGAGCACCAGCATCAACGTCGCCTCGGTGAGTTCGATGACCTGCGACGACGACATCAGATCTGCATGCGCATGATGTCGGTGTAAGCGCCGACCACGCGGTCGCGCACTGCCACCATGGTATCGAGCGCGGTCTCGGCAGCGCCGATCGCAGTGACCACGTCGATCAGGTCGCCCTTGCCGGCAACCTGCATGGCCGAAGCGTGTTCGGCGGTGCGCATCTGTTGCGCGGTGCCCGTGACCAGACTTTCGACCATGGAGCCGAAGCCCCCGCCATTGTCGCTGCCGCCGATCTTAGGGGCGGAGGAGGAGCCAAGGGCAGAGCCCAGGCCTTGGACGCGGCCATAGGCCGACGCCGCATCAAGTGCGCCGATGGACATGTAGAATATTCCTTTGGAAAGGAGGTGTTACTTGAGAAGGTCGATGGTGCGCATCGTCAGGCTCTTTGCGGCCTCGATGGCATTGAGATTGGCTTCGTAGCTACGCTGGGCCGCCTTCATGTCGGCGGTTTCTACCAGCGAGTTGACGTTGGGCTTGAGCACATAGCCCTCGCCGTCCGCCGCTGGGTGGCCGGGCTGGTACACGCGAGTGAAATCGGACTTGTCGTTTTCGATCGACTTGATCTTGACGCCGGTGGCGCCCGTCGCACGATCCACCTCGGCTGAGAAGCTGGCGACGCGGCGGCGATAGGGATCACCCCCGGCGGTGTTCGCGACGGAGTCCTGGTTGGCCAGGTTCTCCGCAATGACACGCATGCGCAGCGACTGCGCACGCAGGCCGGATGCGGAAACGCCGAGCGAAGCCTTCAAGTCCATTCGTATAAGCTCCAGGGCCATGAGCGGCCATTCCCTCCCATTGTAGGCAAGAATTGCCGGGGGTGGGCGGATGGGCGGAAAAAAGGTCCTCCGGGGTTGTACGGGGACGGGGTGCTTTCTGAAGAAGAGGGTGAGAGTGCGCCTTTGGAGCGATGATTTTGTAGGGGGAACACCTCCCTTTTCCCAGACCCTCTCCCGGTGCGGAGTGGGGATGCGCCGCGGCACCACCGCGCTCCCGTGAAACTCCCTAGGCAATTTTTGCCGCCCCGCCGCGCAGGCCCCGGAAAATCCTTCCTATAAAGTCCGGGAAAGGTGAGCGCATGTCCGTACTCGATGGAATTATGGTGGACCTGTCGATCGTGCTCGGCTCCGCCGAAGTGCCGATCCGGCAGATCCTGCAGATGAGCCGCGGGGCAATGATTGCCCTGGATTGCGGCCAGGACGATCCCAGCCTTGTCTATGTCAACGGCGAACTGGTCGCCACAGGCCGCATCCTGGTCGATGGCGACCAGATGTCGCTGGAAATTTCCGACCTCGTGAAGAAGCAGCGCCACTGATGGATATCTTGTCGATGCTGCGTACCCTGGGTGCGCTGGGCCTCGTCCTGGGCATGCTTGCGGGCGCGCTGTGGATGGTGAAGCGGTACGACATCAAACTGCCGGGCCGCGTGTCGGCCACCAGCCGCAAGCGCGTCGAACTGGTGGAGCGGCTGTCGCTGGACCAGAAGCGGTCAGTGGCGCTGATCCGCCGGGACGGACATGAGCATCTGGTGCTGATCGGCCCCGAGGGCAGCGCTACGCTGGAAACCGGCATCATCGCGCCGCCCGCGCAGCCCGCGCCCGAGCCGGTCAAGCTGGCTATGCCGGAACTGCCAGCCTTTGCAGCCAACTTCGCAAAGCTGATCAAGCTGCCCAAGCCTGTCGAGGACGACGTGGCGGAGGTGCAGGACGCGGTGATCGCCGTCGAGCCCCTGGCAACCGAGCAGGACAACGTCGTGGTGGAAGCGCCCGCCGCAGAGCTGGCCGAGGTCGTCGACCTGTCCGAGCGCCGCAAGGCCAAAGCGGAAGCCGCCAATCCCGCAGCGAAGCGCACCCGCCGCCCGCGCGACACTGCCCGGTGGAACCGCCGCGCGGTTCGCGAGGCACTGAATGCGTAAGTTGCTTGGGGCGGCCGCGCTGCTCGTGATGCTGCCGGTGGCAGCGCACGCGCAGGCGCAGGGCGCCACCATCAATCTAGGCGCAGCGGCAGGCGCGGACGGCGCAATGTCAGCCAAGGCTATCCAGCTGGTGCTGATGCTGACCGTGCTCAGCCTGGCGCCGGGCCTGCTGATGACGGTCACCAGCTTCACTCGCATGGTGGTGGCACTGTCCTTGCTCCGCGCCGGCATCGGTGCGCAGGGCGTGCCGCCAAACCCGGTTATCATCAGCCTGGCGCTGTTCCTGTCATTTTTCGTGATGGCGCCGACCTTTGAGAAGTCTTGGAGCCAGGGTGTCGAGCCTTATACCAAGAATCAGATCACCGAGACCCAGGCGTTCGAGCGGACCGCCGAGCCGTTCCGCCAGTTCATGCTGGGCCAGGTGCGCGATACCGATCTCAAGCTGTTCGCCGAAATGGCGGGCAAGCCGATCGAGACGCGCGCGGCCACTCCGCTGACGACGTTGGCGCCGGCGTTCATGATTTCCGAACTGCGGCGCGCGTTCGAGATCGGCTTTCTGCTGCTGCTGCCGTTCCTGGTGATCGACCTGGCGGTTTCGGCGGTGCTGATGGCGATGGGCATGATGATGTTGCCGCCGCCGACGATATCGTTGCCGATGAAGATCATCTTCTTCGTGCTGGTCGATGGATGGGCGCTGGTTGCGGGGTCGCTGGTCAAGAGCTTCGCGACGTAGCGACGTTCGAAGCGACCGAGAAAACAAAGAAACCCCGTCGCGATGCGGCGGGGTTTCTTTGTTTATGCATTCTTCCCCGCAAGCGGAAGGTGGCGCCGAAGCCATCAGAGATGGCGGTAAGCTATTCATCAGTGGCGGAGTCCTCCGCCTCGGTCAGGCTGCGCCTGCTACCTCCCCCCTTACGGGGAGGATTTTACAAGGCGTCGACATGCTCGAGCCAGGCGTCGAGCTCGTGATAGGGGATCACCTCTAAAAACAGCAGGCCCGCGGCCTTGTCGTCGCTCCAGCGCGTGGTGCACCGGCGGCTGGGGAGGCCGGGGATCGACAGGATCACCTCGGTATCGCGCTTGGGCGGACGGCTCATGGAGACGCACGCACCGCTTTGCGACACGTTTTCGAGCATGACATCGATATAGCGGCCATTGCTGCTGATGCTGGCCGGACACTGTACATCGAAGCGGGGTGCGCGCGGCTGCTGCACGGCGCGCAGCCGCGTCGGCGCCGCGCTCTGCTTGGCCTCGGCCAAGATGCGGTCGACCTGGATAGGGGTCAAGAACTGCACGCCGGCGCGGCCGGTGCCGCTCCAGGCAACCGTGCCCTGAAGCTTCTCCCCGCTGCGCAGCTCCACCGCGAGCCAGGAGCCGAAGCCCAATGGGCGGTGCGTCTCGATCAGCATGCCGGTGGCCGAGATGTTGCGAATGCGGCAAAGCTGATCCGGACCATTGGCCGAGAGCAACTTGCCGATCAGCAGCGTCGTGACGATGCGCTCGGCCCGCTCAACGGTTGCTGGGCAGTCACCGGCAGCTTCCATGTTCTGAGGGGCGGCGATGTCGGATCTCACGACCAGGTACTCCTAACTACTACTAAAACCGAGTGTCACGCAGGCGTCGCCGCCGTGATCGCCACCTTGTTGATGACACCGGCGCCGAACGCTTCGGGCGCCGAGGCCATCACGACCTTGCGGAACGCTTCCACGTCGGGAAGCTGGCCGTCGGGACCAGCCGCCATCGGCGTCTTGAACGTGCGCATGTTGATCGCATGCAGCAGCAAGGGCAAGCGCGCCGTAACGGAATCGGCCTTGTCGGCCGGCACCTCAAGCTGGATCTGGAACTGGACATAGCCCGACAGGCGCCCATCGGCGAAGACGAGCGGCGCCATGATCTTGCCGCCGTCAACGAAGCTGAGCGGGGTGGCGTCGCCCGCGGCCTCCGCGCCATGCGCGCCGGGCTTGGCCGGGCCCAGGATGCTGACCGTCGCATAGGCCGCGCCGCCACCAGCACCTAGGCCCGCGAGCATCGTGGCGAGGAGGAACAAAACCTTCTTCATCGTCATGCCTTTAGAACTGGAAGCTGCTGTCGGAGGGAAGGGCGGACGCTTCGGCCTTGACCAGCACGGTGATGCGGCGGTTCTCAGGCCGGTCCGGCTGGTCGGGGTAGACCGGCTTGGTAGCGCCCATCGCGACCACTTCGGCGAAGCGGTCCGGCGTGATGCCGAGCGCCACGAGCGCCGAGCGGGCGGCAAGCGCGCGTTCGCCCGACAAGCGCCAGTTCATGTCGCTCTGACCGCCAGCGCCGTCGGTATGCCCTTCGATCGCGAGCTGCGCGCCCGACGTTGCGAGGCGCTCCGCCACCTTTGCGAGCAGGCCGCGCGCGAACGGGTTCATCTCGGCCGTATTGGAGCGGAACATCGACTGCTTGTCGGTGTCCATCAGGGTGATGCGCAGACCGTCCTTGGTGGATTCGATCTGGGTGTTCTTGCCCTGCTCCTGGCTGACGGCGTCGAGCGCCACCTGAAGCTCCGACGCCATGACGCGCATCGATGCGGGCACGTTGGCGGTGCCGCCGCGCGCCGAGCCGGCGGTTGCCGCCGCGCTGGTGGGCGTGCCCGTCGCCTTGCTCCGGTCCGTCGACGCGTTGCGCGCCTGGCCGCCCATGCCCGCCGACGAGCCTAACACCGGGGTGGCGGGCGTGCCGTCGCCCACGCTGGGCGAGAAATATTGGGCAAGGCCCTTCAGCCGTTCCTTGTCCGGGTTCGAAATCAACCAGAGCAGCATGAAAAACGCCATCATCGCGGTCACGAAGTCGGCATAGGCGACCTTCCAGGCGCCGCCATGATGGCCGCCAGCGACCTTCTTGACCCTCTTGATGATGATCGGGCGTTCATTCTTCATCGGTGAATCCACGCCATTGGCTGCTGAGTGCGTCGCGCAGGCGGGCCTGGACCTCCGCAAGACGCACGCCGCTGATCGCGCTCAGAGTATCCTGGCCCTCGATAACCCGCTCGAGCAGGCTCGCGCATTCATCGGTGTGCTGGATCAGGTAATCGAACGACTGGAGCTGCTCGATATGCGCATGGGCGAACTGTTCGTCCGCGACGAGCACTTCGGCCAGCTTTTCGAGCATGTCACGCATTTCCCGCAGTTCGCCGGCAATCACGCTGTGCAGCGCGTCCGCATAGGGATCGTAACCGACAAGCGGCTCGGCCTGGACGGTATCGGCTGGGACGGGCAGGCACGACATCAGAAAAGCTCCAACTCGCCGACGGACGACGGCAGGGATACGGGAATGGGCGGAAGCTCAGGCACGCGGTCGGCAACCCGGCTGCAGCGGCTGCGCCCGTCATACGCCAGGAATTCCACCTTGCGCGCCGAGGTTCCGCCAAGGTCGCTATGCGCGACCTCGATGCCTTCATCCGCCATGAAACGGCGGGCGAAAGCGGCATTGGAAGAGCCGATCGAGCCCAGCCCGGAGACGATGTTGCCACCGCCATAGAGATGAGCGCGCAACCGGCTCCGCATCGCGCCACGCGCCATCATGCCGTTGATGAGCAACTCCATAGCATGCAGCCCGTAACGCGACATCTCGTTCATGCCGACGCGGTGATCCGCCCCAGGCTCGCCCAGCAGGAAGTGGTTCATCCCACCCAGCTTGGCGACGGGGTCATAGAGGCAGGCGGCAACGCAGCTGCCGAGAAGCGTGGAGATCAGGACCTCCGGCTCAGCGACGATCGCATTCTCACCCTGAACGATCGACACGCGGCGCATCAGGTCAGCTCGCCAAAGACGCGCTCGATCTTTTCCTTCAGGGCGGCAGGGGCGAACGGCTTCACGACGTAGTTGTTGACGCCGAGAGCCGCGGCCTTCTGGACGATCTCCTTGTCGGCCGAACCCGTCAGCATGATGAACACGGTCTTGCCGATCACCGGATCCTTGCGCACAGCTTCCAGGAACTGGAGGCCGTCCATGTCGGGCATGTTGAAGTCCGAGATGACCAGGTGCACCCGGTCGCTCTTGATCGATTCCAGCGCCTCGATGGCGCCGGGCTTGTCACGGACATCCTTGAAGCCCAGGTCCTGCAAGGCGCGACGGATCATCGCACGCATACTGGTCTGGTCGTCCACGACCATTACCTTGATTGCTGCAGCAGCAGGCATCAGACGCTCCCAACCTTACTCGTTTCGCGGCATGCCTTGAGGATCGCCTCGGGCATGCCAGACAGACCAACTTCCTTTTCCACCGCGCCGGCTTCCTTGGCCGCACGGGGCATGCCCCACACGACACAGGTGTCGCGGCTCTGACTCAGCGTGCGCGCGCCTGCGCGCCGCATGGCCAGCAATCCTTCGGCTCCGTCCGAGCCCATGCCGGTCAGGATCACTCCGACCCCGGCTGCACCCAGCGGCACTATCGAGCGGAACAGTACATCCACCGAAGGACGGTGTCCCGTTACCGGCGAGCCGGGCCGCAACATGATGCGGCCCGCGACCCCGCCAGCCAGCTCCATGTGGGTTTCCCCTCCAGGAGCAATATAGACGGTTCCTGGCTGTACCTGCATGCCGTGCGCAGCTTCCGTTACATGAACGCGACAATCGCCGTTCAGACGGTCGGCAAAGCTCTTGGTGAAGCTTGCCGGCATGTGCTGGACGATCAGCACCGGCGGGCAATCCGCAGGCAAAGCGGGCAGTACCGAGAACAGCGCTTCGACACCGCCGGTGGACGAGCCGATCGCGATCAGCTTGCCCGCGCCGCCGCCGGCGAGTGCCGGCTGATCGGCAATGCGCTGCGGGCCCGATCGCACGGCGGAACGGCCGGCACTCTTGACCTTTTCGCACAGCAGCACGGCGTCGCGCTCGATATCGTCGGGCGTCCCACTGGGCTTGGTGACATAGTCGACCGCACCCAGGCGCAGCGCCTCGATCGTGACTTCGGCACCTCGGGCAGTGAGCGTGGAGCACATCACCACCGGCATGGGGCGCAGGCGCATGATGCGTTCCAGGAACGACAGCCCGTCCATTCCCGGCATCTCGACGTCGAGCGTCAGCACGTCGGGGTGGAGCGTCTTGATCATGTCGCGCGCGGCGAAGGGATCGTTGGCGGCACCGACAACCTCGATCTCCGGGTCGGCGGACAGCATTCGCTTCAGCGTCGCGCGCATCGAGGCACTGTCGTCAACGATCAGCGTACGGACGGGTCTCATCCTCGGCCCTCCGGCTTGGCATAGATGGTGTGGCCGCACGACTGCATCTTCGCCGCCGCCGCGCCGATCAGGCGTTCGGAGTGACCGATATACAAGTGACCGCCAGGGGCCAGCTGATCCACGAAGCGTGCCTCGAGTTCTTCCTTTGCCGGATCGGCGAAGTAGATCATCACGTTGCGGCAGAAGATCACGTCATACTGCGCCTTGAGCGGCCAGGTCGGCTGGAACAGGTTGAGCACCTTTGCCGTGACCATCTGCCGTGCCTCGTCGGCCATCATGAAGCCGCCCTGGGCGGGGCGCATCCACGCGCTGCGATACGGTTCGGGCACGCCCGACGCGACGTTGTCGGCATAGAAGCCGCGCTGGACCGATTCCACCACATGCGGCGCGATGTCGGTGGCGAGCAGGCGCACATCGGCACTGCGCAGCCACGACGCCGAACTGCGGTCCTTGCCGAGCAGGCACATGGCGATGGTGTAGACTTCCTCGCCCGACGAGCATCCTGCCGACCAGATGCGGATCGGACCCTGCTTGCGCTTGAGCACGGGCAAAACCGTTTCGCGGAAATGGTCGAAGTGATGGGGCTCGCGAAAGAAGTGCGTGTGGTTGGTGGTGAGCGCCACCACCATTGCGTGCCGTTCCTCGGGGTTGGACTGCACCATTGCGACATATTCGGAGAACCGGGCCAGACCATGCTCGCGCAGGCGACGCGCCAGGCGCGACTGCACCAACGTGGTCTTGGCCGGGATCAGCTCGATGCGTGCATCGCTGTGCATGATCGCTGCGATCGCGGCGAAGTCACGCGGAGTCAGCTCTGCATTATGGGCCGCTGCGCTGCCGGAGGAGCCGGCGAGCGCCAGACCGGCGCTGCCGGCTGCGTTCATGCTGCGAGATCCAGATGCTTGGTGAGGCTCAGCGCATCGAGGTCGAGCAGCAGCACCATGGTGCCGTTCTCGTCCCGGGTGCCGTCCTTGGCACGGGTGGTGATGCGGACCAGGCCGTCGATCACACTGGATTCGATCGTCTCGACTTCCGGAGCCGGCTGGATCTCGGACCGGTTGATGGCGACGATGTCATTGACTTCATCGACCAGAAAGCCGGCCTGCTTGCCCAGGATATTCACGACCAGGATGCACGAGCGGGCATGGATCGCGCTGGGCTCCCAGCCCAGGCGCTCGGCCAGGCCCACGACCGGGATCACGTTGCCGCGCAGGTTTGTCACACCCTTGATGAAACCAGGTACGTTGGGAAGCGGAGTGGGGTTTTCCCACTCACGAATCTCGATCAGCGCGGTCATGTCGATGCCGAAGGTCTGGTGACCCAGGATGAAAGTGACGATCTTGCAATCGGTGTTGGTGGTTTCGGTGTTCATGCTGCCAGTCCTTTTGGCGTGAAGCGAGTAGCGGAGGCGGCGACGAGCGCCTCGATGTCGAGAATGAGCGCGATCGAGCCATCGCCCAGGATGGTCGCGCCACCCAGACCGCGGATCGGATGCAGGTTCTGGTCAAGGCTCTTGATCACCACTTCACGGCGATCATCGATGGTATCGACGACGAGGCCGACCTTGCCATGGCCCTCGCTCTCGACGATCACCACCAGCGATTCCTCGATCGCGCGATCGTCGTTGAGGCCGAAGATGTCGACGGCACGCTTTACCGGCACATATTCGCCGCGCATGTCGATCACTTCGGTGTCGGGCGAGGTGCGCTTGACCTGGCCCGGCTCGGGCTGAACGGTTTCGAGCACATGGGTGAGCGGCAGCACGAACCGCTGGCTGGCGAGGCGGACGATCATGCCGTCCAGGATCGCAAGGGTCAGCGGCAGAACCATCGTGAAGGTGGTGCCTTCGCCAGGAACCGAGGTGATCTCGATACGGCCGCCGAGCGCTTCGACGTTGGAGCGCACCACATCCATGCCGACGCCGCGGCCGGAAATGTTCGAGATGGTTTCCGCGGTCGAGAAGCCGGGCGCGCAGATCAGCTGATCGATCTCTTCGTTGGTCAGCTGCGCGTCGGCGCTGATGATGCCCTTTTCGATCGCCTTGGCGCGGACGCGTTCGCGATTGATGCCGCGGCCGTTGTCGCGGACGCGCACAAAGATGCGGGCACCCTTCTGCTCGGCGGACAGCCAGATCGTGCCGGCCGGCTCCTTGCCTGCAGCGATACGCTCTTGGGCGCTTTCCAGCCCGTGATCCGCGGCGTTGCGGATCATGTGGGTGAGGGGATCGCCGATCTTCTCGATCACGCCCTTATCGACTTCGGTGGTTTCACCGCTCGTTTCCAGGTTGATCGTCTTGCCGGTTTCGACCGAGAGGTCGCGCAGCATGCGCGGCACGCGGCTGAAGGCCTGCTTGATCGGCTGGGCGCGCAGCGACATGACGTTGTCCTGGATCTGACGCGTCAGGCGGGCGAGTTCGGGCAGTTCCACGCGCTGGCGATCGGCCGGCGAGAGCCGGTCGGCCAGGATCGAGTTGCGGATCACCAGCTCGCCGACGAGGTTCAAGAGCAGATCAAGCTTGGCAAGATCGACGCGGATCGTCTGCGCGGCTTCCACGGCCTTGGGCGTGGCAGCGGCTTCGGTGGCCGGGGCAGGCGGGGGTGCCGCCGCCAGCGCGGCGCCGGCATTGGCGATCGCCTGAACGACTTGGTCGATGTTCGCGTCGAAATTTTCGATCAAAGCGGAGACGGGAACGAAGCCCATCTCGTCCGCCTCGGCAGCGGGAGCCGAAATGGGCGCGAAATCAAAAGGGTCGGCGGCGGACTCCGTGCGTGCGCGCTCAATCTCGATCACCGAATCCGGGGCGACGAAATCGAAACAGTCGCGGATGTCGTTCTCGGGAACGTCGGCGGGCATGCTGAGCGTCCAAGTGAAATATGCGTTCTCGGGGTCAAGATCGCGCAGCGGCGGGACGGTCGTGACGTCGACCGCCTCGATGGTCGCGCCGAGCGTCTCGAGTTCGCGGATGATCAGCAGCGGCTCGCCGGCATTGGCGAGTGCGGCCTGGGAAGGCTTGAAGCGGATAACCCACGCGCCGTCGCTTGAAGCGCTAGACGGCGCCTCGAAGTCGTCGAGCGAGACGAGCACGGGGGTGAATCCGAAATCGTCCTCGGCCGCTGCCGGGGCAGGAGCGGGCGCAGCGGCTGGCGCCGCAACCGGGGCGGCTGCGGGAGCACCGTCGCCGGCACCGCGTTCCACCAGCACCTTTTCGAGTGCGGCAAGCGCGGCGGCGTCGTTGGGACGTCCGGCCAGACCTTTGGCGGCTTCGACGTGGTCGGACAGCAGGTCGAACGAGGCGAGCATCACCTTCACGACGCCGGGCGTCGGGGCTATCTTGCCGCCGCGGACTTCGTCCAGCACGTTCTCGAACTTGTGCGCGAAGGCTGTCAGGTCGGCATGGCCGAACGCACCGGCGCCGCCCTTGATCGAGTGCACCGCGCGGAACACGCCGGCGATGGTCTCGGCCGACACGTCGCCGCCCTGCATGGCCGACAGGCCCTGCTCCGCGGTAACCAGGCCTTCAGTGCATTCTTCGAAGAAGATCGCCTGGATTTCGTCGAGTTCGTCGCTCATGGGCACACGCGACGGATGGCCGCCCCCAGCTTGGTGGCTTCGAACGGCTTGGTGATCCAGCCGGTGGCGCCGGCCGAGCGGGCGCGCTGCTTCTTCTCGTCCGAGAATTCGGTCGAGAGGACGAGGATTGGGGTGCCGCGGAACTGGCCCTCGGCGCGTACCGCCTCGATCAGCTCAAAGCCGTCCATCTTGGGCATGTTGATGTCGGTGATCAGCAGGTCGGGCTTGACCTCGTGCATGCGCTCCAGGCCGTGCTGGCCGTCGTTCGCCGCTTCGATGCGGTAGCCCTGCGCGGTCAACGACGTCTTGAGCAGCATGCGCATGCTCGCGGAGTCATCGACGGTAAGGATCAACTTGCTCACAGGGCGTCTCCGGTTTCGAGGCCGACTGCGTGCGCCAGGTGGCAGCTTGTCACGCGTTCGACAAAGGCTTGGCTGGGGTTTACGATGCGGAAGTCCTGGCCGGCGGCCGAGGCTTCGTTGCGGGCTGCGACGAGGAGCTGGAGCACGGCCTGACCGACGCTCTCCACGTCCGAGGCATCAACCTCGATCGCGTCGTTGCGGTCGGCGGCGAGGACGAGGCCCACGCGCAGATCTTCGGCGGTAACGGTGGTGCCGTGCGCCGGCAGGCGCACCGCCCCGTCATGTGCTGCGTCATGCAGTGGCAGGGTTGAGTCCATTTTTCGCCTCGTCGAGTGCAGTTTCTAGTTGCTGGAAGGTCGGTGCGTAGGCCGACGGCGTCATGCGGCGGGCGATCTCGATCGCGACCTGAACCGGCTGGTTCTGGGCGTAAGCGACAATCGCGGTCTTCACGATGAAGAAGGGCTTGGAGTCCTGTTCGATCGTTTCGAGCAGCTTCGCCGCGAGCGGACCCACAAGGCAGTAGCTGAGAAGGATGCCCAGAAAGGTACCGACAAGCGCGCCGCCGATCATGGCACCGAGGATCTCGGTTGGCTGATCGATCGAGCCCATCGTCTTGATGACGCCGAGCACCGCGGCCACGATTCCCACTGCGGGCAGGCCGTCGGCCATGATCTGCAGCGCGTGCTGCGGACCGGCCTCTTCATGATGATGCTTTTCGATGTCGGCGTCCATCGCCGCTTCGAGTTGGTGCGGATCCTCGAAATTGACCGTCATCATGCGCAGGTAATCGCAGGTGAATTCGATCAGGTGATGATCCTTGAGCAGCCGCGGATAGGGCGTAAAGAGGCTGCTTTCCTCAGGCTTGTCGAGATGCGGCTCGAGCGCGGTGGCGCCGCCCTTCTTGAAGGTCGACAGGATGCCGAACATCATGGTGAGCAGGTCCTTATAGTCCTGCGCCTTCCACTTGCTGCCCTTGAAGGACCGCATGATGCCGCCGCCAGCCTTCTTCACCGTCGCCATCGAGTTCGAGACGACGAACGCGCCGATGGAGGCGCCGCCGATCGCCATGAGCTCGTGCGGCAGGGCGTGGACGATGATGTCCATCTTGCCGCCAGCCATCATGAAGCTGCCAAAGACGCAGACGAGGATGATAATGAAACCGACGCCGTTCAGCATGGCGATACCTGTTCTAAGTGCATGGTGCTTGGTCAATTATAGGACGGGTCCCACCTGCTGGCGGGTTCCCGGCCATTAAAGTTACGCGGCGAGGCGATCCTGCGCGTCGATCACCGCCAGATAGTTCTGGAGGCGGTTGAGCTCGAGCGAGGCGAGCAGGCTGTTGTTGTGATAAGGCTCCACCACGCGGGTCACCTCCGCGGCCCAAGGGGCGGACGCATCGAACACAATGCCCAGGCCGAACACCGCGGGGATGTTGGCGAACGACAGCGGACGCGCCTGCGTATCGGCTTGCGCGAGGAAATCCTCGACCGCGGTCAGGACCCCGTTGCGTGGGCCGCCTTCATGGGTGGCCCAGGCGAACTGGCCCATGCCACGGAACCCGCGCCCGTCCGCGCAGCCGGGGTCGCCGATGGTGACGCCACCATCGAAGCTGTACGGATGACGATGGTCGGCAGGAATACGTTCGGGCGCGTAGTAGCTGTCGCGGCGGGCGCAGGGCCAGCTGATGTCGTGCAGGATGAGCAGAAGCGGCTTGCCGTCGCGGCGCGACAGTTCATCGGCTATGCGAAGCTCGTTGGAGACCGTGTAATAATTATGGTCGCCGTCGATCACCCAGGCATCGACATCGCGGCAGTCGGCCATCACCTCAAGGCTGGTTCCGGCGATGTGGCGCACGGCCGGAGCGGAGGCGACCCAATCGAGAAACTCGGGCTTCGGCGCGGGATCGATGCTGGTCAGGCTGCCGCCGAGCACTTGGGCATAGGCGGCTAGCTGTTGCGACATGCCGCCGAATTCGGCGCCGATTTCCGTGATCGCGCGCGCTTCGGCGGCGTGCAGCGTGCCTAGGATGATGTCGGAAAACTCGGACATGGAATGGATCAACAGGCTCATGCGGAAACTCCCGAAGCGTGGGCTAGGGTATGGGCGGCCGCGGCGGGCGGTGCCTGACGCGGGGCGATGGGGCGGAAGGTGACGGCCAGGAGCATCTGCCGGTCGTCGCGGCGGGGCGGCGGCGGAACCATCATGAAGGCGCTCGCATCGGCGCAGCGGAACAAGTGCGGCGCGGTCTGCTCCATGCCATCCAGCGAGGGCAGGCCATCGACTTCTTCCGACCCGGGGCCCCGCTTGTCGCCGAAGTGTGATGCCGGCACGAATACCGCGCTCTCGACCTGTACCCAATCGAACAGCTTGCCGAACTGAAGTCCAATGGACAGGCGGCAATCACCGACCGGGATGGCCGCGAGGTAATAGCCGTCATGCGTTGGAGTAGCGTTCACGGTGCTGGTGGAGACGTCACGTCCGTCGGCGACGATCACCGGCAGCGAGAGGGTGCGGTCGACGAAGTCAGCATGCTTCAATCCCAGGCCGAAGCGCTTGTGCGTCAACAGGCTGAGCTTGAGCGCCAAGCCTTCGCCGTGGAGTTCGGCGGGCAGGTACATGCGGTCGGCACCCTTCATGTAGAACAGGCCGCGACGGCGCAGGCCACGGTGCGCGATCGCATGATCGAACAGCGCCACGGTATCGTCGACGCCCAGGTTCACGTCATGCTCGAACTCGCGCAGTACCGCCAGCTCCTGCGCCATCGGCAGATACATGAGTCGACCGAGTACGGCCGCAGCGGCGCGGCGCCACATCTGAGCCTCGTGCGGCGCGGCGCGGCGGATCGTCATGCTCGCTTGGGACCGACTGAAGCGGACACAGCCGGCCTGGATACGCTCGCGCAGCGCGCTTTGGCGCGCCTTGATGCTGTTGCCCTTGCGGATCGGCGTGCCATCGGGTTGGTAATCGACCACCGAGCCCTGCGCGACGGTGCACAGCTGTTCGAGCACGGCAACGTTGGTGCATAGCGCCTCCAGCGTACTACCGTCATACTGATCGTGGCCGATGAAGCCCTTTTTGTCCAAGCCCGCACGGAACTGTTCGCGCAGCAGCAAGTAGCGGCCCGCGACATGCACCCCCAGCCGCTCTCGCAGAAGCGGTTCGATGTCGTTCTGAACTGATCCGTTGTAGCCGAGGTCAACCAGCATCAGCGTGTCGCCGGGCGCGGGATCGACGGTGCGGCGGACATGCGCAATCAGCCGGTCAGCGAACGCCGCAGAAGCGTTCGTGATACGGCGCAGGCGTGCGGGCGTGCGGACGGCGCGAGCAAGCGCGGCATACGCACCCTTGCCGCTCGGCGACTTCCCGAGGACCGTGTCGATTTCGGCAGGTGCCAGCAGCAACTGCTTGGCGACGACGCGGGGCTCGCTTTCTTCCTCGATCTGGATGTAGCGCTCGACTGCTTCGCCATCGACGAAGGAAGCAGCGGTGGCCGTGAAGCGGCTGATCTCGACCGCGTGGCCGGCGTCGCCGCCGCTCGCTTGATGCACCAGCTGCGGCAGATACCCATCGCGCATCAGGAATACGTGGTGGATCTTGCCCCCGTTCCTGGCGGCAAGTTCTGCGGCCTCTGCGGCCAGCCAGCGGTCATAGCCGTGAAGCACGGGTCCGAGTGTGGCGAAGCCGAACGCTTCGGCCGGGTCCTGGATGGTGGGCTCGACCGCCGACAAGGTTGCGCGGTGCGGCTGGTGCGTGGCGGCGAGACCGGTCTGCACCGGGTGCAGCATGGCGTTGACCGCAGATTCCAGGCGCAGGCGCTGTTCTGTGTCTTGGTCAAATTGCTTGAGATGGAGCGTATGAACGCCGAAGGGTGAAACGCCCGTAACGTCGGCACGAAAGTTGTCGCCGATGTGCAGGATTGTTTGCGGGCGAACGTTCAGCGCCTTCAACACCTCGCCATACAGACCCATGCTCTTCGGCTTGCCATAGGCCGACGAGCAGAAGATCCGGTCGATCAGGCTGGCGACTTCTTCGCCCGCCGCCGTGGCGATCAGATCGCGCAGCCGGTCCGCGTCGAGATAGGTGTCCGAGACGATGATGACTTGCATGCCGCGGTGCTTGGCCGCCTGCATCAACTTGACTGTCGGTCCAAAGGCGAAGCAATGCGCGGCTTCGGCGTCGAGCTCGTGGCGGATCGCCGCATTCCGGTCGTCCGCGCTGCCGTTGGGCAGCAGCTCGCGGTAGATTTCCGCGATGGTGACCTCTTCGCGGCCGTGGCGCAACTCGGCGCCAGCCCGAGCGCGCTGCTCGGCCCATTGGCGCTGTGTCACCGTGGTGTTGGGCAGCGTGCCGAACAGGTCCTTGGGCGCGTGGCAGTCGCGCCACAGCAGCGTGTCGAAGCAATCCAGCGATAGCAGCTTCAGCCCGTCGCGACCATCAAGCGCGGTGGGAAGATCGTGCGGAAGGATGATGTCGGGCAAATGCCGGTTCCCTGAAAGCGCGCCCGCATTGGTGAACGCATGAATCTTATAGGAAGGAACCCGACCGATCCTGTGATTTCGTTCTAGAATGAGCGGGTCATCAAAGGAGCCAGCATGACCATTACTGCCTATCAGGCGGCCCGCAGCCGGGCCGAAACGCCGCGTGCGGCGGAGCACCGGCTGCTCAGCCAGATTACCGGTGAAATGATGGACGCGGAATCCGCAGGTCTCAAGGGAGCCCAGCTGATCAACCCGCTCCACCGCAATCGTGAGATGTGGACGGCGTTCATGACGGATTGCGGCGCCGAGGGGAACAGCCTGCCCGTCGAACTGCGCGCGTCGATCATCTCGCTGGGCCTGTGGGTGCAGCGCTTCACCAGCGACGTGATGGCTGGCCGCGAACCGATCGGCGAACTGATCGCGTTGAACCGTACCGTCATGGACGGGCTGAAGGTCCAGCGTCTGGCCGCCTGATCCTGCAAGGCCGAACAGAAAGGGGGCGCAGCGGATATCGCTGGCGCCCCTTTTTTGCTTGCCGCACGTGAGAAGCGCGCATTCCTGTTCGTCTCAAGCGACTTGCTGATTGCCGTGGCGGATCAGCCTGACAGCAAAAGGGCGCCACGATCGCTCGTGACGCCCTCTTGCGTTTAGCGAGGGTGGCAGGTCAGAAGCTTGCCCAATCATCCTGCGTCACGCGCGCGGCGGGCAGGGGCTTCACCGGCGAGACATAGTTCTTCTTCGCACGAAGCGGCGCCGATTGTGGCGAGAAGGAGCGGGGCGGGGCGGCTGTGCCCGACCTCGAACTTGCCGGTCTGGTCGGCGAGCGTCACCACTTCGCTGGTGAGGTTGCGGGCAGCGGCCGAGGTCTGTTCGACCATGGCGGCATTCTGTTGGGTGGCCTGATCCATGGTACCGATCGCGACGCTGATTTCGCCGATGGCGCTCGATTGGGCGCGGTTGTCGGCCGCCATCTGACCGAGCAGGCTGTGGACCTCGGCGACGTCGCCCGAGATGTTGGCGAGCGCGCCGTCGACCTTTTGCACCATTTCCACCGCGGAAACGATGTCGGTCTGGGTGGCGGTGAGCTGATCGCGGGCGCGGGCGGCTTCTTCTTCCGAGCGCATCGCGAGGGCCGACACCAGATCGGCGACGACCGCGAAGCCACGACCCGCCTCGCCGGCGCGGCCTGCTTCGACCGCGGCGTTCATCGCGAGAACGCGGGTCTGGAAGGCGATCTTGTCGAGCCCCTCGATCACGCTGTCGATGCCCTTGGCGCCGTCGGCCACGCGCGCCATCGCCTGCACCGCTTCGTCGGCGATCGCACGGCCGCCATCGACGGTGGCGATGGCATCATCGGCGCGGTGCACGGTGCGGGTGGCGGCTTCCGCCGTGGCCTTCAATCGACCGTCCATCTGGGTAATAGCGGCGGAGGTCTGCTCCAGGCTGGCGGCATTGGCTTCGGTGCGGCGCGCCAGGTCTTCCGACGCCTGGGCGATCTCGCCCGAGCCGGTGCGGATCGCCATCGCGCTCTCGCTCACCGAGCCGATCAGCGTGCGCAGACTTGCCAGCGCTTCGTTGAAATTGTCCTTGAGCTCGGCATAGGCTGGCGGCACGTCGGCGGTGACGTCCGCGGTCAGATCGCCCTGCGTCAGACGCGAGAAGCTTTCTCCCAGAATGCGGACCACTTCGGCCTGCTCCTCGCCCGAACGACGTTGTGCCACTGCGGCGTCGCGAAAGCCGACCATGCCCCGGCTAAGCCGGCCGACACAATCCTTATAGTCGTTGAAGAGAATAGGGCTGTTGAGGTCGCCCGCGGCAAGCCCCTCCATGCGTACCACGGTGGTGACATAGGGATCGCACACCGCATTGCGGAACTGGTGAGCGAGATAGATGGCGGTCAGGATCAGTGCGACGCTGATCGCTTGCCCCACCCAGCCGAGAAAGCTCGACGCCTGAATCGCCACCATGAAGCCAATCATGGTCTGGAACACGATCAGCATCTTTTGGCGTATAGGGGCGTCGGTTCTAAACCAGTGCATTATAATCGTCCTTTGTTCGCCCTGCGCCGTGGCAACCCTTTGATTTGGATCAACCTATCTGGGCGGGACCCGATGCGGCATTATAGGGGAGAGCAACGGCCACCGTATTTTTACGTAGGGAAATGTTCTTCGGCAGCCCGGCACCCTCCTTAGATGGATTTTAGAACCCCAGAGATTGAGAAGCAGACAAACATCTGAAACATTTCATTGCTGACTGAGATCGCTTGCGCCGATCAACGGCGGATGCAGAAAAGGGCGCCGCGGGGATGCCGCGACGCCCTTCTTGGGTGAACGGAAAGAGCTTAGAAGGAGGCCCAGTCGTCCTCCGCCTGTGCCGAGATCGACACTGGCAGCGGCTTCACCGGCGAGGTGTAGCCAGCGCTCTTGGTGCGCGGCTGAGGCGCTGCCGGGCGGAACGACCTGGGTGCCGCGGCTGCTCCGACATCGAACTTGGCGGCCTGTTCGGCGAGCGTCGCCACTTCGCTGGTCAGGTTGCGGGCAGCGGCGGAGGTCTGCTCGACCATGGCAGCGTTCTGCTGTGTCGACTGATCCATGGTGCCGATCGCCACGCTGATCTGACTGATCGCCGTGGACTGCGCCTGATTGTCGGCTGCCATCTGGCCGAGTAGGCTGTGGACCTCGGCGACGTCGCCCGAGATGTTGGCGAGCGCGCCGTCGACCTTCTGCACCATTTCCACCGCGGAAACGATGTCAGTCTGGGTGGCGGTGAGCTGATCGCGGGCGCGAGCGGCTTCTTCCTCCGAGCGCATGGCGAGTGCCGACACCAGGTCCGCGACGACCGCGAAGCCGCGGCCCGCCTCACCCGCGCGGCCTGCTTCGACCGCGGCGTTCATGGCGAGAACGCGCGTCTGGAAGGCGATCTTGTCGAGCCCTTCGATCACGCTGTCGATGCCCTTGGCGCCGTCGGCGACGCGCGCCATCGCCTGCACCGCTTCGTCGGCGATCGTGCGGCCGCCTTCCACGGTGGAGATCGCGCCGTCGGCGCGCACCACGGTGCGGTTGGCGGCGTCGGCAGTGGCCTTGAGGCGGCCGTCCATCTGCGTCACCGCCGCAGAGGTCTCCTCAAGGCTGGCGGCGTTGGCTTCGGTGCGGCGCGCCAGGTCCTCGGAGGCCTGGGCAATCTCCCCTGAGCCGGTGCGGATCGCGATGGCGCTCTCGCTCACCGATCCGATCAGGCCGCGCAGGCTGGACAGCGCTTCATTGAAGTTGGTCTTCAGCTCGGCATAGTCCGCCGGGTAATCGGCCTTGATCTGAGCGGTGAGGTCACCTTGGCTGAGCGACGACAAGCCGTCGCGCAACGTCGACGTGACGATCCGCTGTGCTTCAGCCGCGACTCGGTCCGCCTCGGCCCGCTCCACCGCTGCGACGCGGAAAAGCTCAACTGCCTTGGCCACCTCGCCCAGTTCGTCGGCGCGATTGCGGTGAGGCACTTCGGCGGTCCCACCAGCGGCGAGCACAGACGTGGCCTTCGACACGTCGGTCAGGGGGGACGACACGGTCTTCACGATGAGCTTCCAGATGGCCGCGAGTGCCAGGAGCCCCATCGCGGACAAGATCAGAACCGCCCAGAATGCCTTGGACGCGAAGGCCTGACCGGCATCATTTGCAGCTGTGGAGCGCTTTTGCTGCAGGGCAATCAGCGCTTCGGCTTGCTTGAGCACGGTGCTGGACGCATCCTTGCCTTCAGATTTGGAGTAGGGAAGCGCCACAGCCATGCCCTGGCTGAGCGTCAGCTTGAAAACCTGTTCGTTGACGTCTTCGAGCTTGGCGATGTCCGCGTCGATCGCCTTCAGCTCCGGCAGGAACTCTCCGGCCAGCGGCTCGTAGTCCGCGACTGCCTTCTTGATCGCTTCCTTGTTGGCTGCGTAGCGGTCAACATACTTCTGGCGATCCCCATCGTTTGTGGGCGTCAGCTGCGAGATGACGATGATGCGATGTTCGCGCAGGTGCGACATCAACCTCCCAAGCGTTTCCGTACCTGCGACTCCGCGCTCTACGTGGCGCGTCGCAATGGCTCCAAGTTCCGACATGACGTAAATGCCGGCGCCGGCGACGCCCGCCATCAGAAGCCCGATGACGGTGAAGGCGACTACGAGTTTCTTTTCCAGCCGCCAGTTATTGATCATCTCAAGCATGGGTGAGGTCCGCTGTAGTGAATAGGTTCCGGGCAGCCGTGATGCGGCTATGAGCCCTTAACCAAGTCATTATAGCGTGGAACCTCAGAGTGGGTCGGAACGCCCTCGTAAATGTGACGATTTAGGGACTTATACCTAAGTCGGACGAGGCGCCTGCAGACCTGCATAACTGCGCTGGTGCACTGCAGTGCTTGCGCAGCGCAGGCGATGACCACCTCTCTCCTATGTTGTGCGGCGGAGAGAGGTGGAGGTCCTTTTCAGCTGTTCGGGAACAGTCCCGCAGCGAAGGCGATACGCAGCGCTTCGGACAGGCTGCGGACTTCAAGCTTCTCCATCAGGTTCGCGCGATAGATCTCCACCGTCCGCGGGCTGATATCGAGTTCATAGGCAATTATCTTGTTCGAGCGCCCTTCGATCAAGCCCTTGAGCACATCGGTTTCGCGGGGCGAAAGCTTTGCGATCTTCGCTTCGGCGGCGTTGACCCGGGCGGCGGCTTCGCTGCCCTGTTCCAGCCGCGCGAACGCCGTATCCAGCAGTTGCATCAGCACGTCGGCTTCATAGGGCTTTTCGACAAAGTCGAGCGCCCCGGCCTTCATAGCCTGCACCGCCAGGCCGACATTCCCCTGACCCGTCAGCACAATGGCGACGAATTTCGGATCCTTGTTCATGGTGGTCAGCACGTCCAGACCGGTTGCGCCCGGCATGTGGAAATCGAGCAGGACGATGCCAGGGTCGAGGTCGTTCACTTCCTGAAGAAATGCATCGCCGGACCGGTAGCTGCGGATCAGTAGGTCGTTGCGGATGGAAAGCAGTGTGTGCAGCGATGCGCGGACTGCATCGTCGTCGTCCACGATATATACTGTTCTTGTCATTTAATCGTGACCCCCTTCGATCATCGGCAAAGTGAAACGGAAAATCGCGCCCCCTTCTGGTTGGTTGGCAGCGCTGAGCGAGCCGCCATGGGCTTCGATGATACGCTTGCTGATCGAAAGGCCAATACCCATTCCGCCGCGTCCGCCTTTTGTGGTCGTGAAACGCGTGAAGATGGTTTCCAGCACCTGTGCAGGCATGCCGGGACCATTATCGGCAACAGCTATTTCGACCGTCTGGTCGTCCAGTTTCCGCGAACTTATGGTGATGATGCGGTCCGGGCGATCGCAGCCGCGCAGCGCTTGCATCGCATTCCGGATGAGGTTCACCAGCACCTGCTGCACTTGGATGCGGTCGGCGAAGACGAACCTGACCTGCGGATCAAGCTGGAAGGCGGTGCGGATGTTGAAATGCGTCGTGCCCACCTGCACCAGATCGGCGGCATCGCGCACGGTCCGTTCGATCGATTCCGCGCGCATCTCGACCTCGCCGCGCGCCATGAAGGCGCGCAGGCGTCGGATGATCTCGCCTGCCCGTTGGGTTTGATCGACGGCGGTGCGGAGCAGTTCGATCACCTTTTCCCCCTGCTCCCCACGCTCCAGGAGCATGCGCGCGGCGGAGAGGTAATTGGAGGTGGCACTGAGCGGCTGGTTGAGTTCATGCGCCAGATCGGCAGCCAGTTCGCTCATCGCGCTTTGCCGCGATACGTGCGCGATTTCGGCGCTGAGATCGCTCAGACGTTCCTGCGTTGCGAGCCGTTCGCTCATGTCGCGTACGAACATCGTCAACAAGAATTGCGTATCGATCCGCGCGACGCCTGTGCGGATCTCGATAGGAAAGCAGCGGCCTTCCGCCGATTCCGCCGTGCTGGTGTGAATGTCGCCGATCACCCCTTCACCATGTTCCAGGAAACGGCGGAGAACGGTCATGTGCGTTTCACGCACGTTTTCCGGCACAAGGATCGTTGCGGAGCGGCCCAGCACATCTTCGGCGCGATAACCCCAGAGGCGCTCCGCAGCGGCGCTGAACTGCTGAATCAGGGCGTTGTTGTCGATGACCACCATCGCATCGGGAACGGTCTGGAGAATGGAGCGCAGTTGGGCTTCGCGTCGGCGCAATTCCGAATCATGTTCATCGCGTTGGGTGATGTCGAGGATGACACCGATCGTGCGGACGAGGTTGCCCTGCTCGTCATAAAAGGCGCGGGACGATCCCTCCACCGCGCGAACCCCGCCATTGGGCTGGATGAAGCGGTAGCGGAAGCTGAAGCGGTCCGCGCGGGTCTGCACGGCACGCGCGATGATTTCGAGACTAGTCTGGACGTCCGACGGGTCGACCTGCGCGCGCCAGCTTTCAAAGCTGCTGATGCTGCCGGGCCGAAGCCCCAGCCGCTGTTCGGTGCCGAGCGACCATTCGATACGTCCGGTTTTCACATCCCATTCGAACACGCCCAGTTCATGCGCGAGCGAAGCGGCGGCAAGGCGTTCCTCGCTGTCGCGCAACGCTTCCATCGCTTTTTGACGCTCGGTGGTGTCCGTGAGCTTGAGCGCGATGACCGGTTCGCGTCCCGGACCGCTGACATTGACGCCGCGTTCGACCACGGACACTTCCCGGCCATCGCGGTGGAGCTCGATCAACTCCTGGATGTGACCATCGGATTGACGGGATTCGACCGAGTAGATCGGGCAAACCGACCGCAGCAGTAGATACTTGTATTGCCCGCGCGCTTCGGCTGCGGTCCATCCATAGAGCCGCTCGCAGCCTCCCGACCAATAGGCGATCCTTCCGTCGGCGGTGGTGATCGCTACCGTAGCCGAATCCACCGCATCCGACAGTTCGAGCGCATGGGCCTGAGCACGCGATATCCGTGTGATCGCCCAGAACGTTATCATCCCGACGATCAGCATATTGCACAGCGTGACCAGCGCCTCGGTCGCTGCGGCCGACATGCCGTTGCGGCTCCAAAAGAACAATTCGAGCACCGAGGGTATGATCGGCAGCAGCAAGGCGGCAGGCAGGAACGCCAGCATCCACCAATTGCCACGGCGCCTCGCGACCGCGCGCACAATTGCCAGATCGGCATTGAGGAGGATCAGCGTGATCGAGAGGATAATCCCCATGAATGCGGATGGCATGGAGGCGATCAGCACCTGAGGCACCTTGTGCGTCGGCTCGGCGAACAAGATCATCATGCCGGCAGCCATGGATAAGCAAAGCACCCCCGTTGCGATCAGCCCGACCGCTTCGGCGGAAAACCAGCCCCTGATCCGCGACCCGAACGCCGAAATCGTGAGCAGCAAGAGAATGCCCGCACTGATCAAGCGCGGTCGCGGTATGTAGCCATGGTCCGAGCCGAGCGGCGGGATCTCGCCGATCAATCGGGCCAGGCTCCAGGCGCTACCCGTCAAAGTTTCCGCGATGTACGATGCCGCGACGACGATCGGGAGGATCCAGAGCAAGGTCGCCGCGCGCTGCCGGTCGCAGATCGAGGCGAGTAGCCCGAGGCTGACACCTACATAGCCGACACTGGTCAACGGACGGATCGGAAACGTGTCGAACCCGAAGGTTTGCAGTTGCCTGACCTCGAAAAGCCAGCCGCAAAAAGACGTAGCTGCGCAGATAGCGGCGATGCCAGCAAGCAACGCGGCAATCGGCCTGTTCTTCGTTCCCGGCTGCTGCGCCGGGATCATTTCAATACCGTTCACACGCAAGTCACCTGCCCCTGCACAGGATCGCGAGGTCTGTCATGAGCAACTACATTGGTTAACATTATGTGTGAAACTCCGTAGAATTCCAGAGAAGATTTTCTAAGGCCATTAATTGTCTGACGAATTTCTGCCGGACGGCAACCATGCTTGCAATGCCGCAGGAACCCGGCGATCAATCGAGCAAGCCCAAGAGGGCGGGCCGGATCATTGGGGACAAGTATCTTGATCAAAGCGTTGCTGATGGGCGCCAGCCTGGTGGCACTGGCGGGATGTACCAGCGCCGACACGAAGCCGCAGGCTTCAAGCGAGCAGGCACGCGCTCCAGGGCGGGGCAAGGGGTATTCGCACGATCCCTATCCATCGACCTACCATGCCTATCCCGGCGCAGCGACGCTGGTCACCAACGTCACGATCCTCGACGGCGAGGGCGGGCGTATCGACGGCGGATCCGTGCTGTTCCGCGATACCAAGATCGTCGCGGTGGGGCAAAACCTGCCCCGCGACGCCGATGTGACGGTGATCGACGGGCGGGGCAAGTATCTGACCCCAGGCGTGATCGACATCCACAGCCATTTGGGCGACTATCCTTCGCCTGGCGTTCCGGCGCTGTCCGACGGCAACGAAGCCACGTCGCCGGTAACCGCCGATGTGTGGGCCGAGCATAGCGTGTGGCCGCAGGACCCCGGCTTCAGCCGCGCGTTGACCAATGGCGGCGTCACTACATTGCAAGTCCTGCCGGGCTCCGCCAATCTTTTCGGTGGGCGCTCGGTCGTGCTCAAGAATGTCTATGCGCGCACGATGCAGGCGATGAAGTTCCCCGGTGCGCCTTATGGCCTGAAGATGGCGTGCGGCGAGAACCCCAAGCGCGTGTATGGCTCGAAGGGGCGCCAGCCGGCGACCCGGATGGGCAACATGGCAGTCGACCGCCAGACCTGGGCGCGCGCCGCCGAGTATAAGCGCCGCTGGGACAAATATGAGGACAAAGGCGGCGAGATGCCGGGCCGCGACATCGCCATGGACACGCTGCGCGGCGTGCTGGACGGTGAGATCCTTATCCAGAATCACTGCTACCGCGCCGACGAGATGGCCAACGTCATGGATATGGCCAAGGAATTCGGGTACAAGGTGACCGCGTTCCACCACGCGGTGGAGGCGTACAAGATCGCCGACCTGCTCAAGGAAAACGGCGCCTGCGCGGCGGTGTGGGCCGACTGGTACGGCTTCAAGATGGAAGCCTATGACGCAGTGAACGAGAACCTTGCCATTTTGGAGAAGCAAGGCACTTGCGCGATGATCCATTCGGACGACGAGAACGGCATTCAGCGCCTCAACCAGGAAGTTGCCAAGGCGCGCATGTCGGGGATCAAGGCCGGCTATGACATCTCCGAAGCGCAGGCGTGGCGCTGGCTCGCGATTAACCCGGCCAAGGCGCTGGGCATCGACCGCCAGACCGGCAGCCTGAAGCCGGGCAAAATGGCGGACGCGGTGCTGTGGAACGGCAATCCGTTCAGCGTCTACACCCGCCCGCAGATGGTGTGGGTCGATGGCGCGCTGCTGTATGACGCCAGCAATCCGAAGCTCCGCCCCGTATCGGACTTTGAGCTGGGCCAGCCGGGCGAAGGGGATGTGAAGTGATGAAGACGCTGCTTCTTTCCGCAGCAGCGGTGATCGGTCTGGCGGCGCCCGCTAGCGCGAAGGACGTCGTGATCACCAACGCCAAACTCGTGATCGGCGACGGGTCCGCCCCGGTCGAGGGTGGCACGGTCGTCGTGCGCGGCGGACGCGTTGTTGGCGCCGGCAGCGGCGTGGCCGTGCCTGCGGGTGTGCGTGTGATCGACGCGGGCGGGCGCTGGGTGTCGCCCGGGATCTTCGCTGGCTTCACGCGCATGGGCATCGTCGAAGTCGACGGCGTTGAGGCGACCAACGACACCGCGGCAAGCGGTTCGCCCTTTGACGCGGCACTCGACGTCGCCCCGGCGGTGAACCCGAAAAGCACGCCGCTGGCGATCAATCGGCTGGAAGGTGTCACCCGCGCCGTAGTTGCGCCGGATAACAGCAGCGGATCGATCTTTGCGGGGCAGGGTGCGGTGATCGACACCGCCGCCGACATGGACGCCGTCACGCGCCCACGCGCCTTTCAGTTCATGGAATGGGGCGAGGCCGGGGCGCGTGCTGCCGGGGGCAGCCGTTCCGCGGCCTATGCATTGCTCAAGAACACGCTGTTCGAAGTGCGCGATTATATCCGCAGCCCTGCCGGCTTCAACGCGCGCGGCAAGGAAGCATTGCTGACCCGTGCCGATGCTGAGGCACTGGTGCCGGTGGTGCAGGGCCGCACCCTGCTCCTGGCGCATGTCGAGCGGGCGTCCGACATCCTGGTGCTGCTCCAGCTCAAGCGCGAAGTGCCCGGGCTCAAGCTGGTGCTGGTCGGCGCCACTGAAGGCTGGACCGTGGCGCGTGAGATCGCCGCGGCGGGGGTGCCGGTGATCGCGTCGGCGGTGGCCGACCTGCCGTCTTCGTTTGAGCAGCTGGCTGCCACCCAGTCCAATATCGGCCGGATGAAGGCGGCGGGCGTGCTGGTCGGCATCGGCACGATTAACCAGGACGAAGCCCGCCAGGCACGCTGGGAAAAGCAATATGCCGGCAACCTGGTGGCGCTGGGCAAGATTCCTGGCGCGAGTGGACTGAACTGGGGCGAGGCGTTCGCAACGATCACCTCCCGCCCGGCCGAGGCGCTGGGCATGGGCGACGAGTTCGGCTCGTTGCGGGCGGGCCGGCGCGGTGACGTGGTGATCTGGGACGGCGATCCGCTCGAGATCGGAACCTCGGCGGTGCAGGTGTTCATCGACGGCGTCGAGCAGCCGATGACTAGCCGCCAGACTCGCCTGCGCGATCGTTATTGGAACCCGCGCGAAGGCGCGTTGCCCAAGGCGTACCAGCACTAAGGCGGTCCGGGCGGGCTGCGGCTTGCCCGGAACCTTGGCGGCGGCTTTGGCATTGCCAGTGCAAGGCATTGGGAGATCGAAATGAAGCAATATCTATGGATGGCAGGGGCCGCGCTTGCCCTGGCTGGGTGTCAGAGTGAAGGCACGCAGGAGCCTGCCGCGAATGCCGTGGCCAACGTAAACGTCAACAGTTCGGGAGAGGATGTCGGCGCGCGGGTCGCCGCCTTGCCCGAACGCCAGCGCAATGTCGTGTTCATCCGTGCGATCCTGGATGCGAAGCTGCCGTGTCAGGCAGTGAAGACCTCGCAGCGGCTTGAGGATCAGGACGGACGGCCATTGTGGCGCGCGGACTGTTCAGGCGGCGGCAGCCATATGATCACGGTCACGCCAGACGGCACTGCAAATATCGTCAGCCGATCGGACCGCTAACGCAAGGCCCAAGGCTTTTCTAACTCCCTCCCGCAAAAGCGGGAGTGGGGGCCAACGCTCCACCCTGCGCTCGCGGACCTTCCGCCAAGCAAAAAGGGAGGTTCCAACCGGAACCTCTCCTCCTTCAGTTCAGCCAAGGTGGCAGGGCTCAGAGCCCGACCACGCCGCCGTCGTTTTTGGTGATCACCACCGTCGCCGAGCGCGGACGCGCCGTGGCGGTGCCGGTCGCCTGGCTATCCGGCCAATGCCCGTCGGGATGCTGAATGCCGACGAACAGGGTCCGGCCATCCGGGGTGCTGTCCACGCCCGTGATTTCACAGCCGACAGGGCCCACCAGGAACCGCTTCAGCGTCGCCGCTGTCGGTGCCGCGCCGACGCGGGTCGCCTGGGCGGCGGTGGCGCCGTTCGCGGCGGTGTTGGTGATGGTCCGCGCGCCGCCGTCGCCGACGGTGCCCGGGATCGCCGCCAGCATCATGCAGTTGGTGACGTCGGTGTAGGCGCCGTCATCGGTCTGCAGCCACAGTAGCGGCTTGACCTGGCCCGAGGGGTTGGTGTTGCGGGCGAACCACAGGCCATCGGGGCTGGAGAAGTCCTGATCCGCAGTCAGCCCCGACACGTTGATGTTGGCGGGATCGAGATCCGAGCCGGCACCGAACAGATAGATATCCCACTTGAACGTGGTGGCTTCGGTGGTGTCGCCGTCCTCGCGCAGGCGGATGACATGGCCATTGGCGTTTCCACTCGACGAACGCGCGCTGTCGACTCGCGGATCGGTGTACGAGCGCGGATTGGCCGCATCGGTGTTTGCCAGCGCGCGGCCGCCATTGTTGGTAAGTGTCAGATAGACTTCGCCGGTCTGTGGATTGACGGCCGTCCATTCCGGACGGTCCATCGGCGTGGCGCCGACAACGGTCGCGGCGAGGCGGGCGTTGATCAGCACGTCAGCCTGATCCGCGAACGGGTAGGCGGCGTAGGTCGAGTCGATACCGTTCTGGCCATAGACCAGCGGCAGCCACGCGCCGGTGCCATCGGCATTGAACTTGGCCACGTACAGCGTGCCGGTGTCGAGATACTTGTCGCCCATCGCCAAGCGGTCGGTGGCGTTGGCATCGGCCTCGACCCAGGCCGTCGCCGAGACGAACTTGTAGAGATGCTCGCCCCCCGAGTCGTCGCCAGTGTACCAGGCAGGCTTCTTGCCAGCCTGGAAACGCCCCGGCCATGCGCCTTCATGGCCAAGACGGCCGAGCGTGGTGCGCTTCCGCGGGACCGAGTTCGGGGTGTAGGGATCGAACTCGACGACCCAGCCGAACTGGTTGGGTTCGTTGCGGAAGTCGGTGGTCGCCGAGCTGCCCGTCGCGCGCGCATCCCAGCGGCGGAAGCGGGTGTCGGCGGGGTCGCTGGGGACCACGGTCGACCAGCCGTAATTGCCGTTGGCGCGATCACTGATGCCATAGCGGCTGAGCGACGCGAGTTCCTTGGCAGTGCGCGTGCCGTCGGCAAAGCGGCGGAAATACCCGGCCCAATTCTCTTCGCAGGTTAGCGCAGAGCCCCAGGGGGTCACGCCATTGGCGCAGTTGTTGATCGTGCCGCGGCCGCTGGTGCCCAGGGGAGAGTAGGCGGTCTTGAGCAGGTCCGAACCACGCGCAGGACCGTTGAAGACCATCGGCGTGTTCGGGGTCAGGCGGCGGTTGAAGCTGCTACCCTGAACGGTGGTCCAGGTGCGGTTGGCGCCTTCAGTTACCTCGGTGATGCTGACGCCGTGCGCTTCGATTTCCTTGAGCGCGTCTGCTTCGGGACGAACGCCGCCAAAGCTGGTGCCAGCCGGATGCAAATTCTCTTGAACGATGTTTTCGTGATTCTGCACGATCAGGCCGCGCGTCGAGCTGTTCGCATCGCGGGTGCCGGTGCTGCTTAGGCCGAACCACTGCAAAGCGTCGTGTTGGTCGCCGATGCGCTGGGCGAAGTTCGTGTCGGTGCCGTCGTTCTTGTATGCGGGCACATTCGCGGCGATTGGATCGCCCACCCGGTTGATAACCTGAACGGTGTAGCCGGCGGGCACGCTCACGACGTCGAGCAGGTTCTTCGGCACGGCGGTAAAGCCCAGCGTCGCGGGATTGACCGTCACGGTCGCGACGCCGGTGGAGGTGCGGCCCTGCGCGTCGGCGGCGGCCAGCTGGAAAGTGAAGGTGGTCGCGGCGGCAACGGCAGGCGCGATGAAGGTCGGCGTCTTGCTGGTCGGGTTTGACAGCGTGACCGGCGTGCCGGTGGGAGCTGTCTGGGTCCATGACAGGGCTTCCACGCCCTTGTCGTCGCTGGCGTCACCGCTCAGCGTGACCAGGCGGCCCGCGCTGGTGGTGATCGCCGCGCCGGCGTTGACGGTCGGAGCCGCGTTGTTGTCGCTCTCATTGCCGTCGTTGCTGTCGCATGCGGCAAGCGCTGACGCACCGAGCGTGGCGGCGACGATCGCCGATCCGCCGCGTAGCGTCTGGCGGCGGGAAAGGCGGCGGTCGGCCAGTTCGTTCAGCGTGATCTCGGTGCTGGTGTTGGTGTCGACGTCGCCATCGGTATAGCCGAAAGGCGTCTCGGTCAGGTCGTTCATGGAATCGGTCCCCCAGGACGCCGAGTCAAATGCGACCCGGTCTAACCCGCTCTTGGGAGGGCAGAATTACGACATGATGTGATTGTGGTTGCATCCGGGTGACGCTTTCAAGACGTGAATGTGACGCTTTGCGCTAAAGCCGCACAGCGCGTAAGCGGCGGCGATGCGAGCCGGGGAGCCTGACAAGGATGATCTGCCTCCGCCGGGCGAGAGCCTGGCGGGCACGGTGCTGCGGACCCTGCGGGGCGCTGGACCGCCACCGGCGACGGCGACGACGTCGCGGCGGTGGAGGGAGGCCGCGGGCTTGGCAGCCCTGATTGCGGCCGCTCCGGTGCTGACGATCACCGGCGCGCATGTGCTGGCGGGACGCGAGCGCGCACAAGCGGATCGGCTTGAGACAGCGCTGGCGCCGCGCGTCGCGCGGCAGGTTGCCTCGGAGCAGGCGCGCGACCTGCTTGCGCCGCTCGTCAACAGCCCGACACTTGCGGCGACGCTGGATACGCTGGCCCGCGGATTGCCGAAGGATGCTAGCATCGTGCGGGCCGAACGGGGAGGGGACGGCGCGCTGCGGCTGGAACTGCGTACGCCGGACCCCGACGCGCTGCGCGGGGCGCTGCGCCGGGTGCCCACCTTGGCCGTGTTGCGGGAGATCGGACAGCAGCGAAGCGATGCGGCGATGATCGTGTCGTATCGGGGGCAGACGGAATGACTCTGCCGCCCATTGCGATCGGTGCTGCGCTCGGAGCGGCCGCGTTGCTGGTCCTGAGCCCCACCGTGTCGGACGCGTTGGAGACGTTGCGCGCGGCGCGCACGGCGCACACCCGGCTTGCCGCCGAGGCGCAGCGGCCCGATGTGGTGACGCCCATCGTGGCGCCCGCAGCGGCGATCCCGGCGGCGGATGAAGCGGCTGCGCGCGCTGCGGTGCTCACCCGCGTGAACCGGCTGTCCAAGGCCGGCGGCATATTGGTGGAGACCGTCGGGGCGGTCCCGATGCCCCACGGCGTCGCGGCGGTGCGGCTGCGGGCTTCCGGCGCCGAAAAGGCGGTCCTGGCCTTTGCCGACGCGCTGGAGCGCGAGCGCCCGCTGATGCGGTTGCGAAGCTGGCGAGTCGAGCCGGCCGCCGGCGGCGGCGTGCGGCTGTCCGGAGAAGTCGTCGCGCCATGGCAGTGAAGATTCCCCGCACATGGTGGCCGTTGCTGAGCGCTGGAGCGTTCGCGATCCTGATGCCCGTCGCCTTGTTGTTGCCCGGTGGACGCTCGCCCATTGCAGCGACGGGCCAGCCGCTGTCGCCGCTGGCGCCGGCAGCGCCGCCTGCACTCCAGGCCGTGTACGAACGGCCGCTATTCGCCACCCCTGCCGAGCAGGCGGACACGGCCTTGCCGGCGGATGCGCCGCAGCTTGTCGGTATAGTCGGCAGGCTTGGGGAAGACGCCGTGGCGCTCGTCAAGGGCGCCGATGGCGCAACACGAACGCTGCGCGTCGGCGAAAGCGTGGATGGCTGGCAATTGGCATCACTGGCGATCGATGCCGCCTTCTTCACGCGCGGCAGCCAGCAGGCGCGCGTCCCGCTGCCCGCCGGCTGAGCGGCGCCTCAGTAGATCCCGTCGATCTCCACCGTCAGCCTGGGCGTCGGCGGGGCGAGCAACAGGCTGGAGCGGCGGTTGTTCTCGATCTCGTCGGCGCGGAGGCGGTTGTAGCGGTCCTTGGTCGCGGCGCTGGCATCGGCGGTGTCGCGCAGGATCGTCGGCTTGAGGAAGATGAACAGCGTGCGCTTCTGGTGCTGCTCGCGCCGGCTCTTAAACAGCTCGCCGACGATCGGCAGGTCGCCCAGGATCGGCACCTGCTGGCGCGAGTCCTGATAATCGTCGCTGATGAGACCGCCGAGCACGATCGTCTCGCCATTGTCGGCCAAGACCGAGGTGTTGATTGCACGACGATTGGTGATGAGGTCGGACGCGCCAGAGACGGACACGTTGGCGATCGACGAGGCTTCCTGATTGACCTGAAGCCGGATCGTGTCGCCGGCGTTAACCCGCGGCAGAATGCGCAGGGTAATACCGACATCCTTGCGCTCGATCGTGGTATACGGGTTCACGTCGCTGGAATTGGTCAGGATCGAGCCGGTCACGAACGGCACATTCTGGCCGACGACGATCTCGCCGACGACGTTATCGAGGGTGGTGATCTGCGGCGTAGACAACAAGTTCGCGCGCGTTGAGGCGCCGAGCGCCTGGACCAGAATGGAGAAATCATCGCCCAGTGACACGTTGCCCGCAAAGCCGCCGGTGAGCAGGGCACCCGCCGGCACGCCGAGCGAGGTTAGAAGGTTCCCAAGCGACACTCCGGCCTGGCCACCAAACGATGTGCCGGCCCCGTCGCGGTTGAGTACTGCGCCCGCAGCGCCAAGCTGGACGGAAAGCGCCTCGGCATCGTCACCGGTAATCTCTGCGATCGCAGCTTCGATGATAACCTGAGGACGGCGCACATCGAGGTCGGTGATCAGCCCTTCGATCGAGTTGATCGCGGTGGGCGTCCCCCGCACCACCACCGCGTTCAGCTCGGGCGCGGGCTGCACGGTCAGCTCCGGGGTGGAAAAGCCCTGCGGACGCTGCCCCGGCTCGCTGCTCATCTGAGGCTGGGCCTGTACGCCAAGCCCCCCCCCCAAACCGCCGCCAAGCCCCCCGGCCGCGGCGGCAGCGCCGAGCCCGCCGCTAGTCGCCGCCGAGCTGTTCGGCAAAGCGGATAGGATCTGCGACGGGTTCTGCCGCATGAACGGATTGGAATTGCCGCCCGACAGGCTGCGAGCCACTGGATTGTCGGCACTTTCGCCCTGGCCGAGCACGCCGCGCAGCACGTCGGTGACGGACTCGGCATCGGCATAGTTCAGGCGGAACATGCGCGTGATCGGCGTAGCGCCGCCCGGCTGGTCGAGCGATACGGCTATGCGGCGTGCCTCGGCGACGGCCGCGGGGGTGCCGCGGATGATGACAGTGTTGGAGCGTAGATCGGCGGCGACGCGCGCGCCGGTGCCACCCTGTGCATCGCCGAGCACGGTCTGGAGCGATTGGGCAACATCGCCGGCATTGCCGTTGCGCAGGCCGATGGTCGCGAAGCTCTGGCCGCTGCCGCCATCCAATTGGCGGGCAATCGCCTCCACCCGGCGGACGTTGTCGGCATAGTCGGTGACGACGATGGCGTTGGGCGCGGTCAGCGGCTCGACGCTGCCGAAAGTCGCCACCAGCGGGCGGACGACACGGGCGACGTCGGCGGAGGGCACGTTGGACAGCCGCACCATGCGGGTAACCAGTTCCTGACCCCCGGCGGCGCGGCTCGGCACGCCACCATCCCGCACAGCGTTGGCGGCAGGCACCACGCGCCACGCGCGTCCGGAGCGGACGGCGGAGAAGCCGTTGGCGCGCAGCACCGACTGGAACAGCTCCCACACGCCCGCCTTGGTCAGCGGCGTGGCGGAGGTGACGGTCACTGCGCCCTTCACTGCGGGATCGAGAATCAGGGTGCGCCCGGTGATGCGGGAGATCTGGTCGGCCACGTCGGCGATCTCCACACCGCGCATGTTGATCACGACGTCGGCCGCTTCGGTTTCGGCGGTCTGCGCGACTGCCGCCATGGCGTCCAGCGCAGTGCCGGCGAGCGCGAGTGCGGCGAGAGTGGAACGGAGCTTGGACACTTGGGGTTCTCTTTAACGCAGCGGAACGGTGAGCGTGATGCGCTTACCGTCGCGGAGGATCTGGATCTGGGCGGAGCCGCTCGCCTGGGCGCCGGCAAAAGCGGCGTTGGCGGCGGTCTGGTCGGACAGCGACGTGCCGTTGACCGATTGGATGACATCGCCCGGCACCATGCCCGGCGGGCCGTTGTCGCCGATGCGATAGCCGCCATTGACCGGGCTGGCGTCGAAGCGCTGCAACAGCGCGGCAGTGCCCGCGGCGGGCGGGGCGGACGGCGCGGCGGTGCCGCCGGGCGCGGCAGGCGCGGCGGCGCCAGGTTGCGGGCCCTGGGCTGCGGCAGCCTGACGCTGTTCGGGCGATAAAGTCGGATCGGGAAAGGCTAGGTACTCGCTGCGCCCGCCGGTTGACAGGATCACTCGGTCGCGCAGGATCGCCTGGATGGTGGCGCCGTTTACGGCCTCTCCGACATGGAAGGGCGCGGCCGGCTGGCCACTGACGGCGATGAAGGCGGTCGACAGCGAGGCCGGGATGGCGGCAACGACGCCCTTCAACTCCAACGGCATGCTAGTGGCCTGCGCAGCCTCGGTGGCGGACGCCTTGCCGAACGGGGCGAGTGCAAGGGCAGGGGCGATGTCGGGCATGGCGGCGGGGCCGCTGCGGCCCGATGGCACGGTGATCGCCCCCGTGCCGGCATGTCCAGCGATCCGCCAGGTCAGCCCGGCAAGCGCGAAGGCGACCGACACCACCATCGCGCCGGTAAGGATGTCGAGCAGCGTACGGGCTTGGCGCGGAGTAAGGCTAAGGGCAGGGATCATCGCCGGCGACCGTCCACGAAGCCGTCGAGCGATGCAAGGGGCGAGCGCTCGTTCTGCGCAAAGACGTTGACGCGCACCCGCTGAATCTCGGGATCGTCGGTGCGGCGGCGCTCGACCGCTACGCGCCACTGCTGACCCAGCATCGGCACCTGCTCACTCATGCCCGAGATGCCGGCTTCCATTTCGGCCAGCCGGTTCTCCGCCGCCCACATGGCGGCGCTGCGCCGCTCGAGACCGCGCGTTGAATCGATGTGCGACTCCACCGTGCGCATCAGTCCCACTGTGGCGATGGCCAGCACGGCGAGTGCCACCAGCGCCTCGATCAGCGAAAAACCCTCGTCGTTCATGCGCGCGGCGCCGGAACGGCGCTGGCGGTCAGCCCATCGTAGCTGACGCGCCAGCGCTGATCGCCCCGCTCGATCACCGCCGTAAGCGGCCGCCCGGCGCCGTCAACGCCCAGCATTACCGGCGGGCGCACGTTGAGTGTCACGACGATCCCAGAGGGCAGGCGGTGAAAGGCGAGGGCGTCGTCGGTGCGGGCAATCATACGCCCGTCGGCTCCCATCGTGGCAAAGCCGTAGCCGTGCTTTTCAGCGGTGAAGGCGATGATCCGGTCGCCCAGCATGGCATCGTCGGCAGCGGCCTGAAGCCGCATTGCCAGGCGCCGCGCTTCCGTCTCGACGGTGGGCGCGCGGGTCGCGGCGCCGATGCCGAGCGTCACCGCCCCGGCCGCAACGCCAATGATGACCAGCACGATCAGCATCTCGATCAGAGTCATGCCGGCTTCGGCATGCCCTTTGCCTATGCTGACGCCCCCCCGCATGGGATCAGCCCTTGCCCTCGAGGTCGGTGTTGACGCCGTCGCCACCAGGCTTGGCATCCTTGCCGAGCGATCGGATCGTGAAACTCATGCCATCCGAGCTATAGGCATAGGGCCGTTCCCAGCCGTCGAGTGGCGGCGCGGATAGGTAGCCGCCCTGCGCCCAGTTGCCGGGCACCGGCGGGGCGGTGGGCTTTTCGACCAGCGCCTTGAGCCCCTGCTCGGTGGTGGGGTAATCGCCATTGTCGAGGCGGTACATCTTTAGCGCGCCTTCGATCGAGGAGATGTTGCCCTTGGTGGTGGTCGCCTTCGCTTCATCCGGGCGGCCGATCACGTTCATGGTGATCAGCCCCGCCACGACGGCGATGATCACCAGCACGATCAGCATTTCGATCAAGGTCAGACCGGCTTCGCCATTTGGCACGGCACGGCGCTTGCGCGACGGCTCCGGTGGTGCGATGTCACTAAACTGTTTCAATTCTATGCGCATCCCCGCCCCATGCGTCCTTCCCATGAAGCAAATGTGACACAAGCTGCCCGACCAATTGGTGCACCCGACCAGACGGACGCCCCCGCGGCGGGCGTTTGGACGCTCGCGGGCGGCCGGCTGATCATAGCCGAGCCGGGGGGACCCGCAACCGTCCTCGTGTCCACCGAGCAGGTACGGCTGCTTGCCGTCGACCTGCCGCTCTCCACACGCGCCAAGCGGTTGGAAGCATTGCCCTTTGCTGTCGAGGAGCAACTCGCCGAGCCGGCCGAATCGGTGCATCTGGCGTTGGGCGCGGAGATCGCGCCGAAGCGCTATCTGGTGGGCGTGGTGCGGCACGACCTGATGGCGGCCTGGGTCGAGGCGGCGGAGGATGCCGGGCTGGGCCATGCCGCGATGGTGCCCGACGCGCTGGCGCTGCCGCGGCCGGGGGAAGGGCAGTGGGCAGTCGACCTCGGCGCCGAGCGCGCGGTGGTGCGCTCGGGCGACGGTTCGGGCTTCGCCTGCCCCGCGCCGGTGCTGCGGGCCGCGTGGGAAGCGGCGGGACGTCCGCCGGTCACCGCCTATGGCGCGCCAATGCCCGAGGATATGGCGCAGGCGGATGCGGGATTGGCTTCGGAGCCCCTGGCAACGCGGCTGCTTCAGCCCGCGCTCGATCTTCGTCAGGGGCTCTACGCACGGCGGCGTGCGTCGTTGCCCAACGTGTGGCGCCGGACGGGCTGGATCGTTGCGCTGGGAGCCGCGGCGCATGTCGTGATCGCCGCAGCCGACACGCTGATGCTACAGACCATCGCCGGGCGGCGTGCCGACGAAACGCGTGCTGCTGCGGCCCTCGCTGCTCCTGGCGTCAACCTATCGGGCGATTTCGCCGCCAGCGTGGCCGACATGCTGCCGAGCGGAGCCGAAGCTGCGCCCGATCTGTTCCTGCCGCTGCTCTCGCGCGTGTCCGGCGCGCTGGGGCCGATCGCGAGCAGCCTTACCGTCAGGACCGTCGGTTTTCAGGCGAACACATTGACGATGGACGTGGAGCGTGGCGAAGCCGGACTGGTCGGGAGGATCGACGCGGCGCTGCGCGCGGCGCGGGTCCCCGCCCAGGTCACGCAGTCGCCGGACGGGGCCATCCGCATCACGGCGAGGCCGGCATGAGAGTGATCGTAACCTATCTGCCGACACTCGACGCGGCGCTGATGCGCGCCGACGCCTGGTGGAGCGCGTTGAGCCGGCGTGAGCGGGTGCTGTTGAGCGTGCTCGCCCTGCTGCTCGCGGGCGTGGTGCTGATCTTTGGCGTGGTGAAGCCGCTTCAAGCGGCCCGGGCCGAGGCGGTGGCGGATATCCGAACGTATGAAACGCTGACAGCGCGCATCCGGGCGGCGGGAACGCTCACCACGGCGCGCACGCAGCGGCGTCAGGGGCCGCCGGCGCAGGTGGTGAGTGCGTCAGCGTCGGGCTTCGGGCTTGCTGTCGCGCCCCAGGCAATGCCCGGCGGTGTACGCGTGACGGTGGCGGACGCCAGCTACGACACGCTGATGGCATGGCTTGCCGACCTGAGCGCGACGAGCAATTTGCGCGTGCGGGGGCTGTCGATCCAGCGGCGTCCTGCGGCTGGGCGGGTCTCGGCGAGCGTGGAGTTTGTCGGGTGAGCGAGACCTTGATCATGATCGAGGACGCGCCCGCGCCGCGCACCGTCCCGTACAGCTTCGCACGCAAGCACGGTGTGCTGCTGCGGCAAGGGTCCGCGGGCATCGAGTGCGTGCACCGCGCGGGTGCGGGCCTTGACGGGTTGCTTGAAGTGCAACGGATCGCGCCGGGAGCCCCGCTTGTGGCGGTGACCGACGAGGCATTCGACGCTGCGCTCAGCCAGACCTTCAGCGATCGGGCCGGTGCGGCTGCCGATTTCGACCTGGGCGACATGGACCTGGCCGCGCTGGCCGACAGCGCGGCATCGGTAGACGATCTGTTGGACACCCGCGACGATGCACCGGTGATCCGCCTGATCAACGCGCTGCTGCTCGAAGCGGTCAAGGAAGGTGCGTCGGACGTCCATATCGAGACGCAGGAAAAGCGGCTGGTGGTACGCTTCCGCATCGACGGCGTGTTGCGCGACATGATCGAGCCGCCGCGCGCGCTCGCGCCGCTTCTGGTCAGCCGGATCAAGGTGATGGCCAAGCTTGACATCGCCGAGCGGCGCGTGCCGCAGGACGGCCGCGTGACCCTGCGCATCGGCGGCCATGATGTCGATGCGCGCGTCTCCACCATCCCCACCCAGCACGGCGAACGCGTAGTGCTGCGTTTGCTCGAAAAGGGATCGCTGCGCCTAGATCTGAGCGGCCTGGGCATGAGCGAGCGCGACCGCGACGTCTTTGGGCGCCTACTCGAGCGTCCACATGGCATCTTGCTCGTCACCGGTCCGACCGGTTCTGGCAAGACAACGACGCTCTACACAGCGCTTACTCGGCTGAACGACCGCAAGCGCAACGTCATGACGGTCGAGGATCCGATCGAATATGAGCTGGCGGGCGTCGCCCAAACCCAAGTCAATCCACGCACCGATATGACGTTCGCACGCGGCCTGCGCGCGATCCTTCGCCAGGATCCCGACGTGATCATGGTGGGCGAAATCCGCGACCACGAGACCGCGCAGGTGGCGGTCCGTTCGGCGATGACCGGCCACTTCGTGCTGTCGACATTGCACACCAACAGCGCGGTGGGATCGGTGACGCGACTGATCGACATGGGGGTCGAGCGCTACCTGCTCGCGCCGATGGTGGTCGGGCTTGTCGCCCAGCGGCTGGTCCGCAAGCTTTGCCCGACCTGCAGCTGGGAAGACACCGCGACCGAGGCGGATTCGCTCCTGCTTGGCGGTGCGCTCAAGCCGGGCAAACGGTTGCGCCGGTCGCTCGGCTGCGACGAATGTCATGGCGAAGGTTATCGCGGTCGTGCCGGCCTGTACGAAGTCGTGGCCGTGGACGAGAAGCTTCAGAAGCTGATCCATGACGGTGCGTCCGAGGCGGAGCTGGAGCGGATCGCGCGCAAGAACAATCCCAGCCTGCTGGACGACGGCGTGGCGAAGGTGCGGGCTGGGATGACCACCGTGGACGAAGTCGCGCGCGTCGTTAGGGATGAGGCGTGAGGCTGTTTTCACAATCTCCCCCGAGCGGTGCTCGAGGAGGATTATAGATGCCCGCCTACGCCTATCGCGCCGCCGACCGCGCGGGCCGCAACAAGCGCGGGATCATTGAAGCGTCGTCGCCCGCTGCTGCTCGCGCGGCACTGCGCCAGCAGGCGCTGCTGCCGCTCTCGGTGGAGGCTGCCGCAGACCGTAATGCCAAACCGGGCTCGATCCAGCTTCCCGGCTTCAATCGCAATCGCGTGTCGGCACGCGCGCTCGCCACGGCCACGCGCCAGATTGCCACGCTGGTCGGCTCCGACATCCCTGTCGAAGAGGCGTTGCGCCTGGTGGCGGCCCAATCCGAGCAGCCGGCGGTGAACACGCTGATGGTCGATGTCCGCAGTGCGATCCTCGACGGGCGAAGCTTCGCCGCGGCGCTGTCGCAGCATCCTAAGGCCTTTCCCGAATTCTATCGCGCTTCGGTTGCCGCCGGCGAAGCTTCAGGGCGGTTGCCGGACGTGCTCAACCACCTCGCCGAGTTCGTCGAGAACCGGCAGGCCAATGGTCAAAAGCTTCAGCTTGCCTTGCTTTACCCGGCGCTGCTCGCGCTGGTGTCGGTTGGCATGATGGTGCTGCTGATGGTCTATGTCGTGCCGGACATCGTGAAGGTGTTCGTGTCGCGCGGCGCGGATTTGCCGCTGCTCACCCGCGCCCTCATCGCGATCAGTTGGTTCATCCAGCAGTTCGGGCTTTATTTCCTGCTGGCATTGGCGTTGGGTATTTTCGGCTTTCTGCGGTGGGGGAGGGTGCCGGCCAACAAACTGCGCGTGCACCGTTTCTTTTCCGAACATCGCCCGTTCCGCCGCTTCAGCCGGCAACTCAACGCGGCGCGCTTTGCCGGCAGCCTGGCTACGCTGGTCGGCAGCGCGGTGCCGCTGGTCGAGGCGCTGCACGCGGCTGCCGCGGTGACGCCGAATCACTGGGTGCGCGCCAAGGCGTTCGGGGTGGCCACTCGGGTACGCGAAGGCATCAGCCTGCGCGCGGCGATGCAGGAGGCGCAGGTCTTTCCAAGCATGCTGGTGGCCATCGTCGCGTCCGGGGAATCCAGCGGGCGCCTTGCGCCGGCGCTCGGCCGTGCGTCGGACGAACTCGAGCGCGAACTCGACGCGTTGGTGTCAACCCTGGTATCGCTCGTCGAACCGCTGGTGCTGCTGGTGATGGGAGGACTGGTGCTGATGATGGTGCTTGCGATTCTGCTCCCGATAATCAATCTCAATAATCTTGTCGGGATGTAGCTGCCGCGCCTGGCTCTCTAAACTTCTGCTTCCCCGGTCCTCAGAATCTCTCTTTTCGCTCTGCCCGGCAATGTATTAGCAGCGCCCAAAAGCGGGATAGGGAGAGACCGTTGCCAAAGATGTCGCTGCACCGGCTGGAAGAATTTGCAAAGCTGTGTGCAGGCGATGCGGACATGCTGGATAACTGGGCAGGGGAGCAGATCCGCTATCCCGCCGGCGCCAAGATCCGCAAGCAAGGTGAGCCGGCCACTTGCGTTTACTTCCTCGCCAAAGGGTGGGTCGGCTCGTCAATGAGCCTTGTGGACGGGCGCCGTCAGTTCATGAAGATTCACTTGCCCGGCGATGTGCTCGGCTCGCCCAGCATGAGCCTCAGCGCCGCGGCGGAGACGCTGGAAGCGTTCACCGAGATCGCGGTCGCCCCGGTGCCGCACCGCGTCCTGGGCCAGTTGATCGAAAGGTCGCCCCGCTTCGCCGCGACCTTCCTGCTGAGCGTGCAGAAGGAGCGCGTCGCGCTGATGCAGGAAAAGGCGATCCTTGGCCAAGCCTCGGCGATGGAACGCATGGCGTGGTTTCTGCTGGACCTGCGCGGCCGGTTGCAGGCGGCGGGGATGGCGGACGTCGACGGATTCGACTGCCCGCTCAAACAGGGTCAGATCGCCGACCTGCTCGGCATGACGTCGGTCCATGCCAGCCGCACGCTGACTCGGCTTCAGCACGAAGGCATGATCGACCGCAAGCGCGGGAGCATCGTGTTCAAGGACGAGGCTGCGTTACAGGCACTCTCGCCCTGTGTGGTGGCACCGTTTGTAACAGAACCCGACTGGCTGCCCAAAAGCCGGCCTGACCTTACCTGATCAAAGGTCAGAGCGCGCCCTGGATGCGTACGCCAGGTGGCAGGCCCAGGAACGGCATCATCGCCGCGCCTTCCGGCGTGACCGAAAGATCCAGCGTTCCGCCTTCGGAAAGCTCGGCCTGTACCAGGATTTGACGGCGCTGCGTGGCCGGAGCGATGCGGATGGTCGTACGATTGCCGATTGGTTCGGCGGTCAGAAGCAGCGGCGGCAATGGGGATGCCGCGGCGCTGCCGGTCTTGGGGCGGCAACTGCCTGGATCGCTGGCCGCCTTGCCGGCCAGCATCTGGCTGCCACCGCCAACGGCGATCCGGTCCATGTCGATCTGCATCGTCAGATCGCAGGTGAAAGGAAGATTGGGCTGAACCGCCTGAAGCAAACGCCCATCGGCCGTACCGCTCATCTTGTCGAGCACCGTGCGTCCGCCGGGATGCATCAGCATGCGCCCGCCCAGATCGGTATCCGGGCCCGTCGCCTTCCAATCCGCGGCGAAACCAAATGAAGTCAGCGAGCGGAGCGGGGCCATCTGCCATTCGAACTTGGACCCGCCGGCCACACCCACTTCGCCGTTCCACACGGTGCCGGCGACGCCGGTGCGCCAGGGCCGGTTCTTCAGCACCACGCTGGCCGGCATGGTGGCCAGCATTGCGAGCGCATAGGCTACTATCCCGATGCCGGCGAACACGATAATGGGACGCCGTGCCACACGCCCCGTATCCGGAATCGGTAACCGACCGGCGATCCCTGCTGAGGTTGCTGCAATCAGGCCTGGTCGCATCAGCGGCATCGGTCGTGCTTCCCTCTTTCGCGCATGCAGCCGCGAAGAAGGACAAACGTCCCATCGCCCTGCTGGTCCCGCTCACCGGACCGCGAGCGCGGCTGGGCCTTAGCATGCGTCAAGCGGCGTTGCTCGCGGAAAACGGCAGCTTTGTTGAGAGCTTCGACACCACCGGCACTGCAGCGGGTGCCGCAGCGGCAGCTGCCACTGCGCTGAAGCGCCGGCCGGCACTCTTCCTAGGGCCGTTGGGTGCGGAGGAAGTGCCGGCTGTCACGAGCACCGTTGCTGGCCGTGTGCCGATCATCGCCTTCAGCAACGACACGGTGCTGCGTGCACCCGGCACCTTCATCTTCGGCATCACCGCGGCCCAGGTGACCAGTGCGATCCTGCGCTATGCCCGGTCGCGCGGCGTGAAATCGGTCGCGGTGATCGACGATGGCAGCGGGTGGAGCGCCGCGTCCGCACTGGCGGCGGGCAAGCTGGAAGGCGAACTCGGCATGCGAGTGCGCGTGCTGGAGATCCGCGCCGGCCAGCCCCTGCCGACACCCGGCGACGCGCCCGATGCTGTGCTGTTGCCCGGCAGCGGCGAGGCGGTGCTGGCGGCGGCGCGCAATCTGAAGGGCAGCGGCATCCAATTGCTCGCCACCCTGCAAGGGCTCGATTACCGTCCTGAGGCGCTTGAGGCCTTGCAGGACGCCTGGATCGCCAGTCCCGATCCGCAATCCTTCGGCACCTTTGCCAGCGCCTTCACCGCGCGCAACGGTGGCGAGCCGGGAACCATCGCCGCGCTGGCGTATGATGCCGCTGGCATCGCCAATGCGATGCGCGCTGCCGGAACGCTCGGCTTCACCGGCTTGCTCGACAGCAAGGGCTTTCGCTGCGTCACCGGGCCGGTCCGCTTTCGTACCGATGGCTCGGTCGCGCGCGATTTCGCGATCCTGGTCGGGCGGCCGCACGGATACGAACCGGTCGCCGCCAGCTCCGGCGCCTGACTTCATCATGCGTGCCTTGGGCGAGCGGAAGTCTGAGGGCGAGGCCGGCTTCACGTTGATTGAGTTGATGATCTCGCTGGGGCTGTTCGCCCTGATCGCCGTGGCGGGGCTGGCGCTGGTGGATGGCATCATCAAGGTGCAGGGGCGCACCGAAACCAGGCTCGACCGGCTTGCCGACCTTCAGCGCGCCTTGTTCGTCGTCACGAGCGACCTGGATCAGCTGGCGGGCGGCGATATCAGTGGCGGGGGGAGCAACCTGTCCTTCACGCGGGCCGCGCCTGGCATGGGCGGGCCGTCGGTTCCTCTGCGCTATGCAGTCACCGGCGGCACGCTGATACGCGGCCTGGGTCCGATGCCGCAGCGCGTGCTGAGCGGGGTATCCGCCGCACGCTGGCGGTTCTGGGATGGTGCCTGGGTCGAGCGCTGGCCGTTAAACGCGGAAGAGAGGGCACGCTGGCCCCGCGCGATCGCATTGGAGATGCAGGTGGCTGGCCCCGGTGGCAGCTCGTCGCAGGTTCGGCGCGTGATCGCACTCCCGGTGCGCGCCGAGGAGGCGCAACAACCATGAAGCGCCGTGGCGACGAAGCCGGGTTGATTCTGATCAACGTGCTGATGTTCGTCGCGATCGCCAGTGGGTTGGTGCTGCTGATGATCAGCCGGGAAGAGATCGCGCTCGACCGCGGCTTGCGGACACGGGAGGCGTCGCGCGCGCTCGCCGTGGTGCGAGGCGGCGAACTGTCGGCATTGGTGGCATTGCGTCGCGATGCGCAGGTCTCGCCCGATGTCGATCATGTCGGCGAGGCGTGGGCAAAGCTGTCCGAAGCCGGCGCGCCGATCGAAGGCGGCACCTTCGATCTCGCCATCGCTGACGCCGAAGGCCGGTACAACATCAATGCCGTGCGGCGTGGCGATGCGGCGTCGCTGATCCTGTTTCAGACGATTGCCCGGGAAGTCGGGCTCACCGAGGAGCAGATGATCGCCGCGATAGCATATGTGCGATTGCGTGGACCTGTGACCGATCTCCGGCCACTGCGCATGGCCGGCGTGGACGCGAAGGTGGCCGAGCGGATGGAGCGGTTGGTGACGGCGCTGCCGGGCGAGACATCGCTGAACCTCAATGCCGCGGACGGGGAAATGCTGCGCATCCTGTTCCGTGATCCGGTAGTGGCAGAGCGGCTGGTGGCGGTGCGCAAACGTCAGGGCTTCCTGACGCTGAAGGACCTTACCGACCAGAACGTCACCATGCCGTGGGGCGCTAGCTTCCGCTCGAATACCTTTTGGGTGCGGACCCGTGCGACGATCGGCGGAACCAGCCAGCAGGGCGCGACTTTGATCCAGCGCCGAAGGAGCGCTGAGGGCGCCGCCGAGGCCGTTCCAGTGGAGCGGTGGCGCAACGCAGCCGTGCCGCCGGGCGCACCGGCGCTTCCAACGTCAGCGAAGAGATAATGAGTTGCAATAGCCTGTCGATGCGACTCATTCGCAGAAGGCTGCCCGGTTACAGAGTTCGGAAGGCGTCCCATCGACGTGCCGCGAGCATGCCGCGGAGTAAAGCTTGATAGGCCGGTATCGTGAACGCCGCGCGATGCCTCTTCCGGAGGGTCGGCGCGTGTCGCTGGAGGTTCCTGCGCGAACGTCTCTGGCTCCCAGGCACGAGGAAAGGGACGTCATGAGGGAGTATGCGACGCCTGCACCGTGCGCGCGCCGGGTGGGGCATTGGGCACCTTTACCCTGGGAGTGGGTACTCCTCCACGAAGCACATCGCCGTTGCCGGGAAGTCGGGCGCAGCGTGTCTTCACGGGGCAGGCAATCGGGCCGCGTACCCATAGTTATTCGGGAGTGATTGCCACGCATCGGCATATGTTTTGCAAATCGAAAGGCAGCATGCTGGCTGGGCGCGAAGCGCCCCAATCGCGCTTGACAGCGGCAGCCGGATTTCGTTCCTGTCGCCAGCGCAGCCGCCCGAGTTGTCACACAACCCGAAAACGCTGCCGATAGAGAGAGGATGAATATGCCCAAGATCCGCGCCGCGCGTGTCATCGTAACCTGTCCCGGGCGGAACTTCGTCACGCTGAAGATCGAAACCGACGAGGGCGTGTACGGCCTGGGCGACGCCACCCTGAACGGGCGCGAGCTGGCGGTGGCGAGCTACCTGACCGATCACGTCATTCCGTGCCTGATCGGGCGCGACGCGCACCAGATCGAGGACATCTGGCAGTATCTCTACAAGGGCGCATATTGGCGCCGCGGGCCGGTGACGATGTCCGCCGTCGCGGCGGTCGACACGGCGCTGTGGGACATCAAGGGGAAGATCGCCGGATTGCCGGTGTATCAGCTGCTCGGTGGCGCATCGCGTGAGGGGTGCATGGTTTATGGCCATGCCAACGGCACCGATATCGAGGAGACCCTCGATCGCGCGCAGGAATATGTGGATCAGGGATACAAGGCGGTCCGGCTCCAGTCAGGCGTTCCCGGATTGGCCGCCACCTATGGCGTATCGGGCGAGCGCTTCTACTACGAGCCGGCCAAGGGTTCCGTCCCCGACGAGACGCTTTGGTCCACCTCCAAATATCTGCGCCACGCGCCCAAGCTGTTCGAGCGCGGGCGCGAGGTGCTCGGGTGGGACGTGCATCTGCTCCACGACGTGCACCATCGCCTGACTCCGATCGAGGCCGGGCGACTGGGCAAGGATCTGGAGCCCTACCGGCTTTTCTGGTTGGAGGATGCGACGCCGGCCGAGAACCAGGCCGGGTTCCGCCTGATCCGCCAGCACACCACTACGCCGCTGGCGGTGGGCGAAGTTTTCAATTCGGTGTGGGACGCCAAGCAGCTGATCGAAGAACAGCTGATCGACTATATCCGCGCGACCGTGGTGCATGCCGGCGGCATCACGCACTTGCGCCGCATCGCGAGCCTGGCCGATCTGTACCAGGTGCGAACCGGCTGCCACGGCGCCACCGACCTGTCCCCGGTCAGCATGGCGGCGGCGCTGCACTTCGGCCTGTCGGTGCCCAATTTTGGCATCCAGGAATATATGCGGCACACGCCGGAAACCGACGCGGTATTCCCGCACGCCTATCGCTTCGAACGAGGCCTGATGCATCCGGGTGAGGCTCCGGGCCTGGGCGTCGAGCTGGATGAGGCGCTGGCCGGCACGTACGCGTACAAACGCGCCTTCCTTCCAGTGAACCGGCTCGAAGACGGGACGATGTGGAGTTGGTAACACGAGCCGCAGGGGAGACGGTGTAGCAATGGCGGTCACCAAGGCGGCGTCGCTTGCCGACGATCTGGTGCGGCGCATCGAGGCGCAGATAGAAAGCGGCGCGATGCCGCCCGGCGCCCGATTTCCGACCGAGAAGGCGGTCACGGAGGATCTGGGCGTCAGCCGCACGGTGGTGCGTGAGGCATTCGCACGGCTGGCCGCGCGCGGACTGCTGGTGTCGCGCCGCGGCTCGGGTGCGTATGTCGCCGATGATGCGCGATACCGCGCCTTTCAGGTGACGGCGGCGGAGGTTGCGGAAATCGGTGACCTGCTGATGCTGCTCGAAATGCGGCGCGGGTTCGAAGTGGAAATGGCGGAGCTTGCCGCAACGCGGCGCACCGATGCCGATCTGGCCGCGATCCGCGAGACTTTGGAGGCGATGGAAGGCAGCACCGACGTGGATACCTCGCTCGCCGCTGACGCCCGCTTTCACGCTGCGCTCGCCCAGGCGACCGGCAATCCGCACTTCGTACGCTTCACGCAATTCCTGGGCGTGCGCCTGGTGCCGTCGCGTACGCTGTATCTTCAAGACAGCGATCCCAAGGCTCACCAGCGGCACGCCCGCCGGATCAACGCCGATCACAAGGCGATTTACGCCGCGATCGAAGCGCGCAATGCCGCGGCGGCAGGGCGCGCGGCGCGCCGGCATATTGATAAATCGATTGCGCGCTATCGCGACCGGATACCTGGCTAAGCCAGATCGGTACTTGGAAAATGGAAGGATTATCGGGGCCGAATGCTCGTGCAGCGAAAGCGATGCTGTTCACGAAAACGCTGCAATGGTCGGGGCGATAGGATTCGAACCTACGACCCCTGGACCCCGAGACCAGTGCGCTACCAGACTGCGCCACGCCCCGACACATTGCAGGGTGGTGCCCCTAGCGGGGGGTGAGGCCGCGATCAAGGAAAAACGACGTCGTCGTGACAGAGTTCATCGGACCTCGCTTTGCGCCAGCAGCGACAGCGCGTTCTCGGTCGCCGCGCCGCTCGCGGTGTTGTCGAAGATCACCCAGCGCTGCGATGCTTCCGCCGCGCATGCCGCCGCCGCCCAGCCGTCCAGCGCGGCGGGCTCATAGCTCGACCAGTAAGTGCGCGGGCTGCCATGCAGCCGGAAATAGGCCAGCTCCCGCCATCCGCCGGGGCGTGCCGCTTCCGGTACTCTAGCCGGGTCGGCGGCGACTCGCGCCACTCGGTGTTCGCGCAGCAGCGCGTCGGCATCGGGGTCGAACCAGCTGGGGTGGCGAGGCTCGCAAACCAGTTGCACGTGCGATGCCTCGCGAAAATCCCTTAGGAATCGCAGCGCCAGACCTGCATCGAAAGCAAGCTTGGGCGGCAACTGAAGCAGAACCGCGCCCAACTTGACGCCGAGCCCGCTTGTCTGTGCGAAGAACTCGGCAAGCTGCGCGCCGCAGTCCTTAAGCTTCGCCTCATGGCTGATCGCCTTGGGCAGTTTCACCGAAAAGCGAAAATCCTCGCCGACTGCCGCTGCCCAGCGTGCATAGCTGCCGTGGCGGTGCGGCCGATAGAAGCTGGTATTGATCTCCACCGCGTCGAACCGCCCGGCATAGCGGGCAAGGTTGCTGGCGCCTTCGGGGAAGTGCTCGCGCACCGTGCGGGGGAGCGCCCAGGCGGCGGTGCCGATGCGGAAATGCGTGGCCATCACGCTGCCAATCCGCGGCGCGCGAGCCTGGTTCCAGGGGAAGGATGGGCCGGCTCCCACAGAGGGAGAAAAGGGGAAGCCGGCCCTGGGACAACCGTAAGAGGGGAACCACGGCGTCTTGTATGCGGTGGTACCTCGATCCCGCCGCCCATGCTGCTCGGGAGAACGACGCACCGGGTTTCTGCGTAAGCGGTTGACAGCCCCTTCGCACGGGCGCTCCGCCCTGCTAACGCGCGGCGATCATGGCCACCGAACTCTCCAAGATCCGCAACTTCTCGATCATCGCGCATATCGATCACGGCAAGTCGACACTGGCCGACCGGCTGATCCAGCGCACCGGCGGCCTGACCGAGCGCGAGATGAGCGCCCAGGTGCTCGACAACATGGACATCGAGAAGGAACGCGGCATCACCATTAAGGCGCAGACCGTGCGCCTGGAATGGAAGGGGCACGTCCTAAACCTGATGGATACGCCCGGTCACGTCGACTTCGCCTATGAAGTCAGCCGCAGCCTTGCCGCCTGCGAAGGCGCGCTGCTGGTGGTCGATGCCGCGCAGGGTGTGGAAGCGCAGACGCTCGCCAACGTCTATCAATCGATCGAGCATGATCATGAGATCATCCCGGTGATCAACAAGATCGATCTTCCCTCCGCCGAACCCGAAAAGGTCCGCAACGAGATCGAAGAAATCATCGGCATCGACGCATCGAACGCGGTGCTCGCCAGCGCCAAGTCCGGCATCGGAGTCGAGGAGATCCTCGATGCCATCGTTGAGCGCATCCCCGCGCCCAAGGGCGATCCCGACGCGCCCTTAAAGGCGATGCTGGTCGACAGCTGGTATGACCCATATCTTGGCGTCGTGATCCTGGTCCGCGTGATCGATGGCACGATCAAGAAGGGCCAGCAGATCAAGTTCATGGCCGCCGGGACCACCCACCTGATCGACCGCGTCGGCGCGTTCCGGCCCAAGATCGAGCAGCTGCCTGATCTCGGGCCCGGCGAGATCGGCTTCATCACGGCACAGATCAAGGAAGTCGCTCAAGCGCGCGTCGGCGACACCCTGACCGACGCCAAGCGGCCGACGTCCCAAGCGCTGGAAGGCTTCAAGGAAGTCCAGCCGGTGGTGTTCTGCGGCCTCTTCCCCGTTGACGCCGCCGACTTCGAGAAGCTGCGCGAATCGATTTCCAAGCTGCGCCTCAACGACGCGTCCTTCTCGTTCGAGATGGAAACTTCGGCCGCGCTCGGCTTCGGCTTCCGCTGCGGCTTCCTCGGGCTGCTCCACCTCGAGATCATCCAGGAGCGCTTGACCCGCGAATATGATCTCGACTTGATCACCACCGCGCCCTCGGTGGTGTACAAGCTCAAGCTGACCAAGGCCGCGGGCGAGGCCGAGGCGCGTGAGATCGAGCTGCACAACCCGGCCGACATGCCCGATCCCAACCGGATCGAGATGATCGAGGAGCCCTGGATCAAGGCGGTGATCTACGTTCCCGACGAATATCTCGGCTCGATCCTCAAGCTCTGCCAGGATCGCCGCGGCATCCAGCGCGATCTGACCTATGTCGGCGGTCGCGCGCAGCTGACCTACGAACTGCCGCTCAACGAAGTGGTGTTTGACTTCTACGATCGTCTCAAGTCGATCAGCCGCGGCTATGCCAGCTTCGATTATGAGCAGATCGGCCATCGCGAGGGCGACCTCGTGAAGATGAGCATCCTGGTGAACAACGAACCGGTCGATGCGCTGTCGATGATCGTCCACGCCTCCACCGCCGAGGCGCGCGGCCGCGGCATGTGCGAGCGCTTGAAGGACTTGATCCCGCGCCACTTGTTCAAGATCCCGATTCAGGCGGCGATCGGCGGCAAGGTGATCGCGCGCGAGACCATCGCGGCACTGCGCAAGGACGTGACCGCGAAATGCTATGGCGGCGACATCAGCCGCAAGCGCAAGCTTCTGGAAAAGCAGAAGGAAGGCAAGAAGCGGATGCGCGAGTATGGCTCGGTGCAGATCCCGCAGGAAGCTTTCATCGCCGCGCTGCGGATGGGCGAGGAATAAGGGATGCGCGCATTCGCGCTGGCGGCGCTGCTCGCCACCGCGGCGGCGCCTGCGCCCTCCGGCTTCGACATGGTCGTGCTTGGCGCCCGCGGCGGCATCGAGGACGGCAATCTCAGCAGCTATCTCATCCGGCCTCAGGGTGATCCGCGCGGCGTCACTTGCGACGCCGGCACGCTGGTCCAGGGGCTACGCGTCGCGGAGGCCAAGGGCGCGTTCAAGGATGTACGCGTTTCGGCGGGCGAGGAGCTCAGCCGGGTCGGCTATGTGCTCAAGCACGACATCAAGGGCTATCTGATCAGCCACCCGCATCTCGATCATCTCTCGGGGCTGATCATCGCTTCGCCTGACGACGCGGCCAAGCCGATCTATGCGCTGCCCTCGGTCAATGCCGAGATCGCTCGCAGCTATTTCCGCCCCGGTCCGTGGAGCAACTTCACCGATCGTGGTGCTGAGCCGCGCCTGGGCAAATATCATGTCGTGGACCTGAAGCCGGGCACGCCGACGCCGCTGGCCGGCACGACGATGACGGTCACGCCGTTTCCGCTTGCCCATGGCGGCATGGAATCGACCGCGTTCCTGCTCGAGCATGACCGGGACGCGATGCTATGTTTCGGCGATACCGGGCCCGATGCGGTCGAGCATGCCGACAAGCTCCAGCGCGTCTGGAGCGCGGTCGCCGGGCGTGTCCGCGCCAAGCAGCTCAAGGCGATCGTTATCGAAGTGTCGTTCGCCAACGACCGGCCCGACGACAAGCTGTTCGGTCATCTGACCCCGCGGCACCTGCTCGGCGAATTGCACAAGCTGGAGGCGCTGGCGGGGAAGGGCAGCCTCAAGGACCTGCCGATCATCATCGGCCACATCAAATACGCGCTGAGCGGCACCCAGCCCCAGGCGCAGATTCTATCCGAACTGGGCGCCGGCAACGACATGGGCGTCCGCTTCCACATCGCCGAACAAGGCCAGCGCTGGCGCTTTTAAGCCCGTTCTCCGTCCCTTGGGGCGAAGGGAGCAAAGAAAAAGGGGCGAGACACGCGTGTGTCCCGCCCCCCGATTTCACACAACCGGTCGATCAGAAGCGGATATGCCCACCCGCCGACAGCACGATCGCGCGTGCATTCTCCAGCGTGCCGTTGGTCGTGATCGTTGTCGCACCGCCGTTGCCGATAGTTGAACGGTCGATTGTCGCGTCTTCGAAGTCGACATAGTTGGCGCTCAGGTCAAGGCCGAAGCGCTGGTTCACTTGATAGGACGCGCCGACACCGTAGTTCCAGCGGTCCGCATCCGGCACGCGCGCATCACGCTCGCCATCGCGGGTCGGGGTGGTGGCATGCTGCACGCCGGCGCGGAAAGTGAAGCTCGGCGACACGGCATAGTCGAAGCCGCCAGCCAGGCTCCAGCTGTCCTGGTAATTCTCAGGGATCGCGGTGTTCAGCGGCGCGCCCAGGCGGATCGCGTCGAACTTGCTCCACTGGTAATTGATCGCCTGTGCGTTCAGCGTCAGCTTGTCACTGACGTTGAAGCGGCCGGCGACGATCGCCTGTGCCGGGGTGTAGAAGCTCGCCTCGGCGTCGTTGATCGTCCGGTTCTGCCCTGCCAGCGGACCCTGAAGCCCACTGACCTCAAGCTCGCCAGTCAGCGTATGCTTGATCGCCGACTTGTAGCTGAAGCCGATCGTCGCGACCTCGTTGTGCATCTGGAAACCGGCCGTCCAGCCGAAGTCCCAGCCATTGCCTTTGAGCTCCTGCCGACCGTCCGCCTGCCCAGGGAGCAGGTTCGGCAGCGCGTTACTCAGGCTCGCATCGGTATATTCGATGTTGGCGCCACCGCCGACGCGCAGCCAGTCAGTCACCGCCACCGCGATCGAGGGCTGGATGTCGATGGTCAGCAGCTTGGTACGGTCGGCGCTGTAGCGCGCCCAGCTGTCGTCATTATAATCGGTCGTGAAGCTGAACGGTGAGGTGACGGCAAGGCCGACCGCAACGCGGTCGTTCAGCGGCACGGCGATCGCGCCGGCCGGCAGTACGCCATTGTTGATCGGGTTGCTGGAAACCTGTTCGCCGCCCACGGGCGTGAATGGCTGGTCGGGCCGGCGCCGGATCACAGTGCCATTGTTGCGCACATCGCCCTTCGGCAGGATCAGCGTGGCGGACAGCACCGCGTCGCCCTCGGTCGCGCCGCCAATCGCCGCCGGGTTCCACCACAGCGACGCCGCGCCAGTGTCCGCCGCTTCGCCGGAGAACGCACGGCCGGCCGCACGCGTGGACTGTTCCTGCAGGTAGAAGGCCTGGGCCTGCGCAACACTGGCCGAACCGAACAGGGCGATGGCTGCCGACGCGCTCGCCAGCAGGGTAGTACGACTGAACATGGGAGATCCCTTTTTACTCTGAATACAAAAGATCGTCGGGGCCGCTTAGCGGACGCGTGTCCAGGTCTGCGTCTTGCAGAACGGCTTGAACACGCACCCGCGTAGCTTCAGCGCGTTGGCGCCGGCGGGCGTCACGTCGGCGGTATAGGTCTTGCCATCCTCGGCATTGTAGATCTTGCCGCCGGTCCACGCGCCGCCGCTCTGCTTGAAACCGCTCAGGATCTGCAGGCCGCGCAGGTTGCGGTTGCGCAGGTTCGCGTCCTTGTTGTTCGCGTCCTTCAAATTGGGGTTGGTCCGCAGCGCGTCCGAACTCAACAGGCGACCACAGATGGACGAACCGCAGCGCTGGATCTCGATGATCCCGTTGCGCGTCTCTGCCTTCCACCGGCCAAGCACCGACTCCGCCGACTGCGGGGCCGCCGCAAGTGCCACTGCTACAAGCGATACCAGCATGTACTCTCCTTTATCCGCGAACCGGCTTCGGATCTGAAGCCGGCACGGGTTTTTTTTGGGTCGGGGGCTTACCCAATCCGTCTCGCGCGTGGGAACCGCGATACGGGGGCTAAGTTCCACCGCGATGCTGTCGTCTAGATGAATATCGTGCGGGCCTGCCACCTTTATTTACATCGGTGTCGGTAAGCCGCCCGTTCAATCAGGATGCCGCCGCAGTTTTCCGTCTCCGCCCTGTAGCGTCCAATAGCTCGACCAGCGCTGCACCCGCGGAAGCACCACCCAGGTCAGCAGCGCGGTCAGGATGGGAGAGGTGACGCATAGCTGGACAAGCGGCGGCAGTCCCGGCAGCAGCGTGCGCACCGCCGTGTTGAGCACCAGCAGGATCGGCAGCACCGAAGCCCATACGACCACGAAGCGCTTCCATTTGCGCGCCGTGGCATCGCTCGGGATTGCGAAGCTCTGCGCGTTGCCCGTCCCATGCTGCACCAGCCGGGCCGAAAAGGCAGCGCTCTCGCGCACCATCGCCCGATACGCTTCCGAGCTGATCCACGCCTTCAGAGCGGCGTCGCTTTCGAACCGCGACACCAGGTGGTTGAGCCCGGCGGGCTGCTCCAGCCCCGTCGTCTCGCAATGCCCGGGCGCTTCCCCGATCGCCTCCCCATAGGCGTGCCGCCAGGCGAGGAACTTCTCGTTCCGCGCGGGATGAACGGCGAAGCTTTCGATAAGCGTGGCGGAAGGTTGCATCGCCGCACAACGCCTCGACTCGCGCTCCGGGCGCAGTCTTGGTGAGGATGCGGTCCGTCCCGCCGGCGGCTCAAGTCGTCTTGCATGTGAAACAAAATCGCGCGTTCGGCACTAAGTAGGAGACCCAACAGTCAGGAGACCCCGAATGACGAAGTTCGCATCGATTGCGGTTGCCGCACTGGGCGCCGCCCTGCTGCCCGCCGCAGCGCATGCGCAGACCGCGCCCGCCCCGGCGGCTGCGCCCGCTCCCGCAGCGGCCCCTGCGGCTCAGACTGCCCCCACCACTGGCTCCACCGTCTATGACGGCTCGGGTGCGGAGGTTGGCAAGATCGAAGGTATCAGCGGCGGCAATGCCGTGGTGTTCACCGGCACCAATCGCGCCACCATTCCGCTCACCAGCTTCGGCACCAGCCCCAAGGGTCCGACGCTCGGCATGACCAAGACCGAACTCGACGCCGCCGCTGCCCAGGCCGGTGCCGCCGCCGCGCAGGAGATGCGCTCCAAGATCGTCGCTGGCGCGGAAGTGCACGGAACGGCGGGCGCGGTCCTCGCGACGGTGAAGCAGGTAAATGGCGATCAGGTCGTGCTCGCCACGGCCAACGGCGCCAGCGTCAGCGTGCCGATCGCCGGCATCGGCTCCAATGAAAATGGCCTCTTCGTCAGCATGACGCAGGCGGAGTTCGACGCAGCTGTCGCGGCTACGGCCCCGGTCAAGGCCTCCAAGACCCGCAAATAAATGGAACCCAACCGCAGGTCCCCGCGCCTGCGGTTGTCCATTTACGGAATTTAAGGCGCTTTCGGGCAAGTCTCCGGCTCTTGGAACCGCGGTTATCGGCGGTCCGGCTGGGGAGATGTTGATGGACCGGCTGCCGTTGATTGCGCCCCGGCCGCCCGGGCTGAGTGGCATGGCCGCGCAGCTTCGCGCGATTGAGGACCGCGGCATCTATTCGAATGGTGGCCCGGTGGTGCGCGGTTTCGAAGCCGATGCGACCGCGCGGTTGTTCGAAGGCAAGGGCGACTGCCTCGCCGTCGCCAATGCCACGCTTGGCTTGATGATCGCCATCCGTCAGGCCGCGGGCGCGCGCGCCGGCACTGGCGCCTTCGCGCTGATTCCCGCCTTCACCTTCGCCGCCACGGCTCATGCCGCGCTTTGGGCTGGGCTGACGCCGTTGTTGTGCGACATCGATCCGCTCGATTGGGCCTCCAGCGCGCAGGCCGAGGCCCGCGCGTTCGATCGCTATGGCGACCGCATCGCCGTGACCGTTCCCTATGCCACCTTCGGAGCGGGCATCGATCTCGCGCGCTACCGCGATTATGCTCAACGCGGCATCGGCGTCGTGGTGGACGCCGCCGCGTCTCTAGGGGCGCTGGACGCTCAGGGTTGTCAATTCGGCACCGACGCTCCGTTCGCCATCGTTTATTCGATGCACGCGACCAAGGTCTTCGCGACGGCAGAGGGCGGGCTGGTCCATTCTGGCGACTGCGCACTGATTGACGCCCTGCGCCGCATGACCAATTTCGTTTTGCCGGCAGCCGCTCGGCCGAAGGCCCGGGGCTCAATGCCAAGCTGCCCGAGGTGCTGGGCCTGCTCGCCGCCGAACGGCTGGAGGCGCTCGATGCGGTGGCCGCGCACCGCATGCGGCTAGATGGCGTGTACCGTGCGCGGCTCGGCGCCTTCGCGGCTGAGAACGGCTTCGACTTCCAGCATCTGCGCGGCAGCCGCCCGGCGCTGCAGTTTCAGTCGGTGCTGCTGCCGCGCGCCTTTGCCGGCCACCGCCGCGCTATCATGACGCTGCTGGAGGCCGAAGGGATCGGCTCAGGCCAGTATTTCAGCCCCCACCTCGGCGAACAGCCCTGGTTCCGCGCGCAAAGCATGAGCGAGCCGCTGCCGGTGACTGAGGATATCGTCGCGCGCATCCTGTCGCTGCCCGTGACCGACGGCATGACGGAGGCCGATGTCGAGCGTGTGTGTGAGGCGCTGATCCATGCCTGCGCGCGCTCCGGCCTGCACGGCCTGGGGCGTGAGCGCCGCGGTAGCTTCGTGCACGAAGCACTGATCGTCGGCGGGGGGCCCGCCGGCACCGCGCTGCTCACCGCCGCCAGCAAGTCGGGCGCGCTCGCGCCGCTCGCCGAGCGCGGCCTGGCGATTGTCGAACGCGACCCCGTACTCGGCCGGGGCGAACTTGGCAGTTATGCGATCACCTCCGACAGCACGGCCGAAACCTTTCTGACGGCGGTTAAGGACAGCACACATGCCGACCTTGCCGCGCTCACGCAGCATCCTGCGGGACGCGAAGTCGCGGGCTATGCCGGCAAGCTGGGCGTTCCGCTCGCCCGCGCCACGCCCTTTCTGGAAGCGACGGGCGCACAGCTCGCTGCCATCGTCACGGGCAAGGGCGGCGTGGTCGCGACGCGCAGCGAAGTGGTCGACGCGCGCCAGACCGCCGATGGCTGCTGGAGCGCGCGCGTTCGCAACCTGGTCACCGGCCAGGAACGCAGCATGCGCACCCGCAGCCTGGTGATCGCCACTGGCGGCCACCAATCGTCCGAGGAATTGCGCGCCGAGCAGGTCGCGGGCGCCGCCCTGGGCGATCTGGCCGGCGATCGGCTGATGCCGGGCGACGACTTCCTGCGCATCGGCGGGCTCGACCAGCTCCGCGCACGTGTCGCCGGCAAGCGTGCGCCGCGCATCGCGATCGTCGGCGGCTCCACCAGCGCGCTCGCCGCCGCCTGCCTGCTCCTCAAGGCGGCGCCGGCGCTGCCGCTCGGCATGGGTGCGCTCACGCTCTACCATCGCCGCCCGCTTCGGCCCTTCTACCCCTCCGCGGACGCGGCGCATGCCGATGGCTTTACGGATTTCGGGCCGCAGGACATCTGCCCGCTGAGCGGCTTCGTCTATCGCCTTGGTGGCTTTCGCCTCGAAGCGCGCGAATTGGTGCTACGCATGCTCGGCATCGGCGGCCGCGCGCCTGATCCACGAATGGCACTGCGTCAGATCGGTGAAGTGGACGAAGCGACGATTCGCGCCGAACTGGCGCAGGCCGATGTAGTGATCGGCGCGCTCGGTTACCGTCCGCGCGCGCTGCCGCTGTACGACGCTGCTGGCACGCGTATCGCGCTCGCCGCCGACGCGCTCGGCAGGCCGCGGCTAGTCGATCAGCAATGCCGGGTGCTCGACGCGGACGGGAAGGTGGTTGCCGGCGTGTACGGCATCGGCCTCGCCTCGGGTCATGTTCCTGAGGGCAAGCTTGGCGGCGAAGCCAGTTTCAGCGGCAAGGCCAACGGCCTGTGGCTCTGGCAGAACGACATCGGCCAGATGATCGTGGAACAACTGCTCCAGCCCGGCGCCCGGGCCGTCGCGTGACGCGCGTGCCGACGGTGTCGGTGGTGATGGCGGTCTATAACGGCGCCGACCATCTCCCCGAAACCCTGCAAAGCCTCGCCGACCAGAGCTTCACCGATTGGGAGCTGATCGCCGTCGACGATTGCTCGGGCGATGACAGCGTTGATGTGCTCGAACGGTTCGGCGATCCCCGCATCCGGGTGATCCGCTCGCCCGAAAATGGCGGGCCGGTGGCGGCGCGCAACCGCGCCTTTGCCGACGTGCGCGGCCGCTATGTCGCCGGCCTGGACCAGGACGATATGAGCCTGCCGGAGCGCTTCGTCCGCCAGGTCGAATTTCTCGACCGCTATCCCGATACCGTGCTGGTCAGCACCGCCGCCGACCTGCTGGTCGCCGGCAAGCGCCAGCCGGGCCAATGGCCCCGTCCGCTTACCCGCGCCCGCATCGACTGGCTGATGCTGATCCGCAACCCGATCGCCTGGTCCTCCGTCATGTTCCGGGCCGATGCTGCGCGCCGGCTCGATCCCTTCGAGCGCCCCGAGCGCCGGTATGTCGAGGATTTCGACCTGTACCAGCGCCTGCGCGCCTTTGGGCGCATCGATCAGATCGACGAGGTGCTGATGCTGTACCGCGTCCATCCCGGCGGCGCGTCGCAAGTTTATACCAGCACCATGGTGGCGCATGCCGAGCACGTGCTGCGCGACCGCCATCGCGCGCTGCTGGGGGAGGGCGCGCCCGACATCGCCAGGCTGCTCGTCCATCATGTCATGAACGGCGCACCGGTACCCGACCGCCCAACCCTCGACCTGCTGTTCGAAACGCTCAACCGTCTGCGCGACGCGCTGCTCGCCCAGCATGCCTATAGCGCGGACGAACGTGCCTATATGGAGGGCGAACTGGTCAAGATCTGGCACCGCCTGACTCGCACTGCGATGCGCGCCGGCACGCTCGCCCTCCACCAGAGCTTCACTCGAGGCCACCCGCGCCCTAAGCTCCGCCAACTTCCCGATCTGCTCGCCAGCCAGGCCATCGGCGCGGCCAGGCGGTGGCACGTGCTTCCCGCTTGAGTCCCGAAGCTTACTCCGCCCGCGCGAACTTCGTCGTGAGCCAGGTCGGCAGCAATGACGCCGCCGCCATCTTCGCCGCCGAGAGATGCGGCGCCACGACATGGTCGCGGCCCTTCATCATCGCCTCATATCCGATCTCGGCGACATGCGCGGGATCGGCCTTGGGCTCCTTTGCGGTGATCGAATCCGGATCGACCTTGGCCCGTGCGAAGAAGTCCGACTGAGTCAGGTCGGGCATCAGCGCAGTCACGCTCACGCCGGTGCCCAGCAACTCCTCGCGCAGCGCTTCGGCGAAGGCGTACAGGAACGCCTTGGTCGCCGAATATACCGCCAGCTTGGCCGATGGGCCGAGCGCCACCACCGAAGAGGTGATTAGCACGCGGCCTTCGCCACGCTGCACCATCGCCGGGATGAACAGCTTGGCCGCCTGCACCACCGAGATGTTGTTGACCTGGATACCTTCCAGCTCCAGCTTCCAGTCGGTCTCGCCGATGAACTTGCCCCACGCGCCCGATCCGGCATTCAGCGCCAGATAGTCGATCGCCTCGCCATGCTCCTGCGCGCGGGCGAACAGCCGGGCGCCGCCGTCCTCGCCGGCAAGGTCGATGCTCCACGCGATCACTTCGTGCGCGCCGCTACCGCGCAGGTCGTCGGCCGCGCGCGCCAGCTTTGCCTCGTCCTTGCCGACGATGATCACCCGGCGATGCGCCTTGGCGAAGCAGCGGGCGAGTTCCAGCCCGATCCCGCTCGATCCTCCGGTAACGAGTGCGGTCTTGGGGTTCGGGGTCTGCAAGTCGGTCATGTGGCTCTCCGTTCGCACACCCAACCCGCCACGGGGCCACCGGTTCATCGGCTGCGGCGGGTTGCCCCGTCCGCAAGCTGTGGGCCATAGCATCGCCATGTCGATCGACCGCAGAAGCCTACTTGCCGGCATCGGCGCCCTGGCCATCGCGCGTCCCGCGTGTGCCGTCGCGCCTGCGCCGCTGGTGCTCGCCGCCGCCAGCCTTCAGGAATCGATGAACGCCGCCGCCAATGCCTGGGCGCGCAAGGGGCATGCCCGCCCGATCCTGTCCTTTGCCGGCTCCTCCGCGCTGGCGCGGCAGGTCGCCTCGGGCGCGCCCGCCGATCTGTTTCTTTCCGCCGACGAACCCTGGATGGACTATGTCCAGCAGCGCGGCCTGCTCATGCCCGGCAGCCGTGTGCCGTTCCTCGGCAACCGGCTGGTCGTGGTGCAGTCGGCCGGCGCGCCGCGCATCGCCGCGAACGTCCCGCTGGCGCGCGTGCTGGCGCAGGGCCGCATCGCCATGGCGGATGTGGAGGCCGTGCCCGCCGGCAGATACGGCAAGGCCGCGCTCGGGCGGCTCGGCCTGTGGAACAGCGTGCAGTCACGCGTGGTCCGCGCCGAGAATGTCCGCGCCGCCCTCGCGCTGGTCGAACGCGGCGCCGCGGAGTGGGGCATCGTCTACGCCACCGACGCCCGCACCTCCCGGCGCGTCCGCGCCTTCCGCATGTTCCCGGCGAACAGCCACCTGGCGATCCGCTATCCGGTCGCCCGGCTGAAGGCCTCGCGCAGCCTCGATGCCGAGCCGCTGCGCCGCTTCCTGGTGTCGCGCGAAGGCAAGGCGATCTTCGCCCGCTTCGGTTTCCAGCCGCTGTGACGGCGCTCAGCGCTGAGGAATGGGGCATCGTCGCCTTGTCGCTCAAGGTCGCCGGCGTCGCCGTGTTCGCGGCGCTGCCCGTCGCGTTCGCCATCGCCTATCTGCTCGCGCGCGGGCGCTTCCCCGGCAAGGTGCTGATCGACGGCATCGTCCACTTGCCGCTGGTCGTGCCGCCGGTGGTGACCGGCTGGCTGCTCCTCCTCGCCTTCGCCCCTGCAGGTCCCGTTGGCGCCTGGCTGGCCGATTGGTTCGGCGTCAGCGTGATGTTCCGCTGGACCGGTGCCGCGCTCGCCGCCGCGGTCATGGCGCTGCCGCTGATGGTCCGCGCCATGCGCCTGTCGATCGAAGCGGTCGAGCCGCGCCTCGAACAGGCTGCGCGCACGTTGGGGGCCGGGCGGCTGCGCGTCTTCTGGACGCTCACTCTGCCGCTCAGCCTGCCCGGCATCATCGCCGGCCTCGTCCTTGGCTTCGCCCGTGCGCTCGGCGAGTTCGGCGCGACCATCACCTTCGTCTCAAACGTGCCGGGTGAGACCGAGACGCTGCCGCTCGCCATCTATTCCGCGCTCCAGGTTCCCGGGAGCGAGGCCCTGGTCCTGCGCCTGGCGTTGATTTCGGTCGTGCTGGCACTCGTCGCGCTGATCCTGTCCGAACTGCTCGCCCGCCGGTCGAGCCGGGGCCTGCATGTCCTTTGACGTCGACGTCACCGCGCGCATCGGTGAAGCGCTGGTGTCGTGCGTCATCCCGCCCGCGCCCGGGGTGACGGTGCTGTTCGGTCCTTCGGGCGTCGGCAAGACCAGCGTGCTCCACATGATCGCCGGGCTGCGCAGGCCCGATCACGGCCATGTCCGCGTCGGCGGGGACCTGCTGTTCAGCACCGCCACTCGCGTGAACATCGCCCCCGAACGCCGCCGCGCCGGCTATGTCTTCCAAGAGCCGCGGCTGTTCCCGCACATGCGCGTGCGCGCCAACCTGCTCTACGGCTACCGTAAGGACGCCGGCACCATTGACGTGGACACCACGGTTGCGCTGCTGGGGCTCGACCCACTGCTCGACCGCTGGCCGCGCGGGCTGTCAGGCGGCGAAGCCCGCCGCGTCGCGATCGGCCGCGCGCTCCTGTCGAACCCGCGCTTCCTGCTGCTGGACGAGCCTTTATCTTCGCTCGACCGTGGCCGCCGCGAAGAAATCATGGGCTTGATCGAGCGCGTCCGCGACGCGCTGTCCCTGCCGATCCTGCTCGTCACCCACGACCACGCCGAAGCCCGCCGCCTCGGCAACCAGATCGTCCAGCTCTAAGCCGCCGCCGCCGCGGCCCCAAGCGGCGCCGCCAGCGCCCGGTTCATCGGCGCGTCGATTCCGTGCCGTGCCCCCAGCCGCACGATCACGCCGTTGCGCGCCTCCAGTTCCATCGGTCGTCCGGCCACAAAGTCGGCGTGCAGCGAATTGACCGACTGCGGATGCGCCCGCGTCGTCCACACCACGATCTTGTCGGCCAGGCTGTCGGGCAGCGTCGCGCCCTCTGCCCGGCCCACTGCGATGCACTCGCGCACCAGTGTCCGCATCACCTCGGCCACGCCGGCGTCGTTTGCCACCTCGGCGGGGCGCCGCGTGATCGCACTGACGATACCCGAACAGTTGATCGCCAGTTTGCGCCACGCCGCGGTCAGCCAGTCGGGGGTGGTCTGCGCGTCGATGATCGTGCCCGCGAACAGCGCCGCGAACGCCGCCCCGGCGTCGCTGTCGGGCACCAGGATGCTGCCCTCGCGCCGCTGGACGATTCGCCCTGGCGCGGTCCGCTCGGCGGGCAAGTCGATAATCACCGGCACCGTCCGCGCGCCCGGCACCTGCGGAAAGCGCGACAGATGCTCCACCCCATTCTGGATCACCGCCAGCCGGGTCTCCGGCCCGATCAGCCCAGGCAGCCATGCCGCGGCGGCGGCACAGTCATAGGTCTTGGTTGCCGCCAACACCCAGTCAACCGGCTCGGCCCGCGCCGGATCGGTCAGCACCCGCGGGGCGGCGCGGATGGTGCCGGCCGGGGTCTCCACCACCAGTTCGTCTAACGGCGATCGCACGCACAGGGTTATGGCGTGGGCGTCGCGCTGCGCCAGCCAGGCGGCCAGCGTGCCGCCGATCGCGCCGGCACCAATCACTGCAATACGGATCATGGGCGCAGCGCTTAAGCCCTCCGCCTTCAGCGCGCCAGCGGCGACTCCGCATAACCGGCAAGCAGCGCCGCCGCATCGGGATAGATCGCGATTGCTCCTGCCGCGCGCAGGTCGCTTTCCGAAAACCCGCCCGACAGCAGCCCGATCGTGCCGATCCCGCACTGCTTGGCGGCTTCCACATCATAGGGTGTGTCGCCGATCACCAGGCAGTCGGCAGCCGCGATGCCTGCCTTCTCCACCGCGGCTGCAAAGATGTCGGGGTGCGGCTTGGAATGTTTCACATCGTCCTTGCCGGTGCTCAGCGCGATCAGTTCCTCGGCGTCCAGCAGCTTGGTGTAATGCTCGATATCGGCGTCGCCGGCGGAAGAGGCCAGCACGGCTTTCAGCCCCGCCTGGGTGACGCGGGCAATCAGGTCGCGCGCGCCGGGGAAGGGGCGGACGCGCTCGATATACTGCCCTTGGAATATGTCGCCCTCCGCCTTGCCAAGTGTCTCGACGGCGTCTTCATCCAGGTCGGGCAGCAATGCCGGCACCAGATTGTCGCCGCCCTTGCCGATCTGTTCGCGGATCCGCTCGGCGGGGATGGCATGGCCGGCGTCCCGAAACGCCGTCTCCCACGCCGCGACATGATATTCGTTGCTGTCGACCAGCGTGCCATCAAGATCGAACAGAACGGCCTGAAGCGGCATTATTTTCTCCCTGGGGGGGCACGCACCCCGAACCATGTGCGCGCAAGGGATCGTGGCCAAAGCACACCGATCACATCAAGCCATGTTCTCAAAAACGCAGATCGTGCAAAGCGGCGCTCGGCTCGCCGGACATCTCGGCCGGCTGCCGAACCGCCGCGGTGCGATGCAGAAGCTGCGTAGCGCTACGCGCCGTTGATCTTCTGTCCGGCGTTGTCGCCCTCGCCGGGAGACTTCTTCGTCGCGGTCTTCTTCGATCCGGTGTCGGATCCGCCGCCTCGCCCGGTGCCAAGGCTGCCGCGCGCTCCGTCGCCACCCTTGGTGGTAATCGCGCCTGGATTACCGCCTGCGCCCTTCTGTGCCACGCTTCACCTCCATATTGGTCGCCGTTAGAACCCGTCCTGCAAAGCGCAGGTTCCACATAAAGTCAGTTACTTGGATTAGGGCCGTCGCCCCCCACGCCGGGCTAAGCGGCGCCGCGCAGGGGCCCGCGCCGACCGCGATCACAGCGGCGTGAGAAGATCGCCGCTGGCCTGCAACCGCTCGATGTCGCGCCGTGGTGGAGCGCCGAACAGCCGGGAGTATTCCCGGCTGAACTGCGACGGGCTGTCATAGCCAACGGTGAACCCTGCCGTGCCCGCGCTTGCACCTTCCGATAACATCAGGCGGCGGGCCTCCTGAAGGCGCAACTGCTTCTGATACTCCAGCGGCGTCATGCGGGTCACCGCCTTGAAATGTTCGTGCAGTGACGATGGGCTCATGCCCGCGGCTGCGGCGATATCGCCGATGCGCAACTGCCGGTGAAAGCCGCCGCGGATCGTGGCAATGGCGCGGCTCACTTGGTTGAGGTGACTGTCGGCTACGGCCATGTAGCGTAGCGACGGACCGTGCGGGCCGGTGAGAAGCCGATACAGGATTTCCCGCTCGATGAGCGGCGCGAGCGCGGCGATACTGTCTGGGCGGTCGAGCAATCGTATCAGCCGGCATGCGGCATCGATCAGATCGTCGTCGCTTCGATACACCGCAAGTGGCGGCAGATCCGCCTTGGGGGCGCGGTTTCCCTGGGCCAGGATCAGGTCCGCCAAAGCCGCTTGGTCGATATCGATCTTGCAGCAAAGATAGGGTGCGTCGCGGCTCGCCTGCGTGACATGGCCCACCAGCGGCAGATCCACCGACACCAGCAGATAGTGCGCGGGATCATAGATCAAGCTCTGTTCGCCCAAGGCGACACGCTTGGATCCCTGGGCGATCAGGCAAACTGAAGCGTCGTACACCGCCGGCAGGGGAACCGTGGGCTCATCGGCGCGAAACAGCGACAGCCGGGCAACGGCGGTGCTGATCATCCCGGTCTTGGGTATGTGGCGCCCGATCAGTGCGGCGAGTGTATCGATCCTGTCCATGCTTCCTCGTGTCGGCCGGAGGCGGGCATTCGGCAAGCGCTGAAACCCGCTTTGTGGAGGATCGTGCAAGAATCCCGGGCAATTGCTCTGACGCCTTTTCGTGTTCCGACGCCATTTGTCGCAAGCCCAAAGGGCGACAGGAAAGGAACCATCATGTCGAACGTCATCAACAAGACCGTACTGATCAGTGGCGCGTCCAGCGGCATCGGCGAAGCCACGGTGCGCGAGCTGGCGGGCACGGGCGCTCGCCTGTTCATCGGCGCGCGCCGTACCGCCCGGCTGGAAGCGCTGGCGGCGGAAGTCGGACCGAACGTCGCTTGGCAGGCGCTGGACGTCACCGAGGCGGACAGCTTCGCGGCCTTTGCCGCTGCCGCCGAGGAACGGTTCGGGCGCGTGGACGTGCTCATCAACAACGCCGGTGTCATGCCGCTTTCGCCATTGGCCGCGCTGAAGCAGGACGAATGGACACGCATGATCGACGTGAACATTCGCGGCGTGCTCAACGGGATCGCCGCAGTGCTCCCGCGCTTCATCGCGCAGCGGTCGGGTCATGTGGTCAACGTCGCCTCGATCGCCGCGCATCTCGTGCTGCCGAGTGCCGCAGTCTACTGCGCGACCAAGTACGCGGTGTGGGCGATCACCGATGGGCTGCGGCAAGAGCATGATGACATTCGCACGACCGTTATCTCTCCTGGCGTGGTCGAAACCGAGCTCGGCAACGACATCACCGATCCCAACCTTGCCTCCGCGCTCAAGAGCTGGCGGCAGAAGTCGCTGACGCCCGACGCGATCGCTCGCGCGATCCGCTATGCGCTCGAACAGCCTGACGGCGTGGACATCAACGAAGTGATCGTTCGCCCCACCGCCGCCAACATGTGAGCCGCGTGGCGTCAGCCGCGATGGGCGGGTTTTCCGCCCACCCGTCGCGGTTTGCCCCTTCAGTGAGCTGGTGGTGAAATCCCTGGACCGACCGACGGGGACCATTCAGGAGGGGGCACACCGCACGCGTTGGTATCAGCCAGGGGGGGGAGACGGCACCGAGCATTGGCCGCGGGGCATCGATCTACGCCCTCCGGAACAGCTGGCGCGGCAGCTTCCAAGCACATAGGATTGTTTCCACCTCTGATCGGGAGAGCCCAATGCGCTTGATGGTTGCCGCTTGTTCTGCCGTGATGGCTGTCAGCCCTGCGATGGCTCAGGCCCAAACTCAGACGAGTGCCCCGGCTCCGGCGCTCGATCCCCGCACCGCCGTCTATGAACTTCGCATCTACTATCCCGCGCCCGGGAAGCTCTCCGCCCTCAATGCCCGTTTCCGCGAGCACACGCTCAAGCTCTTCGCGAAGCATGGCATGCACAACGTCGCCTATTGGAATGAACAGCCGACCGGCGAAGCGCCCGAAGGACGGGTGGTCTATGTGCTGGCCTATCCAAGCCGGCAGGCGCGCGACGCGAGTTGGAAGGCGTTTGGCGAGGATCCCGAATGGCGCGCGGTCGCCGCCAGCTCGGAAGCCGCGGGCAAGCTGGTAACGAAGGTCGACAGCGTGTTCATGACACTCGCTGACTATTCTCCTCGCATCACGCTGCCGCGCTGACCCTGCCGAACCGTCGCTACGGTCCGGAACGGCGCGCTTTCTGCGCGTCTCGCTGAGGGAAGGGACCCTTCAAGGCCGCTGGGGAGGCGTGGGCGCTCCCATTTCCCCGTCATCCCTGCCTCGAGCCGGAATCCCGCTTCTTCTGCCATCCGGCGCTAGAGGGCACCGGCACAAGCCAAGATTGAACAAGAAGCGCGGCGATGTCTGCCCGCCATCACGCACCTGCCCCTGAGTCCCCGCTGTCGGGGCCGCCATCGACGGTTGGCACGGGCGGCCCCACAAGCGGTCTTCCGGATAACGGCGTTCAGCCGCCTGTCGCGCGCCTCCGTGCCGGACCGGGCCACACCAACCCACCCGCACCAACGAAAAACCGCCGCCCGGGCATCCCCGGACGGCGGTTGTTCAGTTCAGCGCTTCAGAGCCGCCGAACGGGAGGGTCTCACTCCTCGTTCAGATACTCGCCGGCGTCTGCGTCGGTGCCGTGGCCGCTCGGGACCACGCTCGCCAGCGCATCGTCACCCGTGCCGGTGTCCTCGCGCGGCGTGCGGGCGTTTTCGGCCGCACGCTGCTGCTCGGCGGAATCCGGCGCGATGATCGCTGCACCCTGCATTGCCCGCTGGGCGACGCGGAGCGAGGCGTCACGCGACGAGGCTGCGACGCGCAGGCGGTTCATGCCTGCACCGGTGCCGGCCGGGATCAGGCGACCGACGATCACGTTCTCCTTCAGGCCGAGCAGGGTGTCCTGCTTGCCCTGGACCGCCGCCTCGGTGAGGACGCGGGTGGTCTCCTGGAACGACGCCGCCGAGATGAAGCTGCGGGTCTGCAGCGACGCCTTGGTGATGCCCAGCAGTACCGGCTTGCCCTGGGCATGCGCCTGGCCGGCCTGAAGCTTCGCATTCTCGGCGTTCATCTCGTCGCGATCGACCTGCTCGCCCTTCAGCAGCGTGGTGTCGCCGCCGTCGGTGATCTCGACCTTTTGCAGCATCTGGCGAACGATCACCTCGATGTGCTTGTCGTTGATCTTCACGCCCTGGAGTCGATAGACCTCCTGGATTTCGGCGACCAGATACTCGGCGAGCGGCTCGACGCCCATCGTCTCCAGGATGTCGTGCGGGTTGGGCGAGCCACCGATCAGGTTGTCGCCACGCTTCACGTAGTCGCCTTCCTGAACGTCGATCACCTTCGACTTGGGCACCAGATACTCTACGACCTCGCTGCCGTCCTCGGGCATGATCCCGATCTTGCGCTTGGCCTTGTAGTCCTTGCCGAACACGACGCGGCCCGAGACCTTGGCGATGATCGCCGCTTCCTTCGGGATGCGTGCCTCGAACAGCTCGGCGACGCGCGGCAGACCGCCGGTGATGTCGCGGGTCTTGGCGGACTCGCGCGCCACACGGGCCAGAACGTCACCGCCCTGCACCGTGGCACCGTCCTCGACCGAGAGCACCGCACCAGCCGAGAGCATGTAGCGGGCGGCTTCGCCTGCTGCATCGCCGGTCAGCGTCAGACGGGGACGAAGGTCCTCCTTCTTGGCTGCGCCGCCGCGGTTCTCGGTAACGACGCGCTGGGTGATGCCCGTCGCTTCGTCGGCCTGCTCGGTCAGCGTCTTGCCGTCGATCAGGTCCTGGTACTTCACCACACCACCGGTTTCGGTGATCACCGGCATGGTGAACGGATCCCATTCCGCCATCCGGTCGCCCGCGCTGATGATGTGGCCATCATCGACGGTGACGTACGCACCATAAGGGATGCGGTCGACCGAGAGCTCGCGGCCGTCCATGTCGACGATCGCGATCTCGCCCGAACGGCTGAGCACCACGCGGCGGCCGCGCTGGTCGGTGATCAGGCGCAGGTCGCGATACTGGATCGTGCCGTCCACCGGCGCTTCCAGGTTCGACTGCTCGTTCAGCTGTGCCGCACCACCGATGTGGAAGGTACGCATGGTCAACTGCGTGCCCGGCTCACCGATCGACTGCGCCGCGATGACGCCCACCGCTTCGCCGATGTTCACCGGCGTACCGCGGGCCAGGTCACGGCCATAGCACTTGCCGCACACGCCGATCTTGGCTTCGCACACCAGCGGGCTGCGGATCTTCATGCCCGGCACGTTGAGCGCCTCGATCGTCGTGATCATCGCCTCGTGGAGCAGCGTGCCCGCCGGGATGACGACGGTGCCGTCCTTGTCGACCACATCCTCGCCGGTGGTCCGGCCCAGAATGCGCTCGCCCAGCGACGCGATGGTCGAGCCGCCCTGCACGATCGCCTTCATCTCGAGCATGCGCTCGGTGCCGCAATCCTCTTCCATGACGACGCAGTCCTGCGACACGTCGACCAGACGGCGGGTCAGGTAGCCCGAGTTCGCCGTCTTGAGCGCGGTGTCGGCCAGACCCTTGCGGGCGCCGTGCGTCGAGTTGAAGTATTCAAGAACGGTCAGACCTTCCTTGAAGTTCGAGATGATCGGCGTCTCGATGATCTCGCCCGACGGCTTGGCCATCAGGCCGCGCATGCCGGCCAGCTGCTTGATCTGGGCCTGCGAACCACGGGCACCCGAGTGCGCCATCATGTAGATCGAGTTGATCGGCTTCTCGCGGCCCTTATCGGGGCCGTCCTCGAAATGCTTCACCGACTTGATCTCGTCCATCATGGCGTTCGCCACCTGGTCGCCGCAACGGCTCCAGGCGTCGATCACCTTGTTGTACTTCTCCTGCTGCGTGATCAGACCGTCCTGATATTGCTGCTCGAAGTCCTTCACCAGGGCCTTGGTCTCGTCGACCGTCGCGTCCTTGGATGCCGGGATGATCATGTCGTCCTTGCCGAACGAGATGCCGGCCTTGAACGCGTGGCGGAAGCCCAGCGCCATGATCGCATCGGCGAACAGCACGGTCTCCTTCTGGCCGGTGTGACGATAGACCTCGTCGATCACGTCGCCCACGTCCTTCTTGGTGAGAAGGCGGTTGACCGTCTCGAACGGCACCTTGTGCGACTGCGGCAACGTCTCGCCCAGCAGCATGCGGCCAGGCGTCGTCTCGTAGCGCTTCAGATACTGCTTGCCGTTCTCGTCGGTCTGCGGAACGCGGCTGATGATCTTGGTGTGCAGCGTCACTGCGCCGGCCTCGAGTGCCTGGTGCACTTCGGCCATGTCGCCCAGCAGCATGCCCTGGCCCGGCTCGTTCTCCTTCATCATCGACAGATAATAAAGGCCCAGCACCATGTCCTGCGACGGCACGATGATTGGCTTGCCGTTCGCGGGGCTCAGGATGTTGTTGGTCGACATCATCAGCACGCGCGCTTCCAGCTGGGCTTCCAGCGAGAGCGGCACGTGGACGGCCATCTGGTCACCGTCGAAGTCGGCATTGAATGCCGAGCAGACCAGCGGGTGCAGCTGGATCGCCTTGCCTTCGATCAGCACCGGCTCGAACGCCTGGATACCAAGACGGTGAAGCGTCGGCGCGCGGTTCAGCAGAACCGGATGCTCGCGGATCACTTCGTCCAGGATGTCCCAGACTTCCTTGCGCTCCTTCTCGACCCACTTCTTGGCCTGCTTCAGGGTCATCGACAGACCCTTGGCGTCCAGGCGGGCATAGATGAACGGCTTGAACAGCTCGAGCGCCATCTTCTTGGGCAGGCCGCACTGGTGCAGCTTGAGCTCAGGACCGGTCACAATGACCGAACGGCCCGAATAGTCGACGCGCTTGCCCAGAAGGTTCTGGCGGAAGCGGCCCTGCTTGCCCTTAAGCATGTCGGACAGCGACTTGAGCGGACGCTTGTTGGCGCCCGTGATCGTGCGGCCGCGACGGCCATTGTCGAACAGCGCGTCGACGGCTTCCTGCAGCATGCGCTTTTCGTTGCGGACGATGATGTCCGGCGCGCGCAGTTCCATCAGCCGCTTCAGGCGGTTGTTGCGGTTGATCACGCGGCGATACAGATCGTTCAGATCCGAGGTCGCGAAGCGGCCGCCGTCCAGGGGAACCAGCGGGCGCAACTCGGGCGGGATGACCGGAACGACGTCCAGGATCATCCACTCGGGCTTGTTGCCCGAATCGATGAAGCTCTCGACGACCTTCAGACGCTTGATGATCTTCTTGGGCTTCAGCTCGGACTTGGTGACCGCCAGTTCTTCCAGCAGCTCCTTGCGCTCGCCTTCCAGGTCGAGGTCCATGAGCATGATCTTGACCGCCTCGGCGCCGATGCCGGCCGAGAACGCGTCCTCGCCATATTCATCCTGCGCGTCGAGCAGCTCGTCCTCGGTCAGCAGCTGGAACTTCTCCAGCGGCGTCAGGCCCGGCTCGGTGACGATGTAGCTCTCGAAATACAGCACGCGCTCGAGCTGCTTCAACTGCATGTCGAGCAACAGGCCGATGCGGCTCGGCAGCGACTTCAGGAACCAGATATGCGCAACCGGCGCTGCCAGTTCGATATGGCCCATGCGCTCGCGGCGCACCTTCGACACCGTGACTTCGACACCGCACTTTTCGCAGACGATGCCCTTGTACTTCATCCGCTTGTACTTGCCGCACAGGCACTCGTAATCCTTGATCGGACCAAAGATGCGCGCGCAGAACAGGCCGTCACGCTCGGGCTTGAACGTGCGGTAGTTGATGGTTTCCGGCTTCTTGATCTCGCCGAACGACCACGAACGGATGCGATCCGGGGACGCGATGCCGATCTGGATCTGGTCAAAGGTCTCCGGCTTGGCGACCGGGTTCGCGAAATTGGTAAGTTCGTTCATGTCATTTCCTCATGGGAGGATAAATCTCAGGTCGAGGAGGGGCGGGGAGCGGCGGTTTTGTAAACCGCTGCTCCCCGGTTCCTCTTACTCTGCCGCGATCTGCACGCCGTCGCTGTCGAACCCAAGTTCCGAGTTCTTCAATTCGACGTTCAGGCCCAGCGAGCGCATTTCCTTGACGAGCACGTTGAAGCTCTCCGGGATGCCGGCCTCGAAGGTGTCGTCGCCCTTGACGATCGCTTCGTAAACCTTGGTGCGGCCGACCACGTCGTCCGACTTCACCGTCAGCATTTCCTGGAGGGTGTACGCCGCGCCATAAGCCTGGAGCGCCCACACTTCCATTTCACCGAAGCGCTGGCCACCGAACTGCGCCTTACCACCCAGCGGCTGCTGCGTGACGAGGGAGTACGGCCCGATCGAACGTGCGTGGATCTTGTCGTCGACCAGATGGTGCAGCTTGAGCACATACTTGTATCCGACAGTCACCTTGCGGTCGAACCGGTCACCCGTGCGGCCGTCGAACAGGTCGACCTGACCTGAGTCATCCAGCCCTGCCAGCTTCAGCATCGCCGAAACGTCGGCTTCGACGGCACCGTCGAACACCGGCGTACCCATCGGAACGCCCGAACGGACATTCTGCGCAAGGTCGACCAGCTGCTCGGTGGAACGTGCCGCGATCTCGTCGACATAGTTCTCGCCATACACGGTGTTCAACAGCTCGCGCACCGCTTCCGGCGGTTCGCCGGCCTGCGGGTTGGGATTGGCTGCACGCCATGCGTCCAGAGCGTCGCCGATCTTGCGGCCAAGACCACGTGCGGCCCAGCCCAGATGCGTTTCGAAGATCTGGCCGACGTTCATGCGCGAAGGCACGCCCAGCGGGTTCAGCACGAAATCGACCGGGGTACCGTCCTCCAGGAACGGCATGTCCTCCTGCGGCAGGATGCGGCTGATGATGCCCTTGTTGCCGTGACGGCCGGCCATCTTGTCGCCCGGCTGCAGCTTGCGCTTCACCGCGACGAACACCTTGACCATCTTCAGCACGCCCGGCGGCAGCTCGTCACCGCGCTCCAGCTTCTCGCGGCGGTCCTCGAACTTGTCCTTGATGCGCTTCACGGCCTCGTCATACTGGCCCTTCACCGCTTCCAGATTGCTCTGAACCGCGTCGTCGGCGACCGCGAACTTCCACCACTCGTGGCGGTCGACGCTGTCGAGCAGGTCGCTGTCGATCTCGACACCCTTTTTCAGGCCCTTGGGCGCTGCCGTGGCGGTCTGGCCCAGCAGCATCTCGCGAAGCCGCGACCAGGTCGCACGGTTGAGGATGTTGCGCTCGTCGTCCGAGTCCTTCTTCAGGCGCTCGATTTCTTCGCGCTCGATCGCCATCGCGCGCTCGTCCTTGTCGATGCCGTGACGATTGAAGACGCGCACGTCCACGATCGTACCGGCAACGCCCGGCGGCAGGCGAAGCGAGGTGTCGCGCACGTCGCTGGCCTTTTCACCGAAGATCGCGCGAAGCAGCTTCTCTTCCGGAGTCATCGGGCTCTCGCCCTTCGGCGTGATCTTGCCGACCAGGATGTCGCCCGGCTCGACCTCTGCACCGATATACACGATGCCCGCTTCGTCGAGGTTGCGCAGTGCTTCCTCGCCGACATTCGGGATGTCGCGCGTGATGTCCTCCGGCCCCAGCTTGGTATCGCGGGCCATCACTTCGAACTCGTCGATATGGATCGACGTGAACACGTCGTCCTTCACGATCCGCTCGTTGATGAGGATGGAATCCTCATAATTGTAGCCGTTCCAGGGCATGAACGCGACCAGCACGTTGCGGCCCAGCGCCAGCTCGCCGAACTCGGTCGACGGGCCGTCGGCGATCACGTCGCCGGCGTTGACCACGTCGCCCACCTTCACCAGCGGACGCTGGTTGATGCAGGTCGACTGGTTGGAGCGCTGGAACTTCATCAGCGTGTAGATGTCCACGCCGCTCTCGCTCGCATTCACGTCGCCCGTGGCGCGGATCACGATGCGCGACGCGTCGATCTGGTCGACCACGCCGCCGCGGCGCGCCGAAATGGCGGCCCCGGAGTCACGGGCAACCGTCTCTTCCATGCCAGTGCCGACGAAAGGCGCTTCGGCCTTCACCAGCGGCACGGCCTGGCGCTGCATGTTCGATCCCATCAGCGCGCGGTTGGCGTCGTCCTTTTCCAGGAACGGGATCAGCGATGCCGCGACCGAGACCAGCTGCTTGGGCGAAACGTCCATCAGCGTGATCTGGGAGGGGAACGCCATCAGGAATTCGCCGGCCTGACGCGAAGACACCAGCTCCTCGGTGAAGCGGCCTTCTTCGTCGAGCTCGGCCGAAGCCTGCGCGATCGTGTGCTTGGCCTCTTCCATTGCCGACAGATAGACCACGTCGTTGGTCACCTTGCCGTCGACGATGCGGCGGTAAGGTGTCTCGATGAAGCCGTACTTGTTGACGCGGCTGAACGACGCCAGGCTGTTGATCAGACCGATGTTCGGGCCTTCCGGCGTTTCGATCGGGCAGATACGGCCATAGTGCGTCGGGTGAACGTCGCGGACTTCGAAGCCTGCACGCTCACGCGTCAGACCGCCCGGCCCAAGTGCCGACACGCGGCGCTTGTGCGTCACTTCGGACAGCGGGTTGGTCTGGTCCATGAACTGCGACAGCTGCGACGAACCGAAGAACTCGCGCACGGCAGCGACTGCCGGCTTGGCGTTGATCAGGTCGTTCGGCATCACGGTGGACACGTCCACCGAGCTCATGCGCTCCTTCACGGCGCGCTCCATGCGGAGCAGGCCGACGCGGTACTGGTTTTCCAGCAGCTCGCCCACCGAACGCACGCGGCGGTTGCCCAGATTGTCGATGTCGTCGACATCGCCCTTGCCGTCCTTCAGGTCGACCAGGGTCTTGACCACCGCCAGGATGTCCTCGGTGCGCAGCGTGGTGTGCGTGTCCGGGGCGTCCAGCTCCAGGCGCATGTTCAGCTTCACGCGGCCCACGGCCGACAGGTCGTAGCGCTCGGGATCGAAGAACAGGCCGGCGAACAGCGACTCTGCCGTTTCCAGCGTCGGCGGCTCGCCAGGACGCATCACGCGATAGATGTCGCTCAGCGCCTGCTGGCGCTCCTCGGCCTTGTCGACCTTCAGCGTGTTGCGGATCCACGGACCGGTCGAAATATGGTCGATATCGAGCAGCTCGAGGCGGTCGATGCCCGCCTTGTCGAGCAGTTCGAGATTCTCGGCCGACACTTCGTCACCGGCTTCGATGTAGATCTCGCCGGTGGCTTCGTTGATCAGGTCGTACGCACTGTAGCGGCCGAAGACTTCCTCGGTCGGGATCAGCAGCGTCTGGAGACCGTCCTTGCCAGCCTTGTTGGCCGCGCGCGGGCTGATCTTCTGGCCGGCGGGGAACACGACCTCGCCCGACGCGGCGTCGACGATGTCGAACATCGGCTTCGCGCCGCGCCAATTCTCTGCCGCGAACGGGATCTGCCAGCCGCCTTCGCCGCGGACAAAGGTCACGCGGTTGTAGAAGTGGCTGAGGATGTCCTCGCTGTTCAGGCCCAGCGCATAGAGCAGCGTCGTGACCGGCAGCTTGCGCTTGCGGTCGATACGGACGTTGACGATGTCCTTGGCGTCGAACTCGAAATCGAGCCACGAGCCGCGATACGGGATCACGCGCGCGGCGAACAGGTACTTGCCGCTGGCGTGGGTCTTGCCGCGGTCATGATCGAACAGCACGCCCGGCGACCGGTGCATCTGGCTGACGATGACGCGCTCGGTGCCGTTGATGAAGAAGGTGCCGTTGCCCGTCATCAGGGGCATGTCGCCCATGTAGACGTCCTGCTCCTTGATATCGAGCACCGACCGGGCTTCCGTATCGGGATCGACCTCGAACACGATCAGGCGAAGGGTAACGCGCATCGGCGCGGCGTAGGTGATGCCGCGCTGGCGGCATTCTTCCACGTCGAACTTGGGATCTTCCAGTTCGTAGTTGACGAAGTCCAGCTCGGCGGTGCCGGCGAAGTCGCGGATCGGGAACACCGAACGCAGCGTCTTTTCCAGGCCCGACACATAGCCGATCGACGGATCGGACCGCAGGAACTGCTCGTAGGATTCGCGCTGAACCTCGATCAGGTTCGGCATCTGCACCACTTCGTGGATGTCGCCGAACACCTTGCGGATGCGGCGCTTCAGCGTGCCGCCCGAGCCTGCGCGCGCAGTCGCGGCGCCGCTTTCGATCGCGTTGGTAGCCATAGGGTTTTCTTGCCTCGTCAGCCGTAAATTCGTGCCCCTTTCCGGGGCCGGGACGTGCGAAGCGACGCGAAAAAGCCGCTCGATATCCTTTCGGATTCCGGCAGCTCTCGGCGTCGTCTCGATCCACAGCCCCAATCCGATCGATGCGCTGCGCGACGGCGCATCATTTCCCGGTGCTGTAGTGTGAGGGCGATATAGGTCGCCATGTCCAACATGTCAAAGGGGGCAGGTGCGGGGGGCGCAAACGGGGCGGGGCAGGTGGTCGACGTCTAACGCGCTGAAAATGTGGGGAAACGGCGAAAAACGTAAAATCGGCCCGGCTCGTTTTCCGCGTAGACAAGATGCTGGCCGCCACGCTTAACTGCGCCAAACCTCGGAGATCCGCATGCGCAAGTCCCTCGTCGCTCTACTCGCCGCCACCACTCTCGCCACCGCAAGCCATGCGCAGCAGATTCCCTTCAACGACATTCCTCCAAACTTCACCGCCCCCAACCAGGCGAACGACTATGTCCGCCGCGAAGTCATGGTCCCCATGCGCGACGGCACCAAGCTTTTCACCGTCGTCATGATTCCCAAGGGCGTCCGCAACGCGCCCATCCTCCTCACCCGCACGCCCTATAACGCCGCCGGCCGCACCCGCCGCATCGGCAGCACCAAGATGGTGTCGATGCTGAGCGAGGGTGACGAGGTTTTCGTGAAAGCCGGCTATATCCGCGTCTTCCAGGACATCCGCGGCAAATACGGCTCCGAAGGCGATTATGTCGTCACCCGCCCACCAGTGGGCCCGCTCAACCCCACGGAGGTCGATCACACCACAGACGCGTGGGATACGATCGACTGGCTGGTGAAGAACACGCCCGAGAGTAACGGCAAGGTCGGCATGCTCGGCTCGTCCTATGAAGGCTTCACCGTGGTCATGGCGCTGCTAAACCCGCATCCAGCGCTTAAGGTCGCCGCACCCGAAAGCCCGATGGTCGATGGCTGGATGGGGGACGACTGGTTCCACCACGGCGCCTTCCGCCTCGCCAATATCGGCTGGATCGCCAGCCAGACCGGCTACAAGGGCGCGGGCAAGTCGCCCCCCAGTGGCGGCTATGACGATTACGAAACCTTCCGCCGCGTCGGATCGGCGGGCGATTGGGCCAAGCAGTTCGGTTACGACCAGCTGCCATTCTGGAACCGAATGGCAGCGCACCCCGCATACGACGCCTTCTGGCAGGGGCAGGCGCTCGACAAGCTGCTCGCGAAGAATCCGTCCAACGTTCCTACGCTTTGGGAACAGGGCCTGTGGGACCAGGAGGACATGTACGGCGCCATCCACGCCTTCGAGGAGCTCCAGAAAACGCCGCAAGCGAACAGCAACTTCCTCCTCATGGGCCCGTGGCGCCACTCAGGCTTCAATTATAATGGCTCGTCGCTTGGCGTGCTGAATTTCGAAGGGGACACGGCCCTGCAAGCCCGCCGCGACGTGCTGTTGCCCTTCTTCAACGCCTATCTGAAGGACGGCTCTCCCGCCTTCACCCCGCCCAAGGCGATGCTCTACAACACCGGCGAGAACCGCTGGGACCGCTACGAACAGTGGCCGCTCACCAGCAAGCTCACCCCCATCTACCTTCAGGCGGGCTCAAGCCTCGGCTTCGCGCCTGCGGGCAGGGGTGAGGACAGCTATGTCTCCGATCCCGACAAGCCCGTCCCGCACTTGCCGCGCCCGGTGAACTTCGGCGACGGCCGTTGGAAAACATATCTGCTATGGGACCAGCGCTTCGTTGACGGTCGCCCCGACGTGCTGACTTATTCGACGCCCGTCCTCGACAGGCCAGTCCGCGTCACCGGTGCCCCGATCGCCGATATCTTCGCGAAGACGACCGGTACCGATGGCGACTTCGTCGTCAAGGTGATCGACGTCTATCCTGACGAGATGGCAAACACCCCCGAAATGGGCGGTTACCAGCTTCCGATCAGCATGGACATTTTCCGCGGCCGATACCGCAACAGCTTCGCGAACCCGACGCCAATCCCGGCGAACAAGGTCCAGGAGTATAAGTTCCGGCTGCCCGCGGTGAATCATGTCTTCCAACCGGGTCACCGCATCATGATCCAGATCCAGTCTTCGCAGTTTCCGGTCTATGACCGCAACCCGCAGAAGTACGTTCCGAACATCTTCTTCGCCAAAAAGGCGGATTACCAGAAGGCTACGGTGTCGATCGTCCATGGCGGCGCACAGTCGAGCAGCGTAATGCTGCCGGTCGTGCCGCTGGATTCGCCAACGAAATAGCGGGACGTCTCCAAGGGAGGGGCAGATGGTCAGGGGGATGTGGATCGGTCTGGCAGTCGTGGCGCTTCCCGCGCCAGCTGCGGCAAAGGAACAGGCGCCGGAGGTGCTCAAGCGCACCGGTGCCTGGATCGCCGACTATGATGACGACGCCTGCCATCTCGCGGCGCAATTCGGTGACGTCAAGAACCCGGTCGTGTTGCGGATAACGCGGTACGAGCCGAGTGAAAGCTTCATGCTGGGCCTGTATGGCCGCCGGGTCTCTTCGACGGAGCTACGCACCAAGGTGAAGCTCGACTTCGGGTTGTCTGCGGAGCCGATCGAGGTGGAGAGCGTGAACGGCAATGCGGGCAAGCTAAAGGCGCTGTGGGTCAGCGGCGTGCGCTTCGACAATGGGTGGAGCGAACGGGACGGGAACGCGCCTGCTCTCACTCCGGAACGCGAAGCGTCGATCTCGGGCCTGACCGTGACCTTGCAGCACCGAAAGCCGTTCCGACTGGATTTTGGCGGATTTGGCAAGGCGATGGCGCAGCTCCGCGCGTGCCAGACTCATCTGGTCAAGAGTTGGGGCTACGATCCGGAGGAGCAGGCGAGTCTGAGCCGTCCCGCTAGGGGAAGGCAAGCGCCTGCCCAGTGGCTCAGTGCCAGCGATTACCCGATGCAGGCTGTCAGGATGGGCCATAATGGCTTCGTCCAATTCCGGCTCGACGTGGATGAGACTGGCAAGATCACCGGTTGCCACGTCTTGGACCGGACGAACCCGGATGATTTCGCCGACTTGACCTGTAAGTTGGTGGCGCGCCGCGCAAAACTGGAGCCGGCGCTGAACGCGGCAGGCAAACCCGTCCGCTCGTACATCGTGCAGCGGGTGACTTGGCAAGTAGCCAGTTGAGGTTGAGGCCTATTGCCGTAGCGAGATCAACGACTCCGCGCACACCTTGGAGTCCGCCACCGCCGACGTGAATCGCTCAACCACCCGCCGCATCCGTTGTAGCGCAATCCAGCACTTGCCGGAGTGTCCACTACATCGCTATTCCCAGTGATACTTCCCGGGAATGATGCGAGTGGGCTACCCGGCAACGGATCACTGGCGTTACAACAAAATCAAAGCATTTGGACAGAGCATTGCCCCTTGCGGCCGCTGTGCTGCCATCTGGACCATCAACATCCCCTTTTCGCGGCTCCACGGGAGGCGAGTGGTTGCTGACACGCGGTCGGATGCAGCGCAAGTTCAGCTTGAACGCGGTAGGATCATGCCGTGAACCTCTTTGAGAAAGCGAACGTGATGCTGCGGGCCTCCTCGGCCATGAGCGCCGTGGCAATGACTCTCTGGGCCGCCCCCGTGCTGGCGCAGGAGGTGCCGCCCGTTTCCACACCTGCTCCGCCGCCACCGACAGAGGGAGCATTGCCGGGCGTTGTTCCGGAGCGATTCACCCTCGCGCCACCGAAGCCTACGCCAGCGCCTGATCCGACACCCGACGCAACCGCCCCGCCGAGCGCCGAGCCGGCGTTTCAAGCGGAGCGGCAGGTGGCACCGGAGTCGCAGCGCGCGGAGCGAGCTTCTCCGCAACCGGTGCAATCACCGCAGCCGCAGCCGCAGCCGCCAACTGCCACCGCACCGACGCCTACCCCACCGCCTCAGCAGTCGGAAGTGCCAGCGTCGCTTTCGCAACCCGACATCGCTCCGACACCAGCCGTGGACGCTTCGAGCTCCCGCGATCTGCCTGCATGGCTATGGGCACTGATCGGCGGAGCCGCAGTCGCGCTTGGGTTTGTGGGCTATCGCCAGCTTGGCCGGCGGACTGTCGAGGACGAGGAGGTCGTTCAACAAGAAGCAGTCTTGCCGCAGCCTGCCCCGGTCCCACGCAAGCTGCCGGGTATATCGCCGCCTGCGGAAAAGCCGGCCGTACCGTCGCTGCCCGCCGGAGGGCGAGAGGATCCTTTCGACATCCGGCTGCGTCCACAGCGGCTGAGCGTGACGACGGATGAGGTGATCATCGAACTCGAACTTCTGCTCGGGAATCGCCAGCTCGGGCCGGCGGAGAATGTACGGGTTCAATTAACGATGCTGAGCGCAAATCCAGAGCAGGATCGCCACTCTGCTGCGTATCACGCGGCAACGGTGCTTGGGGATGGCGTGGTCCCGCCGTTCGATCTGGCGTCGGCGTCTGGCGGGCGCATACCGGTGCGCCTGTCGCTGCCGCGGCGGGCGCTGCACGTCGTTCAACTGGCGGCCAAGCCAATGTTCGTGCCGATGGTATTTGTCGACGTTAGATGGCGTTCCGGTATCTCGATCCGACGATTTGGCGCCGACTTCCTGATCGGAACTTCAGGGCAGGGAGGCAAGCTTGGGCCGATCTGGCTCGATCGCCCCGTTGCTGGGCCGTTCGCTGCTACGCGCTACTTTCCCAAGGCGGCTGCCGCGGCCTGAGAGGGAAGGACTGTATCGCAGAAGTTGCGTGTGCAGCTCTTATGCGGGTTCGCCGAAGCGGCGGCTCTGCCCCGTTCATGAAAAAAAGGGCGGCTCCGTTGGGAGCCGCCCTTCCTTTTCGCTGCGGTGTGCAGCTGACGCTTACTTGACCTCGACGGTCGCGCCAGCTTCTTCCAGCTGCTTCTTGATCTTCTCGGCTTCGTCCTTCGACACGCCTTCCTTGACGGCCTTCGGAGCGCCTTCGACGAGTGCCTTGGCTTCGGTCAGGCCGAGCGAGGTGATCGCGCGGACTTCCTTGATGACGTTGATCTTCTTGCCACCGTCGCCGGTGAGGATCACGTCGAACTCGGTCTGCTCTTCAGCAGCCGGAGCAGCGGCGCCGCCGCCAGCAGCCGGAGCAGCTGCAACAGCAGCAGCGGCCGAGACGCCCCACTTCTCTTCGAGCAGCTTCGACAGCTCGGCTGCTTCGAGAACGGTCAGCTCGGACAGCTGGTCGACGATTGCGTTAAGGTCAGCCATGATAAACTCCAATCAAATCAGATAGGTTGTTGAATATTGGTCTCGAAAGAAGGGGCCGCTCAGGCGGCTTCCTTCTCCGCATATGCCGAAAGGACGCGCGCAATCTGCGCGGCCGGCGCCTGGGTGATGGTTGCGATCTTGGTCGCGGGAGCGACGATGAGCCCCACGATCTTGGCACGCAGTTCATCCAGCGACGGCATCGTCGCGAGCGCTTTCACGCCCTCCACATCAAGCAGCGTCGCGCCCATTGCTCCGCCGACGATCTCGAGCTTGTCGTTCGTCTTGGCGAATTCCGCGATGACCTTGGCAGCAGCCACGGGATCGGTGGAAGTGGCGAGCGCCGTCGGACCCGTGAGCAGGTCCGAGATCACCGAATAATCGGTGCCCTCAGCGGCAATCTTGGCAAGCTTGTTCTTCGAGACCCTGTAGCTCGCACCGGCGTCGCGCATCTTGTTGCGGAGGTCCGTCGACTGCTTGACGGTCATCCCGAGATTGCGGGTGACAACCACCACGCCAACCTCGCTAAAGGTGCGGTTCAGCTCGGCAACGGCATCGGCCTTCTGGGAACGATCCATGCCGGTCTCCTCGTTATGGAGCCTCGAAAGGCTCCGGTTACACAAGTCCGAGGGGCACGATCGTCAGCCGGAGATTGGACCCTGGCATGACCCGGAGGCGCCGCTAGTGCGGCACTCCGTGAACTCTGTCCCCGTCTTGGCGAGAAATTAAGACCGGCAGATCCCGGTCACTCGCTGTCTCGGACGGAACGCATGGGCGCAAGCACCCAGGCGAAGCGGCGCTGATAGCGATACTCCCATGAAAGTCAATTGCCTCTGTCGCTTGCCCAGTCCGGTTAATGTGCGATCACGGTGTGCCCCGGCGGCACAGCCGCGAAGTGGGGCTGGGCAGGGCGCGTATCGGCGCGATATCGTGCCGCATGACTGAGCTTTACGCGCGCCTAGCGAACTTCACCCGAACGAGTCGGCTGCTGATGCTGCTGGCACTGCTGCTGCCAATATTCCTTGCCGCACCTGCTCGCGCCGCGGACGTACCGATCGTCACGGAGATACTCGCCCCCGACGCCGACTTGGCGGAAGGGGAGTATCTTTGGGAACCAGCGCGAGCAACTGTCGGGCGGATCGAGATCGTCGCCGACATCGCGCGGGACCGGCTGTATGTCTATCGCGGCGGCGTGGAGATCGGGCGGACGATCCTGATCTACGGCAATGATGACAAGCCGACGCCACTGGGATCGTTTAAGATTCTGGAGAAGGACCGCGACCATATCTCCAACATCTACCATGCGCCAATGCCTTACATGCTCCGGCTAACCTGGACTGGCATTGCACTGCACGGAAGCGGGGACACGGTCGACAACCGTTACGCCACCCATGGCTGCATCGGCCTGCCTGACGAATTCGCCGCTCTGCTGTTTCGCGCGGCGAAGCTGGGCGATCGAGTGACGGTGACTCGGAACTGGTTGCCGCAATTTTACGGCTAGAACGCTGGTGCGGACGAAAAAAGGGCCGGGATCGCTCCCGGCCCTTTCTGATCCGACGCTATGAAGCAATCAGACGGCGGCGACTTCCGCCGTATCGATCTTAACGCCCGGACCCATCGAGGACGAAAGCGCGACCTTTTTCAGGTACTTGCCCTTGGCGCCGGTCGGCTTGGCCTTAACGACCGCGTCGACCAGAGCGTCGAAGTTCGCGCGCAGGTCCTCAGCCGGGAACGATGCCTTGCCGATACCGGAGTGGATGATGCCGGCCTTTTCGACGCGGTACTCGACCTGACCGCCCTTCGCTGCTTCCACAGCGGCGGCGACGTTCATGGTCACGGTGCCAAGCTTCGGGTTCGGCATCAGGCCCTTGGGACCAAGCACCTTACCGAGGCGGCCGACAAGGCCCATCATGTCCGGAGTTGCGATACAGCGATCGAAGTCGATCTTGCCGCCCTGAATGGCTTCCATCAGGTCCTCGGCGCCGACGACGTCCGCGCCGGCGGCGGTGGCTTCCTCAGCCTTGGCGCCGCGGGCGAACACGCCAACGCGCACGGTCTTGCCGGTGCCCTTGGGCAGAGTCACGACGCCGCGGACCATCTGGTCTGCGTGACGTGGATCAACGCCCAGGTTCAGCGCGACTTCGACGGTCTCGTCAAACTTCGCGGTTGCGTTGGACTTCACCAGCGCGATCGCTTCGTCGACACCGTGCAGCTTCTCGGCCGGGATCGTCCAGTTCTTCTGCTTCTTGGTCAGCTTAGCCATGTTCTCAGCCCTCCACCACTTCGAGGCCCATCGCGCGGGCGGAGCCTTCGATGATCTTGGTCGCTGCCTCGATGTCGTTGGCGTTCAGGTCCTTCATCTTCGCGGTCGCGATCTCGGAAAGCTGCGAGCGCTTGATCTTTCCGGCAGAAACCTTCCCCGGCTCCTTCGAACCGGACTTCAGGTTCGCGGCCTTCTTGATGAGGTAGGTCGCGGGAGGCGTCTTGGTCTCGAACGAGAATGAACGGTCCGCATAGACGGTGATGACGGTGGGAAGGGGGGTGCCCTTTTCCTGGTCGCCGGTCTGCGCGTTGAACGCCTTGCAGAATTCCATGATGTTCACGCCGCGCTGACCCAGGGCAGGGCCGATCGGAGGCGACGGATTTGCGGCGCCAGCGGGCACCTGCAACTTGATATAGCCGGTAATCTTCTTTGCCATGTCACTCTCTTTCAGGGGCTTTGGCGGCCCCGATCAAGTTTAGCGGTTCAGGCGGATGCTGAGGCATCCTCCCGCACGTGTTTCCATTGCTGTGGCTTTGGAAGTGCGCGCCCATAGCGCAGAAGTTGCTGGCAGGCAATCGCATTGATTTACAAGAAGTCGGTGCGAGCCCCGCTCTCCCTTCTTGGCACTCGGACTTGATCCGATCCGAAGGGGAGGATGCCGCCGGTGGGGGTGAAAACGAGAAAGGCCGGAGCTTTCGCCCCGACCTCTAGATCCCGTGAACCCATTCAGGCGCTCACTTCACGCGTTCGACGTCCTCGAAGCCCAGTTCCAGCGGAGTGGCGCGGCCGAAGATCGAGATCGACACCTTGACGCGGTTCTTGTCGTAGTCGAGCTCCTCAACCACGCCCGAGAAGGTTGCGAAGTTGCCGCTGGTGACCTTGACGGTGTCGCCGATGTCGTAATCGACCTTGAGCTTCGCCTTGGGTGCGGCTGCCGCAGCTTCATCCTTGGTGTTCAGGATGCGCGCGGCTTCCGCCTCGCTGATCGGCTGGGGCTTGCCCGACGAGCCAAGGAAGCCGGTGACCTTTGGCGTGTTCTTCACCAAGTGATACACGTCGTCGTTCATCTCGAGCTTGGCGAGGACATAGCCGGGGAAGAACTTGCGTTCCGACTGCACCTTCTTGCCGCGGCGGACTTCCGTAACGGTCTCCGTCGGTACTTCAACTGCGTCGACGAGGCGGTCGAGGCCCAGACGCGTGGCGTCGGCCATGATCTGGTCGCGTACCTTGCCCTCAAAACCCGAATAAGCGTGGATGATGTACCAGCGCGACATCTGTTGATCCTTACTGCGCGAGGCTAAGGAGGAAGCGGACGATCGCGTCGAACATCGCGTCCACGCCGAAGAAGAACATGCCGAGGAGGGTGGTCATGATCACAACCATCACGCCGGTCATGACCGTCTCGCGGCGCGAGGGCCACACGATCTTCTTGGTCTCGGCCTGGACCTGTTTCACGAATTCGACGGGACTGGTCTTGGCCACCGCTGGCTATCCTCGCTTCAAACTTGTTCCTTGAGCGAGGCATGGGTCCGCTGCCGGACCCTTCCAAAAGGAGCCGGCGCTTTCCCATCACGCTGTCGGATTGGGTTGGGTACCTAGCGACGTGGGGCGCGGAAAGCAAGCGGGGTGGTGGACGGCCGCTTGCGGCGTTTCATGCCGAGGCATGAGGTCGTAAAGAAAGTAAAAGGTTCCCGCGGAGGTGTGGAGGCGCAGGGAGGTTCGTCGCGCTGCCGCGCAAACTACGCGCTTCCTCGCGTGGCAACATGTCAGAGATAGGCGACCGCGGCGAAGCCGGCGGCCAGGAGGATCAGGAAACCCCAGGCGAAATAGTTCAGCCGCTTCTCGATAAAGGCCTGCACGGGCTCGCCGAAGCGCTTGAGCAACGCAGCGATTATGAAGAAGCGAGCGCCGCGGGTGATCGTTGCGAGGATCACGAAAAGCGGGAAGTTAAACTGGGCGATGCCGCTGGCGATAGTCACTAGCTTGAACGGGATCGGTGTCAGCCCTTTCAGCAGGATGATCGCGGCGCCGTATTGGCCGTACATCGCCTGAAATTGCCCGACCTTGTCTTGCATGTGGTACAGGTTGATTACCCACTGACCGATGCTCTCCAGCAGGAAATAGCCGATCGCGTAGCCGAACATGCCGCCGATCACGGAGGCGGCCGTGCAGATCGCGGCGATGCGAAATGCCTGTTCGCGGCGCGCGAGCACCATCGGCACCATCATTACGTCCGGTGGGATTGGGAAGAAGCTGCTTTCCGCGAAAGAAATCGCCGCAAGGCTGCGCATCGCGTGGCGATGATGCGCCATGCGCAAGACCCAGTCGTACATCGCGCGAAACATGCAGTCTCCGGAATAGATCGTTGCGAGCAGCATCTGCCCTATTCGCAGGTGCAGCGGAAGCGCGAATGCGCCATCGGAGGAGATAAGGCTTTGAGCTTGTGTCCGGCTTGCATATGCCGCCTCCCGCACGAGAGGTGAGGGTCACCGCCGTCAGCACCTATTTTGCCGGGACACGACGTAATGTCTCGCGGAACATAGCGACCGAAAGTAGTGAAAGCGCAGTTCTGCGGCTCGGCTCGATTGCTACCTTGATCCGAGAGCGCTTCCATTACGTCACGGACGACACTAGCGCGCGCTCACGCAACTGGGCTGGTCGGGATCATTCCAGCAATCTTCGCGGCTAATGCGTCGATCGCGAAAGGCTTGGTGATCATGCTCATGTTGGTACCAAGAAAGCCCGAGCGTATCGCCGCATTCTCGGCGTAGCCCGTCACGAAGAGGATCGGCAAGTCGGGGCGATGCTCACGGGCGAGCTCCGCGAGTTGGCGTCCATTCATGCCCGGGAGCCCGACGTCGGAGATCAGAAGATCCAAATGGCGTTCGGACGAGAGCACCGGCAGCGCCTCTGCTGCGTCCCGCGCTTCAACAATGTTGTAGCGCAATTCCTCCAGCACGGCGCGAACAAGCAGGCGCACTGATTCGTCGTCCTCAACCAGAAGAACGGCTTGCCCGCTTCCTTCGATCGCGGCGGGCGTAGTGTCATCGACGACCGCCCGCTCTTCCAGCGTGGAAGCGGGAAGGAACAGCTTCACTGACGTGCCCTGCCCCGGCTGGCTGTGGACGCGCACCTGCCCGCCGGACTGCTGGGCGAAACCGTAGATCATTGAGAGCCCCAGCCCTGTGCCCTGGCCAACCGGCTTGGTCGAGAAGAATGGCTCGAAGATCCGGTCGAGCAGATCGGGTGCGATGCCTACGCCGGTGTCCGACACCGCGACGACGATATATCGGCCGGGGCTGATCTCCGGGCGGGCGGACGCGTACGCGACGTCCACTTCGACCTCGCTTGTTTCAATCGTCAACGCGCCGCCCTGCGGCATGGCGTCGCGCGCATTGATGACAAGGTTGAGGATCGCGTTCTCGAGCTGATTGGCGTCTGTAGTGGCTTGAGGCAGACCCGGGCCGGGCACCACCCTGAGCGTGATATTCTCCCTGACCGAGCGCTGCAGCAGGTCCTGCAATGAGGCGATCAGGGTGTTGACGTCGATCGGACGAATGTCGAGCGATTGTCGCCGCGAGAACGCCAAGAGGCGGGCGGTCAGCGCGGCAGCACGCTGCGCAGAGCTGGACGCTGCATCCATGAAGCGCGCGAGGTCGTCGGTTCTTCCTGCGGCAAGGCGGCGCTTCATGATGTCCATGGCGCCGATGACGCCGGTTAACATGTTGTTGAAATCGTGCGCGATGCCGCCCGTAAGCTGCCCGACCGCCTCCATCTTCTGGCTTTGGCGCAATGCGGTTTCCGCGCTGGTCCGACGCTCCATCTCGCTATGAAGCGCCTCGGTCCGCTCGGCGACCCTGCGCTCCAGTTCCTCCTCAGCTTCTCGCCGCTCGGTGATATCGAGCGCAAAGATGTAGAAGCCGTCGACCGCGCCGGTCGAGGCACGCCGTGGCAGGTACCGAATTTCCGCGTCCCGACGTCGACCGTCACGATGCGGCCAAGACAGTTCGATACGAACCTCATCGCCGGACAGCGCCTGGCGCATCGCCGCCTCGCGAACGGCGAAACCTTCTTTGCCGACGATCTCACGAACATCCCGACCGATCACCTCGTCGGGAGACATGTACATCCAATGCTCATACGCCTTGTTGGCAAAGCGGTAGCGAAGATCCGAGTCAACGAAGCCGATCAACACGGGCAGCGCATCCGCCACCAGTCGCAACTCCGCTTCGCCTGCTTCAGTCGCCCGACGCGCCGCATCCACCTCCAGCAAGCGGTCGCGGGATTCGAACTGCTTCTGGCGCGAACGCATCGCGGATGCGATCGTGCTGGTTAGCGACGCTGAACCGATCGGGCGCTCAAGGACGATCGCATTGGTGAAAGAAGCGATCAATGCCACTCGGCTCTTCTCGATTGCCTGCGGGTGCCCCGCCCGGCGGGCAGCAAGCAATACGATCGGCACGTCAGACCAGGCAGGTTGAGCGGCGAGCGACCATTCAAGCTGCTGTCGATCTCCGGCCAACGCTTCCTCCGTCAGGAGAATGACACCCACCTGATCGTCAAGATTGGCGGCGACGGAGGCCAAGTCTGGGCAGGTTTCAGCATTGTAGCCATGCGCTGCAAGCAACTCGCGCGCGCTTTCGGCATCGCGCCCGAAAGGTGCCATGATCAGGATCTTGCTGCCCTCGGGGGCGGTCCGATGGCCCAAAGCTAGCGTGCTTCCAGAAGAGGCGCCCGCTCACCGGTATATTCCGGTGTCCCCGTGAGCACGCCCTTGAAGTCTACCAGCGGCTCACCCACGCGGACGCCTTGTGCATCGATCCGCAGTTCGCGGATCGCGTCCTCATGCGGCCCCGCTCGATTTTTCAGGATGGAGATCGCCTTGCGCAATCTCCCCTGCGCCTCGAAGAAGCGCAGCATGATTACAGCATCGGAGACATAGGAGATGTTCAGGTTCGTCGCCATCGTACCCAACAATCCCTGCTGCGGGTTGATGAGGAACGTCACTACGCCGCGCTGGCTCAGATATGAGAGCAGCTCGTGTATTTGCAGGATCAACTGCTGCTCCTGCGGCATGGCCGCGAGATAGCCGTTCAGGCTGTCGACCACGATCATCTTGACCCCGCGATTTTCCACTTCGCGTTGAACGAGTGCTGCGAACTCGCCGGGCGCGACCTCGGCCGGGTCGATCTGCTGGATGACCAGGCACCCGCTGTCGACATGTTTCTGAAGGTCGAGGCCGAACGCCGTGGCGCGCGCCATCAACGTGCCTATCCGCTCGTCGAATTCATAGATGGTCGAGCATTCGCCGCGTTCGCACGCGGCATAGACATATTGAAGCGCGATAGTGGTCTTGCCAGTGCCGGCAGGCCCCGTGACCAATGTGCTTGAGCCCCGCAGCGGCCCGCCGCTCATCAGCGCGTCGAGTGCGCCCACGCCGCTCGGCACCGGGTCGCCAACGAAGCTGCTGTGATGCTCGGCCGCTATCAAGCGTGGATAGATGTCGAGGCCACCCTTCTTGATCGTGAAATCATGATATCCCGCCGTGAAGTCGATGCCGCGCATCTTCTGAACCTGCAGCCGGCGGCGCGCGGCGCCGAAATCTAGCGTCAGCCGTTCGAGTGTGACGACGCCATGGCAGAGGCTGTGAAGGTGCGTATCGCCGCCGCAATCGCGAGAGCCAGTCAGGTCGTCGACTAGGATCACGGTCGATTTCCGCCCGGCAAAGAACTGCTTCAGCGCCAGTACCTGACGCCGATACCGAAGCGGATCCTGGGCCAACAACCGCATTTCCGACAGGCTGTCGAACACCACCCGGCAAGGTTGAATGCGCTCGACTTCCTCCTGGATCAGCTTAACCGTCCCGCTGAGCTCCATTTCCCACGAGTGAAGGATTGATTGCTCGCGCCCTGTTCCGAGCACGTCGTCAGCGGAGTTAAGCTCGAAGACATCGAATTCGTCGAGGTTCCACCCGTGCGACGCAGCGACGACGGCGAGTTCCTCCCTCGTCTCGGATAGCGTGATATACAGCGCCTTTTCGCCACGACGAACGGCCTCGCGCAAGAACTGGAGCGCAAGCGTCGTTTTGCCGGAGCCCGGCGCACCCTCAAGAAGATAAAGCCTGTTAGCCGGCAGCCCGCCACGCAGGATGGTGTCTAGGCCGTCATTGCCGGTCCGTATGATATCTGGTGTCGCCATCGCCGCAATCGTCATGAGGTTCAATTGCGCTTTAGCGTCTGGGGATTTGAATAGATAGCTGACCTGGAACGCTGCCGATCCGGCATGATGCCCTTCGGCTTGGTCTATTGACCTACCCGTCGGTCCACCGGGTCACCCTTATTCTGGAAATCCGACAGCGAATTGCTAACATGGATCAAGGTCGATGTCGGCAACAGCCGAACTTGGCAGGGGCGCTCGGATTCGAACCGAGGGCCTTCGGTTTTGGAGACCGACGCTCTAACCAGCTGAGCTACGCCCCTGTGCGGTTGGCGGCTTTAACGGGCCCTGGCGAACTCGGCAAGAGCGATCATGCGGCGACCGATCCACCAACTTGCCGCGTCGCGAGAATCCGCGCCTCCTGCACCGGAAGCGGGCGGCCGAAATAATAGCCCTGAACCTTGGAGCAGCCGAGTTGCTGGACCATGAGGTGCTCGTCCTCAGTCTCTACCCCCTCCGCAGTCGTGGCCATGCCCAGGCTATCGGCGAGCGCCACCACCGCGCGGATGATGGCGATAGCTTCCTTGGTTCCTTTCGAGGCGCCCTGGACGAAGCTGCGGTCGATCTTGATCGAGCTGAAGCGGGTATGGGCGAGATAGCCGAGGGATGAATAGCCGGTGCCGAAATCGTCGAGGCTGAGACGGACGCCGAGATCGAGAATACGCTCCAGGACCTGAGTTGCCTGGGTACCTTCGCGCATGAAGACGCTCTCTGTGACTTCAAGCTCGAGTCGTTCGGGTGGCAATCCGGACTGCGCCAGCGCCTGCGCCACGACGGACACGAAGGCAGGATTGTGCAGCTGTTCGGGACTGACGTTGACTGCGACCCGCACGGGCAGGTCCCAGCGCGCAGCCTCGGCACAGGCGGTACGTAAAACCCATTCGCCGATCGGCGCAATCAGGCGGGCTTCCTCGGCAAGTGGTACGAATTTGGCGGGGGAGATGTTACCCAGTTCAGGGTGCTGCCAACGCAACAACGCTTCGAAGCCGGTCAGCTGGCCAGTCGCGGCGTTGACGACGGGCTGATATTGCAGGTGCATCTCCCGGTTCTCGACTGCGCCACGCAGTGCGATTTCAAGGACTCGGCGTTCCTCGGCCACGACATGGAGCTGCGGTTCATACGCATGGTATACGCCACCCCCTGCGTCTTTGGAGCGGTACAGTGCGAGATCGGCGGAGCGGATCAGCATCTCGGCACTGCGGCCGTCGCGCGGCCCGATGGCGAGCCCCACCGACGCGCCGATGTAGAGTGTATGCTGGTCGACCTCATACGGGCGCGAAAGCACTTCAATGATCGTGTGGGCGAGCCGTTCGGTACGGGCGGTATCAGTTGCGTCGCGCACGACCACTGCGAACTCGTCGCCGCCAAGCCGGCCGATCATCTCGTTTTCGCTCACCAGCGTCTGAAGACGTTCTGACACACGGCCCAGCAGGCGGTCACCGACTGGGTGGCCCAGCGTGTCGTTGACAGCCTTGAAGCGGTCAAGGTCGATCATCATGAATGCGCAGCGCGAGCTCCAGCGGTCGGCCTCTTGCATGGCGCGCTGAAGCGTTTCGTTGATGAGCAGGCGGTTTGGCAAGCCGGTGAGCGTGTCGAACCGTGCCATCTTGTTGATCTTATCGGCCGAGCGGCGCTGCTCGGTGACGTCGGAGCCCACCCCTCGGAAGCCGCAAAACGCGCCGCGCTCATCGAAGCGGGGGGATGCCGACATCTCCCACCAATATTCCTCGCCATCGACAAAGACCGGGAGCAACAGGTCGCGGAAGGACTCCCGACTTTTTAGCTTATCGGCGAGTTCGCGAAGGCCCGCGGAGAAATTGCCTGCTTCCCAAGTGGGGCCGGCGAGCACCTGAAGGAAAGGCGTGCCGTTCATGGTCATCGGGTCGACGCCGAGCGACACCGCAAAGCGCGGGTTGGCGCGGACGATTCGCCGCTGCGCGTCGATCTCCCACAGCCAGTCCGACCCGTTCTCCTCGAATTCTCGGAGCAGCAGGCTAACGGTTTCGTCGCGTTCGGCCAATGCGATCTCGTGGGCGCGAATCACCACGAGCGACTTGCCCCGACCAATGGTTGCGATGGCGAGTAGCACGGTGAAGAGCCCCGCCGCGCAGGCGAGTACCGGCGACGCGATCAACAGCAGGGTGAGCGCGATCGACGCGCCGACAAGGGTGACAAAGGCGATGGTGGCGAGCGGCAATGCCGCCATCGCCACTGCAGACGCGGTCATCAGAAGCGACAGGATCACCCAGAGCCCCAGTGCCACCATGGCATTGGCATGGTGACCGAAGGCGAGCGGGAGGATCGACCAGGCGATCCCCAGCGCCACGCCTTCATAGGCGGTGTCCCGCACGCCCTTGAGCTCAGCGGTGAGCGCATTGCGGTGGCGGTCGGAGAGCCGCCGGAAAGCCACCACGCAGCTGACGACCCCGACCAGCACCGCCCAGCCAGCGAGCTGCCACATCGGCACCAGCGGCGTCAGCAGCAGCGTTATCATCGACGCGCCGATCAAATTGGCGGCGAGCATGAACAGTGCAAGCTGGCTGCCGGCATGCAGTTGCGCGGCGCGAATGCGGCCCCAATTCGTGGCGTCTGCCGGGTCCCGAAGGCCGAGCAGAGCGCGGGCATCGATGTGCGGCTTTGCGAACTGGGAACTGGTCTGGCTGGTCACTCGAGCGGTGTACGCCGGGGAAGTTAGCGAGTGGTTGCGATGGGCCGTGAGAAGCCTGTTTTTCAGCGAAGCATGCTTTTCAGCAGCCGCGCCGCAGCGTCAGGCGGCGATGTCATAAGGTTTGATGTCGCCGTTCAGGTAAAGATTTCGAGCTTTGGCACGGCTGAGTTTACCCGAGCTGGTGCGAGGTAGGGTGCGGGGTGGCACGAGTTCGATGACACAGTTCATGCCCGTAACTGAGCGTACGCGCTCGCGAATCTCATCCCGCAGGCGGACGCGCTCCTTCTCATCGGAGGTGCGGCATTGGACCAGCACGGCGGGTGTTTCCTCGCCGCCCGGCGTCGTTATTGCGAAGGCGGCGATGTCGCCCTGCTTGAAACCCGGAAGCTGCTCGACAGCCCATTCGATGTCCTGGGGCCAGTGATTGCGGCCATTGACGATGATCATGTCCTTCGCGCGCCCGACGATATAGACGTAACCCTCTGAGATATACCCCATATCCCCGGTGTCCAGCCAACCGTTTTTCATGCAGGCCTCGGTCGAATCAGGGTCGCGGAAATAGCCGGTCATAACCGAAGGGCCGCGGCACCAAACCTTGCCGATTGCCTTTTCAGGAAGCGGCGTGCCGTCTTCCTCACGAATCTCGACTTCCATGTCCTTCACGGGCTTGCCGCAGTTGACGATGGCGCGAAAACGCTGCGGCCGTCCAGCACGTTGTGAGCCGCCCGACAGCTGCGTTTCCTCGACCAGTTCGACGATGATGCCTTCCCCCGGTGGCATGATCGACACGGCAAGAGTCGCTTCGGCCAAGCCGTAGCTTGGCAGGAAAGCAGTGGCCTTGAACCCGGCGTCGGCAAAGGCGTCGACGAAGGACTGCATTACGTCCGGGCGGATCATGTCGGCGCCATTGCCCGCTACCCGCCAGCGCGATAGGTCGAACCGATCCGACGCGCGCGTCTGGCTGGACATACGGCGTGCGCAAATGTCGTAGCCGAATGTGGGCGAATAAGACAGGGTGGTGCCGCTGTTGCGGCTGATTAGATCGAGCCAGGCGAGCGGGCGCCGCGCAAAATCCTCAGTCTTTAGATAGTCGGTGGAAACCTGATTTGCGACGACCGAGAGGAAGCAACCGACCAGGCCCATGTCGTGGTACCAGGGCAGCCAGGATACGCAGCGGTCGGTTTCAACCAGCTGCATCCCGTGGCTATGCGCCGACAAGTTGTTGAGCAGCGCGTGATGCGTGATCGCCACGCCATGCGGAAAGCGCGTGGAGCCGCTGGAATATTGCAGATACGCTATATCCATAGTGTCGGCCTGCGGCAGCATTGCCTGTGTCGCGGCACGGCTGCCGAACTCGGACCAGTCGACCCCGTTCACATCAGAAATGCGCGCGGCCTCGGCGCACATCGCGCCGATCTCCGGCGGGTAGATCAGCATGCTCGGATCACAGCTGTCGAGCTGAACCCGAAGCTGGTCGATATAGGACTGCGCTCCGCCAAAGCTGGTGGGTAGCGGAAGCGGCACGGGCCAGGCGCCGGCGTAGATGACCCCGAAGAACAGCGAGGCAAACTCGACGCCGGTTTCGGCAATCAAGGCAATGCGGTCCTGCGGTTTCACGCCGGCCTCGATCAAGCGATAGGCTTGAAGCAGCGCGTCCTGACGGAGCTCCGAAAAAGGGTAGGGCCGGACGAGATTGCCACGCGCATCGTGAAAGTTCAGGCCGCGCTGGCCCGTGGCGGCATAATCTAGGGCATCACCCAACGTGGCAAAATCGGCGAACCGACGCGGCAGGGCATCCTCGGTAGCCGTAGGGACAAGCATTGCAGGCTCAGCCTGGCTGTCGAGTGGTACCTTAACGTCCAAATTCATTCTTACTCTCATGCCCCTGCATGCTGCAGACCGATCTCGACCACCATGCATTAACTGCATCGGCTCTGCTCTGCACTATCGTTCAAAATCGGTTGCCACTGTGGCACAATCATGGCGCATGCCGCGAACGAAAGCCACACCCCCTCCGCTAGACCCTTCAAGCCTTGAGGGGCTCGCGCTGCGCTATGTCGAGCGATATGCGACGACACGGGGCAGGCTAACCAGTTATTTGCGACGGAAGCTGCGCGAGCGCGGATGGGGCGGGGAAGAAGAGGCTGCACCCGAGCTCCTGGCAGAGCGGATGGCGGAACTCGGATATGTGAATGACCGTCTTTATGCGGAGAGCAAGGCCGGCGCGATGGCCCGGCGCGGGCTCGGCGGCAGGCGAGTGGAGGGAGCGCTCCGCCATTCCGGGGTCATCGGAGAAGATGCCGAGCACATTGCTACGCTGATCGAGGCGGAGGCGGTTCCAAGCGCGCTCGCCTTTGCCCGACGCAAGCGGATCGGGCCCTTTGCAACTACACAAGCTGAGAGGCCCCTTCAGGAAAAGCAACTCGGTGCCATGCTGCGGGCCGGACATGCACTGACGCTTTCACGCGCTATCGTCCGCATGGCGCCGGGTGACGACGTGGAATGGATGCTTGTCCCCGATCGGGACTGATAAGCATAAAGCAGTTCCATTTCGAGAAACTGCTGTGATACCGTGGGTTCTTAGGGGGCAACAATAATGCGTGCTGATTCACAGCTTGCGCCTAGTGACGGGCGCATCTTGCGGGCAGTGACTGACGAGGGGGGCGCTTCTTCGGAGTCCGCTAGGGGGGAACCGGGAGAGGCTGTCTATGCAGCGACAGTTAAATGGTTCGACGTCACGCGCGGTTTCGGATTCCTGATCGCCGACGATCCTGCAATCGGCGACATATTGATCCATTTTAGCGTGCTTCAGGAACATGGTCGCCGCAGTCTGCCCGAGGGGGCCCGTGTCGAATGTGTCGCGGTGCGGCGCCAACGCGGGCTTCAGGCGCGAGAAATTCGCTCGATCGACGTGACTAACGCCATTGAACCGGCAAAGCGTCCAAACGACCGAGTCGACCGGTTGAAGTTGGTTGAGACTGCGGGACCGTTCGTCACCGTGACGGTGAAATGGTTCAATCGGCTGAAGGGCTATGGCTTCGTGGTGCGCGACAGCGACTCCGCCGACATATTCGTGCACATGGAGACGCTGCGTTTAGGTCATGTGGAGGATGTGGAACCGGGCGATCCGCTAAGAGCGCGCATTGTCGAAGGGGACAAGGGGCCTCTGGTAGTAGCCGTCGAAAGGGTTGATTGACGTGACGGTAAGGACGCGGCGGTGGGTCGGGACCGCTGCCTTGGGAGCACTGGCTGCCTGTGGCGGATTGAGCGTCCACGGCACTTCTGCTCAGACGGCGCGGTCCACTGCCGCATCGACTATCGTCACGATCCAAAGTGCGACGGGTTCTCACCGCTTCCGTGTGGAAATCGCACGGACGCACGCGCAGCAGGATCGCGGGCTGATGTTCCGCACCGACATCTCGCCGGACGGCGGCATGTTGTTCGCGCCCTATCCCGCTGAAGGTCCGCCGCGGGAGGCCAGCTTTTGGATGAAGAACACGCCTAGCCCGCTCGACATCCTGTTCATCCGGCCGAACGGAACAATCGCGGCAATTGCTTCGAACGTGGCGCCTTTCTCGGAGACGCCCGTCAAATCGGGCGAGCCCGTAAGCGCGGTGCTTGAGATCAGCGGCGGGAAAGCGGCGCAGCACGGCATCCGCGTGGGCGACAAAGTGCGTTGGGCGCCTGCTTCCCGGTAAGTTGTGACGGCGCAGGGGGGGGCGCGTGCTGGTGCGCATCGGCAGTTGCCCGCCGCACTATCCCGGAGTATCGGCAACCCATGGGTCTCTTGATGTCGATCTTCACTTGGTGGGAAGGTGCCACCATCGGTACCTCGCTTGGCCTGCGCGGCAAGACCAGGGTTGGCGAGGACTCACTCGGCAACCTGTACTATAGCGGGGGAAAGGATCCGAACGGGATCACGCGCCGCTGGGTGATCTACAACGGTCCCAACGATGCAAGCCGCATTCCGCCTGAATGGTTCAGCTGGCTACACCATCAAATCGATGAAGTGCCCGATGAGGCGCTGCCACCCATGCGCACCTGGGAAAAGGAATGGGAGCCCAACCGGACGGGAACCCAGTTGGCCTACCGGCCGCCCGGGGCCTTGGAAGCCGGCGGTCACCGCGCCCGTTCCACCGGCGATTACGAGGCTTGGACCCCGGACGCATGATGCCGAAGTCCGGACTCGCGGCAGCGATGCTGCTGCTTGGACTTGGTGCGTGCAAGGGCGAGAGCGATCAGGCCGGCAACAATGCCGCCGAGGACCTAGTGGTCACCAGCGGCCAAGGTAACACTGTCGGCGGCGCTGAGATTGTGTCGGTAGACGCTGACAGCAGCGTGACGAACGCAGCCGCCACCCCGATGAGCGAACGTGTCGCTGTTCTGGGTATCCTGAACAAGCGAAACGGAGAGGCGCGCGAGTTCAAGCTGAAGCCGGGACAGGCGGGCCGGATTGGCGATGTCATCGTGCGGTTGCGTGCCTGCGACCGCACAGCGCCCTGGGAAGGCGATCAACTGACCGGTGCCTTCATCCAGTTGGACGTACTGCAGCTCGACAAAAGTTGGCGCCGCGTCTTCTCAGGCTGGCTCTACAAAGAGCGGCCAGCGCTGAATGTCGTCCAACACCCGATTTACGACGTTTGGCCTAAGAGCTGCGCGATGACCTTCCGCGACAATGGGCCAGAGACTGTGCCGGCGCCGACGCCCGGGTCGGGACAGGGTAGTCGGTCGAGCGCGAAGAAATCAGCGGTCCAGGGATCGCCTGAGGCGAGTCCGGCTGAGCCTTCCCCAAGCGCAGCGCCGAGCAACGCGACATAGTCATCCCGCGGTATTTCCACCGCGCCCAGCGAGGCGAGGTGATCGGTTTGGAATTGACAGTCCAGGAGCGAGAAGTCGCCTGCCTGCAAGCGGGCAACGAGATGCGCGAATGCGACCTTCGACGCGTCGCGCACGCGGGTGACCATCGACTCGCCAAAGAACGCGCGGCCAAGCGCCAGCCCATATAGTCCCCCCGCGAGCCTGTGCCCGTCCCAGCATTCGATCGAATGTGCGAAGCCGCGGCGGTGGAGGTCGAGGAATACGCGCTCTATTGGACCGTTGATCCAGGTGTCGGGGCGATCCTGCGCGCATTCCGCGCAAAGCTGAAGGACGCGGGCGAACTCGGTATCCACGGTCACGCGGAAGCGGTCGGATGCTACGGTCTTTCGCAGGGACCGGGAGAAATGAAAGCTTTTGAGGGGGAGTACACCCCGCAGCTTCGGCTCAACCCAATAAACGCCGGAAGCCAGCCGGTGATCGGCCATCGGGAAGACGCCCATCGCATATGCGCGCAGGACCAAGCCAGGATCCAGATCGTCTTGCGTTGCTAGGCGTTGGCTCATCGGCTGCTCACGATATCGCGTTGAACGTATCGTGACACGAAAAAGGGCCGGCGGAAACGTCCACCGGCCCTCTTGGTGTCTTCTTGGGGCTGATCAGGCGTGGCAGGTTTTGGAGCCGGAGCCAGGCAGCGTGACGTCGACGTTCTTGGCGGTGCCGGTGAGCTTGTAGCCACCTTCTGCGACGTAAGGCTGGCCAGCTTCCGGGGCCTTGAGCATGGTGGCCTTTCCAGCCTTTTCGCTCTTCACCTGCACCTGCTTGTCACCCTGAAAAAAGTCGACGAACAAAAGGCTGTTGTCATTGCAGCGCAGCGTAACGCTCGACGCGATCGCCGGCGGAAGTTCGACCGGGGCGGCATTCGCAAGCTGCGACGCCATCGGATCTGGCGCGGTGCTGCTCACTTCCTCGGGCTTGTTCTCACATGCCGAAAGCGAGAGAATCGCTACGGCGGCGGCGAAAATAGGGAGGTTCTTCATCACGTCGCGTGCTTTCCTTAGGCTGCGATCAAAGGTCAAGGGGATTCGGGAGATCACCTGGAGCTTTTGCGATGCAGCGCATAAGCGCGAAATCTTGCTGCAGCATGTCAGAAGGCTCCGGTTCCGACTGGCCTTTGCACTCGCTGCGGCCGCTTAATGAAGCAGGGAAATTCCCAACGCTGGGGAGGCCGGGACTGTAAACGCGAAAACATCGCCGTTTTCGGGCGAGTGCTCAACCCTAAGCGTTCCGCCATGTGCCTCTACTAACGTGCGGGAAAGCGCAAAGCCAAGTTCGACGCCAGCGCGCGACACCGTAGACCCGGAAAGCGCCAGCGCCGCGAGGAATGCTTCGGGAGCATCGGTTCCGGTATGGCCAGCTCGAAACTCGATTGCGTCTGCGCTGACTCGCCGGGTTTCCACAGTGATTACCGCCCCGGGTGAGGATCGTGTCACATCGACCAGATTGCGCAACAGGTTGGCGAGAACTTGAACGATCTGGATGTGATCTACAAATGCTTCTGACGCATCCGCGTCGATCTGCACGCGGAAATCGGGCAGTGGGCCGGCCGCCGCTGCTGTCACCAGCGCAGTAGCCTCATGAACGATGGGCTCGAGCCGATCGACCCTTGGGTCGAGCCCTTCGCGCGACATCATCCTGCGGATGCGCCGGATGATCTCCCCCGCACGCAGCAGTTGTCCTTCGGCTTCTCGGGCGTGAAGAACCGTCTGTTCGGGGCTTGCGTTGCGGGATAGGCGCAAGGCGGCCACGTAATTGGCGGCTGCCGCCAGCGGTTGATTAAGTTCATGAGCGACTGTGGTCGCCACTGCGCCAAGGGCGCTGGTGCGGGTTAATGCGATTATGTGGCGTTCCATCTCCTGCTGCTGGGCGATCAGCCGGTCCCGCTCGGCAAGGCCTGCCCGGAGCGCCGATTCGGTGGCCACTCGATAATGGGCAAGCGCAACGTAGCTAGCGATCGCCTGGAGAAAATAGACCTCGCTCTCATCGAAGCTGTCGGTGCCGCGTCGGCCGAAAGCCAGTGTGCCGAGCAGTTCAGTTTGATGCAGCAGCGGCACGCAGAGAAAGGCGTCGAAGCCCATCTCGCGCACTGCCGTTGCAATCGGTTCGGCCGATTGCTGGGCGCGTTCGATGACGACCATGGCTCGGTCGCGCGCCACGGTACCACACACGCCCTGACCAAGCCGGAGGGTGGGCATCCGCGCGGCCTCTTCCGGGGCCATCCCGGCAGAAGCATTGAGGTGCAGCCCGAAGCGTTCATCATAGCTATAGTGGAAAAACGCATCAAGCCCTAGCTCCGAGCGCGTCGACTCGAGCAAACGGTCGAGCGCTAGAGACAGGTCCGTCGTCTGAAGCAGGTCGGCGGCGAGGGCTGCCAGAAGTTCCAGGAGGCGTTGCCGCGGTGTTTCCCGGCTGCCCTCCGGAAGGGCTCGCAAGGCCGGGATCAAAGTGTCGGCCAACATCATTCTCGCGTTCCTTCCTGCACACGCAAATAAGGATGTTCGCGGGTCATCTGTATTCCGTATTCGTCCCGAAGGAGGTTGAGGCACATCAACTCACGCAAGCAGATCCTTCAGCGCGGCCCAAGCGGGCAGCTTCGCCGCAAGGCCGACGGTGTGCAGCGGACTGCTGGAAGGAAGTGGGACGATGGTGAAGCGCTCGGCGATCTGCCCAAGCTGCTTGACGCCGTACCTGAAGGCGGTGTTCCCGTTAAAGGCGACGGCGCGCAGATGTGGGAGTCCGCCCACCAGCGAGGCGATATCATGTGACACTACATCTTGCATCGCCGCGTCGGTGCTTCCGGTGCGGCGGGCGCTGGCGACTACGTCCCACAAGCCGATGCGCGCCCGCAGAAGCGCGGCTAGACGAGCCTCATAGGAAAGCGGCGCTAGGTCCTCGCCCGCAGCTGGGGAGATGAGGCGCCAGAATTGATTCTGCGCATGGGCGTAATACCGCCGTTCGGCAAGCGAGCGTTCGCCGGGCAGCGAGCCGAGGACGAGCACTTGCACCTCAGCATTGACGATTGGTGGGAAGGAGTGCTTGCGCGGTTCCATAGGCCACGATAGCCTGCGTCAATGGCCCGCACCATCACCCGCTACCGGGATTTCTGGCCCTATTACCTCCAGGAGCATGCCAGGCCGGCAACACGCCGCCTCCATTATGCGGGAACAGCGCTGACCTTCCTGTTTCTGGTTCTGGCAATTTGCTTGGGCGGATGGTGGTGGCTTGCTTTGCCGCTGGCTGGCTACGGGTTCGCATGGGCCGCGCATTTTGGCGTGGAGAAGAACCGGCCGGCGACTTTCACCTATCCGCTTTGGTCGCTCCTGTCTGATTATCGCATGTTCTTTCTATGGCTGGCTGGCCGTTTGGAGCCGCACCTCAAGCAGGCTGGCGTGCCGACATAGTTTCACTTGCTTGCGGGAGCCGCCCTCGAGCCGCTATTTAGCCGCCATGCATGTAGTACCGGATACGCTCGCGCTGATCGGCAAAACACCGCTGGTGCGGCTCAAGGGCCCGAGCGAGGAAGCGGGTTGCGAGATTTACGGCAAATGTGAATTTGCCAATCCCGGCGCTTCCATCAAGGACCGCGCCGCCTTGTTCATTGTGCGTGATGCCGAGGAGCGAGGACTGATCCGGCCCGGCGGCACCATCGTCGAAGGGACGGCGGGCAACACTGGCATTGGCGTGGCGCTGGTCGCGAATGCCCGCGGCTACAAGACCATCATCGTCATGCCCGAGACGCAGAGCCGCGAAAAGATGGACACGCTGCGCGCGCTGGGTGCCGAACTGGTGCTGGTGCCGGCTGCGCCCTACTCCAATCCAGGGCATTTCGTGCACACGTCGCGCCGCATCGCGGGAGAGACGCCCAATGCGATCTGGGCCAACCAGTTCGACAACACGGCCAACCGTAAGGCCCATATCGTTGGCACTGCCGAGGAAATTTGGAACCAGATGGAAGGGCAGGTCGACGGCTTCACCTGCGCGGTCGGAACCGGCGGGACGCTTGCCGGCGTTGCACTTGGGCTCAAGGCCAAGGACGAGCGGGTTTGCATTGCGCTTAGCGATCCGCATGGGGCGGCGCTGTATGATTATTACGCGCATGGCGAGTTGCACTCTGAAGGGTCGTCGGTCGCCGAAGGGATTGGGCAGGGGCGGATCACCGGCAATCTGGAAGGTGCGCCGATCGATACTCAGTTCCGTATCTCGGACGAGGAGGGACTCGCCTGGGTCCGGCGCCTGTTGGCGGAGGAGGGCCTGTGCCTCGGACTGTCGTCCGGCATCAACGTGGCCGGGGCGGTGCGACTTGGCCGGCATCTTGGACCGGGCAAAAGGATCGTCACGATCCTCTGCGATACGGGCTTCCGCTACCTTTCTACGCTCTACAATCCCGAGTGGCTTCAGTCGAAGGGCTTGTCCGTACCCATCGCAACAGCGACGAGCTGAGCAGCTGCGTAGACAGGGGGCGGAGGAGGTGTTACTTTTCCGCCACAGCTATGAAGTCGGGATCGCACCAGGACTCTGCCCAAGCGATGCAGCGCTTCCGTGTCGGGATGACCGGCTTGGCGGTTGTGCTGGTGCTTATTGGATTGGCGAGTATTTTGTTTTCGTCGGCCAACCGCGATGAGCCGGTTTCTGCGGTGGGGGCGCCGAATTCCGCGGTGGTGGCCAACATGACCGATGGTGCGTCCAACAGCGCGGCGACGGTCAAGGGGCGGGATGAGCCTTTGGCCGAATTGGGTGTGACGCCGAGCACTTCCTCCACTGCAACTCCCGAGAGCGCGGAGTCGCCGCGGCCCTGATCGGGGTCGCAGTCTAACATCTTGTCGACGCGGAAAGCGTAGTCGCTTGCGGCTGCGCTTTTTGGCGTTTGGCCGAAATCAGGAACTTAGGTTGAACATACCATGACTCTTCACAGAACATGGGTCCAGAGTGGCGGTTGGTGGGGCCATTTCCCGTAAAATCCCCGGATTTTCCGTTGTCGCCCGCATCCATCTACGTTAGGAACTGCACCAGGAAGACGATCCCTTCCGGCGCAAGCCGGAGCCGGTCCGCATGGGGAATTGTGCGGCCTTCGGAGCATCAGGGACGGTTCCAAAGGGGTGCGGCGTGGCGGACAGGGAGCTCTTCGAGGGATTTGCGCTCCAGGCGGTCGACCTGAAGGGTCGCGTCGCCATCCCCGCCGACCTGCGCGCCGCCGCCGAACGTAATTCCGATATCCGCCAGATCGTCGTGGGGCTGCATCCCGAGGACGCGTGCCTGTCCGCGCACGACCTGAGCTGGTCCAAGGAGAAATACGACCGCATCGACCGCCGCGAGCAGCAGGCGTCGGACCGTGGCGAAGTCACCGGCAGCAGCGCCAAGCGCCGCGCGTTCGGCCAGGTCGAAAAGGCGCCGTTCGACGACAGCGGCCGCTTCGTGCTGCCGCCCTTCTTCAAGATGAAGGCGAAGATCGGAAAGTGGGCGTTCTTCAACGGATCGGGCGAGACGTTCGACATCTGGGCACCCGAAGTGCTGATGGCGGACGAGAATGCCGATCCGGGCCTGCGCGAGATTTGTGCGTTTCTGTGCGAGAGCAAGGGGGTGAAGCTGTGAGCGCGCCCGGCCAGCCGCACATCCCGGTCCTGCTCGACGAAGTGATCGACGGCCTCGCCATCCAACCCGGCGAGCGGCACGTCGACGCGACCTTCGGCGCGGGCGGATACACCAGAGCGATCCTCGCGCAGGGTGCCGAGGTGGCCGCTTTCGATCGTGACCCCTCTGCGATCGAAGGCGGCCAATCCATTGTCGCCGAGCACGATGGCAAACTGACGCTGATCGAGGCGCCGTTCAGCCAGCTGGCGCATGAGCTGGAAAGCCGCGGGCTGGCGCCGGTCGACGGCGTGACGCTGGATATCGGCGTGTCGTCGATGCAACTGGACCAGGCCGAGCGCGGTTTTTCGATCCAGCAGGACGGTCCGCTCGACATGCGGATGAGCCAGGCGGGCGAGAGCGCCGAGGACTGGCTGAACTCGGCGGACGAAGCCGACATCGCCGACATACTGTTTCAATTTGGCGAGGAGCCCCGGTCGCGCCGGGTCGCGCGCGCGATCGTCTCCGCAAGGCCCCTTAAGCGAACCTCCGAACTGGCGAACGTGGTTAGGAAAGCCTTAAACCATAAGCCGCATGACAAGAAGGATCCGGCAACCCGGATCTTCCAGGCGATCCGCATTCACCTGAACCGCGAGCTCGACGAGCTGGTGGAAGGGCTGGCTGCGGCCGAGCGCGTGCTGAAGCCCGGCGGGCGACTGGCGGTGGTGACGTTCCACAGCCTGGAGGACCGGCTGGTGAAGCGGTTCCTGCGCGAGCGCAGCGGCAGCGAGCCGGCGGGATCGCGGCATCGTCCGGCGGTGGGGCCGCGGGCGGCGCCGAGTTTCGAAACGCCCGCAAAGGCCGTGCGGCCGAGCGAGGCGGAATTGACGCGTAATCCGCGTGCCCGGTCGGCGACGTTGCGCGTGGCGCGGCGCACGGCGGCGGCACCGTGGTGTGAGTGAGGGAGTGGCGTAGATGGCGATGAATCGGTTCAAGGGCGTAGGCTGGTTCCTGTGCGGCGTCGTCGTCGCGCCGGCCTGCTACCTCGTGAACTCGCATGGCGCTGCCGAGCTGGCCAAGCTCAACGCGACCAAGGCCGCCATCGTCGCTGCGCAGAAGGACATCCGCCAGCTGGAGACCGAGTTCAACACCCGCGCGAATTTGGCCCAGCTCGAGCGTTGGAACGGCGAAGTGCTGGCGCTGGCCGCCCCGGACGCGCAGCAGTTCCTGTCAGGGGAAGTCGCTTTGGCGAACCTCGATCAAATGCCCGGCGGCGCCGAGGTGCAGACCGCCGCCCTGATCGTGCCGACCGGCGTGGCGAGTGCTCCTGCCGTCGCAACGCCGCTTCCCGCCCAGTCCCAACCCGCGCAAGCCGCGCCGAATGTCGCCGCGCCGGCAAAGGCCGTGGCGCAGGCGGGTGAGGACTTGAACAAGCTGATGAAAAAAGCCGATCGCCGCGCCGTGGCCATGACCGAAGCCGGGGTTCTGAGCGCATCCACTCTGGACGACCTCGCCAAGCTGGCGAAGCGCGAGAAGCTGGCGCTGCGTTGATCGTCGTCGTCGCCCCGCCGGTCCGGCAGGGCCGTACGGGCGGGCCCCGGCAGGCGCTCGTCGCCGTCGCGCAACTGCGCCTGATGGTGCTGTCGCTGCTGTTCGGTGCGGGGATGCTGGTGGTGATCGGCAAGCTGGCGCTGCTGGCGCTGTGGGCGGAGCCCGCCACCGCGCGCGACATCGCTGCGGGCCTGATCCCGCCGCGCGGCGACATCGTCGACCGTACCGGCGCACCGCTGGCGCGCACGATCGACGCGTGGACCATCGCCATTCACCCCAACCAGGTGATCGGCGACAAGGCGGTGCTGGCCCAGAAGCTGGCCGAATTGATGCCCGAGCAGAGCAGCGGGCAGTATCTCGCGATTTTGAAATCGGGCAGCGGCTTCGCGTTTCTGAAGCGCCGCGCGCTTCCAGAGCTGGTGAGCGCGGTCAATGCGCTGGGCGAGCCGGCGATCGAATTCCAGCGCGAGCCGGACCGGCTGTATCCGCAGTCCACCATGGCGGCGCACGTGCTTGGCTTTATCGATTCAAACGGGCGTGGCGTCGCCGGCATGGAGAAGGTGCTGGACAAGCGCTTGTCCGATCCGGCGCTGCGCGGACAGCCGGTCGCGCTTTCGATCGATTCCCGGGTCCAGGCGGCGCTGGAAAGCGAGCTTGGCGGGGCGATGAACACCTTCCGGGCGCGCGGCGCGGCGGGCATCGTTCTTGACGTGCACACCGGCGAAGTGATGGCGATGGTGTCGCTGCCCACGTTCAATCCCAACGCGATCAAGGGGCCGCCGCCGCGCAACAACGTGACGCAGAGCGTGTACGAGCTTGGATCGACCTTCAAGCCGCTGGCGGTCGCCGGCGCGATCGACGCTGGTCTGCTTACATCGATGGGGCGGCGGTTCGACGCGACGCACCCGCTTCAGGTCGGGCGCTTCCGGATCAGCGACGATCCGGGCGACGAGACCTTTCGCTGGCTGACCGTGCCCGAAGTGCTGATCTACTCGTCCAACATCGCCACTGCACGGATCGCCGACGAAATGGGCGCGGCGCGGATGCAGAGCCTGTTCCAGCGGCTCGGTTTCGACCAGCGGCCGCAAATCGAACTGAACGACGGCGCAAAGCCGCTCTGGCCGACATTCTGGGCGCGCACCACAGTGATGACCACTGCCTATGGCCACGGCATCGCGGTGACGCCGCTGCACCTGGCCAATGCCTATGCGGCGATGGTCAATGGGGGCACGCTGCGCCCGGCGACCTTGCTCAAGGTCGCGCCGGGCAAAACAGTGGCGGGGACGCGCGTGATGAACGAAGCCACCAGCGTGCGGATGCGGCAGATGCTGCGGCTGATCGTGCTGAAAGGCACCGGCCGGATGGGCGAGGCCAAGGGCTATCGCCTGGGCGGCAAGACCGGCACCGCCGAAGCCGCGTCCGCGGGTGGATATGACAAGGGGCGCAACGTATCGACCTTTGCTGCGGCTTTCCCCATCGACGCACCGCGCTATGTGGTGGTCGCCATGCTCGATTCACCCCAGCGCACCGCCACCGTATCCCGTACTACCGCCGCCTGGACCGCATCGCCGGTGGTCAGCCGCCTGGTCAGCCGGACCGGCTCGATCCTGGGTGTGACCCCCGACAATAGCCGCGAAATCGAACTGAGCGACCTGATGCCGCTGCTCTGGACCGGCCCCGCCGGCGCGAAGGCGGCACGATGAAGCTGAATACGCTGATCGGCGGGAGCGACCCGGCGGTTGTCACCGGCTTTGCGATCGATCACCGCAAGGTGGCACCCGGCACGGTCTTCGGCGCTTTCCAGGGCGCGCGGGTGAACGGCGAGGACTTCATCGCCGACGCCGTGCGGGCCGGGGCCGTTGCGGTCGTCGCCCGGCCCGAGGCCGAAGTGGCCGGCGCCGTGCACATTGCCAGCGACAACCCGCGCGAGCGCTTCGCGCAGCTTGCCGCGGGTTTCTTCGCACCGTTTCCGGACACGTCGGTTGCGGTCACGGGTACCAACGGGAAGACGTCCAGCGTCGAGATGACGCGGCAGCTGTGGCGCATGGCGGGGCATCACGCGGCGTCGATCGGCACGCTGGGGGTCACCACCGCCGATGAGCGCGTGAGCACCGGACTAACCACGCCCGACATCGTCACCTTCCTGTCCAATGTCGCCGGGCTGGCGCGCGAGGGGGTGACTCACCTTGCCTTCGAGGCGTCGTCGCACGGACTGACGCAGTACCGGACCGAGGGGTTGGCGGTGCGCGCCGCGGCTTTCACCAATCTGAGCCGCGACCATCTTGATTACCATGGCGACATGGCGGCGTATTTCTGTGCCAAGCTCCGGCTGTTCGCCGATGTGCTCGACATCCACGGAACGGCGGTGGTGTGGGCCGACGATCCGCATGCGCCGCGCGTGGAAGAACTGGCGCGGATGCGCGGCAACCGGCTGATCACGGTCGGCGAGCATGGCGAGACGCTGAAGCTGGTCGCGCGAATGCCGACGCTGCTTGGCCAGGGGCTGGTGATCGAAGCCGAGGGTATGCAGCACAAGGTGAACCTGCCGCTGATCGGCGCGTACCAAGCGGCGAACGCACTGGTTGCCGCGGGGCTGGTGATCGCGACGGGGGGAGACGTGGCGCGGACGATTTCGGACCTAGCCCGGTTGCAGCCGGTGCGCGGCCGTTTGGAGCGTGCGGCGATCACCCGGCAGGGTTCGCCGGTCTATGTCGATTATGCGCACACGCCCGACGCCATTGAAGCGGCGGTCGCGGCGTTGAAGCCGCATGCCGAAGGGCGGCTGATCCTGGTGCTTGGCGCCGGCGGGGACCGCGATCCCGGCAAGCGCGAGCCGATGGGCCGGGCGGCGGCTGAAGGGGCGGACATCGTGATCGTGACCGACGACAATCCGCGCAGCGAGGATCCCGCCGCGATCCGCCGCGAGATCCTGAAAGGCGCGCCCGACGCACGCGAAATCGGCGACCGCCGCGCGGCGATCGGCGCGGCGATCGAGCTGGCGCAGGCCGGGGACATCGTGCTGCTGGCGGGCAAGGGACATGAGCAGGGGCAGATCGTCGGCGACCTGGTGCTGGCGTTCGACGATGTTGCCGTTGCGCGCGAGTGCGCGGCGTGAGCTTTGGGCGTGACAAGGCTCTCCTCCGTCGAGGGAGAGGAGGGGCATGACGGCACTGTGGACCGCTGCGGAGATCGCTGCTGCGACAGGCGGGGTGGCTTCGGCGGACTTCGATGTTTCTGGCGTGACCTTCGACTCGCGCGAAGTGGGGCCTGGCGACCTGTTTCTGGCGCTGAAGGGGGAGGCGACCGACGGGCACCGCTTCGTTGCGCAGGCGTTGGCGCAAGGGGCTGCGGGCGCGCTGGTGTCCGACGTGGTCGAGGGGCCGCATGTGCTGGTTGCCGACACCGTCGCCGCGCTCGACGCGCTTGGGCGGGCCGCGCGGGCGCGGATGCACGGCCAGGTGATCGGCGTCACCGGCTCGGTCGGCAAGACCGGAACCAAGGAAGCGCTGTTCGCGGCGCTCGATCGTGTCGAGCCGGGCTGCGCGCATCGATCGGTCAAGAGCTACAACAACCATACCGGCGTACCGTTGAGCCTGGCGCGGATGCCGCGCGACGCGCGGTTCGGCGTGTTCGAGATGGGCATGAACCATGCCGGCGAGCTGGCGCAGCTCACCCGGCTGGTGCGGCCGCATGTGGCGATCGTCACTGCCATCGCGCCGGCGCACATGGGCTTTTTCGAATCCGAAGCGGCGATCGCGGCGGCCAAGGGCGAGATATTCCAGGGGCTCGTGCCCGGGGGCACCGCGGTGGTGCCCTTTGACAGCGCGTATCGAGAGCAACTGATCGATGCGGCGCGGCCCTATGCCGAGCGGATCGTGACGTTCGGGCTTGGCAAGGGCGCGGACTATCGTGCGGTCGAGGCGATGCGGACCGCGAACGGGACGTTCGTCTCGGCGCGCTTCGGTGTGCGCGAGCTGAGCTTCAACTTGTCGCAGCCAGGGGCACATTGGGTGTCGAACGCCATAGCGATCCTGGCCGCAGTGGACGCGGTGGGCGGCGACATGGAGATGGCGGGACTGGCACTGGCCGAGATGGGCGGGCTGGCTGGCCGCGGAGCGCGGACGGTGGTGCGCGTCGGCGAGGGCGAGGCGCTGGTCATCGACGAAAGCTATAACGCCAACCCTGCTTCCATGCGCGCGACGCTGGACGTGCTGCGCCAGGAGGCCGGGCGCAAGCTGGTGGTGCTGGGGGAGATGCGCGAACTGGGCGAGCAGTCGCCCGCGTTTCACGCCGAACTGGCCGCGCCGATCGAGGCTGCCGGCGTGTCGCACGCGGTGCTGGTCGGCGAGGCGATGCGCCCGCTCGCAAAGGCGCTTGAGGGGCGGATCGATTTCGTCCATGTGCCCGACGCCGCGATGGCGCGCGAACGGCTCGAAGCCGTGCTGGCGCCGGGAGACGCGGTTCTCGTCAAGGGTTCGAATGGCGTGCGGTTGTCCACATTGGTGGCGGCGCTGGCGGAAAGGGCTGTTGCCTAATGCTGTACCTGATCGCGGAGCATCTGGGCTTCCCCGGTGTCCTCAACCTGATCCGGTATCTTACCTTTCGCACCGGCGCGGCGGTGGCGACCGCGCTGCTGCTGGGGCTGATCATCGGGCCGCGCTTCATCGGCTGGCTGCGCGTGCGCCAGGGCAAGGGGCAGCCGATCCGTGCCGACGGGCCGCAGAGCCACCTGGCAAAGCGCGGCACGCCGACCATGGGCGGGCTGATGATCCTGACCGCGCTGACCGTCTCGCTGCTGTTGTGGATGGATTTGAGCAATCCCTATGTCTGGGCGTGCATGTTCGTCACCTGCGGGTTCGGAATGATCGGGTTCCTCGACGACTATGACAAGGTGCGCAAGGCGAGCACCGCGGGCGTTTCGGGGCGGACGCGGCTGATCGGTGAGTTCGTCATTGCCGGAATCGCAAGCTGGATCATCATCTCGCAGGGGTCGACGCAGCTCTATGTGCCGTTCCTGAGCGGCGTGCATCCGGATCTGGGCTATTTCTATATCGTCTTTGCCGCGTTCACGATCGTGGCGTTCGGCAATGCGGTGAACTTGACCGACGGGCTGGACGGGCTGGCGTCGATGCCGGTGATCATCGCCAGCCTGGCGTTCATGGTTATCGTGTACCTGACCGGCAACGTGAAGTTCGCGACGTATCTGGGCATCCCGCATGTGCCGGGATCGGGCGAGCTGGCGATCTTTTGCGGCGCAATCATCGGCGCGGGGCTGGCGTTCCTGTGGTTCAATGCGCCGCCCGCAGCAGTGTTCATGGGCGACACCGGCAGCCTGGCGCTGGGCGGAGCGCTGGGCACCATCGCGGTCACCTCGCACCATGAGCTGGTGCTGGGCATCATCGGCGGGCTGTTCGTGGTCGAGGCGCTGAGCGTCATCATCCAGGTGTTCTTCTTCAAGCGCACCGGCAAGCGGGTGTTCAAGATGGCGCCGATCCACCACCATTTCGAACAGCTCGGCTGGTCGGAGCCGACGGTGGTGATCCGCTTTTGGATCATCGCGTTCGTGCTGGCGCTGGCGGGGCTTTCCACGCTGAAGCTGCGGTGATCACGAGCAGCGCCTGGCGCGGCAAACGCTATGCGGTGCTCGGGCTGGCGCGTTCGGGGCTGGCGAGCGTGCGTGCGCTCGAGGCGAGCGGGGCGGAGGTTTTTGCCTGGGATACGAGCGAGGCGGCGCGTAGCGGGCTGGCCTCTGTGGCGGACCCGCTTACACTCGACCTTACCGGGTTTGCGGGTGTCGTGGTGTCGCCTGGCGTGCCGCTCAACCGGCATCCGATTGCGGCGCATGCGGCGTCGTTCGGGGTGCCGGTGATTGGCGACATCGAACTGTTCGCGCAGGCGCGCGGCGGTTTGCCGGCGCACAAGGTTGTCGGGATCACCGGGACGAACGGCAAGTCGACCACGACGGCGCTGATCGATCATATCTGCCGCACCGCGGGTGTAGCGTCGCTGGCGGGGGGCAATATCGGGCTGCCGATCCTGGGGCGCGATCCGCTGCCCGAGGGCGGCGTCTATGTGCTCGAGCTTTCGAGCTACCAGATCGACCTGACCACCAGCCTGGATTGCGACGTGGCGGTGCTGCTCAACATCACGCCGGATCATCTCGACCGTTATGACGGGTTCGAGGGCTATGCTGCGTCCAAGGCGCGGTTGTTCGCGATGCAGTCGCGGGGGCATGCCGCCATCATCGGGATCGGCGACGCTGCGTCCGCCAGCATCGCGCGGCAGCTTGCGACCTCCGGACGGTCGGAGGATCTGACCAAGATCGCGCCGGGCGTGTGCATGGACCAGTCGCGCTGGCCGGCGCTGCAAGGGCCGCACAATGCCCAGAACGCGCTGGCGGCGATTGCCGCGTGCGAGGCGCTGGGGATCGAACAGGCGGCGATCGACCGGGGCCTGGCAACGTTCGGCGGTCTGCCGCACCGGATGGAGCGGGTGGCGACACGGAGCGGCGTGCTGTTTGTCAATGACAGCAAGGCGACCAACCCGACCTCCACCGCGCCGGCGCTGTCGGCGTTCGGGCGTATCCACTGGATTGTCGGCGGGCTGGCCAAGACCGACGATCTGGAGGCGTGCCGGCCAGGCTTCGGCCATGTCGTGAAGGCCTATACGATCGGTGAGGCGAGCGCGTCATTCGCAGACATCCTGTCGCCCGACATGCCGGTGGAGCGTTCGGGCACATTGGAGGCCGCCGTGCGCAGCGCCGCCGCGCAGGCGCAGCCGGGCGAGACGGTGCTGTTGTCGCCGGCGTGCGCGTCGTTCGACCAGTTCAAGGATTTCGAGGCGCGCGGCCAGGCATTTCGCGATGCCGTCGAGGCGCTGGCATGAACAAGCCGGCCGAGACGCAGGCAGTGAGCACCGAGGTGAAGCGGCGGGTGTCCAACCAGCTGAGCCGCGCCAACACCTCACGTGCGGGCATGTGGTTCTGGGAAGTGGACCGCGTGCTGCTGCTGCTTGCGATGCTGCTGATCGCAATCGGGCTGGTGGCGGTGGCGGCGGCTTCGCCGGCGACTGCGCGGCGCTATTCGGGCGCCGGGCATGTCGTCCCGGCCATGTATTATTTCTGGCGCCAGCTGATGTGGGTCGGTGTCTCGATGCCGGTGCTGATCGGCGTGTCGATGCTGCCGGTGACGCTGGCGCGGCGTTTGTCGCTGCTGGGCGCGGGGTTTTTCCTGTTCCTGCTGCTGCTCGTGCCGTTTATCGGGCATGAAACCAATGGTGCGCGCCGTTGGATCAGCCTGGGCTTTTCGGACCTGCAACCCTCTGAGTTCCTGAAGCCGCTGTTCATCGTGTCGACCGCCTGGATGCTGTCCTTCCGCGCGAAAGACCCCGAATTGCCGGTGTTGTTCATTACCGGCGGAGTCACGGCACTGGTCGGCGTGCTGCTGATGATGCAGCCCGATTTCGGCCAGACGATCGTGTTCGCGCTGGTGTGGGTCATCCTGCTGATCGTGTCGGGCATTTCGCCCCTGGCGATCGGCGGATTGGCTGGAACGGCGGTGGCCGGCGTGGTCGCGGCCTATATCTTCTACGACACCGCGCGCACGCGCATCGACAATTTCCTGTTCCCGACCAAGGAAGCGGCGCTCGCCGACCGGTACCAGGTCGAGATGGCGCACGACACGCTGACTGCCGGCGGGCTTACCGGCACCGGCCCGGGCAGCGGCCAGATGAAGTTCCGCCTGCCCGAGGCGCATACCGATTACATCTTTTCGGTGATCGGCGAGGAGTTCGGGCTGCTCGCCTGCATCGTGATCGTGCTGCTCTATGCCGCGATCGTCGTCCGCGTGCTGATGAAACAGCTGGACGAGGAGGATGCGTTCCGCCTGCTCGCGGCATCCGGCCTTGCCGCGCAGTTCGGTGTGCAGGCGCTGATCAACATGGCGGTGAACACCGGCATCGCGCCGTCCAAGGGAATGACGCTGCCATTCATCAGCTATGGCGGGTCGTCGATGATCGCGCTGTCGATCGGCTTTGGCCTGCTGCTCGCTTTCACGCGGCGAAACCCGTATCTGAAGCGCTCATCCTATCGGGGGCGTTGGAGCAACACATGACGAACGCGCGCAGCTATGTTCTGGCAGCGGGGGGAACCGGGGGGCATATGGTTCCTGCGGCGGCGCTGGCGGCCGAGCTTGCCAGCCGGGGACACCATGTCGCGTTGGTGAGCGACGACCGGGGCGTGCGCTTCCCCGGGCTGTTCGAGGATGTCGAGACGCATGTGCTGCCGGCCGGACGGCTGGGCGGCGGGCCGCTGGGCTATCTGCGCGCCGGGCGCAACGTGTTGGCCGGGCGATCGATGGCGCTGCGGCTGTACAAGGAATTGAAGCCAGCGGCGGTGATCGGCTTTGGCGGCTACCCCGCGTTGCCATCGCTGCTGGCGGCGTTTCGCGCTGGCATCCCGACGGTGATCCATGAGCAGAACGCAGTGCTGGGCCGGGTGAATCGATTCGTGGCCGGGCGTGTGAAGGCGATCGCAACGTCCTATGACCAGGTCGAGCGGATGAAGCCGGGATGGACCGCCAAGACGCATCTGGTCGGCAATCCAGTGCGCGAGGCCGTGCTGAGGCTGCGCGAGCGGCCGTATCCGGCGCTGGACGAGGACGGCATCTTTCGCGTGCTGGTGACCGGCGGGAGCCAGGGCGCGACCGTGCTGAGCCAGGTGGTGCCCGACGGGCTGGCGCTGCTGCCGGTGCATTTCCGCCGCCGATTGCAGGTCACGCACCAGGCGCGGATCGAAGACATCGACTCCGTGCGCGCCAAGTACCAGGCGCATGAGATCCCCGCAGACCTGGCGACCTATATTGCCGACATGCCCGAGGCGCTGGCCTGGGCGCATGTGGTGATCGCGCGCGCAGGCGCGTCGACCATCGCCGAGCTGACCGCCGCCGGGCGTCCGGCGATCCTGGTGCCGCTGCCTTCGGCGACCGACGATCACCAGACCGCCAATGCGCGCGAGATCACCAAGGCGGGTGGCGCGCGGACGATCCCGCAGCGGGCGTTCACTGCCGCCGAATTGGCCAAGCAGATCCAGAAGCTCGGCCTCGACACGCAGGGGCTGGAGAATGCGGCCGTGCGCGCGCGCAGCTGCGGTCGTCCGCATGCCGCCAGCGACCTGGCCGATCTGGTGGAATCGATTCACGCGCCGACCGCACCCATCGCGATCCGGCGCAAGGCAATTCAAGGAAGGCTTGCGCACGCATGAACGGTTTCGGCGCATGAAGGGTGTCGCAACCGACATCGGCACGATCCACTTTGTCGGGATCGGCGGCATCGGCATGTCGGGCATTGCGGAGGTGATGCACAATCTGGGCTATCAGGTGCAGGGCTCGGACGTAGCGGAGAGCTATGTCGTGCAGGGTCTGCGCGACCGCGGCATCCCGGTGACGATCGGGCACAATGCCGACAATCTGGGCGACGCGGCGGTGGTGGTGACTTCCACGGCGATCGTGCGGACCAACCCCGAAGTCGAAGCGGCCTATGAGCGCCGCATCCCCGTGGTGCGCCGCGCCGAGATGCTGGCCGAGCTGATGCGGCTCAAGTCGACGGTGGCGGTGGCGGGAACGCACGGCAAGACGACGACCACGTCGATGATCGCGGCGCTGCTCGACGCGGGCCATGTCGATCCGACGGTGATCAATGGCGGGATCATCAACCAGTATGGCTCCAATGCCCGGCTGGGCGACAGCGACTGGATGGTCGTCGAGGCCGATGAGAGCGACGGCAGCTTCTTGCGGCTGGACGGTACGATCGCGGTGGTGACCAACATCGATCCCGAGCATCTCGACCATTATGGCTCGTTCGACCGCGCCAAGGACGCCTATGTCGAGTTCGTCGAGAACGTGCCCTTTTATGGCGCGGCCTTGCTGTGCCTCGACCATCCCGAAGTGCAGGCGATCATCCCGCGTGTGCGCGACCGGCGGATCGTGACCTATGGCTTTGCCGCTTCGGCCGACGTGCGCGGCGTCAACGTCACGCCCCATCCGGGCGGCAACCGCTTCGAAGTGATCATCCGGCATCGCGACGGCACCACGCGTTCGATCGAGAATATCGACCTGCCGATGCCCGGGCGCCACAATGTCCAGAACGCGCTGGCGGCGATCGGCGTGGCGCTGGAACTGGGCATCGAGGATGCGACGATCCAGCAGGGCTTCGCCCAGTTCGGGGGCGTCAAGCGGCGCTTCACCAAGGTGGGCGAAGTCGATGGCATCACGGTGATCGACGATTATGGCCACCACCCGGTCGAGATCCGCGCAGTGCTGTCGGCGGCGCGCGAGAGCGCGCAGGGCCGCGTGATCGCAGTGATGCAGCCGCACCGCTATTCGCGGCTGGGCAATCTGATGGACGACTTCGCCCAGGCATTCAACGATGCCGACATGGTGTTGGTGAGCCCGGTTTATGCCGCCGGCGAGCATCCGCAGGAAGGCGTGTCGTCGGAGGCGCTGGTCGAGGGCGTGAAGCGGCGCGGACACCGCTCGGCCGCGACGGTTGACGATGCAGGGGCGCTCGCACGCGTTCTGGCCGATGCGGCGGTGCCCGGCGACCTGGTCGTATGCCTGGGGGCGGGCGACATCACCAAATGGGCCGCAGGGCTGGCCGACGGCATCGCGCAGGCGCGGGCGGGTGCGGTCGCATGAGCGACTGGTTTTCCACCGCCGTCGAAATGCAGCGCGAGATCATCCAGGCGCAGCAGGCGCAGATGGCCGCCGCGAAGACGATGCTCGATGCCGGCAAGCAAATGACGGCCTTGCAGGATGCCGGGCAGAAAGCGGCGGCGGCGAACCTGGCGCTGTGGGGGCAATGGGCCAAGCTCTGGGGCTGGAAGTGAGCGTCTGCTACGCGCTGCCCCCGGTTCGCGGACGATTGACGCATGGCGCGCCGCTTGCCCCGCTGGTCTGGTTCAAAGCGGGTGGGGCGGCGGAATGGCTGTTCGAGCCGGCGGATGTCGATGATCTGAGCAATTTTCTCTTCGCACTCGATCCCTTGGTGCCAGTCATGGGGCTGGGGCTGGGCTCCAACATGATCGTGCGTGACGGCGGGGTGCCGGGCGTGGTGGTGCGGTTGGGCAAGGCGTTTGCCAAGGTCGAGCGCGTCGATGACGTCACGCTGCGCTGTGGTGGCGGGGCGAGCGGCATTCTGGTGTCGTCGAGCGCACGCGATGCGGGAATCGGCGGCGTCGAGTTCCTGCGCTCCATCCCCGGCACGGTCGGCGGGTTCGTGCGGATGAACGGCGGCGCTTATGGGCGCGAGACCAAGGACGTGCTGGTCACATGCGACGTGGTGCTGCGATCGGGCGAGCGGCGGACGCTGGCGCTGGCCGATCTGGGCTATACCTATCGGCACAGCGACTTGCCCGAGGGTGCGATCGTGGTGTCGGCGGTGTTTCGAGGTCGCCCTGAGGAACCGGGGGTGATCCAGGCGGAGATGGACCGTATCGCCGCCGCGCGCGAGGAATCGCAGCCGCTGCGTTCCAAAACCGGCGGATCGACCTTCAAGAACCCGGACGGGCACAAGGCCTGGGCGCTAGTCGATGCCGCCGGCTGTCGCGGCTTGCGGCGGGGCGATGCGCAAGTGAGCGAGAAGCACTGCAACTTCCTGCTGAACCTGGGCAATGCCAGCTCGGCGGATATCGAGGCGCTGGGCGAAGACGTACGCGCCAAGGTGAAGGCGCAGTCGGGCGTGACGCTCGAATGGGAAATCCAGCGAATTGGGGTAGAGAAGTGACGCAGTTGCACATCGCCGTGCTGATGGGTGGGTGGTCCGCCGAGCGCGAGGTTTCGCTTATGTCGGGCAATGGCGTTGCCGATGCGCTGGAAGCACGCGGGCACCGGGTGTCGCGTGTCGAGCTGACGCGCCAAGTGGCGGTGACGCTGGCCGAGCTGAAGCCGGACGTGGTGTTCAATGCGCTGCATGGCACGCCCGGCGAGGACGGCACGGTGCAGGGGATGCTCGACCTGATGGGCGTGCCTTACACCCATTCGGGGCTGGTCACCTCGGTGATCGCGATCGACAAGCAGCTGACCAAGCAGGCGCTGGTGCCGCACGGCGTGCCGATGCCGGGCGGGCGGATGGTCAAGAGCCCCGAGCTGTTCGAGCGCGATCCGCTGCCGCGGCCTTATGTGCTCAAGCCGGTCAACGAAGGCTCGTCGGTGGGCGTGGCGATCGTCACTGCCGAGGGCAATTACGGCAACCCGATCGCGGCGGAGGCCAAGGGGCCCTGGCAGGAATTCGACGAACTGCTCGCCGAGCCGTTCATCCGGGGGCGCGAGCTGACCACCGCGGTGCTGGGCGACCAGGCGCTGGGAGTGACCGAGCTGAAGCCCAAGAGCGGCTTTTACGATTATGATTCGAAGTACACCGACGGGCTGACCGAGCATGTGTTTCCGGCGCAGATCGCCGACGAGGTGACGGAGGCGTGCAAGCGGATCGCGTTGGACGCGCACCGGCTGCTGGGGTGCAAGGGCGCGTCGCGTTCTGACTTCCGCTGGGATGATAGCCAGGGGATCGAAGGATTGTTCCTGCTGGAGGTGAATACCCAGCCTGGGATGACTCCGCTCAGTCTTGTTCCTGAGCAGGCGCGGCACCTTGGCATCAGCTATGGCGAGCTGGTGCAGCGTATCGTCGATGAAGCTTTGGGAGCGGCCGCGTGAGCCGCAGGCCCGTTCAGCGGACGGCGACGCGGCGTGGCGCCACGCCCAAGCCGCGCAAGGCGCCGGCGCGGCGGCCCAAGCGCGCAGGACTGCTCGACCAGGCAGTGGCGGCGTTGCCGTTCAGCGAAAAGACGCTGCAAGGGATCGCGACCTGGAGCATCGTCGGCGCGGTGGGCGCGGCGGTGCTGGCGGTGGGCGTATGGGCCGGGGTGCCGGGCATGGTGGGTGTGGCTGCCGCCAATACGCTGGGCGATCTGGGGCTGCGGGTGGACGAGATCCAGATCGACGGCATCAAGCGGATGGACAAGATGACTGTCTATTCGCAGGCGCTGGACCAGGATTCGCGCGCGATGCCGCTGGTCGACTTGAAGCTGGTGCGCGAGCGGCTGCTCAAATATCCCTGGGTGCAGGATGCGCGTGTGTCGCGGCGGCTGCCGGGTACGCTGCGCGTGTTCATCGTCGAACGCCAGCCCGCAGCGGTGTGGCAGAACCACGGCCAGTTGATGCTGGTCGATACCGCCGGCGTGCCGCTGGAGCCGGTGTCGGCCGACGCGATGCCCGACCTGCCGCTGCTGATCGGGGAGGGCGCCAATTCGCAGGAACCTGCCCGCAGCATGCTGCTGGAAGCGGCGCCGGCGCTCAAGCCGCTGGTGCGCGCGGCGACCTGGGTGGGCAACCGGCGCTGGGATCTGACGTTCAACACGGGCGAGAAGTTGCAATTGCCCGAAGGTGAGGCAGAATCGCGCCAGGCGCTGCACAAGTTCGCGGAGATGGACGGCGAGCGGCGCTTGCTCGGCAAGGGCAGCCTGCGCTTCGACATGCGGGTTCCGGGCAACATGGTGGTGCAGCGGCGCGTGATGCCGCAGACGGCGGCGGCCGACGCGGCGAAGACAGGGGAATAGAGTCATGGCGAAGCTTCCGACCGAAGGGCTGATCACTGCACTGGACGTGGGCTCGTCCAAGGTGTCGGCGCTGATCGCGCAGCGCACCGACAGCGGGTCGCTGGTGGTGCTGGGCACGGGCCAGCGCGAAAGCCGCGGCGTCAAGCGCGGCTATGTCGCCGACATGCGCGCGACCGAGATCGCGATCCGCGAGGCAGTGGAACAGGCCGAGCGCATCGCCGGGATCAACATCGAGAATGTGTGGGTCAGCTTCTCGGCGGGTGGGCTGGTGTCCGACGTGGTGAAGCTGGAGGCCGACCTGGGCGGCCACCGCGTGGAGCAGGCCGACATCGATGAACTGCTCAAGGCCGGGCGCGATGCGATCGACCCCCAGGGGAAGATGGTGCTGCACGCGCAGCCGACGCGCTACACGGTCGATGGGCTTGCCGGCGTGAAGCGGCCGCTGGGGCTGCATGCCGATCGGCTGGGTGTCGACATCCACGTCGTTTCCACCGACGGATCGCCGGTGCGCAACCTGGATCTGTGCGTCCGTTCGGCGCATCTTGAGGTGCGCTCCATCATCGCCGCGCCGGTGGCGACCGGGCTTGCCTGCTTGACCGAAGAGGAACGCGAACTGGGCGTGGCGCTGGTGGAGATCGGTGCGGGCGTGACCAATGTGTCGGTGTTCGCCGGCGGCGTGCTGGCCGGGCTGGCATCGATCCCGATGGGGTCGGCGGACGTGACCGACGACATCGCCTCTGCCTTCGGCACCGCGCGGCAATGGGCCGAGCGCACCAAGTGTTTCCACGGATCGGCCAATCTGAGCCCGCGCGACAATCGCGAGACAATCGACGTGATGCCCGCGACGCCGGAAGAAAGTGCGGCAGACGCGCTGCGCATCACCAAGGCGCAACTGAACGGCATCATCCGCCAGCGGCTGGAGCGCTTGATGGGCGAGATCCAGAAGGAATTGAAGAAGCTTGGCTTCCAGGATCCGGTGGGCCGTCAGATCGTGCTGACCGGAGGCGGCGCAGAGCTGAAAGGCATCGCCGATTATGCGCAGCAGGCGCTGGGAAGTGCCGTGCGCGTCGGGCGCCCGCGTGGCCTGGCAGCTTTGCCGGACGCGCATGCGGGGCCGGCGTTCACCACGCTGGCCGGGCTGGCGCGGTTCGCGGCGTCCGATCCGATCGACCTGCGCAGCCTGGAGCCGTCGCACCAGATGGTGACCCGGGCGAGCCCCGGCGCGGTTTTGCAGCGGCTAATGGCGGCGTTTAGGGCGAATTATTAAAGAAATGGGGCATGCGGAGCGGGTTTGGGCTAGAGTCGCCCCCCCGGTTGGTGCAGGAAAGGTTTACACGCGCCGTTCCGTGCAGGCGGCGCAGGGAGATCATAGATGAGCATTGAGTTTCTTCCCGCAGATGTCGACGAACTGACGCCCAAGATCACGGTGATCGGCGTCGGCGGCGCGGGTGGCAATGCGATCGCGAACATGATCCGTGCGGACGTGCAGGGTGTCGAGTTCCTGGTCGCCAACACCGACGCACAGGCGCTGAAGCAATCGGCAGCCTCGCAGCGCATCCAGCTGGGCGCCAAGATCACGCAGGGTCTGGGCGCAGGATCGCGCCCCGAGATCGGCCGTGCTGCGGCCGAAGAGACCATCGAGGACGTTCAGAAGTCGCTTGAAGGGGCACATATGTGCTTCATCGCGGCCGGCATGGGCGGTGGCACCGGCACGGGTGCGGCACCGGTGATCGCCAAGGCGGCGCGCGACATGGGCATCCTGACGGTTGGTGTCGTCACCAAGCCGTTCGCGTTCGAAGGCAAGCGCCGCGCGGGATCGGCCGATGCCGGCATCGAAGAACTGCAGAAGTATGTCGATACGCTGATCGTCATTCCGAACCAGAACCTGTTCTTGATCGCCAACGCCAACACCACGTTCAAGCAGGCCTTTGAAATGGCCGACGAGGTGCTCCAGCAGGGCGTTCGCGGCATCACCGACCTGATGGTCATGCCTGGCCTCATCAATCTCGACTTCGCCGACGTCCGTTCGGTGATGCAGGAGATGGGCAAGGCAATGATGGGCACCGGCGAAGCCGATGGTGACGACCGTGCGCTGATCGCGGCGCAGAAGGCGATCGCCAACCCGCTGCTGGACGGCGTGAGCATGAACGGCGCCAAGGGCGTGATCGTGTCGATCACCGGCGGCGAGGACATGCGCCTGCTCGAGGTCGACGAAGCCGCGAACCACATCCGCGAGTTGGTCGATCCCGACGCGAACATCATTTGGGGTTCGGCGTTCAACCCCGAACTGGAAGGCCGCATCCGCGTTTCGGTGGTCGCCACAGGCATCGACGCCGATGCGCAGGCACGGCCAGCACCGGCTCAGGCAGCCGAGCAGCCGCGGGTATTCTCGTTCGCTAGCCCCCGCCGGACCGCACCTGTGGCGGCGCCCGCCGAATCGGCAGAACCGGAAGCCCCAGCCGCCGCGCAAGCCGAGCAGCCCGAGCAATTCGCCGCAAGCGCGCCTGTGCCTCAGCCGCCGGTCGAGGCGCCCCGCGTGCCTGAGCCCTATGCGCCGGCGCCGGCGCCTGTGCAGCAGGCCGTTCCGGACACCGGCGACGTCGGCGGCGACGAACTGCTGCTGGGATCGGACAACGCCGTCCCGGCGCAGCCGGCCGCGCCTCAGCCCGCTGCTGCGGCACCCGCGCCCGATTTCGGCAGCCGCCGCCGCTGGTTGACCGGCGCCGAGGAGGAGGAAGCGTCGCAAGCGAAGCCGGGCCGCCGTTCGGGCGGGACCCTGTTCGAGCGGATGGCATCCGCATCACGCGGCAGCAAGGCTGCTGGCGACGACGACGACAAGGACCCGCTGGACATTCCGCGCTTCCTTCGCAGCCAGAACAATCAGTAAGCAGACGTTGGCCGTCGACTTGGCTCTGTTGAGCGCAAGGCCGGCGGCACGTCAGCCGATGTTTAGGCAGCTTTGGGCTTGTTCCGCGTCGATATGACACGCATTTTCCTGATGCACTCGGCGGCGCTTGCGATGGCGATCATCGCGGGCGTCGGCCCAGCTTTTGCGCAGACGGTGATGGTCGCCACGCCGAATCCGGATGCGGATCGACTCGCGCAGACGGTGCGTGCGCTTGCTACCGACCCCCGCAACCTTTCGGAGCTGGTGGAGGCGGGGCGGCTCAGTACGCGGCTGAACGACTTGTCTGCCGCGCTGGCGTTTTTCCAGCGCGCCGAATCCGTTTCGCCCAGCGACCCGCGGATAGCGGCTGGGCGTGCGTCGGTGCTGGTTCGGATGAAGCGGCCCGGGGAAGCGCTGCGGCTGTTCCAATCCGCGGAAGCACGCGGCGTCGCGATCCGCGATTATGCCGCAGACCGGGGCTTCGCCTATGACCTGCTCGGCCAGCCCGGGCTGGCGCAGGCCGACTACAAGATCGCCCTTCAGCGCGAGCGCGACGACGAGCTCGTCCGTCGCTATGCGCTGTCGCTGGGGATCAGTGGACAGGTCAGCGAAGCCAATTCGCTGCTGGACCCGTTGCTCCGGCGGAGCGACCGTGCCGCCTGGCGGGCGCGTGCGTTCATCCTCGCCATGAATGGCGACGTAGGTGGAGCGGACAAGATCGCGTCGAGCATGATGCCCGGCAACATGGCCCAGCCGCTGGCGCCGTTCTTCCGCCGCCTGCCGACGCTCGCGCCCGCCGACCGCGCTTTCGCGGTGCATTTCGGTGAATTGTCGCCAACGCAGGCCCGACTGGCCGACGCCGCCATGGCGCCTGTGCTGCCGCGCTATGGGGCGTCGCAGGGCCCGGTGCAGGTTGCCGCCGTGCGGCAAGTACCGGCACCCGCCGGCAGTAACCGCGACCGGCGATCGGCGCGTGATCAACGAACGACGCGCGCCCGAAGACCGCAGGCACCGGTAGCCGTCGCGGCAGTGGCTCCCATGCCCACGCCGCGTACGCCTGCACCTACAGCTTCATCCGCTCCCCAGCCGATCGTGCAGCAGCCGGCGCCGAGACCGGTCCTCGCCCAAAGCAGGCCCCTCGTCCAACCCATTCCGACCTCCCCCCCGGTTTCCGGATCGGCTGCGCCGACACACTCATCGCTTTCGCAAGGGGCGGTGACAACCGCCGCTGCGCCCGTTCAGGCGGCACGGCCTGTACCCACGCCCGCTCCCCCGCCTACGCTGCCTGCGGGCGCTGCGGCGCCGGCTCGCTTCCCTGTCACGCCGGGCGAGCCCGCGCCGGCCGTGAGCAATGTGCCGGCTGCCAGCCGCCCGGCTCCTGCCGGCTCTGTTCCGGTGACTGCGAGCGCCGCTGCGCCCGCAACTTCCGCGCCAACGGCAGCTTCCGTGCAACCGGTTGCGGCCGCGCCGGAGCAGCCACAGTCACAGCCCATTGTCACGCCGGCGGCCCCTGCCGCTCCCGCCGACGTCCGGGTCGCTGCCGCACGTTCCGAACCCACGCCGCCAGGGCCGGTAGCGGTGGGAGAGGAAGACTCGGTTCTTGCGTCGATCGTCGCCAATCTGACCATTCCCGCCGCGGAACTGGAGGCGGTGAACTCGACCGCGGTGCCGGTCCCCGCGCCTGAACCCGAACCTGTGCGTGCGGCTGCCGCCCCGGCACCCGAGCCGGAGCCGGCGCCTGTCAGACCGGCACCAGCCCGCAAGGGAGAGGCGAAGGAGCCGTCCGCGGCGAAGAGCGACAAAGTGGTCAAGGGCGACAGGACGCCGAAGGCCGAAAAGGGCGGCAAGGCCGCCAAAGCCGACAAGGCCGCCGACGCGAAGGCCAAGCCGGCAGCCAAGCCCGACCCTGAACGGGTTTGGGTGCAGGTGGCAAGCGGCGCCAATACCAACGATCTTGCCAAGGCGTGGAAATCGTTAGCAGGCAAGGCGCGGGCAGAGTTCAAAGGCAAGGCAGGCTGGTGGACGCCGGTGCGCGCCTCCAACCGGTTGCTCACTGGCCCCTTCAAGACCGAGGCCGAGGGGCAGGCGTTCGTAAACACGCTGTCCAAGGCGGGCGTGTCGAGCTTCGTCTTCACGTCCGAAGCTGGGCAGAAGATCAACAAGATCACCGGCAAGTGATCCGCCACGCAGCCTGGGCGTGCATGCCCGACCAGAGCCGTGGGCGGCAGCATCCCGAGCCCGGCGGCGAAGTGCGGGGGCCCAGGGACGCGTTTCAACGCGACCGCGATCGCGTCATTCATTCGATCAGCTTCCGCCGGCTGCGGCACAAGACGCAGGTTTTCATGGCGCCCGATGGAGACCATTTCCGCGTCCGGCTGACGCACAGCCTGGAAGTGGCGCAGATCGGCCGCACGATCGCGCGGACACTTGGGCTGAACGAGGACCTGACCGAAGCGCTTTGCCTGGCGCACGACATCGGCCACCCGCCATTCGGCCATGCCGGCGAAGAAGCGCTGGAGCGCGCGCTGGAAGGGCAGGGCGGGTTCGATCATAACGGCCATACGCTGCGCACGCTGACGGTGCTCGAACGGCCCTACCCGCTATGGAACGGGTTGAACCTGAGCTGGGATACGCTGGAGGGGCTGGCCAAGCATAACGGCCCGATTGCCCGGCCGGAATGGGCGCTGGCGGCGGCGGACGCGCAATTGGGGCTGGAGCTGGATCGATGGCCTTCGCTGGAGGCGCAGGTCGCGGCGATCGCCGACGACATCGCCTATGACAATCATGACATCGATGACGGGCTTCGCGCGGGGCTGTTGACGCTGGATCAATTGACCGCCCTGCCGATGGTCGCGGATGGCTGGCGCCGCGTACAGGCGAAGTTCCCCCGAGTGCCGCCCAAGCGGTTGGTGGGCGAACTGATCCGCTCGCAGATCGGCGAGATGGTAAACGATCTGATCGAGTCGACTCGGCAGCGGTTGCGCGATCTGGCGATAGAATCGGTGGAGGATGTGCGCGCGGCCGGTCAGGTGCTCGCCATGTTCTCCGAGTCCATGCGCGACGCGGAACGCGACCTGAAGCGCTTTATGTACGCCAACCTGTATCACCACCCCAGCCAACTGGCAGCGGCCGAGGGAGCGGAGATGGTGGTGGCGGGCCTGTTCGACGCTTATGCCAGCGATCCGGAACGCTTGCCGGAAGAATGGCGGATCGGGTTGCCCGAGACGGATCCTTGGCGGAGCCGGCACGTCGCCGACTTCATCGCCGGCATGACCGACCGGTACGCGATCGCGCGATATCGCGAGGTCGTCGGTCCAGTGGACTTGCCCGAGGGTTTCTGACGAGGGCCTTCCGGTGTGGGGAAGGCCCTGTCTCTTATCAGCGCTGCGCCACCTGGAGCGGATCGACGCCCTTTGGTGCGCGGAACGACACGCGATTGCCAGCGACATCGCCCTTCACCCAGCCGTTGCGGACGACGAGGCGGAACTTGCCACCCTGCGATGCGCGGCCTTCGAGTACGCGCGCGCCGTCCTGCTCGGTGGTGGTGTAGCTGTAAACTATGCCGTCGCGCGTGAAGCTGCGCTCGGAAGCGACAGCGGGCGAAGCGAGCGACAATGCAGTGGCAGCGGCGGCGAAAAAGGTCTTCGTCACGATCTTTCTCCTTCTTGCTTGAAAGAGCCAGACCGGCATCCTGGTTTATGTTCTTCGCGCAAGAATGTTGCACTGCGGCATCGCAGGCAAACGCAAATGGGAGTCGAGGCGGTTGCACCAGGCGCAACCGCCTTGTGCATGCGGGCCTGGACATGCACGGACAGGTGACGGCGCACGGCCACTGCGCTAATACCCCGCGCCTCCGCCACAGTTGGACATGTGAATGACGCTCTACGCTCGTTTCGCCGCGCATCTGAACCTTGCTCTCGACGCGCTTGTGCTTGCCGGTAACTTGCCTGCCGGGCTGGAGCGACGGGCGGTTACGGTGGAGCCGCCGCGCGATGCGACGCATGGCGATCTGGCGACCAATGCGGCGATGGTGCTGGCCAAGCCCGCGGGCACCAACCCGCGGGCGCTGGCCGAGAAGATCGCGGCCGAGTTGCAGAAGCTGGACGAAGTTTCAGGAGTGAGCGTCGCCGGACCGGGCTTCATCAATCTGACGCTGAACGAAGATGCGTGGCGCGGCGAGCTGAGCGAGATCCTGAATGCGGGCGAGACCTATGGCCGCTCCAGCATGGGCGAGGGCAGCACGGTCAACGTCGAATATGTCTCCGCTAACCCGACCGGGCCGATGCACATGGGCCATTGCCGTGGCGCGGTGGTGGGCGACGCGCTCGCCAGCCTGCTCGAGTTCGTAGGGCATAAGGTGATCCGCGAATATTACGTCAACGATGCTGGCGGGCAGGTGGACGTGCTCGCCCGTTCGGCGCAGCTACGCTATCGCGAGGCGCTGGGCGAGACGATCGAGATCCCGGAAGGCCTGTATCCGGGCGAGTATCTGAAGCCGATCGGCGCGAAGCTCGCGGCAGAATATGGCGACAAGTTCGTTGGTGCGCCCGAGAACGAGTGGCTGGCGCTGTTCCGCAAGGAAGCGGTCGCGGCGATGCTGGTGATGATCAGGGACGACCTCGCGCTGCTCGGCATCCATCACGACCTGTTCTCGTCCGAGGCCGAATTGCAGGCGGCGGGCAAGCCGGAGCAAGCCGAGGCATGGCTGCGTGAGCGCGGGTTCGTGTATGATGGCGTGCTGGAAGCGCCCAAGGGCGAGACGCCCGAGGATTGGGAGCCGGTCGAGCTGCCGCTGTTCCGCTCGACGCAATTTGGCGACGATCAGGACCGCCCGATCAAGAAGTCCAACGGCAGCTGGACGTATTTCGGCGCCGACCTCGCTTACCACTTCCAAAAGGCGCAATCGGCCGACCAGCTGATCGACATCTGGGGCGCGGACCATGCCGGCACGGTGAAGCGCATCGTTGCGGCGGTGCAGGCGCTGACCGGGGGCGAGACCAAGTTCGACGTGAAGCTGGTGCAGATGGTGCGTCTGCTGCGTGCCGGCGAGCCGGTGAAGATGTCCAAGCGTTCGGGTAATTTCATCACGCTGGCGGACGTTGTAAACGAAGTCGGCAAGGACGTGGTCCGCTTCACCATGCTGACGCGCAAGGCCGACGCACAGATGGACTTCGATTTCGCCAAGGTGGTGGAAGCGTCGAAGGACAATCCGGTGTTCTACGTCCAGTACGCCCATGCCCGGGTGCACTCGCTTCACCGCAAGGCGGAGGAGGCTGGAATCGCGTGCGGGAGCGCCGACCTGTCCCTGCTTGATACAGAGGATCTGGTGCTGGTGAAGCTCGCCGCGCAGTTCCCGCGGGTGGTGGAAGGTGCCGCATCGGCGCGCGAGCCGCACCGGATCGCGTTCTATCTCTATGATCTGGCGGCAGTTTTCCATGCGCAGTGGAATGCGGGCAATGACCGCCCGGAGCGGCGTTACCTGCTTGCCGATCAACCCGCGCTCACCTGCGCACGGCTTTTCTTGGCGCGCGGGATCGGGCAGATCATCCGCAACGGTCTGGCGCTGATGGGCGTAGAGGCCGTGCAGGAGATGCACTGAGATGAGCGTGCGGTCAGGGGATAGCGTTGCCGACGAGGATCGGCTGCCATGGCTGGAAACGGTCGAGGAGGAGTATGTCGAACGACGCTCCTTCGGCCGTGTTCTGCTGTTTCTCCTGATCCTGGTCGTGCTGCTGGTAATCGGCGCGCTTGCCTATCGCTGGTATGACCAGCAGCGCGGCGGCACGGGCAACGGGCAACTGATCCAGGCGCCGCCAGGCGACTACAAGGTCAAGCCGCAGGAGCCGGGCGGCATGAAGGTTGAAGGGCAGGGCGACACCGTCTTCACCACCAGCCAGGGCGCCGAGAGCAACGCCAGCATCAATGTGGGCGCGCTTCCCGAGGATCCGGTTCAGGGCAAGGCGGCGCCGCAGCAGGGCGCCGCGCAGCCGGGTAGCCGTACCGCCAAGATCGAAGTGCCGGCCGCGGCCACGGTAAGCCCCACCCGTTCCGCGGCGCCCGCGGCGGCCAGTGCAGGCGCCGGGTCGGGCGCGCTGATCCAGCTGGGTGCGTTCCCTAACGAAGGCGGCGCCAATGCCGCCTGGGCCAAGCTGTCCAAGCGGTTCGGATACCTCTCGCCGCTCGGTAAATCGGTCGAACGCGCGGAGAAGGGCGGCAAGGCGATCTTCCGGCTGCGCGTCAACGCGGGCAGCAACGGCCAGGCGCGCGAGATTTGCGGGCGGCTCAAGGTTGCGGGTGAAAGCTGCTTCGTGACGAGCTAAGGCTCGGATCATGAAACCGGTCATCTTCGCCATGTCGGGCGCGGCTCTTACTCCCGACGAGCGCGCGTTCTTTCGTGACGCCGACCCGCTCGGCTACATTTTGTTCAAGCGCAACTGCGTGGATCGCGCACAGATGAAGGCGCTGACCGATGATCTGCGCGCACTGTCCGGCCGCGAGGACTTGCCGATCCTGATCGACCAGGAGGGCGGGCGCGTAAGCCGCATGGTGCCGCCCGAATGGCCGGCATTCCCCGCGGGACAGGCGTTTGACCGGCTGTACGACGTGGCGCCAATCTCGGCGCTCGAAGCGGCGCGGGCCAATGCCGAGGCGCTAGGGTTGATGCTGGCCGACATAGGGGTGAACGTGAACTGCGCGCCGTTGCTCGACGTGCGCCAGCCCGACGTCACACCGGCGATCGGCGACCGCGCATTCGGCGGGGAGCCGATGCGCGTTGCCGCACTGGGTCGGGCGATGCTCGACGGCATGCGGCGCGCCGGCGTTGTCGGCATCGTCAAGCACATGCCGGGCCATGGCCGTGCGCTGGTCGACAGCCACTATGAACTGCCGCGGGTCCGCGCTGACGCAGCGGCACTCGAGCTCGATCTGGAGCCTTTCACGCGCCTGAACGGTGCGCCGATGGCGATGACCTGCCATGTGGTGTTCGATGCCTGGGATGGGGAGCGCCCCGCCACGCTGTCGCCCAGGGTGATCGGTGACGTCATTCGCGGCAGGATCGGCTTTGACGGCCTGCTGATGACCGATGATATCGACATGAAGGCGCTGTCCGGCACGGCAGGTGACAAGGCGGCCGCGGCATTGGCCGCCGGATGCGACGTCGTTCTGGACTGCTGGGCGCGGATGGGGGAGATGCTCGACATCGCCGAGCAGGTGCATGACGCGGCGCCCGAGTGTCTGGCGCGGCTGGAGCGGGCGATGGCGACGGTCGCTGATGCCGGAGCCCCGGGCGAGTTCGAGGCACTCATTGCGAAGCGCGACGAACTGCTGGCGTTGGCCTGACTCGATCTTCCTTTCGCGAGGGAGGATTGGCTGATCCGACACGGGCCTTGCAGGTATGGACGTTAGCCTGCTTAACCATCGGCAATGAGCGAGGACGCCGCCGACACCTTCAAGATCGAGATCGAAGGGTGGGAAGGCCCCCTCGACCTTTTGCTGGCGCTCGCCCGCAACCAGAAGGTGGACCTGCGGCAGATCTCGATCCTGGAACTGGTCGAGCAATATCTGGGCTTCGTGAACCAGGCCCGAGCGCTTCAGCTTGAGCTTGCGGCGGATTATCTGGTGATGGCGGCGTGGCTGGCGTTCCTCAAGTCCGCGTTGCTGCTACCGCGGAACCCGGAGGAGACCCCGGGCCCAGAGGAACTGGCGTTGCGACTTCAGCTGCGGCTGGAGCGGCTGAACGCGATGCGCGAGGCCGGGGCGCGGCTGGTCGCGCGCGATAGGATGGGGCGCGACGTGTTCCCGCGTGGAAGTCCAGAAGGGTTGCGGGTCGTGCGGCAGGCGCGATGGGAAGCCGAGATCTTTGACCTGATCGCCGCGTATGGCCGGATCAGCGCCCGTACCCGCCCGATGATGCATGTCGTTGCTCACCGCGACGTGATGACGCTGGAGGAAGCGATCGAGCGCGTGTCCGACCTGGTCGGCAAGCGGGTCGACTGGAGCGTGATCGAAAGCTTCCTGCCCGCCGACGCCGGCGACCTCTATCGCAAGTCTGCCCTGGCATCGTCGTTCGTTGCCGTGCTCGAGCTGGCGCGGCAGGGAAAGGTGGAATTGCGGCAGAAATCCGCCTTTGCGCCGCTGTACGTGCGGATGCTGCCATGAGCGGCGTAGAGGATCTGGCGCGGGCGGTGGAGGCGGTGCTGTTTGCCGCCGAACACCCGCTGGGTATCGAGGAATTGCGCGCGCATGTCGGCGCGCAAGCCGATGTCCGAGCCGCACTGCGCACATTGGAACAGCTCTATGCCGGGCGCGGAATCGAACTGGTTCGGCGCGGCGACCAGTGGCACTTCCAGACTGCTGCCGACCTAGCCCATCTGTTGCGGCGCGATCGCGAGGATAGCCGCAAGTTGAGCCGCGCGGGCGTCGAGACGCTAGCGATCATCGCCTATCACGAACCCGTCACGCGCGCCGAGATCGAGGCGATTCGAGGCGTACAGATATCAAAGGGCACCATCGACGTGCTGATGGAAGCCGGATGGGTGCGTCCTGCCGGGCGGCGCGAAGTGCCGGGACGGCCGTTGACCTATGCCACCACTTCGGCGTTTCTCAGTCATTTCGGCCTGGCGAGCCGGCGCGATCTGCCCGGGATCGACGATTTGAGAGCGGCGGGGCTGCTGGACCCGGTGGATCTGGCGGTGGAGCAAGAAACAAGCGAAACTGTAACGCAAGACGAATAGGGCTCGCCCTCCAAATCCGCCCCTCATATCTTGCGGGGCGATCAACAGCCGTTGCCGGACACGCACGCGGGGCCTAGATAGGCGTCGATAAAGGAGATTTTTCATGGGTAGCATGAGCCTGATGCACTGGCTGATCGTCGGTGTCCTGGTCATCCTGTTGTTCGGAGGCGCACGCTTCTCGAACATGATGGGTGACGTCGCCAAGGGCATCAAGCAGTTCAAGAAGGGCATGGCCGAGGATGACGAGACGCCCGCCAAGCCGGCTGAGCCTACTCGGATCGAAGGCCGTCCCACGACGGATACCGCGTATCAGACCGAAGCCGAACGCGTCCGCGAAGAACGCTGAGCCGTCCATCTTGTTGGTTGATACGCGCGCCATCGGTGGCGCGCGCGTGAGGCATTGCTGAATGTTCGACGTTGCGCCGCAAGAGTTGCTGCTGGTGGCCGTAGTGGCATTGCTGGTGATCGGGCCCAAGGACCTGCCCCGGGCGATGCATTTCGTCGGCAAATGGGTGGGCAAGGCGCGCGGCGTCGCCCGGCAATTCCGGTCGGGCATGGATACGATGATCCGCGAGGCCGAACTGGCCGAGATGGAAGAAAAGTGGAAGGCGGAGAATGAGCGCATCATGCGCGAACATCCGCCGACACCTTCCTTGCCGGCGCCGGAAGACGAGGCCGTTCCGCATGGGATCACGGCCGACGGGCATGCTGACGCGTCGCACGATCCCGAACCGGTGATGGTCGCCAAGCCGGACATCCATCCGGAACCTGCTCCGATACTGGCAGAAACCAAGTCGCCTGCGCTTGCGCCTGAGGCTCCACTACGTACGACCGACGAGGTGCGGCCGTGAGAGACATCGACGACAGCCAGGCACCGCTGCTGGAGCATCTGGTCGAGCTGCGCCGCCGTCTCCTCTGGTCGGTGGGCGCATTGGTGCTCGCGTTCGGCGGCTGCCTGTACTTCGCCCGGCCCATCTTTGTGCTGCTGGTCGCGCCGCTTAAAGCTGCGGGCCAGGTGACGATCATCAACACGCAGGTGTTCGGCGGATTTCTGGTCGAGATCAAGATAGCGTTCTTCGCGGCAATGATGATTGCCTTTCCGGTGATCGCCAATCAGTTGTGGCAGTTCGTGGCGCCCGGTCTTTACCGCAAGGAAAAGCAAGCGTTGCTGCCCTTTATCCTGGCTACGCCGGTGCTGTTCATCGCCGGCGCGAGCATGGCATATTTCGTGGCGATCCCGGTCGCGTTGAAATTCCTGCTGAGCTTTCAGGGCCAGTTGGGCGGGGTCCAGCAGCAGTCGCTGCCCGATGTGAACGATTACCTGAAGTTCGTGATGCAGTTCATTTTCGGCTTCGGATTGTCGTTCCTGCTACCGATCTTGTTGATGCTGCTGGAGCATGCCGGCATCGTCACCTACGAGCAGCTGAAGGGCGCCTGGCGCTATGCAGTGGTGGGGGCGTTCGCCCTGTCCGCGGTGCTTACCCCGCCGGATGTGGGGTCGCAACTGCTGCTCGCGGTGCCGCTGGTGCTGCTGTACTTCCTCGCGCTGGTGGCGATTCGCTTCACGCGGTCCCGGCGCGAGCGGGCAGGGAACGAGACTGCCGCATCCTAAAGAAAAGCCCCTCTCCGCGAGGAGAGGGGCCGAAGCCTTACTTGTTGTTGTCGGCAGCGCCGGCAACGGCGTCACCGGCTGACGATACGTCGCGGCCAGCACCTTCGATGGTGTTGCAAGCCGAAACCAGCATCGCGCCAGCAAGCGCTGCACATGCAATGATCTTACGCATTCGAATTCTCCAAACTCGCCCAGAGTGGCGGGGGAGAAATGCACGGATGCCATAGATCGTTCCGCATGGGAGACGATCTGCGGACGCACGAAAAGCCGCTGTCAGCGGCTGTGTGGATCAACGATGCATTTGGGAAAGTGTTAGGCCCGGAAGCGTCACCGGGGGGGGAGGGTTGACGCTTCCGGGCCCATGTCTTGGATAGCGAGAGCGGGGGGGCAAAGGTCGCTATCCGAATGTAGAAACGAGGCTGAGGCCAAGGGGTTCCGAACCCGCTGCAACTTTTCCCGCTTTTTCTACGGGCGGCCCGTGATCGCAATGTCGGCCTCGTAGGCGCCGATCAGCGGGTCGTGATGCAGCTTGGTACGCAGCTGCCGCGCGAGACCGGCGATGATGCGGCCATAACGCCCCTCGGTCATGCTATCCAAAGCCGGGCTCTCCACCAACGCAGGAGAGCTGACGCGCATGGTGGCGCGGTCGGCGGCGTCATTGCCTTTCATCGTGATCCTGATTTGGGCCGCCTGGTTGCAGCTCATCGCCAGTTCGACCAGTTCGGTGATCAGGAAGGCGACGGCGATCGCGACATCCTGATTGACCAGCAGCGGCTCGATATCGAGCGTGATGCCCATGCTCATCGCGCGTTCGGGCGCGGTCGCGCGGATGTTGGCGGCGAGCTCGCCGACCACTGCGCGCAGATCGAGCCCGCGATTTTCCTCCATTTCGGCATAATGATGCCGATGGACGACGGCCAGCGCATCCACGCGCCGCTGGATCGAGGCATAGGCCTCGGTGGCCTCGGCGCTTTTGGCGCCGCGCGCGTGGAAATTTATCAGGCTGGCGATGACCTGAAGGTTGTTCTTCACTCGGTGATGCACTTCGCGGGTGAGCCGGGTCTGGCGCACCAGCCCTTCGGCAAGATCGGCTTCGTGCACCTGGACGGTCTGGATGATCTGGCGGAAGGTTTCGCTCAGTTCGCGGATTTCCTGCGCCGGCAGGCTGCCCAGCCGCTTGGTATCCATCGACTCCCCGGGCTTGTAGTTGCCGACGCCAGTGCGCAAGCGCCTAAGGGGGCGGATGAGCAAACGGTCGACGACGAACCAAGCGATGGCTGCGGCCGCGACCCACATCACGAACACCAGCGCGGTGGCAAGGATCAGCGGCCACGTGATCGGTGCCGCCGGCGTCGCCATTTCCAGCGCCAATTCGTCGACCGACAATGACGTGTCGACTTTGTTGCTCTGGCCCAGCGCGCCGCGCCAATCGAGCTTGCGCAATTCGAGCCGGTCTTTGCCATGGATCAGCCATGCGCCATATTCGGGCACGAAGCCGGACGGGCGCACCAGCCCGCCCAGCGTCGTGGCAGGATAGATCGCCGTTGCCGACGCCCCGTCGCTGCCGCCGATGCGCAGTACCAGGCCCTTGTCGGTGAAGGATGCGCGTACTTCGAACGGCGCGAGCGGAGCGCCGCCAGGCGCGGAGAGGCGCTGTCCGCAGAGCACTTGCCCGCGATTGCCGGCGATGTTGAAGCGGGCGCCCGATTGCGAGGCGAAGGTGCCGACCAGCCGCATGCAGCTGGGCGCGTCCTGCGGGTTTTCCTCAAGCGCGGCGAGCGCCTGGCTCATCTGGCTCACATGATTGGCCAGCACGTTTTCCAGGACGCCCGAGCTTTCCTGCGCCAGCGCCTCCAGCCGGCGGCGTGCCTCGCTGCCCGCGTCGCGCGTGGTTTGTACCGTGGTGAGTGCGGCGATCAGCGCAAGGGGAAACAGCGCCCCGAGCAGAATCAGGAAGACTTTGGCGCCGGTAGGCATGCGCGTCATCGCGGCCGCGACGCCCCGGGGTCGCGACTCCTGATCCATTGTTGCCATGGGTGTTTAACTAATCGAGCTTTTTAAGCAGGTCGAGAAGATCGTCCGGCACTGCTTCGCCCACGGCATCATCATATGCCTGCCGCAACGCGTCGCCGACGTTACGGCTGGGTTTGCCGCTATCCGTTCCGCCTGTACCCTCGGGCGCCATTTTCGTTTCGTCTTTCGCGGAACGCACCAACTTCCCCCTGCGGGCCCGAATTCGGGCTCGGACTATGAACCACTGACCAAAAACGCAAGCGCCGCTGAGCCAAGGAGGCAGGGCGCGAGCGCACGTGCGGTGTTTAAGCACCACCCGGCTTGGGCGATGAAACTAAATAGCGGATCGATTGTTCCACACCCGATGCGAAATCCGGGGAGGGGCTCCTTCGGACTGCAGTATCTGTTGCAATAGTTGCGTTTGGGGACGAGTGAGCCCCGCGCACTCGAAGGAGAATTCGTCGCTTATGTCGCTTGGACAGCAACTCGCGCCCCATCTTCCCCTGTTGCGGCGCTATGCCCGCGCCCTGACCGGAACGCAGGTGGAGGGCGACCGGTACGTCCGCGCCGCGTTGGAAGCAATCGTCGCCGCGCCCGATCAGTTCCCGCGTGACGTGCATCCGCGCCTGGGCCTGTATCGCACCTTTCAGGCGATCTGGCAGTCGACGCACCTCGAAGAAGATGAATTGTACGACGACCAGTCGAACGAGGCCGAGGCGATTGCCCGCAAGCGGCTCGCCCGCCTGACGCCGTTGTCGCGCCAGGCGCTGCTGCTGACCACCGTCGAAGGCTTCAGCATCGAGGACGCCGGCTATCTGATCGAAGAAGATGCCGACGCAGTATCGAAATTGGTATCCGAGGCGGTTGCCGAGATCGAGCGCCAGACGCGCACGCGCGTGATGATCATCGAAGACGAGCCGCTGATCGCCATGGATCTGGAGCAGATCGTGCGCGATCTGGGCCATGACGTCACCGGCGTTGCTGTCACTCGCGACGAGGCAGTGGCGTTGGCGATGGAGGACCGTCCGGGCCTCGTGCTCGCGGACATCCAACTGGCCGACGACAGCTCGGGGATTGACGCGGTCAAGGACATCCTGAGCGAGTTCAACGTGCCGGTGATCTTCATCACTGCATTCCCCGAGCGCCTGCTTACCGGCGAGCGCCCAGAACCGACCTTCCTCATCACCAAGCCATTCCAGCGCGAGACGGTGAAGACGACGATCAGCCAGGCGCTGTTCTTCGACGAGGCGACCGTTCCGGCTTGAGCCGGCAGGTTCGAAAAATCGAGTTGGGTTCCATATGATACGGACCCAAAACGGTTGTCGGTGGTTTCATGTGGCATGGCTGAGAACGAAGACCCCATCCATGTGACCACCGACCGGGCCCGCGCCGGGTCCACGCCCCACATGACGCGCTATGTACTGGGCATCGGCTTGGTGCTGGTAATCGCCGCGTTCGCGGTCATTATCTGGTCCTGACCGGCGGAGGCGGCCGGAAAATGCTGGCAATCGCAAACACGAAGCCTATCTCCATCGAAGGCCGATCCCCGGCCCGCGTACTTGAACGGGACCGAATGACTCAGACCGAACTTTCCGGTGATCACGCGGAAGCGCCGCGGGAGCACGTGTCCCTGTCAGATCCCGAGTTCAAGAAGCAGCTTGCCACGGTTATCCCGCATCTGCGCGCGTTCGGTCGCTCGCTTTCGGGCAGTCGCGACTTGGCGGACGACCTGGTTCAGGAAACACTGTTAAAGGCATGGGCGGCCCGCAAGCGCTTCCAGGCCGGAACCAATATGCGGGCCTGGACCTTCATTATCCTGCGCAACCTGTATCTGTCCCAGATGCGCCGCGCGCGCTTCAAGGGGGAATGGGACGATCTGGTCGCCGACCGGCTGCTGGCCGCGCCGGCTAGCCAAGACCGGCATGTGGAACTGTCGGACATGCAGCGCGCACTGCTTCACTTGCCGCAGCCGCAGCGCGAGGCGCTGATCCTGGTGGGCGCGGGTGGCTTCGCGTATGAAGAAGCCGCCGAGATCTGCAACGTGGCCGTCGGCACGATCAAGAGCCGGGTTGCGCGTGGCCGCGTCGCGCTGGAATCGCTGCTGAGCGAAGGTCAGCTGCCCTCGCGCCGCGAGCAGCTTGCGAACCCCGACGGCAAGAGCGCGCTCGACACCATCATGGGCGAAGTGGACGACCTCAGCCGCGATCGCTGAGGCCCGACTGCGCGTTCAAATTTGGCGCGCTCACCCAAGCGGTTTCATGAGATCAACGTCGGTGCGCCCTGCGGGGCCGGCCCATTCGCCGGAGAATCTGGACCATGTCGTCAGGTAGATCAACGTCGCCGGCATAGGCGCGCTTCAACGCCGATCCTACCGCATCGCTCAAGCGAGGGCGCCTAACCCGATAGGCGGTGCCTTGCGCGTCCGAGGCGTTATTGCTTGGCGGCGTGACCATTCCGATAAAACATCTTCAGATCGAATTTGTTTCTTGACATCCTCGGAAACTTCTATCGCCATCCTGCGATGCATCCGAGCACTTCTTCCGATATCGCACAGGTTCTTTTTCGCGCCCGGCAGCATTCGCCATTTCTGGCCACATTGCTCGATCGCGAGCCGTGGACTGCTGAGGCTGTCGAGCAAGCACTCGCCGATCCACTGGGCGCGGCACGGCAGTTCGACGAAGTGTCAGGCGAGCGGCGGCGGCTCCGGGTCGAACGACGTAGACTGGCGCTGCTGGTGGCGGTCGGTGACCTCAGCGGGCGCTATGATCTAACCCAGGTTACCGGCTATCTGACCGCCTTTGCCGATCAAGCGCTCGATCGCGCCATCCGGTTCGCCATACTTGAACGCACGCCGGATCAGGCGCCGTGCGGCTTCGCGGCGATCGCGCTGGGCAAGCAAGGGAGCCGCGAACTCAATTACTCGTCGGATATCGATCCGTTGCTGGTGTTCGATCCCGAGACATTGCCGCGCAAACCGCGCGAAGAGCCGGGTGAAGCGGCGGTGCGGATCGGCCGACGCGTGGTGGAACTCCTTCAAGCGCGAGACGCCGATGGCTATGTGCTCCGCGTCGACCTGCGACTGCGCCCTTCGCCTGAAGTCACACCGATCGTGCTGCCGGTCGATGCGGCAATTTCCTACTATGAGTCGCAGGCGCTGCCCTGGGAACGCGCGGCGTTCATCCGCGCACGCGCCTGTTCCGGTGACTTGGCGCTAGGTGGCCGTTTCCTCGAGGCGATCCGCCCCTTTGTGTGGCGGCGCGCGCTGGACTACGGGACTATTCGCGAAATTCGCGACATCTCTCGCCGCATCCGCGACCATTATTCGCAGGCTCAGGCATTCGGGCCCGGATATGACCTGAAGCGTGGGCGCGGGGGCATCCGGGAGGTCGAGTTCTTCGCACAGATCCATCAGCTCATCTATGGCGGCCGCGAACCCAAACTGCGGGTGCCTGCGACGCGCGACGCGTTGATGGCGCTTGCCGATGCGGGCCGCATCGACGCGCAGGAGGCGATGTTGCTCAACCAAGCCTATGTGACCTTCCGCACGATCGAGCACCGGCTGCAGATGGTGAATGATCTTCAGACCCATGCATTGCCCGCCACTGGACCCGCACTCGACAATGTCGCGGCGCTCCACGGGCTTGGCAGCGGCGGCGCGCTGCTGGACTTGCTGCATCCGCAGGTCGTGCGGGTAGGCGGCATCTATGACGCGCTTGCCGGTGAGGAGGAGGCGCATCTTCCCACCACTGCCGAGACACTGGGCGGCTGGCTAACTCAATCGGGTTTCCACCAGCCCGAGCGCGCCACCCGCTTCATCGAAGGTTGGCGCGCCGGCACCTATCCTGCGCTGCGCAGCGGCCAGGCGCGCGACGCGTTGGAAGCGCTGCTCCCCGGTCTGCTCGACGCGTTCGCCCAGGCGCCCGACAGCATCCATGCGATCACCCGTTTCGACGCGATGCTGTCGCGGTTGCCAAGTGCGATCAACTTTTTCCGCCTGCTCGAAGCGCAGCCGGCGCTGACGCGGCTGCTCAGCAGCATCCTGTGTCACGCCCCCACGCTGGCCGAGCAACTGGCCCGCCGCGCGGAACTGCTCGACGGGCTGATCGACGCCAGTGCGCTGGAGCCGATGCCCGACATTCCGACGCTGGTCGTGCAAATGTCGGCGCGGGAGCGCGGCGCCGATTACCAATGGCAACTCGAGCATGTGCGCCGGCTGGTGAACGAAAAGCGCTTCGCGCTCGGCGCGCAGATTATTGCGGGCGCCAGCGATCCACTGGAGGTATCCGGCGGCTATGCGCGCGTCGCCGAGGCTGCGATCCAGGTGCTGGCCCGCGCAGCCGTTGACGAGTTCGTCCGTGCGCATGGCGGCGTGCCTGGGAGCGAATTGGTGATCCTGGCGCTGGGGCGAATGGGTGGGCAGGCACTCACCCACGCCTCCGACCTCGATCTGATTTATCTCTTCACCGGCGATCATGCCGCCGAGTCCGACGGCGCCAAGCCGCTGGGTGCCGTGACGTATTACAACCGGTTGGCCCAGCGCGTAACCGCCGCGCTCTCGGTACCAACCGCCGCCGGACCACTTTACGAGGTCGATACCCGGCTCCGCCCTTCCGGCGCGCAGGGTCCGCTTGCCGTGTCGCTCGATGGCTTTGCGCGCTATCAGCGCGAAGATGCCTGGACCTGGGAGCATATGGCGCTTACCCGCGCCCGGCCGGTGTTCGGATCGGATGCGGCCCGCGCAGCAGTGCAGGCCAGCGTCGACGCGGTGTTGAGTGGCGCCCGGCCGCGACGCGCCATCGCCGAGGACGCGACGAAAATGCGCGCCGACATGGCGGCGCACAAGCGGCCCGCGGGGCCGCTGGACGCCAAGCTTCTCGATGGCGGTCTGGTCGACCTGGAGTTCGCAGTACATGTGCTTCAGCTCGAACATCGCACTGCTTTCGCGCCGCAGCTTCGCCCAGCCATCGAACAGCTGATCGACGCGGAATTGCTGCCTCCGACGATGCTCGCGGCCTATGACCTGCTCGCGCGGCTGCTGGTGGTCCTGCGCCTCGTAGCGCCCGATGCGCAGCCCCCGGGTTCCGCCACGCAGGCGCTGATTGCCCGGGCGCTGGGCCTGCGGGACTGGAACGAAGTGGTTGAATCGTTCGAACGCACGCGCCAGGAGGTCGCCGCCTGCTGGGCGTATGTCCGCCCAGGGGCGAAGGAGGCCGATAATGGCAATCGAACAGGGTGAGCCGCTGCCGGCCTTGACGCTGGAAGACGCAGACGGTGGGACCATCGCACTTGCCGATTGTGCGGGCGCCACGTTCGTCCTGTATTTCTATCCCAAGGACGATACTGCCGGCTGCACGCGTGAAGCGCAGGATTTCTCGGCGTTGTTGCCGGCGTTCGAAGCCGCCGGCGCGCGCGTGCTCGGTGTGTCGCGCGACAGCGCGGAGAAGCACCGCAAGTTCACGGCGAAGCACGGCCTATCGGTGCCACTGGCGACCGATCCCGAAGGCGCGGTGATGGAGGCGTTCGGCATATGGGGCGAAAAGCAGCTCTACGGCCGGCGGTACATGGGCGTGGACCGCTCCACCTTTCTGTTCGCTGCCGACGGCACGCTCCACCGTGCTTGGCGCAAGGTGAAGGTGCCGGGTCACGCCGAACAGGTGCTTGAGGCAGTAAAGGCGTTGGGGCCTCAGTGATCACCAGCGTCGCCCGGGCGGTGCGGCAGGTGCTTAATGCCAGCGACCCGCGTGAAAAGGTTATGGCCGCGCGGCAGGCGGCGCGCGACTGGCGGCTGGGTCGGCTCGCTTTCGACTTCGATGTGGAAATGCCCGATCGCCCGGGGCGTCCGGCGCAGCCCGAACTGCTGCCGCCCAATCGCATGCCCAAACGCGGCAAGGGCGGTTCGCAGCGCGGCCGGGTCGCGCTGATCCATGCGCTGGCGCATATCGAATTTGCGGCGATTGATCTGGCGTTCGACGCAGTGGGCCGGTTCGGCAGGCAATTCCCGCGCGGTTTTACCGACGATTGGATGGCGGTGGGTGCCGACGAGGCGATGCACTTCGCACTGCTCGACCGCCGTCTGCGTCAGCTTGGCAGCCACTATGGAGCGCTGCCCGCGCATGACGGGTTGTGGGACGCCGCGGCTGCGACGGCGCGCGACCGCAAGGCCCGGTTGGCGGTAGTGCCCATGGTGCTGGAGGCACGCGGCCTGGACGTTACCCCAGCGACGATCGACCGGTTTTCGGACGCCGGCGACCTGCCGACGCGCCGCATTCTCCAGCGCATCCTGCACGATGAAGTCCGCCATGTCCGCGCAGGCACGACTTGGTTCGAATCAGCATGTCGGGAAGAAGGGCTCGCCGCCGAAACGACCTGGCAAGACCTTGTGCGGACGCACTTTCGCGGTCTGATCAAAGGTCCGTTTAACGCTTCGGCGCGCGACTCAGCCGGTTTGACGCGGGATTATTACGCGCCTCTTGCCGATCAATGACTCCTCTGCGCAATCAAACTCAACGTCCGAGCGGAGGGGTTTGCAAGGACATCTGATTGGCTGAAGCGTGACGCCGGACAACATCGGTGCGCGTTTCTATGACGACCGGGGATTCATGGCTTACGCGTCGAACAGCATCAATGCGGATCTCGCTAATCGGTTCCGTGCATTGTTTTCCAAGACCAGCCAGAGAGCACTAGCCGGCATTGCCGCGGCAAGCTTTGTGATCGCTGCCGCCGGTGCCGCCGAAGCGGCTGACGTGCCCGCCACGACGGCCGCGGCGGTCGCAGCTGACGCAGCAAGCAGCGCCGAAGGCGCCGACGCGCAGTTCCGCACCCTGTTCGACAGCTGGAAGAAGATGGACGGCAGCGAGCCGACGGTGATCGCGGTTCCTTCGATGCAGCCGGTCGACAAGGTGGTGTTCACTTCGCACTTCGGCGTCCGCTCCGATCCGTTCCGCGGCACCGCCACGATGCACGCCGGCGTGGATATCCCCGGTGCGATCGGCACCCCGATCTATGCGACCGCTGATGGCGTGGTGTCGCATGCCGGCCGTCAGGGCGGTTACGGCAATCTGATCCAGATCAACCACGGCCGCGGGCTCGAGACCCGCTATGGTCATCTTTCGAAGATCCTGGTTGCCGACAATACGAAGGTGCATCGCGGGCAGCTGATCGGGCTGATGGGTTCCACCGGCCGTTCCACCGGAAGCCACCTGCACTATGAGGTCCGCATGGACGGCCGTGCGCTGAATCCGGTACCGTTCCTCCAGAGCGGCGAATATGTCGCTGCGGCGGTTCAGCCGCTGGGCGGCGTAGGCGGTCCCGCCAAGTAACGGCTGCGGCGCTCCGCTGCGGTCCATTGCCTGTACCGGCGCGCTTCCCTATCTCGGCTGCATGGCCACGCTCCTTCAACCTGAAGTTTCCTTGTCCGCCGCCGCCGCTGCGCGCGTTGCGGCGATCGCCGGCAAGCAGTCGAAGCCCGCGATCCTCCGACTGTCGGTCGAAGGCGGCGGTTGTTCCGGCTTTCAGTACCGGTTTGGGCTGGCCGATACGGTGGAAAGCGACGACAGGGTCGCCGAAACTGATGGCGTAAAGCTGGTGGTGGACTCGATCAGCCTAGATCTGGTGCGCGGCGCGCAGGTGGATTTCATCGACAATCTTGGCGGCGCGCATTTTGCCGTGACCAATCCCAACGCAGCGTCGGGCTGCGGCTGCGGCACCAGCTTCTCGGTCTGACTGCGTGCCCAGGATCGTCACCTACAACGTCAACGGGATCAAGGCGCGCCTGGAACGGCTGGTCGAGTATCTGGTTGAGCAGAAGCCCGATATCGTCTGCCTTCAAGAGCTGAAAGGTGCCGACGAAACACTGCCGGTGAAGGACATCGAAGCCGCTGGCTATGGTGCGGTGTGGCATGGGCAGAAGGGGTTCAACGGCGTCGCCGTGCTCGCGCGCGATGCGCAGCCGGTGGAGCGACAGCGCGGCCTGGCCGGCGATCCTGAGGACGCGCACAGCCGTTATCTGGAGGCCGAGGTTGGCGACCTGGTCGTCGCATCGATCTACCTTCCCAACGGCAATCCCCAGCCCGGGCCCAAATTCGAGTATAAATTGCGCTGGATGGACCGCCTCGCCGACCGTGCGCGCGCGCTGCTGGCAGAAGAGCGGCCGGTGGTGCTTGCCGGCGACTACAACGTCATTCCCAATGACGATGACAGCTTCTCGGTACCCGCGATGGCCAGCGACGCGTTGATGCAGCCGGAATCGCGGCAGCGCTATCGCGCGCTGTTGGCGCAGGGGTGGACCGACGCGTTGCGTACCCGCAATCCGCGGGGTGGCGTGTGGACCTTTTGGGACTATCAGGCGGGCTGCTGGCAGCGGGATGCCGGGTTCCGCATCGACCATTTGCTGCTGAGCCCGCAGGCGGCGGACCGCCTCACCGGGGCCGGGGTCGACAAGGCGTATCGCGGGCGTGAACGGGCAAGCGACCATGCACCGACATGGGTGACCCTGCGCTAGCAGCGCGAGAAGCGGTCGTGAACCACGCCAACAAATGGCGTGTATTGCTGGGGCATGGCGCCAATGCTGCAGTGCCGTTTGACTAAGTGTCTGAAATCATGCGGGCGACGTGTTTGGCACGCCTGATGCACTAGCGATACCGGCAGGCGAGGGCGCCTGCCGGTATCGCTAAGTGAGGAAGTCGGCATGATCAGCAAGCACATCATCGTTCGCAGCGGCGCAGCTCTTTTTGCTGCAGCGTTGACCGTCGGCGCTACCGCGGCGTTGGCCACTCCTGAGGATCCCAGCAAGGGCGCGGCGAAGAGCAGCGCGGCTGCTGCCGCTCCGTTCAAGGCTTCTACCAAGACGAAGTACTGCGTCGTCGACGCTACCACCGGATCGCGGATCCCTCGCAAGGATTGTCGTACCCGCGACGAATGGATCGCACTCACCGGCATCGATCCGGTCGCCGCCAAGAAGTGAGTTGGGCCTCCGGCGGCGCTTGCTCACAACGCAGGCGCCGCGTGGCAGGTAGGACGTGCAAAGCGGCGCCTTCAGCAACCCCTTAAACTGCCAACATCTAGCCACTATCTCCGTGCAATGGACACGGCTATGAACAGTTCTATCGCTTTGAATCTGCGCGACACGGCGGCCGCTTCGGCGCCCCGCCCGGGATCGCAGCGGGTAGCTGACGACAAGGCGCTGTTGCGCGCCGCTGCGGAGGTCGCGCGCGACCTGCATCGGCCCAACCCGACGATCTTCTGGGCGGACATGCTGGCGTCCGCGCTGATCGGCTATGGCGCGCTGGCCGTCGCGGCAACGTCGTCCTGGACCGGTCTTGCGATCGTCGCGGGCGTGGTGTCGATGCTCGCGCTCTATCGCGCGGCGATGTTCATTCACGAAATCAGCCACATGAAGCATTCGTCGGTGCCCGGTTTCCGCCTGGGCTGGAACATGGCCGTCGGCGTGCCGCTGATGGTGCCGTCCTTCATGTATGAAGGCGTGCACAACCTGCACCACGCGCGCACCCGCTATGGCACGGTTGATGATCCCGAATATCTGCCGCTTGCGCTCATGAAGCCGTACACGCTGCCGCTGTTCGTGCTGGTTGCGCTGCTGGCGCCGGTTGGATTGCTGCTGCGTTACGCAGTGTTGACGCCGCTGTCCTTCCTGGTCCCTGGTTTGCGCACGGTGCTTATCGAGCGCTATTCGGGCCTCGTCATCAATCCGGCGTTTCGACGGCGCGCGCCCGAAGGCGATGCGCGTACGCACATGCTGATCCAGGAGGCTGCGACCAGCGCCTGGGCGATCGCGCTGCTGACGATGGCGGCTACCGGCATTATCCCGCTGCACGCCTTTGCCGTGTACCTTGGCGTCGTCGCGGGCATCACGCTGATCAACCAGATCCGCACGCTGGTCGCGCATCTGTGGGAGAATGAGGGCGAGGCGATGACCGTCACCGCGCAATATCTCGACAGCGTCAACGTGCCGCCCCCCGCGATGCTGCCCGCTCTATGGGCGCCCGTGGGCCTTCGCTATCACGCCTTGCACCATCTGCTGCCGAGCGTACCGTATCACAATCTAGGTGCGGCGCATGCGCGGCTGACGGCGATTCTTGAGGCCAACTCGCCCTATCACAAGGCGAGCTATGTGGGCTTGCCGGGGCTGGTGAGCCGCCTAGCTGCGAGCACCATGGGCATCCGGCGCTAAGCCTTTCCTCGCTCGGCGAAGAAAAAGGGCCGGTCCTCATGGGTCGGCCCTTTTTGTTGCGCTTTGCCGAGTAGGCTGGGCCGTTAGCTGCGCCGGCGCCTCAGCACTGCATCACTCCTCGGTACGTAGCAGCACCAGTTCGCCGATCATCGCGAACAGCAGGAATGGCGCCCAGGCGGCAAGGAAGGGCGGATAGGCGCCCAGGTTGCCCATCGACAGCGCGAAATTATCGGCGACGAAATACAAAAAGCCCAGCGCCATGCCGATCACTGCGCGCACGAACAGCTTGCCCGAGCGCGCAATGCCGAACGCGGCAACGGCACCCAGCAGCGGCATCAGGATTGCCGACAAAGGCCCCGACAATTTGTGCCACAGCGAACCTTCCAGCGCTTTGGTCGGACGGCCCGCCAGCTTCAGATCGTCAATCGCTTCCTTCAATTGAGTGAAGGGCAGGCTTTCCGCATCGACCTGCTGCAGGGTGAACTGATCGGGGCGAATATCGTTGGCGACGTGCAGGCTGCCGACAGTGGCGGTTTGACCGGTGTTCACGTCGAAGCGCCTGGCGTTCCCGATGCGCCAGCCTTCGCCGTCGCGAACGCCATGATCAGCGATCACGACCGAGCGGAGCCGGCGCCCCGTCCGCTCATAAATCTTGATACCGTGCAGTTGGACGGCGTCGCCCTTGCCCCTGACCTGCGTGACTTGCATCAGGTTATCGCCGTCGCGAACCCACACGTTCGACCGGTCGCCGCGGTCGATCGGCAGCGGACCATATTCGACCTTCTTCCACTGCTCCAGCGTACCGGTGGCGCGCGCGACGATGCGTTCGTTGAAGGCGAAGGATACGATCGCCACGCCCAGAGCGGTGACCATCAGCGGCGCCAGCACCTGATGTGTCGAAAGCCCCGATGCCTTGAGTGCGACCACTTCGCTGTTTGCGTTCATCGTGATCAACGTCAGGATAGTGCCGAGCAGCACGGAAAAGGGAAGAAAGGTCGAGACGATCTGCGGAATGCGCAGCCCGACATAGCGCCATACCTGGTCGCTGCCATTACCCTGCACCGCCAGGATCTTGCCCGATTCGCTCAACAGGTCGAGCGCCTGAAGGATGATCACCAACGCCGCCAGAATGGCAAAGGTGCGCGTCAGGAACATGCGGCCCATGTAGATCGACATGGTGCGTGACGGGAAAAAGCCGCTCATGCCGGGATCTCCAGCGTCTTGCGCCGCCTGCCGGGCAGCCGCCGCTTAAGCGCACCCCAAGCCTTGGACAGCCCCTTCTCCAACGCGCCGATGGGCTGGCCGCCGGGCACATAGGCGACGGTGTAATACATCCAGATCGTCAATCCAGCGAAGATCGTGAACGGCACCCACAATGCGATGATCGGATCGATCCGCCCCAGGCTGCCGATCGCCTGCCCATATTCGTTGACCTTGTGATAGGTCACAATGGCGACGATCGACAGGAAAACGCCGAGCGCCGATGTCGACCGCTTGGGTGGGATTCCCAGCGCCGCCGCCAGCATCGGCAACAGGAACATCGATATGACTTCGGCTAGGCGGAAGTGAAAGGCCGCACGGCTGGTGTCTCGCTCCTGCTCGGACCGGTCATGGTCTTTGCCGATCCTCACGAGCTCGGGCAGCGTCTGTTCCAGGTTCTTGCCGCCACGCGCACGGAACGCTTCGTATTTGGGCAGCGGGATCGGTAGGCTGTGCGTGCTGAAGGTCAGCACGCGAGGCTTTTGAGAGGTCTTGTCCCGATGGACCAGCGTGCCGTTGGTGAGCGCGAAGATGATCGTGTCGGGATCGTCCGATCGGAAGAACTGGCCTTTTTCGGCGGTCACTGCCAGCGGGCCATCGGGCGTGGTCATCTGCACGAAGATACCCGAAAGGTCGCGTCCTCCCTCCTGGCTGCTTTCGATGCGCAGGGTCATCTTGTCGCCAAAGTTGGTGAACTCACCCACCTTGATCGACGCGCCCAAGGCGCCCGAGCGCAGCTCGAAGCGAAGCTGCTCATAGTTGTAGCGCGCCCAGGGCTGGACATAGCCGACGATCGCCAGGTTCAGCAGCGCCAGGGCGATGGCGTACATGTAGGGGACGCGCAGCAGCCGGGTATAGCTGATACCCACTGCGCGGAGCACGTCGAGTTCGGACGACGTGGCCAGGCGGCGAAAGGCGAGCAGCACGCCGAGCATCAGCCCAATGGGAATGCCGAGCCCGAGATATTCGGGGAGCAGGTTGGCAAGCATCCGCCACACCACGCTTACCGGGCCACCCTCGGTCGCGACGAAATCGAACAGCCGGCGAATACGGTCGAGCACCAACAGCATCGCGGAGATGAGCAGGGTCCCGATCAGCGGCATCGCGATCAGCCGCGCCATGTAGCGATCGATCGAATTCATGCGGTTCGCGGCTGCCTTGCTTCTGGTTTCGGCGCCGGCGCGCCGCCTGCTTCACTAATGCAAGAGCCTATAGCCGTGGTTCCACGCCGCGCCAGCCAGAAAACACCCAAAACGCGGGCGATCCACGCCATGGGGTGACGGATTTGCGACAGCCTCTATATGACGCACCATGCATTTTCTCGATCAGGCCAAGATCTTCGTCCGCTCCGGTTCGGGCGGCCCTGGCGCCGTCAGCTTTCGGCGCGAAAAGTTCATCGAATATGGCGGCCCCGATGGCGGCAATGGTGGCAAGGGCGGGGACATCATCTTCGAAGCAGTCGCCGGCCTGAACACGCTCATCGATTTCCGCTACACGCAGCATTTCCGCGCACCGCGCGGCCATGGAGGATCGGGGTCGAACCGCACCGGTGCGGGCGGCGACGATCTGGTGATCAAGGTTCCGGTAGGCACCCAGGTGCTGGCCGATGACGAAGAGCGCACGTTGCTTGCCGATCTGACAAAGGTGGGCGAACGCGTCGTGTTCCTGCGCGGCGGCGATGGCGGCCGCGGCAATGCCAGTTACAAGACATCGACCAACCGCGCCCCGCGGCAGCACGGCACCGGCTGGCCCAGCGACGAAGCCTGGGTGTGGCTTCGCCTGAAGCTGCTCGCCGATGCCGGCCTGGTCGGGCTGCCCAACGCCGGCAAGTCGACCTTCATCAATCAGGTAACCAACGCCCAGGCCAAGGTCGGCGAATATGCCTTCACCACCACGCGCCCGCAGCTGGGCGTCGTGCGGCACAAGCAACGCGAGTTCGTGGTCGCCGACATCCCGGGCTTGATCGCTGGCGCGGCGGAAGGTGCCGGCATCGGCGACCGGTTCTTGGGGCATATCGAGCGGTGTCAGGTCCTGCTCCATCTCGTCGACGCGAATGATGCCGATGTCGCGGAAAGCTACCGCGTCGTTCGTGATGAGCTCGAGAATTACGGCGGCGGGTTGCTCGACAAGAAGGTCATCGTCGCGCTGAACAAGATCGACACACTCGACGAAGAACTCATTGCCGCGCTGTCGGCTGAACTCGAAGAAGCCAGCGGCTCGCCCGTGATCCCGATATCAGGCGCCAGCGGCGTCGGCGTGGACTGGGTGCTCGACCAATTGTTGGAGGCGATCGGTCCGGAGGCCGCCAAAGTCAGTGCCGACGATGAAGGCGAAGACGCGATCGAGTGGTCGCCGCTTTAAGCAGTACTTCCTATGCCCAGGTGCAGGGCAATATCTTCTTCGCGCTCCGTCAGCGGCTTCGCGGCACGGGGTGCGCGCCGTTCAATTCTGACATCGCGGTTCGGACGCATGACGGTTCAATCCGCTATCCTGACGTCGCGGTATATGGTGGGCGCGGAGAAGCCGACGATGAGCAGAAGGCTTTCGACGATCCTCGCGTGGTGTTCGAGATTCTGTCCGCAGGCACCGCTCGGACCGACCTTCGTGTGAAGCTGCCGGAGTACCAGCTGCTCGCGAGCGTTGACACGATCGTGTTTGTCGACATCGCTTCAGAGAGACTGCGGGTCGTGCAAAGGACCGGTCCTGGCGACTAGAACGCGCAGGCGCATGACAAGCCCCTTGACCTTTCTTTGCCGTCCCTCGCGATAACCGTCCCGCATGACGAGATCTTCGCGCGCGACTGAGTTGGCGTGCCGGGCTGCGCGCGCTAAGTCCGCCCCATGCCGTTATTCCCGCCCGCTTCCTGTTCGCGCCTGGTTGTGAAGATCGGCTCCGCGCTGCTCGTCGATGCCGACGGGCAGGTGCGGCGCGTCTGGCTGGAGCAAGTCGCCGCCGCGATTGCGCGGCGCCATGCCGAAGGGCAGCAACTCGCCATCGTGTCGTCGGGCGCCATCGCGCTTGGGGCGCGGCGGCTGAAGCTTCCAAAGGGCGGGCGCGCCAGCCTTGAGGATGCGCAGGCTGCCGCCGCCACCGGCCAGATCGCACTCAGCCAAGTCTGGGCAGAGGTGCTGCATGCACAAGGCCTCACGGCTGCGCAGATGCTGGTGACGCTCGGCGACCTTGAGGATCGCCGGCGCTATCTCAACGCCGCCGCGACTCTCGACCGGTTGTTGAACCTCCGCGTGGTCCCCATCCTCAACGAGAATGACAGCGTCGCGACCGAGGAAATCCGGTTCGGCGACAATGACCGTCTGGCCGCCCGCGTGGCGCAGGCGGCGGGCGCGCAGGGTGTGGTGCTGCTTTCCGATGTCGATGGGCTTTACGATCGCAACCCGGCGCAGCCGGGCGCGCAGCATATCCCCCGGATCGAACGGATCGACGGCGCGATCGAGGCAATGGCGGATGGTGGTTCGGCTTCAGGCATGGGATCGGGTGGGATGGTGTCGAAGATCGCCGCAGCGCGTATTGCCAATGGCGCGGGCGCGCACCTGGCCATCGCGTCGGGCACGGCCGACCAACCGCTCTCGGCCGAAGCAAGGCACAGCTTGTTCGTGGCCGAGCGTACGGCGCCCGCGCGAAAAGCGTGGCTGGCCGGCGGACTTACCGCGCGTGGGAAGCTTCATGTCGATGCCGGTGCGGCGGCGGCATTGGGGCAAGGCCGAAGCCTGCTCGCCGCCGGCGTCACCCGGATCGAGGGCAGCTTCGCGCGCGGCGATTTGATCGTGATCGTTGGTGCGGACGGGAAGCCGCTTGCCCGCGGCTTGAGCGAGTATGCGGCTGAGGATGCCGCGAATATCCTGGGTCGCCGCAACGAGGAGCAGGCCGAACTGCTGGGCTACGCGCCGCGTTCGGCGCTCGTTCACCGCAATCACATGGCCCTGCTGTGATTCGAGGGGAGGCGGCCGCCTTGCGTGCACTTCTCTCGTGCATTCTTCGCGCCTCTGCGCCTTCGCGTGAGATCATCAGATGACTAAGATCGCGATTACCGGCGGTACCGGCTTTGTCGGCACGCGGCTGATTGAACTCGCCTTGTACGCAGGCCATCAGGTCCGAGCGCTCACCCGGCGAGCGCAGCCGGCGCGGCAAGGCGTAACCTGGATCGGCGGCGACTTGGAAACCCCACAAGCACTGGCCGAACTGTGTGCTGGCGCCGACGCAGTAATCCACGTTGCCGGGGTGGTAAACGCGCCCGATCGCGCCGGCTTTGCTGCTGGTAATATCGAAGGCACCCGCAACATGCTCGATGCTGCGAAGCACGTCGGCGGGCGGCGCTTTGTCCATGTCTCCTCGCTGGCTGCGCGCGAGCCGGAGTTGTCCGCCTATGGCTGGTCGAAGGCGCAGGGCGACGCGCTTGTTCAGGCTTCCGGACTCGACTGGACCATCGTCCGGCCGCCGGCGATTTATGGCCCCGGCGACCTGGAGATGCTCGAACTCTTCAAGCTCGCCAATCGCGGACTGGCCTTGCTGCCGGGCAACGGGCGCATCTCGCTCATCGAAGTGAGTGATCTTGGTCACCTGTTGCTGGCGCTCGCCACGACCGGTACGTGCCCTCATATCCTCGACCCCGACGACGGGCGGGACGGCGGCTGGACCCACCGCGAGTTCGCGCATGCGATCGGCGCCGCAACCGGCAGGCGGATCGTGGCCATTAACCTGCCGCGCCCAGCGCTGCTCGCGGGTGCGTGGCTAGACCAGCTCGCCCGTGGCAAGGGCGCCAAGCTTACTCCAGACCGAGTCGACTATTTCTTTCATCCCGATTGGGTCAGCGACCCCGATCGCCGCCCGCCAAGCAGCTTGTGGGTACCGCGCGTGGAAACGTTCGCCGGGTTAGCGAGGACGGCTGCCTGGTACCGGGAGCGCGGCCTGCTCTGAGCCTTGCAAGATAGGATTTGCTCTGCTCCGGTCCGGTTGCACGCGCTGCCGCCTAGCTGGGACCGATCAAGAGGGATGTCAGACCGCAACTTCCTCAACTTCATCAGCGGCAGGTATAGGTACCAGGCTTGTCGCCGCGCCGCCCTGCGTTCGCCGCATTCGCTTGGCACGCGCAGGCCATCGCTTTAAGGACCCGCCCATGACCGACCGCGCCTCCGTCTTCGAGACCGTCAAAACCCAGATCGAGCCCTTCAACAAGAAGGGTGTCGGCCTGACCGACAGCACCACCTTCGCCGGCGACCTCGAATGGGACAGCCTCACCGTCATGGACTTCGTGGCCGCGATCGAAGATGAATTCGACATCATCATCACGATGAACATGCAGGCCGAGATTGAGACCGTCGGCCAGTTGGTTGACGCCGTCCAGAAGCTGAAGGGCTGAGCACGCCGTGACCGACGCGATCGATACGCCAGAGAAGCTGCCCGAGAACCCCGCACCCGTCGCACCCGGGCGCGACTTGATGAGTAAGTTCGACGGCCTCATTACCGAGCGGCAGGCGCTGCTCGACAGTGGCGTCACCGATCCGTTCGCGATTGTCATGGAGCAGGTGAAGTCGCCCACCGAGGCGGTGATCGCGGGCCGCGACACGATCCTGCTCGGCACCTACAATTATATGGGCATGACCTTCGATCCCGATGTGATCGCCGCAGGCCATGCCGCGCTCGATCAGTTCGGTTCGGGCACCAATGGCAGCCGTATGCTGAACGGCACCTTCCAGGATCACATCGAAGTCGAACAGGCGCTGCGCGACTTCTACGGGGTGTCTGGCGCTATCGTTTTCTCGACCGGCTATATGGCCAATCTTGGCATGATCTCCACGCTTGCCGGCAAGGGCGAGTATGTCATCCTCGACGCCGACAGCCATGCGTCGATCTATGATGGCTGCAAGCAGGGCAATGCCGAGATCGTCCGCTTCCGCCACAACGACGTGACCGACCTCGACAAGCGCCTGGGCCGTTTGCCTGCCGAAGCCGGCAAGCTGGTGGTGCTCGAAGGCGTGTACTCAATGCTCGGCGACATCGCGCCGCTCAAGGAAATGGTTGCGGTAGCCAAGAAGCATGGCTGCATGGTGCTGGTCGATGAGGCGCATTCCATGGGGTTTTTCGGGCCCAATGGGCGCGGCGTGTATGAGGATCAAGGGCTGGAGGATCAAGTCGATTTCGTGGTCGGCACCTTCTCCAAGTCCGTCGGCACCGTCGGCGGCTTCTGCATTTCCAGCCATCCCAAGTTTGAGGCCATCCGGCTGGCCTGCCGCCCGTACATCTTCACGGCCTCGCTGCCGCCGTCGGTGGTCGCGACCGCAACGGCGTCGATCCGCAAGCTGATGACTGCGCATGAGAAGCGCGCACGGCTGTGGGACAATGCGCGCCGCGTGCATGGCGGCCTCAAGGCCATGGGCTTCCGCCTCGGCACCGAGAAGCCGGACAGCGCGATCGTCGCGGTGATTTTGGAGGATCAGGAGCAGGCGGTGGTGATGTGGCAGGCGCTGCTCGACAATGGCCTTTACGTGAACATGGCGCGTCCGCCCGCGACGCCAGCAGGAACCTTCCTGCTGCGCTGCTCGCTCTGCGCGGAACATACGCCCGAGCAGATCGAGCGGGTGATCGGCATGTTCCGTGCCGCTGGGCAGGCGATCGGGGTGATAAGGTAAGGGACGGCCCTAAGCTTTTCACGCCGCGCACGCTGGCCTAAGCTGTTACCATGACGGACACTGCGGTGGCCATGGATACCGAGCAGAGGCTCAGGGATACGAACTGGCGGCTTAAGCTGCTGGGCGCGCTTGCGTTGCTCGGTATCGGCGTGCTGGGCGCGCTGATCTTCCTCCAGTACCGCACCGAAGCGCAACGCGACGAGGCAATCCGGCTTCAGCAGCATACCTTCGAAGTCATTATCCGGACCAACCAGCTGTCCGGCGCGATTTCTTCGGCGGAGGCCGCGTTGGGCCGCTATGTGGTTAGCGCGGACAAGAGGCTAGGCCAGCAATATGTGAGCTATTGGGCCAGGGCTGGCGAGCAGCTGCTCCGCCTGCGCCAGCTCACTGGCGACAATCGCGGCCAGCAGAGCCGCATCCGCGCGCTTCAGGCGGCGTTCGCGGCGCGCGGCAAGGAACTGGACGAGACCGCGCTCTATTCCACGTACAAGCGCCACAACGATGCGTGGGGCAGCTATTACCGCGTCCGCCAGAGCCCCGCACGAACCAGGCTGGAGGCGCTGCTGGCGCAGGTGGTCGACTCCGAGCGCCTATTGCTGCGCGACCGGACCGAAGCGGCGGCAGACCTGCTGCAAAGTTCCACCTATGCGTCGCGTATCCTGACGCTCTTTGGCGTGCTGATCGTGCTGGGGGCCATCCTGCTGGGATGGCTGGCAATCCAGGCGCAAGGCGAGAAGGCAGCGGCTGACGCCGAAGCGCATGCCGAGCGCGAGCGTGCGATTGCGCTTCAGGAAGCGGTATCCGCTGCGACCAAGCAGCTGCGCGAGGAAGCGCGCGAGCGCGAGCAGGCCGAAGCGCAGCTACGGCAGATCCAGAAGATGGAAGCCGTGGGACAGCTGACCGGCGGCATCGCGCACGACTTCAACAACATGCTCGCCGTGGTGCTTGGTGGGCTTGAGATGGCGAAGCGGCAGCTGAACACCTCTCCCTCCGACGCGCGGCGCCATATCGACAATGCCATGGACGGAGCCGGGCGCGCGGCGGCGCTGACTCGGCGCCTGCTGGCCTTTTCGCGGTCCGAGCCGTTGCTGCCCGAAGCGGTGGAGGCCGCCTCGCTCATTGCCGGCATGTCCGACCTGCTCGACCGCACGTTGGGCGACACCATCGCAGTGGAGACGCAGGACACCAGCCATGGCTGGTGCGTGTTCGTCGACAAGCATCAACTGGAGAACGCAGTTCTCAATTTGGCGGTGAACGCCCGCGACGCAATGAACGGGCGGGGGCGGCTGACGATCGCGACGGGCCAAGCTGACCATGCCATCGGGCAGGGCGGCGAGCGGGTGGCAGGAGAGTTCGTCACGCTTGCGGTGAGCGATACCGGCTGCGGGATGGCGCCCGGTGTGATGGAGCGCGTGTTCGAACCATTCTTCACTACCAAGCCCGTGGGCAAGGGCACTGGACTGGGGCTTAGCCAGATCTTCGGCTTCGCGCGCCAATCCGGGGGCGAGATCTCGCTGGACTCGCGCGAGGGTGAGGGAACCACGGTCACGCTCTATCTGCCGCGTCATGCCGGCGTAGCGGCTGCGGCGCCGGAGGTGGCGGTCAGCCAGATGGCGACGTCCGACCGGGCTTATGACATTCTGGTGGTGGAGGACGATCCGCGGGTGCTGAACGCGACCGTGGGTGCGCTGGAGGAATTGGGGCACCGAGTGACGGCGTGTCCGGATCCGTTACAGGCGCCTGAAGCGGTGGATGGAATGGCTGCGCTGGACCTGATCTTGTCCGACGTGCTGATGCCGACACAGACGGGACCCGAGATGATCGCGGCGCTGGGCGAGCGGATCAAGGGGGTGGCGGTGCTGTTCGTTACCGGATTTGCCGGAGAGGTGGATGCGGAGATTTTCGCGGGGCGGTCGGTACTTAGGAAGCCATTCACGATGGCTGGACTTGCCCGCGCGGTGGATGAGGCGGTGGAGCTGGAAGGGGGTAGGGGGACTCGAGTGGCGGCGGAATAGCCACTATCTGGTCGACGCGGAAAACGATGTGGCCAGCGATCAACTTTTCTTTTGCATTGAATAGGTTAGGCGTCGCGTAGCCATTTTGCGGGCAGTATCGCGGTCAAGCCCCAGCGCGCGCGCCATCGCCGCGCCGAGCAGCGCGTCGCCCAACGCCATCAGGACCAGCTGCAACGTCTCTTCATGCAGGGAAACCGCTTGCAAATCAGGACCTTCGGCGATGTGATCGACCAGCCGGTGGATCGCCTCAAGGATCGGATCGAGCGCGTCCTGATTGCCATTCAGGATCATCCAACTGGCCAAAGCGCCCGCGCCTTCGGTGTCGAACGCATCGAAGGTAAGGTCCACAACCTCACGCGGATCATGCGTTTCGGTGCGCGCGCGCAGCACCGCGGCACCGATTTTAGCGGTAACCCGCTCGGCAATGCACGCCGCCAGCGACTTTTGCAGCCCCGCGGCCGAGCCGAAATGGTGAAGCAGATTGGCATGCGTCCGCCCGATCGCCGCGGACACCGCCTTGAGCGTCACCGCCTGCGGACCCGCGGCCAGCAACAGCGCGCGGGCAGCCTCAAGCGCGGCGTCGCGCGATTCTTCGGGAGAAAGCCGCCGGCGCGGAGTTATTGACATCGATGTAAGTAGAACTATCTTGTTTGTTTCCCCCATGTCTCTGGAGCAAAGCCGTGCCGAAAGCAAAGACTCCCGCGGACCTGGCGATCACCCCGCGCGACCGGCGCTTCGGACGCGGGGTCGACCGCGCGCGCTGGTGGCTGAACGGCGACCCCATCGCCACGGCGTTCTACAACGCGCTGTCGGTCACCTTTCCCAAGGGCGAGGGCTTCTTCATCGACAGCGTGCGGAAATTCCGCGAGGGCACCCCGCCGCGGCTCCAGGCCGAGATCAACGCCTTCATCAAGCAGGAAGTGATCCACACCCGCGAGCATGTGGCGTTCAACCGCCATGTGACCGACCAGGGATATGATATCAGCACGCTGGAGGCGGACGTGGACGCGCAGCTGGCGCTGACCAAGAACCGCCCGCCGATCGGCAGCCTGGCCGCGACTTTGTGCCTGGAGCATTTCACCGCGATCCTGGCGCACGCGCTGCTGGCCGATCCGCGCAACCTGGACGGCGCCGAGCCCGAGGCGGCGGCGATGTGGCGCTGGCACGCGATCGAGGAGATCGAGCATAAGGGCGTCGCGTTCGACACCTGGATGCACGCCACGAAGGACTGGAGCCGGTGGCAGCGCTGGCGCGTGAAATCGACAGTGATGCTGATCACCACCTGGCGATTCTATGACGGCCGCCGCCGCGGCATATTGGAGCTGCTGCGCCAGGACGGGCTGACCGGCCCGCGCGTGTGGGCGAAGCTGATCTGGTACGCGTTCGGCAATCCCGGGCTGGTGCGCAAGGTGATGGGGCACTGGTTCGCGTTCTTCCTGCCGGGCTTCCACCCGTGGAACCATGACGACCGCGCGCTGATCAACAAGGCGGATAGCGAGTTTGCGGCTGCCGTGATGGTGTGACAACGGGCGGCTTTCGAGCCCCGCTCAGCCGGCGCTTCCGGCGGCGCGCTGCTGGTTGAGGCGGAACAGCCGCGCCAGTATCTCGTCGTCGGTCAGTAGCCCGGCGCGCCAGTCGTCGCCCCAGCCATAGGCATCGGCCACTGCGGCATCGAGCGCGGCATGGGCGTTGGCGAGCCATTGCGGGCGGGCATTGTATAGGTTGGTGAGCGTCCGCTTTTTCAGCTCCTTCGCCGCCTCCTCGTCCTTGGGCAGGATGCGATCGGGATAGCCGGGCACTACTTCGGGCACGCGCACCACCAGGTCGGCGGGGTTGAGCCAGTTCTCGCGCAATTCGTTGAGTCGCGCCGCCGCTGTCGCGATCGCCTGCGCACGCGGATCGTCGGCATAGTCCGCGGCGGGGATGTCGGGGGTCAGGCCTTCGGGAAAAGGAAAGGTCAGGTATACAAAGGACGCATTATACCGCCGCTGGTTTCCTGCGCCGATCCGGTTGCCGAAGTAGGTACACCACACCTCGTGAAGGGTGCTTTGCAGAACCCCAAAACCAATCATCCCTGCGTAGGGGAAGGCGTACAAGCTTTTGTCTGGAATCAAGTACGACGGAAGGAATCGGAACACTCGATGCTCAGTGGTCTCACCTGTAGCTAAATAGCTATCGACGGGCTCCAGAGCGGCTCGCATACTGGGCCGACATCGATGGGCTTCCCACCACTTAGGATTTTGGCCGGCCGTCGACCTCCGATAGGTGGGGAAGGGTACAGATGTTCCCTCGCGATGGGGATCATAAACCGCGCGGTTGAGATACTCGAATGGTTCCTCGAATTCGCTGGCTGAGCTTTCATCCAGCCCTTGCGGGAAGTCGATTAAGAACTCCTCGGGCGGTCGGCCCACGATGTTGTCGGTCGAAGCGTAAGCCGAAAGCACATCTTTGTTCGATCGACCATTTGGATTGAGCGGCAGGGACAACCAGTCGATGGCTAATTCACGAGGTATCGATAATGGTCCACTCTGCTGAACACCGATGAACACTGAGTTGGCATTTTCTCGAAGCTTAGCAACAGTGCTCGTATCCTGTCCGGACGTCAGGTTCGGGTTGATTTGCGTGGCCGGCTGACCGTCCAGCCACAGCCGATTTGTCCGCTCCTCCGGAGCAGCGAAGCACACGAGGGACACTCGAACGGCTGCGCCATCGACAACCCACGGCTCGTTCTGCCAAGCGTTGTATATACGAGCATCAGCCGAAAGCCTTTGCAGGACCGGAAGATTAACGTTCTTCGCAATCGCCTTCGTTGAGACGAACCCACTTCGCCGAGCCTGCCCTGCAGCAATCATCGCCCGCGATTTCTCGAACCAATAACAAACGAGGTCAGAGAAAGGCGTGATGCGACCTGCATTAGACCCGCCGTAGGATCTCGGTATCCTCCTCACCCAAGGCGCGCTTCATACTTTTCCCGCCAAGAAACGGCGGATTGCCGATCACTACGTGCGCGTCAGGCCATGTTGCCTCTCGCCATTTCTGTTGGGTATCGTCGTACTGAACCAACGCATTGCGGCACTCGATCGTCTTCAGCGGTCGCAGGATCGGGTTCTTCGCCGCGTCGAAGCCGTTGCGCCGCATCCACTGGATCTCGCCGATCCACACCGAAACCCTCGCCAGCTCGGCGGCATAGGGGTTCAGCTCGATTCCCATAACGCTTTCCGGCCCGACCCGCGGGAAGCCGCGCGGCAGGCCCAAAGCCTCGGCATCCAGATTGGCGCGATGCTCGATGTCCTTAAGCGAACGCAGCGCGACATAGAGGAAGTTGCCCGATCCGCAGGCGGGATCGAGCACCCGGAACTTCGCGAGGCGCTCTACGAAGGCCTCATGGATTGCGTTGGCTTCGGCCAGCGCGCGGGTGCGCTTGCCCAGCTCGGCGCCGCGCAGCAGCTTTTCCTTGGTCTGGACCGGCGCATTTTCCACCAGCGTGGTCATGCGGGCCAGCGCTTCGGCCCATTCGGCCTCCAGCGGTGCGATGATCACCGGCCGCACGATCATCATGATCTTGTCCCGGTCGGTATAATGCGCGCCCAACTGGCTGCGCTTGGCGGGATCCAGCCCGCGTTCGAACAGGGTGCCCAGAATCGAGGGGTCGATCTGGCCCCAATCGCGCCGCGCCGCGCGCAGCAACTGGTCGATGTCGTCGCCGTCCACCGGAAGGACGTGATCATCCTCGAACAGTCCGCCGTTGAACCATTCGATCGCAGTGAAGCCCACCTTGCCGCCGGGCCGCGCCATTGCGCCGAACAGTGTGGCGGCATTTGCCGCGAACTCGGTCGGGTTGCGTCGGCTGACGTCGAGCATCTTGGTGAATAGATGGTCGGGCAGTAGCCCGACATCCTCGGCGAACATGCAGAACACCAGCCGGTTGACGAAATGCGCCACCTGATGCGCTTCGTGGCCGCGATTGCGCAGCCGCTGGGCCAGCCCGGCGAATTCGGCGGCGGTTTCCTCGGTCAGCTCCTGCCGCGATTTGCTGGGGCGGAACGCCTCGGGATTGGTGAAGGCCGCCTTGATCCGGTCGCGCACCGCGCCGTCGACCAAGTCGTCCAGCACGAATTCGTGCTTTTCCTGCACGCTGTTGGTCCAGTTGGTCCGGATCACGATCCGGGCCATGTCGGATACGATCAGCAGCGGCGGATTTTCCAGCGCGACGGCATATTGCAGCAGCTGGGCATTGGCTTTGTCCAAATTGGCGTGGCGGCCCTTATATTCCCAAGCGAAGTGCCCCTTGCGCCAGACGTCTGCCCAGCCTTCGCCGCCGCTGGTCTTGCTTGCGCCCTTTTCAAAGGTGAACCAGTCGCCGGTGGGATCGGCCGAGACCGGATCTACCACGCCGAGCAATGCGCACAGGTCGTTGAAGTGGCTCTGGGACGCTGAGCGCTCTTTCAGTTCGCTGGCGCGCCATTTGGTCAGGAATTCGTGTGGGGTCATCAGGCGCCTTTGAACAGCGTCGGATGCGGCGGTCGCCGGACGCTGGGCGAAGATAGTAGCCGCTTATGAAGGAGTGGCAATCGGAGAGCGATCGTTCCGAAACTCGTCCGTTTACCCCCGCTCCACAAACGCCAGGCACCCCGCCAGCGCCGCCGAGCTTGTCACGAAGAGCGCGCCGCTGCGGTAGAGCGCCAGGGTGGCGCTGCGCTGGGGGAGTTTGACCACCGCGAACCGCCCGCTGGGGTCCAGCGCCACCAGGCTGCTTCCTGAAGCCAGGACGGTGTTGATCGCGGTGCCTGTGCTGGTGCCGGGGCGGAAGACCACCAGGGTGCTGCCGGTGTCGGAGGGGAGGCTGGCCAGCGGTGCGCTGAGCAGCAGGGCGGCGGTGGCGGCGAGGGCTGCGGTGCGGCCGGATGGGGTGGTGCTGGTGGAGCCGGTGGCGGTGCTGTCGGGTCCGTTGCCGGACGCGCGGCGGAGGACTGCCCAGCCGATCGCGGCGACGACGAGCCCGAGCAGGATGAACCAGGCGAGATCGTAGAGCAGCGGGTTCTCCACGTTCACGCGGATGCGGTGGATGCCGAGCACCCAGTGGAAGACGCCGACATCGAGGAGGTTCCAGACGCCGAAGCCGAGCAGGACGCCGCCGGCGACCCTTCGCGCCGCGCCGGGGCGGTCGAGCCCGGCGCGGGCGCGCCAGAGCAGCCAGAGGCCGAGTGCGGTCAGCGCGTAGACGAAGACGTGGAACAGGCCGTCGGCGAGAACCTGAGTACGCAGGTCCTGGAAGCGCTCGCCGGGGACCAGACTGAGGAAATGGTGCCATTGCAGCACCTGGTGCAGCAGGATGCCGTCGAAAAAGCCGCTGAGCGCCAGGCCGATCACAAAGGCGGCTTTGGTGGGGTTGGTGGCGCGGCTGGGGCTGGTCGGGCTGGGGGCGTTCGTCATGGGCGCGGCTCCGCTGGTGCCTCTGGCCCTGCGGGTAACCGGGTGCGGTCGCGGCGGTTCCGGATGTTGATGCTGGTTAGTGCGGGTGTGGGTGCCGCGGTGCCTGCCCGGTGCGCGGGCGGGCGGCGGCTGGATGGCGGGGGCTCGCGGCTGGCGGGAGCGGTTCGGGTGCCGGGCGGGAGCGAGGCGGATCGCGCGTGGCGCCGGTGCGGCTCTAGCCGCTCAGTGCCCAGCGATAGCGGCCGGTCAGCGGGTGATCGAACAGCGCCGCTTCCTCGCGCGTGCCGTTGCCGATGTTGTGGATGACATAGCCGGCGCGGCTGCCGCCGCCCCGGTCCGAGACGATGCCGGTATGGGGAAGTCGGCCGCCGATCAGGCTGGTGAAGATGTCTCCGGGCTGCCAGCCGGCGGGATCGCGCGGCACCGGCAGGCGGGCATGCTGGCGCAGGAAGAACGCCTGAAGATTGGGCACGCGGCGATGATCGATGTTGCGGTCTGGTCCCTTGAGGCCCCAGTTGCGCGGATAAGCGGCGAAGGCGCGGCGCATGTCGGCGTTCACCAGCGCCTGAAGATCGAGGCCGAAGGCGTCGCGATAGGCGCGGATCAGGACATCGGTGCACACGCCCTTGCCGCGCGGCACGTCGCCGCCGGGAAAGGGCAGCGCGGTATAGGCCGGGTCGTAGCGCAGCGTCTGGCCGACCTGGCAGCGCGCGGCCACGATCAGGCTGCTGGCATGGCGGATGCCCGGATCGGCGGCGGCGGGCGCGGCGCACAGGGCCGCGAGCCCGGCGACCACGGCGCGGCGCGTGACGGGAATGCCGGGGCGGGGGCCGGAGGGTGCTGACATGGGCTTCTCACGCTGCCTGGCGCGTGGGTGCGCCGGCGGGCGGCACGATAGACGGGCGCGGCGCGGCTGTCATGGGCCGCGCGCGAGGGCGCGTACGTGGGGCTCAGCGCAGGTGGCGCGCTGCCGCCGCATGCTTGGCAAGGGCGCGCGCAGTGCGTCCATCCGTCCGGGGGCGCCGATGGACGGATCAGCGAGCGCGTCCGGCAAATCTCGTAATCGCCCCAGCTGACTGCCGCCGCGCCGTGACAGGGGCGGCGAGCGGCAGTCAGGCGGCCATTCGCGCGTCCGGGTCGGCGTCGCAGTCTCCGCCGGCGCCGCCGTCCAGATCCAGCGCATAGCGGGCGCAGGGGGCCTCGGCGCCCCGGGCCGGGGCGTAGAGCTGGACGAGCGGGCCGCTGGGCTTGAAGCCGAGCTTGCGGAGCACCTTGCCCGAGGCGGGGTTGTCGACGAAATGGCCCGAGGTCACGCGGCGGATGCCCCGGGCACGAGCGGCGGCGAGGACGGCGGCGGCGGCCTCGGTCGCGTAGCCGCGCCCCCATGCCGACGGGGTGAGCCAATAGCCGAGTTCATGGGGCTCCTCGCCGACGCTTTGCACCGCGGCGGCACCGATCAGGCGGACGCCCGACCCGACATGCTCGAAGACCAGGAATTTGGGGCTGAGCGGATCGCTGAATTCGGCCATGAAGCGCGCGGCGGCATCCTCGCCATAGGGCCAGGGCGCGCGGCGCAGATTGCGGCACACCGCTTCATGCCCGATCGCCTGGGCGAGATCGCGGGCATCCTCCGGCCAGCCGGGCCGCAGCGTCAGTCTTTGCGTACGCACGAACATGACCAAACTCCTCGGTCCTGCGGTGCCCCTGGCGCATCACTGTGACACGCCGTTTGCAGCCGCTTTGTCGAGGGAGCATGAAAAAAGGGAGCCGGGGCGACCCGTCTCCCTTTATCAGCTGGTCCGTCTTGCTCGGACCCGGGTCACCCTGGTGGGCAACCCGGCTGGTTACCCGATGTTATTCGGCTGCTTCCGCAATCGCGTCTACCGAACAGAATTTACGGCCGAGACGGCCTTCCTTGAACGAGACGCGGCCGTCGATCAGCGCAAACAAGGTGTGATCCTTGCCCATGCCGACGTTCACGCCCGGATAAATCTTGGTGCCGCGCTGGCGCACGATGATGTTGCCCGCGATCACGGCTTCGCTGCCGAACTTCTTGACGCCGAGACGACGGCCAGCCGAATCGCGACCGTTGCGCGAAGAGCCGCCTGCTTTCTTATGTGCCATTTGCTAAAACTCCTCGTGCCTGCGCTCAGCCGATGGCCGTGATCTTCAGAATCGTGTGATTCTGACGATGGCCGTTCTTGCGGCGATAATTGTGGCGACGACGCTTCTTGAAGACGATGACCTTTTCGGCCTTCGCCTGTGCGACGATCTCTGCGGAGACGGTCAGGCCGTCCGTCGACTTGAAGTCGCCACCCTCGCCGGCGAGGAGGACATCCCCGAGCGTGATGGTCGAGCCGGCTTCGCCGTCGAGCTTCTCGACAACGATCTTGTCTCCTGCGGCAACGCGATACTGCTTGCCGCCCGTGCGCACGATAGCGAACATCGGGTCTCTTCTCTACATCAAATGCTTGTGCCCGCCATGGCAAAGCCCGGCAGGAGGAACGGCGCAGCTAAGGGATCGCCCCCGCCAAGTCAACCGGGTTGGGACCATTTAATGGCTTGGCGTGCGCGTGGCGAGGGCTTTGCGAGTCGCGGCAGGGAGGCTGCTCGGCTCGCCGGGCGGATCGGCTCGGCTCGTCGGGAGGGGCGGAATTGCGCCTCGCCAGCGGGTCGTTTCGCCGCTGCAACCTGTTCAAGGCGGGGCAGAGGCCTAGGGTCGGAGGCGAACAGGGGTGTTCAAACCGATCAAAGGATAACCCTTATGTTGTTGATCAGCCTTGCCGCCCTGATGGCGGCTCCCGCGCAGACCGCGCCGCAGCAGACGACTCCGCAGGCGCAGGTTCCAGAGACCGCGCCGGCGAATCCAAGCCCGGACACCGATCCCGCCGCGCCTGCGCCCGACGCGACCACCACCACCACGTCCGAAACCGACGCCAGCGCCGACCCTGTGGCACAGCCCGATGCCTCGGCACTGGCGCCCGGCGAATCGGACACGTCCTCCAGCCGGGAGCGGAAGCGCAAGAAGCCGCGCTGAGCCCGCTGGCTGGGTGCGGGCCGGGCAGGGAGGTCCCGGTCCGCACTTCGCCTTACACGCGACGCTTAATGGCGGTGCTCGGCCTTGAGATTGTACCTGCCTTGGCTTCGGCCATCGAACAGGCCGGCAATGGCGGGATGGTCGACGGGTTCGTCACTGTCGTCCGTCACCAGGTTCTGCTGGCTGACATAAGCGATGTAGCTCGAGTCGGAATTCTCCGCGAGCAGATGGTAGAAGGGCTGGTCCTTGGCCGGACGAACGTCCTCGGGGATCGAATCGTACCATTCTTCGGAATTGGCGAAGACCGGATCGACGTCGAAGATCACGCCGCGGAAATCGAACAGGCGGTGCCGCACCACATCCCCGATCGCAAAGCGCGCGGAGGAGACGGGAGGCATCGGAACAGCGGATTGAGAAGAAAGCGTGGAGACGGGGGTACGCGGCATATCGCCCAATTTAATGGCTGGGCATGTTTGTACAAGGACCCGCTTGCGGACCGGCAAAGCTTGCGTTAGAGGCCGCCGCTCAATTCGACCGGTGTGTCGCTCCCCAGGGAGCCCGATACGCCGCTTTCCCCTTGCGGAGAGGTGCCGGAGTGGTCGATCGGGGCGGTCTCGAAAACCGTTGAGCCCGCAAGGGTTCCGAGGGTTCGAATCCCTCCCTCTCCGCCATGGGGCTCCCCCGCAGCATCGAGCATCTTACGCAGCGGGACCTTCGCGCCTGTCCGGTGGTTGAGCGGGCATGCAGCATTCTTCTTCAGCACCATCGGGCTTGCGCCCCTGGGCCGCGCTGGCGATCATCGGCGGCGTGCTGGGCGCGAGCGCCTTGCTCGGACGGCGCAACGCGCCGGAGCCCGGCCACCCTGCCATCGACCGCTGGTACCACCGGCTCGACAAGCCAGGCTTCACGCCGCCCGACAAGGTGTTCGGCGCCGTATGGCCGGTGCTGGAGACGGGAATGGCGGCCGGCGGATACCGGCTGCTGCGCAGCGCCCCTTCACCCGAGCGCAACGTCGCGCTGGCGCTGTGGCTGGGAACCAGCGCGATGATCGGTGGATGGACCGAGCTGTTCTTCCGCCGCCACGAACTGGCGTCGAGCAGCGCCGCGGCTGCGGCCATGACCGGGGCGAGCGCCGCCTATGTCGCAACCGCAGCGCGGGTGGATCGCCCGGCTGCGCTGGCGGGCGTGCCGCTGACCGGGTGGCTGGTCTTCGCCACGGTGCTTGCAGAGGGCGTGCGGCGGCGTAACCGCTGACAAGACGCGCATTGCGGTTTGGCGGCGGTTCGGATTAGCTTCCCCTTTGCTTTTAAGGGGATGGTCCTTGCGCGCTGTACATGCCCGCCGCCTGATCGCGGCACTCCTGCTGGCCGGTGTTGCATCGGGCTACGCCCAGGCGCAGCAGGCGGCACCGCCACCGCGTATCGCGGTGCCGCCGATCGGCTTCACCGAGCGCACGTTGCCCAACGGGCTGCGCGTGATCGCGATTCGCGACACCACGACGCCGACAGTGAGCGTGCAGGTCTGGTATGATGTCGGGTCGAAGCACGACCCCGAAGGCCGCTCCGGTTTCGCGCACCTGTTCGAGCACATCCTGTCGCGCAAGACGCGCAACATGCCCTACAACATGATCAACCGCCTGACCGAAAATGTCGGCGGGGTACGCAATGCGTCGACTTGGTTCGACCGGACCAATTATTATGAAACGGTGCCGGCGCAGTATCTGGAAACGATGCTGTGGACCCATGCCGAGCGCATGGCGCGGCCGGTGATCGACGCCGAAGTGTTCAACACCGAGCGCAACGTCGTGAAGGAGGAGTATCGCCAGCGCGTGCTCGCGCCAGCTTATGGGCGGCTGCGGATCGCGCTGGACGAGAACAGCCACGATACCGTGCCCGAGCGGCGCTCCGGCATCGGCAGCCTGGAGCAGCTGGACGCGGCGACGCTGGAGGATGCACTGGCATTCCACCAGGCCTATTACGGGCCGGACACCGCGACGCTGATCGTCGCGGGCAATTTCGATCCGGCTACGCTGGAGCGGCATGTGGACCGCTATTTCGGCGCGGTGCCGCGGCGCAAGTCGGCGCTGCCGCTGGCGATCCGCGCGAGCGAAAAGCCGCGCACCCAGCCGCGAACGGTGACGGTCTATGCCCCCAATGTACCGCTCCCGATGATCGCCAGCAGTTGGCGCATTCCAGGTTCGGCGCATCCGGACCTGCCCGCGCTGGTAGTACTCGACGCCATCCTTGCCACTGGCGACAATTCAAGGCTGAAGCGCGCGCTGGTGTTCGACCGGCCGATCGCGAGCAATGCGGCGACCAACCTCAACGATGTCGAGGGCAACGGTTTCCTGGCGCCGATGGTCACGCTGGCCAGCGGGACGGCCGTGGAGCAGGCGGAGGCTGCGCTGGCCGCGGAGATCGCGCGGGTGCGCGATGCGCCCGTGAGCGCGGCGGAACTGGCCGAAGCGCGCAACGAGTTGATGGCCGATGCACTCGCCTCCCGCGAAACGGCGTCGGGCCGCGCCTTTGCACTGGGCGAGGCATTGGTGCGGACCGGCGACCCCAAGGCGGACGACAAGCGGCTGGCAGCGATCAACCGCGTGACGCTGGCCGATGTTCAGCGCGTCGCGCGGCTGTACCTGAAGCCCGAGGCGCGCGTGGATTTCCGCTATCTGGATGAGAGCAAGCGTCCGGCGGGAGAAAAGGACAATTGGCGGAACCCGGTGCCGATGCCGCGCTGGGCCACTGTGCCCGCGGCGACGGGTACGCCGCTGACACTGGCGCCCGAAGCTGAGCGCGAGCAGCCGCCGGCGCCCTCCGCTGCGGTGGCGGTGAGCGATCCAGCGATCGCGGAGGCGCGGCTGGCCAATGGCATCCGGCTGGTGACGGCGCGCACCGGCCAGGTGCCGATCGCGACGATGTCGCTGGTGTTCAAGGGCGGAAGCGCGACCGATCCGCAGGGCCGCGCGGGCGTGGCCGAGATGGCGGCGCTGATTGCGACCAAGGGAACGCCGACGCGGACGGCGCACCAGATCGCCGCCGAGCTGGAAGCGCTGGGTGCTTCGATCCGCGCCGATGCAGGACCCGACGGCACCGAACTGAGCGTTACGGCGCCGGTAAGTGCGCTGGAGGCGGCGGGACGGGTGCTGGCCGATGTCGCGCGCAATGCATCGTTTCCGGCCGCCGAGTTCGAGCAGGAGCGCCGCCGCAGCGTCGACCAGTTGCAGGTGGCGCTAAAGACGCCTGGGCCGCTGGCGGGGATGGTGATGCAGCGCGCGGTGTATGGCGCCGCGCCCTATGGAGGCGTTCCGACGCCGCGGTCGCTGGCGGCGATCGGGCGCGATGAACTCGTGGCGCAGCGCGATCGCTGGTGGCGGCCCGACAACGCAGCCTTGATCGTGACCGGCGGGATCACGCCGGCAGACGTGCGCGGCATCGCCGACCGCCTGTTCGCGGACTGGCGGGCAAGCGGGCCTGTGACGCCGGCTCCTGTGACGGGCGCAGGACAAGCCGGCAAGCCGCGGGTGATCGTGGTCGACATGCCGGGCGCCGGCCAGGCCGCAGTGGCGGCCGGGCTTCGCATCCCAGGACGCGGCGACCCGGCCTATCCCGACCTGATGATCGCCAACGCCGTGCTGGGCGCCGGATCGAATGGGCGACTGTTCCAGGAAGTGCGGGTCAAGCGGGCGCTGTCCTATGGCGCCTACAGCGCGCTTTCCCCGCGGGCGGGGCAGGGCCTGATGAGCGCGGTGGCGCAGACCAAGAACGAGAGTGCGCCCGACGTGGTCGGGATCTTCGAAACGGAGCTGAAGCGGCTTGCCGGCGAGCCGCTCGACGCTGAGACGGTTGGGCAGCGCGTGGCGTTCATGCAGGGCGGCGTGGCGCGGCAGGCGGAGACCAGTGCGGGCTTTGCCCGCACGCTCGCCAGCCTGATGTTACAGGGCGTCGAGCCGAGCGAGGCGGCGACGCTGCGCACGCGGATCGGCGCAGTGACGCCGCAGGCAGCTGCCGCGGCCGCGCGGCGGACGATTACGCCGGAAGGGGCGACGATCGTCGTGGTGGGCGACGCCAAGCTGTTCGTGGAGAAATTGCGGCAAACGCATCCCCAGGCCGAGGTGATTCCGGCTTCGGCGCTTGATCTGGATACGCCGCAGTTGCGGGGGCGGTGAGGGGAAGAGGGGCGGTGCTTGCCCCTCTCCTGCCTCGCTTCGCTCGCCACCTTCTCCCCGCAAGGGAGAAGGCGCCGGCGTCAAAGCGGCTTGTGGTAGATCAGATATTCGCGGTTGATGCGGCTTTCGATCGCGTCGGCGATGGCGAGCATTCCTTGATTGTCGTCGAGGATCCAGCCGATCTCCCCGCGGGTGGCGCCGTAATTGGCGACCGAGGCGCGACGGATATATTCGATCATCATGAAGGCGAGCTGGCTGGCCATGCGCGACGCCTGAAGGCGCTTGACCACGCCCATTAGCGGCACGCGTACCGTGCGTGCCCGTGGCTTGCGGAGCCACAGCAGCAGCTTGGCCCAGCCGAACGGCAGCAGCGAGCCGCCCAGCGGCTTCACGGCTTCGTTCATGTCGGGCAGGGTGACCATGAAGGCGACAGGCTCATCATCAAGCTCGGCGATCATGATCAGATCTTCGAACACCAGCGGCTTCAACTTCTTGCCCACGTCGGCGATTTCGGGCGGCGTGAGGGGCACAAAGCCCCAATTTTCCGCCCAGGCATCGTTGAGAATCGCGAGGATGATCGCCGCTTCTTCATCGAAGCGCGACTTGTCGACGCCGCGGATGCGGATGCGGCCGTTCTTTTCACCATTGGCCACGATGCGCTGGATGAGAGGTGGAAAGTCCTGGGTGATATCGACTTCGTAAGTGACCAGCTTTTTGGCCTGCGTGTAGCCGAGTGCTTCGATCCAGCCCTGATAAGCGGGCGAATTGTGGCCCATCAGCACGGTTGGAGAATGGTCGTGCCCCTTTACCAGCAGGCCCGGATCTTCCCAGATCGAAAGGCTGACCGGGCCGATCGCCCGAGTCATGCCCTGCTCGCGAAGCCATTGCTCGGCCTGGGCGATCAGCACGCTGGCGACGCCTTCATCCTCGGCCTCGAACAGGCCCCAAAAGCCGGTACCGGGGCCGAAGCCCTGTTCGGCAGGCTGTTCGAGCGCCAGGCGATCGATATGCGCGGAAATGCGGCCTACGACCTGACCGCCGCGTTCGGCGAGAAACAGCTGCGCCTCGGCATGGCTGAACCAGCCATTCTTCTTCGGATCGATCGTGCCGGCGACTTCCTGCTTGAGCGGCGGCACCCAGTGCGGGTCGTTCGCATTCAGGCGATAGGCTAGGTCAATGAACGCCTTGGTATCGCGCTTGGTGCGGACGGGGCGAACCGTGGGGGCGGCGGTGGCCAAGGCGGACGATCCTTTGCTTGGGAATGCGGGCCGCGCGGAGCGGCGGTCGACGCGCTACATATCCGGCGCACAAGCGGGGTGGAAGAGGGGGGAGCGTTGCGGGAACGTCGCGGCGATCCTAGGTGCAGGCGCATGACCGCGAGCGACCTACAGGATCTGCTGACCGCCACGCTGCTGCGCCAATATGGCGGGAGCCGGCGGCGGTGGAAAACCGTGCTGGGGGCGATGCGGGTCTATGACCCGGCGACGCACCCCCATTGCAACTGGTCGGTCGCGCCGTCGGGGAGCGTTGCCGAAGTGGCGGCGATCGAGGCGCTGCTGGACCGGGTGCGCGGAGAGCATCCGATTGTAAGCGAAGGCTGAGGCTAGCCCTTATCGAGCATAGTGGCTGTCTGCGATCCACCCCTTGCAGGGGAGGATCGGGGTTTATCCCACCCCGCGCGCGTCGGCCGCCAATCGGGGCGCGATGGTGCCGGGCTTGTTGCCGAAATGCCGGAGCACGTCGTTGGCGATCGCGGGCACCCGCCCCCGCCCCCTCCCATGCAGGAAGGGGAGGGGGCGGTGGCCGAGCTTACTGTTCGGTTTCGGCGCTCTCGTTGGTGGCGCCTTCGTCGCGCGAGATGCGGGCGGTCATGCCGGTGGCATCGGCATCGTCGCGGGTCTGCTGGTCGTCCGACAGGGCCGGTGCGGCGTCGGGCTGTGCTTCGGTGTTGGCGTTGTCGATGCGCGGCGCGGCAGGCGCTTCGTCTTGCACTTCGGTCAGATTCTCGGGCTCCGGCACCGACAGGTTCTCGGTCGTCATTTCGGTGTTGGCAGTGCTGTCATCCGAGCCATTCTCCCCGCCATTGCAGGCAGCGAGCGACAGGCCGGCGGCGATGACGGTGGCGAGAGCGATGCGATTGGTCTTCATGAGAAAGGTCCCCTCTTTCCTTAGCGTGACGCCACAGCGGTGGCCGCCGAGCGATTTTCGATCTTCGAAGCCAGCTTCTTGTCCCAGCTATACGGGTCGGCGCGGAAGTTCATGCCGTTGCCGCCCGCGAACGCGGTCCAGTAGAGCAGATAGACCGACACCTGGTCCTGCGGCTGAAGCTGGACGCGCTGAGTTTTTTCCGTGGCGAGGGCGGCATTGATCTGCTCGGGCTGCCAGTTCTGATCGTTGCGGAACAGCAGTTCGGCCAATTCACCCGGCTTTTCCAGACGGACGCAGCCATGGCTTTCCAACCGGCTGAAGCCCGAGAATGCCGCCTGGGCGGGCGTGTCGTGCAGATACACGGCGTAAGGATTCTGGAAGTCGAACTTGTAGCGGCCGAGGGCGGTCTTGGGGCCGGGCTGCTGTTGGAGCCGGCGATTGGGGCCGGTGCCGATCACCTTGTAATTGTTGCGCGCGAGATACGCCGCCCCCTTGGGGAACAGCTCCTTCGTGGCGATGCTGGTGGGCACGTTCCAGGGCGGATTGAGCACCACCGAATGGATGCGCGACTGGAGCATCGGCGTTTCGTTGCCCGGGCGCCCGGTAACCGCCTTCATCGAGGCAATGGCTTCATCGCCTTCGAACACGGTGAGCACGGCTGCGGCGATGTTCACCTGAATACGCTTGGCGGGCATTTCCGCCGGCAGCCAGCGCCAGCGCTCCATGTTCGCCATGATCTGGCGCACACGGTCGCCCACGGGCACGTTCAGCGCGCCGAGCGTGCCGGTGGACACGGTGCCGGTCGGGCGCAGGCCATAGCGGCGCTGGGCGCGGATCACTGCTTCCTTCAGCGCGGCGTCGAAGGTGGCGCCGGTCGCCGCGACCTGGCTGTCTTCGACCGCCAGCCGCTTGCGCAGCGCCGTGACGCGGGCGCCGGTGGCGCCGACCGACAGGTCCGGGCCGGCCGGCAGAGTGGCCCAGCCGCCCTTGGCCTCGATATCGCGATACTTGGCGAGCCCCTTTTGCAAGCCGTCATAGCCGGCATAAGGCGGGGGCAGCGAACGCAACCAGGCAGCGATGCGGTCGCGCTTCACGGCGTCGGCAAAGCCGGGCAACGGATCGAACGGCTGCGGGCGCAAGCCCCAATCCTGCTGGAAGTCGCTCTGGTCCAAACGTCCGGAATGTACCGCGCGCGCATAATCGAGCGTGGCGCGCACCAGCGCTTCATCGCTGCCCAGGCGCGGGCCGGAAGCACCGTCGTGGCGCAACCCCTGTTCATAGCCGGCATCGGTCAGCAGCCGCGCGAGTTCGGCGCTCTGCTTGGGCGACAGGGCCGGAAGCTGCACGGGCGCGGGCGGCACAACCGGCTGAACCGTAGGCGCGGGCGCCTGCTGCTGCGCGAGCCCGGGTCCTGCCGCAAGGCCCGCGATTGCCGCAGCCGCAACCCCGCGGTGGAAGAGAGAAGAAAGGTGGTTACGCTTAGATACTGAATACATTCCTGCGCGGTTCCTGTTGCTAACCCGGCCGAACTGAGGACCACATAGGGCCTTGGGCGCGCAAGTGCGAGCGGGGAATGCATGCGTGCCGGCCATTCCGACTCGCCGGCGATGACATCGCTGTGCCGGCGGTTTACAGGCCGCGGCGTGACTGGGAAGAGAATGCGATGATCCGCACGGGACTTATCGGCTTCGGCCTGGGGGGAACGGCATTTCACGCGCCGCTGATTGCGGCGGTGGACGGGTTGGTCTTGTCCGCGGTGACGACATCACGGGCAGAGGCGGTCCATGCCGCCTATCCGCAGACGCGGGTCGCCACGCCCGACGATGTCATCGCCGATCCCGCAATCGACCTGGTCGTGATCTCCACACCCAATGCGACGCACTATCCGCTTGCCCGCGCGGCGCTGGAGGCGGGCAAGCATGTGGTGATCGACAAGCCGTTCGCCGGCTGCGCCGAAGAAGCGCGCGCGCTGGTGGATCTGGCCCGCGCCAATGGGCGCCTTGCCGTTCCCTTCCACAATCGGCGCTGGGACAGCGACTTCCTGACGGTGCGCAGCCTGGTCGAGGCGGGGCGGCTGGGCGAAGTGCTGTTGTACGAAGCGCATTGGGACCGTTTCCGGCCCGAGCCGTCGCAGCAATGGAAGGAAACGCCCGCAGCGGGCGCGGGGCAACTCCTGGACCTGGGACCGCACCTGATCGATCAGGCGCTGTTGCTGTTCGGTGGCCCCGAAGCGGTGAGCGGCGACCTGGCCGTGCAGCGGGCACAGGGCGTCATCGACGATTATTTCAGCGTGACGCTTCATTATGGCGCGCGCCGGGTGGTGCTCGCCTCTTCGCGGATGATCGCGGCGCCGCGCCCGCGCTTCGGGATCTACGGGCGGACCGGCAGCTTCGTGAAATTCGGGTTGGACCCGCAGGAAGCGGCGATGCGGGCCGGTGCCAGTGTCGAGGATGCCAGCCACGGGGCCGAAGATCCCTCCCTGTACGGCGTGCTGACGCTCCCGGAGGGAGGCCGCGAGACGATCCCGTCGCAGCGCGGTGACTACCGGTGCTTCTATGCCGGGATTGTCTCGGCAATCGCGCGAGGCGCGCCGCCGCCGGTGGCGGCATCCGACGCGATCCTGGGGCTGCGCATCATCGACGCCGCACGGGAGAGCGCGGCCGAGGGCCGGCGGATCGCGCTGGTCTGAGGCCGGCTTAGGCCGCCTGTGACAGCGCGCCGTTCCGCGCGAGGTGCCAGGCGAGGAACGCGTCGGCGCGCATCGGGCGGGCGAACAGATAGCCCTGACCCTCGTCGCAATTCAAATCGGAGAGCGCCTGGCGTACTTCCTCGGTTTCGATCCCTTCGGCGACGACGCGGTATTCAAGGTCATGCGCGAGCGACAGCATCGACGCGACCAGCGCGCGTTCGCGCGGGCTGGCCAACATGTCCTGAACGAACGACCGGTCAATCTTGAGAACGCGCGCGGGAAGGCGCTGAAGATAGGTCAGGCTGCTATATCCCGTCCCGAAATCGTCGATCGCAATGACGATGCCGGCCGCGTTCAGCATTGAAATTTGCGACAGCGCGGCGTCTACATTGTCCATCATCGCGCTTTCGGTCACTTCCAGTTCCAACGCGGAGGCGGGCACGCGATGCTTGAGCAACTGACGCTGCACCTGGGCGGCAAAATCGGCCTGTTGCAGGTTATGCGCGGAGACGTTGACGGCCATCTGGATGTCAATACCCCCCGCGTGCCAGGCGTGAAGCTGGTGGAGCGCGGTGTTCAGGACCCAGCTGGTGGTGGGGCCGGCCAAGGCAGTTTGTTCGATGATCGGGATGAATTCGGCAGGGGAGATCGGGCCGAGCGCAGGGTGGTTCCAGCGCAGCAGCGCCTCGACCCCGACGCACGCGCCCGAGCGGAGATTGATCCGAGGCTGGTATTCCAGCGACAGCTGCGTGCCGGAGTCTAGCGCCGTTCCGAAATCGTTGAGCAGCCGGAAGCGCCGGCGATGCGTTTCGTCCATGTTGGGCGAATAGGCGGATACGAGCGAGGAGGAGAGGCGCGCATCCTGTGCAGCGCTGTGCGCGCGGCGGAGCACCGACGAAGGGCTGGCACGCCCAACGACAAAGGGTGCAATGCCGATGGTGCTGGTCATCACGAAGCGGGCGCGGGAGGTGCCGCTGTGATGTGCCAGGAGGTTGGCGAGAAGTTCGCAATAGCTTGGTTGTTCCACGTCCGGCGGCGCGAGAAATGCGAACTGGGTGGCGGCGACGTGGTAGGCGGTGCGGCCCGGGCCGATCACCTTGGTGATGGTGCAGGCCGTGTCCCGGACGATATCGTCCATAAAGCCCGAGCCCATCACGCGCATGCCGTTCGACAGCTGGTCATTGCGGGCGAGATCGAGCAGGACTGCGAGGCGTTGCTCGCCCGGATGGTCCCGGCCCAAATCGTTCAGATCCTCGAGAAACTGGTTGCGGTTGGGCAGCCCGCTCAACGGATCGATGCGGCCAAAGGCGTGCTGCAGCTCGATCTGGTCCATGACCATGCGGGCAAGATCGGTCAGGGCGCTGATCTCCTCGTGGGAGGTTTCGCGCGGCTCGGTGCCGAGCACGCATAGCGCACCCAGGCTGTGTCCCTCGCGCGTCACGAGCGGCGCGCCGGCATAATAGCGGACGCCCTGCTCCGCGAGCAGGCTGTCGCCGTAATTAGGGCATGCGTGAAGATCGGGGATCAGGAGAACGCTCGATGTTTCGGCTACCTCACCGCACGGCGCCTTTTCGCGCGGGATCGACCGATGATCGATGCCGACCCGCGACTTGAACCATTGACGGTCCCGGTCGGTCAGCGAGATCGCGGCGATGGGCAAGCCAAAGATCTGGCTCGCCATCCGCGTGATACGGTCGAAACTCTCGCTGGACGAGGTGTCGAGTAGTGACAACCGGTACAGCGCGTCTAACCGCGCTTCTTCATTGAAAGGCGACATGGGATCTTGTCCTTGTTCGCCGTACCTATCGGCTGGAAGTGACCAAAACCTAAACTGCGCTCCAGCCCGGCTGTCGGCTGCGCCACCGGCGAGGCGGCCGGCGAAGGCCAGTTGCCTTGCCTTCGCACCCCTCCTATCTCGAACCAAACAACCGCAAAGGGCCAGGACACTCACATGACCAGTTTCGACGATCGCGAACGCGCGTTTGAGGCGAAGTTCGCGCGCGACGAGGAGATGGCTTTCCGTGTCATTGCCCGGCGCAACCGGCTGATTGGCCAATGGGCCGCCGCCAAGATGAAGCTGACCCCGGAAGAAACCGACGCCTATGCCAAGGCTGTCGTCCAGGCCGATTTCGAGGAGGCGGGCGATGAGGACGTGATCCGCAAGCTGATCAGCGACCTGCTCGCCGCCGGGGTGGATGTGGACGAGGCCGAAGTTCGCCGCGCACTGGAAGAGCAGGCGGTCGAGGCGCGGCGCCAGCTGATGGAAGCGCAGTAAGATGGGCATGGCCGCAGCCGAGATCGAGGCGCTGATCAAGTCCGGCATTCCGGATGCGCGCGTCGAGATCACCGATCTTGCCGGTGACGGCGACCACTATGCAGCGCGGGTCGTCGCCCCCATGTTCAAGGGGATGCCGCGGGTGCGCCAGCACCAGGCGGTTTATGCGGCGCTAGGCGGGCGCATGGGCGGCGTGCTGCACGCGCTCCAATTGACCACCGAAGCGCCTGTCGAGGAGTGATACCAAGTGACCGATGACGTTCAGGCCCGGCTGCAGACGCTGGTCGACAGCAACGACGTGCTGCTGTTCATGAAGGGCAGCCCGCTGTTTCCGCAATGCGGCTTTTCCAGCCGCGCAATCGCGATCCTCAACCATATTGGCGTCGAGTTCGAGAGCGTCGACGTGCTGCAGGACCAGGGCGTCCGGCAGGGGATCAAGGCGTTCTCCGACTGGCCGACCATCCCCCAGCTTTATGTGAAGGGCGAGTTCGTCGGCGGATCGGACATCATGATGGAAATGTACGAAAGCGGCGAGCTTCAGCAGCTGCTGACCGAGAAGGGGTTAGCCGCGCAGGCCTGATCTCTTCTTCGATCGTTTTCTGTCACCCCGGGCTCGTGCCGGGGTCCATTTCACCGGCGGGCCGTGGCTGAACCATCAGCTTCTCGCGGGCGGACGGATGGACCCGGCCTCGAGCGCGGGGTGACGTGTTTTTGTGGGGTGGCGCGCCTCTGGATCCGGCTGCCTGTCTGCCGAGTCGCGCCTGTTACTGGTGTAAAACCCGGGGCGGGTGGGTCGACGCGAGACCGGAGAGCTGGCCGACCCACCCTTATGAAGCGTTGAACGCTCGGGTGCCTTTCGCTCTGCACTCGCCGTGCCAACTTGCACAACTGACGCATTTCCTAGCCGCCTAGCGGTTAACGACTGCTTACTGGGGGTGGCGCCTGTAAACAGCCCCGACACCTTGCCGCACAGGGACACGTAAAATCCCCCTTGACTACAGCTGTAATCGTGAGCGATTACATACGTAGTCGGGAGAGGAAGTCATGACCGAGCGTATCAGCGAAGCCGAACATGCCGTGATGGAGGTGCTGTGGGATGAGGCCCCGCTCACTGCCCAGGAGGTGGCCGAGCGGGTGCCCGAAACGCGGGGCTGGAGCGCCAACACGGTCAAGACCCTGCTCGGGCGGCTGCTTGCCAAGAGCATCATCGCGCATGAGGAAGACGGCCGTCGCTATCGTTATCGCCCGCTCGTCGCGCGTGGCGACTATGTCGCCGGCGAATCGCGCCGCTTGATGGATCGCCTGTTCGGAGGCAGGCTGACGCCGCTGGTCGCACATCTGGCCGAGCGCGACCAGATCACCGACGAAGACATCGCCGAGATCGAAGCCCTGTTGAAGGAGCTGAAGTCATGATCGCCTGGGCAGTTGAGACGTTCGTCGCCACGACCCTGCTGATGCTGCTGGTGCTTGGCCTGCGCGGTCCCGTGCGGCGGCATTTCGGACCTCACATGGCCTACGCCTTGTGGGCTCTGCCGGTCGCGCGGCTGGTGCTGCCGCCGCTGCCCGGCGATTGGCAGCTGACCCGCCTTTTCGCGCCGCTCATGCACCGGGTCGAAGAGGCGCGGGGGGTGACGGTTGGCATCATGAATCCGGAAACGCTGCCTCCCGAGCTCGTCTCGCACGTCACGCGGGCGACAATCGAGGTGGGCAGCCATCACGCTACGCTGGCGCTCGTGCCGCCCACCATGGTGGAAGGCGGGCCAAGCCCGCTTCTGCTGCTGCTGGGACTTTGGGCGCTCGGCGCCTTGGCCTTCCTGGCCTATCACTTGGTCGCGCATCGCCGCTATTGCCGCCATCTACTCGCCCGCGCGCGGGTCGACCGTACCGTGGCGCAGGGCACGGTACGCGTCGTCGAAACCGACGCCGCGCACGGGCCGCTCGCCTTCGGCGTGTTCCGTAAGTACGTCGCCTTCCCGCGCGACTTCGCCGAACGCTATGACGAGCAGGAGCGCGACCTGGCGCTTGCCCATGAGCTTGGCCACCACGCCCGCGGCGACCTGCTCGCCAATTGGGTGGCGCTGGTCGTCCTTGCTCTCCACTGGTTCAATCCGGTCGCCTGGAGGGCCTTTCGCGCCTTCCGCGCAGACCAGGAAATGGCGTGTGACGCGCTGGTGCTCGCCGGCCGTGCCCAGGCACTGCGCCATGCCTATGGCCGTGCGATCGTCAAGTCCGCGCATGGGGGCGCGGTCTCGGCAGCTTGTCACTTGCACACGATCAACGAAGTCAAAGGGAGGCTCAGAATGCTTGCAAAGACGAACGAATATTCTTCCCGCCGTATCGCGAGCGGCGTTGCGGCCATGACCCTGATCGGCCTTGGTGCCCTTGGCCTGACGGCGTCGGGCACGGCTGCCGCCACGCGCATCACCGAAGAGGTGACTTCGATGACCGGCATTACGCTAGACCAGGACATGCCGGCTCCACCCACGCCCCCGGCTCCCCCTTCCGCCCCGGAAGCGCCTGAGGCGCCCGAGCCGCCGACGCCACCCCTTGCGCCCGAACCCGGCGCCGCGCCGTCGCACCGAGATGTCTATCACCATGGCAGCAACAAGGATGGCAAGCGGATCGAGAAGGTCGTCGTGACGCAGGCGGACGGCACGCGGCATGTCGCAGTGGTGCCGAACATCCCACCGCTCCACGTCAACATCCCCGAGATTCGCGACGGCAAGTGCGGCAAGGCCGGCCCGAACGGCGAAACGGTGATGCACCGCCAGAATGGTGACAAGAAGGTCATGATCATCTGCACCGATCGCATCGAGGCCATGACCGAGAACGCCACCCGCATGGCGATGCACGGCAAGCGCATGGGCCTGGAAGCCGGGCGCATGGGCATCGAATCCGCCCGCCGCGCCATCCAGGCTGACCGCAACATCGGCGAAGCCGACCGCGCCAACGCCCTGAAGGAGCTCGACGAAGCGATGGCCGAGATCGCCACGGAGCTCGCCAACGACGATTGAGTTGGGGGAGGGGCGGTGCGCGGCTTGCCTGCGTTCGTCGTGCATCGCCCTTCATTGGGGCCGGCCGCTTACTCCTTCGCGGCCGGCCCCTTTTGCCTGCGCAAGTGCCCGCCCTTGCGTTCGCGGCGCCCGCCCGCCACATCGCGGCAATGAACGACGCAACCACCGGGGTCGCGATGGCGGTCGACCCGCTCGTCACGCGCGTCCTGGCGCCGAACCCATCGCCTTACACGCACACCGGCACACAAAGCTATCTGGTCGGGACCACCGATCTGGCGGTGATCGACCCAGGGCCCGACGATCCCGCCCATGTCCAGGCGCTGCTCGATGCGATCGACCGGCGGCCGGTGGTGGCCATCCTGTGCACACACACGCACCGCGATCACAGCCCAGCCGCCGCGGCGCTCAAGGCTGCGACCGGTGCCCCGGTGATGGGGTGCGCTCCGCTGAGGGTGAACGGCGCCGGGCCGGGCGCCGACGCGGCGTTCGATCCCGATTATGCGCCCGACCGGATCCTGCAGGACGGCGACAGCGTGGCCGGGCAGGGGTGGACGCTGGTGGCGGTGGCGACCCCGGGGCATACCTCCAATCACGTGGCGTTCGCGCTGCCCGAGGCGCGGGCGCTGTTCAGCGGCGACCATGTAATGGGCTGGTCGACCAGTGTGGTGGCGCCGCCGGACGGCGATATGGGCGCGTATATGGCGAGTCTGGAAAAGCTGATAGGCCGCGACGACCGCATCTACTTTCCGGGGCATGGGGATGCGGTGGAGAACCCGCAGCGGCTGGTCCGCGGGATGCTGGGGCACCGCAAGCAGCGCGAAGGCCAGATCCTGCGCCTGCTGCGCGCGGACCCGCTGGCGATCCCGGCGATGGTGGCGCGCATGTATGTTGGGCTCGACCCCCGACTGGCGCGCGCGGCGGCGGGGTCGGTGCTGGCGCATCTGATCGACCTGCGGGGCCGCGGCCTCGTGCACGAGGAGGCCGGTCAGTGGAAGAGCGCAGCGTAAGGAACTGGGGCTGCGTGAAGTTCGTCGCGCTGCTGCTGGCGCTGTTGCTCACCGTGGGTGCCGGGTTCTGGTTCCTCGGCCAGAGCGTCAAGCAGCAGTTCACCGGTCCCGATCCGGTGACGATCGCTCAGGCGAGCCTGCAGGGGCTGCGCGAGCAGAACCGGCTGTCGACCTTTGCTGCGCGTTATGTCGCGGTGGTCACGTCCAAGCAGAGCCGGCTGGGGATGAGCGCGCAGAAGACGCTGATCATGCCGGGCATGGTCCGCTACGAAGTCGACATGGCCAAGCTTCAGCAGAAGAACGTCAGCTGGGACGCGAACGCCAAGCGGCTGACGGTCACGCTGCCCCCGGTAGAGATCGTCGGGCCCGAGATCGACCTGAACGCCATGCGCGAATATGACGAAGGGGGCTTGTTGATGCGCTTCACCGACGTCGAGGACCGGCTGGATGCGGCCAACCGCAAGGCAGGACAGGCCGAGCTGGTGCGCCAGGCGCGCGAGGCGACCCCGATGAAGCTGGCCAAGGATGCGACGCGGCGGGCGGTGGAGCGCAGCTTCGCGATGCCGCTCAAGGCAGCGGGCCTGAATGCGACGGTGCAGGTCTATTTCCCCGACGAGCGGCCGGGCGGCAGCCGTGAGATCTGGGATGCGTCGCGCAGCGCGCGCGAGGTGATCGAGAACCGCTGGTAGCAACCCATACTTGATCGCCGCGATGGACAGGGCCATGTCGGCGGCGACTATCACGGGATTGAACGAGAACATGGACGCACGGCTGGGGCAGGGAACGGCAGGCTTGGACCTGCGCGCGGAGATCGAGCGGCTGCGCAAGGAGCGCAACGCGGTCATCCTGGCGCATTATTACCAGAAGCCCGAGCTTCAGGACCTGGCCGACTTCGTGGGCGACAGCCTGGACCTGAGCCGCAAGGCCGCAGAGACCGATGCCGAGGTGATCGCCTTTTGCGGCGTGCGCTTCATGGCCGAGACCGCCAAGATCCTGTCGCCCGACAAGATCGTCGTGCTGCCCGACATGAACGCCGGGTGCAGCCTGGAGGACAGCTGCCCGCCCGAGCAGTTCGCCGCGTTCCGCGCGCAGCATCCCGATCATATCGCGCTCACCTACATCAACTGTTCGGTGGAAGTGAAAGCGCTGAGCGACATCATCGTCACCAGCTCCTCGGCCGAGCGCATCCTGGCGCAGATCCCGCCCGAGCAGAAGATCATCTTCGGCCCGGACCGCAATCTGGGCGGCTATCTGACCCGGGTGACTGAGCGCGAGATGCTGCTGTGGCCGGGAGTGTGCATCGTGCACGAGGCGTTCAGCGAGACCGAACTGCTCAAGCTCAAGGCGCAGCATCCCGGCGCGCCGATCGCGGCACATCCCGAATGCCCGCCGCACATCCTGGACCATGCCGATTATGTCGGGTCGACCCGCGGCATCCTGGAGTTCGCGCAAAGCTTTCCGGGCGACACGCTGATCGTCGCGACCGAGCCGCACATCATCCACCAGATGGAAAAGGCGCTGCCGGGCAAGACCTTTATCGGCGCGCCGGGCGCGGACGGGAACTGCAACTGCAACATCTGCCCGTACATGGCGCTGAACGACATGGAAAAGCTGTACCTCGCGCTGCGCGACTTGAACCCGCGCATCGAGATCGAGGAGGACATGCGGCTGAAGGCCAAGAAGAGCCTCGACCGCATGCTGGAGATGGCGAGTTCGAGCGTCGGCTATGGCGATCTGGGGCCGGTGCGCGTCACCGGCGATTGAGTATCATGACGATCTGAACACCCGGCCTGCTCGTGCGTTGCTGCCGCTTATTCTTGAGGAACAAGCGGTTGCAGCAGGAAGACGATCCATACAGCCCGACTCGCCTTGAGTCTGGCACGCTCAACAGCGCGCTACTGCGCAACATCGAAGTGCTGACCGAGCGCCGCCACGCCGAGGCGGCGCAGGCCGGGCTGCAAGAGCGGATCGCCGACAAGATCACCGGCTTCACCGGATCGATGGCGTTCGTGTACCTGCACCTCGTGGCTTTCGGCTTTTGGATCACGGCCAATCTCGGCTGGATACCGGGGGTGCCGCAATGGGATCCCAGCTTCGTGGTGCTCGCGATGGAGGCGTCGGTCGAGGCGATCTTTCTCTCCACCTTTGTGCTCATCAGCCAGAACCGGATGATGTCCGCCGCCGACCGCCGAGCCGATCTCGACCTCCAGATAAACCTGCTGACTGAGCATGAGGTTACCAAGCTTGCAGGCATGGTCCGCGCCATCGCCGAGAAACTCGACGTCGCCCAAGCGCAGGATCACGAAGTTCGCGAGATCGAACGTGACGTGGCGCCTGAGGCAGTGCTCGACGTGATGGACGGGAAGGAAGAGGCCCCGCCGGGCTGACAATCGCACGTCCGCCGATTAGGAGGGCGCCATGACCTTCCAGCTCGACCGCTTCGATCTCGACGCTTTTCTTCGTGCCACCCTGGCGGAGGATCTGGGGGACGTCGGCGACATCACCTCTGTCGCCGTAATCCCCCACGACGCGGTGTTCGCCGGCGTGATGGACAGCCGGGACGCGATCACCGTGGCGGGGCTGCCGATCGCCGAGGCGTTCTTCCGCATGCTCGATCCCGGGGTGCGTCTGGAGCGTTTGGTGGAGGACGGCGTTCAGGTGCCGGCTGGAACCGAGTTGCTGCGCCTTCACGGCCGCGCCCGGGCCATGCTGACCGCCGAGCGGTCGGCGCTCAACACTGTGCAGCACCTTTCGGGCATCGCGACGCTGACGCGCAGCTATGTCGATGCGATCGCGGGCACCGGCGCTACTTTGCTGGATACCCGCAAGACGTTGCCGGGACTACGGATGCTGGAGAAGTACGCCACGCGTATGGGTGGGGCGAAGAACCACCGCCTGGGGCTGTGGGACGCGGCGATGATCAAGGACAACCATGTCGCCGTTGCCGGATCGGTGGGAGAAGCGGTGCGGCGCGCGGCATCAGCCGGGATCGCCTCCATCATCGTCGAAGTCGACCGGCTCGACCAGATTACGTCGGCGCTCGACGCGGGCGCGACGCATCTGCTGCTCGACAATATGGACCCGGCGACGCTGCGGGAGGCCGTGGCGCTGGTCGCGGGACGCGTACCGACCGAGGCTTCGGGCGGCGTTCGGCTCGACACGATCCGCGCTATCGCGGAGAGCGGCGTGACGTATGTCAGCGTGGGCCGGCTAACGCAGTCGGCGCCGGCCGCCGATATCGGGCTGGACTTCAGCGCGGGGTGATTGTCACCGTCGAGGGGTGATGCTTGTCGAGATGCCGCTTGATGATCTTCAGGTTGCGCGTGTTCGAACGGAAGAAGAAGTCGGGGATCGCGCCGACCCAGGGAATCAGCCCCAGCGCCCAGTCGACGCCAACATTGCCAGCCATGCGCGCGATTGCGGTCTTGGACATGCCTAGGTTGCGCGCTTCCCAAGTCATGTAGAGCCCCATACCGGCGGCAACGGTAGTGCCGATGCCGGGGATAAGGTCGAGCATCACGTCCAAGCCGAACGTCTGCTTGGTGCCGGGAATGGTGAAGCCGCGCTCCAGCACCTTTTCCATCGCTTCGACGCGGGCACGCACGGCGGCGGGATCTTTGCCGATCGGCATGCGGCCCATGCCGCCCGAACCCATCCGCGTCGTCTTTGCCACCATGCTACTCCCTGTCGTTACGCAGATGGTTCAACGGGTGCCATGCGCGCGTGTTCCGCTGCCACGCGTCAAGCCGCAGTGCCACCGCCGACCAGCGCAGCGGCTGAGCAAGCGGGATAAAGGCTGCGTCGCGGGTCAGTGCCGCGTCGGCTTCGGCTATGCGTTGTGCCCGTTCCGTCAGACTGGGGGCTTCGCGCCCTGCTGCGATCAGTGCCGCCGCTTCCGGCGAACAGGCGACGCAGGCGGTGTTCACATACCAGCGTCCGCTATCATAGGGTGCCACTTCGTCGAGCAGCCGCAGTTCCGCCGGGGCGTCGATCGCGACTCGGACCGGCGTCAGCCCGATCCGCAGCATGGCCTCGGCCAGATGTCCCCAGAGCAGCGTGGCGCCCGGGCCGGTAGGCAGCGCGATGCGGACCTCCATCGGGCCGGGATGCGTCCGCCGCCAGAGCGCCACGCGCGCGCGCGCCGCCGCGCGCCGGTCACCCTGCGTCATGATGCTCCAGGTCGACAGCGCGGGCGGCACTGCTGAATCGAGCTGCGCGGGCAGCAAGGTCTCACTGGGCGTCCAATTGGGCATCAGCGCCTGCGTGAGCCGGGCGCGGTCGATCGCCATCGATACGGCGGCGCGGTTTCCCGCATCCGCCAGAAATCCCTCGCGCCGCACGACCGCGAGGCCGAACAGGCCTTGTGCCGGATCGATGCGAAGATTGGCGGGGTTCAGCCCGACGCTCGTGGCGATCGGCCAGTCGGTGAACCGGCCGCCGAGGATCAGGTCTGACTGGCCTGCGCGGAAGCGGGCGATCGCCACCGCCGCGCGTTCACCGAACAGGCGCAGGCTGCGCGAGGCAGGTGTCGAAGCATCTTCACTTGCATAAGTCTGGTCTACGGCATGCAGCAGGACGCCGCCGCCCGACGGTTGCGCACGAAATGGGCCGCTACCATCACGTCCTCGAGGCCGCAGCACGGCGAGTTCGGGCTGCGCGAACAGCTTCAACAGATCGGGACGGGGCTGCTTAAGCCGGACCTCGATGATCTGCGGCGTCATTTCCACTACCTGATCGATCACGGCGAGATAGGGCGCCAGCGCGTTGCGGCTGCGCTCGGCCGCGCTCCTGCGGATCGAGCGCACGACCTGACCCGCGGTAACCTCCGTGCCATCGCCCCAATGCGCCTCGCGCAAGCGGAAGATATAGCTGCGCCCATCGTCAATCACGATCCAGCGCTCGGCCAGTCCGGGCTCAATGCCACCAGCCGAGTCGAATCGCACCAGCCCCTGAGCGGTGGCCCCGACCAGCACGCGCTGCGCAAAATCGAGCTTGCTGGCACTCGGATCGGCGATTGTCGCTGCTCCGCCGATTGCACTCGCGACCACCGGCGCATTGCCCTGACGCCGCGGCTGTCCGCCGCAGCCCGCCAGCGACAGCCCCAGCAAAAGTATCAGGAGATTACGGATGATGTACGCTCCGGCGGCTAACCCTTGGCCGTTTATGATGCTGTGATTAGCATGCCAACCCCTGAGCTAGGTTGACGAATGCTAGTGAATCAGCCGATAATTACTGCGGCGCACCAAATTTGCCGGAACTGTTATTCGGCTAATCGGTTGTGCGCCATGGCCAAAGCCCTAGGGAGTTACCCCATGCGTATGATTGCAAAGACTGCCGCTGCTGTTGCAGCACTCACGCTCGCCGCGGCGCCTGCCGTCGCTGCCGGCAACGCTTCGAAGCTGTCGCTTCGCAGCTCGACCTCGTCGGAAGAGTCGGAAGACCTGGTTGCAGGCGCTCCGATCATTGCCGTTCTGGGCGTTGCTGCCGTCGTGGCAGGTGTCGTCGTTGTGGCGACCGAGAACGACGACGAGCCGGACAGCAACTAAGCTGCGGCTCGGCTGGTACGGACGGCGGGACTCGAACCCGCACGCCCCGAAGGGCAGGGGATTTTAAGTCCCCGGCGTCTACCATTCCGCCACGTCCGCACGCGCGTACGGACAAGCGGATGGCGGGGCCGCCGTCAAGTCAGTTAATAGGAAAGCCCGGCGAGGACGTCCTTGCCGGGCTTTTTGTATCGAGGCGTGCCGGTACTTGGGACTACCGGGTGAGGGCGCCTTCAGAAGCGCGGATGCGTTTGACTACGTCTTCCAACGACCCTGGCCCGCGTTGGCTTACGCCATAGCCGTGGCCGGAGCTCTGAAATCCTCTTTGCTCATGAGCAGCGCCCAGATGATCCGCACCGTCTTGTTGGCGAGCGCTACACTGCCCAGCATGCGCGGCTTCCTGGCCAGCATTTGCTCAAGTCATCCTCCTGCCGGAGCGCCAGCTTGCTCGCCCGTAGCACCACAGCGCTGCTGCCGATGATCGGCGAACGGTGGAGTGTTCGCTTGCCTATTCATGGTCGAGGCCAGTTGCTGCTCGCTCCTGATCGCCACGACCCGCATGTTTGGGCGCTGCACTGCCTCCCAGATCCTCTCGGCATCCCCCGCGTCATTCTTATGCCGCTTCACGAATGGCTTCACGTAAGCAGGCGTGGTCAGCTTCACGTCAAAGCCAGGGTGCGCGAGCTCGTGCTCTCCGTGATGGGCACTTCGGCAAGCCTTTAGAACCACCGTGCACCGCGCCTGCTGGGCAAAGAGCTCAAGCAGTTTGTGCGGCTGATCTTGCCGCTGAACAACGCTCGCCCACGCGCATCCGGCATGAAACACTAACTGCCGACATGGAAGCCTCCTCAAGTGGAGTTCAACACCTCCACTGTGACGAATCGATGCCGTTGGGGCGCGCGCCCCATCACCCAGTTCCCAGCAGCGCACATAACAAAGCCCGACAGGATGTCCTGCCGGGCTTATATTTGAGACCGCTTACGCAGGACGCTTACGACACGTTCAGGCGAACGCGCATTTCCTTGCCAGGCTTGAAATAGGGTACGCGCTTGGCGTCGACATCGACCGATTCGCCAGTGCGCGGATTTCGGCCGGTGCGAGCGTCGCGGGCGCGGGTGGAGAAGGCGCCGAAGCCGCGAAGCTCTACGCGGCCATCCTCGCTCAGGCGGCGCACGATCTCATCGAAAAACACCGTCACGACCTTCTCGACTTCCCGGACCGAGAGGCCAGGATTTTCTTCGACAAGCATCCGGACCAGTTCCGAACGGATCATCCGCATTCCTCCCATGGCGCGCCGGAAATCTTTCCTGCGCAACACATTCCCCGGTTAGCTTTTAGACCCAGCAGCGCTGCGTCAGCAACCCGAACATGTGTGAAGTCGTGAATATTCAAGCGAAAAGGGGAGCGGCGTACCGCTCCCCCAACAGCTTACGCCTTCTCGTTGCGGGCCTTGAGGGCCTCGCCGAGAATGTCGCCCAGCGATGCGCCCGAGTCGGAAGAACCGTATTGCTGAACGGCCTGCTTCTCTTCGGCAATCTGCATCGCCTTGACCGAGAAGGTCGGCTTCTTCGAACGGTCGAAGCCGGTAACCATAGCGTCGAACTTCTGCGCGACCTGGAAACGCTCCGGACGCTGCTCGTCGCGGTCGCGGCCGAGATCGGTGCGCTTGATGAAGCCGGTGGCGCCATCGTCGCCGACCTGAACTTCAAGGCCCGCATCGCGGACTTCGAGCACGGTCACGGTCACGACCTGGTTCTTGTTCAGACGGTCACCAGCACCCGCCGAGGTGGCTGCCGACGGACCGCCGCGCTCCAGCTGCTTCATGCCAAGGCTGATGCGCTCCTTGTCGGCTTCGATCGCCAGAACGACGGCCTGAACGGTCTCGCCCTTGCGGTGCAGGTTGAGCGCGTCCTCGCCAGAGATGCCCCATGCGATGTCGGACATGTGGACCATGCCGTCGACGTCGTTGTCCAGGCCGATGAACAGGCCGAACTCGGTGGCGTTCTTGACTTCGCCTTCGACAGTCGAGCCGACCGGATGGGCTGCTGCGAAGGCATCCCACGGGTTGGACTGCGCCTGCTTGAGGCCGAGCGAGATGCGGCGCTTTTCCTGATCGACCTCGAGGATGACCACGTCCACTTCCTGCGACGTCGACACGATCTTGCCGGGATGGACGTTCTTCTTTGTCCAGGACATTTCCGAAACGTGGACCAGGCCTTCGATGCCGGCTTCCAGTTCCACGAACGCACCATATTCGGTGATGTTGGTGACGCGGCCCGAGACGCGTGCGCCCACCGGATACTTGGCGCCGGCGCCCTCCCACGGATCGCTCTCGAGCTGCTTCATGCCGAGCGAGATGCGCTGCGTGTCGCGGTTGATGCGGATGATCTGCACCTTCACCGTCTGGCCGATCTCGAGCACTTCGCTCGGATGGTTGACGCGCTTGTAGCTGAGATCCGTGACGTGCAGCAGGCCGTCGATGCCGCCGAGATCAACGAACGCACCGTAATCGGTGATGTTCTTGACGACGCCGTCGATCACCTGGCCCTCGGCCAGCGACTGGATCAGGCCCGAACGCTGCTCGGCGCGGGTTTCTTCCAGGATCGCGCGACGCGAAACGACGATGTTGCCGCGCTTGCGGTCCATCTTCAGGATCTGGAAGGGCTGGGGGATGTCCATCAGCGGGGTGACGTCGCGCACCGGACGGATATCGACCTGCGAACCCGGCAGGAACGCCACGGCGCCCGACAGATCGACGGTAAAGCCGCCCTTCACGCGGCCGAAGATCACGCCTTCGACGCGGGCGGTGCTGGCGAACTCGGTTTCAAGCTTGTCCCAGGCGGCTTCGCGGCGCGCGCGGTCACGGCTGAGCATCGCTTCGCCGTTCGCGTTCTCGACGCGGTCGACATAGACTTCAACTTCGTCGCCGACCTTCAGCTCTGCCTTCTGGCCCGGCGCTGCGAATTCGCGCAGCGGCACGCGGCCTTCGGACTTCAGACCAACGTCAATGACGGCGAGGTCGTTCTCGATGCCGGTGACCGTACCGATCACGACGCGGCCTTCAAAGCCGTCCGCCGAACCGAAGGTCTCATCCAGCATTGCCGCGAAATCATCGCGGGTTGGGTTTGCCGCAGTGGCCATGAATTAGAGTTCCTGTCTTACGTTTTTCCGGCCGGCCGGTTGTATCCGGCGGTCTTGGAGGCCAGAATTGCCGCGGCAGCCTCATGCCGTTCGCGGCATCCATCGGGCGCTTGCAAGCGGAGGACACAGACGCAGGTCTAATGCGAAAATGGCGCGTGAGAGTCACCTCTCCGCGCCTTCCTCCGCGAGCATATACTCGCTGGACGCGCGGCCCTTACTCCGATCGGGCGGCGCTCGCAAGAAAAAGCGGGCTGGATGTGGCGCAGCCTTTAGGCGTTGCGCCGTGCCTCGACCAGTTCGATGGCCTTCTGCACGGCCGCTTCGATCGACAGGACGCTCGTGTCCAGGAGAGCGGCGTCGGCGGCGGCGACCATCGGCGCATCGGCACGCTGCGAGTCGCGCTCGTCCCGGGCGCGGATGTCGGCCAGCACTTTTTCGAGGCTCGCAGTCAGCCCTGCCTTTTGCAGCTCCAGGTGGCGGCGCTCGGCGCGGACTTCCGGCGTCGCCTGGACGAACAACTTGGCGTCGGCGTCTGGCGCGATCACCGTCCCGATGTCGCGCCCGTCGAGCACCGCGCCGCCGGGCTGGCCGGCGAACCGCTTTTGTCGTTCAAGCAGCGCCGCGCGTACTTGGGGGTGCGCCGAAACCACGGAGGCGATCTTGCCGACATCGTCGGTGCGCAGCCAAGGATCCGCGAGCAGCCCATCGTTGAACGCGCATGCGGCAGCCGCATCGGCCTCTACCGCCGGGTCGAGCCCGTCGCGCAGCACCGTTGCCGCCACCGCGCGATACAGCAGGCCCGTGTCGAGGTGCGGCAGCCCGTAATGACGGGCGAGCGCGCGGGCGATGGTGCCCTTGCCCGACGCGGCGGGGCCGTCGACTGCGATGATCATGCCGCTCATTGTGCGGCTCCGGTCAGCGCGTGGAGCGTTTCGAAGAAATCGGGATAGCTGGTCGCGACCGGGCTGACATCGTCGATGGCGATCGGTGCCGCTGCGGCGAGCCCGGCGACTGTCATGCTCATTGCAATGCGGTGGTCGAGTAAGCTCGCGACCGAGCCGCCGCCGGCCAGCGGCGCGCCGGCCGAGCCCTGAATCGCCAGGCCGTCCTCGAACTCCTCACACTGTACGCCTGCCGCTTCCAGTGCCGCCCGCATCGCCGCGATCCTGTCGGATTCCTTGACGCGCAATTCGTGCGCGCCGCGCGCGACCGTCCGACCCTGCGCCACCGCCGCGGCCACGAACAGGATCGGATATTCGTCAATCATACTCGGCGCGAGATCGGCGGGTACTTCAATAGCTTTGAGATGGGCGTGGCGCACGCGCAGGTCCGCGACCGGCTCGCCACCGACCTCGCGCGCGTCGATCTCGACGATGTCGGCGCCCATCAGCTTGAGCGCAGTGATGAGGCCGGTGCGTGTCGGGTTCATGCAGACGTTGTGGATAACGATTTCGGACCCGGGCACGATGGAGGCCGCGACCATCCAGAACCCTGCGGACGAGGGGTCGCCGGGAACCTCGATCGTCTGCGGCTTCAACTCGGCCTCGCCATGGATCGAAATGATCTTGCCCTCGGGACTGTCCTCGACCGTCACCTCCGCACCGAAACCGCGCAGCATCCGCTCGCTATGATCGCGCGTGGGCACCGGCTCGATCACCCGCGTGATCCCCGGCGTGTTCAACCCGGCCAACAGCACCGCCGACTTCACCTGCGCCGACGCAATCGGCAGCGTGTAGGTGATCGGCACCGCCGGGCAGAGCCCGCGCACCATCAACGGCAGTCTTCCGCCTGGGCTAGACCGGACGTCTGCACCCATTTGCGACAGCGGCTCGGTCACGCGGCCCATCGGCCGCTTCGAGAGCGAGGCGTCGCCGGTGAAGGTCGCAGTGATCGCGTGGCTTGAGACCAGCCCCATCAGCAGCCGCGTGGACGTACCCGAATTACCCATGTCGAGCGCCTGTTCGGGCTGGAGCAGCCCGCCTACGCCTACGCCATGCACGCGCCAGGTGCCGTCCGCGTCGCGATCGATCCGGGCACCCATCGCCCGCATCGCCGCTGCGGTCGCCATTACGTCCTCACCCTCCAGCAGCCCGCGGATGCGGCTTTCGCCTACCGCCAAGGCGCAGAACATCAGCGCGCGGTGGCTGATCGACTTGTCGCCAGGAACGGTAAGCGTGCCCCGAAGTGGGCCACGGGCAGAGACGGAGAGGGGGCGGGGAGCGGCGTGCGACATCGCGGCGGCTTTGACAGTCGGCTTGCGCCGTGGCAAGGCGCCCCCCACTTTTCCGGGTCACACCCGAAAATCCTGATATCTTGAAAGGCAAGAGGCAACACATGGTGAAGCCGGAATGGGGCACCAAGCGCGCGTGCCCGAAATGCGGGACGCGGTTCTACGATCTGCAGAAGGACGAGCCCGTCACCTGCATTAACTGCTCTTTCGCGTGGGAGCCCGAGCCGATCCTGAAGTCCAAGCAGCCGCTGCCATTCGAGGCTGCGAAGTCGGATGCCGCCAAGAACAAGGCAGAGGATTCCGATCTTGGCGATGAGGATCTGGGCATCGGCGCTGATGACGAGGAGCCCTCGGCCGACGACGACGTCGATCTGGGCGGCGACGACGATCTGGGCGTCGAGACCGTCAAGGATGAAGACGAGCAGTAAAAGTTTTCCGGCAAGGGCAGAAAATGCAAAACTGCCCTTGCCAACCCGGCGCACCCCTTTTAGAGGGGCCGCCTTCCCGGGGTGTGGGGCCGTAGCTCAGCTGGGAGAGCGCTGCAATGGCATTGCAGAGGTCAGGGGTTCGATCCCCCTCGGCTCCACCATCCCCTGTCGTGCAGAATTGCGCGACCCAATCGAACACTGTGGCAGGCCACTGAGGGGTGGCTACCGCATTTCATCCAGTCACCCCGGATGGCCGCTACTTTGTCGTTCGCGGTCGATTGTGGCGGATGTCCGATCCTTCGCTACCTTCCGAACGCCGGGAACGTCTTGTTGCAGCGCTGATGCAGGCCAGACGCGATGTCGGGTTGGCGTTGAGGGCGCAAGACGCCAGCGCTGAAGCACAAGCGCGCGCGGAGGTCGATTGGGCAAAGACCGCGCTGGGCGAGCGCGGACCGCCCTGGTGGCATGACGGTGCGCCCGATTATAACCGCCGCTTCGCCCGCAACACACCTTATGCCGAGTGGTATGCCGCGTTGCCGCAGCCGTGATGTCAGGCGACGAGTCGGATGGCAGTCGAGCGCGGGGTTGCGCCTGCCCCTGCCACTCCAATATGCCGGTGCCAAGGTGGACGCGATCCGCGGAGGGGAACACATGACCGGGCGTCCCACGATCAAGGAAGTCTCGAAGATTGCGGGGGTCTCATTCAAGACCGTGTCGCGCGTGCTCAACAACGAAAAGCATGTCAGCGAAGAAACCCGTCGCCGCGTGGAAGAGGTAGTCGCCCGGCTGAACTTTCGTCCGAGCCAGGCTGCGCGTATGCTGGCCGGCAGGCGCTCGTTTCAAGTCGCGCTGCTCTACGACAATCCAAGCCCTTATTACGTCTATCATATTCAGGCGGGCGCGCAGCAGCGCTGTACCGAATTGGGCTATCGCTTGCTGCTTCAGCCGGTAGACAGTCAGGCGGCAGGTTTAGTGGCCGACGTCATGGCGCTGGTCGACGAAGCGCATCTTGATGGATTGATTCTGTCGCCGCCGGTTACGGAGATCGCTTCGTTGCTCGATGCGCTGGACGCGCGGGGGTTGCCTTACGTGCGGATCGCCCCGGGTATTCGCGCAGGAGCGGGGTTGGCGACGACGATGGATGATGTCGCCGCTGCGCGCGAAGTGACACGCCACCTGATCGGCCTTGGCCATCGCGCCATCGCCTTCATTCCCGGACCAGAAAGTCACGTCTCATCGGCTAATCGTCTTCGTGGCTATCGCGAAGAGTTGGAGGGACATGGGATCGCCTTCGATCCTGGGCTGATCGTCGCGGGCGATTACAGTTTTACGTCAGGCTCAGAAGCTGCGCGCAAGCTGCTGGACGGGAGCCCCAAACCGACGGCGATCTTCGCTGGCAATGACGACATGGCGGCCGGCGCGCTCGCTATGGCGCACGAGCGTGACATCGCCGTGCCCGACCAGCTTTCTATTGCGGGTTTCGACGATAGCGACCTGGCCAAGGCGGTCTGGCCGCCGCTGACGACGCTGCGCCAGCCGGTGCGCGAGCTTGCATGGGCGGCGGCGGATCTGATGCTGGGGGAACATACCCTCGGCTCCCAACTGGTTCTGAACCACGAACTCAAAGTTCGAATGAGCACTGGACCCGCGCGCGTAAAACCAATTACCTAGAATGTATGCTATTGGTCTGTAGTGTGGCGGTCACAGCGGAAAACAAAGCGCTGCGGTGAGCCATCCAACAAAATGAGGCTCATTGACGGTTATCTGAGGCATGCTTAACGCTTCGTCCAAGTCCAAACATGTGGACGTTCGGGAGGATGTCTCCGCAGACAGCCGTCGGGCCGAACAGGCTCGGCGGCTGGCGTTGCAAGACTGCCTTTGGCGAACCGCACGCTACGCGCTGAGCAGCGCTCTGATCCTGTCTTGCGACTATGCTGGCTTCAGCCCTCCCTCGGGACAGCACTGATTTTCGCAGTGAGTCGCTGACAGTCTAATGACCAGAAGGTTGGCTCTTTCGAGTCCTAGTCATGGATCAGGTGGAAGCCGATGGGCAATAAGGCGTGCTCGTTGCTTCATCGGCTGGACTGAGAGCCGCGCCTGATGAACTGTCCGATGGAGCATGTCGGCGCGCCCGGCCAGCGCATCGCGCAGGCTGCCTGCCAAGCTCGCCCGACGTTCGGGTATGCCGCGCCTTGCTTCTAATGGCGACCGGCAGGCGGTGGTGTCTGAGGGTGATCACGTCCGGCACAAGCAGGCACCCGTTCCATCGCGGCGCACCTGTTTCGAAGCTGGACGCAGCACCGTAATCTCTTGCTGGGCGAATTGGTAAACAATGCGTTAACTGCGGATCATGCAGCGCCCTCTCGTTATCGACAGCCATGCCCGCCGCCACCCGTTCCGCAGCCATGTGCGTCGGGCGATTGTGCGGGATCGACAAACCCGTGACGACAGCGATGTGAAGCTCTTTGCCTTGAGCTTCAGTGCCTTCTTCGTCTGCTTCTACACATTCCTGCTGTAAGGGTCTTACTGCTTCAAGGGATGAGATCCGGGTCGTGCGGGGCATGCTCTGCCTGGCGGAGCCGCCACGCGCACCAAGCCGAGGCCAGGCATAGCGCCACCACCACCCACATACAGTCTGCGACGCTGACACCGGGGACGTTAGTGATGCCAAAGATGCCGACGGAGCCGATCACCATCGCGCCCGAATTGACGATGTTGTTTGCGGCCACGGTGCGTGCGGTCTGAGACTTTTCGACGGTGGTCGTCAGGAAGGCGTAGAGCGGCACTACGAACATCCCGCCGGTGATCGCGATCATCGCGAGATCGGCAAGGACGTGCCACGCCGCCGGGTGGGCGATGAAATCGGCGGTCTTGAGCAGGGGGCCTTCGCTTACTGGCCAGAAGCGCGCGGCGAAGTGAAAGTCGACCACGAACACCGCCATCGCCAGTACCGACGCGACTGCGTACTTCGCCGACACTTCGCCTTTTAGCAGCCGGTTGATGATCACCGAACCGATCGCGATGCCCACCGAGAAGACTCCCAGGAACACGCTCGCCACATCCTTTTGGGCGTGGAAAACGTTCTTGACGAGCGGCGGGAACAGCACGCCCAGCACCGCGGCGATCGTCCAGAACACGCTGATCGCGATGATCGCCAGATACAGCCGGCGGATGTGCATCGTCGCGGCGATCAGCCGGTAGGACGAGCGGAAAATGTTGAAGTCGAGCTTGAGTGTCGTGAGCGGCGGCGCTGGCGGGATCTTTAGCGACGTCAGCCAGCCAGCAATCGCCACGCCAACGACTGCGATTGCCGCGACGGCGGGGCTGATCAGGCCGCCTGCGATCGTGCCGCACAGGATGGCGATATACGTCCCGGCTTCGACCATGCCGGTGCCGCCGAGCACTTCGCCTTCGTTCAGGTGTTGGGGCAGCACGGCGTATTTGATAGGGCCGAAGAAGGTCGAATGGATCCCCATGCCGACCAGCGCGACCAGCATCAGCGGCAAGCTCTTGAGGAAAATGCCTGCCGCACCGACCAGCATGATGCCGACCTCGGCCGCCTTGATGATCCGCATGATCTTCGCCTTGTCATAGCTGTCGGCCAGCTGTCCAGCGAGGGCGGAGAACAAGAAGAAGGGAAGAATAAAGATGCCGGTGGCGATCGCGCTGAAGCGCGTTTCTTCCTCCACTGAATTGAAGATTTGGTAGGTCGCGAAGAAGATCATCGCGTTCTTGAATAGATTGTCGTTAAACGCCCCCAGGAACTGCGTCACGAATAGGGGGAGAAAACGGCGCTCCTTCATCAACCCGAGCGCACCGATCATGCCGTATCTGCTCCCCAGCGGCGGTGTTCCGCCCGATGTGCCCGTGGCATACCGGGGGGGCGCCGCGGCAGCAACGCCTTATTCCGCTTGGAGCCTGGCGGTGTTAGAGCAGCGCCATGTGGACGCTGCCCAACATCCTCACGCTTTCGCGCATCCTGGCACTGCCGCTGCTGGTGGCGTTCCTGTGGTGGCCCGATTGGCCGGCGGGCTATGCCATCGCGTTCGCGCTGTATGTCGCGATGGGGGTGACCGATTATTTCGACGGCTATCTCGCCCGCGCGCAGGGCACCGTGTCCAAGCTCGGCGTGTTCCTCGATCCGATCGCTGACAAGATCATGGTCGCCGCGGTCATCCTGGTGCTCGCGGCCAAGGGCATCATCGCCGATTGGCATGTGATCGCCGCGACGATCATCCTCGCGCGTGAGATCGCAGTGTCGGGACTGCGCGAGTTTCTGGGCGGCATTCAAGTGTCGGTCCCCGTCTCGCGTTTGGCTAAGTGGAAGACCGCGCTTCAGCTCGGCGCGCTGGGGGCGCTGATCTTTACCAGCGCCGTGCCCGAATGGACCTGGGTGGAACCCGCCGCGCTGCTCGCCTTGTGGGGGGCGGCCGTCCTTACGGTGATCACCGGCTGGGACTATCTGCGCGTCGGCCTGAAGCACATGGACAGCTAGTGGACGTGTTGTACTTCGCCTGGGTGCGCGAACGCGTGGGAGCCGGGCACGAGCACGTCGATCCGCCTGCCGGCATCACAACCGTCGCCGATCTGATCGGCTGGCTGGCGGGCCGCAGTTCGGGCCATGCTGCAGCGTTCGCCGAACCCGAGCGACTCCGAGCCGCGATCGACCAGAAGTTCGTGCCGCTTGATGCGCCGCTCGGCCGGGCTCGTGAAGTCGCGCTTTTTCCGCCGGTTACCGGCGGATGATTAGAATCGCCGTAGCCCCCGAACCGATCGACCTGGCCGCCGAGCTCGCGGCGATCGAGGCGGGCGGGGCAGGGGGCATCGCCAGCTTCACTGGCTTGGTTCGCGCCGACGATGGCGTGACCGAACTCGAACTCGAACATTATCCGGGCATGACCGAGGCGGCGCTCACCGAGCTGGCCGAGAGCGCCACGCAGCGGTGGTCGCTGCTCGGCGCCACCATCATTCACCGGGTCGGGCGCATGCGTCCGGGTGAGCGCATCGTGTTCGTCGCGACGGCGGCGCTGCATCGGCGCGAGGCGCTCGACGCGTGTGCGTTCCTGATCGACCGTCTCAAGACGGGTGCGCCCTTCTGGAAGCGCGAACGGCGCGGCGAGGATGCGGCGTGGGTAGAGGCGAAGGTGTCCGACGACGCAGCGGCGGGCCGCTGGGGCGCCTGACCCTTACGCCGTCTGCTTCAGCACTTCGGCCATCAGGCGGAAGTCGCGCTCGCGCGGGGAAGCCTTGCGCCATACCAGCGCGATACGCCGCGTGGCGTTCTCCGCTTCTAGCGGGCGTGCGGTGACCGAGGTGTGCTCGAGAATGCCCGCCGAGATCGCCATTTCGGGCAGCATCGTCACGCCGAGGCTATTGTCGACCATCTGCACCATGGTGTGAAGCGAGGTACCAAGCATCGTCGCCTCGGCGCGTAGCTCGGGCCGGTTACATGCCGCCAGGGCATGGTCCTTCAGGCAATGTCCGTCCTCGAGCATGAGCAGCCGAGTCTCGTCGATGTCGGCGGGCTTGATCACCGGAGTGGGGTCCATCTCGCCTTCATGAAAGGCGACGAACAACCGGTCGTCGAACAAGGGCGCCGCCTCCACGTCGCCACACGAGAAGGGCAGCGCGAGCAGCACGCAGTCGGTGCGGCCCTGGTGAAGCTGCTCGCAGGCCTGACCGCTGGTTTCCTCACGAAGATAGAGTTTCAGCTCAGGATAATCCTTGCGGAGCCGCGGGAGGATGCGAGGCAGGAGGAAGGGGGCGATGGTTGGGATGACGCTCATCCGCATCTCGCCCGAGAGCGGCCGTCCGGCAGCCCGGGCGAGGTCGCCCAGCTCCTCGGCCTCGCGCAGCACGCGGCGGGCCTTGTCGACGATCTGCTCGCCCAGCGGCGTGAAGCGCACCACGCGGCGCGTGCGTTCGACCAGCACCACGCCGATCAGCGTCTCGAGTTCGCGGATGCCAGCCGACAGCGTCGATTGCGTGACGAACGAAGCCTCTGCGGCGCGCCCAAAATGCCCCGAATCATGCAGCGCCACCAGATATTGGAGTTGCTTCAGCGTTGGTAGGTAGGTCTGTGCCACTGATCGCCCCTGTCGATTGCAGGTGCGACATAGAACGGTTGGAGCGATTAGGCGAGGGTTTGCCGGGGCATCTCAGGCGAGGACGTTGGCATTGGTCCCGGCGTGCGCGCTGCCGTCCCGTCCGCCTTTAACGGCGCGCCGCATCGCTTCCTCTATCTCGCGTTGGATTGGAGCCTTCAGCTCCGGCGACAGCGCGTCGAACTGTTCCTGCGTCATATTGTGACGCTTGAGGATATTGTCGCGCAGTCGCTCCATCGGAGTCTTCTTCGCCTCCTTGCGAAACTCGGCGATCACCTGCTCGGCCTTGGATGGATGCGGGTTGCGACACATAAAGGACTTGCCGGAAATGGCTTTCCTCGCGCCGATACCGGCTAAATCGCTGATGCCCATGCTAACCGATCCCCCTGCTTAACCCCCTCTTCATAGAGGCACGATGGGCATAGGTGATGATCGGCAGCGGAATCTTGCCGCAAGAACGCAAACGAAAACGGACCGGAGATCCCTCCCCGGCCCGTTTGTTCCCGTATTTCCAGGCGTCAGGCTGCCTCTGCCTCGATCTCCGCCGGCAGCCGTATCAGGTAATCGAACGCCGACAACGCCGCCGTCGAGCCGGCACCCATCGCGATAACGATCTGCTTGTACGGCACGGTGGTGCAGTCGCCCGCCGCGAAGACGCCCTTTTGCGAGGTCTCGCCGCGATCGTCGATTTCGATCTCGCCCCGCTGGGTAAGGCCGATCGCGCCCTTCAGCCATTCGGTGTTCGGCACCAGTCCGATCTGGACGAAGATGCCTTCCAGCTCGACCTCGTGGCTCGTGCCATGATTGCGGTCCTTGTAGGTCAGGCTGGTCAGCTTCGATCCGTCGCCCTTCACTTCGGTGGTGAGCGCCGAAGTGATGATCTTCACGTTGGGCAGCGAGCCCAGCTTGCGCTGAAGCACCGCGTCGGCGCGAAGCTGGCTATCATATTCGATCAGCGTGACATGCGCGACGATCCCGGCGAGGTCGATCGCCGCCTCGACGCCCGAATTGCCGCCGCCGATCACGGCAACGCGCTTGCCCTTGAACAACGGGCCATCGCAATGCGGGCAATAGGTCACGCCCTTGTTGCGATACGCGTCCTCCCCCGGCACGTTCATCTGGCGCCAGCGCGCGCCGGTCGACAGGATCACGGTGCGCGCCTTCAAGGTCGCGCCGTTGGCCAGCACCACTTCATGCAGCCCGCCTTCGCGCTTCGCGGGGACCAGCTTGGCCGCCGCTTGCAGGTTCATGATGTCGACATCGTAGTCCTTGACGTGCTGCTCCAGATGCGCCGCGAGCTTAGGACCCTCGGTGTGCGGCACGGAGATGAAGTTCTCGATCGACATGGTGTCGAGCACCTGCCCGCCGAAACGCTCGGCGGCGATGCCCGTGCGGATGCCCTTGCGCGCCGAATAGATCGCGGCCGCCGCGCCGGCAGGGCCGCCGCCGATCACCAGAACCTCGAAGGGGTCCTTGTTCTTGATCTTCTCGGCCGCGCGCGCGGTGGCGCCGGTGTCGATCTTGGCGACGATCTGCTCCAGCTCCATCCGGCCAGAGGCGAACGGCTCGCCGTTCAGGTACACCGTTGGCACCGACATGATCTGCCGCGCCTCGATTTCGGGCTGGAACAGCGACCCCTCGATAGCGGTGTGCTGGATGCGCGGATTGAGCACGGCCATCAGGTTCAGCGCCTGCACCACGTCCGGGCAGTTCTGGCAGCTGAGCGAGAAATAGGTCTCGAACTCATAGTCGCCATCCAGGTTCTTGACCTGGTCGATGACATCCTGCGCCGCCTTGGACGGGTGACCGCCCACCTGGAGCAGTGCCAGCACCAGCGAGGTGAACTCATGCCCCATCGGAAGCCCGGCAAAGCGCACGCCGATGTCGGTGCCCGCCCGGCGGATCATGAAGCTGGGCACGCGCTTGTCGGTGCCGGTCACGACGGCGATCTTGTCGGACAGCGCGGCGATGTCGTTCAGTAGCTTCTCCATCTCGCGCGACTTTGCATCGTCGCCGATGCTGGCGACGAGCTTGATGGGCTCGCGGATGTTCACGAGATAGGCCTTGAGCTGCTGCGTCAGATTTGCGTCGAGCATGCGAGAAAACTCCTGTGTACTCAGTCGAATAGGCCCGGCGTCGCCGGTGGGGTCCACTCGAAAAAAAACGGGCCGGGGTGGGAGGGACTCTCCACCCCGGCCCGCCATTGGGCGCCCCCACAAGGGGGAGGGGAGGGGCGCCTTAGATCTTGCCGACCAGGTCCAGCGACGGGGCCAGGGTATCTTCACCCTCTTCCCACTTCGCGGGGCAGACTTCGCCCGGATGCGCAGCGATGTACTGTGCGGCCTTGATCTTGCGGAGCAACTCGGTCGCGTTGCGGCCGACGCCTTCCGACGTGATCTCGACCAGCTGAATCACGCCTTCGGGATCGACGACGAAGGTGCCGCGATCGGCCAGGCCCTGGCCCTCACGCAGAACGTCGAAGTTGGTGGCGAGGACGTGGTTCTGGTCGCCCAGCATGAAATAGTCGATCTTGCCGATGGCCGGCGAGGTGTCGTGCCAAGCCTTGTGGCTGAAGTGGGTGTCGGTCGACACCGAATACACTTCCACGCCCATCTTCTGCAGCTGCGGATAGATGTCGGCCAGGTCTTCCAGCTCGGTCGGGCACACGAAGGTGAAGTCGGCGGGGTAGAAGAAGAAGACAGCCCATTTGCCGCGCACGTCCGCGTCGCTGACGTCGACGAACTTGCCCTGCTTGTATGCCGTGGTGGTGAAGGGCTTCAGCGTGCTTCCAATAAGCGCCATGCAATAATTCTCCGAGACAGGTGTTTGGTTCGAAGCAGGATATAGGCAGACTTTGCTGCAATGCGAAACCGATTGGTCCGCTCGGACTGATCGATTTTGTCACTCAATGATCGGCAGAGTTGCGCGTTGTCAGATCCAGCCGATCGCCCGGGTCAGACTGTACAAGCTGGTCAGCGTCAGCACGATGCCCACCAACAACAGCAGGACGCGCGTCGGCACCCGCTTAGCGAAGAAGGCACCGAACGGCGCTGCAATTACGCCGCCGATCAGCAGCCCAAGCACTGGGTGCCAGAATTCCGGCGTGAATCCCTGCGTGCCGATATGGAAGAGGAAGGTCGCTGAAATCGTCAGCGTCAGGAAGAATTCGGTGGTGTTCACCGTGCCTATCGTGGTGCGCGGCTGCGCGCCCTGGACCAGCAGGTTGCTCGTCACCACCGGTCCCCAGCCGCCGCCGCCGGCTGCGTCCAAGAATCCGCCGACCAGCCCCAGCGGCTCGACGATCTTGGGCTCGCGCTGCGTCGGGGGAAAGCGTGCGGCGCGAAACAGCAGGTAGAGCCCGATACAGGCGAGATAGCCCATCACGAACGGGCGCGTCACCGACGCATCGAGCGAGGTCAGCACATAGGCGCCGATCACGCCGCCGATGATGCCGGGGATCAGCAGCCGCCCGAACAGCTTCCAGTTGACGTTGCGGTGCAGCACGTGGCTGATTCCAGAAACGCCGGTGGTGAAGGTCTCCACGACATGCACGCCTGCCGATGCAGTGGCTGGTGCCACTCCCAGCACGCTCACCAGCAAGGTGCTGGAGATCACCCCGAACGCCATGCCCAGCGCGCCGTCGACCAGCTGGGCGGCAAAGCCTGCGGCGACATAGGGAAGAAGCTCGGAAATGGTTACGCCTGCAAACATTCAGCGCCTCGCGATGGTTCAGGCGCCTGGGATGGCCGGCGCCCCCATCTCCTACAAGACAGATAGTGTTTAGCGCATGCAAGCCCCGGATCGGTGCTTCTGGAATTCGCCGTCCGGACCCACTAGATAGCCGCAACCAAAGGGGACCGGCCATGTTCCAGCGTCTGGCGACGTACATCGATTCGATCCGGGCGCGTGACCCGGCCCCGCGCAGCCGCGCCGAGATACTACTGTATCCGGGCGTGTGGGCACTCGGCTATCACCGGCTTGCGCATCGCCTGTTCCGTGCGCGCCGGTTTTTCCTTGCCCGGCTGGTCAATCATTGGTCGCGCTGGACCACGGCGATCGACATCCACCCAGGCGCGCGGATCGGCCGAAACTTCTTTATCGACCATGGTTTCGTCGTGATTGGGGAAACGGCCGAGATCGGGGATAACGTTACGATCTATCAATGTGTCACCTTGGGTGGAACCAGCCCTGACAATGGTGTGGGAGGCAAGCGCCACCCGACGCTTCGCGACGGCGTGATCATCGGTTCGGGCGCGCAGGTGCTGGGGCCAATCGATGTGGGGGCCCGCGCCCGTATCGGCGCGAATGCCGTGGTTACTAAAGACGTCGCTGAAGGCGCGGTAATGGTGGGCATTCCCGCCAAGCCCACCTTGGTAGAAGCAGCGGCCTGGCAGAAGGACTTCGTGCCCTATGGCACGCCGTGCAGCGAAGTGTTCGATCCGGCTACGCAGAAGCTCGAATTGATGCGGTGCGAGATTGAAACGCTCCGCAAACGCTTGGACGCGATGATCGAAGCGGGTGAAGCTGACGCGGCCGGTCGACGTAATATCGGCTAAGGTTGTTTGGCGCTTAGCGCCTTCCTACTTTGATGCTCATGGGAACTGTCACCCCGCTGCCACTCGGCCGGCCGTCGCAGGTCGGCTTCGACCGCATCGAACTTACCCGCATTCTCGATCTCTATGGCCGCATGGTCGCAGCCGGGCATTGGAAGGATTATGCCATTCAGCTGGACGTCGACAGCGCCATTTTCGCTGCTTTCCGCCGGGCAGCCGAGCGTCCGGAGTTTCGGATCGAGAAGCGGCCGGCGCTACGCAACCGTCAGGGAATGTGGGCGCTGATTGGCGAGGCGGGGGCCATCCTGAAGCGCGGTCATGAGCTTGGCCCGGTTCTGGCGCCCGTTGAGCGCCGGTTGATGAAACTCGTCGACTGAGCTTGATTGGATTGGCTGGCGTGTAGCGCTGCCGTGATTATCGCAAACTTGCGTGCTTGCTGGGAGCTGGAACGAAAAGAGGCGCCCCACATGGTAGGGCGCCTCCTAAGCTATTGACGGTGAACGCCCTATTGCGTGCGCTCAATCACCGGCCGCCGCGCTGACGCCACTGATCAGTCACGGTGCGCGAGCAAAGCGGGTAAGATGCCTGTGCGGCAGGCGCTGGCGTGCTCGCTGTGGCGCCCATGGTTGGCGCCGCCGTCGTTCCTGCTGGGTCAGTTGCAGGCGCAGTAGTCGCATCGCTCGAAGTGGCAGCGTCGCTTGCCGTGCCAGCGCCGGTGGTAGTCTGGGTGACGGCCGTGTCAGGCGCGGTTGTTGTCGACTGCGGGGTCTGACCCTGTGTTGCCGTGGTAGCGGTAGTCTGCGGCGCTTCCTGAGCAACGGCCACACCACCCATGGCAAGAGCAGCTGCGAGTGCGATAAGCTTCATCAAGCTTCTCCTGAATTTGTTGTCGGAACGCTTGCGCGCCCATGAAGGAAACTCAGAAGTAGCGAGATGGCTCCCTCAGTTCCCCGCGTCCAGGGAGTAGCCTGCCGACCGGACGGTGCGAATGATGTCGGGACGATCACCATTGTTGATCGCCTTGCGCAGTCTGCGGATATGCACGTCAACCGTGCGCGACTCGATATCCGAATCGTGCCCCCAGACGGCGTCGAGCAAGCGTTCCCGCGAAAACACCCAGCCGGGATGCTCCAAGAAATGCTTGAGCAGCCGGAATTCAGTCGGGCCCAGCGATATGACTTCGCCGCCGCGGCGCACCTTGTGGCCCACCGTGTCCATTTCAATATCGGCATAGGTCAGCGCCTCCCCGGCAAGTGCGGGCCGGACGCGTCGTAGGACTGCGCCCACCCGTGCCACGAGTTCGCGCGGGCTGAACGGCTTGGTGACGTAATCGTCGGCGCCGGTCTCCAGTCCGCGGACCCGATCCTCTTCCTCGCCGCGTGCAGTAAGCATGATGATCGGAATGTTCGCCGTCTCGGGCATGCGGCGCAGGCGGCGGCATACTTCGATCCCGGAAAGACCCTCTACCATCCAGTCGAGCAGGACAATGTCGGGTGTCGCCTCCTTGGCGAGGAGCAGCGCCTCCTCACCATCGGGCGTGTGCTTGACTTCGTAGTCCTCGCGTTTGAAGTGCCAGGAGACCAGTTCGGCGATGGCTGCGTCGTCCTCGACCAGCAGCATATTGACTCGGGCCATTGCGAACTCCTCAGCCTGTAGCCGTCTCGTCCGCAAGATAGCGGCCGGTTGCAGCGAAATAGACCATTTCTGCGACATTGGTGGCGTGGTCGCCAATCCGCTCGAGGTTCTTCGCGACGAACAAAAGATGCGCGACCTGGCTCACCGTACGCGGATTTTCGACCATGAAGGTGACCAGCGTGCGGAAGATCGAGTCGTAGAAATCATCCAGAGCATTGTCGCGCTCGCAGATCCGGGCAGCGGCCTCCGCATCGCGCGCCGAAAACGCGTCCAGCACATCGTGCACCATGTCGCTGGCCAGCTGCGCCATGGCCGGCAGAATTGAGATTGCCTCGATGCGGTCCTCACCCTCGGTATGGATCATCGGCACGCGCTTGGCGATGTTCTTGGCGTAGTCGCCGATACGCTCAATCACCGCAGCTATCTTCAGCGCGGCTATCACTTCGCGCAGGTCGTCAGCCATCGGCGCACGCAGTGCGATCACTCGCACGATGAGCTTCTCCAGCTCCGCCTCGATCGCATCGATCTGCTTGTCCTTTTTACGGACCTCCTTGGCGAGGGCAGTATCACCGCGTGACAGCGCTTTCATCGCGTCGTGGATCGCCTGCTCGGCGAGGCCGCCCATTTGGGAGATCAGGGCGCGAAGCTGGCTGATGTCCTGATCGAACGCCTTGACGGTGTGTTCGTGGCCGGTTGCCATTAGCCGTACCTTCCGGTGATATAGTCCTTCGTCCGTTCCTCGCGAGGTGCGGTGAAGATGTTGTCGGTGTCGCCATATTCCACCAGATTACCCAAGTGGAAGAATGCGGTGCGCTGGCTGACGCGGGCCGCCTGCTGCATGTTGTGCGTAACGATCACGATGGCGTAGCGGCCGCGAAGTTCGTGAATCAGTTCCTCGATCTTGGCGGTGGCAATCGGGTCTAGCGCCGACGCCGGCTCGTCCATCAGGATTACCTCGGGATCGACGGCGATGGCGCGCGCAATGCAAAGCCGCTGCTGCTGGCCGCCAGACAGAGCCGTGCCGCTGTCGTTGAGGCGGTCCTTCACTTCTTCCCACAGCCCGGCGCGACGCAGCGACCGGGCGACGATTTCCTCCAAGTCGGCTTTGGAGTTCGCCAGGCCGTGGATTCGCGGGCCGTAGGCGACGTTCTCGAAGATCGACTTCGGAAAAGGGTTCGGCTTCTGGAACACCATGCCGACGCGCGCACGCAGCTGCACCACATCCATCCCCGAGGAATAGATATCCTCACCATCCAGCGTAATCTGCCCTTCGACTCGCGCGTTGCCGATGGTGTCGTTCATGCGGTTGAGGGTCCGCAGGAACGTCGACTTGCCACATCCCGAGGGCCCGATGAACGCCGTCACCCGGTCCATGTCGATGTCGATCGAAACGTTCTTCACGGCCTGCTTTTCGCCGTAGAAGACGCTCACGTCTCGTGCGGTCATCTTGTGCGGAGCGTCGGTCATCACCAGCGGGTCTCGAACTTGTTACGAAGATAGATGGCGAGCCCGTTCATGGCGAGCAGGAACACCAGGAGCACGATAATCGCGGCGCTGGTTTTCTCGACAAAGCCGCGGCTGACTTCGTCGGACCACAGGAAGATCTGCACCGGCAGCACCGTGGCAGGATCGGTCAGGCCACCGGGCGGCGTGACGATAAAGGCGCGCATGCCGATCAGCAGCAGCGGTGCGGTCTCGCCGAGTGCGCGCGCCATGCCGATGATCGTGCCGGTCAGAATACCGGGCATCGCGAGCGGAAGGACGTGGTGGAACACGACCTGAATCGGGCTGGCGCCGATTCCCAGCGCAGCGTCGCGAATCGAAGGTGGCACCGCCTTGATCGCGTTACGGCTGGCAATCACGATCACCGGCATGATCATCAACGCCAGTGTCAGGCCACCCACCAGCGCCGCCGAACGCGGCAGGAGCGGGCCCACGCGATAGCCAAACAGCGACCAGCTGCCGAGAAACACGGCAAGTCCCAGCAAGCCGAAGATGATGGAGGGGACCGCAGCCAGATTGTTGATCGACACTTCGATCAGGTCGGTCCAGCGGTTCCGCGGCGCATATTCCTCAAGGTAGATCGCGGACAGGACGCCGACGGGGAAGGCGATCAGGAACGTTACGAACATCGTGAGCAGCGACCCCTTAAGCGCGCCCCAGATGCCCACCGCCACCGGATCGGTGGAGTCCGAGACCTTCAGGAAGTCCAGATTTAGATGCCGCGACACCAAACCCGCATTTTTAAGCTTGGCTACAGCGGCGAGGATCTCCGACGTGCCGCGCCCAGCCATAGCTTGATCGACCTCGCTAGAGGCCGGCACGCGCATTTGCGTCTTGCGGTCCAGAACCGAGGCGTCGTGCTTGATCGCCTTGCGAACGCTTACCCAAGCGTTGTCAGAGATATAGCTTTCGCCGCCCGGCCCGAAGGCCGCTGCGGCTGCAGACTTCACTGCGTTTTCCAGCCCAGCGCCGGCAAGGGCGAGGTCGGCTCCCGCGGTGTCAAGTTGCGCGCGTTCCACCATCATCCCGCTCGCGGGGAAGTCGATGGGCAGCATGATCTCGGTACGCGTGAAGCCTCGCCAACCCTGCGCCACCATCGTCACGAGCAAAAAGGCGAGAAATGCGGCTGAAAGCACGACGGCGGCGATGCCGAAGAAGCGGAAGCGACGCTCGGCCCGATAACGTTTGCGGATACGGCGCTGCATCGCAACCGTCTTCCAATCGGTCGGTGCCCGCTCCTGTGCCTGCGTGGACTGAGTGGCGCGAGCGTTATTCATAAGCTTCGCGGTACCGTTTCACGACGCGCAAAGCGACGATGTTGAGCAGCAGCGTGATGACGAACAGCGTCAGGCCCAGCGCGAACGCGGCGAGCGTCTTGGGGCTGTCGAATTCAGATTCGCCGGTAAGCAGATCGACGATCTGTTTGGTAACCGTGGTCGCGCTTTCGAAAGGATTGAGCGTGATGTTCGCGGCGCCGCTGGCCGCCATCACCACGATCATCGTCTCACCGATCGCGCGGCTTACTGCGAGTAGAATGCCGGCGACCACCCCCGGAAGCGCGGCGGGGATCAAGACGCGGGAAATCGTTTCGCTTTTGGTGGCACCCATCGCCAAGCTGCCGTCACGCATCGCCGTTGGCACTGCTGCGATCGAGTCATCCGCCATTGACGATACAAACGGGATGATCATCACGCCCATCACCAGCCCGGCAGCGAGCGCGCTTTCCGAGCTTGCATAGGGGTATCCGAACGCCACGGCCAGGTCGCGAACCGCGGGGGCGACGGTCAGCGCAGCGAAATAGCCATAAACGACGGTTGGAACGCCGGCGAGAATCTCCAGGATCGGTTTCATCCAACGCCGGACCTGCGGCGCCGCATATTGCGTGAGATAGATCGCGCTCATCAACCCAAAAGGAATAGCGACGATCATGGCGATCACTGCGCCGATGAAGAACGTTCCCCAGAATAGTGGCACTGCCCCCAGAGAACGGCCCGGACGCGCGGGATCAATGACTTGCGGGCTCCAATGCGTACCAAACAGGAAGTCGGTGATCGACACCTGTCCAAAGAAGCGGACCGATTCCCACAAGAGCGAGAGAAAAATGCCGACCGTCGTCAGGATCGCGATCAGCGATGCCACCAACAGCATCAGCATCATGCCGCGCTCCACGCTGCTGCGCGCGGGGAAGCTCGCACGGATGCGAGTGAAGGCGTAGGCACCGCCGGCAAAGGCGAGGAGAATGGCCCCGGCGGTGCCGATCCAGTCGTACCGTACCTTGGCGGCCCGGGTGGGAGCGACCAGCTGCTGCGCCACGGGATCGAAGGCGGCGACGCCCGGCTGCTCCGCCACGCGGCTAGCTTCGGCGAGGAGCGCGTCGCGCTCGAAGTCGAATTGAGGCAATTGCGATGCGGCAGGGTGTTCCAGCACAGTTTGCTTCACCAACGCCGGCGATATGGCGCCCCACGCCGCCACGAACAATAACGCTGGAAGCACGACCCACATGGCAACGAAAAAGCCATGCTGAGCGGGCAGGGAATGGAGCCGCTTGGCGCCGCCACGATCGAAACGTGCGGCGCGGCTGCGTGCGGTTAGCCAGCCAATCAGGCCGAGCCCAGCGACCAGGAACATGAGGGCGAAGGCGTTCACGACAGCAGCCTCAATGCAATTCTGCGGGCTTCAGCGCCCGCCGCTGCGCGATCACCTGGGCAGCCTGCGCACGGACATCCTCGGGCGCGGCAATCAGCCCGCGCGAAGCCAGCCTGCCATTGGGGCTCCACATCGTGCTGTAGAGCGCAAGAAAATCTGCAAGGCCGGGGACTGCTCGCAAGTGCCGCTTCTTCACGTAAAGATACAGCGGGCGTGCGCCTGGATATTGTCCCGATGCAATGGTTTGCGCACTGGGTACGACGCCATCGATAGGCGCGCCCTCCAGCCGGTCGGCATTCTCTTCCAGATAGGAATAGCCGAACACGCCCAGCGCGTTCGGGTTGGCGGACAATCCTTGGACGATCAGGTTATCGTTCTCGCCTTTGTCGATATAAACGCCGTCGTCGCGGATGCGCTTACAGCGTTCGTCGAACGCGGCCTGGCTGGTCTGGGCCTTGAGTGCCTTAGCCTCCGGGTCCACGGCTGTGCAACCCGGCGCCAGGATCAGTTCGACCAACGCGTCGCGTGTGCCGCTGGTCGAGGGTGGGCCCATGATTTGGATGGGAAGCGCTGGAAGGGCTGGGTTCACGTCGCGCCACATGCGGGCGCGGTTGGGCCGCCCATATGGACTGGCTGCGAGCGCCAGATAAAGATCGCGCTTTGACAGGTGGAGGCCAGGGCCCTTCTTCGCCTCGGCGATTGCCACCCCGTCGATACCGATCTGCACTTGCAGGATCTCGCCGACGCCATTGCGCTGGCACAGCGCATATTCGGATTTCTTCATCTGCCTCGATGCGTTGGCGATGTCGGGATACTCCCAACCCACGCCAGCACAGAAGCGGGCAATGCCCCCGCCGGTGCCGATGGACTCCACGACCGGCGCTTTGCGCCCGCCGTCCTGGTTTACAAAGGCTTCGGCTACAGCGGTGGTGAAGGGATAAACGGTCGAGGAGCCAACGACACGGATTTCCCGCGCCGTGTTGCTGCCACAAGCGGTCAGCGCAAGCGCGCCCGCTACCAGTGCCAGCTTGCCAATAATTGCCGTTCCCCCATTTCGCAGCACGAGTCGTGCAAACGGCACGCGAGGGGCGCTGTCTTGCAACACGGTTACGCCTTTATGACACGGTCTGGAGCGGGAGGAGGATGTTCACGGTCGTGCCCTTGCCCACCACGCTGGAGATGTCCAGCCGGCCGCGATGACGCTCGACGACATGTTTGACGATCGCCAGACCCAGGCCCGTTCCCCCTAAAGAGCGGCTCCGGCCTGAATCGACGCGATAGAAACGCTCGGTAAGCCGTGGCAGGTGTTGCTGTGGGACGCCTTCGCCCTCGTCCGAGACGGTGAGGCGCACCATTGAGGTGCCTTCGGGTACGAGGCTGATCGTGACCGGCGTATGCTCACGCCCATATTTCATCGCGTTGCCGATGATGTTGTGGAGCAACTGGCTCAATTGCGACGTGTCGCCGCGAACCGGCGGCACGTCGGCGACTTGCGTCACCAGGTCGGCGGCACGCGGACTGCCGGAGAGCTCTTGGCACACTTGTCCGATCAGTTCCCCCAACGCCACCGATTGGCTAGGCGCGCGATACTTCTCCGCCTCGATCCGGCTCAGCGAGATCAGGTCGTCGATGAGGCGCTGCATCCGCCGTGCCTCACCGAACATGATCTTCAGGAAGCGTCCACGGATATCGGGATCTTCCCCAGCCTCGTCGCTCAGTGTCTCCACATAGCCCAGCAGCGACGCGAGCGGCGTGCGGAGTTCGTGGCTGGCGTTTGCGACGAAATCGACGCGCATGCGCTCCGCGGCATAGTTTCCGGTACGGTCGATCAGGTGGACGACGCGCCGGCCTCCGTCGAGATTGCGAATCCGCATCTCCCACCGCTGCTCGCGTGTCCCCAGGCCAACCAAATAGATTGGGCCGGCATCGATCCCGTCCTGGGGGTCCATCAGCCGTTCGGCCGCAGCTGGGTGCCGGATGGCGACTCGCACATCCTCGCCTAGGATATGCTGCCCGAGCAACTCACGCGCACCGAGGTTCGCCGCTTCGACATGGTTATCCGCAATGACCAGCAACGGTTCGGCAATCGCCTCGATCACCGCTGCGATTGTCGAATCGAGTTTCGGGCCAACCGGAACGGCCGCAGGCGAGGCTGGGTGAACCTCCTCGGCGCCGCCCGACGCGACCAGAACCGCGGCCACGCCCGATACGAGCACGATCAACGCCGTCTGAACGTCGCCGTTGATCAACAGGCTGGCGAGCGTCCCGACGGCGATTAGGGCAATAGCGAGCAGAGTGCGTAGTCCGAGAAACACTGGCATGGCCATGTTCTACCGTAACTGAACGCTCAAGCGAGGGCCGATTTACGATTGCGAAAGAGGCCTTGTTGCAGAACAAGGATCTATGGCCGACGATCAACAAGGACCCGAGGCGACCCGACGCCGTGCGCTCATGCTGGGTGCGGCCGGCGCATCAGCAATTGTGTCCATTCGTCCAGCTCTGGCGCAGACCAGCGCCTCGATCGCTAATTGTGAGATTCCGGTACCCGATGCCAGCCGCGCCGGGAGCTATATCGCGGCGGACGGCTCACTAGTTCCCACGGGTACCCCAGGCGCGTTTCCGCCGCCCAGTGGCGCGTTCAAAGCGGAAGATGTTCGTCGCGCGCTAGCCGGTGGCAACTTGCCGGGTGCGGATTACAACAGCAGCCGCGCCTACACCAACTACATCCGTCGGCTTCAATCGGGCACTAGCGGCTTCACCTGCTTTGCGTCGTTGCAGATGCCGCGCGGCTGAGGCCGTGGAGCCTATTACTTACCGCGCGGCTCCCGGTGCGACGCTGCGAATCGTCCCGCTCGATGCTTTGACGCTTATCTATCATCGCACGTCGGGCGCCACCCACGTGGTTGACTCGCCGGTCCCCGAGATTCTCGAGATGCTGGGCGACGAAGCGCTGACCTCGGTGGTTCTGCTGGCGCGGCTTTCAGATCGTTTCGCAATACCCGATGCAGACCTTTCCGCGCTTGAGGCCAGGTTGGATGAACTCGGTGCCTGCGGGTTGGTTGATCGCCGATGCGGCACCTGACTGAGCTGCGGATCGGGCCGGTCGGTTTTCGGATCGGCAGCGACTGGCAAGAGCCAATCGAGTCCATCCGCGATTTGTACCGGGATTATCCTGCGCCTGATGACCAAATCGCGGACTTCAACGTCCACCTGTTCGCCGCGCGTCCATGGCGGCGCTTTCTGCGTCCCGCGGTTCATATAGGCGGCGACTTCGTCATCCCGGATGCGGCGCCCTTGCCACTGTCGCAAGGATTGCTGGCTGCCGAAATGGCGATGAACCTGCAAATGGCACTGGGCCAGCGCCGGTATCTGCTGCTTCATGCCTCTGCCGTGGAGCGCGACGGCAAGGCGGTGCTCATGACCGGGCTCTCGGGCGCGGGAAAGTCCACCCTCGCTGCGCTGATGATGTCGCGCGGCTGGCGGTTGATGGGCGACGAATTTGCACTGATCGACCCCGCCACCGGACGTGTGCACGGCTTTCCCAGATTGGTTAGCCTAAAGAATGCCGCGATCGATGAAGTCATGCGTGCACTGCCCAAGGCACGGTTTGGGCCCGTTCTAAAGGGAACGCCGAAGGGCACGATACGGCATCTGGTGCCGGACGCGCGATCCATTGCGGCAATGGGGGAAGCTGCCGTCCCGGCGCTTTTGCTGTTCCCCAGCTTTGGGTTCGATGCCGATGAGCGTAAGGTGCTTCCAAGTGAAGTGTTCGTCCGATTGACTCAAGCTTCGACCAATTACGTCGCCATGGGTGAGCATGGCTTCACAGCACTGACAGACTTGGTACGCAGCGTGCCTGCGCAGGCGATCGACTATCCGGACACCACGACTGCGCTAGCTCAGGTTGAGCGGCTATGGGACGCATTGTGAGCGACGGCCTGCTTCTCGCCGGCGCGTTGCGGGACCCGATGTCCACCACCATCCTCGACAGCAAGGATTGGAATGCGCTGCTCGCGATCGCGCGTGCGGAGCAACTGATCGGCAGTTTGGCTTGGAGGCTGCATGGCGTCGAGGTGCCGGTGCCCGTGACGAGGATATTGGAGGACGCGCGCCGATCCGCCGAGCAGTGTCGCGTCGCCGCGTTGTGGGAAGCCGAGATGACTCGGCGGGCGTTTGGTGCGGCGGATATTCCGGTGATCTTGCTGAAAGGCACCGCCTTCGTTGCAGCTGGCCTTGCTGCAGGAGTCGGCAGGTCGATCGGTGATCTCGATATCCTGGTTCCGCACGAGCGGATCGATGCTGCAGAAGCGGCGCTACTGGCGGCAGGATGGGAATGGGTGAAATCCGACGCCTATGACGATGTCTATTACCGCCGCTGGATGCACGAGCTCCCACCTCTGATCCATCGTGAGCGTGACCGCATGATTGATGTCCACCACACGATCTTGCCGCTGACCGCGCGCGTCAGGCCCAATGCGGCGGCGCTGATCGCTGACAGTGTCGAATTTGGCAGTGGGTTGCGCATGCTTTCACCGCAAGATGTGATGTGCCACGCGGCCGCGCACTTGTTCGCCGATGGAGACTTGGCGGGTGGGTTGCGCAACCTGTGGGACATGCACTGCCTGCTCGACGAGTTCGGAAGTGAGGGTCTTGTGACGCGCGCTGATCTGCATGGCCTTGGGAGCGCGGTAGCGCGGGCGGCGCGGCTGTCGCACGCGCTGTATGGAACACAGGTGCCCGAAGGTTGGCAAAGGCTTCGCGGGGCTGACCCGCTGTACCTGCGCCGCCTGACTGCGCGGGATGGCTGGGGTAGACCGACGCGGCGGCTGACGCGGTTTGGATTTTACGTGCGTAGCCACGCAATCCGGATGCCGCCGACGATGCTGTTGCGCCACTTGTGGACCAAGTGGCGCAAGGGACATGTGCCGCGCTGACGGTTACGCTCCGTGATAGCGTGGTGCGGGCTTGTCGCGTGAGGCATCCTTCGCGACCAGGGCCTCGGCGGCGACGTAATTGTCCCAATTGCGAATGTCAGGGAGCGAAGGGATGCAGACAGGCTCGTTCATTTCCAGCGCGCGAAGCGAGGCGACGACGAGGTCGTCGGGTTGCATCACGCGTTCGGGAGGAAAGTTTTCCAGCGCGTTGCCGGCGATTTCGTGAAAGTCGGTGGCGATCACGCCCGGCACCAGCAATTGCACGCGGACGCCGGTTCCTTGAGCTTCGGCCTGCATGTGGCGGGTGAAGGCCATCACGTAGTTTTTCGAAGCGCCGTAACCGGCATTGCCGGGCATTTGCATGAAGACGGTGCCCGAACATAAGTTGACGATAGTGCCGCGGCGGAGGGCTGTCATGGACCGCATCGCCGAGGCGGAAAGCCTGGAAAGCGCGATTATGTTGACACGCAGCATCGCGTCGAGGGCTTGCGTGTCGAGTTCGGCGACCTTTCCGCGGGCGGCGAAGCCGGCATTGTTGACGAGAAAGGCGATGTCACCTTTGTCGATCCGCCCCACGACCATGTCCACCCCAGCGTCGGCGCCAAGGTCGGCGGCAAGAACTTCGGCCTCCGCCTGGGTGGTGTCGCGCAGCTCGGCGGCAAGTGCCTCGAGGCGGTCGGCGCGGCGGGCGACGAGGACCAGATCGTGGCCGGTGCGGGCAAGGTGCTCGGCATAGCTCTTGCCGATGCCGGCGGAAGCGCCGGTTACCAGCGCGCGGGGACGTCCATTGCTCATGCGGTGCTCCTGTGGTTCGGCTGGCCCAAACGCGTGAGCGCGGGCACAAGCTCAACGAAATGATCGATCACTGCGTCCGGGTTCAGATCGTGTACGCCGTGTCCCAGAAAACCGAAGCTGACGGCGACCACCGGCACCCCGGCGTTGCGCGCGGCCTCCACGTCGAAGCGGGAGTCGCCGACGAACGCGGCCCGGCCGCCGCCGCAGCGGCGGATCATTTCGAGAATGGGCAGCGGGGAGGGCTTACCTTCGCCCACCGTGTCGCCGCCGATCACGGTGGCGAAGCGGTCCGCCAGCCCCATGTCCGCAAGCAGCCTGACCGCGAGATGCTCGACCTTGTTGGTGACCACCGCCAGCGTCGCGCCCGCCTCTGCCAAGCCGTCGAGCGCCGCCACGAGCCCGGGATAGGGCCGGGTACCGGCCGTGAGATGGGCTTCGTAGAAGCCCATTAGCTGGGGATAGCTCCGGTCGACGAGCTCGGGGGTGCAGTCGCCGCTTGCTTCCAGTCCCTTGGCAAGCATGCGCCGCGTGCCTTCGCCGACCATCGAAGTCACCTGCGCGCGCGAAAGCGGCGGCCGTTCGAGCCCGTGCAGGACATGGTTAAGCGCCGCCGCCAGGTCCGCGCTGGTGTCGAACAAGGTGCCGTCTAGATCGAAGCCGACGATGTCGTGGGGGAAAGCTGCCATGGCGGCAGGCGTGGCAGCTACCCTATGGAAATGGCAAGCGCGGCGTGGCAGGAGGGCGCCCGGAGGGGTATCCAATGACATCGCCGATCGCCGCCATCATTCTTGCCGCGGGCAAGGGCACGCGGATGAAATCCGACACGCACAAGGTGCTGCACCCGATCGCGGGCAGGCCGATGCTGCTGCACCTGATCGACAGTGTCGCCGCACTCGATCCCGCGCGCACCGTGGTGGTGGTGGGCGCCGGACGCGAGCAGGTCGAAGCGGCCGTGCGGCCGCTTGGTGCCGAGACCGTGGAACAGGCCGAGCAGTTGGGCACCGGCCACGCAGTGTTGCAGGCCGAGGCGGCGCTGGCCGATTTCACCGGTGACGTGCTGATCCTTTATGGCGACGTGCCACTGGTCACCGCCGAAACGCTGCGCCGGATGCTCGACCGGTTGCACATGCCCGACATGCCGGCGACCGTGGTTCTGGGCTTCCGGCCCGCCGATCCTGGCGCCTATGGCAGGCTGATGGTCGATGCGGATGGAAGCCTGCGCAGGATCGTCGAGTTCAAGGACGCCACACCCCAGGAGCGCGCCGAGACGCTGTGCAATTCCGGGCTGATGGCGGTGCGCTCCGCCGATCTGTTCAGGCTGCTGGCGCGCGTGACTAACACCAATGCAGCGGGCGAATATTATCTGGTCGACCTCGTTCAGCTGGCGGCTGAGGATGGCCGCACGTCGGCGGTGGTGGAAACCGACGCCGGAGAAGTCAGCGGCGTCAACAGCCGTGGCGAGCTGGCGGCACTGGAGGCCGAGTGGCAGCGCGCCCGGCGTGCCCGCGCGATGGCGGAGGGCGTCAGCCTGGTCGCGCCGGACACCGTCTGGTTCGCGCATGACACGGTGCTGGGCCGCGACGTGACCATCGAGCCGAACGTGGTGTTCGGCCCGAAGGTAGAAGTGGGCGACCGCGTCACCATCCACGCCTTCAGCCATCTTCAGGGTGCCAAGGTTTCCACCGGCGCCGATATCGGTCCCTATGCCCGGCTGCGTCCCGGCACGGTGATCGGGGAGGGCGCTCGTGTCGGCAATTTCGTCGAGACAAAGAATGCAGTGCTGGAGGCAGGCGCCAAGGCCAATCACCTGACCTATCTGGGCGATGCGCGGATCGGCGCACGGGCGAACATTGGCGCAGGCACGATCACCTGCAATTACAATGGGTACCTGAAGCAGCGCACCGAGATCGGCGCAGGCGCGTTCATCGGGTCGAACAGCGCGCTGGTGGCGCCGGTGCGGATCGGCGACGGCGCCATCGTCGCGGCGGGCACCGTGGTGACGCAGGATGTCGAGGCCGACGCGCTCAGCCTGACGCGCGCGCCGCAAACGGCCAAGCCCGGCTGGGCCAGGAAATTCCGTGAAGTGATGCAAGCCAGAAAGGCAGCAAAGTAACATGTGTGGAATCGTCGGGATCCTGGGCAAGGAAGACGTCGCCGATCGCCTGTTCGACGGGCTGAAGCGGCTGGAATATCGCGGCTATGACTCCGCAGGTATTGCCACCATCCATGATGGCGCGATCGATCGCCGCCGCGCGGAGGGCAAGCTGGTCAATCTGGGCAAGCGGCTGGCGGAAGCGCCGCTGCCCGGCGTGATCGGCATCGCCCATACCCGGTGGGCGACGCATGGCGCGCCGACCGAGGACAATGCCCATCCGCACATCGTCGGCGACGTGTCGATCGTGCACAACGGCATCATCGAGAATTTCAAGCCGCTGCGCGACGCGTTGATGGCGGAAGGGCGGACCTTCCGCAGCCAGACCGACACCGAAGTTGTGGCGCATCTGGTCAGCCGCGAACTGGAAGGGGGCAAGAGTCCGCGCGAAGCCGTGGCGGCGGTGCTGCCGCAGTTGCACGGAGCCTTCGCGGTCGCGTTCCTGTTCAAGAACGAACCCGACATGCTGATCTGCGCGCGCCTGGGTGCCCCGCTGACGGTAGGCTATGGTGAGGGTGAGAACTATCTTGGGTCCGACGCGCACGCGCTCGCGTCGCTCACCCAGCGCATCGTCTATCTGGAAGAAGGCGATTGGGCGGTGCTGACCCGCGACCGGATCGAGATCTTCGACAAGGGCAATGCCGCAGTGGAGCGCCCGGTGGTCCAGTCCGGCGCGTCGGCGGCGCTGATCGACAAGGGCAATCACCGTCACTTCATGCAGAAGGAGATCTACGAACAGCCGGTCGTGGTCGCCCAGACGCTGCAATCCTATCTGCGCCCGGTGGAGCAGAAGGTCGCGCTGCCCGACATGAGCTTCGACCTGTCCAAGATCGAGCGCGTCGCCATCGTGGCGTGTGGCACCGCCAGCTATGTCGGCATGATCGGCAAATACTGGATCGAGCAGTTCGCGCGGTTGCCGGTCGAAGTCGATGTCGCGTCCGAGTTCCGCTATCGCGATCCGGTGCTGCTGCCCAATACGCTGGGCGTGGTGGTGAGCCAGTCGGGCGAGACCGCCGACACGTTGGCCGCGCTGCGCCACATGAAGGCCAACGGCGTCACCACCGCCGGCATCATCAACGTCCCGACCAGCTCGATGGCGCGCGAAGTCGACCTGTTGCTGTCGACGCATGCGGGTCCGGAGATCGGCGTCGCGTCGACCAAGGCGTTCACCTGCCAGCTGGCGGTGATGGCCGCGCTGGCGGTCAACCTTGCCCGGGCGAAGGGCAAGCTGAGCGAGGAAGCGGAGCGTGAGATCGTGCGGCACCTGATCGAGGCGCCGGCAGGGATCAATGCCGCGCTGACGCACGACGCCGATATCGAGGCGATGGCGCACACCATCGCGGCGGCGCGCGACGTGCTGTATCTGGGGCGCGGGCCGGATTACCCGCTGGCGCTGGAAGGCGCGCTGAAGCTCAAGGAGATCAGCTACATCCACGCCGAAGGCTATGCCTCGGGCGAGATGAAGCATGGGCCGATCGCGCTTATCGACGATTCGGTGCCGCTGATCGTGCTGGCGCCCTCCGGCCCACTGTTCGACAAGACGGTGTCGAACATGCAGGAAGCCAAGGCGCGCGGCGCGCGGGTGGTGCTGATTTCCGATGCGGCAGGGCTGGCGCAGGCCGGCGAGGATGCCGTTGCGACGATCGAGATGCCGCAGGTGCATCCGCTGATCGCGCCGCTGGTGTACGCCGTGCCGGTGCAGTTGCTGGCGTACCATGTCGCGGTGGCCAAGGGCACGGATGTGGATCAGCCGCGGAATCTGGCGAAGTCGGTCACGGTGGAATAGCGGGCTACGCGGGCAGGTGGCGGCAAGGTCTTACCAGGATGGAGACTTATTAGCCGCCGGGCAGCTTTCGTTCTAAAGTCGGCCGTTCAGTTCGGCTAACCGCACACCCGAAAGCGTGGGGTGGACGCCCCCCTGACGGCATGGATGTGCCAGAGTGGAGGTGTTGAAACGCCACTGTAGGAGGCGTCCGTGGGTGAGGTTAGCACAGTCGGCATTGATCTGGCGAAGTCGGTTTTTTTCAGGTTCATGGGTCGCATCTGCGCGGCACGGTGATCTTCCGCAAGAAGCTGCGGCGAGATCAGGTCTTGGCGTTCTTCTCGCCACTGCTGCGATGCGTGGTGACGATGGAGGCGTGTGCGAGTGTGCATCGAAAGGTCGTACCTGATCGCGCGATTAGGGCATTTGATCGCGCACTGCTGGACGATGTTACTTGCAGGTGAAAGCTCTTGTTCGAGCGGGATCTGCAAGGAGAATTGACTATGCGCCATCTTAAGCTCTTGACTGCATCTGCTATGTTGCTTGGCGTGACTTCAGTGCCCGCGGCCCAGGCCTCCGCATCCCTTCTGTCGCTACAAGGCGAGGCGGCCGTCGGCGAGGCCTCCAGCGGAGCCGCGAACGGAGGCGTCATCATAATGGCGATCGGCGCCGCTGCTATCATCGGAGGGGCAATAGTGGTCGCTTCAGATGATGATGACGATGAGCCCGATAGCAACTAAGCGCTTCCTATAAAGAGCAGGCTGGCCAGCGGCGTCTCGCGACGTCGCTGGCCTTTCCTTGCTAGTGAGGTTCCAGCACTGCGCGCCACTCCTCAACCATGCGATGGCCTGAGCAATGCGAATTCCTCCAACGAGGGCATCCTCGCGGCGGGCCGCTCGGAAGCTCGAGGAACAGGCGCCAAAGCAGTGGTACACTCATGACCGGCAACGATGGCTTCCGCCTAAATCTCGGTTATTCCATAGATCAACGTGGCGCCCTCAAACCGGCCGCTTAGGCAGCCGCCCTTTCCCCCGCACGAGTCTGGCATGGAGCTATGCCGGCCAACTTGGTCACTTCGCCAGAAAACCTTCGGCCATGGTACGATAGGCGTGCACGGCCTTTGGAAGGGCAATGTCTGGGGCGTCGCTCGCGCCGACCCAGAGAGCGGCGTCAAAGGCCGCGCCGCTTAGCAGGCGCGATGCCGCCTCGACGTCAACAGGCTTCATGACGCCGCGCGCGACCAGGTCAGCTACGGCTTGCTCGGTGGTGGCCAGGCAGGCGTTCTGGCTGGGCCATTGGGATGGATCACCCAGAATTGCAGGGCCATCGAGCAGAACGATGCGGCGTATCTGTGGATCGAGCGCCATCTCGATATAGGCCGTGGCCTCCGCCAGGAGGCTCTCCCAAGGGTCGTTGACCTGCGCCCCCGCCTCCTTTGCACGAGTGGCCATTTCACCATCGACCTGCGCGATGACAGCCGCGAGCAACCCCTTTTTGTCGCCAAAGCCATGGTACAGCGCGCCGCGGGTCAGACCGACGCTTGCGGTAAGTTCGTCCATCGAGGCGGACGCAAACCCGGCTGTAGCGAACGCTTCGCGAGCGGCCGAGATCAGCTTCTGCCGATTGGCTTCCATCGTTTCGGCGCGGCTCTTTCTTGGCATCATAACTGTTCCACATACGTGCCGTATGTGGATTGACAGTGTTGCCAGCAGCTCACATACGCTCCGTATGCAATGTGCACCCGGTGGTCGATCATGTCCAGCGAAGCGTGTTGCAAGGAGAGATCAAGATGGCTCAACGTGACGTGGTATTTCCCGCCGACCGCCACGCCCTTTACGAGGCGCATGGCTATTCCGCTGCCGTAAAGGCAGACACCCTATTGTTCGTGTCAGGCCAGGTCGGCAGCCGCGCCGACGGTTCGCCGGAACCCGACTTCGAGGCACAGGTCCGCCGCGCATTCGCGAACCTTCAAAGTGTCCTGCAGGCGGGTGGATGTGGCTGGGACGACGTGATTGACGTCACGACCTTCCACACCGATCCTGAACAGCAATTCGGCACAATGATGGCCGTCAAGGCCGAGATTTTCGGTGAACCACCGTACCCCAGCTGGACTGCGGTCGGTGTGAACTGGCTTGCCGGTTTCGACTTTGAAATCAAGGTGGTTGCCCGAATCCCTACACCCGCTTGATCCGGCACCTTTCCTATTTTTCGGGACGGCAAGGATCGTCATCTGCCTCCCGGAAGCCGCCATCCCTTCGTGACCTGCCTTGAGCTGGGTCCCGCTGCCTTGCAAAAAGTAGAAGAAGCGGGATCCCGGCTTGAGACCTGGATGACGATGGAGGGTCAGCGGCGCAGCGCCAGCACTGCCTGGGCGCGCTTGAGGTGGGGCATGTCGAGCATCGCGCCATCCAGGCCGATCGTGCCGGCACCGGGGTTTGCGGCGAAGGCGGCGACGATGCGCTCGGCATGCACCAGTTCCTCCGATGACGGCGAGAAGGCCTGGTTGATCACCGGGACCTGATCGGGGTGGATCGCCATCATCCCTTTGAAACCCGCGCGCCGGGCCCGGGTGGCGACCTTTTCCAGACCCTCCAGATCGCGGAAGTCGCCATGGATGGTTTCGATGGCCGTCACGCGTGCCGCCGCCGCGCCGGCCAGGCAGAGCGAGCGGAACAACTGGTAGGGGAACTCGTATTCGCCCGCTTCATCGCGGTTGTCGCTGGCGCCGAGCGCGGCGGCGCTGTCTTCGGCACCCCAGGTGAGCGCCGACAGGCGAGGGCAGCCGGCATAGTCGCCCAGGCCGAACAACGCCGGGGCGGTTTCGGTGGCGATGGCGATGGTCGGGATGGCGCCGAGCGGCAGGCCGGCGGCGGCTTCAAGCGCGGTCAGATAATGGTGCAGCCGATCGGCTTCGGCGCGAGTCGCCTTGGGCAGCATGATGCCGTCGGGCCTGGCCTGCACGATCGCGGCGAGATCATGGATGCCGTGTTCGCTCTCGAGCGGGTTGATGCGGACCCACGAGGGCTGCGGCCGTTCGGCATTGGCCAGCCGATCGGCGACCAGCGCGCGCGCTTCGGCCTTTTTCTCCCAGGCGACGGCGTCTTCGAGGTCGAGCAGCAGCAGGTCGGCAGCGCTGGAGGCGGCGCGGACCAGCTTGCGTTCGGAGTCGCCGGGGACGAACAGCAGCGAGCGGGCGGACAGGGGCTGGGTCATGCGCCAGACGTAAAGCGCGGGCGCGGGCGCGTAAACCGTGCGCCGCTACCCCTGCGTTTCGCCGCAGGCGCGCACGGCGTCCAGAACCGGCGCTGCCCATTCCCTGCGGCAGATCAGCAGGTCAGGGATGCTGGTGTCCGCCTGGTTATAGACGATGGGCGATCCGTCGATCCGCGACACGTGCAGGCCCGCGGCAAGTGCCACTGCGGCCGGGGCGCAATTGTCCCATTGATGCTGGCCGCCGGCGTGGAGATAGATTTCAGCCTCGCCGCGCACCACCGCCATTGCCTTGGCGCCGGCCGAGCCCATCGGAACGGATCGCGCGCCGATCGCCTGGCCGACATCGACGCAAAGCGGGACGGCGCGGCTGCGGCTGACGAGCATGCGTGGCGGCTGGTGCGCGGGCAGGAGCGCGGGCGGGTTGGCGCTCGACAGCGTAATGCCGAGCCGGGGGAGCGCGACTGCACCGACCATGGCCACGCCGTCGATCGCAAGGGCGACGTGCACCGCCCAGTCGCCGCGCCGCTCCGCGAACTCCTTGGTGCCGTCGAGCGGGTCGATGATCCAGACGCGCGAGCGCCCGAGCCTCTCGGGATCGTCCGCGGATTCTTCGGAGAGGATGGCGTCGTCGGGCCGGGCGGCACGCAGTTGCTCAAGGATGCAATGGTTCGCCTCGCGGTCGCCGCGGTCGCCGCTCGCGCAGTCAGCCTGGATGGCGAGCAGCAGCTTGCCGGCCTCGGTGGCGAGCGCGGTAGCGAGTTCGGCGTCGTCGTGCAGGTCCGTCATAGCACCGGCGACCATATGCCCATGATTTCCTCCACGATCCGCTCCGCTGCTTCTTCGGGCGTGCAGCGCGTCGTGTCGATACGGATCTCTGGGTTCAGCGGCGGCTCATAGGGGCTGGAGATGCCGGTGAAGTGCGCGATCTCGCCGGCGCGGGCCTTTTTGTAGAGGCCTTTGACGTCGCGCGACTCGGCCTGCTCCAACGGCGTGTCGATGAAGATCTCGAAGAACTCGCCGTTGGGCACCATCGAGCGGGCGAGGTCGCGCTCGGCCCGGAAGGGCGAGATGAAGGCAGTGAGGACGATGAGGCCGGCGTCGGTCATCAGCTTGGCGACTTCACCCACGCGGCGGATATTCTCGATGCGGTCGGCGTCGGTGAAGCCGAGATCGCGGTTGAGGCCGTGGCGGACATTGTCGCCGTCGAGCAGGAAGCTATGCTTGCCAAGCGCGTGCAGCTTCTTTTCGACCAGGTTGGCGATGGTCGACTTGCCCGATCCCGACAGGCCGGTGAACCAGAGCAGGCGCGGTTGCTGGCCTTTTTGCGCGGCATGAGCCTCACGGGTGATCTCGGTCGCCTGCCAGTGGACGTTCTGGGCGCGGCGGAGCGCGAAGCTGAGCATGCCGGCGGCAACGGTGGCGTTGGTGGCCTTGTCGATCAGGATGAAGCCGCCGAGATCCTGGCTGTCGGCATAGGGTGCGAAGACGAGCGGGCGGTCGGTTGCGATCTCCGTGACGCCGATGTCATTGAGGCTGAGCGTCTTGGCCGAGGTCTTCGCCAACGTGTTGATGTCGACGACATGTTCGGGGACGCGGACGACGGCGCTGACCGTCTGGGTAGCGAGCTTGAGCCAATAGGCGCGGCCAGGAAGGAGGTCTTCACCGTCCATCCACACCAACGTCGCCTTGAACTGGTCGGCGGCCTGGGGCGGCGCGTCGGCGGCGGCGATGACGTCGCCGCGCGAGCAATCAATTTCGTCGACGAGGGTTAGGGTTACGGACTCGCCCGCGCCGGCTGCCTCACGGTCGCCGCCGAGCGCGACGAGGCGAGCGACGTGGGTGGTGCGGCCGGAGGGGAGAATGCGGACGGCGTCGCCGGGGCGCACGCTGCCGCTGGCGATCAGGCCGGCAAAGCCGCGAAAGTCGAGATCGGGGCGGTTGACCCACTGCACCGGCATGCGGAAGGGCTGCGTGCGGGCGGCTTCCACCTCAACCTCGACGCTTTCGAGATGATCAAGCAGCGCGGGGCCATCGAACCAAGGCATGGCGCCCGAGCGCGCGGCGATGTTGTCGCCCTTGAAGCCCGAAATTGGGATGGGCGTGAACGCCGCGATGCCGATCGACTGGGCGAAGGCGGCATAGTCGGCGACGATGTTGGCATAGGCCTGCTGATCATAGCCGATCAGGTCCATCTTGTTCACCGCCAGCACGATGTGGCGGATGCCGAGCAGGTGGCAGAGATAGGAGTGGCGGCGGGTCTGCGTGAGAACGCCCTTACGCGCGTCGATCAGGATCACCGCCAGATCGGCGGTGGACGCGCCGGTGACCATGTTGCGGGTGTACTGCTCGTGGCCGGGCGTGTCGGCGACGATGAACTTGCGCTTTTCCGTCGCGAAGAAGCGGTAGGCGACGTCGATGGTGATGCCTTGCTCGCGCTCGGCGGCGAGACCGTCGACCAGGAGGGCGAAGTCGATCTCCTGCCCCTGCGTTCCGAGCCGTCTGCTGTCCGCCTCCAGGCTAGCGAGCTGATCCTCGAAGATCATCTTGGAATCGTACAGCAGCCGCCCGATCAGCGTGGACTTGCCGTCGTCCACCGACCCGCAGGTGATGAAGCGCAGCAGCGACTTGTTCTGGTGCTGGCGGAGGTAGCTGGAAATGTCGGACGCGATCAGCGCGTCGGGGCGGTAGGAGGTCATCAGAAATAGCCCTCCTGCTTCTTCTTTTCCATGCTGGCGGCCTGATCGTGATCGATAGCGCGGCCCTGGCGTTCGGAGGTGGTGGTGAGCAGCATCTCCTGGATGACCTGCTCCAGCGTCGCGGCCTCGCTCTCCACCGCGCCGGTAAGCGGGTAACAGCCGAGCGTGCGAAAGCGCACCGAGCGTTCCACGGGGGCTTCTCCGGGGCGCAGGCGGAAGCGAGCGTCGTCGACCATGAGCAGCATGCCGTCGCGCTCCACCGTCGGGCGCGGGGCGGCGAAATAGAGCGGCACGATCTCGATCTGCTCGGCCAGGATGTACTGCCAGATGTCCAGTTCGGTCCAATTAGACAAAGGGAAGACGCGGATGCTCTCGCCCTTGTTCTTTCGGGCGTTGTAGACGCGCCAGAGCTCCGGGCGCTGGTTCTTGGGGTCCCAGCGGTGGCTGGCGGTGCGGAACGAGAAAACGCGTTCCTTCGCGCGGCTCTTCTCCTCATCGCGCCGCGCGCCGCCGAACGCCGCGTCGAAGCCATATTGGTCCAGCGCCTGCTTGAGCCCCTCGGTCTTCCACAGATCGGTATGCAGGCCGCCGTGATCGAACGGGTTGATCCCCTTAGCGAGCGCATCGGGGTTCTGGTGGACGATCAGGTCCATGCCTGCCGCCTGCGCGGCACGGTCGCGTAGCGCGTACATCGCCTGAAACTTCCAGGTCGTGTCGACGTGGAGCAGCGGGAAGGGCGGCGGCGCGGGGTAGAAGGCCTTGCGCGCCAGGTGCAGCATGACCGCGCTGTCCTTGCCGACCGAATAGAGCATCACCGGGCGCTCGGCTTCGGCCACCACCTCGCGCAGGATATGAATACTCTCGGCCTCAAGCCGCTCGAGATGGGTGAGCGCGGGTAGGGAAGACGCGCTATGCGCTGGAACGGCCGGAGATTGCAGCATGTCGCCGATCTAGGAACTGCTTCGAATGGCGGCGATCTAGTTTATGTTTAGCCCACAATACTCGCCGACCGTTCCGGTCACGGCGCTTCAAGCACCTAATCGTGCTTGGGCTTTCCCACGCCCACCAAAGTCAGACCGGCGCGCTTGGCCTCAGCGGGTGGATAGATGTTGCGCAGATCCACGAGCAGCGGCGTCTTGAGCGTGGCCGCCATGCGCTTGAGATCCAGCGCACGGAACTCATCCCACTCGGTCACGATCACCAGCGCGTCGGCATCTTGCGCGGCGACATAGGGACTGTCGCAGAACGCGACGCCGCTCAGCATCGGCTTGGCTTGTTCGACGCCTTCGGGATCATAAGCGCGCACCGTCGCGCCTGCGTCCTGAAGCGCGGCTATCACCGATAGGCTGGGCGCATCGCGCATATCGTCGGTATTGGGCTTGAAGGTCAGGCCAAGCACCGCGACCGTCTTGCCATGCGCGTCCCCACCCATAGCCTTGATCACCTTGCGGCCCATTGCGCGCTTGCGGGTGTCGTTCACCTGGACCGTGGCTTCGACGATCCGCTGCGGGGTCTCGTGATCGGCCGCAGTTTTAAGCAGCGCCAACGTATCCTTGGGGAAGCACGAGCCACCATAGCCCGGGCCGGCGTGCAGGAACTTGCCGCCGATGCGGTTGTCCATGCCAATGCCACGCGACACTTCCTGCACGTCCGCGCCGACGGCTTCGCAAAGATCGGCGATCTCGTTGATAAAGGTGATCTTCACCGCAAGGAAGGCGTTTGCCGCGTACTTGATCAGCTCGGACGTGCGGCGGCCCGTGAACAGCACCGGGGCATTTTGATTGAGCGAGAGCGGGCGGTAGATGGCGCGCATCACCTCGCGCGCGCCTTCGTCATTCGTGCCGACCACGACGCGGTCAGGGCGCTTGAAGTCCTCGATCGCCGCGCCTTCGCGTAGGAATTCAGGATTGGATACCACCTTAGCGCCGCTGTTCGGCGCAACTTCGGCGAGAATACGCTCGACCTCGTCGCCAGTGCCGACCGGCACTGTCGATTTGGTGACGATGACGCTGGAGCCGGTCAGGTTCTCGGCGATCTCGCGCGCAGCTGCGAAGACATAGGATAGGTCGGCATGGCCATCGCCGCGCCGGCTGGGCGTGCCGACTGCGATGAAGATCGCGTCGGCATCCTTGATGCCCGCGGCCAAATCGGTGGTAAAGGACAGGCGCCTAGCCTTTACGTTGCTCGCCACCAACTCGGCCAAGCCGGGCTCATAGATCGGCATGATGTTCTGGTGCAGGAGCTCAATCTTGCGGGCGTCCTTGTCGACGCAAACAACTTCGTGGCCAAAGTCGGAGAAGCAGGCGCCGGAAACCAGACCCACATAGCCTGTGCCGATCATCGCAATACGCAACGCAGTTCCCCTTGGGGTGAAGGACCTCAGCGCCCTTAACGAAGCCCCGCGCGAGAGCAAGTGCAGGTGCTCGAAAAGCACCCTGCCACATCCTGGTTCGTCTCACCCGCGCAACAAAAAAGCGGCCTTTCGGCCGCTTTTTCGTGAATCAGAAAGGGCCGGCATTTGCGACGACGTCGCGCGCCTTGACGCTGCCGGCCCTTGCAAAATTCCTCGCTTCAGAACGGACGAATGTCGTCGCCGCCGATGCCGTCACGGAAAAACAGAAGGAAAGCGAACATCGAATTTCTCCCATCGAGCGCCAAACGTTGCGCAACAACATCGTTAATGGATTATTAACCGCATATCAATCAGTGTTAATGCGTAGGTAGGTCCGGAGGAGGGGTGCCCAACGCGTTGTTTAACGCTTCCTTCAACGCTTGCCGTTAGAGGTGAACCATGTCTCGCGGGCCGCGCACAACGTCAGATCTGGAACAGCGGGGACGAGCAATCGCGATCCAAGCTGTTGAATCTGTTGTTCCGCACTCCGCTGATCGTCAGTCTGCTGCCAGCACGGAAGCGGCTGAGGCCGAGGCGCAGGGCCGCGCATCTGTTTGTCCCGAACAGGGACATGCCGCTCCAAATAATCCGGACGCGCAGGACTACAGGGTATTGTGCCTGTGCGAGGTTGCGAACTTCATCGCGCTTCGTCGGCAGCTGGGTCCGACCGCAACAGAACAACTTGTTAAAAGCGCTTTCTCGGCCATCGGCGATACGATGTCCGACGGCGTGGTCAGGCCCGCAGGAAGGGCGATGGCTGAAATCGTCGTGGAGCGGAACGCGCCCGTATCCGTACCGAATGCCATCGAAACGATGCGCGCCGCCATCGCGTGCGCGGCTGCCAGCGTGGAGCCCCGGCTGAAATTTCGCTTCGGCTTCGCCGTGGTGCCCACCCATTGTTACGACGAATTGCGTCTGATCGAGGCTGCGGAAGGAGCGCTCGACGAAGCGCGCGTCGAAGATCCCGTCGTCGTGCGAGACCTTACACATGCGGATCTGAGCTTCGATCGGCTGAACATGATGCACGAACTGCCGCTCGCCATCGCGGGGGAACAAATGTTCGTGCAGTATCAGCCGAAGGTGCATGTCCGGCGGCAGCAGGTCGCTAGTGCCGAGGCTCTGCTCCGCTGGCAGCATCCCGTTCACGGGCTGATCGCGCCAGCAGATTTCATCAGCGTTGCGGAAGAAGCCGGCGAGATTGCTGCGCTGACGCTTTGGACGCTGCGCCGCGTCATCGACGATCAGAAGCGGCTACGTGCAGCCGGGTACGATATCCCGCTTTTCCTCAACATTTCGGGCATGCTGCTAGCCGATACCGCGTTCGTCGCGGAGGCGTGCGACATTGTGTCGAACAGCAACGCGAAACTGGGTTTCGAGATCACTGAAACCGCCGTGATCCGTGATCCGCAAAGCGCCATCCGGCATTTGCAGAACTTCGCGGCGATCGGGGTTCAGCTTGCGATCGATGATTACGGCGCCGGGCTTTCATCGCTGGCGTATCTCAAGCAGTTGCCGGCGCGTGAGCTGAAAATCGACAAGATGTTTGTCATGCAGCTGACGTCGAGCAACCGCGACCCGCTGATTGTACGATCGACCATCGATCTGGCGCATGCCCTGGAGATGGAAGTTACCGCTGAAGGCGTCGAGACGCCGTCCGCGCTCGCACTGCTCAGCGTCATGGGCTGTGACATGGTGCAGGGATTTCTGATCTCGCGGCCTGTCGCCGTCGACGCGCTGATCGCGTTCCTGCGCGACGACGGCCATCTGACCAGCGGCTTTGGTGGCAAGTCGCTTTTCGTTCGGCCCGAGAGCATCTGGAAGCGGGCGTGAAGCGCCCATCTTGGGCCTTTGTGGCAATGATGCTGCTTGCTGCGCAGCCCGGGCATGCGGCACCTGCCTCAGAGACGGCGCCGGCCATTGCGGCGGCGGCCGCCGCTGCAAAGGCGAGCATGGTTGCCGATCCCGAGCAGGCGTTGGTTTATGCCGGTAGGATCGACATTCTGGCCCGCAAACTGCCCGATCCGCGTAGGCGCAAAGCCGCGCTTGCCACGGCGCGCTGGCTCGCGGGGGAAGCCGATCTCCGGCTGAACGAAGTCCAGCGTGCCGGCCCGCTGCTGGCCGATGGAATCCGATTGCTGGAAGGTGCTGACGCTTCATCGAAGTTGCGCGGCGACCTGCTGATGAGCCAGGGAGCCTTTCTTGCTGCCACTGGCAAGGCCGCGCAAGCATTGGCAAATTACCAGGCGGCACATCGAATCTTCTCCAGTGCCGACGAAGATCGCAGTGCTGCGATCGCGCTTCAGAACATCGCGATGCTCTATTCGGCGGCGAACGACCTGGAGCGGGCGGAGCGCTATTATGTCCGGGCAGCTAACACCTTTGGGGGCGATGTGCTGTTGTCATTATCGCTCAGGAACAATCTTGGTGGCCTGTTCTTGCGTGCAGACCGGTATGCCGACGCCGAAGTGCAGTTCGGTCGTGCGCTCGCTTCTGCTCGCGCGATGCGAGACCCGGCTCTAGAGGCCCGCATCCTGAGCAACTTGGCTCGAGCACAGATAGATCTACGCAAATTCGACGAGGCAGCAGCCACACTCGATCATGCATTTTCGCTTCTGAAGCCGGACAACAACACGACGACCCGCCGTCAGTTGCTTGCGACTGCGGCGAGGTTGTCAGCTGACCGTGGTGATCTGGCGAACGCGACACGTTTGGTAGCCCTTGCGTTCGACGCGCTCGATCTAAGCGCTACCGGTGCGGAATTTAGCGGGGCCCATGGAATCGCCTATAAGGTGTACGGCGAAACCGGGGAGGCCAAGCTCGCCCTGGTCCATCTAGAAGCGCTCAAGCGGTTGAACGACGAAGCCGCTAAAGTGGCCACCACGACGAGTGCAGCGCTGATGGGAGCCAAGTTCGATTACCAGGGACAGCAGCTCACCATTGCGCGGCTGACGAGCGAGCAACTGCGCAAAGCAGCCGAATTCCAGCGCACCTTGTTCTTCAGCCTCGGCGGGGCCACCCTGGCGGTGATCGCGATGCTCAGCTGGGGCCTCATCACCATAAGACGGAGCCGCAATCGAGTGCGCGATGCGAACATCGTACTCCATCACACCAACACCGCGCTGGAAAAGGCGCTTGCAGCCAAGACCGAGTTTCTCGCCACCACCAGCCACGAGATTCGCACGCCGCTGAACGGCATCCTCGGCATGACGCAGGTCATGCTGTCGGCCAACCGGTTGGACGCGGATGTTCGGGAACGCATCGGATTGGTTCATGGCGCGGGCTTGACCATGCGCAGTTTGGTGGACGACATCCTCGATCTCGCCAAGATGGAGACCGGCAACCTTACTGTGGATCCGCAGCCGATGGATCTCCGCACGATGCTTGGCGAGGTCACCAAATTGTGGGAAGAGCAGGCGCACGCGAAAGGTCTGGCCTTCCGGCTCGACCTTGCCCATGCCCCGGACTGGATCGTGTGCGATGCGGGACGTCTGCGTCAGATCGTATTCAACCTCTTGTCCAACGCCGTGAAGTTCACTTTGGCCGGCGGGATCACCGTCCGCGCTCTTCAACAGGGCACCGACGAGCAGCGGGAATTGTCTCTGATCGTGGCGGATAGCGGGATTGGTATTCCGCAAGACAAATTTGAGGAAATCTTTCAGTCGTTTCACCAGGTGGATGCGAGCACAACGCGCAGGTTCGGCGGCACCGGGCTTGGACTCGCCATCTGCCGAAACATTGCGCACGCCCTTGCCGGAAGCATTCGCGTTGAGAGCAGCGAAGGGACGGGCACCGCCTTCACCCTGACGCTGCCGCTGGTCCTGGCGGAGGCGCCGGAGGAAGAGCGGCCGGTGGCGGGGCCTTCGATCCTGTTGGTCGAGGGCAACCCTATCGCGCGCAGCACCGTGCGTGCCCTGTTGCAGCCGCACGGCATTACGGTGCAGTTCGCTTCCGACCCCAAGGAAGCGTTGACGAAATTAGAAGAAGGCGATGTGCTCACTCTGCTATTGGACGAGGCGACGCTGAACAAGGCCGCTGAAGGTGGTGCTAGTGCGTTGGAGCGTCTCGTGTCCGCGGCAAAAGACGCGCGGGTGATCGTGCTTTCTCGTAAAGATAGGTCTCGGGAGCAAGATCCGCTGCTTGGGGGCGGGGTGTTTCAAGTCCTTGAAAAACCATTCTCCGCAAGCGATCTATTGCCGGTATTGCAAACCCGGGGCGGAAGCGGCAACGATCGAGCGAGTACGCTTGTCTCACGTGCGGCATAGCGCAATAGCGCTCGCCCAAATAAATAACGATAAGGTCGCCGTCTTGAACGCCTCACCTGCCGCCTGCTCCAGATGAACATCCTTTTCATCGAGGATGATTCCATGAACCGTCGCGTGGTGAAGGACATGCTCGACGTGGCCGGTGCGACCATGGCCGAAGCGAGCTGGGCCGAAGAGGGGCTCGCGATGATCGATGCCGATACTTATGATGTGGTGCTGGTTGATCTGCGAATGCCGGGCATTGACGGCTTCGAGACAATCCGGCGCATCCGCAAACGACGGGATGCGAAGGCGGAACTGCCGATCATCGTCATCACGGCCGATACCGCGCTCGATCTGCGCGAGCGGTGCCTTGCGTTGGGCGCTGACGATATCTTGTTCAAGCCGGTGGCAATGGACGCGCTGTTCGACTCGATCGGGCGTGTGCTCGCGATCCGAGGTGGCGGCGTAATCGCCTGATACCCTGGGCTTCTCGGGGTATAGATTACATCCTGCGGCTTCGAGCAGACCGCTCTCCTGCTTGATTGGGCGCGGCACTCCCACCTTGAAAATAAAGGGCGAGAATGTTAGTTGCCGCGCCATGACGCCGTAACCATGGTTCCGGCGACTCTTGCTATTGGTAAAAGATTGGAGCTGTACGGCCACATGCAAATCATTGTTCGCGACAACAATGTCGACCAAGCGCTGCGGGCGCTCAAGAAGAAGCTGCAGCGTGAGGGCGTCTATCGCGAGATGAAGCTGCGCCGTCATTATGAGAAGCCAAGCGAGAAGCGGGCACGTGAGCGCGCGGCAGCCGTGCGCCGCGCCAGCAAGCTCGAGCGCAAGCGCGTCGAGCGCGACAGCGCCCGATAAAATCGTTGCACGTTCTCGCGATCTCAAGATGGGGTCAGCGGGATAGTAAGAATTTTTAGCGGCGAACGCCGTGTTGAGGAAATGACTCATGTCAGTGACCGCTGTTCCGCTCCAGCCCGTCAAGCGTGCTTACAAGGTTTGGTTGTGGATCGGCGTGCTCGCTGCCGTCCTGCTCGCGGCCGGGTTGGCTTGGGTTGGAACCCGCGCCCAAGTCGTGGCGCGGGGCAGCAATGAGCAGTTCCTCGCCTGGAACAAGGGGCAGGCCGGCGTCCACACGACCGCGTCGGGCCTTCAGTATCAGGTGCTGAAGCCCGGCACGGGAGCTACGCCTGCCGATCAGGACGGCGTTTCGCTCACTATCCGCGGCAATCTGCGCGACGGCAGCGAGTTCCAGCCGACTGCACCGATGCGCTTCCAAGTCGGTCAGCCGATGATCCCCGGATTCACGGAGGGCGTGAAGCTGATGCGCAAGGGATCGCACTATCGCTTTTGGTTGCCGCCAAGCCTCGGCTATGGCGCGGAAGCGGGCGCGCAGGGTCCTGGCAGCGAGCTGGCCGACAAGATCCTGATCTTCGATGTCCAGATGAGCGATCTGGTGCCGGCCGCCGTCATCCAGCAAATGATGATGCAGCAGATGATGCAGCAGCAGCGCGCGCCTGGCGGAGCAGCTCCCGGCGCGGGTGCGGCCCCTGGCGCGGGAGCCGTCCCAGGGGCCGAGTAAGCTTCCCATTAGAGTAAGGCCTGTAGAGCCGCCGCTGCAAAGCGGCGGCTTTATTTTTGGATTGCGCTCAGGACCCACCGCTGATCGGCCTCGAAGCCCATCGCGGTCAACTTGCCCGAGCGGTACGCCCCGGTATCCAGCGCGATGCGATTGGGAAGCTCCTCGACATCGGCAACGATCGTGTGGCCGTGCACCACGACTTTCTCAAAGGGAGTGGTCACGTCGAGGAAGCCTTCGCGAATCCATCGCAGGTCCTTCGGCTTCTGTGCTGCAAGCGGTTCGGTCGGACGGATGCCGGCATGTACGAAGACATAGTCGCCCAGCACCAGCATGTCCTCGAAGGAGGAAATGAAGTCGGTATGCTCGGCTGGAACCCGTGCCTGGAACTCGGTCAGAAGCTCGGCATAGTCGAGCGCATCATAGCGCTCCTCGGAGATGCCATAGCTCAGGATCGTCTCGCGGCCGCCGATTTTGGTGAAAAAGCGGAGCGCCTTCTCATCGCCAGTCGCTGCCGAGAGGAACACCTCTTCATGGTTGCCTAGCAGAAGACGCACCCGCCCGACCGGGCTTCGGCGTTGAAGGTCCATCAGATAGGAAACGACCTGCGCTGACTCGGGGCCCCGGTCGACCAAATCTCCAAGAAACAGGATGGTGGTCTGCGTTGCGGGACGTGCCGCGTCATCCTGCTCAATGGTGACGACCAGCTGTTTCAGCAGATCCAGCCGACCATGGATGTCGCCGATCGCGTATACGCGCTGACCTTCAGGAAGAGATGCCGAGGGCGTTTTGCCCGGGCGCGGCCGCTTCGAGAACAGTTTCTTGAGCATCTAAAACAGGAACCGCAATCTACCGATGCGTCACGACGATCTAAGTGATGGGCGCAGGGTGCTTAAACGAAAAGTGGCGGCCGTTAGGCCGCCACTCACAACTCGGAAGTTGTCCGAAAGCTTAGTTGCTGTCGGAGTCGTCGTCGTTGTCAGCCAGAACAACCGCACCGCCGACGATAGCGACAGTGGCGATCACGCCGATGATGGCCGCAGAAGCGACTTCGCTCTCGTTCTCACCCGCGGTCGACGCGCGCGAAAGCGAAAGCTTAGCAGCCGGAGCTGCCATGACAGGTGCAGTTGCCAGGGTGGCGACAGCGGCTGCCGCGAGAATCTTGGTGAACATAAATCTACTCCCTCTTCGAGCTCCGGTGCTCTCGTTCGCAGCGCCTATGACATAGACCCTTCGGTACGACAACACCCGTAATCCCAGCCCCCACAAGATTCTACTTGCGTGACTTAGGCGCAACACCGGTTCGGTTGATCCCGAACACTACGCTCACAATCATTGACCCGTGCCGCGAGCGTTACGTCCATAACGCCGTGCAGCATTACCGCCAAGGCCGTTGATGAAAGATGTCGTCGGCGCCCCCGCCGCTGCCGATCCGATCCACGTTTATCGTAGCAAAAGTGGGGTGGCGCACTAGTAGAGTGGCCTTCATGCTTTTCTTCCTCCTTTATGCTTCGCTAGCAGGCAACCCGGCGGCATCGAAAGCCGCCACTGGTGAATCCGCTCCGACGCAGCAGATCGCCGAAGCCCTGGAAGATGCCAGGAAAGCGGACATGGAGCTTGCCGGCATCGGCTGGCGACTGGCGATTGCCAATGTCGCACTCTGCGAAAGGCGAGAGGCCGGTACAGGGCTGCAACTCCACAGCCTCGACCAGTTTCAAGGGGAGGTTCGGGAGCAGGCGAAGCTGCACTTCGGTTTTGCCAGTGAGGTCGCCGTTGAGGGCGTCCTCCCTGAAAGCCCGGCGGCGCGGGCGGGCATACAGGCCGATGATTCGATCTTGCGGATAGGCGCGATCAGGCCGGATCAGCTGAGCGGAAGTGCTGGCAGTACGGACCGATTGGTGGCTGCGCAGCTGGCGGTCGCATCATTGCCGGTGGACGCACCGATCGAGATTGACGCAGTTCGCAAAGGGGTGCCGGTCCACTTCACGGTTCATCCGGTGCCAGTCTGCAAATCGCGGTTCGAACTTCGGCTGGCGAGCGATTTCCGTGCTTCCGCCGATGGTTCGATGGTGCAGATCAGCTCGGCATTTTTGGACAATTATCCAAAGCAGCAAGTCGCTGCTGTTGTAGCGCATGAGTTTTCGCACAATATCCTGCGCCACCGTGACCGCCTGGAAGCTCGGGGCGTAGAGTTCGGGTTGCTTTCGGGATTCGGCGCGAATGTGAAATATTTCCGCCAGACCGAGATCCAGGCCGATCTGCTTTCTGCCTATCTGCTCGCGAACGCGGGATATGATCCTCAAGTTTCAATCGCCTTCTGGAAGCATTTCGGACCCAGCAAGGCAGGCGGGATCTTCCGTACCCGCTCGCATCCGCACTGGCGCGATCGGATTGCAACGTTGAATGCGGAAATCGGGAAGATCGCGGCACGTCCCGAGCGGCCTATCATCCCCGCGCTTGTGGCGCAGCGGGACCAGCCACTCGACGGCGATTGGCAGTCCTTGTTGATCCGGGACTAATCCAGGATCAGCTCGCGAGCCGTAGTGGTTCAGAAAAGGATATGCGCGGCTGATCCTGCCAAATACCGCGCGTGTCATAGACCTGCTTGTCGGCGCGCTCGTCGACCGGGATTGAGCGGAACACGTCGTGATCGACCAGCACGATCAGGATGCTGCATGCTTCCAGCGCGGAGTCGATGTCGATCAATTTGGCTCCGGTGCCCGCGAAGGCGTCTGGCAGCGCTTGTGCATAAGGCTCCACGATCGCGATGCGCTCAGCGTAGCGGTGCGCCAATGCGGATGCGACTTTCAGGGCCGGACTTTCTCGGAAGTCGTCGATGTTAGCCTTGAACGCCAGACCCAGACAGCCGACGCGAGCGGTGGGATCCGCAGCGATCAGGTGCGAGGCGGCGTCGATGACGTGCTGGATCTTGCCGTCGTTCACTTCCCGCGCTGTGCGGATGAGCGGGGTCTTGTCTGGAGCAGCGCTGACGAGGAACCACGGATCGACAGCGATGCAGTGGCCACCCACGCCTGGGCCAGGGGAAAGGATATTCACACGGGGGTGACGATTGGCCAGGCGGATAACCTCCCACACGTCAACGCCCATCTTGTCCGCCACCAACGAGAGTTCGTTGGCGAATGCGATGTTGACGTCGCGAAAGGCGTTTTCGCTGAGCTTGGTCATCTCGGCGACCTTGGCCGTAGTGGTGACGCAAGCGCCGCGCACGAAGCGGCGGTAGAATTGCAGCGCCTTGCGCGCGCACCGTGGCGTGACGCCGCCGATCACGCGATCATTGTCGATCAGTTCCACCAGGATGCGGCCGGGCAATACGCGTTCCGGGCAGTACGCGATTGCGACGTCCGCGCCGCCGACGCAGTGCCCCGGGATCTTGAGATCGGGCCGCAAGGCCGCAAGGAGTTCGGCGACCTTCTCTGTAGTGCCGACTGGCGAGGTCGATTCCAGAATGACCACGTCACCCGCCTTCAACACGATGGCCACGCTGGCCGCGGCCTTCAGCACGTAACCAATATCGGGCGCATGATCACCGGCGAACGGCGTGGGCACGGCGATGACGAATACTTCCGCTGGCTCGATATTGAGCGCAGCACGAAGGTTGCCGCGGGCGACGACGCCCGAGACCAGTCCGTCGAGGTCGATCTCTTCGATATGAACCTTGCCGGAGTTGACCGTGTCGACGACGTGCGGATGCACATCGACCCCCACCACCCTGGCACCGGTGCGGGCAATCACTGCGGCAGTGGGCAGGCCGATATAGCCCAGTCCCAAAACGCAGACCTTTAGTTCAGAGTCCGAAACCATGTGCGACGATCCCCGCGATCCGCTGAGCGGCCTGGCCGTCGCCAAAGGGATTGTGGGCGCGGGCCATGGCCGAATAACGCTGGGGTACGTCCAGGAGGGTTGAGATTTCGGTAACAATGCGGTCGGGATCGGTGCCGACCAGCCTGGCGGTGCCCGCGGCCACGCCCTCGGGCCGCTCGGTGGTTTCTCGCATCACCAGCACTGGCTTTCCGAGCGCAGGCGCTTCCTCCTGCACTCCTCCCGAATCCGACAGCACCAAATGCGCCAGTTCCAGCGCGCGGATGAAGTGCGGGTAATCCAAGGGATCAATGCGGGCGATGTTGGCCGGATGCCCCAGCACTTCGTCCATCACTGCGACGACATTGGGGTTGGGATGGACGGGAAAGAGAATTGCCACGTCGGGCCGTTCCGCGATCCGACGAAGCGCCCGTGCGATGTCGGTCATGCCACCACCGAAGTTCTCGCGCCGATGCGTTGTGACCAGGATGATCCGCTTGCCGGTGAAGCGCGCCGCGATGCGGTCCAGACCGGCTACCAAAGACGGGTCCGCTTCGATCCGTTTGCGCGTAAGGTGAAGGGCATCGATCACGGTATTGCCGGTCACATGCACCGTGCCGGGAGCGATGTTCTCGGCCAGCAACGCGTCGGCAGCAGTTTGCGTCGGCGCGAAATGTTGATCGGCGATCGGCGCAACGATGCGCCGATTCACTTCCTCGGGCCAGGGCTGGTAGATGTTGCCCGATCGCAGCCCCGCCTCGACATGCCCGACCGGAATCTTGCGGTAATAGGCAGCCAGAGCGCCAGTCATCGCCGTGGCTGTATCGCCTTGCACGATCACCCGGTCGGGCTTTTCGCGGTCAAGGACGTCGCCAATGCCGGTCAGGAGCCGGGCCGTGAGTTGGTCCAGCGACTGCCCGGGTGTCATCACGTTCAAGTCGACGTCCGGCTTCAGTCCAGCGACCGCGAGCACCTGATCGAGCAGGCTGCGATGTTGCGCGGTGACACAGGTCCGAACCGCCATCCCGCCATGGGCTTGAAGCGCGCGGACCACAGGGAACAGCTTGATCGCCTCAGGACGCGTGCCGAAGACGAGAAGGACCTTGGGTTCAGCCATACCCCGTCCTAACCGATCAAGCTTAAGACGGGGTAAGAAGTTCAGCCGGCCATGCGCATATTGCGGGCGAAGTTCAGCGATCGGGTCTGCAACGTGCCGTCGAAATATTCGATGGTGCGGGTCAGGCCTTCGCGAAGCTGGACCTTCGGTTCCCAGCCGAGCAGTTGCTTGGCCTGGTCGATGATCGGCTTACGCTGTTTGGGGTCGTCGGCGGGCAGCGGCTTGTGGATGATCTCGACGCTGGAGCCGACGAGTTCGCGGACGAGCTCGGCCAGTTCCAGCATGGTGAACTCGCCCGGATTGCCGAGATTGACCGGCCCGATCACATCCGCGGGCGTGTCCATCATGGCGATGATGCCGTCTACCAGATCGTCCACATAACAGAAGGAGCGCGTCTGGCTGCCGTCGCCATAGATGGTGATCGGCTCGCCCGTGAGCGCCTGGACGATGAAGTTCGACACCACGCGCCCGTCGCCAGGGTGCATGCGCGGGCCATAGGTGTTGAAGATCCGGATGACCTTGGTTTGCAGGTTGTGCTGCCGATTATAGTCGAAGAACAGGGTTTCGGCGCAGCGCTTTCCTTCGTCATAGCAGGAGCGCGGGCCGATCGGATTCACGTTGCCCCAATAGCTTTCGGGCTGGGGATGCACGGCGGGGTCGCCATAGACTTCGCTGGTCGATGCTTGGAGGATCGGTGCCTTCACGCGCTTCGCCAGGCCGAGCATGTTGATCGCGCCCATCACGCTGGTCTTTGTCGTCTGCACGGGATCGGCCTGATAATGGACCGGCGAGGCAGGGCAGGCGAGATTGAAGATGCGGTCTACTTCCACATAGAGCGGGAAGTTGACGTCGTGGCGCAGCAGTTCGAATTTCGGCGAACCCAGCAGATGCTCGATATTCTCGCGTCGGCCAGTGTAGAAGTTGTCGACGCACAGCACTTCGCACCCGCGCATCAGCAATCGGCTGCACAGGTGCGAACCGATGAAACCGGCCCCGCCGGTCACTAGAATACGGTTAGGCTCCGTCAGGCTCATGGCCACCCCCCTTTTTTTCAATGTGTTGGAGCCGTAACGTTACACATGCGTATTTGCTCCATCGGCTTCTACATTCCTGATGAAGCTGATCCCGCGCGTTGATGACGGGGCGCTTTGCTGAGGCGTCCCCATACATCAGTGGGTTAACCCGAGTTTCGGAGACGTCGATGATCAAGCCCTTGCGTAAGGCCGTGTTCCCCGTGGGCGGCCTGGGCACCCGGTTCCTTCCCGCGACCAAGGCGATGCCGAAGGAGATGTTGCCGTTGGTGGACCGCCCGCTGATCCAATATGCAGTGGAAGAGGCGATGGAGGCGGGGATCGAGCAGATGATCTTCGTGACGGGCCGCGGCAAGCACGCGATCGAGGATCATTTCGACATCGCTTTCGAATTGGAAGCGACAATGAACGAGCGCGGCAAGTCGCTCGAGGTGCTCGATGCGACTCGGCTGAAGCCTGGCGCCATCGCTTATGTCCGGCAGCAGGAGCCGATGGGGCTCGGCCATGCGGTTTGGTGCGCACGCGACATCGTTGGCGACGAACCCTTTGCGGTGTTGCTGGCGGACGACTTCATGTTGGGCCGGCCCGGCTGCCTCAAGCAGATGGTGGAAGCGTACAACAAGGTTGGCGGCAATCTGCTTTGCGCGGAAGTGGTTCCCGACGACCAGACGCACCGCTATGGCATCATCACGCCGGGCGCGCAGGATGGCGCGCTCGCCCGGGTGAATGGTCTGGTTGAGAAACCCAAGCCCGGAACGGCCCCTTCCAACCTGTCGGTGATTGGCCGCTACATCCTTCAGCCCGAAGTTATGCGCGTGCTTGAGGGACAGGAAGCCGGAGCGGGCGGGGAAATCCAGCTCACCGACGCGATGGCGCGGATGATCGGCGATCAACCTTTCCACGGCGTGACCTTCCAGGGGACCCGCTTCGATTGTGGGGACAAGGCAGGGTTCATCCAGGCGAATGTCGCCGTCGCGCTGGAGCGGGAGGAAATCGCTCCCGCAGTCCGATCGTTCCTCGCCACGATCCGCTGAACGCGCGCGTAACGCGCGGAAGCGGGCGCTACGCCCGTACGATCTTGTCGCTGACCACGCCCGCCCGCCCGCAGGCATTGCGGGTATCGACAACCAGTGCGGCCGACGCGACCAGTTCTGCATAGTCGATGCCGTCATGGTCGGTGGCGATCAGGACGGCATCATACCGACCGTCCTTGACGGCCTCCCAAGGAACCGTCGAGCGATAGTTCAGCGTCGGATGCTCGCGAGTGCCGTTGATCTGCGTCACGTGTGGATCGAAGAAGTCGGCGGTGGCTCCACGCGCTTCGATCATCTCCATCAGGCGAAGCGCCGGACTCTCGCGGATGTCGTCGACATTCTTTTTGTAAGCTACGCCCATCATCAACACCCGCGCACCGCGCAAGCCTCGCCCGGAACGGGCGTCGAGCGTGTCGGCGAGCACTCGGACGACGTGCGCGGGCATGTCGGCGTTGATCTGCCCAGCCAGCTCGATGAAGCGCGTGTGCTGATTATACTCGCGCGCCTTCCAAGTAAGGTAGAAGGGATCGATCGGAATGCAGTGGCCGCCTAAGCCTGGGCCAGGATAAAAGGGCATGAAGCCGAACGGCTTCGATTTGGCCGCATCGATCACCTCCCAGACATCGATATCCATCGCAGTGAAGATCAACTTCAGCTCGTTGACGAGCGCGATGTTGACGGCGCGGAAAACGTTCTCGGTGATCTTCACGGCTTCCGCTGTCGCGGCGGAGGAGACGGCAACCGTCTGGGGCACGATGTGGCGGTACACGGCCAGAGCCAGATCCGCTGAGACGAGATCGTCCGCGCCGACCACCTTGGGGATCTGAGTGGTCGAAAAGCTGGGATTGCCGGGATCTTCGCGTTCCGGAGAGTAGGCGAGGAAGAAGTCCGATCCAGCTGTCAGACCGGTCGATTCTAAAATCGGCTGCATCACTTCACGCGTCGTACCCGGATAAGTGGTCGACTCCAGAATGACCAACTGGCCTTTGCGCAATGTTTTCGCGATCGCCTTGGTCGTCGCCTCCACATATTCCAGGTCGGGCTCAAGGTGGCGTGTTAGCGGTGTCGGCACGCAGATCAGGATGACATCGGCTTCGGCCAGCCTCTCCAGATCCGCAGTGGCGCCGAGCCGGCCTGCTTCCACAAGCGGTGCGATGCGGTCGTTCTGGACATGCTTGATGTAGCTGCGCCCCGCATTCAGCGCCTCGACCTTCTCGGCATCGGAGTCGAGTGCCAGCACTGGGCAACCCGCTTCGCCAAAGGCAACGGCGAGCGGCAGGCCGACATAGCCCATGCCGATAATGCCGATCTTCGCCGATGCCGTTTGGATCCGGGCTTGAAGCTTCAGCCCGTGAGCCGGCAATTCGATGCTCATCTAAGTCCCCGTCGGTGTGAATCGCAGCGCAGGCTGCATTCTCATCCGAGCAGGGTTTCAAGATCGATAATGATCCAGATACCATTTGACGAACGCAGGCACGCCGACGCTTGGCGGCGTTTCAGGAACCGCTCCCGTCAAATGCTTCAGCAGGGCGGAAGACGCCTCGGTCGCAGGCACATCGCCCTGTTGCATCGGCATGAAGTTCTTGATTGCCGTCTTGTCCAGCGCCCGCTCGAGTTCGCCGATATAATCCATCAGCTGAGTTGGGGTGCCGGCACCGATATTGACGCTGCGGAAGGGGGCTACGGGCGAAAGGCTGTCGCCTTCTACCGCAACTCTCCCAGGAACTGCTTGAATCAACCGGACAATGGCATCGGCGAGATCCTCCACGTACGTGAAGTCGCGGACCATGGCACCGTTGTTGTACACGTCGATAGCTTCGCCCGCGAGGATCGCACGAGTGAACTTGAAGAGCGCCATATCGGGGCGCCCCCATGGGCCATAGACCGTGAAGAAGCGGAAAAACGTCATCGGCGTGCCGTACAGATGGCTGTAGCTATGCCCGATGAGTTCGGTTGCGCCCTTGGTGGCCGCATAAAGGCTGAGCGGCGTTTGCGTCCGCTGCGTCTCTTCGAACGGCATGTGCGTGTTCGCGCCGTAAACCGAGCTGGTTGAGGCTGCCAAGAAGTGGCGCACGGGATGATGGCGCGCTAGCTCAAGCAAGTTGAAGGTGCCGACGATGTTTGCGCCGACATAGCTGCGCGGGGCTTCGATGGAATATCGCACGCCGGCCTGTGCTGCGAGATGGATGACGACATCAGGCTTGAAGTCGATCCACGCTTTTTCCAGCGCTGCCTGATCCTCGATCGAAATGCGGGCCAGCGAAAAGCCTGACTTCTCGGCAAGCAGCGCCGTGCGCTTCTCCTTCAGCGTGACGTCGTAATAGCTGCTAAAGTTGTCGATCCCCAGCACCGTCGATCCCTGGTCGAGCAGACGAGAGCAGGTGTGAAAGCCGATGAAGCCGGCCGAGCCGGTCACCAGAATGCGCGGAGCGGAGACAGTCATGGCCTATTCTCGTGGCTGAACCGCAAAGCCAAGTCTAGGGTCGGCGTATGCCGCAGGCGGGGCATCCTGTATCTTTGGGTAAGCTCAAGGTGCGGAAGCGCAACGCGAGCGCATCCACCAGCAGGAGCTTTCCCGCGCTGTCTTCACCAAAGGGGTAGCAGGCCCGAATTGCCTCAAGCGCGGCCAAGCTGCCCATCACGCCGGTCAGCGCCCCGAGTACGCCCTGTTCGGCGCAGGTTGCCTCTGCGCGCTCAGGGTCGGTGCCCACGAAGCATCGATAGCACGGCTTGTCGCTCTCCCAGCCACGGAATACGCCCAGCTGACCCTCGAATTCCGCAACCGCAGCGGACACCAGAGGAACGCGCCGCGTCAGCGCCGCGTCGGCTACGGCCAAACGCGTTGCAAAATTGTCCGAGCCGTCGAGCACTGCGTCGGCGATGGCGATAATGTCAGCCGCTTGCGCTCCGGCGACCCGCTGATCCAGTGCCCGAACCTGCACCGTCGGGTTCAATCCAGCGACTGCTTTCGCAGCAGCATCGACCTTTGCCGCACCGATGTCAGAGGTCCCGAAAATCGTCTGACGCTGGAGATTGGAGAGGTCGACGCGATCATCGTCCACCAACGTCAAGGTGCCGACCCCCGCCGCGGCCAAGTACTGGATAGCCGGTGAGCCGATGCCTCCGGCGCCGATCACCACGACGTGCGAGTCTCGCAACTTCGTTTGGCCCGCGCCGCCGATTTCCCGAAGCACGATGTGGCGGGCATAGCGCGTCAGGTCTGCGTCGGTGAGTGTCACGCCGGCCAAGTAAAGGTAAGCCTGGTGCGGTACCATTGCCCGTCGGCGCCATTGCGTGGGAGGAGATTGTTGCGCGCGAACCCCGCTACGAGCGCCGCTGCATATTGCTCCACGGTGGCGCAGCCGATGGCGCGGGGCACGGTGGTGCGGATGCCGCCGACGGCATTGACCAGGACCGCTACGTCGACCGTGATGGCGTTGCCATAGGGCAGTGGGCATTTGCGTCCGACCGCTTCCCGCTCGACAAAGCTGTTCATGTCATGGGTGATCTGGGGCGCGGTCCTGTAAGGAAGCGGCGCGAGCGCATCCCACTGCAGCGCGGCCGCTTGCATCACGGCGAGAATGAACGGCGCTGTGATCATATTCCCGTCGACCCGAAGCCGCCATCTCCGCGCGCAGTCTCGTCAAGCGTCGCGGCTTCCACCAGGTGTGCGCGCTGGACCCGAGCCGGCACCAGTTGCGCGATGCGATCTCCACGGGCGATTGCGAAGTCGTGCTTCCCGAGGTTGGCCAGGATGATCTTCACTTCGCCGCGGTAATCACTGTCGATCGTGCCAGGCGTATTGAGGCAAGTAACTCCGTGCTTGATCGCCAGTCCGGAGCGGGGGCGGACCTGAACTTCATACCCATCGGGAATCGCGATGGCGAACCCGGTTGCGACTGCCTGGCGGCTGCCCGGCGCGAGCACCAGATCCTCGGCGGCCACCACGTCCATTCCGGCCGCGCCTGCGGTCGCATAGGCCGGGAGCGGTAGTCCTTCGCCGTGCGGCAGACGTCGGATCGCAATCTGGATGGGCGCGAGCATGTCAGCCTTTCCTTGGCAGCGCAGCGGCTAGGCGCTGCGTAGCCGCAAGCACTTCCGGATCGTCGAGCAATTGGTGCCCGCGGCCGGGGAGAATGCGATAGTCGGTGGCGACGCCGCGGAGCGCGAGCGCCTCGGCATAGGCACGCGAAAACGCGATCGGCGTGATCTTATCATCGGCCCCGACCAGCACTGCAGCGCGAAGGTTGGGCTGAATGCCGCCTGCCGTCTTGAGTGGGTCGAAACTTGCCGCAAGCGTGCTTGAAGCTGAGCCTGTCGGCTGTGCCGCGCGGGCGTGCCAGTCGGCCAGGGTGCAGGGGCAGCCCACCAGCACCATGCCGTCTATCAGCGAAGGACGAATTCCGGCGAGATTTGCGGCGATCGCCGCTCCGCCTGCGTCCCCTACCACGATGATCTGCGCATTGGGGTAGCGACTGCGCAATGCTCCGATTGCGTCACCCACTGCGGCGATACGATCGGAGGTGAAGTTGTCGCCGGTCGTGCCGGACTCGCCGGGTGAACTGCGGTTGGCTGGACCGGCATAGCCGGGGCGAAGGATCGCGACGGCTGCCGCATCGGGGATCGCGCGCGCGGCGGCGCTGGCAAAGCGGTAATGATCCGGCCCGTCGTCACCGTGCAGCACGACGACCAAGGTGCGCACATCGGCGCTCCGTTTGGGACCATAGGTCTCGGCGTGAAGCTGCGTCGCGGGATGTTGCGCGGATGTGGTCGCGCAGCCTGCCAGCAGCAGCGGTAGAAAGGCGGGGCTAAAGCGCATGGGCAATCCGTTCCGCCAGCTTTCGGGCGACCTGATCCTTGGGCATCCGCGCCCAATCCTCGATACCGTCGGGGGTGATCAGGTGAACGGTATTGTCTGCGCCGCCCATCACGTCGCCCGAAACGTCATTGGCGACGATCCAGTCTGCACCCTTGCGCAGGCGCTTGGCCGTGGCGTGTTCGATGACGCGCTCGGTCTCTGCCGCGAAGCCGACCACGAGCTTTGGCCGGTGCGGGCTGGCGGCGAGGAGGGCGAGGATGTCGGGGTTTTCCGACAACTGAAGGGTAGGGGAGGTATCGCCTTTCTTCAGTTTTTGATCCGCTGTTTCCACGCGCCAGTCGCCGACGGCGGCGACCATCACCGCAGCGTCGGCGGGGAGAGCGGTGGCGACGGCGTTGGCCATTTCCTGGGCGGTCTCCACGTCGATGCGCGTGACGCCTGGCGGGGTCTGCGCGAGGACGGGGCCGCTGACGAGCGTGACCTTGGCACCCATTTCGGCGAGGGCGGCGGCGATCGCGTAGCCTTGCTTGCCCGAGGAGCGGTTGGCGATGTAGCGGACCGGATCGATCGGCTCATGCGTGGGGCCGGCGGTGACGAGGATGTGGCGGTTGGCCAGCATCTGGTCGACGCGGAAACGCGTTTGGACAAAGTCGAGGATCGCGGCGGGTTCGGGAAGCCGGCCGGGGCCGTATTCGCCGCAAGCCATTGATCCTTCATCAGGATCCATAACCGTTACGCCATCGGAACGAAGCTGCGCGACGTTGCGCCGCGTCGCCGCGTGCTGCCACATGCGCACGTTCATCGCCGGCGCCGCGACCACCGGCTTGTCAGTGGCGAGCAGCAAGGTGGTGGCGAGATCGTCGGCAAGCCCGGCGGCCATCTTGGCGAGCAAGTCGGCGGTGGCGGGCGCGACCACCACCAGATCGGCCTCTCGGCTGAGCTGAATATGGCCCATCTCGGTTTCGTCCTTCAGGTCCCACAAGGTGGTGTAGACCTGATTCTCGGACAAAGCGGCCAGCGTCATCGGCGTGACGAAATGCTGCGCGCCTTCCGTCAGCACGCATTTCACCGAAATGCCGGCCTTTCGGCACAGCCGCACGAATTCGCACGCCTTATAGGCCGCGATGCCGCCGCCGACGATCAGCAGGATACGCTTCATCGCGACACCCTTGTCACCGTTATGCGCCGTTTGTCGAGCGCCCGGATGACCAGATCGCGCGCCCCATCCGGCACGAACACCAGCCCAACGAAGAACAAAGGCGCGACCATCAATGCCCAATAGAATTGGTCGGGACGCGCGAACAGCGCGATCAGGGCGCCATATCCCAGCAGCAGCGCGAGAGCGCGGGTGGCGAGCGGATCGGCCCAGCTGGCCCAGCCGAACAGCGCCAGACCCGCCAGCAGCGCGCCGACCCAGAGCGGCAGCAGCTGAAGCACGGTGGACAAGGCGACAGCCTGCACGAAGAAGCCGATGCCAAGCCAGCCGCCACCCCGTGGCGCGGCCACGTCGAGCGGTCCAGTGGCGCCGGTGACGGCATGGGCATGGGCGCCGAGCGCGACAACGAACAGCAGCAGCACCGCCACCCAGCCACGCGCTTCGGTACGCGCCCCTTCACGCCATGCCATGACCGCCATGACAATGGCGTACAGCGCCGCGGTTTCGCGGATCAGCATCGCGGCGAGCGCAAGCGCAGCGGGCTCAACCCAGCGGCCCGGGCGGCGCAACGCAAGCGACAGCGCGACCAGCAGCCCGGCCCAGAGCTCATGCAATGGCCAGAGCCCAGCGCGGAGGAAGGCGAGCATCGAGCCGAGCAGGAGCATGCCGGCAACAAGGCGCGGCAGTGCGCGGGTCAGAACTTCGGTCAGGCGCAAGCCCCATGCGGCGGCAGTCACCGCGGCAAGCAACAGCAGCAGCAATGGCGGCCCCAAGGATGGAAGCGCCGCCTGGACGGTCGCCAGCGCGGGGAGGCGGACGGTGAAGAAGGGTCGTAGCGGATATCCGCCGGCACGCATCGCGTCGGTCGCGACGGTGTAATAGTCGCCGGCGCCGCTTCGCATCCCGGCAACGGTCTTTTCGAAAAGGAGCAGGTCGGCATCGCGTGACATCGGGGCCGCCGCGGCGGCACCCATATCCGCGCTTGCGGCAAGCGAAGGCGGCTGCACCGCTAACGAGGCCGAAAGGCACAACAAAAGGAGCAGCAGCGCCAACACAGCTATGCCCATCCGCGCGCGCGCCCGCCCCAACGCCGCGAAACGCGTGGGTGCGGCGAGCCAACGGGGTGCAGTGCGAGCCATGTAACGCGGGGAACTACACGCGGTGCGCACCGAGTGTCGAGAGCGGCCCGCGCGCGGCGGCAGCCTGGCGCGCCAACCTAGGACCGGATCCGTGCAGCCGCGCGACGAAGCGAAGGACTCACCCCTCCGCCACCGCCTCCGCTTTGGCCCCGGTGCGCTCCTCCGTCAGGATCTGCCACGCGGTGATGAACAGCGCGGCGAGAACCGGGCCAACGACGATGCCGCTGAGGCCGATCAGGTCGATGCCGCCCAACGTCGTGACGAGCACCAGCCAGTCCGGAATGCCCGTATCGCGGCCGACCAGCATCGGGCGCAGGATGTTGTCGGCCAGGCCGATCACCACCACGCCCGAGACGATCACCACAACCCCCTGCCACGCCGCGCCGGTGGCGAGCAGATAGATGGCGACCGGTCCCCAGATGATCGCCGGGCCGATTGCCGGGAGTAACGCGGCGATGACCATCAGCATGCCCCAAAGCAACGCGGCGGGAAGTCCGACGATCCAGAACGTGATCGCGCCAAGCGCACCCTGCGCCAGTGCGACCAGGCCCGAACCCTTCACGGTGGCGCGGACAACCGCTTCGAACTTTTCCGCCAGGCGGTTCGCCACGTCGGCGCGCAAGGGCAGCGCGCGCACCACCGCCGGACCGATCCGGTCGCCGTCGCGCAGCAGGAAGAAAGTGACGTACAGCCCCACGCCGAAGGCGAGCATGAAGGCCGCGGCGTTGGCGCCGATCGATACCGCGCGGCGCGCGAGCGTGCTGGCGCTGCTGCCCACCGCGTCGGAGATACGCGCCTGGGCCCGGTCAAAGCTGCCGAAGCCCGAACTGTCCACCAGCCGTTGCAGCCGGAGGGGAAGCGCGTCGTGGACCTGCTGGAAATAGACGGCGAAGTTGATCTGGCCGCTGCGGATCTGGGTGTACACGCCGGCCGCCTGATCGATCACCAGGCTGGCGATGATCACCGCCGGAATCACCACGGCAACGGTGATGATCAGCAGTGTCGCGGCCGCCGCACGGTTGCGGTGATCCGGCCAGCGCGCGAGCAGGCGCTGGAAAATCGGTTGGAACAGCAGCGCGGCGAGGGCGGCCCACAGCAACGCGCCGATGAAGCTGGAAACGATCAGCGTCAGCCCGATGGTGAGCAGCACCACCGTGAGGATGAAACCGCCATTTTCAACACGGTCGCGGCGTATGGCCATGGTTCGAGATGCCCTTCCCAAGCAGATCCGGATCGTTGAACGCACGTAACGAGGAAAAGTGCGTTTCGCATCGAGCGGGCTGCCAGCGGAGGGTTGCAGTCCGCGGGTGGCACGACGCGGAATCGGTGGAAAGCGCGTGAAGCCCTGCTTACGCTGAACGTCAGGGACAAGGGGCTGGGCAATCGGATGAACGATGGTGTCGCTGCACTGAGCGCGCGTGAAAAGGAAGCGCTGCGCCTACTTCTGGCCGGGCATGATGCGAAATCCGCGTCCGCCGCGCTTGGCCTGTCGGTCCACACGGTCAACGAACGGCTGCGCGACGCCCGCAAGAAATTGGGGGTGTCGAGCAGCCGCGAGGCAGCCAGATTGCTGGGGGAACAGGAGCAAGCCGCACCCAATTCGCATGGGTACGAGGATTTGGGGGTGGTCCACGCCGCGTCCGAAGACCGAGAGGATGGGCGACCGGGACGGCGGCGCACCAGGGATGCCGTTGCCTGGCTCAGTGGAGGAATGCTGATCATGTCGCTTATCATCGCAGGGATTGCGCTTACCGCCTTGTTGCACCCCGGCAGCGGGATCAGGGCCGTCGCCCCGCCACCGGCTGCCTCGCAGGCTGTGGCCGAGACCGAGGGCGTCAAGGCTGCGCGGGCCTGGATCCGGCTTGTCGACGATCAACGCTGGGCGGAAAGCTGGCGGCAGGCGGGGCAGCTGTTCACGTCGCAGCTCACCGAAGCCGGCTGGGTCGCGGCGGTGCGGCCGGTTCGGGAGCCGCTGGGCGCGGTATCGTCCCGGGCGCTCCAGACGGTCACCAATACGTCGAAGCTGCCCGGGGTGGCAGATGGCAGCTACCAAGTGATCGAGTTCCGCACCAGCTTTGCAGCCAGGCCGAACGCCGTGGAGACCGTCACCGTCGCGCGGGAAGGTGCGGCGTGGAAAGTGGTCGGCTATTTTATTCGGTGAGCGGGTGGGGGCGCTTTCCCTAGTTTACTGGGGGGGCTCCAAGCTGTTGGAGTTTCGTCGCGTTGGCTTGGAGCCGGGGTGTCGCTCGATCGAAATGGCAGAAGAAGCGGCGCCCGGGCAAGGCCGGGGTGTGACGAAGAAAGCGGCATAGGACTGCGCTTCGATGCAGTCAACCTTGCTAATGCAAGTGACTATCATTATGGGGCGCCCGCATAAGGGGACCATGATGAAAATCGCCAAGCCGTTGTTGCTCGCCTTCACTGCGCTATCGAGCGCACCCGCGCTCGCGCAGAGCGGAGCGCAAGCCGACGAAGTGATCGTTACCGGCCAGAACCGCACGAGCGGCGCGGCGACCAAGACCGATACGCCGCCCGAGCAGGTTCCGCAGCCGGTGACGATCATTTCCGCCGACACGTTCGAGGCCCAGGGCGCGGTGTCGATTTCCGACACGCTGAACTATGTCGCGGGCGTCCAGGCCAACCCGTATGGTCCCGACAGCCGCGTCGATGGCGCGACGATCCGTGGGATCAGCGCGTTGCAGTTCCGCGACGGCATGCGCGACGTGTTCAGCTATTATGCCAGCATCCGTTCCGACCCGTATAATTTCGACAGCGTCCAGGTGTTGCGTGGGCCATCGTCGGTGCTGTTCGGGCAGGGATCGCTGGGCGGGATCGTCAATCTGAATTCGAAGCTGCCGCAGTTCGAGGCCGGTGGCGAGGTGTCGCTGCGCTATGGCTCGTTCGATCGCAAGGAAGCGCTGGCCGATCTTACGGGCACGATCACCGACGGCTTGGCAGGGCGCATCGTCGCCCGGGTGCGCGATTCGGGTACGCAGGTCGATCATGTTCCCGACGACCGCGTGATGGTGGCACCGTCGCTGACCTGGGCGCCGGGCATGGACACCAGCCTGACGGTGTTGGGGCTGTACCAGGAGGACGATAGCGGATCGACGTCGCAGTTCCTGCCGCTGGTCGGCACGCTGCTGCCCAACACCCTCGCCGGACAGCTGCCCAACGACACCTTTGTCGGCAAGCCGGGCTGGGACCGCTATGACGGGCGGCTGATCCAGGGCACCGCGCTGTTCAACCACCGCTTCAGCGACGCCGCCAAGATCAGCCTGAAGGCGCGCTACATCGACAGCGACCTGACCTATTTCAGCCATTACCCGAACAGCTATTCCAACCCGACCAACCCCTATGTGATCTATGACCCGGTCACCCAGACCGAGCGGCCCGATCCCGAGCAGCGGCACATCGGGCTGTACACCGATGCCAGCATCGCTGGCATGGAGATCTTCACCACCGACAACAATGTCCAGCTGAACTTCAACACCGGCGCACAGGTCGAGCATGTCCTGCTGGGCGGCATCGATTACAGCTGGAACCGGGTGCGCAAGGTTTCGAGCTTCGGGCTGGAATATATCGACCTGTACGACATCGATTACGACGCGATCTCCGGCCACGGTGGCGGGTTACCGGCAGGCGCCGCACCGTCCGACGATACCGAGCAGAAGCAGCTTGGCTTTTATCTGCAGGACCAGATCCGGCTGTGGGACCGGGTTTCGGTGGTGCTGGGCGTGCGGCGTGATCATGCGACGTCGACGAACCATCGGGACGGTCTGGAAAGCGAATGGAACGCCACGACCTTTCGCGCCGGGATCATCGGCGAAGTCGTGACCGGCGTGTCGCCCTTCTTCAGCTATACCGAGAGCTTCGAGCCGGTGCTTGGCTTCACCCGCACGGGGGACCCGCTGGTGCCCAAGCGCGGTTCGCAATATGAGGCCGGGATCAAGTTCCATCCCAGCCAGGCGACGATGGTCACGCTTACAGGCTATCGGATCAAGGAGCAGAACCGCCCGATCGATGACGCCGGCTCGCCGCAGCAGGGCGACTTCATCCAGGCGGAATCGGTAACCTCCAAGGGTGTCGAGCTGGAGGCGCGCACGGTGCTGCCGGGCGACCTGCAGCTGATCGCCAATTATAGCTATAACGAAGCCGAGATCGACGGCACCAACCAGCAGCTGGACAATGTGTCGAAGCACAACGCGTCGCTATGGGCGCTGCGCGGCTTTTCGCTGGGCAACGACATGAGCCTGCGTTTGGGCGGGGGCGTCCGCTATACGGGTGAGAACCGGTCCTATGGGTTGGCCTTCACCGACGGGCTGGTGACGCCGGACTATACGCTGGTCGACGGGTTCGCCGAGCTGCGCTGGAAGCAGTGGAGCTTCTCGGTCAACGCGACCAACCTGTTGGGCGAGAAGTTCTACTCGGCCTGTCTGGCCCGCGGCGATTGCTTCATCGGTGCCGAGCGCAACGTGTACGGCACGCTGAGCCTGCGCTTCTGATGAACGGCGGCGCCGCCTTGCTCTGGCTGGCCTGTGGGTTGGGCGTGGCGGCGGTCGGCGTGCTGCGTTTCGCCTGGTCGCTGCCGCACCGTTCGGCGGCGTGGAACAGCGCGGGATGGGCGGCGCTGGCTGCGTGCGTGCTATGCGGCGGGTGGAGCGCGGGGGCGTGGGGCGTGTCGGTCGCGGCATTGTGCACGATGGCGGCGGCGTTCGCCGTGCTGGCGGTGGCGGGGTGGCGCGCGCCGCCCGGCAAGGCCACGGGCTCGAACCGCCGGATGGGCATGCTGCCCGAGCCCGGTGAGCCGCACATCGGCCGGCGCCTGGTGACGTTCCTGCTGGTCATGCCCGGCGGGCTGCTCGCCGCGCTGGCGATCGCGCTGGCGGTGCGGGGAAGCGGCTTGGCGCTGGGCTGGGGCGAGGCCAATGCCAATGTCGGCGGGCTGTTCGCCGTGCCGCTCGCCTGGGGCGTGCTGTGTACCATCTTGCTGATGCAGGCGCGCCGTGGCCAGGCAATCACGTTGTTGGTGTGCGGCGTGGCCGGGGCACCCTTTATCGTGGGTGGAATGGGCGCATGAAACTGGTGCCGAGCAGCAGCACGGTGAAGAACGCATTGGGCGCGCATGCGGCGATCGGGCTGCTGGCGGGGGCGCTGCTCTACCTGGTCTGCCTGAGCGGGACGGTGCTGGTATTCTATCAGGAATGGCAGCGGGCCGAACAAAGCGACGCGCCCGAGATGGCGCAGATCAGCCCGGACGCGGTGCAGCGCGGCGTCGAGGCAGTGATGGCGAGCGAGCGCGGCAAGCCGGCGACCACGCATCTGTATATCCACCTGCCGGTCGCCAAGCTGCCGCGCACCACGATCACCACCGACAGCCAGGCGGTGCATCTGGATGCCGCGGGCAATGTCGCCAGCCCTGAGGAAAATGGCTGGTCCGAGTTCCTGTATGCGCTCCATTATACGCTGCACCTGCCCGGGCTGTACGGGATGACGGTGGTGGGGGTGCTGGGCATGCTGATGCTGGCGCTGAGCCTGTCGGGCCTGATCGCGCATCCCAAGATATTCCGCGACGCCTTTCGGTTGCGCGCGCGGCACCGTGGCGGCGTCGGCCTGTCGGACTGGCACAACCGGCTGAGCGTGTGGACGCTGCCCTTTGGGCTGGCGATCGGGCTGACAGGCGCGGTGATCGGGCTGGGCAGCGTCACCGTCTATGTGGTCGCCGACCGCTATTATGGCGGCGACGTTGCGGCAGTGTATGCGACGGTGTTCGGCAAGGAGGCCAAGCCCGACCCGGCCAAGGCGCCGCTGCCCGATGTCGCGGCGGCGTTGCGGTACATGCAGGCGCACTATCCCCAGGTGGCGGTGACCTATGCCACGCTGCATGATCCCGGAACCGCCGGGCAGCATGTGCAGATCGCCGGCGACCATCCGCGGCGGCTGATCTTTGGCGAATATTACAATTTCGACGCCGAGGGGCGGTTCGAGGGCAGTGCCGGACTGGCGGACGGCGCGATCGGCCAACAGGCGGCGGCGTCGAACTACAAGCTGCATTTCGGCAATTTCGGCGGGCTGCCGGTGAAGATCGCCTATGCGCTGTTCGGGCTGGCGCTGACCGTCGTGTGCGCGACGGGGGTGTATATCTGGCTGGGCAAGCGGCAGCGGCGCGGCGTCTCCGAACCGCGACTGCGCGCGGCGTGGAACGGCGTGATCTGGGGCGCGCCGGCCGCGTTGCTGGTGACGCTGGCCGCCCGGTTCGCGCTCGGCAATGCCGCGCCGTTCACTACGATCTTCTGGAGCTTTCTGGCGGGCGCGATCCTGGTGTCGGTGGTGCGGGGGCGTCCAGCGCCTCGCGGATCGCATGGGCCAGATCGGCTTCGGTGAACGGCTTTCGCAGCAGCGCAACCTCGCCGAGACTCCGGCCTTCGAACAGCCGCTCGGGCGCGTAGCCGGTGGTGAAGAGCACGCCGATCTCGGGCCAGCGGCGGTGGACCTCGGCGGCAAGGGTGGGGCCGTCCATGTCGGGCATCACCACGTCGCTGAACACCAGCTTCACGCCCGGATGGCGATCGAGCATGTCGAGCGCGTCGGCGCCGCCCGAGGCGTGCAGCGCGGTATAGCCAAGGTCACGCAGCAGCTGCACGGTCATGATCCGGACCTGGTCGTCATCCTCCACCACCAGCAGGATGTCCTCGGGCCGCCCGCTCGGCACCTCGCCGCGTGCCGCCGTTTCGGCCAGCCCCTCGCTGCCGGCATAAGCAGGCAGAAAGATGCAGATCGTGGTGCCTTCGCCCTCGCGCGTGTCGATCGTCACGTCGCCGCCCGATTGGCGGGCATAGCCCAGCACCTGGCTGAGCCCCAGGCCAGTGCCGCGCCCGACGCCCTTGGTCGTGAAGAAGGGGTCGAAGGCACGGTCGAGCACGTCGGCGGTCATGCCCGAGCCGGTATCGGTGACACAGATCTCCACCCAACCAGCCGGTGCAGGCGGCACGTCCAGCGTGGCCGGCGGCGCGGCGCGCCGGGCGGTGCCGATCGTCAGCGTGCCGCCCCTAGGCATCGCATCGCGGGCATTGACCGCCAGATTGACGATCGCGCTTTCAAGCTGGGCGGCATCGGCGTGAAGCCGCAGCGGCTCGGGCGCGAGGCTGGTGCGCAGCGTCACGGTTTCGCCCAGCGTGCGGGCGAGCAGATCGGTCATGTCCTGAACCAGCCGGTTGGGATCGAGCACGCGGGGCACCAACGACTGCTGGCGCGAAAAGGCGAGGAGGCGCTGCGTCAGCTCGGCCGCGCGGCTGGCGCCGCTGGAGGCCTGTTCGATCAGCCGGGCGACCGCCGCCTGATCGGCGATGCGGCGCCTAGCGAGATCAAGGCTGCCGATGATGACCGCCAGCATGTTGTTGAAATCATGCGCGATGCCCCCGGTCATGCGGCCGAGCGATTCGATCCGCTGCATGTGGCGCAGCTGCGTTTCGGCATGCTCGCGCGCGGCAGCCGCGTCGCGCAGCTGCTGGTTCGCGCGGGCAAGCTCGGCAGTACGCTCGCGCACTTCGTGTTCGATGCGGCCCGCCGCGCGGGACTGCTGCCAGGCAAGCGCCGCGACGAGCAGCGTCATGATGACGCCCCCCAAGCCGACATAGAGCGGCGAGAGGAGGAACGATTGGCGGGCAAAATCCGGCGTGGCGGTGACGGTGAGCGTCAGCGTGCGGCCGGCCTGTTGAAGGGCGCGGGTGGTGCGCAGGGTGTCCGGTTCGGCGTCCGGAGCGCTTTGGTACAGGAGGTTGGCCGGGCTTGGCGCGCCATCATAAACGGCAATGCTCACATGGTCCGCCGCGCCGCTGCGGAACGTCGAGGAGAACAGGTCATGGGCGCGTACCGGACTGTACACCCAACCGTAGAACCCGGTTCGGCCCACGGGATCCCGATACAAAGGCGTGTACAGGAGGAAGCCCGGCTGCTTGTCCGTGCCTATCTCCTGCACCAGCTGAACCTTGCCGCTCATTGCCGTGAGCCCTGTGGTCCTTGCGCGCAGCATCGCCGCGTGACGGACTGGTTCGGAAGCCATGTCATAGCCCAAGGCGGTCTGGTTTCTGCGCCCCAGCGGCTCCAGGAACAGAATGGCCGAATAGATGTCGCGAGTACCGGCCGGCCACAACCGGAACCCCGCGCCGTGTTCGGCGCGACCGCGCGCTTCGATCCGGGCAATCCCGGCTGAACCTTCGGCGGCTTCGGCGAAGCCGAGGCCGAGAACCCCCGAATAGTTCTGGGCAAGGCGCAGCCGCGTGACATAGGTGCGGAAAGCGTCACGATCGACGTCGCCAGCCGCGTTGAAGAAGCCGGCAAGCCCGCGCAGCAAGGTGATCTGCGTCGCGCTTTTGTTTTCCAGATCCTGCAGCGTGGAGGCGGCGATGCTTTCGAAGCGCGCGCGCGTGCGGGCATCCTCCGTGCGGTCGATCTGCGTTGCGACAAAAACCGATGCCAATACGCCGCCCAGCAATATCAGCAGCGGGAGCGCGGCACGGCGAAGACGGCGTATCAAGAAGCCCATCATCGTTATGGACGCAGCCGGGCGCCGCGAGTTCCGTCTATGCGCCCGCCGGCGCGCCTATTGTTCAGCTTATGGTGAGGAACAGCGTCCCCGCAACGCCAGCTGCCGCCGCGCCAGCGGCTACCGCCGCGTAGCGCCATCCACCGCCGACGCGCACAACTTCGATCTCGCGCAGCGGCAGAGCAGGCGGCGCGCCACCGGGTGTTGGGTAGCGCAGCTCGATGTTGCGGATCAACTCGGGAAGGCGGGCGAAGGTGCGCAGATCAGTGATCAGCCGATCGGCGATCGCGGCTTCCGGACCGAGCTCGGTGCGGATCCATTCGCGGACGAACGGCGCGGAGGTTTCCCAAAGGTTGATCTCGGGATCGAGGCCGCGGGCGACGCCCTCGACCATCACCATTGTTTTTTGCAGCAGCAGCAGATGCGGCTGGGTTTGCATGTCGAAGTCGCGGGTGATGTTGAACAGCCCGTCGAGCATCGCACCGACACTCATGTCCTTGACGGGCATGCCGCGCATCGGTTCGCCGACGGCGCGCAGGGCGGTGGCGAACTCCGCGACGTTATGATGCGCGGGGACATAACCGGCTTCGAAGTGAATCTCGGCAACGCGCTTATAATTGCCGGTGATCAGGCCGTAGAGGATTTCGGCTAGCCAGACACGCGCGCGGCGATCGATGCGGCCCATGATGCCGAAGTCGATGGCGGCGATGCGCCCATCGGCAAGCGCGAACAGGTTTCCCTGATGCATGTCGGCGTGGAAGAAGCCCTCGGCGATCGCCTGGCGCAGAAAGGCGCGGATCAGCTTGCCGGCGAGCATGGTGGTGTCGTGCCCGGCGGCGATCAGCGCGTCGCGGTTGCTGAGCTTGATGCCGTCGACCCATTCAAGCGTCAGCACCTTGCCGGTGGTGCGCTGCCAGTCGATGGCGGGGACGGTGAAGTCCGGCTCGGCGGTCATGCCCTCGGCAAGCTCGGAGGCCGAGGCGGCTTCGCGACGCAGGTCGAGCTCACGCGCGGTCCAGCGCTTGAAATGGGCGATGATCAGGCGCGGGCGCAGGCGCGCGGCCTCCCCGCCCATGCCCTCGACCTGAGCGGCGGCCCATTCATAGGTGTCGATGGCGCGCGTGAAGTCGGCCTCGACGCCGGGACGCAGCACCTTGACCGCGACCTGGCGGCCATCCGGCGTAACGGCGCGGTGGACCTGAGCGATCGAGGCGGCGCCGACGGACACTTCGTCGATGCTGGCGAACAGCGTTTCGAGCGGGCGCCCAAAGCTCGATTCGATCCGCTCGCGGATGATCGCGAAGGGTAGTGGCGGGAGCGCGTCCTGGAGCCGGAGCAAGTCGTTCGCGGCTTCGTCGCCGACCAGATCGGGGCGGGTGGCGAGCGTCTGGCCCAGCTTGATTGCGGCGGGGCCGATGGCCTGGAAGGCGTCGGCGTAGCGGGGCACCTTTGGAACGCGCGCGCCGACGCGGGCGAGGCGAGCGATGCGGCGGACGGGCTTGGGCGTGTTCGGGTCGCGCTCAATGCCGCGCAAGGCGCCGTGGCGCGCGAGGATGCGGCCCCATTTGAGGAGGCGCCAGAGATGGACTGCGGGTGCGGTCATGCGATTTCGCTCCCCTTCCTGCAAGGGAGGAGCTCGGGGTGGGTGCGAGACGCGCAGCGGCTCGCTCGGGGCGAAGCGCCGAACGAGGCATCGAGCCCCGTCCGCCGCTGAACCCACCCCTTGATCCCCTCCCTTGCAGGGAGGGGAAAACCGTGAGGACCCATCAGATCTTCCAGCCGCTGTGGATCGCGACGAGGCCGCCGAGCAGGGGTTCTACCCTGGTCTGGGTGAAGCCGGCGTCGGCGATCATGCGCTCAAAGGCCGCCATGTCGGGAAAGCGGCGGATCGATTCGATCAGATAGCGATAGCTCTCTTCGTCATTGGCGAGGAGCTTGCCGAGCTTGGGCACCAGGTGGTGTGAATAGGCGTCATAGACCTGCCCGAATCCGGGCCACTGGGTGGTCGAGAATTCTAGCACGTAGAAGCGGCCGCCGCGCTTCAACACGCGGTGCGCTTCGCGGAGCGCCTTGGGGATGTCGGTGACGTTCCGGATGCCGAAGGCGATGGTATAAGCATCGAAGAACTTGTCGGGCCATTGCAGCGTCTCGGCATTGGCCTCGCTCCACACCAGGCCGTCAATGCCGCGCTCGGTCGCGCGCTCGATGCCGACTTCGAGCATCTGCGGGTTGATGTCGGCGACGGTGATCGACGCCCCGGTTTTCGCCATGCGGAAGGCGATGTCGCCGGTGCCCCCGGCCATGTCGAGGATCTGCTCGCCCGCGCGCGGCTTTACTCGGCGCACGAACAGGTCCTTCCAGAGCCGGTGGAGTCCACCCGACATGGCGTCGTTCATCAGGTCGTATTTGGCGGCGACATTGGAGAAGACCTCGCCCACGCGGCGAGTCTTTTCCTCGGGGGCGACGTCTTCGTAGCCGAAGGAGACGGTGTCGGTAGGGGATCCGGGCATGGAGGCTGCTCTAGCGGGCGAGGGGCAGTGGGGCTAGGGGGTCGGCATGCCTGAATTGCCTGAAGTCGAGACCACCGTGCGAGGCCTGCGGCCCGTGCTGGAGGGGCAGGTGCTGGAACGCGTGACGCTGCGGCGCGGTGATCTGCGGCGGCCGTTTCCCGAAGGGCTGGGGCAGCATCTGACCGGCGCGCGGGTGACCGGGCTGGGACGGCGGGCCAAATACGGGCTGATCGACACCGACCGCGGCGACACGCTGATCTTTCACCTGGGCATGTCCGGGCGGTGGCGGATCGATCCGGCGGAACTGGGCAAGCACGACCATTTCGTGCTGGAGACCGCCAAGCACCGACTGGCGCTCAACGATGCGCGGCGGTTCGGGTCGCTGGATATGGTGCCGACCGCGGAACTGGATTCCTGGCCGGCGTTTGCGGCGCTGGGGCCCGAGCCGCTGGGGCCCGATTTCGACGCCGCGCACCTTTTCGCGACATTCAAGGAGCGGACCGCGCCGGTAAAGGCGCTGTTGCTCGACCAGCGCGTGGTGGCCGGGCTGGGCAACATCTATGTCTGCGAAGCGCTGTTCCTGTCGGGTATCGCGCCAACGCGGGCGGCGGGTACGGTCACCAAGCCGCGCCTGGCGAAGCTGGTCGTGGCTGTGCGCGAAGTGCTGGAGGCGGCGATCGCGGCGGGCGGATCGACGCTGAAGGATTATGCGCGGCCTAGTGGCGAGCTTGGGTACTTCGCCAAGCAGTGGCGGGTCTATGGGCGCGAGGGCCAGCCTTGTTCGTGCAGCGGGCTGGTGGAGCGGCGGGTGGATGGTGGCCGGTCTACCTTTTGGTGCCCGCGCTGTCAGAAGTGATCCGGAGGGCGCAGGGCTTTACCGGGCTTCGACGGATAGTGGTGGCGCTTAACCCTCACCCGCCCTCTCCCGTGAACGGGAGAGGGAGCGAGGTTTGGGAGATAGGCGTTGACCCGAATCGCGTGGGACGGTAAGGGGCTCGCCTTTCCGGGCTTGGACGTGATGTTCCGTGCCCTTTCAATTCGAGCTAGGAACTAGACGGCATGGCGAATACGCCGCAGGCGAAGAAGCGTATCCGGCGGAACGACCGCCGTGCGGAAATCAACGGTGTGCGCGTGAGCCGCATCCGTACCTTCATCAAGAAGGTCGAGTCGGCGCTGGATACCGGCGACAAGGCAGCGGCTACCGCCGCACTCGCCGCAGCGCAGCCGGAGCTGCAGCGTGGCGTTGCGAAGGGCGTGCTCCACAAGAACACCGCTTCGCGGAAGTTCGCACGGCTGACCAAGCGCCTGACCGCGCTCGCTTAATCGTCACATTTTCGTAACGATGACCCCGCCGGACCTCGTCCGGCGGGGTTTTTCGCGTGCGCTTTCCGGGCGCTGGAGCGTTCGTTTGAGGCGTTCTGGATAAGTCGCGGAAAACCAACGATTCGGGGCTCGAGATGCGCTGAAGATTTGCTTAACGCATTGAAGTAATTGCAATAAATCGCTGCACCCACGGTTTTCCGCGGGCTAGGGCGAGTCAACAAAACTATTTCAGATTCTTTGCGGGGGCAGGCCTTGCTCGACTCAGGAACCCGTTCCTAAAACAGACTTCCGGTTGCGTTCGTTGGCCGGGATGTGAGTGCTCGGTGAGCCAGCCTGGGGGCAATGTCCGGCTGGCGGGAGCCACTTGGTTTTGATGGATTAGCGCGTGGAAAGCAGTGGCTTTTCGCGAGGAAGAGGTGCGTCGGCGTGACTCAGGTGCAGACTTTGGACCGGACCGGAACGGACGCAGTGGCGAAGGCCTGGACGCATGTCCGGGGCAATCTGCGTCGTTCGGCGGGCCAGCGCCTGTTCGATCAGTGGCTGAAGCCGGTGGTGCTGGTTGATGGATCGACCGAAAGCGCGGTCCGCCTCGGCCTGCCGTCGTCTTTCATGACCCAGTGGGTGAAGAACCATTATTCCGAGCGGCTGCTGCTCGAATTCCGCGCGGTGCTGCCCGAAGTGGTGAGCGTCACGCTCGAGACGTTGAGCGACGAACCGCAGCGCGTGCTCAAGGCCGAGGTGGAGGCGCCTGCGATGGTGCCGCCGCCGGCATCGGCCGAACGTCCGTCCTTCGACCCGCGCTTCAGCTTTCAGCGTTTCGTGGTCGACAGCACCAATCGAGTCGCATTCAATGCCGCCAAGGCGATGGCGATGCCCGGCGTGCCGCAGTTCAGCCCGCTATACCTCCATGCCGGCACCGGCCAGGGCAAGACGCACCTGATGCACGCGATCGGGCAGACGTTCCTGGCCGCCAATCCCGGCGCGACGGCGATCTACGTCACCGGCGAGCGGTTCATGTTCGAGTTCGTCCAGGCGCTGCGCAGCCGCGACACGCACGCGTTCAAAACGCGGCTGCGCTCGGTCGACCTGCTGATGATCGACGATCTGCAATTCATCGGCGGCAAGGACGCGACGCAGGAAGAGTTCTTTCACACGGTCAACGAGTTCATGTCGGCCGGCAAGCGGCTGGTGATCGCCGCCGACCGTGCGCCCCAGGCCCTGGAAGGCTTCGAGCCGCGGCTTGCCGGGCGGCTTGGCTCGGGATTGGTGGCGGATATCCGTCCGGCCGAGCTGGAGCTGCGCCGCGCGATCGTCGCCCGCAAGCTGGAGGACATGCCGGCGGTGGACATGCCGGCCGAGGTCGTCGACCTGCTGGCGGCGCGGATCACGGCGAACGTGCGCGAGCTGGAGGGTGCGCTCAATCGGCTGGTAGCCTATGCCAATCTGTCGAACGAGACGATCACCGTCGACTTCGCCGTCAACACGCTGGGCGAAGTGCTGCGCTCGGCCCAGCGGCGCATCACCATCGACGAGATCCAGCGGGCGGTATCGAGCCATTTCGAGCTGAAGCAGCTCGACCTCATCTCCGAACGCCGCGCGGTGGCGATCGCCCGCCCGCGCCAGATCGCCATGTATCTGGCCAAGCGTCTCACCACCCGGTCGCTGCCTGAGATCGGCCGCAAGTTCGGCGGACGCGATCACTCCACGGTGATCCACGCCGTGCGGCGCATCGAGGACCTGCGCGCCAAGGATGTCGAGATCGACGGCGCGGTGCGCGCGCTGATGCGCACGCTGGAGGGCTGACGCCCTCCGCCGCGCATCAGGGCGTCAGGCGGAAATAATAGCTGTAGTTGCGGGTGGCGCCCGCCACGCTGACATTGCCGATCGTCACGTCATAGGTGGTGTTGGCGGCCAGACCGGCGACGTTCCATTGCAGGCTGTTGGGCAAGCCATAGCCGTCATTGTCGAAGGCGATGTTGGACACGTTCAATGCCGCGCCGTCGCGCTGGCGGACGGTGACGGTGGCATTGGCGTAGCTGACCTGCGCGTTGGTGCCGAAATTGCGGTTCTTGTCCGCGATCACGCCGAAGGACAGCAACGCGCCATTGGCATAATAGCGCGCCGGATAGTCCTCGAACGGGTAGGCGATGAAGTCCGGCAGCGGGCCAGCCGTGTTCTGCGTGGTGTTGATCACCTTGATCGTCGCGCCATCGGCGCGCGCGTTCGTCGTATACGGCCCGGCAACCCGGCCATAGGCTACCGTCGACAGGAACGGGTAGAGCAGCCAGCGGCGATGGCCGATATTGTTGGCCACCAGATTGTCGACATCGGTCAGCCAGCCGATCATGATGTCGGCATCCTGCGCGTAGCGCAGCCCGCCGCCATAGCCGAGATAGATGTTGCTCTGTCCCGCGGCGGTTGCGCCCGCAGTGGTGTAGCACAGCCAGTTGGTGGGCGGGGTGTGGCTGAGCTGCCCGTTGGCGGCCATCATCAGCGAGGACTGCATTGCGGCCGCTTCGTCGCCGGAGGCATAGGTGACCGGCGGTAGATTATGCTGGGCGCGGATATCGTTCAGCGTCGTCAGCACGCGCGCGCCTACCTCCGGCTTCAACTGACCGGCTTGGCAGGCGGCGATGTTAGGGGCGATGGTGTAAAGCTGCGCGACGGAGTTGAGGAAGTCTGAGCCGGTTGCGGGCTCGTTGCTGGTCGGCGCCGGCGTGGGGCTTGGAGCTGGCGTGGGATCCCCGATGGTGCCGGGAGCCGGGGTAGGGGTGGGCGTTGGCGCGACCACCGTGCCGCCCCCGTCGGAGCCTCCTCCTCCGCTGCAAGCCGGGACGAGGGCGAGGAGGATGAGAGGCGCCAGGTTCCGCATAGCGACGGACTCAACCGGCGCGCATGGAAGTAAGTTCCCAGAAGATCACGGTTAAGTATTCCCGAAGCAGTGTCACCGGGTCTTTCTTTGGCAGGTGTTGCGCCGATCCTTGTCCAGCCCCTCCCGCCATCGGGGAGGGACGCCGGAATCAGACCTGGAGGCCGACGGCTTCCTTGGCGGCCTTGAGCGTCGGCGCGGCGAGGGCCTGGGCGCGCTCGGCACCCTTGGCGAGTTGCACACCGACTTCGGCGCGGTCGTTCAGGAGCTCGGTGAGGCGCTGGCGGATCGGAGAGAGCACCGACACGGCGAGATCGGCCAGCGCGGGTTTGAACGCGCCGAACCCTTGGCCGGCATATTCCTCGACCACCGCCTGAGGCGGACGATCGGACAAAGCGGCGTAGATGGTCACCAGGTTCTTGGCCTCGGCACGCTCGGCGAGCGCGTCGAACGAGTCCGGCAGCGGCTCGGCGTCAGTGCGCGCCTTGCGGAATTTCTGCGCGATCGTGTCGTCATCGTCGATCAGGTTGATGCGAGTCATGTCCGAGGGATCGGACTTGGACATCTTGGCAGTGCCGTCGCGCAAGGACATGATCCGCGGCGCGGCCTTGGAGATCAACGGCTCGGGCAGCGGGAACAGCTCGACGCCGAAGTCGGTGTTGAACTTGGCGGCGATGTCGCGGGTGAGTTCGAGATGCTGCTTCTGGTCCTCGCCGACAGGGACGTGCGTCGCCTGGTAAACGAGGATGTCGGCGGCCTGGAGCACAGGGTAGGTGAACAGGCCGACGCTGGCGCTGTCGCGGTTCTTGCCGGCCTTGTCCTTCCACTGCGTCATGCGGTTGAGCCACCCCATGCGGGCGGTACCCTGAAGGATCCAGCACAGTTCGGCATGCGCGGGGACGCGGGCCTGGTTGAACAAGATCGAGCGGTCGTCGATGCCGGCAGCGAGCAGGGTCGCGGCCATCTCGATCGTGGCGTTAGCGAGATCGGCGGGCGTGATGTTGCCGGTCAACGCGTGGAGATCGGCGAGGAAGAACAGGCAGTCACCGCCGTCCTTCTCCGCCGCGTCCTGCATCGCCACCCACTGCTTGATCGCCCCGAGATAATTGCCGAGGTGAAGATTGCCGGTGGTCTGGATGCCGGAAATGACGCGCATCTTGGGTCCTTGGTTCACGAGGTACGGCGGCGCCGCATCAGCGCCTTGAGGTCGGATAGGCGGAAGGCGCCAGTTAGGAAACAGGCCGCGCCATAGATCGCGCAGCCGGCGCCGACCAGCACCACGAGCGCGAGATAGCGCTGGACGATCGGGCCGCCGAGCCATGGGTCGAGCAGCCGGTTGGAGGCGAACAGCGCCAGGCCCATTAGGGCCGCGGCGATCATCAGGCGCGGGAGGCGCCGTTTGAGCTGGGCATCCACGACGAAATGCCGACGCTTGGCCAGCATTCTGTATAGCAGGAAGACGTTCACCGTGGACGAGAGCGCAGTGGCGAGCGGCGGGCCGACATGGCCGATCAACGGGATCAGAGCCAAATTGGCGGCGATGTTCACCGCAACCGATATGGTGGCGTACCGAACCGGGGTGCGCGTGTCCTGGCGAGCGTAGAACCCGGGAGCCAGGACCTTTACCAGCACATAAGAGGGAAGGCCGATCGAGAAGCCGGCGAGCGCGAGCGCGCAGGCCCGCGTATCGGCGGCCGTGAAGTGACCATATTGGAACAGCCCGCGCACAATCGGTTCGGCGGAGACGATCAGCGCGACCATGGCGGGCAGTGTAAGAAACAGCGCGAGCTCCATGCCGCGGTTCTGGGTTTCCATCGCCCGCGCTTCTTCGCCCTTGCCGAGCAGGCGCGAGATGGTGGGAAGCAGGATGGTGCCCAGGCCAATGCCGATCATGCCGAGCGGCAGCTGGTTCAGCCGGTCGGCATAATAGATGTACGAGATCGAGCCTTCGCCAAGCAAATAGCCCGAGAGCGCAGTGGAAATGACCAGATTGAGCTGCACCGCTCCGGCGCCGAGCGCGGCAGGCAAGATCAGTTTGAGGAGGCGCTTCACTTCGGGATCGAGCCTCGGGCGGCGCGGGCGCAGCGACACGCCCGAGGCGCGGCATGCGACTGCCAACCAAAGCAATTGGAGGACGCCGCCCAGCGGCACGGCGATCGCCTGAGCGCGCGCGGTCTCCTCCGGCGTCCCGTGGAAGACGAACAGCGCGGTCACCATCGCGATATTGAGCAGGATCGGAGCGGCGGCGTTGATCCAGAATTTATCGAGCGAATTGAGGATGCCGCCGAGCAGTGAGGCCAGGCAGATCAGCATCAGATACGGGATCGTGATCCGGCTGAGATGCACGGCGTAGGCGAATTGGTCTGGTGTCGGATGCTGTTTAGCGAAGCCGCCCGAGAGCAATGCCGTTAGTGGCCATGCCGCGAGCAGCAGCACCACCGTCATGACACCCAGGAAAGTGAACAACACCGCCAGCGTCCGTTCGGCGAAGTCGAAGGCCGGACCGCGATCGCCATGTTCGCCGAGCTTGCGGTTGAACATCGGGATGAACGCCGATGCGAACGCGCCCTCTGCAAAGAAGGCGCGGAACATGTTGGGCAGGCGGAACGCCACCAGAAACGCGTCGGAGGCGAAGTTCGCGCCGACATAGCGCGCCTGGAGGGAGTCGCGGACGAGGGCGAGGACGCGGCTGGCGAGGGTGAGGCCGCCGATCGAGCCGAGGGCGCGGGCGAGTTTCATCTGGCAGAGCCTCCCTGAACTTGTTCGGGGAGGGGGACCAACCGGGAACTGGTGGAGGGGTGGCGGACGCATTGCGCTGCCTTTTGCAGCGCCCCTCCCACCACCGCATTGCGGCGGTCCCCCTCCCCGAGCGCAGCTCGGGGAGGTATCAAGAAGGTCACCGGCTTACCCCTCCGAAATCGCGTCAGGCGTTGCCGGCCTGCGGGGTCGAGGCGAGTGCGTCCTGCTGGGCGCGCTGCTGCAGGTAGATGCCGCCGAAATCGATCGGTTCGAGCATCAGCGGCGGGAAGCCTCCGTCGCGCACCGCATCGGCCAGCACGCGGCGGGCGAAGGGGAACAGAAGGCGCGGCGCTTCGCCGAGAAGGAAGGCATCGAGCTGATCGGCCGGGATGTTGCGGAGCGCGAACAGACCACCATAAGACAGGTCGACCACGAACGCGGTCTGGCTTTCCGCCTGGGCGCGCACGTCGATCTTGAGGACGACTTCGTACACGTCTTCGCCGACCTGGCCCGACCCGATGTTGAACTGGACGTCGATCGCCGGCGCGGTCTGCGACTGGTAGATGCCGGGCGCATTGGGATTCTCGAACGAGAAGTCCTTCACATATTGCGACAGGACGTGCGCAGCGGGTGCGGTGTCGGCGCCATTGGTCTGGGTCTCGCCGAAGTCGGCACCGGTCTCGTTCTCGGCCATCGAAGGGTTCCTCTTTTTTCCGGAAAGTTTCACGTATCTGACGCGTTGAAAGTGCGAGCGCGCCTAGCAGGGGCGTGACGGCAGTTCAATCGTGGCGCCCGCGGCTATTTGAATCCCGCGGCGTTCGGCCCTATGTACAGGGCCTGGAGGCTCGGAGGCTCAGTGTTCTACGTAATCCTATTTGCGATGATTGCCGGTTTCCTGGCGCTGCGATTGTATTCGGTGCTGGGCAAGCGCACCGGGCATGAGCAGCCGCTGCCCAAGCCTGCCGAAGAGCGTGTGGCGGCGGCCAGCATGCCGCGCACGATCGACATGAAGCCCGAAGTGCGCGAAACCGCGAACCGGGCGGTGGATGCGAAGGCCGAGAACGGCCTGCGTGCCGTGATCGCCGCCGATCAGAACTTTGATGTCGCCCAGTTCCTGGAGGGCGCAAAGTCGGCTTACCGCATGGTCCTGGAAGCCTTTTGGAAGGGCGACGAGGAGACGCTGGGCTGGCTGGTCGAGGACGAGGTGCGCAGCGGCTTTGCCGAGGCGATCGCCATGCGCGGCGAAGCGGGACATGTTCTGGAAAATCGCCTGATCGCAATCGAAAAGGCGGCGATCGTCGATGCATCGGTCGACGGCAAGGTCGCGCGGATCGCAGTGCGTTTCGACGCCGATATCGCAGCGGTGACCCGCGACACCGAAGGCAATGTCGTTGCGGGATCGCTGACCGACGCCGTCGTGACGCACGATGTCTGGACCTTTACGCGCCGTCTGCGCAGCGACGATCCCAACTGGAAGCTGGTCGAGACCGACGAAGCCTGAGAAGGGGCGAACGAATGCGGGTTTGGGGCGCGGCCGCGCTTGCGGTGATGTTGAGCGCGTGTTCGGGCGGATTGGTGCCGCCAGAGGTCGGAACCCGTCCTGCTGCGCCGCCGCCACTCCGCGAGCGGCCCGCGCGGGAGTCCGAACTGCCCGAAACCCCGGCGCATTTGCCCGCACGCCAGCCGGTGGGCGCCACGCCGTTGCCGCCGATGCCGTCGCGCGCAGTTTCCGGCGCCACTACCGCGGCAGCTGCCGGCGTCGTCGCCGGGCCACCGATCGAGAGCTTGCCGATCACGCAGCAAAGCGCGGAACGCGCACTTGCCGCGTTCCGCCTGAGCTGCGGATCGCTCCAGCGGCGTACCGATGGCTCGGGCCTGACGCGCGGCACGGATTGGGCCGCATCGTGCCAGGCCGTGCGGGGCTGGCCGCAAGGCGACGCCCGCGACTTCTTCGTCCGCCATTTCGAGACCGTACAGGTCGGCGAGGGCGCCGCCTATGCCACCGGCTATTATGAGCCCGAGATCCGCGGATCGCGCGAGCGGCGGCCGGGATATGAAGTGCCGATCTATGGCGTGCCGCGTGACCTGATCGAAGCCGATCTTGGCCTGTTCAGCGACAGCCTGAAGGGCAAGCGCGTGCGCGGGCGCGTCGATGGGCAGAAGTTCGTGCCTTATTTCGACCGCACCCAAATCGAGCAGGGTGCGCTGGATCGCAGCGCCGATGTGATCGCCTGGGCGGCAGATCCCGTCGAGATTTTCTTCCTGCAGGTGCAGGGCTCCGGCCGGTTGCGGCTGCCCGATGGCGGGGTGATGCGGATCGGCTATGCCGGGCAGAACGGGCGCGATTATACCGGTATCGGCAAGCTGATGAAGGACCGTGGGCTGCTCGGGCCCGGCCAGACCTCGATGCAGGGGATCATGGCCTATCTGCGCGCGAACCCGGAAGAAGGCCGCGCGATCATGCGCGAGAATAAGAGCTTCGTGTTCTTCAAGGAACTGACCGGGGCCGGACCCCTGGGGGCTTTGGGGCTGCCAGTGACCGGTTGGACCAGCGCGGCGGTGGACCCGAAATTCGTGCCGCTGGGTGCGCCGGCGTTCCTGTCGATGGACCGCACCGACGCCACCGGGCTGTGGGTGGCGCAGGATACCGGGGGCGCGATCAAGGGCGCAAACCGCTTCGACACCTTTTGGGGCGCGGGCGATGACGCGCGAGCGATTGCCGGGGGCATGTCGGCGCGCGGAACGGCCTGGCTGTTGCTGCCGCGCGGGGTGCTTGGCCGGTTGCAGGGAAGCGCAACGGGGCAGTGAGCCGGCGGCGGCTTTCGTCTGAGGAAGCGGCGCTGTGGGAGCGGGTGATAGCTTCGGTGGCGCCGATGGCGAGAGGGCGGAGCAGGGTGTCCGTCGCTCAGGCTCCCCTTCCTCCGAGGGAAGTGGCGGTGGGCCCGAGCCGTCAGGCGAGCGGCGACGCTTTGGCTGGCAAGGCGGTCGCGAAGCGCGCGCTGCCCTTCATTGAAGAGTCTCTTGGGCGCGCAGACGCGCGCACCCACTCCCAACCCCTCCCTGCAAGCAGGAAGGGACATGATATCGCTTCTGGCGATGATGCTGGGCTGTGGGCGCAGGTGGCGGCTTCGGTGACGCCGTTGCGGCCGGTCGTTTCAAAGGCTGTCGAAGTCGAGCAGCCTGTCAGTGCGCCGCCGAAACCGGCGCTGCGGGCGCCTGCGCCCCTCAGTGCGGCTCTGCCGCCGCCATCACCCGCTAAACAGCCGCGCGCCAACACGCTCGACGCGTCCTGGGACCGGCGGCTGTCGCGGGGACTGGTTGCGCCCGAGACCTCGATCGACTTGCACGGGCATAGCCTCGCGTCGGCCTATGACCGGCTCGACCGCGGGCTCGACCAGGCGATCCGGCGAGGCGACCGGGTGCTGCTGCTGGTGACGGGTAAGCCGCCGCGGCCGGAATCGGAGCGGCCGCATGCGCGCGGCGCGATCCGTGCTGCGGTGGGCGATTGGCTGGCGTCCTCGCGCCACGCCGACCAGATCGCCGCGGTGCGCGGGGCGCACCCCAGGCATGGCGGCGCGGGGGCGTTGTATATCGTGCTGCGACGGGCGCGAGGAGCGGAGGCTGGTTCATAGCCTGCGCCGGGGAGTTGCTGTCTTTGCTGGTGCGTGTCTCCGCTTATACCGAGACGCGCTCCAGCACGCCGGCATAGATGTCGGCGAGCGCGTGCAGGTCGGCGACCGCGACCGCCTCGTCCAGCTTGTGCATGGTGGCGTTGAGTAGGCCGAACTCGACCACGGGGCAGAGCTTCACCAGGAACCGGGCGTCCGAGGTGCCGCCGCTGGTGGAAAGTTCGGGGCGGATGCCGAGGCGCGCCTCGATGGCATCGGCGACCAGCGTGGAGAGCTGGCCCGGATGGGTGAGGAAGGCGTCGCCGAAGACGCGGCCTTCGACCACCGCTTCTGGCGCATGCATGTGCACCGCGGCACGGACGCGGTCGATCAGATCCGGGCCGCGCTGGAGGTCGTTGAAGCGGATGCTGACGCGCGCGGTGGCTGCGCCAGGGATGACGTTGCTGGCGGTGTTGCCGGTGTGCACGTCGATGATTTCGAGATTCGACGGCTGGAACCAGGCATTGCCCTGATCGAGTTCGATGGCGTCCACCGCGGCGAGCGCGCGCAGGAAGCGGGGAATCGGATTGTCGGCAAGGTGCGGATAAGCGACATGGCCCTGCTTGCCTGGAACCTCGATCCTGATCACCACCGAGCCGCGGCGGCCGATCTTGATCGTGTCCCCAAGGCGGTGCGCCGAGGTGGGCTCGCCGACCAGGCACAGGTCCGGCTTTACCCCGCGCTCTGCCATGCGCTCGATCAGGCGCGGGGTGCCGAAGGTGGCGGGACCTTCCTCGTCGCCGGTGATGAGGAGGCTGGCGGTGGCGCCCGGCACCCGCGCGGCGGCGGCGGCGAACGCGGCGACTGCGCCCTTCATGTCGACGGCGCCGCGGCCATAGAGCAAGTCTCCACGAACCTCGGGCGCGAAGGCGCCTGCGGTCCAGCCTTCGCCTGGCGGCACCACGTCGAGATGGCCGGCAAAGGCCAAATGCCTGCCGGTGCCGGCGCGGGTGGCGAGCAGGTTTTCGACCGGGCCGTCAGGGGCCTCGCCCTCCACGAAGCGCGTCACGTGGAAGCCGAGCGGCACCAGCGCCGCTTCTAGCACGTCGAACACCGGGCCGCGCGCGGGGGTGATGCTTTCAGCGGCGATCAAGGCCTTGGTGAGTTCGACGACGTCGTGCAAGCTGGGCTCCATCTTCAAGGGAGGTGGCATTGCCCAAGCTCGATCTCGATACAATCCCGCAAACCAATGCGACCGGCTATCCGGCGCCGTTCGACGCGGCGGTGCAGGGGCGCTGGTATCGGCGGCTGGCGCCCGCGAGCGGGCTGAGCGAGATGGGCGCGAGCCATGTTGTGCTTAAGCCCGGCGCATGGTCGTCGCAGCGGCACTGGCATGCCGATGAGGACGAATTGGTCGTGATGCTCGCTGGCGAAGCGGTGCTGGTCGAAGAAGGGGGCGAGACGGTGCTGCGCGCGGGCGATGTCGCAGCGTTCCCGAAGGGGGTGGAGAACGGGCATCACCTGCAGAACCGGAGCGAGGCGGACTGCGTGTTCGTGGCGATCAGCGCGGGAGTGCGGGGTTCGGGCGATTACCCGGACATCGACATGTGCTTTAGCGACGCCGGGTACTTCCACAAGGACGGCGCGCCCTATGCGACGCAGCGCCTGCGCTGAACCGGCTTAGGCCGTGATGGGCGATTCGAACTGCTCGATTACCCAATCCTCCGCCTGCGCGCCCGCGATCCAGTCCTGCATGAAGGGATGCTGGAGCACCGCCAGCATGTAGGCCTGGGCGAAGCGCGGAGCGGGAAGCGAGTAGGTCACCAGGCGCGTGACCACCGGGGCGAACATGATGTCGACGGCGCCGAACGTACCGAACAGGAACTCGCCCTCGCCGCCGAAGCGGGCGCGGGCCTGAGCCCAAAGTTCCATGATGCGGGCAAGGTCCTGAAGCACATCCTGGTCCGGCGCGCTAGCGGGATAGACCTGGCGAATGTTCATGCTGTGCTTGCGGCGCAGCGCGGTGAAGCTGGAATGCATCTCCGCCGCCATTGACCGGGCCATGGCGCGGGCCGAGGGCGCTTCGGGCCAGAACAGCGTGTTGCCCGTCTTGTCGTTGAGATATTCGACGATCGCCAGGCTGTCCCAGACGACGGCATCGTCGTCCCACAGGATCGGCACCTTGCCCGAAGAGGGCGCGAACTCGGCGCCTTCGCGGGTCTTGTCCCAATTTTCGTCGTAGAGCGGCACCACGACTTCCTCGAATGGAAGCCCCGATTGCTTGCAGGCGAGCCAGCCGCGCAGCGACCAGGAGGAATAGGCCTTGTTGCCGATGATGAGCTTCATGGTGGCGGCCATAGCCGGGGCATTGCCGCCGAGTCGAGCGCTCAGACCTTCACATAGACCCAGGCGTGGATGCCAGAGGCGAGCGGCGCTAGTTCGCGGCGGTAGTTCTCGCTCTCATAAATGTCCGCAGTGGCGAGTTCGTTCGGGGTGAGGCGGAACACCCTGCCGGAGATCGATGGCGCGCTGGCGTCCGGCACCAGCGCGCGGTGCGTGGCGACGCCGCTGGCCGCGAGCACCGCGGGATCCTGAATGCGTATTTCGATAACGCGGTAGCCGAGAAGTACATCGTCGGTGCCGTCGAGCAGCCGGCCGAAGGTGGCGCGCTGCACGCTTTCGAGCTGCAACGTGCCGTAGGAGAAGAGCAGTTCCGGACGGACGTCGCTCACGTCACGGCTTCGAACACCGCCGCGCGGAGTTCGGGGAGGCCCATGCCCTTTTCGCTCGACGTGGCGATGATGTCGGGGTGCGCGGCGGGGCGCTTGCGGGCTTCGGCTTCGGTCTGGGCGCGCACCTCGGCGAGTTCGGTCGCCTTGATCTTGTCGGTCTTGGTCAGGACGATGCGGTAGCTGACTGCGGCGGTGTCGAGCATGTCGAGAATCTCGCGATCGACATCCTTGATGCCGTGGCGCGAGTCGATCAGCACGATGGCGCGCTTGAGCGACTGACGGCCGCGCAGGAAGTCGTTTACCAGATAGCGCCACTTGCGCAGCAGGTCCTTGGGTGCCTTGGCGAAGCCGTAACCGGGCATGTCGACCAGGCGGAAGCGCAGCGGCTCACCGACGTCGAAGAAGTTGAGCTCCTGGGTACGGCCGGGTGTGTTCGATGTGCGCGCGAGGCCATTGCGGTTGGTCAGCGCGTTGAGCAGCGACGACTTGCCGACGTTGGAGCGCCCCGCGACCGCAACCTCAGGCACCACCGGATCGGGCAGGTGCTTGAGCTCGGGTGCCGACTTCAGGAAACTGACCGGGCCGGCGAAGATCTTTCGCGCGGCCTCGATCTGTTCGGGCGTGAAGGTGTCGAGGGGTTCCTCGCTCACTTGACCTTTGCCTCTTTCTTCACCGGCTCCTTGAGCGCGGGATGCTTTGAATACAGCCACTGCTGCTGCAGGATGGTGACGACGTTCGAGGTGATCCAGTACACCTGCAGGCCTACCGCGAACGGCGCCATCATGAACATCAGCATCCACGGCATGATCGAGAAGATCTGCTTCTGCATCTCGTCCATCGGCGCGGGATTGAGGCGCATCTGGAAGAACATCGAGACACCGAGCAGGATCGGCACCACGCCGATCGCCAGGAATGACGGAGGGGCGAAGTCCAGCAGGCCGAACAGGTTGAGCGGCGTCAGCGGATCGGGCGCGGACAAGTCGCGGATCCACGCGACGAACGGCTGGTGCCGCATCTCGATCGTCAGCAGCAGCACCTTGTACAGCGCGAACATGATCGGGATCTGAAGCAGCATGGGCAGGCAGCCCGCGAGCGGGTTCACCTTTTCCTGCTTGTAGAGCTTCATGATTTCTTGCTGCTGGCGCTGCTTGTCGTCCTTGTGACGTTCCTGCAGCGCCTTCATCTTGGGCTGGATCGCCCGCATGCTCGCCATCGATGCGAACTGCTTCTGCGCGATCGGGAACAGCAGCGCGCGGATGGTGAGCGTCAGCAGAATGATCGCGACGCCAAAATTGCCGACGAGGCGGAACAGCCAGTCGAGATAGTAGAAGATCGGCTGTTCGATCACGCCGAACCAGCCCCAGTCGATCGCGCGATCGAACTGGACGATGCCGGCATCATCTTCATAATGCTCGAGCAGCTTCACTTCCTTCGCGCCCGCAAAGAAGCGGCTGGAATAGGTGACCTTCTTGCCCGGCGCGAGGCTGAGCGGCTGCGCGAGCTGGTAATCGGCCTGATAGGCCTGCGCGGCGGTGCCGCGGTGCTGGAGCTGCACCGGCACCTTCTGGTCTGGAACGAGCGCAGTCAGCCAGTAATGATCCGAATAACCGACCCAGCCACCAGTGGTGGCGAGCTGCTCGGGCGTGCTCTCGATATCCTTCCAGTTGATGTAGTTCGCCGCGCGGTTGGCCACGGCTACCGGGCCGACATGCGCGGCCCACTGATCGGCGTCGGTCGAGCGGTTGGCACGCGAAAGCAGCGCATAGGGCGTCACCGACACCGGCGTGGTGCCGACATTGGCGACCGTCTGGCGGATGCCAAACATATAGTTCTGGTCGACCGAAAGCTCGATGCGGAAGATCTGGCCCGTCTGGCTGGTGCTGGTGAGCGTAACCGGGGTGGTGGGCGTCAGCTTGGTGCCGCTCGCTTGCCACACGGTGTTAGGTCCAGGCGCCTGAACGCCGGCACCCTGCCAGCCGAACTGCGCGAAATAGCCACCGGCCGCGCCGCCCGGCGAGAGCAGGCGGATCGGCGGCGAGTTCTTCGCGACAGTCTCGTCATATTTGGTGAGCACGAGATCGTCGAGGCGCGCGCCCTTCAGGTTGATCGAGCCGCGCAACGCCGGCGTCTCGATCTGAACGCGCGGGCTTTCGGCGAGCACGATCTGACGGTCGCGCAGAGCCTGGGGCGAATCGGCCGCCGGATCGGCGCCGGGCTGGGGCACGACCTTGGTCTTGCCGCCTTCGACTACCGTAGGCGCGGGGTTCTGTTGCGGGAAGATCCAGTGCTGGATCGTCGGCCATCCGAACAGGATCACCGCCGCCAGCAATGCAAAGATCACGAAATTCTTGTGGTCGTCTTTCACCGATCAGTCCCCGGAATACCCGTCATGGCACGGGATCATAGCCGTGCCCGCCCCATGGATGGCAGCGGCCGATACGCCGCAACGCAAGCCAGCTGCCCTTGGCAGCGCCATAGCGGCGAAGCGCCTCGATTGCATAGGCCGAACAGCTAGGCGCATAGCGGCAGCTGGGCGGTAGAATGGCGGAAGGCCCGACCTGCCAGGCGCGGGCGAGAAGAATAAGGAGGCGAGTGACCACGCCCTCTTTGCGGGTATCGCTCACCGCTTCACTTTCGCGGTTTTCGCTCACCGCTTCACCTTGGCGAGCGCCTTGGCAAGCTCAGCCTTCAGTGCGTCATAGTCACGCTCTATGCCGCTATTGCGGCCGATCAGGACATGATCGGCACCGGCGATGCCCGCAATGGGCATCACTTCGCTTACGAGCGCGCGAAAGCGACGCTTCATGCGGTTGCGGATCACCGCATTACCGACCTTCTTGGAAACGGTAATGCCGACCCGGATGGCCGGGTCGGCATCGTTCCGTTCGCGCACGAGAAGGACGAAACCGGGCATAGGCGCCCGCTTGCCCGCGTTCGCGGCGAGATAGTCCTTGCGCTGCGTTAGCCGCGAAACGGCTACGGCAGTTACGCCGACAGCTTCTTGCGGCCGCGGTTGCGGCGGGCGCGGATCACGTTGCGGCCGCCCACGGTCGCCATGCGGCTGCGGAAGCCGTGCCGGCGCGCACGCACCAGGTTGCTCGGCTGAAAAGTCCGCTTCATCGCTCATCCTCGAGTATCTAGAACGTAAAAGGGCCGCCACTGGGGCGGCCGCGTGTCGGGTGCCCATAAGGGTGGCGGCGCCTTGAGTCAACGTCCGACCTGCACCGTGCGAGGGCCGCAACTGGCGAGCGGAACGCCTGCCCCGATTGTTTGCACGCGAATCATGAGGAAGATGTGGAGTCGGTGTCTTGTTGATGCAAGACGCGCGCAGGCATTCGGCAGAGTCGCATTCCACATTGCGCAAAAGCCGCTAAGGTCCGCCTGCATTTGGGGGAGGCCGGCTTGGTCGCGAGCGTTTCTACGGTTGCGTATCTTGGACTCGAGGCGCGAGCGGTGGAGGTGCAGTGCAACCTTGTCGCCGGGCTGCCGAAGTTCGTCGTCGTAGGGTTGCCTGACAAGGCAGTCGCGGAGAGCCGGGAGCGGGTCCGCGCCGCCATGGCGGCGATCGGGCTGGCACTGCCGCCCAAGCATATCGTGCTGAATCTGTCGCCCGCCGATCTGCCCAAGGAAGGATCGCATTTCGATCTGCCGATCGCGCTGGCGCTGCTGGGCGCGATGGGCGTGGTCGATGCAGAGACGCTGGCCGGCTATGTCGTCGTGGGCGAACTGGCACTCGATGGACGAATCGCGCCGAGCGCGGGGGTGCTGCTGGCGGCGCTCCACGCTTCCGAAATCGGCAAAGGTCTGGTGTGTCCTGTGGCGCAAGGACCCGAGGCCGCTTGGGCCGGGCAAGTGGAAGTGGTCGCGGCCCCCGACCTGATCGGGCTGCTCAATCATTTCAAGGGCCAGCAGCTGCTGGCGATGCCCGTTGCAGGGGAGGCGGACCCGCCGGGGCGCGGACCCGATCTTGTTCAGGTAAAGGGTCAGGAGACAGCCAAGCGCGCGCTGGAGATCGCGGCGGCCGGTGGGCACAACATGCTGATGTGCGGTCCGCCAGGAGCGGGGAAGTCGCTGCTCGCATCCTGCTTGCCGGGCATATTGCCGCCGCTTGACGCCGCCGAAGCGCTGGAAGTCTCGATGGTGGCTTCGGTGGCCCGAACGTTGCAGGGCGGACGGCTGACGCGGACGCGGCCCTTTCGAAGCCCGCACCATTCCGCGTCGATGGCCGCGCTGACGGGCGGCGGGCTGAAGGTAAAGCCGGGCGAGGTCAGCCTGGCGCATCTGGGGGTCCTGTTCCTCGACGAACTGCCCGAGTTCCAGCGCGCCGTTCTCGATTCCCTTCGGCAGCCGCTGGAAAGCGGCGTGGTGAGCGTCGCGCGGGCCAATGCTCATGTCACCTTTCCGGCGCGCGTGCAGTTGATGGCGGCGATGAACCCGTGCCGCTGCGGACATCTGGGCGATCCGGCGCTTGCCTGCGCACGCGCGCCCAAATGCGCCGCGGATTATCAGGCCAAGGTGTCGGGGCCGCTGCTCGACCGCATCGACTTGCATGTGGAGGTGCTCCCGGTCACCGCAGCCGATCTGGTGTTGCCGCCGCCGGCCGAAGGATCGGCGGAAGTGGCGGCGCGGGTGGCGGCTGCGCGGGCGGTGCAGGGTAGGCGCTATGCCGATACCGCGTTCAGGACCAATGCCGAGGCCGATGGCGAGCCGCTGATGGCGGTGGCGAGTCCGGACGACGCTGGGCGCGCGTTGCTGGCGCAGGCGGCCGAAGCCATGCGTTTATCGGCACGCGGCTATACCCGGGTTCTCAGAACCAGCAGAACCATCGCCGATTTGGCCGGCGCCGAGCAGGTAATGCGCATTCACGTCGCCGAGGCACTGAGCTATCGTCGGCGCCCGCCCAGCAACTGATGCAATCGCCGTCTTGCGGCGGACGCTCGCTTGGTCTAGCGACACGCCCTCGCTGCCCCTGTGGCGAAATTGGTAGACGCGACCGACTCAAAATCGGTTGCCGCAAGGCATGCTGGTTCGAGTCCGGCCAGGGGCACCATCTTCCGCGACATCGTTGGTTGGCAGAGGTTTCGTGGAGACACGGGATCCCGGCTACCGGCGCCACATGACGCTATTGAGTATCAATAGCGTCATGGGAGTATGGGTTGCGAACGGTTCTCATTGCATAAAGGCGCGTAGGTTAGTTGACAAGCGGGTTAGGGCGCCTGCTCACGAGCTATCAGACCCGGCTGGCTTCGTCCGCGCGCAGCGTCAACACCGACACGCCAGTAGCTGTGACCGCGACGGTGTGTTCGAACTGGGCGGACAGCAATCCGTCTTTCGTCACCACGGTCCAGCCATCGTCCCGCGTTTCGACGGTACGGCGGCCCTGGTTCAGCATCGGCTCGATCGTGAACGTCATTCCTTCGCGCAATGGCGCGCCGGTGCCTGGCTTGCCGAAATGCAGCACCTGCGGCTCTTCGTGCATTTCGCGCCCAATGCCATGGCCGCAATATTCCCGCACCACCGAATAGCCGCTGCGTTTGGCATGCCGCTCGACCGCCCATCCGATGTCGCCGAGACGAGCGCCGGGCCGGACTGCGCGAATGCCCGTCCATAAAGCATCATAGGTGGTCTGGACCAGCCGTTTGGCGGCGGGATGCACTTCGCCGATCAGGTAGGTCTTGCTCGAGTCGGCAAGGTAACCGTTCTTTTCCAACGTGATGTCGAGATTGACGATGTCACCGTCGCGAAGCACGTCCGATTGGGACGGGACACCGTGGCACACCACGTCGTTCACCGATGCATTCAGCACGAAGCCGTAGCCATATTGGCCTTTGCTGGCGGGCCGTGCCTGAAGGTCGTCAACGATGAAGCGCTCAACCAGCGAGTCGATCCCAAGCGTCGACATGCCGAGAAGCTGCGTTCGATTTAGCATCGTGAACACCGACGCCAGAAGGCGCCCGGATTCGGCCATCAGCACCAGTTCTTCAGGCTGCTTGATCATGATCCACCGCACAGAGAAAAGGGGGCGAGACTCCCGCGGCGGCAAGCTCGCGCTCGATGATCTCGGCAAAAGTGAGCGTCGGATTGCGTTCGCTCAGTTGCCCAATCTTGATCCAATACGCCGCCTGCGCATTGATCGAGCGGCATGAAACCTTGCTCGCGCGTCTGAGCTGATCGTGCAGATCATCATCGATATTCACGATACCCATCACGGCTTCCTCATATGTTTCATATATGGTCCATACATAAATTGTGGAGCGGGACAAGCCGTCGCAGGAGCGTTCCACCGCGATGACGCCAATGGCGAGGGGGCGTGCTCGGTCTCCGCGGGCCATTTCCGGCTCCGCGGTCCCTGCGTGGATGGAAGCAGCTTGGCAGGGGATGCTCCGCTAGCTCGCGGCAAACGGCGCTGGATTCAGGCTCGGCGGCTGCAGGATCAACATAGTTGAAAGACATTTGCCGCGGAATGTTGTACAGGGATCGTCCGAACGGGGAACCTCGATGGCAACGCAACAGGACGACTATTTCTACGATCGTGCAGAAGCCGAACTGAAGATGGCGCAAACCGCGGCGCATCCGGCGGCGGTCCGCGCCCATTATCTTCTCGCTGGCCATTATCTTGACCGCTTCTATGGCGGCCCCGACGAGTCCGCGGACGGAATTTCGCCTGTGCCAAAGGCTTCTTCGAACGACTGAAGCGAACCCGACCTGGCCTTGCGCTCAGATCAAGAAGGTGTGATCCACCAGTCTGCTGCCAGTTATATCACTCTACCGAAGCGCGGGCGGTGAGCAGTCGCGCCGTTTCGATCGGCGCGGCGAAGGAAGTGCCGGTCGCGGTCACCGGCCGGCCGTCCGCGGCGCTGGTGGGTACGTTCACACCGAAGTGCCAGACGTAGTTGTAGCCTTCCGGCTCGGCGTCCGGTCGGTTCGTGCCGCTCCAGGGAGATCCCGCGCCGTCGATGGCTCCGACGAGAACGGCACTGGGATAGGCGGCACGTGCCATCGCCAGGTTGGCCGGGTGACTGAGACCCTGATTGCCGGCCGCGAGGATGACCGGGATACCCTTGCCTCCGGCATACCGCACCGCGTCAGTGATCACGGCATCGTTGCCCAGAGCCAGCGAGATGTTGATGGCATCCACGCCTAGATCCGCCGCGTGCCGTATCGCTCGAGCGACGGGCTCGCCGGACGGCTGGCAAGGGGGGGTTGAACCCGCAGGGCAGCCGGCGGGATCGTCGATCCGGAGCGACACGATCTCCACGCGATACCCAGCGGAGCGTGCCAGTATTGTCGCCACCATGGTGCCGTGATCAAAGTGCGGCTTAAAAGCCGGGCGGGGAGGGTTCGACGCCATGTCGTATTCGGCCACGAGCACCGAAGCGAGCTCGGGCGTTCTGGCAACGCCACTATCGATGATCGCGACCCGCGGGCGTAACGGCTGTTCATCGGCAGGCGCAACCGCAGCGGACAAGGCAGCGATCACCGCGCTTAAGAGCTTCAACAATCCGACCCCCCGGCCAAACCAATGACGCGAAGCTACGCCGAAGGAAGCGACCCGCGCAATCAGGGGAATTGCGGAAGATGACGTGCTTCAGCACAGCGTCGAAGGAACGGTACGAGTCCGTAACAACGTGCGGAGCCGTGCAATTTGTTAGGAAAGCACGGGCTACCTACCCGGCGGGGCGAAGCCGCAAGGGTGGGGCGTGGGACGTAGAGTGATATGGCTGCTGGCCTTGCTGTTCGCAGCGGGCACAGTGCCGAAGCAGGCGCTTGGGGCCGGGATCGACCTGCACCGTTCGGTTTGCTCCGCGGCACTTCCGGACGGCGCGAACAATGCTGCCGTGGCCGGTGCCGCCTATATTTGCGGGAAAGCATGCGCCGACCGTCGGCCCGGGATGGATCTGGCTGCGGCTCGACGCGGCGCGGGTCCACGATCTTCCCGCCGGGTGGAACCTGCTGGTTGATCAGACCCGTTTCGAAGAGGTCGCGATCGTGGTGGGGGGGCCAGATGGTCTCATCCGTACTACCAGGGCCTATGACCAGTTGAAGGGTCATTGGGCGCCTGGGGGCATGCTGAAGTTCGAAATGGGCCGTGCGGGACGAGACATCCGCAGCTTGCATCTGGGATTTCGCAAAATCGATGATTTGTCCCTGATGCGCAAGGTGCGGGCGATCCCGGCAGCGCAGCAGAATAACGCCGATTCCTACTGGCTGATGCTAATGGGGCTGTTCGCCGGGACGTTGCTCTCGCGCTGTTGTACAATGTCGTTATCCACGCCGGGCGCCGCTATGCGTTCCAGCGTTGGTACTTGCTATGGGTTCTGCTCGCCTTCGCTTACGGCATGGTGTGGACGAACACGGCTGCGTTCGCCGTACCGGACCTTGTCGGACCAAAGGCGGTCCGATTGGATTACGTGCTGGTCGGGCTGATGATCGCGGCCGGCAACATGTTCTTCTTCGCGGTGCTGGAAGAAGGGCTGCTGCCTCGCCGTCTAATACAGGGCGGACATCTTCTCGCATGTACCGGTGCGGTGTTGGGGTTCGTCGCCGCAGCCGACGACCTGTTTCCGGCGGTGCGCACCGACCGCTGGCTCAACTATGCCGTTGCAGCGACTGCGGTATGGGTGGCGCTTTCCTGCGCCATGGCAATGCGGCGCGGCAGCAGAGTCATCTGGTTCTACATGATCGGCTGGGGACCGGTAATTTGCGTTTTCGTGGCGCGGCTGGGACGGAATCTGGGACTGTTGCCGCAGAGCGATAATGTCGACATGGCGACCTTCGCTGCGTTGGCTTTCGAGGCGCTGATCCTGTCGCTGGCGATAGCCGACCGGTTTCGCATGGTGCGTCAGCAACTCGACGTTGCGCAGCAGCGGCGCGCAATCGACATGATCGAGGCAAAGGCCTTGCGGATTGCGGCGCAGACTGACTTTCTCACGGGGCTGGGCAACCGCAGCAGTTTTCAGCAACAGATCCGCGAGCGCGTGAGCTTCAACGCGTCGTTCAGCCTGCTGCTCATCGACGTCGATTACCTGAAGGACGCCAACGATTGTTTGGGACATGCCGGTGGGGATGCGCTGCTCCAGCGTATCGCGAGCGGGCTCGCCGAGATCGCGCGATCCGTACCTGAGGCGCGGGTGGCGCGTATCGGGGGCGACGAGTTCGCCATGCTCTTCCCAAGCGATGAAGTGCTGGAAACCGCTGTCGTTGAACAGATCGGCGACATGCAGGGCGAGCCGTGGAATTACATGGGGCAAGGACGGGTTCTGTCGCTAAGTGTCGGATCGGCGCGCTTTCCCGAGGATGCTAACCAGCCGGAGCTGTTGTACCACAACGCCGATCTGGCGTTGTACAATGCCAAACGGCTAGGGCGCGGGCGACATTACCGCTACGATCCGCTGCTGCGCATATTGCGTGACATGCAGGTTGAATTTACCGCCGATGCGGAGCTTGCCCTGAAGCGCCAAGAATTCTCTCTGTATCTTCAACCGATCGTCACCCTGCCTTCGAGTACCTGTTGCGGCTACGAGGCGCTGCTGCGCTGGGAGCATCCTGAGCATGGCCTGATGCTCCCGGACCGTTTCGCCGAGGTGCTGGTGGCCGAGAAGATCGGTATGCGGATCCAGGAGCATGTGCTGGAGCTCGCACTTGGTATCCTGCGCGAGCGCAGGGATGAGATCCCGATGCTCAGCGTCAACTTCACATCGGCACAGCTCGCCGGCCCCAGGGCGGCGCGCCGCGTGCTTGATCGGCTGACTCACCATGGCGTTCCCCCGTCTTCCTTGTGCATCGAAGTGACCGAGGGAGTGATGCTGGATCGCGCGGCGGACAATATCCTCGCCACGCTGCGCACGCTGCACAAAGCCGGGGTGAGCATAGCGCTGGACGATTTCGGCACCGGCTTCGCTTCGCTCGTGCATCTGCGCAAGATGCCGGTCGATCGGATCAAGATCGACCGATCTTTCATTGCCGGCCTGGATGAGACCGGGGGCGGCACTCTGGCAATCGTGCGGGCGATAATCGGACTGGGACGTGGCCTAGGGAACATCGTCGTGGCCGAAGGGATCGAGACCGAAGCGCAGGCCGAGCAGCTTAAGGAGCTTGGCTGCCATCAGGGGCAGGGATTCCTTTTCGGTCGTGCGGCGCCGGAACCGCTTCCAAGTCTGCCGGCGGCTGAACGCACCGCGGCACCCGCCCATTTCGCTATGGAAGAAGAGATCGTCTCCGCCAAGGCGGCCTGACCTTGGTGCCGGATGCAGGAATCGAACCCGCGACCTTCGGTTTACAAAACCGCTGCTCTACCAGCTGAGCTAATCCGGCGCTCGTGGCTCCATGGCTCACGGAACGCCGAAGGTCCAGCCCTCCGTTCGAGCCAGCTCTGGCGTGAGGGCCGGCGGGTTCCACAAAGCCTTATCGTCGGCGGCATGCCGCAGCCAAGCTGCCGAGAGTATCGCATCAGTCGCATGATCGTCGTAGCGTGACAGCGGCAGATGCGGTTTGGAATCGAACGCGTCGAGCAGCGCATCGAGCGCCTGGGGATCGCGAATCTTCGACGTGCCTTTGCGCATGCCGGCGAGGCGTGCCGGAAGCGCCGTGTAGATTTCCACCAACACCGGCCCTTGTTCTGGGGCCGAGTCGAACGGCCATAGGCCCAGCTTTCCCCGCAGCTGGTGCAGCACGCGCATGCCCGTCAGGCTGGACTTTCCCACCTGGCTCGCGCCTACCAGGTTGAAGCAGCTATAGGGCGACAGCCGCAGCAACTCCTGTCCATGCTCGCACACGCGAAAACGTCCGCGGCCGGGGGGAAAGAGGTCGCCGCAGTCGCCACGCTGGCGGAAATGCCTGCGTGCGACGGAATGCGAGACGAAGCTGGTCGCCGCCAGATGTGGATCAGCGGAAGAAAGCTCGTCGACCAGGCGCCACAGCGAGGGCCCGTCGGGCGGCGAGCGCTTCCACCCGGGGAAATAAGCGCCTTCATCCCGGAACGGGAATGCGGGGGAAAGGTCCAGCCCGATCAGCGCACGCACTCCGCGGTCGGCCAGGTGCCGGAGCCATTCCAGTATGTCGCGGCGAGACCAGGGGCGGTCGATCAGTTCGGGCGCAGCGGTGCCGACGCGCGCATGGGCAACGGCCAATCCTTTCGGCCGCTCGACAGCCTGTCCTGACCAGTCGATTGCGATGAAATCGGTGAAGCTCAGGGACGCTCTTCCATATTGCCGGCGACCCGCTGCGCCTTCTTCGCCCGGTCCCACCACGACGCCATCTTCACGTCGGGAAGCGCGAGCGCAAAGGCGCAGGTATCGCCCCAGTCATTCACTGCGGCGCTGCTCCCGCATTTCGTCCCACCACGCCATGCGCTCAGCTATGCGCTTTTCCATGCCCCGGTCCGTCGGCTTGTAGAACGACTGCGGCGTCATTTCATCGGGCCAGTAATTATCGCCCGAAAAACCATCTTCCGCATCATGGTCATAGTGATAGCCTTCGCCATAGCCGATCTGCTTCATGAGCTTGGTCGGGGCGTTCAGGATATTCTGCGGCGGCATCAGCGAACCGGTCTCACGCGCGGTGCGCCAGGCGGCCTTCTGCGCCATGTACGCAGCATTCGATTTAGGAGCGGTCGCGAGGTACAGGCACGCCTGGGCGATGGCGAGTTCGCCTTCGGGGCTGCCGAGAAAGTCGTAGGTATCTTTGGCCGCGATGCACTGCACCAGCGCCTGCGGGTCGGCCAGACCGATATCCTCGACTGCGGCGCGGGTCAGGCGGCGCAGGAGATACAGGGGCTCCTCGCCGGCCGTGAGCATTCGGGCAAGATAGTAGAGCGCAGCCTGGGGATCGGAACCGCGGATCGATTTGTGAAGCGCGGAGATGAGGTTGTAATGTCCCTCGCGATCCTTGTCATAGACAGCGACCCGGCGCTGCAGAAACGCTCCGAGCGCCCCAGGGTCGAGCGGAGCGGCAAAATCGACCGAGAACAAGGTTTCCGCCTGGTTCAGCAGGAAGCGTCCGTCGCCGTCCGCGCTGGCCACAAGTGCGTCGCGCGCTTCGGGGGTCAAGGGGAGCGAACGGCTCTCCAATGCTTCGCCGCGATCGAGCAGGTGACTCAAGGCGCGATGGTCGAGCCGGCGGAGGATGAGGACCTGGGCGCGGCTTAAAAGTGCGGCGTTCAGTTCGAAGGACGGGTTCTCGGTGGTGGCGCCGACCAGCGTCACGGTGCCGTCTTCGACATAAGGCAGGAAGCCGTCCTGCTGGGCGCGGTTGAAGCGGTGGATCTCGTCCACAAACAACAGCGTTTTGCGACCGATGCGAGCATGCTCGCGGGCTTCGGCGAAGACTTTCTTCAGATCCGCGACGCCTGAGAACACTGCCGAGATCGCGACGAAGCGGAGCCCCACTGCATCGGCGAGGAGGCGGGCGATCGTGGTTTTGCCGGTACCCGGCGGCCCCCACAGGATGATCGAACTCAATCGTCCCGCGGCGACCATGTGGCCGATCGCGCCGTCGGGACCGGTGAGATGTTCCTGGCCCACCACCTGATCGAGCTGCTGGGGACGCAGACGATCGGCTAGCGGACCCGATCGTGGAGTGTCTGCCGCAGGCTGTGGTGGTTCTTGGCTGGCGAAGAGATCGGCCATTGGGTGCAGATAGGGAATTGTTTGGAAGTTTACAAAAGTGCCGCGGCGGGGCTTGTGTGGACGCCGACAAGATATATCTTAGCAGTATCACGACTCGCTAGATAAGGATTTTAGATGCGATTTGGATTTGGAGGTGGCGAGCGCCACCACGGGCATGGGCGTCACGGCCATGGCCATCCCCACCATGGACACCATGCGCGGTTCGGCATGGGGCCGCGCGGCTTTGGCGGTGGCTGGGGCATGCATGAAGGGCGCGGCGGGAGCGGTGGGCGCGGGCGGCGGCGGTTGTTCGACGGGGGCGAGCTGCGGCTGATCCTGCTCAAGCTGATCGAGGAACAGCCGCGCCACGGATACGATCTGATCCGCGAGATCGAGCAGCGTTCGGGCGGCGCCTACGCACCCAGCCCGGGGGTAATCTATCCCACGCTGACGCTGCTCGACGAGATGGGGCTTATCGAAGAGGCCAAGGCCGAAGGTGCCAAGAAGCAGTTCGCCATCACCGACGGCGGCCGGGCGCACCTGACCGAGCGCCAGGCCGAAGTGGACGCACTGTTCGCCCGGCTGGCCGAACTGGGATCGATGGCGGCGCGCGCCAGCGGCGGCCCGGTGCGGCGGGCGATGGGCAATCTTCGCGCGGTGCTGGGCGAGCGCCTTGCCGCCGAGGAACTCGATCCCGACATGCTGCACGATGTCGCCGCGATCCTGGACGAGGCGGCGCGCAAGATCGAGCGGCTGTGAACGCCGCAGCGTCCAGCAACGCAGGCGGTGGGGGCAGCCCCGCCGCCATCGTGGAGAATATAAGAACCATGACCATCGCGACCGCCACGGCATCGGCGCTGGTGCCGACCGAGAACGCCAGCCGCTACCTTCAGCAGCTGTGCAAGCATTGGCAACACAACCTCCAGGTCGAATTCACGCCGGAGAACGGCACCGTTATTTTCCCCAAGGATGCGCGCGGCAGCGACTATCCCGGCGACGCGGTGGTGACCTTCAACGCGGTGGAAGACGGGCTGGACCTGCGCATCGACGCATCCTCGCCCGAACAGCTGGAGGGGCTGAAGGACGTGGTTCAGCGCCATCTAGACCGCTTCGCCTTCCGGCAGGGCGAGCTGCAATATGACTGGAAGTGAGGCCTAGGGGCAGATCGACGGTCATCCTTCACCCCCGCAAGCAGGGTGGTGAACAGCGCTTAGGCTGGAAGCCCGGTTTCTGCTCTTGTCTGCGGCTTGGAGTTTTTTTTGGCGCGCAGGCGCGCGCACCCACCCCCGACCCCTCCCTGCACGCAGGGCGGGGAGGCTAGGCCTCGCGCGGCCTCGCATAGGCACGCCCAGGCCGGCTTGAGCCGGCGAGCAGCACCGCGGCGGCGAACAACAGCAATGCCAGAAGCTCGAACATCTGCATGACCGATCAGATCCGGGCGGGGATCAAAGGGGCATGCGGCCTCCGGCAGAAAAGCGGTGAACACGTGCCTTGACCCTTCGCAGGCGCGAAGGGGCGCCGTCGTTACGCGTCATGACGGATGGAAGGACCATCGCTCGCGGAACCGGCGATCCGGTAACCACAAGTAAATGAAATGAACCACTTATGGGTCGAGTGTATCGCCTGCTATCGTGTCGGCAGAGCGTATCGTGCGAGGCGTAAGATGACGATGGAGCAATTCGACGTTCAAGCCGCTCGATTGGCGGCGCTTCACAGCTATGGAATACTCGATACACCGCCCGAGCGCCCATTCGACGCGATCGTCGAGCAGGCGCGCATGCTTTGCGACACCCCGATCGCGCTGGTGAGCCTGATCGATTCGGAGCGGCAATGGTTCAAGGCGCGGGCGGGCATCGATGATGGCGAAACCGCGCTGGAAACATCGGTGTGCGCAATCGCGATTCGGCAGGGCTATCTGTTCCAGATCGACGATCTGGCGGCGGACCCGCGCACCGCGCGCATGTCGCTGGTGGTGGGTGAGCCGCGCATCCGCTTCTACGCCGGTTTCCCGCTGATCACGCGGGAGCGGATCGCACTCGGCAGCCTATGCGTGATCGACACCAAGCCGCGCCCGGGCGGACTGAACGCCGATCAGCGCGAAGGATTGATGGAACTGGCCGACACGACCGTACAGTTGATCGAGCAGCGGCGGCTATAGGGTGGGGGGCTGGTGCTGCACGGTTCGCCACCGCGGACTCCGTCGAGCCTCCCCTTCAATCGCCGCCGATCATCCATGAACGACGGGCAAACGACGATTTTCGAAGATCTGCCCTTGGCATTGCGCGCATACGCGCATAGGGAGCACCGATACGAATAGCACCCCCGACAATCGAAGGCCGAGTTCGAATGCAAGTTATTGTTCGCGACAACAATGTTGATCAAGCGCTTCGTGCACTCAAGAAGAAGCTGCAGCGCGAAGGCGTGTATCGCGAGATGAAGCTCCGCAAGCACTATGAGAAGCCGTCGGAAAAGCGTGCGCGTGAGCATGCCGCGGCGATCAGCCGCGCTCGCAAGGCTGACCGTAAGCGGGCCGAACGGGACCGTTGATCACCTGAATCGGCGGGATGAGCCAAGGCTGATCCCCTGAATCTGGGCGCGCTTCGCCATCCGCTTCTGTCCCCGGGCAGGGGCGCGGTGGTGATGGCGCGCTATTGCCGTTGCCGGTGTCGTGATTTGCGACGCCGGCGTCGGCGATTCTCCCGGTCGGAATTGGCGATCATCGCTCCGCGTACGGGATCGGAGCGCCGAGCTTTCTTGCGATCCGTGCGACCTCCTCGTCACTGGGTGGCGTGGGCAGTTCTCCGCCCGGAGCCAGAGCTTCGTCGGGGATGCCGGGAGCGGTGCCTGCGATGTTCTCGTCGCGGGGGGTTCGTTAGGGCCGTTGCTGATCTTGTCGTTCGGCATGGGGCGCTCCTTGCTGTTGCGAGCATAGAACGTGCCAGGGCCGCAAAAGGATCTCCGCTATCGCGCGGGGGATAAGCTGCGCTATCGCGCGGGGCGCGACCTGCGCTAGGGCGCGCGGCGGAGGGTTTCATGGCGCTGACTGGACTGGATATCATCGTGCTGCTCGCCATCGGCGGGGCAGGGGTGCTGGGCTTTATCCGCGGGTTCGTGACCGAAGTGCTGGCGCTGCTCGCCTGGCTGCTGGTGGTGCTGGCGCTCAAGCTGTTCCACGGGCCGTTCTCGCAGGTGCTGGCGGATACGGTGGGCACGGTACAGGGCGGCGCGGTGCTGGCCTTTGCGCTGCTGGGGGGCGCGACCTATTTCGGCGGGCGGCTGATCGCGCGCGCGATCGGATCGCGGACGCGCGACAGCTTTCTGGGCGCTATCGACCGGGCGCTTGGCTTTGGATTCGGCGCGCTGAAAGGGCTGGTGCTGGTGAGCGTCGCGTTCCTGCTGGTGGTGCTGGTGTTCGACACCGTGGGTGGCGGCAAGTCGAGCCGGCCCGCCTGGATCACCGGCTCGGCAACCTACCCGCTGCTCGACCGCACCAGCGCGGGCATCGCCGTTATCGTCGACCGGCGCCGGCGGGGCGAGCCGGTGTTCGGTGAAGACGGGCCTGGCGGGGCGGGCAATGCGAGCCAGACGCACGAATAGGGCAGGGGTGCAAAGCACTCGCACTTGCGCGTCATCTTGCCTAAGTCGGCGGGCATGAATGCGCCGCTCTACAATACCGAGATTCTGCGGCTTGCCGCTTCCATTCCGTTCGGCGAACGGCTGAGCGCGCCCGACGCAAGCGTGGAGAAACGTTCGCCGGTGTGCGGCAGCCGGGTGACGGTCGACCTTGTGGTCGACGCGGCCGGGAAAGTGTCGGAGGTGGGCATGCTGGTTCGGGCGTGCGCGCTGGGACAGGCGTCGTCGTCGTTGATGGGCGCGCACGTCGTGGGGCGGAGTGCGGCCGAATTGGCGCAGGCGCGCGACCAGCTAACCGCTTGGCTGGCGGGCGAGCGGGATGCGCCGCCGGACTGGCCGGGGATGGAGATCTTCGCACCCGCGCTGCCGCATCGGGGGCGGCATGCCTCGATCCGCCTGGCGTTCGAAGCCGCGGCGGAAGCCGCTGAACAGGCGGGCCGCTGACATGGAAGAACATGGGGGCATGTCTTTGCTGCACGACGGCGCGCCGTTGCTCGGCTTCGCGCTGGTGTTTGTGCTGTTGTTCCGCCGGCTGGGGTTGGGTGCCACGCTCGGCTTCCTGGTCGCGGGCGCCGTGGTGGGGCCGCAGGTGCTGGGACTGGTCGGCGATGCCGAAGCCAAGATGGGCATCGCCGAACTGGGCATCGCGCTGCTGCTGTTCCTGGTTGGGCTGGAACTGAGCCCGTCGCGGCTGTGGCGGATGCGGCGCGACATCTTTGGGCTGGGGCTGTTGCAGGTCACCGTGTGCGGACTGGTGCTCGCGGGAATCGTTTGGATCGCCACGCGCTTTTCGCCCGGGGCGGCGCTGGCGCTAGGGCTGCCGCTGGCGTTGTCGTCGACCGCGCAGGTGCTGCCGCTGCTGCAATCGGCCGGGCGCATGCGGACCGAATTCGGCGAGCGCGCCTTTGCGATCCTGTTGTTCCAGGACCTGTCGATCGTGCCGCTGATCACGATCGTCGCGGCGATGTCGCGCAACCCTGCCGACCAGGGCGGGCCGCCGGGATGGCAGCTGGGGCTGTACACGGTGGCGGCGATCGTTGGGCTGGTGCTGGCGGGCCGCTTCCTGCTGCGGCCGCTGTTCCGGCTGATCGGCAATCTGGGTGAGCGCGAGATGTTCGTGTTCGCCGGGCTGTTTGCCGTGATCGCCAGCGCGGCGCTGATGGAATCGCTGGGGCTTTCGGCCGCGCTGGGTGCGTTCATCGCCGGGGTGATGCTGGCGGATTCGCCGTATCGGCATGAACTCGAAGCGGACGTCGAGCCGTTCCGCGCGATCCTGCTGGGGCTGTTCTTCCTCGCGGTGGGGATGGCGCTGGACCTCCACGCCATTGCCGAGCGGCCATTCTTTGTGATGGGCATGGCGTTGGCGCTGATCGCGGCAAAGGCGGCGCTGATCATGGTGCTGGGCATGGTGTTCGGCATGAAGACACGCCAGGCCTTCGCGCTGGGCGTGCTGCTGAGCCAGGGCGGCGAGTTCGGCTTCGTGCTGTTCGCCCAGGCGCAGCGCGCGCTGCTGGTCGATCCGGAGGCGGCAAGCGTGTTTGGCGCGATCGTCACGCTGTCGATGGCGACGACGCCGTTCGTGATGATGGCGACCAAGCGGCTGCGCGCCGAGCCGGCGCCGAGTTCGGAAGGGCTGGACGCGCCGCGGCAGGACGGCAGCAACGCCGTCGTGGTGGGCTATGGCCGGTTCGGCCAGACCGTCGCCCAGATGCTGATCGGCCAGGGGATATCAGTGACCATCATCGATACCGATGTGGAGATGATCCAGACCGCCGGAAATTTCGGCATGAAGGTCTATTATGGCGACGGAACCCGCATCGACCTGTTGCGGCAGGCGGGCGCCGCCGATGCCGAGCTGCTGCTGTTCTGCCAGGACGGCGACGGGCTGGATACCGAAAAGCTGGAAGGACTGCACCATGCCTTCCCCGAAGCGACGATCTTTGTGCGCGCCTATGACCGGCGATCGGTGATGAAGATGAAGGGCGCGCCGATCGCGGGCGCGGTACGCGAGGTGCTGGAAAGCGCGATCGTGATGGCGCGGCGCGCGATGCAGGCGGTCGGCGTCGACGGCGCCGAGATCGAAAAGACCGAAGGCGAATATCGCCGCCGCGATTATGAGCGGTTGAAGGTACAGCGCGAAACCGGCGACTTGTATGCCGCGCGCGATTCGATGTTCAGCCAGGCCGGCCAGGCGGCGGCCATGCAGACGGACTTGGAGCACAAATGAACATTACCGTCCTGGTTGCGGCGCTCTCAGGCGCGTTGGCGGTGGCCGCGGGTGCGTTCGGCGCCCATGGCGCGCAGGGGCAGGCCGTGGAATGGCTAAAGACCGGTGCGCAGTACCAGATGGTGCATGTGGTGGCGGCGCTGATCGCGTTGCAGATGGGGGCTCGGGCCCCGGCCTGGCTGTTCCTGGCTGGCGGGCTGATCTTTGCCGGGACGCTGTATGCCATGGCGCTGGGGCAACCGCGCTGGCTGGGTGCGGTGACGCCGGTCGGCGGCAGCTGCCTGATCCTGGGGTGGCTGTGGCTGGCCTTTACGGCCGTCCGGGCGGGTTAGGCGCGGCGCCGCCTCAACGGCGGCTGAAGTGGATTTGTTCGGCGGGTTTGTCGAACATGATCGAGGAACAGGCGGCAAGCAGGTTGGCGCCGACCGTGATCTTGTCGAGAGGCGACCTCCGCCCTTCAGGTCAGTGGAGGGTCACCCCGAGACTTGGCCGATATGGTTCGCCTCAGCGGGCGGACTTCGCCTTGGTATACGGCACGAAATCATCAAGGAGCACGAAGCCGCGTTGGAAGCGCGAGCCGCGGTCGACCAGATTGACGGCCTCACCCCGGCAGAGCTGCGTTCCGATCGTCCTGGTGACGAGGATGGAATCGTCGTCGAGCGATTCGGCGCCCGAGCGCGGCTGGTTGACGTACAGCGTGCCGCCGACCCGGTACACGATCGCGCGTCCCGGGATGATCTCACTGGAGCGCGCGCGCGTCAGGCTGATGCAGCTGACGGGCTTTCCGGCCGTGCGGTTCGCCAGCAGCTTCTGCATCTGAACGTCGGGGCTGTCGCGGCCGACGGCCATGGCGGGTGCCGCGATCACCGCAGCGCCGATCACAAGGGTCTTGAGAATGTTCAGCATGACGCTTCCTTTGCCACACGCACCCTGAACGCACGCTGACCCGCAGAAGCTCCGCGGGTCAGGGATGTGGTTTCGGAACATGCCGGGATCAGGCGCGGCCGATGAGCCTTTGCGCAATGCGGTCGGCCACTTCGCTTTCCGGGTCGCCGGTGCGTTCGCTTTCGTCCCACACCTCGGAAAGCCGCACCGGGATCTTCTCCACCCGGGCGTCGACCTCGGCCCGGTCGCCCTGGCCGAGATATTCCAGGCCGACATTGATGATGCCGCCGGCGTTGATGACGTAATCCGGCGCGTAGAGGATGCCGCGGCCGTGCAGGCGATGCCCGTCCTGGCGCGTTGCCAGCTGGTTGTTCGCGCCGCCGGCGACCACCTTGCACTTGAGTGCTTCGATCGACTGTTCAGTCAGGATCGCACCCAGCGCGCAGGGGCTGAGCACATCGGTGTCGAGCGCGAGGATATCGTCGGCCGCAATGGCCTGCGCACCCAGTTCGGCCGCCAGCGCCTTGGCGCGATCGGCGTGAACATCGGCCAGCACCAGCTTGGCGCCGTCCTTCGCCAGCAGGCGGGCAAGGCCGCCGCCAACCGAGCCGACGCCCTGGATCGCGACACGCACGCCCGCCATCGACTCGGCGCCCAGACCGCGCTTGGCCGCAGCCTTTACGCCCAGATAGACGCCGCGCGCGGTGACCGGACCCGGATCGCCGCCCGCGCTGCCCGCCGCCACCGGCAGGCCGGATACATGCTTGGTTTGCGTCGCGACGACCTTCATGCGGGCTTCGGACATGCCGACATCCTCGGCAGTGACATAGCGGCCCTGAAGCGACTCCACGGCGCGGCCAAATGCCTCAAGCTGCGCAGTGGTGATCTCGGCGCCCGGCTTGTCCGCCAGCACGACGCCCTTGCCACCGCCCATCGGCAAGTTGGCCATGGCGTTCTTGTAGCTCATGCCGCGCGACAGGCGCAGTGCGTCGGTGATCGCCGCGTCCGAGCTGGCATAATGCCAGAAGCGCACGCCGCCGGCAGCCGGGCCCAGCTTGGAGGAATGCACCGCGATGATGGCGCTAAGGCCCGATTCGCGGTCGCTGAAGAGGTGCACGCCCTCATGGTCGTCGAAGTCGGGAAAGCCCCAATCGGTCAGCACAAGCATAATCCTGACTATGGATGGGAGTGGGGCGACCGACGGGACTTGAACCCGCAACTTCCGGCATCACAAGCCGGCGCTCTAACCAATTGAACTACGGTCGCCGTGGAGGTTGGCCGCTTAGCGGTGCGTTTGCGGGAACGCAAGATAGTTGCCGCATTTCACCCGCGCGAAATCCGCACCGCGTGCTCGGGTGCGATCAGGCCGTCGCGCGCCAGCCCGCGCGCCGCAGCGGCAAGGTTGGGCAGCGTCAGGAAGGCGTGGCGGGCCAGCAGCGGCGCGTCGGCACCGTCATAGAGCAGCCGGCGCATCGCAGGGTCGACCTCCACCCCTTCGAAAATGGCGAGTTCGTCGCGCTGGCCGGTGCCGGCGCATGTCTCGCATCCAGGTGCCGACCAGAGGATCGCGCCGGGATCCAGCCCGAGCAGCGCCGAGGACGAGCCATAGGCTTGTTCGGGGTGGCGGCACGCCGCGCAGAGCCGAGGCGCGGTACGCTGCGCCAGCACCAGGCGCAGCATCGCGGCGAGGGCAAAACGGTCGCTTGCCAGCCGGCGCAAGGTGAGCAGCGTGGAGATTGCGTCCTCTCCATCGGCCTGGGCGGCGATCAGTGCCTGTTCGGCAGCGTCCAACGCCTGATCGAGCGAAGCGCGGCTATCCACGCGGCCCCAGGTGTCGGCGCCGCGTTCGGCCAGCGCGCTGAGCGTGCGTTCGGTCCCGGGGCCGGTCACCACCATCAGCCCGAAGCGTTTGGCGCAGGTGCGGTCCAGCGAGCGCCGCAGCAGCGTGGTCATGCCGGGCAGATCGCACGGCGCGGCCTGCACCGCCGCGGGCTTGATCGTGGCAGGATCGGTGACGCTGGCCATGGGTGACGTTGGTGCCGCGCGATTGTGACCAAGCGCTTGCAGTTTTGTGACGCAGGCGCACCGCGTGGCGAATGCTGGCGCCGCGCTTCGCGATTTGGCAAAGTTGCGCGATGCAGACCAGCGCATCGCCCGCCACGCCGAACCTCGGTTCGGGTCACCCCTCCGAGCCGGTCATCGCGCGCATCCTGGCACACTCCGGCGTGCAGCGCGTGCCGAGTGCCAAGGTGGCGATGTTCATCGTCAAGAACTTCATCACGCCCGAAACGTGCCAGCTGCTGATGGCGCAGATCGATAGCAAGCGGCGGCCATCGACCATCGCCGATGCCAATGGCGACACCGCGTTCCGCACCAGCGAGACATGCGATCTGGAGCCGGAGGACCCGGTGGCGGACGATTTGAAGCAGCGCATCGTCGCCCTGACCGGGCTGGACCCGGCGCACGGCGAGCCGATGCAGGGCCAGCGCTATGCCGTGGGGCAGGAGTTCAAGGCGCACACCGATTATTTCGATCCCGGCGGACAGGACTTCGCGCGCTTTTGCACGGTGTCGGGCCAGCGCACCTGGACGGTGATGCTGTACCTGAACGATGTCGAAGCGGGCGGGGCGACGCGGTTCAAGGCAGTCGACAAAATCGTCCAGCCCGAGGCCGGCAAGCTGCTTGCCTGGAACAATCTACGCCCGAACGGCACCCCCAATCCGTCGACGCTGCACCACGCGATGAAGGTCCGGGCAGGGACGAAGTACGTCATCACCCAGTGGTTCCGCGAGCGGCCTTGGGGGTGGTGAAAGGAAAAGCGGCTCCGGCGAGTGTTCCGCCGGAGCCGCTTTCATTGTGTACCGCTGGTTTAGAAGCGGGTGCTGAGACCCAGCGAGAATGTGCGGCCCAGATCATAGGTGTTGGTGTCGGCGATGCCGGTGGTGCCGCCATAATCCTGGAACTCGACAAACCGAGTCTTGGTCAGGTTGCGGCCCTCGAACTTGAGTTCCCAATCGCCGCCCAGCACCTGGAAGCCCTGGCGCAGCACGAAATCGAAGCGAACACCGGGTCTTTCGACGATCGGCGGCAGGCCGCCGCTTGAGAGGAGGCCGCGTGCGACGATGCGGTCGCTGGCATAATTGAACAGGAAAGTGAGCTGCGAGAGCCGCTCGGTATCCTCGAAGCCGACCTGCAGGTTCACGAGGTGGTCCGACTGGCCGACCAAAGGCTGGCCGGACACGAATAGCTCGTTCGCGGGACGCTGCACCGTGCCCGGGTTGATCGGATCGCGGATCAGCTGGTTGCCAGCGAACACTTCCGACTGAGTGTAGGTGTAGTTGGCGATGAGCACCATGCGGCGCGTGGCGAACAGGTCACTGTCGATGAACGACAGCGGCACATATTTCTGCACCTCGACTTCGGCACCGTACAGCTCGGCTTCGGGCGCATTGGCGAAGTTGATCTGCGTGTTGTTGCTGCCGGCGACCTGGAAGCTCACCGTCTCGATCGGATTGTCGATCTTCTTGTAGAAGGCGGCTGCGGTGAAGCGCTGATCGCGTCCGAAGAACCACTCATAGCGGGCCTCCAGGTTGGTCAGTTTGCTGTCCTGGAGGAACGGGTTGCCGTAGAATACACGGTCCGAGTCATAGTCGAGATACAGCTGCGGCGCGAGCTCGCGGAACTGCGGACGCGCGATCGTCTTCGACGCGTTGAGGCGCCACTGCATGTCGGGCGCGAAGTTCCAGGTGAGCGTCGCGGCCGGGAGCCAATAGTCGTTGCTGAGCGTCGTCAGGGCTTGGCCGTCGGTCGGCAGCACGGTCTGATCGGCGGTTTCGTAGCGGACACCCGCGGTGACGCGCATGCCGTCTGCGATTTCGCCTTCGACTTGCCCGTAACCGGCGTGCACCGTCAGCTCGGCGTCATAGGCACGCGCGCCCTGGGTCGTGGTCGAGGGACGCAGGATGATGCCGTTGAGCTGAATGTTCGCGTCGGATAGCAGATAGTCGGGACGCAGCTGTGAATACGGGTCCGCCAACGCGGCGCCGCCCGGCAGGATGTAGTCGAAGGTGTAGCGATACGAGGTGCGGTCGGTATCCTGATAGGCATAGCCGGCCTCGATCTTGAACGGACGTCCAAGGTTCAGGTCATAGGCCAGGTCGATGCCGCCCGACCACAAATCCTCGTTTAGCTCACTGAACGCGATTGTCGCATACGTGCCGCCGTTTAGCGTGTTGCGGTAATCGTTGATCGACGTATCGTAGAGATAGCGGAACTCGCGCTCATAGGGCGACTTGCGCTTGGTGTTGGCGTACGCACCGCGGACATCGACGTCGAGATCGCCGAAATCGAACTCGCCCACGCCCTGGCTGGTGAACAGCTGGCGTTCGAACCAGTTGGTGTTCTGCACCATGATCGGCGCATTGCCGTTGATCGGCGACTCATAGTTTTCGCCGGTGCCCGCACCCAGACGGCCCTGCTTGAGCGTGTCGTGGATGTACAGATTGGTGAAGCGGATACGGTGCTCGCCGAACTCGGCGCCGAAGCCGAGCAGGCCGTTGACCAGCGCGCGATGGTCTGTGACCACGCGGCGGAACTCGGTGCTGGGGATGCTGCGCACGCCGCTGACTGTGTCGCGCGTGCGCCAGCTGTTGCTGATACCGCCGCTGGCGATGATGCCCAGCCGCGCGCCACCCACGTCGGTGGCGCCGCCCAGGCTCATCTCACCCGAGAAGTTGGGCGGGATGTGATAATTCTCGAACAGCACCGTGGTCTCGGCATTGGTCAGTTGCGTGACTTGGCCCGTCGGAATGTTGGTGCGGTTGTTGCCGGCATCGAGAATGAAGTTGGGTACCTTGCGCTCGCCCGAGTCAAAGCCGAGCCAGTCGTGGGAGCCGCCGTCATAGGTATAGCCGAGCTCGCTGGTCGTCTCGGTGTCGAAGCCTGCCGACGCGCCGATCGAGAAGAACGACTCCTTGGGAACGGCCGTGGTGGTCAGGTTGATCACACCGCCGCCGAACTCGCCAGGATAGTTGGCGGAGAATGTCTTCTGAACTAGACCGGAGCCGATCACGCTGGTCGGGAAGATGTCGAGCGGCACGACGCGGCGCAGCGGCTCAGGGCTCGGCAGCGGCAGGCCGTTCAGCAGCGACAGCGAATAGCGGTCGCCCAGGCCACGGACATAGACGAAGCCGTTGCCGACAACGCTGAGGCCAGTGACGCGCTGGAGTGCGCCGGCAATGTCGCCTTCGCCCGTGCGGGCGATGTCTTCGGCCGACAGGACCGAGACGACCTGCGGGGTGCTGCGCACCACGTTTGGAATGTTGCGGCCGACCACGACAATCTCGCCGACATCGTCTCCGCCGGCACCGGGCGCCGAAATCTCGACATCCTGATCAGGGGCCTGCTCGGGCGGAGTCTGCGCAGCCGGCGGCGGGCTGGACGCCTGCGGCGAGCCGCCACCCGTCGTCTGCGCCAGCGCGGCCGGTGCGACCAGGCAAGAGGTGACGGCCAATAGACTTGCAAAGGCGAGCTGGTTCTTCATCGGGATATCCGCTGTTTATGGTGTGGCTTCAAGAAAGGCCGGGGACGGCAGCCAAGCCGCCGCCCCCGTTGCCCCCATTCTCAGCCTTAGAGGGCGGAGCAGGCTCGGCTGGTGGTGCCGAACGTCGCCCGGTTCGAGTTGCAGGTCCAACCCTGGAACCAAGTATCGTTCGGGCCGCTGACCGCGCCGATATAGGTGGTGTTGGTGAAGAACGCTGAATTGGCGGGGTTCAGGCCCGTTGCCGCGAATGGTGCCACCGCCAGCGTGGTCGCCGTGGGGTAGAATCCGTTCTGCACGGCGCCGACTGCTGTGCCGTTGGTCGTGTTGCCGGTGCTCGGCGCCGTCGTGAAGAACGCGGCCTGCTCGGCGGTGGTGACGGTGACCTGATTCACGCCGTTCTGCGCCGCCAGCTGCGTGCCGCAAGCGAAGTATATCGAGTTGAAGCGGGGCGGACCCTGGTCCTGCAGCGCTGCGTCGGCGGCGCGGACCGTGCTGCGGTCAGCGTTGCCAGCTTCGGTGAGCAGGCAGGCGCCGGGGGTGACCAGGATCGAATTGACAAGCGTCAGATCGGCACCGCCGCGCAGGCGGATCGCCGCCAGCGGGTTGCTGGTGCTGGGATTGGTGTGGATAAAGGTTGCGTTGGAAATCCGGCCGAAGGTGCGCGGCAGGGCGTCTTCAGGGTTTGCGCCCGTGGTCGGATTGAAGCTCGAGTCGATCTCCATCGAGAAGTTGTCAGGAGTCGTATTGTTCGGCTTCTGCGCCGTGATCAGGAACTGCACCATGCCGCGCCAGCCAGTATCGAAGTCGAGGCTGTCGTCATCCGCGCCGGTGATCACGACGTTGCGCAGGTTGGCAGTGCCGCCGAACAGCTCGATGCCGTCGTCCGAGCTGTTGTGGATCTGGACGTTGCTGATCGTAGTGCCCGAACCGGTGCCGGCGAGGGTCAGGCCCTGAAGCTCGTTGTTCGGGCTGATGATGGTGCCCGAGTAGCGGATCTGGACATACTGGAACACGCCCGAGCTGTCGCCCGCTGCGTTGCCGCCGTACAGCGCGTTACCGGTACCCTCGACCACGTTCTCGCAGGTCGTGCTGGTGCCAGCCGCGTCGTTGACGCCGGTGGTGCAGTTGGCGACCGGCGCACGGCCGGCGAGGATCACGCCGCCCCACAGACCCTGACCCGCGTCGTCAGCCGGGAGCGTGCCAGTGAGGTTCGCCTGCGCGGTGAAAATGATGGGTGCGGTGGCGGTGCCCTGTGCGTTGATCGTCGAACCGCGATTGACGATCAGGAAGTCGTTTTCGGTGTTGGTGGTGTTGGCGAACAGCAGCGCGCCGGCGCCGATGGTCAGCGAGCCAGCCGAGCCGGCCAGGCCCTGTGTGCCGCGGTCGGTGCCCACGTCGACACGGCCGTTGATCTCATATGCGACGCCCGGTGCCTGCGCGGCGCCCGGCAGAGTCAGGTTGCTGACGAGCGTGGGGATGCGGCAAACGCGGTAGTTGCCGATGACGCCCGTGTCGGTGAGTGCCTGGCCGGTGTTGGTCGGGCAAGCCGCTGCGGGGGTGCCGGCGGTCGGGGTCGGCGTCGGGGTCGGAGCCGGCGCGGGAGCCGGAGCAGGAGCGGGGGCCGGGAAGCCGCCTTCGCCAGGCGATGCGACGCTGCTGGCGCCGTCGCATGCCGCGAGGCCGAGCGAAGCACAGCTAGTGAGTAGGATGAGGCTGAGGCGTTTGAAGCTGGCCATATTTTCTCCGTTCCGGCGGACGCCGGGTTGCGCGGGTTCGAAACTGTTGCGGGATCGACTCGGCTTATCCCCCTGTCGGCCGCACGCCGGCGCTAGGCCGCTTCCATGACGGTCAGGTTGGGTTTTGGAGAAACTTCGAAGACACTATCGTTGCGTATATGTGACAAACCCACGGAGCGATGGCCTGTGGCAGGATCGCAGGCGAAGGGCTCAACAGGCGCAGGTGCAACGTAGTGGCGGGCCTGCGCTTGCCAATTCGCAACGCTACGCAATGATCTGAAGTAGGTCGATCACAGAGATATGGCGCATTGCGGCACGATCGCGGATCTGGCGGGTTAGGGGTGCAATGCCGGAGATCGTTTTACCCACACAGCCCATTGCAACCGCGCCGCGCTTGAACGGGATGCTAGAAGACGCCTGGTCCAAAGGGTGGCTTTCACGGCCTGAACTGGCGCCCGAGGGGCTGGTCGCGGCGGCGCGCAGAAAGACGGGGCTGGCGGCGATGGGCGAGGAATCCGGCTGGCGGGACCGGTTGGGATCGCTGGTGGATGCGTTGCACGCGGAGGCGGCGCTGACACCGGTCGGACAAGTCGTCGCTTATGGGCAACTGGTGTCGGCGCTGGCCAACCGGGCACGCGCGCATGCCTTGTGGCAGCGCCACCCCGAGATCCTCGACCTGCCTGTCCCCGCGCCGGTGATCGTTCTGGGGCAGATGCGGTCGGGAAGCACGCGGATGCAGCGGATGCTCGCTTGCGATCCGCGCCTGGCGCACACGCGGTTCTTTGAAAGCTGGAACCCCTTGCCGGGCATGCGGGTGGGGCGGCTGGACGATCGGCTCCTGCGGGGGTGGATGGGCCTGCGATGCGCGCACTGGCTGAACCCGGAATTCAGCGTCATCCACCCCACCGGGACGCGCCAGCCGGACGAGGAGATCGGGCTGCACAATGTGTCGATCTTCGGGTCGGCGTTCGAGGCGCAGTGGCGGGTGCCGAGCTTTGCCGCCGCGGGAGAGGCGATGGACACGCGGCCGGTCTATGCTGAGTTCAAGCAATTGCTCCAGACGATCGCGTGGTTGCGTGGCGAGCGCGGGGAACGGCCCTGGATCCTGAAGGTGCCGCAACTGACGCAGGACCTGGCCGCGGTGCTGGAGATTTTCCCCGATGCGCGGCTGGTGTGCCTGGACCGGCCGGCGGCGGCGCTGGTCGCCTCGTCCGCATCGCTGGTGCACAGCCAGATGCGCGTGCAGTCCGACAGCGTGGACCGGCACTGGATCGGGCGCGAGTGGCTGCGCAAGATCGCGCTGCGCCAGCGAAGACTGGCGGCGGCCCGGGCGCACGCCGACGTGGCGCAGGTGGATGTCGCGTTCGACGCGATGAATGCGGATTGGCGGGGCGAGATGCACCGCGTGTACCACGCGCTCGGCATGGTTCTGACGCCCGACGTGGAACGGCGGATGGCGCGCTATGCCGCGCGGCGGGGGCACCGCAAGCTGGCGCGGCATCGCTATGCGCTGGCGGATTTCGGCTTGGACGAGGCGCAGGTTGACGCCGCGATGCGCGCCGGCGGGACGGAGCGTCTGCGGCTGGTGGCAAGCGACGCCGGCACGCCGCAGGGGCGTTCACCCGAACCGGCGCATGCACGGACGGGCATGGCGTAGCGGCGCTTGTGCTGGCTGAGGTGGTCGGGCGCCCTGCGCCTCGGATGGCGGGCAAGGACCCCGGCACAAGGCCGGGGTGACCAGGACTGGGAGTCGGCGTCCGGGCGCCGGGCCGCGTCAGTTGCCTGCGACGATCTTCTCTACGCCGGCGGCGGTGGCCGGGTGGTACGTGCCGCGCGCTTCGGCGAAGAAGCGGCGGGCGATCGGCTGGCCCCAATCTCCCTGCTTCATCAGCCCTTCGTAGATCGGGCGGATGAGCAAGCCGCGGCCGACGCTGTTCACGAAGGCGCGGATGGAAGGCAGCGCAGGATCGTAGCGGTTGGCGATGGCCAGTTCGGCCCAGGCCGAGCGGACATAGGCGTTGTTAAACTTGGATAGCCCCAAGCTCTCGTCAAGTTCCTTGAGCCGCGCGGGTGTCTGTTGCCGTGGCAGGCCGTTGAGGAAGCGCATCCACTGTTGCGTGCTCCAGCCCTGGGGCTGGACCGCGGAGATCGGACCGCCGACCTTCACCGCGGCGAGCCTGGCGTCGACTTGGGCGAGCGTGGCGGATTGGACGTGGACGGCGTTCTCGGGGAGCCCGGGCTGATAGGCCCAGCGGTCGAGCTGTAGCTGGGCCTCGAGCGCCTGGTCGCCCTTGATGAGGTTGGCGCGCAGATCGGCAAGGAAGCCGGCCGTGGTTTGTGGCTGGAAGGCGTGGCGATCGAAATAGGAGCGCAGATACCCGTCGAAGCGCGCACGGCCGACCGCCTGCTCGACGGTGCGCAGGAAGGTCGAGCCCTTGAAATAATCGAGCTGGCCGAAGGTCGCGCCGGGATCACCGTGCAGGCGGGTAGTAGGGGCTTGGGCTCCGCCGGCATCCTTGATGTCGCTCTGGAGACCGTCCCAATCGAGATCGGCATACATCGCCGCGCGCTCCTGGCCATACACCGCCTCCATGATGCGATTCTCGAAATAGGTGGTGAAGCCTTCGTTGAGCCAGCTGTCCGACCAAGTGGCGTTGGTGACGAGGTTGCCCGACCAGCTGTGCGCGAGTTCGTGGGCGACGACGTCCGTGTTGGAGCGATCGCCGGTGATGATCGTGGGGGTGAGGAAGGTGAGGGTGGGGTTCTCCATGCCCCCGAAGGGGAAGGAGGGCGGCAGGACGAGCATGTCGTAGCGGCCCCAGCGATAGGGACCGTACAGCGCCTCGGCCGCGTCGATCATCTTTTCGACGTCGCCGACTTCGTACGCGGCGGCGTCGAGCTGGCTCGGTTCGGTCCACACGCCCGAGCGGGGGCCGGTGGCCTTGAAGGCGAGATCGCCCACGGCCATTGCGATCAAATAGGGCGGCACGGGCTTGTCCATGCGGAAGCGGAAGCTGTGCATCCCCTTGCCGGCAGGCTGGCCCTTGGCGCCGTCCAGTCGCTCGCCGCTCATGACTGCGACCAAGGCGGTGGGAACGGTGATCTTCGCGTCCCAGGTCTGACGGACGCCCGGGCTGTCCTGGGTCGGGATCCAGCTGCGGTTGTTGATCGGCTGGCCTTGGCTGAACAGGTACGGCTTGTCCTTGCCGGCGGTGAGCTGGGGCGGAAGCCATTGCAGTGCGCTCGCGCCGGGCTTCGTTTCATAGCGGACGACGACGCGGCTGGCGCCGTTCAGCTGGATGGTGAGCGCTTGGCCGAGTTCGGGATCGTCCTGGCCGACCGTATAGGGAAGCGGCTTGCCGGCGGCGCTGGTAACCGCGGCGATAGCGAGATCGTCGACGTCAAGGACGATCTGCTTGGCGCTTTTTGCAGCGAGAATGTCGAGCGTAGCGGTGCCTCGCATGGTCTTCTTCGTGAAGTCGGCGGTGAGGTCGAGCGCGACATGCGTGACGCGGGCGACTTCAGGCTGGGCGTGGGTCCAGACGTCCTTAGCCTCGGGCGTGGTGAGGATCGGCGCCGGCCTAGCCTGCTGAGCGAACGCGGCGGGGGCGGTGGTGGCCAGCAGGGCGGCGAAAACGGGGAAGAGGATGCGCATGGCAGATTGCCTAAGCGGATCGTGGGTGAACGGCAACTGAGTGGAGGAAAGGAGAACCCTCCCCGTTTTGGGAAGGATTTAGAGCTCGCTTTTAATCAGCTTGATGGGGATAGGATCGGCGATGCGGGTCCAGCCGCATTTGCGCAGGACGTCATTGCTTTGAACGGCGCGGCGGCCGCGGGCGCGGTCTAGCGACCAGGTGATGTGGTAGGTGCTGCCGTCTGGGCGGTCGGTGGTGCCGTTGATGGCGACCACCAGCGCCTGGAGACCTTCGCCGTCATCGACTTCGCCGACGACCTCCCCAGCCTCGGCCGTGGGAAGCGGATCGGTCACCTTTGACTCGAGCGTCACATGGTGAGCGACAATGTCGGGCCAGATCGGCGGGAAGCGGATCAGCAGCGTCGCACGGTCGAGATCGTCGAGCAGCCAGCCGATGGTGCGGGGTTCGGACATGGCAGGTTCAACGCTCCGGTGGCGCGGCGGTTCACGCGTTTACCACGGATGTGGATGGACAGGGCGGGTGCGCGGCATCCACTTTGCCCAACGCGCGTTGATGCGGCTAGGAGGCAGGCACGATGAACGAATCCGACGCCCAACGGGCTGCAGCGATGACGGCATTGTCGCTCGACCTGGCCGAGCTTGCCGCGGAAATCGAGGCGATGCGGGCGCAGCTGCGGCGCGTGCACGCGGAACTGACTTGTGCACGGCTGGACGCGGTGGAGCGACTGTTGCCCGAGCCGCTTTGACTTAGATCCTCCCTTGCAGGAGAGGATCTTTAGCGCGGCTGTTCGTCGAGGAACGCTTCGACGTCCTTGAGGTCGACGGTCTTGTCGAGGAACACCTCACCGATGCCGCAGGCGAGCAGGAAGGGCAGCGTGCCGGCCGCCATCTTCTTATCGTGGAGCATGTGTTCGACCAACTGCGCCCCGCTGGCGGTGATGCCCGCCGCCTTGAGACCGTCGGGAAGGCCGACCGTGCGCAAATGGGCCGCGACGCGCTGCGCGTCCTCGGGCGAGCAGAGACCCTGGCGAGCAGAGAAGGCGAAGGCCAATGCAGTGCCTGCGGCAACGCCTTCGCCGTGGAGGAGCTTGGCCGAGAACTCGGTTTCAGCTTCGAGCGCGTGGCCGAAGGTATGACCTAGGTTGAGCAGCGCACGGGTGCCGCTCAGTTCGCGTTCGTCGGCCGCGACGATGCGCGCCTTGGCGGTCACCGAATGGGCTATGGCATAGGCGCGGGCCTGGGGATCGCCGGCGAGCAGCGCTGCGGCGCTCCGCTCGCACCATTCGAAAAAGGCGAAGTCGTCGATCAAGCCGTATTTCACGACCTCGGCATAGCCGGCGCGCAGTTCGCGCAAGGGCAGCGTGTCGAGCACGTGTGGGTCGATCAGCACCAGCGCGGGCTGGTGGAAGGCTCCGATCAGGTTCTTGCCGGCCCGGCTGTTGATCGCGGTCTTACCGCCGACCGACGAATCAACCTGGGCGAGTAGGGTGGTGGGGATCTGGACGAAGCGGCAGCCGCGCTTGAGGATCGCGGTAGCGAAGCCGACCAGGTCGCCGATCACGCCGCCGCCAAGGGCGATGACATGGTCGCTGCGCTCAACACCGAGTTCGAGGAGGCGGTCGGTGAGCGTCTCGAGCTGCGCCCAGCTCTTGGTGGCTTCGCCCGGAGGAAGGACGATCGCCTCGCTGGCGATGCCGGCAGCCTCCAGGCTCGATTGCAGCGTGAGAAGGTGCGCGCCGACATTCGCATCGGTGACGATGGGCATGCGCCGACCCTTGGCAAGCGGGCTTAGGACCTCGCCGGCGCGGGCGAGCAAGCCGGTTTCGATGCGAACGTCGTAGCTGCGGTCGCCGAGCGACACGGGGATCGTGGTCAAGATTCGATGGCCTTTAGAATAGCGTCGACGGTGGCTTCGTGCGGCGCGGCAATGCTGGGGATGTGGATCGGCGCGAGCGCGTAGAAAGGATTCCGCACGCGCGCCAGTTCGGTGAGGACGACCTTGGGATCCTTGCCGCGCAGCAGCGGACGGGTGTCGCGGCGCTTCACTCGGTCGGCCAGTATCTCGGGATCGGCGTCGAGCCAGATGGCGGTCGCGTGTTCCAGGATGAGCCGGCGGGTCTGTTCATTGAGGAACGCGCCGCCGCCAGTGGCGATCACCTTGGGCGTGCCGTCGATCAGCCGGGCGATAACTCGGCGTTCGCCGTCGCGGAAATGCGGTTCACCGAAGCGCTCGAAGATATCGGTGATGGTCATGCCGGCCGCGGTCTCGATCTCCACATCGGCGTCGACAAAGGGCAGGCGCATGCGCTGCGCCAGCCGGCGGCCGACCGTCGTCTTGCCCGCGCCCATCAGGCCGATCAGCACGATCGGCTTGCCCTTCCAAGGTAGGTTTCGTGCCTGCGTTTGTAACATCCTGGCGGGGGCTATACAGCGAGGGCGGGTCTCGGGCAAAAGGCCCGGCACATTCTTCCTAGCACGGACTGTTTTCATGCCGCGTTCGATCGTCATCCTCCTCGTCATCCTGGTCGTGCTGGTCGGGGGCATGTTCTTCCTGGCCGGGCGTACCGCCGAGAAGGAGCCGGTCCGCATGGAGAAGGTGGTCCCGCTTGAAAACCTCACCAAGTAAGCGGACGCGCGCCGCGACGCTGGCGGCGGTGCTGCTCGCGGGCGTGGCAGTGCCGGCGCAGGGGCAGCAGGACCGGCCGGAATCGCTGCTGCCGCCCGGATTCGACGAGCCGGTGCCAACCCCCGCACCAGCACCCTCTCCGAGTTCCGCGCCGGCGGCGCCAAGCGCTCCGCGTGCGCCCGAAATCGTTCAGCCCCTGCCGGCCGAGCCTGCGGCTTCCGGCGAATCGCCGATCGCCAATGTCGCGGCTGCCGAGGTCGAAGCGGCGGACATCGACTGGTCCAGATACGAATTGCCCGATTTCGCCAGGCATTCGCTGGCGCGCATCGGTGCGACCGCGGCAGGGAACGAGGCGTTCCCCGCGAATGCGTTCGGCGAAGCCAGCGGCAAATATCTGCAAACGCTGATGCGGCGGCTCGACGCGCCGGTCGCCTCTCGTTGGGCCTCGATCCTGCTGCGGCGCGCGCTGATGTCGCCGATTGACACGCCTGCCGGCGTCAATGGCGCCGATTTCGCGGCGGAGCGGGCATGGGTGCTGCTGCGCATGGGTGAGGCGGTGGCGGCACGCAGCGTGGTCGAGGACGTCGATACCGACAACTATACCGCGTCGCTGTACGAAATCGCGATGCAGGCGGCGATGGCCAATGGTGATCCTGCGGCGTTGTGCCCGGTGGTCGACAAGGGCGCGGCGGCGATTCCGCAGCGCGGCTGGGCGTTGGCGCGGGCGATGTGCGCGGGACTTGCCGGCAAGCCGACCGAGGCCGGGCAATTGCTGCGCCAGGCGCGCTGGGGCACCAGCCAGGGCGACATCGATTCGCTGCTCGCCGAAAAGGTGCTCGGCACCGGGGCGCAGGGGCGACGGGCCGTGACGATCGAATGGGCCGGGGTGCCGCAGCTGACGGCATGGCGCTGGGGTCTGGCGACAGCAACGCGTGTCGAAGTGCCCGCCTGGCTGTATCGCAGTGCGGGGCCGAATGTGCGATATTGGCAGGCACTGGCTCCCAATATCGATGCGGCGCAGCGGGCGCCCGCGGCCGAACTGGCGGCGACGGCGGGCGTGTTCTCCAATGCCGGGCTGGTCGACCTGTATAGCGAGATCGAGCAAGGCGGCGACGGGGCGGAGGAGATCGCGGGCGTCGCGCGCAACCTGCGCGTGGCCTATACCGCCACTAGCGCGAATGCACGGGTAAAGGCGCTGCGGGCGCTGTGGGACGAAGCGGAAACGCCGCGCACCCGTTACGCCCGCCTGATCCTGACTGCCCGGGCCGCGGCCTGGGTGCCGGCGGACGCGAAGCTGGGCGAGGCTGACCGGCTGGTCGCCTCCATGCTTTCGGCCGGGCTTGACGGCGCGGCGATGGAGTGGCGGTCGGTAGTGACGCCGGGCGGCGAGGGCTGGGCCTTGCTGACGCTGGCCGATCCTGTCGGCGTAGGCGCGGTGTCGGCGGGCGATGTCGAAGGGTTCGCCAACACGGCTTCGCGGCGCAAGGGGCAGATGCTGCTGGCCGGGCTGGCCGGGCTGGGGCGAATGCGCCCGGGCGACGCGCAGAGCGCCGCCGCCGAGTTGGACGTGGCGATCGGCGGTAGCAACGCCTGGACGCGTGCCATCGACGAGGCGGGGCAGCGCGGCGATACCGGCATGGTGGTGCTGCTGGCTGCGGTCGGCATGCAATCGCCCAACTGGGACTGGGTAACGCCCGAGGCGCTGTTCCATATTGTCGCATCATTACGGGCCGCGGGTATGGTCAATTATGCGCGGATGATCGCCGTCGAGGCGGTTACCCGGGCTTGAGCGGTTCGGATGACCGCGCGCTGATCGACCGGTTCCTGGAGATGCTGCGTGCCGAAGCCGGCGCCGCGGGCAACACGGTAGCGGCATATGGCACGGACCTGCGGCTGGCGTCGGAGGTACTGGGCGGCGGACTGAGCGTAGCGGGTCCGGCCGAGCTCGAGCGGTTGGCGGAGGAGTGGCAGGCGTTGGCGTCGTCCACCGTGGCCCGCAAGTCGGCGGCGCTACGGCGGTTCTTTGCGTTTCTGGCCGATGAAGGATTCCGCACCGATGATCCCGGGCGCGTGCTGCCGCGGCCGGGTTCGACGCGGCCGCTGCCCAAGGTGCTGAGCACCGCCGATATCGACCGTATGTTCAACGCAGTCGCCGAGCGGATGGCGCGGGTGCCTGCCGACCCGCTGGACCTTCGGCTCGCGGCGCTGGTGGAGCTGCTTTACGGATCGGGGCTGCGCGCGTCCGAGCTCGTCTCCTTGCCGCGCAACGCGGTGGCGTCCGACCGACCCTATCTGATCCTGAAGGGCAAGGGGGGGCGCGAGCGGTTGGTGCCCATTTCCGATCGGGCTCGTGCCGCCGTGGCGACGTGGCGGGCGCATGTGCCAAGCGCAAGTGCGTGGCTGTTTCCTTCGGGCAAGGGACATTTGTCGCGCGTGCGGCTGTTTCAGCTCGTGCGTGCCCTGGCAGGTGTGGCGGGCATTCCGCCCGACCGCGTCAGCCCGCACGTGCTGCGGCATGCCTTTGCCACGCACCTGCTGGAAGGCGGCGCGGACCTGCGCGCGCTTCAAGCGATGCTGGGCCACGCCGACATCGCGACCACCGAAATCTACACCCATGTCGACAGCCGCAAGCTGGTCGAACTGGTGAATGCGCGGCATCCGCTGGGCGAAGCGCTCGTTGACGCAAAGCCAGAGCGGGCATAGTGACTGGCCACGCTGTTCCGCTCAAGAACGGCCGGCCGCCCTTCGACAATCCGGAGGCGAGCGGCTAAGGGTCCTTCACAACAATTTGGAATTGCGCGCCTGATGGCAACCTTCCTCGATTTCGAGAAACCGATCGCAGAGCTGCAGAGCCGCATCGACGAGCTGCGCCGGACCGCCGAGGGTGGCGATGTCGACATCGCCGCGGAGATCGCGCCGCTGCAGGCCAAGTCCGATCGGCTGCTGCAAGATACCTATGCCGCGCTGACGCCCTGGCAGAAGACGCAGGTCGCGCGGCATCCGGAACGTCCGCATTTCAGGCATTATGTCGCCGGGCTGATCGACGACTTCATGCCATTGGGTGGCGACCGCGCCTTTGCCGATGACAATGCGATCATCGGGGGGCTGGGGCGTTTTCGCGGGCGGCGCGTGATGGTCATTGGCCATGAAAAGGGCGACGACACCGCCACCCGGCTGAAGCACAATTTCGGCATGGGGAAGCCAGAGGGTTATCGCAAGGCGATCCGGCTGATGCGGCTGGCCGACAAGTTCCGGCTACCGGTGGTGACGCTGGTGGACACGTCGGGCGCGTTCCCCGGCGTGCAGGCCGAGGAGCGCGGCCAGGCTGAGGCGATCGCGCGGTCGACCGAGCAGTGCCTGAACCTGGGCGTACCGTTGATCTCGGCGATCCTTGGCGAGGGTGGCTCGGGCGGCGCGGTGGCGTTGGCGGCGGGTAACCAGGTGCTGATGATGGAGCACGCGGTATATTCGGTGATTTCGCCTGAAGGTTGCGCGTCGATCCTGTGGCGAACCGCTGACAAGGCCGCCGATGCGGCGGAAGCGATGAAGATCACTGCCCAGCACCTGAAAGGTTTGGGCGTGATCGACCACATCGTATCGGAGCCGCTTGGGGGCGCTCATCGCGCTCCAGGCGAGGCGGTAATGGCGCTCGGCGACGCGATCGAAGCGGCGCTGGAAGATCTAGACGGTGTGTCGCCCGAGGGCTTGCGTCAGGCGCGACGTGCCAAGTTCCTGGCAATGGGGCGGGTTTGAAGAGACGCTGACTGACGATTGACTGAGCAAAGAAAAAGGCGGTGGACAGGAATGTCCGCCGCCTCTTCTATTTCAGCAGGCAAGGATACTACGATCCTCTCGAGCAGGTTAAGCGCCCTGCTTGACCTTCGAGTTCATCGTGCCGGACACGTTGCTGAAGGTAGTGGTCAGGCTGTTGCCAAGGTTACCCATAGCGGTGATGGCGGCGACGGCGATCAGTGCGGCGATCAGGCCGTACTCGATTGCGGTTGCGCCCTTGGAATTCTTAACGAAGTTGCGGATCTTCTGCATACCGGTCTCCAACGTTCAATAGAAGCTTCATATACCCGGCCTCCCCGCGAAACGCGGTTCGACGGAGCCTGTCTAGCCGGGTGCGGTAAAGATTTAGCTAATACAGTAGGTTGCGAATACGTAACCGTTATCAGCTGACCGCCTGGACCTTGTTGCTGACGTTGTTCCAAATGTCGGTCGTAACCGTGCCCAACGCCACCAGCGCAGCCATCATGGCAATCACGACGAGCGCGATGATCAGGCCGTATTCGATCGCGGTCGCAGCTTTCGTGTTTCGGGCAAGAAGGGAAAGAGTGTGAAGCAAGGCTCGCATCGGGTTCGAATTTCTTCCAGAGGGCGTGCATCGACTAGAAGAACGGGGTTACGAAGTGCTTAGCGGGCAGGATATATTGTTGGTGGTAGCGGCCGCGCTGGTCGACGGCGATGGACGCGTGCTTGTCCAGCGCAGGCCCGCCGGTAAGCCCATGGCCGGGCTGTGGGAGTTTCCAGGCGGCAAGGTTGAAGCCGGAGAACTTCCTGAATTCGCGTTGGCGCGAGAATTGGAAGAGGAACTCGGGATCTCGCTGGATCCCGGCTTGGTGAAGCCCTGCGCCTTTGCCAGTGAGACCCTCGGCACCAAGCATCTCTTGCTGCTGCTGTACACGCTGAGGAACTGGAGCGGCACACCGGCCGCGCGGCACGCAGACGCACTGCAATGGGTGTATCCTGGCGAACTGCACGCGCTGGAAATGCCGCCGGCCGATGTGCCCTTGATCGCGGCGTTGGAGAAGCTCGTCTAGCTTTGACGCGCCCCTTTGAGCGCATCGGCTAGCGAGGTGGTCGCGCTGCCCCGGCGCGCGGGCTTGGGTTGGGACGGATCGGGTGCCCAACCGGTCAAGTACACGATTTCGAACCGCTCGGCGGTGCGGCCGTCGGGATCGGCGCGCTCGGCGAATGCGGTTGCCGCGCGCCCCAAGGTTGTCCGGCTAAGCGGCTGTATATCGTGGAGCAGGTTGGTTGCGGCCATGCCGCGAAGATCGCGCAGCAGATTGGCGACACCGCCATATCGCACGGTCAGCGTCTCGACATCGGCGACGGGAAGCGTGAAGCCTGCTCTTCCCAACAGATCGCCTGCGGAGCGGACATCGATCTGCGGATGGAAGCGTGCCGCGGGGCGCTCTGTCTCTGCCGCCAGCAGTGTCGCGCGAAGCGTGGCTAGCGTGCCGGCACCCAAGAACGCGCCCAGGAACAATCCATCGGGCCGCAGGACCCGGCGTGCCAGGGCAAGCGCGCCGGGTACATCGTTGACTTGATCGAGCACCCCCGCCGATATCACCAGATCGAAGCTCGCATCGGCGAACGGCAGGCGATCCTCATCGCCCTGCACACCGCCGGCCATCGCGGCGAAGGTCGAGCCGGCATCCAAGCGCGCGGTGCGGGCGCCGGGGATCGTGAGATCGCCGGCAAAGCTCCCCAGATCGAGCACATCGCGGAAGTTGCGCTTCACCCCCTCTAGGCGCTCGACAATGCCGCCCAGCATGTGTTCGCGCACAAAGGCAAAATCCGCATACCCCCGTGCGGCCCGGTCACGGCGCAGCCGGCGGACGCCGCGAGAGAAGATTTCCGAGTCAGACACGCTCGCGCTTGTGCAGCGGGCAGTCGCTCGCGACAAGTGCTGGATGGCCCTACTTGCTCCGCTTCTCCGGCTGGTCGATATCGCGCTGCCACCGCGCTGTCCCGGCTGTGGAGAGGTGACGCGGGAAGACCATCGTTTCTGTGTCTCCTGCTGGTCGAGCCTTACCTTTCTTGGGCCGCCATGGTGCGCCGGCTGCCACATGCCGTTTGACTTCGATCGAGGACCGGGCGCCTTGTGCGCCGGGTGCATGGCAGCGCCGCCAGCGCATGACGGCGTGCGAGCGGCAGTGGCCTATGGCGACGTAGCGCGCGGCGTTGCGCTGAAGCTGAAATATGGCGGGCGGCTGGGCTGCGCGGACACGATGGCGCGCGCAATGATGCGGCTGATGCCCAGTGACGCGGACCTGCTGATACCGGTGCCGCTGCATCGCTGGCGCACCTGGAGCCGTGGCTTTAATCAGGCGGCGCTGATCGCCCGATCACTGTCGCGTGCGTCCGGCACGCCCAGCGACGTCGAGCTGCTGCGACGGGTGAAGGCAACGCCGATCCTGCGCGGGCTTGGTCCAAAAGGGCGCGCAAAGGCAGTCTCCGGCGCGTTCGCCCTGGCGCCAGATGCCCAGGCCATCCTCCGCGGCAAGACCATCGTGCTGATCGACGATGTGCACACCAGCGGCGCGACGGCGAACGCGTGTACCCGCGTGCTGAAGCGCGGCGGCGCGGCGCGGGTGATCCTTCTGTGCTGGGCGCGCGTTCTCCACGACGCCGAGGCGGATTGACAAGCGCCTGCACGCAACACAGGTCAGGAAGATCATGGCGAAAATCGAAATCTATACCAAGACTTTCTGCCCCTATTGCACGCGCGCAAAGGGGCTTTTGCAATCCAAGGGCGTAGCCTTTGAAGAGGTCGATATCGGCATGGGCGGCTCCAAGCGCCAGGAGATGATCCAGCGGGCGAATGGTCGTACCACGGTGCCGCAGATATTCATCGACGACCGCCACATCGGCGGATCGGACGATCTGGCGGCGCTCGATCGGCAAGGCGGACTGGATCCCCTGTTAGCCGCATGAAAGCTGCCTTGCTGCAGATGACGAGCGGGATCGATCCCGCGGCCAACGGGCGTACGCTTGTTGAAGCAGTCGCGCATGCCGCAGGGCAGGGTGCGGCCATGCTGTTCACGCCGGAAATGTCTGGGCTGCTGGACAGAGACCGCGACCGAGCGGCAGGGTCGCTGGCTAGCGAGGAGGATGATCGCGTGCTGGCAAGCGTGCGGGAAGCCGCGGCACGCCACGGTATCTGGGTGCACCTTGGCAGTCTTGCGGTCGTCCGACCCGACGGTAAGCTGGCCAATCGCGGCTTCGTCATCGACGATCGCGGCGATGTGCGGGCACGCTATGACAAGATGCACTTGTTCGACGTCGATCTGCCCGATGGCGAGCGATGGCGTGAATCCGACCGCTATGCCGCCGGCGAGGGCGCCGTGCTGGTCGAAACGCCGCTCGGCATCCTAGGCCTGGCAATCTGCTATGATCTTCGCTTTCCCGATCTGTTCCGGACGCTGAGCGATGCCGGCGCGACCTTGTTCGCAGTGCCTGCGGCGTTCACCCGTTCCACCGGTGCGGCGCATTGGCACGTGTTGCTACGTGCGCGCGCGATCGAAGCCGGCGCGTTCGTGCTGGCGGCGGCGCAGACCGGCGAGCATGAAGACGGCCGCGCCACCTATGGACACAGCCTTGCGGTCGGCCCCTGGGGCGAGGTGTTGCTCGACATGCACGACCAAGCCGGGATGGGTTTCGTCCAGGTCGATCCGGCGCGCGTTCGAGAAGCACGTGAGCGCGTACCGGTTCTGAAGCATCGCCGCGTGACACCAGCGGTCACCCTGGCATGATCGTCTTCGACTTGAAGTGCACGGCATCGCATGTTTTTGAAGCATGGTTCGGATCCAGCACGACCTATGAGGAGCAGCGCGACGCCGGCCTGATCCTATGCCCGATCTGCGGTGACAAGGACGTCACGAAGGCGGTGATGGCTCCAAACCTCGCTGCCAAGAGCAATCAGCGCGCCGAAAGGATGCCGGCTCCCGGTGTGAGTGCACCTAACCAGACACGGTCTCCAGCAGCGGTGAAGGCCGCCATCGCAAAGTTGGCCGCAGCACAGGCAACGCTGCTCGAAAAGTCGCAATGGGTGGGGTCTGCATTCACCGATAAGGCGCGTGCGATGCACGTGGGGGACGCGCCAGCTGCCTCCATTCATGGTCAAGCCACTGCCGAGCAGGCGAAGGAACTGATTGAGGAGGGCATCCCGGTTGCGCCGCTGCCGCTGCCCGTGGTTCCTCCCGAGGCTTGCAATTGATTCCTGCCTCAGGGCTCTTTACCAGCGGCAACGTGCCCCGATAGCTCAGCAGGACAGAGCAGTGGTTTCCTAAACCAAAGGTCGGGAGTTCGAGTCTCTCTCGGGGCACCATCACTTGCTTACAGCCGTTCGCGATCCTCCCTACGCATTGCCGCGGCTTGACTTGTAGAAAATCGTTCCGCAAATGTTCTCGACGCAATGGGGGAGGCGGCATGACCCAGATGGCGAAGCGTGAGCAGGCGAGCGCTTTTTCGACATGGCTGAGGACAGGCGAGCTGCCGCCTCGACATTCGGATGGAATCGAGTTCAAGTTCAATCCGTGGCACGATCCGGCAGATGGCCGGTTCACCTTTGCGGGATCGGTCAGTATCATGGGCGGGCGGGACCGGCTCCGCCCGGGGCGCAAGCAGCCGCGCCCCAGCACTGTCGGGCGTGGCGACCAGCGGAAGCCGCGGGCGGCAACATCGCCAAATGCGAAGGGGTCGCATGCTCAGCAAGCCGAGACTTAGCAAGGGGCAGTCAGATGCCGACGCGGTTGAGGGAGGGCTACGGCCACTCCCAAGTCGGCCCCGGAACAAGCCAAAGCCGGTCGCTGAGTTCGTCGGCGGGGTGGGCGAAGGGTTGTACGGTGCTGCGAAAGAGGCGGTCGCAGGTGCGTATTCCGTAATGACGACGAACTCGGTCACGACCGTTCGGAACGCTCGCCGGGGCATCGGCGAGACGATCGATCGGGTGATAGCCGCCGAAGACACGCCGGCTCGTGTCCAGGTCGCGCGTGCAGCCGACGCTGTAGCCAACGCCTCGGCGCGCGATATCGGTCGTGCCACCGGGTCAGTCGCCGGCAACGCCGCGCTGGCAGCCGCGCCGGGAGTGGCCGTTGCCAGGGTTTCTAAGTTGCGTAGTCTTGGAAAGCTGACACCCCGCCCAACCTTTGATCCGCCCGAGATCGGCTGGGTTAAAGAGAACCTCGGCAAGGCTAGTCCAGCAACTCGATATAACGACGCTGCAGCGGGCGCGCGGCACGGCCAAGCGCCGACATTGATGCGAACGATGCCGGACGGATCGAAGCGGCCGGTGAAGTTCGATGGCGTACAGGGCGACTACGTGATCGATCGAAAGATGGTTGTCGTGACTGCCCCACGCGCGCGAGCCCGGTTATTGCGGCAGTCAGAGGTGCTGGCGCAAAAGCGTCTTATTGGGGTTTGGGAAGTTCCTAACCCTGCTCAGAAGACGAAAGCTTTAAAGCTGCTTAAAGACATGAAAGTTACCACCATAAATGTGAGAGTGGTAAAGCCATGATTGCTACACAGATCGCGCGCATGATCGCGCATTACATGATATTTCTTGATCTAACAGATGACGACGTTCTCGATCCGGATGCAGCCGTCCAAATGATGGAGCAGCTAGGAAGCGACCTGGAAGCCTTGGACAAGGGCTTCCTTCGAGAGCTGATCGATGCTTTTGCAGTGATCACCCCGGAATACAGTGGCGAAGCACAAGAGGTCGTGCGCAACATCGCGCACAGCTTCTATCTCGAAGAAGTCCTGGCAGCCGACGATCCGATGAGGCTGGCGGAGTTGGAGGCTCTACGCGATGCGCGAGCCTAAAGGCTGAGACAATACCGGGAGCGCGGTCTGCGTCTAGGTCGCCGGTCAGTGACACTTTAAGAAACGCTCAAGCGCTATAGCGCTGATCAACAAGGTGAGCGGTACCAACACCAAGGTCAGGGTAGTAGAGCCAGGATTGCCCTCCAAGTCGCGCGTATTATCGCAAACCTATCGTTGTTTCTTGATCTGACGGAAGACGAAAATCTCGATCCCGATACGGCTGTCCAAATGATTGAAGCGCTAGGGGGCGGTCTTCAGGCGCTCGATAAGCCTTTTCTCCGCGAGCTTGTCAACGCGTTCTCTGTGATAGCTCCGGAGTATAGCGGCGAGGCGCAGCGGCTGGTGCGCAACCTGGCTCACGACTTCTATCTCGAAGAGGCGCTGGCAGCCGACGATCCGGTGAAACTGGCCGAACTGGAAGCGGTGCGCGACGCGGAGGAGGAGTGAGCGCCTACCGCAGCAGCCCAGGGGAGGGGTAACTGCTTACCCAGGTAGTGTGATTGCCGCGGCACCAGCCTGTCAGAGATTGGGCAGCTCCGCTTCCTCTCAACGCCCAGAAGCTGCTGCTGGAGAGGCGACAACGTCGATGTCAAGGGAGTCCGGCCATGATAGCTATTCAGATCGCCCACATAATTGCCGATTTCATGGTATTTCTTGAGCTAACCGACGACGAGATTCTGGATTCTGACAATGCCGTTGAGATGCTGGAGCAGTTGGGGAACGATCTTCAAGCCTTGGATAAGGGGTTTCTTCGCGAGTTGGTCAACGTTTTTGCTGTCATCGCTGAGGAGTACAGCGGCGGAGCGCAAGAGGTGGTACGCAACATTGCACACAGCTTCTATCTCGAAGAGGTACTCGCATCCGACGATCGGCGAGACCGGCGGAGCTGGACGCCTTGCGCGATTGCAAGCCATTGAAGGCCACGATGGCTATGCGATAATAGTGGCAGACCACAGCCTTGCGGCGCATTGGTAGAGCTACGCACCGCAACAGCAAATGCGTTGGGGGCAAGCGTCTGGTGCTCGATAGCATCGCAGGCGCCGTACGCAGCTAGATCGTAGTGGCCCCTGCTTTCGGACCGGCTAGCGGCACCTCCAGCAGCGCGTCGGTGAAGCGCTTGCGCCACCACAGTACGTCCTCGCGCTCGATGCCGTCCATCATTGCGCGCCAGCGGCGGATACGCTCGGCGCGGGGCATGCGGAGCGCCTGGAGGATGGCGTCGGAGATTTCCTCGGCGCTGTAGGGGTTCACCAGTACGGCCTCTTCCATCTGCGCCGCGGCGCCAGCGAAGCGGGAGAGGATCAGGACGCCCGGGTCCTCCGGATCTTGTGCGGCGACATATTCTTTGGCGACCAGGTTCATGCCGTCGCGCAAGGGCGTGACCAGCCCGATCTTGCTGGCGCGATACACGCCGGCGAGGACGTCGCGCGAGTAGCCTTGGTTAACGTAGCGGATCGGTACCCAGTCGAGATCGGCATGCTCGCCGTTGATCCTGCCCGATAGCGTTTCCAATACGTTACGAATGCGCTGATAGGTTTCCACCGCGGCGCGCGAGGGCGGCGCGATCTGGAGCAGGAACACTTCCTTGCGCGTCTCGGGATGCTCGCGGAGAAAGCGTTCGTAGCCGAGGAAGCGCTCTTCGAGCCCCTTGGAGTAATCGAGCCGGTCGACGCCGACGATCATCGAGCGGCCGGTGGCGCTCAGCTTCATTTGCCTGAACGTGTCGCGGGCGGTCTCGCTGTCGGACAGCGTGCGGAACTCGCCGGCGTCGATGCCGATCGGGCAGACGATCACCCGCACGCTGCGGCCGCGGTAGCGGATCACGTCGCCGTCCTCGATCTCGGCGCCCATGTCGCGCTGAGCGAAGTCGCAGAAGGATTCGAGCCATTCCTGGGTGTGGAAGCCGATCAGGTCATAGGCGAACATGGTCTCGACCAGCTCGGCGGCTTCCGGCAGCGTGCCGAGCAGGCGGCGCGGCGGCCAAGGGGTGTGGAGGAAGAAGCCGATCCGGTTGGCGCAGCCGCGGTTGCGCAGCTCCTGGCCGAGCGGGATCATGTGGTAATCCTGGATCCACACCGCGTCTTCTTCCTCGACCAGCGGGCGGACAGTCTCGGCAAAGCGTTCGTTGGCGCGCTGGTACCCGCCCGCGAAGCCGCGCTCATATTCGGCCAGGTCGATGCGGTAGTGGAAGAGCGGCCACAACGTGCGGTTGGCGTAGCCGTTATAATATTCCTCGATGTCCTGTTCTTCGAGGTCGACGGTGGCGGTGGTGTAGCCGTCGCCGCGGTGCAGGTTGACCTGGCCGGTGAAGGCGTCGGTCTGTTCACCCGACCAGCCAAACCAGATGCCGCCCATTTCGGCGAGCGCAGCCTGGAGTGCGACGGCGAGGCCGCCCTGCGCGCCCGAGTGCGAGCCGGTCGGGGCACTTACACGATTGGAAATGACGATCAGACGGCTCAACGGATCGCACTCCAGGGCTTGCTGAGCAGGACCGCGCAGTTGATCATACCGACCAGCGAATAGGTCTGCGGGTAATTGCCCCAAAGCTCGGAGGTGACCGGATCGATATCCTCTGAGAGCAGCCCGGCCGCGGTGCGGCGGGCGAGCATCTCCTCGAACAAAGCCCGTGCGTCGGCGCTGCGGCCGGTGAAGTGCAGCGCCTCGATCAGCCAGAAGGTGCAGACATTGAAGGCGGTCTCGGGCAGGCCAAAATCGTCCTCGGTGTCATAGCGCAGCATGTGCGAGCCGCGGCGCAGGCCCGCCTCGACCGCGGTGAGCGTGTCCTTGAAGCGCTGATCGTCCGGGGAGAGAAAGCGCAGGTCGAGCAGCTGGATCAAGCTGGCGTCGAGATCGTCGCCCGAGAAGGTGGCCGACATGCGGCGGGTGTCCTCGCGCCAGGCCGTGCGCTCGATATGCTCGCGGATGTGGTCGGCGCGCTCTTGCCAGAAGGCGCGGCGATCCTGAAGCTTGAGCACTTCAGCGGCGTTGGCAAGCCGGTCGCACGCGGCCCAACACATCGCTGACGAATAGGTGTGGACGCTCTGGCGGGTGCGCAGCTCCCACAGCCCGGCGTCAGGCTGGTCGTAATTCTGCCACGCGCGCTCGCCGACACGCTCCAGCGCCTCGAAGTCCTCGACGCCAGCCATGCGGAACAGCCGCTGATCGAAGAACGCCTGGACGTTGGACAGGACGATCTGGCCATAGGCGTCGTGCTGGATCTGCTCATAAGCCTGGTTGCCGACGCGGACTGGGCCCATGCCGCGATAGCCGGGGAGCTTTTCGGCAAAGCCTTCCTCCAGCGTCGCTTCACCGAGCACGCCGTAGAGCGGCTGGATGTGGCCGCCCTTGGCACTGTCGACGATGTTGCGGAGGTAGACCAGATAGCCTTCGAGCACATCGAGCGCGCCGAGGCGGTTGAGCGCCTGAACGGTGTAATAGGCATCGCGAATCCAGCAATAGCGGTAATCCCAGTTCCGCTCGGAGCCGGCATGTTCGGGGATGGAGGTGGTGAGCGCGGCGACGATCGCGCCGGTTTCCTCGTGCTGGCACAGTTTCAGGCTGATTGCCGAGCGGATCACGACGTCCTGCCATTCCAGCGGGATGGCTAATCCTCGGACCCATTCCTGCCATTCATGTGTGGTGTTGGCCAGCATCTCGTCGACGCTGCTTGCGAGTTCGCCGCTGAAGCTTTCGTCGGGGCCGAGGAAGAAGTGGAGGGGGCGTTCGAGGCGGAACAGGCGCTCCTCATGCACCAGACCCACCGGCGCGGTGGTGGTGAGGCGCATGGTAAGTGCTTCCATCGTATAGCGAATATGGTTTGATCCGCCGATCCGCTGGTTGCAGGCGCCGCCCCAACCACAGGAGGGGCGCAGGCGGACACGGATGCGCGGACTGCCGGTCACCGGCCGCACGATCCGGGCATAGGCGGTGGGGCGATAGGTGCGGTTGGAGCGGCGAAAATACGGGCAGAAATCGACGATCTCGATTGCGTTTCCCGCGGAATCGGTGTGCCGGGTGACCAGGACCGGCGTGTTGCGCAGGTAATGCTGCTCAGTGGACGCGCAGTCCTCCAGGTCGATCGCCCATAGGCCCGTGGCATCTGGAGCCGCGGTATCGGGGCCGCCGACCAATGCCGAGAAGATCGGATCGCCGTCGACGCGCGGCACGCAGCCCCACACGAACTGGCCGGCGCGGTCGATCAGCGCGCTGACCTGGCAATTGCCGATCGGCCAAAGGTCGAGATTGGTCGTCATGCAGCACTCCCACAGGCGGCTTCAAGCCAGGCGAGCGTCGCCTGGACATCATTCAAACGATAGGTCGCGTCGGTTGGACGGGACGCCCCGACAAGGATGCCGGCGCCACCCAGAGCCGCGACGGCTTCGAAGCCGGGCTCGTCCGTGTGATCGTCTCCCATGAACAAGGGACGCGTGGAGGCGAGTTCGGGTTCCGCCATTAGCGTCCGGATCGCCGCGCCCTTGTCGCCGCCGCCCGCGCGAACCTCGACCATCATCTTGCCGGGCTGGAGGTGGAGATTGTGGCGTGCGGCCATTTCGCTGGCCAGTGCCTGGGCGGCTTCCTCCGCATCGGGCGCCATGCGGAAATGCAGCGCGGCGCCCAGCGGCTTGTCCTCCACCAGCATGCCGGGCGTGCGGTCGGCGAGCGCGTGCATCGCGGCGAGCGCTTGCGCCATGCCCTCCGGGCGATCGGCGACCCGGACCCGGCCATCGTTCCAGCGGAACTCCATGCCGTGGCTGCCGACGACGGTCATCCCCTCGCTGCCGAACAGCGCGTGGATCTGTTCGGCGGGACGCCCGCTGACGATGGCCACACGGCCATCGAGGCGGGCAGCGAGGCTCCGCATGAGGGCGTGAAGGCGGTCGTCGACGGCTACCGCATCGGGGCGGTCGGCGAGTTCGACCAGCGTGCCGTCGAAGTCGAGGAACAGGCTGGCGCCGTCGAGAAGGTCGGCCGGCGGCGGGGGCAGGGTGGCGTGGGGCATGCGGGCCTCCTGACGCACCGGGGCGCGGATGGGAACCCCTGTGGGAATCCGGCGATAGTTTGAAGGACGAAGCCCTATCCCGAACCAGTTCCCCGGCGGAGGCCGGGGCCCAGTCGCGTTGCACTGGCAAAAGCGCGGCGCCATCTCAGCCTGGGTGGCGGCTGGGCCCGGCCTTCGCCGGGAAAGTGGAAGCGTCATTCCTCCCCCTTCGGGAGAGGATTTTCAACGTCACTCCGCCACCGGCTTGCCGCCCGGCTTCCATTCAGGCTTGGCGCGGCTGTTCGCCAGGCTGCGCAGCGGCGCCACCAGCGACTGGATCGCGCGGGTCATGAAGGGGAGGTCGAGCCGCTCCACCGTATCCTCGGGCGTGTGATAGGTCGGCACCACGGCCCAGCCCGACACGGTGTGCGCGACGATGCCCTTCTGCGCGAGCGCGTAATTGTCCGATCGCTGGAAGAAGTTCTGCTCGGGGTAGGGATCGGCGGTCACCAGCGCGCCATGCGCCTTCAGCGTCTCGCCAAAGGTCGAGCGGTCATAGCCGGTCATCATCATCGTGCCGGCGGGCAGCTTGGGGTCCTGCTCGCCGATCATCTCGATCTCCAGATTGGCGACCAGCGTTTCGAGCGGCACCGGCGGGTTCGCAATGAACTTCCGCGCGCCGAAGCCGCCGGCTTCCTCGCTGCCATAGGCGACGAACAGCACGCTCCGGCGCAGCTTCTTGCCCTGCGCCAGCGCCTTGGCCAACTCGATCACCGCCGCGGTGCCCGATGCATCGTCATTGGCGCCGTACATCACCTGCCCGTCAGGACGGACGCCGAGATGGTCGAGATGCGCCGAGACCAGCAGCATGCCAGCGCTGGGATCGGTGCCCGGCAGCCAGCCGATCGCATTGGTGGTGACCAGCTGCTGCTCGACCAGCCCGGGCAGGGTGAGCGCAATGTCGGCGCCCGGCTGTGCGGCGAGCGCGTCGAACGCGGCATCGGGCAGCGCGACCACGGTGGGGCGCGGGCTAGGCGCCTCGCCCTTGAAGGTGCGCGGCAGGCGCGGCGCGCCGCCGATCTTCTGATAATAGTCACGCACTTCGGGGGTGGCGCGGACGATGACGAGCCTGGTCTTTGCAGGATCAACCGCGCCGGCGACACGCAGTGGATTGATGCCGGTGCCGGAGAGGATCACCACAGCGCCGGCAATCTGCTTGGGATCGTTGCCGGCGAATACGCTCAGCGTGCCCGTGATGGGCCGGCCGGTGGAGGAGAACAGCAAAGGCGCATCGACCGCCACGCCATTGGCAGTGAGCAGTGCCGGGCCGTCGAGCTTGAGCGCGGTGACGTCGGCGCTTTGCGTATAGCCGGTCATCCCGGGTGCGGGCTGGAGCCCATAGCCGCGGAACATCGCCGCGACATACGCCGCCGCCGCGGCTTCGTCCGGCGTCGCGCTGCCGCGGCCGCGCAGGGCGGGGCCGGCGAGGTAGGAGACGTGGCCGCGGACGGAGGGTTCACTGACGGTTTGGGCCTGAGCAGGGATGCTGAGGATGGACGCGCTGGCGGCGGCGAGGAGTAAGGTGTTCAGCTTGTGCATGGTGGCCTCGATCTGCGTTCAAGGGAGCTTAGGAACGCGCGGGGTTGAGGGCAACGGGGCTCTGGACGCGCGGATCGGCGAAAGCGGGCCAGCAACTTATTTACTAGCTGCACTTCGCATATATCGTTTATGCCGGATATATGGAAAGTAATTCGGCTATCGCCGCTTTCGGTGCGCTCGCGCAAGGTACGCGGCTGGACGCGTTCCGGCTGCTGGTGCGGCATGAGCCGGATGGCCTGCCGGCGGGGGAGATCGCAAGGCAGCTCGACGTGCCACAGAACACCATGTCGGCTCACCTTGGGATCCTCTCACGCGCCGGCATCGTGCGATCTGAGCGGCACAGCCGCTCCATCATCTACCGTGCCGACCTGGACGGCCTGCGGGCGCTTACGCTGTTTCTGGTCAAGGACTGCTGTGCCGGCTCGCCGGAGCTTTGCGCACCGCTCCTCGCCGAACTCACCCCCTGCTGCTGAAGGAAGCCCCATGGTCAACCCCACGGCCGCTGACATCGTGATCTACCACAACCCCGACTGCGGCACGTCGCGCAACACGCTGGCGATGATCCGCAACGCGGGGATCGAGCCGCACGTCGTCGAGTATCTGAAGACCCCGCCGTCCCGTGCGCTGCTGGCTGACCTGATCGACCGCGCCGGCGTCACCCCCCGCGATCTGCTGCGCGAGAAGGGCACGCCCTACGCCGAACTGGGCCTGGGCGACCCGTCGCTGAGCGACGACGCGCTGCTCGACGCCATGATGGCGCACCCGGTTCTCATCAATCGGCCGCTGGTCGTCTCGCCGCTCGGCGTGCGGCTCTGCCGTCCGTCCGAGGCCGTTCTCGATCTGCTGCCCGAGCCGCAGCAGGGCGCGTTCGTCAAGGAGGATGGGGAGCAGGTGGTGGACGCCTCCGGGCAGCGCATCGCCTGATGCTCCTCGCCCTAGCCATCTTCATCGTCACGATCACGCTCGTCATCTGGCAGCCCCGCGGCCTGGGCATCGGGTGGAGCGCGATGGGCGGCGCGGCAGTGGCGCTGATCGTCGGGATCGTCTCGCTCTCCGACATTCCGGTCGTGTGGGGCATCGTCTGGAACGCGACCGCGACCTTCGTCGCGATCATCATCGTCAGCCTGCTGTTGGACGAGGCGGGGTTCTTCGAATGGGCGGCGCTCCACGTCGCGCGCTGGGGCGGCGGGCATGGCCGACGGCTGTTCGTCCTGATCGTACTGCTTGGCGCCGCGGTTTCGGCGCTGTTCGCCAACGATGGCGCGGCGCTGATCCTGACGCCGATCGTGATCGCGATGCTGCGCGCGCTCGGCTATCGCGATAGGGCGACGCTGGCGTTCGTCATGGCGGCGGGGTTCGTCGCCGACACGGCAAGCTTGCCTTTGATCGTCTCCAACCTGGTCAATATCGTGTCGGCCGACTTCTTCCGCATCGGCTTCGCCGACTATGCGTCCGTGATGGTACCGGTCGACCTCGCGTCCATCGCCGCGACGCTCGTGGTGCTGCTGCTGTTCTTCCGCCGCGACGTGCCGCCATCGTACGACCTGACGCAACTCCGCGCACCGGCCGACGCGATCCGCGATCGCGCCACGTTCAGGGCCGGCTGGACCGTCCTCGCCGCCCTGCTGGCGGGATTCTTCCTCCTCGAACCCATCGGCGTGCCGGTCAGTGCCGTCGCCGCTGCCGGCGCGGTACTGCTGCTCGTCATCGCCGCGCGCGGTCACGTTATCGAGACCCGCAAGGTGCTGCGCGGCGCGCCATGGCAGGTCGTGATCTTCTCGCTCGGCATGTATCTGGTCGTCTACGGCCTGCGGAATGCCGGGTTGACCGGCCAGCTCACTGGTCTCCTCGATCGCGCCGCCCAAGGGGGCGTGTGGGGCGCGGCGTTCGGCACCGGCATCATCGCCGCTTTGCTGTCGTCGGTGATGAACAACATGCCTACGGTCCTCGTCGGCGCGCTGTCGATCGATGCCACCCATGCCACCGGCGCGGTCAAGGAAGCGATGATCTACGCCAACGTCATCGGCTGCGACCTCGGCCCCAAGATCACGCCGATCGGCTCGCTCGCGACGCTGTTGTGGCTGCACGTGCTTGGGCAGAAGGGCATCCGCATCGGCTGGGGCTATTATTTCAGGGTCGGTGCGACGCTGACCGTTCCGGTGCTGCTGGTAACGCTCGCCGCGCTGGCGCTGCGGCTTGGTGCCGTTTGACCCTGTGGACCTCCAACAATTCAACCGGACACCCGCCTGATGCCCCTGCGCACCCTCTCCGACCCCGACCACCTGCCCGTGCTTGATCGGCGGTTCGCGTTCGACCGACCGGCCCTCGGGCTGGGCGCAGGAGACCCACCCCCGCGGATCCTGCTGCTCTATGGCTCGCTGCGAGAGCGATCCTATTCACGGCTGTGCGTTGAGGAGGCGGCGCGCCTGCTGCGGTTCTTCGGCGCGGACACGCGCATCTTCGATCCCTCGGCCCTGCCGCTCCCCGACCAGGTGCCCGGGGACGATCACCCGGCGATCCACGAACTGCGCGAACTATTTATGTGGTCGGAGGGGCAGGTGTGGTGCAGCCCCGAACGCCATGGGCAAATCACCGGCGTCATGAAAACGCAGATCGATCACCTGCCGCTCTCGATGGGTGGAATGCGGCCGACGCAGGGCCGGACGCTCGCGGTCATGCAGGTGTCGGCAGGATCGCAGTCGTTCAACAGTGTGAACACCCTGCGCGTTCTCGGCCGCTGGATGCGGATGGTCACCATCCCGAACCAGTCGAGCGTCGCCAAGGCGTTCGCGGAGTTCGATGACGCTGGCCGGATGAGGCCATCCAGCTATTATGATCGGATCGTCGATGTGATGGAGGAGCTGGTTCGCTTCACCATCCTGCTGCGGCCCCACGCTGCGCAGCTGGTCGATCGATACTCCGAACGGAAGGAAGCCGGCGAGCCGATGGGCGCCACAACCGACCTTTCGAGCATCGCAACAGCGCCGCAGTCCTCAAGCTGAACAAAGGGCAGCTTCTAGGTTTGCTTGAACATCCTGAATCGTTGAGCTTCGGGCGCAAGCGGCCCTTGTTACGTGCGCTTCAACGCCACCAGCATCGCATCCAGTGCTTGCAGGAAGCGCGAGCGGTCCGCCGCTGCGAACGGCTTGGGGCCGCCGATCTGGTCGCCGCCGGCGCGCAGGTCGGCCATGATGGCGCGGGTGGCGATGGCGCTGCCGATCGAGCTGGTGGTGAAGGGCTTGCCGGTGGGGCTGAGCACGCGGGCGCCGGCCTTCAGCGCGCGATCGGCGAGCAGGATGTCGGCGGTGATCACCACTGCGTCCGGGCCTGAACGCTCCGCGATCCAATCATCGGCGGCGTCGAAGGCGTCGCTTACCACGATCCGGCTGACCAGCGGGTGCTGGGGCACGCGGATATGCTGATTGCTGACCACCGTCACTGGCACTTCGTGGCGCCAGGCGACCTTGTAGATCTCGTCCTTGACCGGGCAGGCGTCGGCGTCGACCAGGATGCGGGGCTGGGTCACTGGTCGTTACTCCAGTTCATACGCGGGCTGTTCCCCGGCGAAGGCTGGGGCCCAGTTTCGGCGCTTAGGTGACGGTGCACATCCTTGCGACCCGCATTGCGACTGCGCCCGGCCTTCGCCGGGGAACAGTGCAGGCTCGCTCAGGCGCGCGGACCGCGGGGCGGGCCCTTGCGCACGTAAGGCTTGGCCGAGTGCGTGCCGCGTGCGCCGCCGGTGGGGCGGTTGGCGCCGCCGGCCGGACGATTCGGACCGCCGCGCGGAGCGCGTCCACCCTGCTGCACAGGGCCTTCGGAGACTTCGAAACGGACATCGTCGTCTTCGCTGGCGGTGCGGGCGACCGACGCCTGGAACTTGGCGGCGAGCGCGCGGGGCACCTGGAACGCGGTCTCGTTCGGGCCGATGCGGATCGCGCCGACTTCGTTCTTGGTGATGTGGCCGCGGCGGCAGATCAGCGGGAGGATCCAGCGCGGATCGGCATTCTGGTTGCGGCCCACGTCCATGCGGAACCACACGATGTCGTCAAAGCCTTCGCGACGCGCGGGCTGGCGCTCGTCGCGATCGCCACCCTGCGAGCGGTCGTTGAGCTCCTCGGGCTGCGGCATCGACGCGCGGTGCGCGTGGACCAGCGCGGCGGCGATCTCCTGCGGCGACTTCTCGGCCATCAGGCGCTCGGCAAGCGCTACGTCCTCCTCGTCGGTCTCGACAGGGGCGAGCAGGGCGGCGAGCAGGCGCTCATGATCCTGGGCGCGGATCGCCTCGGGCGTCGGGGCGTCGATCCACTCGGCGTTGATGCGCGCGCCGCGCAGCATCATCTCGACCCGGCGGCGGCGCGGATAGGGGACGATGAGGACGGCGGTGCCCTTCTTGCCCGCGCGGCCGGTGCGGCCCGAACGGTGCTGCAGCGTCTCGGCGTCGCGCGGCAGCTCGACATGGACGACCAGCGTGAGCGTGGGGAGATCGATGCCGCGCGCGGCAACGTCGGTGGCGACGCAGACGCGGGCGCGGCGGTCGCGCAGCGCCTGAAGCGCGGCGTTGCGCTCGTTCTGGCTGTGCTCGCCCGACAGCGCGACGGCGGAGAAGCCGCGCTCGGTCAGCGTGGCATGCAGGTGGCGGACATTGTCGCGCGTGGCGCAGAACAGCATCGCCGTCTCCGCCTCATGGAAGCGCAGCAGGTTGATGACCGCATGCTCGATCTCCGACGGGCTGACGGTCACCGCCTGATAGGCGATGTCGCCATGGCCGCGATCCTCGCCCACCGTGGAGATGCGCAGCGCATCCTTCTGGTATCGCTTGGCGAGCTGGACGATGGGCTTGGGCATCGTCGCGGAGAACAGCAGCGTGCGGCGCTCGTTCGGGCTGGCGTCGAGGATGTGCTCGAGATCGTCGCGAAAGCCCATGTCGAGCATCTCGTCGGCTTCGTCGAGCACGGCGGCCTTGAGCGCGGACAGGTCGAGCGCGCCACGTTCGAGGTGATCGCGAAGGCGGCCCGGGGTGCCGACGACGATGTGCGCGCCGTGGCTGAGCTGGCGGCGCTCCTTCGAGGCATCCATCCCGCCCACGCAGGTGGCGATGCGCGCACCGGTCGGGCCATAGAGCCAGATCAGCTCGCGGCTGACCTGGAGCGCGAGCTCGCGGGTGGGAGCGATGATCAGCGCGTGCGGCTCGCGGCTGGGGATGACGCGGCCGTCTTCGCCCAGAAGGTCGGGCGCCATGGCCATGCCGAAGGCGACGGTCTTGCCCGACCCGGTCTGGGCAGACACGATCAGGTCGCGCCCCTTGGCCTCGGGTTCGAGAACGGCGGCCTGGACGGGCGTGGGCGCGGCGTAACCACGCGCGGCAAGCGCTTCGGCGAGAAGCGGGGGGAGAGTCGAGAATGGCATGAACCCGCCAAATGGGGGCGCAAGGCGCTCGGGGCAAGCTTTATATGCAGTGCAGCGGAACCGGGCTGCGCTTTGGCGCGCGGGATGCGCAATATTGCCGGACAACGCTGCGACAGGCGCGGTTTCAAACCCCCGCGCATCAGAGCGCCTGCGCCGCGGCCCAGCCGCTGGCCCAGGCCCATTGGAAATTGTACCCGCCGAGCCAGCCGGTGACGTCCACCGCCTCGCCGATGGCGTAGAGGCCGGGCACCTTGCGGGCTTCCATCGTCTGCGACGAAAGGTCGGCGGTGGAAATGCCGCCGACGGTGACTTCGGCTTTGGCATAGCCTTCGGTGCCGTTCGGCAGGAACGGCCAGGCGGCGAGGCGCTGTTCGGCTTCGGCGAGCTTGCGGTCGGCCAGGTTGGCGAGTTCGCCGGGGAGCGCGAGCTGTTCTGCAAGCGTTTCCGCAAGGCGGCCGGGCAGGGTGTCGGACAGCAGCTTGCGCAGCGTGGTGCGCGGGTGGCTGCGCTTGGCGGCGGCGAGCCAGCCGGTGGCGGCGTGGGGCAGGAAGTCGATCGCGATGTCCTCTCCGTGTCGCCAATAGGAGCTGACCTGGAGGATCGCCGGGCCGGAGAGGCCCCGATGGGTGAACAGCGCCGCTTCGTCGAAGCCGGTCTTGCCGGCACGCGCGCGCACCGGCGCTGCAACGCCCGCGAGATCGCGGAACAGCGCCTGGTCGGCGGGCAGGGTGAGAGGAACGAGCGCGGGGCGCGGCTCGACCACTTTGAGCCCGAAACGGCGCGCGAGGTCATAGGCGAAGCCGGTCGCACCCATCTTGGGGATCGACGGCCCGCCGGTGGCGATCACCAGCGCAGGCGCGGTGTCCTGGCCAACACGATAGCGGCCATCGGCATGTTCCACTTCGCCGATCTGGCGGCCGGTGTGAAGCGTCACCTGGCCCGCGTCGCATTCGTCGAGCAGCATGTCGACGATCTGCCGCGCCGAGCCGTCGCAGAACAATTGGCCCAGCGTCTTCTCATGCCAGGCGATGCGATGCCGCTCGACCAGATCGAGAAAGTCCTGCGCGGTGTAGCGGCGCAGCGCCGACTTGGCGAAATGCGGGTTCTGCGACAAATACCGGTCGGGCGCGGTGTGCAGGTTGGTGAAGTTGCACCGCCCGCCGCCCGAGATGAGGATCTTCTTCCCCGCGCGGTCGGCATGGTCGATCAGCAGCACACGGCGGCCCCGTTGGCCGGCGATGGCCGCGCACATCAACCCCGCGGCGCCGGCGCCCAAGACGATCGCGTCATATTCGGCCATTTGGGAAAGCGCTCAGTGCAACTTGGCGATGTTCAGCCCGTCGAGCTTGGCGCGTTCCTTGACTGACTCTTCGCTGCGGGTCAGCGCCTTGGCTATCGCCTTCAGCGCCATGCCTTTCTTTGCCAGCGTGTGCAGCTTCTGGACTTCATCGGGCCGCCAGGGCTGGCGGTGGCGCTCGAAACGCTCGGACACTTGGGAACTCCTGTGGCCGGACAATCCGGCCACCTGCCCGCTAGCACCGGCGCTACGCGGTAGCCAGCATCGGTTCGGTGAGCGCTTCCTGAAGATGCGCTTCCAACTCGGCGGCGCGGTGCTCGGCGGTGTGTTCGGCCAGCACCCGCTCGCGCGCCGCATGTCCAAGCGTATCGGCATCGCTCGCCAGCGCGGCCAGCACATCATCGGCCGTCTTCGCCAGGATGATCTCGCGGCCGGGCTCCAGCACCGTCTCGATGCCGTTCCAGATGTCGGAGATGATCGGCGTGCCGCACGCGCATGCCTCGAAAATGCGCACCGAGGGCGACCAGCCCGCGGCGATCATGTCGGCGCGGGTCACGTTCAGCGTGAAACGCGACGCGCTGTAGAATTCGGCATGGTCGGCGGGCGGACAATGCTCGATCCGCTCGACATTGGCCGGCCAGTCGATGTCGTCGGGATATTGCGGACCCGCCACGACGAAGCGCAGGTCGGGGCGCGCGCGTGCCGGTTCGATCAGCAGGCGTTCGAGCGTCGGTTGGCGATCGGGGCTGTAGGTGCCGAGATAGGAAAGGTCCCACTTCTTCGGTACGTCCAGCGGGCGATAGGCCGTGGCATCGACCGAGCAATAAAGCGGCCGCGCGGCAGGAGACCCGTATTGCTGCTCAAGACGGTCAAGCGTCGGCCCGCCAGTGAACGAGAAATAGACGTCATAGCCCGGTATCACTTCGGGCGAGAGATACTCGAAATCGCCGCGTTCCAGCTTGGCGAGCGTCACGGGCGTGTCGATGTCGTAGAAGCTCGTCACCCCCTCCGCACGATCCTGAACATAGCGCGCGACCGCCACCCCTTCGGGCACATAGGAGCCGACCATCACTGCGTCCGCCGCGACGATATCCGCCTCAAACCGGTCCAGATCGGCGAGGTCGCTATAATATTCCAGCCGGCAAAAGCCCGGCTCCGGCATGTCGCGGCTGTTGCGGTACCACGGGACGTCGCGCTCCAGGAACAGGATGTCGTGCCCGCGCGCCGCGAACGCCTTCAGCAGCGCGCGGAACGTGGTGGCGTGGCCATTTCCCCAGGACGAGGAAAGCGACAGCCCCAGAACGACCAGCTTCATGCCGGCACGCTCATGCGCGCGCGCTGCTCGGTCAGGATCGCGTGAACCTGATGCCCGCGCAGTTCATAGGTGTGCTCGGCCAGCACGCGCGCCAGCGCGGCGTCACCGATCGCGCGCGCACGCTCGGGGGTGAGTGCCTTCAGATGCTCGGCGACATCCTGGCCATCGCGCGCGACCAGCACTTCCTCGTCGGGCTTCAGGAACTGCTCGATACCTTCCCACGCATCGGTGATCAGGCATGCAGCGGCGCCGGCGGCTTCGAACACGCGGGTGGCCGGCGAGAAGCCGATATTCGCCATGGAATCCCGCGCGACGTTCAGCACGGCGTTGGGCGTGCAGTTGAACGCGTTGTGATCGGCGGTGCCGACATGGCCGATTGCGCGGACATTCTCCGTCATCGGCTTGTCGTGCCAGCCATTGCCCCCCAGCATGAATTTCCGGTCGGGCAGCAGCGCGGCGGCGCGCAGGAAGAACTCCTCGATCCGCGCCTCACGGTCGGGCAGGCGGTTGGCGAGCAGACCCAGGTCCGCGGCAAAGCGATCGTTGCGCGGCGCCGGGTGGTGCGTCTCGGGATCAAGCGCGTTGTACACCGGGATACAGCGCTTGGCGCCAAAGCCTTGATAGGCGTTGATCACCGGCGGCCCGCCGCCATAGGTCAGCACCATGTCGAGATCGCCGAGCGCCGAATGGATCGGGTGGTTGGCGTCGTGCCGCATCTCATCCAGCGTCGCCGCGGCGTCCACGTCCCAGAAGATGCGGATCGCATCGGGATGGCGCAGGATCCCCTGGAGCAGCTCGGTATCGAACACACCGACGCCGCTGGCCTTCACCACCACATCGGCGTCACCGCCGGCCTCTAGCACCTTGGCGAGCGCGTCGCTGGTCGCCGGATACACCACCACCTTGGCATAGGACGGCGGATCGATATCGCGATGCTGCTGCCGGTCGAACGCGTCGGGTTCGTAGAAGGTGATCTCGTGGCCATGGGCGGCGAGCGCCTTCAGGATGCCGCGATAATAGGTCGCCGCGCCGTTCCAATAGGAAGAGAGCAGGCTGGAGCCGTAAAAGGCGATCTTCACGCGACGATGCTCATATGGCTTGGCCTCAGATGGCTTGTGGAAATGGCGGTTTGCGGGCGCAGCGTGGCGACGATGTCGAGCAGTTCGTCGACGCGGTGCGCGCAGGTATGGCGGTCGAGAATGGTTTCCAGTCCGCTATTGACCAGATGTTCGCGCAGACCCGCGTCATTCTGGATCTCGCGCAGCTGGCGGGTCATTTCGGCGCCGTTGCGGGCGACCAGATAATCCTGACCTGCACGGAAGAGATGCTCGGCATCTTCCCAGGGCGCCGAGACCAGCGGAATGCCGCAGGCCAGCGCCTCGAACACGCGGATGGTGGGAATGCCGGGCAGGATCGTGCTGTAGAAGCGGCGCGGCACATGCACGGTTGCCAGGTGCCGCGCGAAGATCTCCGGCGCACGCGCGTTCGGCGCCCAGCCATGATAGCGCACGCCGTAGCGCGCGAGCATGTCCTTGGCTTCGTCTGGGTATCGCACGCCATAGATGTCGAGCGGCAGCGCGGTTTCCTGCGCGGGGCGGAACAGGAAGTCCTCCAGTTCCGCGGTGCGCTCGCCATCGCCCCAATTGCCGATCCACACCAGCCCTTCGCGGTCTTGCTCCTGCGCGGGTGGGTGGAAGTGGAGGGTGTCGGCGGCCTCATGCCAGGTCCAGACGCGGCCCTGCCAGCCCCAGCCGCGATACACCTCCGAAAGTGTCTCGCCGAATGCGAGCACCCCGTCATAATCCTCCAGGTCGTACGCCTGCATCGATGCCGGCTCGCTCACCGCGCGGTGATGGGTGTCGTGAAACAGCAAGGTAAACGGCGCGCCGTTACGGCGGATGCTGCCAAGCCGGGCAACCAGATGATGGTCGTTCCATTCATGAACGATCACCAGATCGGCACCGTCGACCAGCCGCTCCAGCTGGGCGAGCGGGGTGTAAGTGCGCGAGCTCAGCTCTGGATAGGCCTGGCGATAGGCGTGCAGCCCGGTCTCGCCGTGATCGGCGAGCAGGTTCTGGAGGCTCCAAGCGCCTTCGGGCTCCCACACCGACACGTCGTGTCCGCGGGCGATCAGCTCACGCAGCACCCCGCGCAGGAAATGCGCGTTGCCATGGTTCCAGCAGCTCGACAGCGAATGGGTGAAATAGACGATCTTCATGCGGCTCGTTTCGCTGGCGCCTTGGCGGCGAGTTCGGTGAACAGGGCGGCCATGGCGGTGGCCTTGGCTTGCGGGGTGTAGCGCGCGGCGCGGCTACGCGCGGCGTCGCCCAGGCGGTGGCGCAACACGGAATCAACCAGGATCGCCTCGACCGCGTCGGCATAACCCGCCTCGTCGCCGGGCGCGACGAACAGTGCGGCATCGTCCCAAAGCTCGCGGAAGGTGTCGATGTCCGACAGCACCAGCGGGCAGCCGGCATGCGCTGCCTCGAGCACGGCCAGGCCAAAGGGTTCGAAGCTTGCCGCGGAAACGAACACCGGTCGTGCCGCCAGGCGGCGCGCCAGCGCTTCGCTCGACAAATGGCCGAGCGCGTGAAGGTGCTGCAGCGCGATCGTCTCGCCATGCGGTCCCTGCACGGCGCCCGCGGCGCAGAAGGGAACCGACAACCAGGCGGCGGCACGGTCGAGCGTGCGGATGCCCTTTACCTGGTCCCACAGGCGGCCCGCGGTGAAGGCGAAATCCTGTGGCGCTGCAGCAGGCATGGGTGCCAGCGGGTTGCGCCCATTGTGGATCGCGTGCGGCGTCTTGGCGAGGCCATAGTGTCGGGCGATCGTCGCGGCATAGGCGGCGCTGGGCGCGACCACCTGATCGGCGGCATGCAGCCCTTCGTGCATCAAAAGACGGTGCCAGCGATATTGCTGCGCAAGATCACCGCCGAACGCCGCATCCCACCAGGTGGCGACACAGCCATGCGTCACTGCAATCACAGGTACGTCGAACCGCGCGCGCGCGCCCAATGTCGGCATGTTGAGCTGGACGAGGTCGGCGCCGGTCTTGCGCGCCAGTGCTGCGATCGCTTCTCCGGCGGCAAGCACGGGTTCGGGCGCATCGCACAGCCAGTCGAGCGGCAGCCGTGTGTCGACCAGCGTCAGCCCCTTTATGCGCTTGGCCTCGGCGCGCTGCGCGGGGCTGGGCGAGGGGCCAAGCACCGCGAGCGTGGTGCGCACGCCACGGGGTGCGAGCGCGGCGGCGAGATCCAGCGCATATTGCCAGACCCCGCCCACCGCATCCGCCGTCATCAAGAGCTTCAGTGGAGCGGCTCCGCTCATGCAGTCAGGCGTTCGCGCTCTTGCGCGGGCGAGAGCGTGAAGCCGCGTTCCTCGGCGAGCCAGCTGGCCAGCGCCGCCACGCCGTCGCGCCATGGCACCTTGGGGCTCAGGTCGAGCGCGGCCTGCGCGGCGCGGGTGTCGGCGACGAAATAGCGCTGGTCGCCCGCGCGCCAGTCCGAATAGTCGATCTCGACCGGGCGCCCGATCAGGTCGCCGATATACGCGAGCAGCTGGCGCAGACTGACTGCGTTCTGCGGCCCGCCACCCAGGTTGAATGCGCGGCCGGAGACTTGCTCGATCCGCTCCCAGGCATGGATGTACGTCTCGACTGCGTTCGATACGTCCAGGATGTCGCGGACCTGGTGGCCGTCGCCATACAGGGTGATCGGCTTGCCTTCCAATGCGCGGATCAGGAAGTGCGCGACCCAGCCCTGATCCTCGGTGCCCATCTGGCGATGGCCATAGATGCAGCTCATCCGGATCACCGCGGTGGGCACGCCAAAGCTGCGCGCGTAATCGAGCACATATTGGTCGGCCGCCCCCTTCGAACACCCATAGGGCGTATGAAAGTCGAGCGGCCGATCCTCTCCTATGCCATGGTCGCGGATGCGCGGATCGGTGGGCACATAAGCCTCGTCCTCCAGCGCGAAGTCGAGGTCGATCAGGTCGCCATAGACCTTGTTGGTCGAGGCGAAGATGACCGGCGTCTTGGTCTCACGCAGCGCGTCGAGCACGTTGAGCGTGCCGCGAATGTTGATTTCGAAATCGTCGCGCGGATCGACCATGCTGGTTGTCACCGCCACCTGCGCGGCCAGGTGGAACACCGCCTTGGCACGCCGTGCGGTCTCCGCGACCACGGGTTCGTCGCGGATGTCGCCGATGATGGCTTCGATGCGGTTGTGGTGACGCTGCTGGAGCCAGCGCAGGTTGCTCTCGACGCCCGGGCGGCTGAGCGCGTCATAAACGATGACCGAATGGCCTTCGCCCGCCAGCCGGTCGGCGAGGTTCGATCCGATAAAGCCCGCCCCGCCCGTGATCAGGATCGGGCGGTCGTCCTGCACGGATCCGTTCACGCGACCAGACCCCGCTTTTCAAGCTCGGCGCGTGCCTGGGCGACATTGTCGACCGCGGTCTGCTCGGCGACCCAGCCGGCCAGTTCGGCCAACCCTTCGACAAAGTCGGTGGTCGCCTTGAACCCGAACTTCTCCGCGGCCAAACCGGTGTCGCAGAAGCAATGGCGGATGTCGCCGGTGCGCGACTTGCCGACAATTTCAGGCTGGATGTCGTTCTTGCCCATCGCCTGCGCGAGCGCCTGCGCGACCTGCGTCACCGAACGGTCATTGCCCGACCCGACGTTGAAGGTCTCGCCGACCACGTCGGGATGGACCAGCGCGTCGGCAAAGGCGCGGGCGACGTCGCTGACATGGACGAAGTCGCGGCGCTGCTCGCCATCCTCGAAGATCATCGGCTGCTGACCGTTCAGGAGCCGCGAGGCGAAGATCGCCAACACGCCGGTATAGGGGTTCGACAGCGCCTGGCCCGGACCATAGACGTTGAACAGGCGCAGGCAGACGCTCTCGATGCCATACGGGCGGCCCATGATGTGGGTGGTGCGCTCCTGCACGTACTTGTTGAGCGCGTAGATCGACGACAGGCTCGGGCGCTTCCACTCGGGCGTGGCGACCGGGGTGAGGGGGCGACCCTGCGCGTCGGTCGGTTCCCAATTGGTCTGGCCGTCCTTGACCACGCCGCGCTCGGCATTCTCCACCAGATTGCCGTCGGCGTCGCGGTACAGACCCTCGCCATAGATCGACATGGAGGAGGCGGTGACCACGCGGCGCACCGGATTGTCGATCAGCCGCTCGAACAGCACGGCGGTGCCGACATCGTTCGCGCTGGTGTAGCGCTCGACTTCGTACATCGACTGGCCGACGCCGACTTCGGCCGCCAGGTTGATCACGCTGTCGGCACCTTTCAGCGCCTGGGCGACCTTGTCGCCGTCGCGAACGTCGGCGCGGATGAACTCGACGTCGCCCGCGATGTCGGCGGGCAGCTTCGCGTCAGGCCCGTGGACCTGCTCGATCAGGCTGTCGAGTACGCGGACCTTGTTGCCGCGATTGAGGAGTTCGCGCGATACGAAGCGGCCGATAAAGCCGGCGCCGCCGGTGATCAGGATGGTCTCGGACAACTATACCCCCATTCAGTCTTGCAGCGCGCGTGCGGATCGGCGTCGCACGGGATTGCCAGCAAATCGATTTAGGTTACAAACACTAGCGGGCAAAACTTCCGTTTCGCCCTCGCAACCCTCAATGCTTCTTCTTCTTCTTTGTTCCACCGGCCTGCCGCAATCGTTCCGATAACGGAACCGTTTGTCGAGGCGAAAGGTTTGTAGAAGCTTGGAAGGGAGCGCAGCCGCGCTTCCGTACCGGAAGCGGGAGCCCCAGCGCGTAGTGACGGCGACGATACTCCTCATTCGCCATGCGTCGCACGCGCATCTTGGGAAGATCCTGTCCGGGCGGCTCGCCGGGATTGGCCTTTCGCCGGCTGGGATGGGCGAAGCCGAGCGGCTCGCGGATCACCTGCGGCTCCACGAACTGGCGGCGCTAGTGTCGAGTCCGGTGCAGCGTGCCCGCGAAACGGCGGACGCCGTAGCGCAGGGCAGGGGCCTGGACGTGGAGATCGCCGAGTCACTGGACGAGATCGATTTCGGCGCCTGGACGGGCCGTGCTTTCGAATCGCTCGCCGACGATCCCGACTGGCATCGCTGGAACACCAATCGCGCCATCGCCTCGGCTCCCGGGGGCGAGAGCATGGCCGCGGCGCAGCGGCGGGTGATCGCATTTCTGCAAGCGATTGCCGAACGCCACGCCGGGGAAAGCGTGGCGGTGGTTTCCCATTGCGACATCATCCGCGCGGCGCTGGCGCACGTCCTGGGGCTCTCGCTCGACGCCGTGCACCGCTTCGACGTGGACCCCGCCTCGGTCAGCCGTATCGCGATGGGCGATTGGGGCGCACGTGTTATGAGCATCAACGAGGTTTGCCGATGAACGACATGGCTCCGATCCACCCCGGCGAAGACCGCGCCGCCGAGCTGCGCGCGCAAGTCGAGGCGCTGGGTCCCTGGTTCCACAATATCGACCTCGGCCACGGCGTCACCACCGCGCCTGACCATTTCCTGGGCGACTATCCCCGCTTCAAGTTCGCTCGTTTCGCCGATGCGATTCCCGCCGCCCTCACCGGCAAGACCGTGCTCGACATCGGCTGCAACGCCGGCTTCTATTCGATGGAAATGAAGCGCCGCGGCGCCGCCCGTGTCGTCGCGGTAGACAGCGACGACCATTATCTCGCCCAAGCCGCCTTCGTCGCGCAAACGCTCGGCTTCCACGACATCGAGTTCCGCAAGCTCGACGTCTATGATGTCGGCGCGTTGGGCGAAAAGTTCGACCTCGTGATCTTCATGGGCGTGCTCTACCATCTGCGGCATCCGCTCTTGGCGCTGGACCTGATCCGCGAGCATGTGACGGGCGACATGATGCTGTTCCAGACGATGCAGCAGGGATCCAAGGACGTGCTGGAGGTCCCTGAGGACCATCCCTTCCACGTCCCTGGCACCAACAATCCGCCTGCTTATTTCGACGACCCGTCCTACCCGAAAATGCACTTCATCGAGCGCAGGTTCGCCAATGACTGGACCAATTGGTGGGCGCCCAACAAGGCCGCGAGCCAGGCGATGCTGCGCGCCGCCGGCTTTACGATCGAAGCGCAGCCCGAACACGAAGTCTATCTTTGCCGTGTCGCACCCATTCCCTATGCGGACTGGGCCGACGGCATGGCCGTCTATCCGGCAAGGGGGAAGTAATGATCGAAGCCGCGATGATATGGAACGAGCCCAACAACAAATCGCATTGGGATCCCCAGATCGACCCTGATTGGCGCATGTTTGCCGAGCATGTGACGCTCGCCGGCAACGCGATTCACGCGATCAACCCCGCGGTGACGCGCGTGCTGGGCGGCATGTCGCCGATCGATCCGCACTGGCTGCGCCGAATCGAGGCGCACGGCGCGCTGGGCGCGGTGGACGCGGTTGCGGTGCACGGCTTTCCGCTCGACTGGAACCTCTGGCCGCTCAGCGCCTGGCCCGACAAGATCGCCGAGATCAAGGCCGTCACCGAAAAGCCGGTCTGGGTCACCGAAGTCGGAGTCAGCTCGTTCGGCGCCGAGGAAGTGCAAGCGTTCGGCCTCGAGCGCACCGCCGAACTTTTGAAGGGCGTCACCCCGCGCGCCTTCTGGTACTCGCTCTACGACCTGCCGATGAGCTGGGGCGCCGAAACCCGCCACCGCGAGGCGGAAGGTTCGTCCTATTACCGCCACTTCTACCTCGGGCTGATCCGCGAAGACGGCACGCCCAAGCCCGCGCTCGAGGTGTACGCAAAGCACGCGCAGGATCTCGGCTTGATGCAGTGGTTCCATTTCGAGGACCCGCGCCTGGACGACGCCGTCGCCTGGATGAAGCGGCTGGGCACCAAGCGGCTGCGCACCGGCCTCAGCTGGGCCGACAGCTTCCGCCCGAATGCAATCGACTGGTTCGATCGGATGATGGGCGCGCTCGAGGATTTCGACGTCACCGTCACCTTCTGCTTCACCCCCGCGCATCTCGGCGTCGCGCCGCATCACACCAGCCCGGCGCGCGATCCGCAGGGTTTTGCGGATTTCTGCGCGTGGATGATCGATCGCTATGCGCCAGGCCGTGTCGAGCGCCCGCCGGTTGCCGCACCCGTGCTGCCCGAAGGGGTTGAGGCGCAGGCCGCCGAGCTCGCGACGCTGAACTTCAACCGCGACGAGCGGCTCGCCGGCGAACGCAGCGCCGCCTGAGGCCCGCGCGGGTTCGCATCCCTCTTAAGGCCCCGCTCCCATCCGGGGAGCGGGAAGAGGGGTGGGGGCCTCGCGATTCGCCGCATTTTGCGGCACCCCGCGCAAGCGGGTCGACTCAATAGGTTCTAGATCACAGGCTCATAACAGCCATCTGCGAGATTTGGATGGTTGCAAATCGGTGGCTGGCAGGAACGCAGGTCGCGTTAGCTGTCATTGAGCAGGCCGCCAGCGTGCTCGAGGACGGGCATTCAAACAAGGACGCCTGACTTAACTCTCGACGGCATGGATGACAGTAGCGGGCACCTGAAGCCTAGCCGTCGGACATCACACCGCGATACACCGGATCCTCCAAGGCACGCCCAGCGCCCGCAGCCACGCACATCAGGGCGTTTTCCGCAACGATGACCGGCAGTCCGGTGGCCTTGGAGAGAACCTTGTCCAGATCTCGGAGCAGGCTGCCTCCGCCCGTCATGACGATACCTTGGTCGTAGATGTCGGAAGAAAGCTCAGGCCCGGTCTTTTCGAGCGCGGAGAGCGTTGCCTCCACGATCTGCGCCGTCAGGTCGCTGAGGTACTGGGCTATCTCCGCCTGGTTCACTTCGACCTCGCTCGGCATGCCCTTAACCAAATCGCGCCCACGCACTTTCATCGACTTGCCGACGCCGTCCGCAGGCATCTGCGCGACGCCGATTTGAACCTTTATGCGCTCGGCTGTGGCTTCGCCGATCATCAGGTTATGCTTGCGTCGAATTCCCGAAGCGATCGCCTCGTCCATTCGGTCGCCGCCCACGCGAACCGACGCGCTGTACGCAAGTCCGCGAAGCGAAAGGATCGCGACCTCCGTCGTGCCGCCACCTATGTCGACGACCATCGCGCCCAGGGGTTCGGTCACGGGCAATCCCGCGCCGATCGCCGCGGCCATGGATTCCTCGATCAGATTCACCTTGCGGGCGCCCGCGCTGGTCGCCGCCTGCTGGATCGCCCGCCGTTCCACCATCGTCGCGCTGCTGGGAATGCTGATGACGATCTCAGGCCGCCGGCCGAACTTGCTTGCGCCGCCCCGTGCTTTGTCGATGAAGTATTTGATCATCTGCTCCGCGACGTCGATGTCGGCGATCACGCCGTCCCGCATCGGACGGATCGTGCTGATGTTCTCGGGCGTCTTGCCCAGCATAAGCTTCGCCTCCGCGCCAACTGCCCGCACGCGCAAGGTTCCACCGACCCGTTCCAAGGCGACGATCGAAGGCTCGTTAAGAACCACGCCTCTGTCGCGCAGGTACACGACGGTGTTCACGGTGCCGAGGTCAATCGCGAGATCATCAGGGGCGCGGGATAGCAGGCCGGGAAGGCGCATCAGGCTCGATCTGTTGGCGTCGCCGTCGGCTCACGACCAAGTGAGTAACCCATCGATCGCGTGGAGAAGTCCGGTTGAGCCTGTGCAAGAGGCTGGTCAAGCACATTCAGCCGAAGACGCGCACTGCCTGCGAATGGAGCCGGGCAGCAGGTTTCAGGCATCGCAACGATAAAACCGAATGGCTACATCTGGGGCGCAAGTCGGCCCCCGGTTTCGGGCTGGACTGCGGTGCTTACGCCGCGAGCCCGGTGCTTGCCCCTTGGCCGCCACAAGGCCGGATAGTAAGCGAAATGGTGGCACGGCACCGCGCGAAGTTCCGGGTTCCACCGTCCAATCACCCGGTACGACCCGACTTGCCCGCCGATTCGCTCATCGCGGCTCCACCCGAAGCGCCATGTCACGCCGCCCGGCCAGGCGGGTTGCCGCACGCCCGCACCGTGCGGACGCGATGCGTTCCGAACGCATTCGGGGCGGGCCTTCGGTGGAAGACCCGCCCCGTTCGATTTAGTCGACGCCGGCACCTGGCCGGCAGCCGCTTACTTGACGTGCTTGGAGATGTGCTTGTTCATCTCGAACATCGTCACCTTCTTGGCGTCGAAGATCTTCTCAAGCTTGTCATCCGCCAGGATTTCCCGCTTGTTTTCAGGGTTCTGGAGGTTGTGCTTCTTGATGTATTCCCACATCTTGCTGACGATCTCGCTGCGGGGCAGATCGTCCTTGCCGACGATCGCGGCCAGTTCCGCCGAAGGGGTTACGGGCTTCGCGATACCACCCTTGGCGCCGCCAGCTGCTTTAGTCTCGGCCATGTGTTCTTCTCCTGTTTCGCCCGTCCCCCGGGCTAATCCTTGGTCAATGCCCCCGGCTTGTGCGCCGCTTTCCCGCCATTCTCGCTCTCCACGATGAACTGCGGGTCGTCCTTGGAGGCACGGACCTGATGCCCTTTGATCTTGGTATCGCTCGTCTGTCTAGTCACGACTTTGCCATGGGCGGTGCCACCGTACGATTTCCAGCTCACATGGTCGCCCTTTTTCAGGTCTTCGGACATCGGGATTCTCCTGCTGACGCAGGTAAAGCGCCCGGCGCTCCGAAAATGTTGCGTGCGTGGAACGCTTGGCCGCATGCGCCGTTCGGCTCACCGAAAGGGGTTCTTCTTTGAACAAGATGCTTGCGGCCGTGTTTACCGGCCCCCGTGCGTTTGCCGTCCACCAGGTGGAGCGGCCGGAACCAGGGGCGGGCGAAGTGCGCATTCGGCTGGAAGGCTGCGGGGTTTGTGCCTCGAACATCACGCCGTGGGAAGGCCCTGAATGGATGCAGTTCCCCACCGAGCCCGGCGGCATGGGGCATGAAGGCTGGGGCGTGATCGACGCCGTGGGCGCGGATGTCGCGAACCTGACGGTCGGCGAGCGCGTCGCGGCGCTCTCGTTCAAGAGTTTCGCCGAGTTTGATCTGGCCAAGGCCGACGCAGTGGTGAAGCTTCCCGAGAGCCTGAAGAACGAGCCATTCCCCGGTGAGCCGCTCGGCTGCGCATTCAACATCTTCCGGCGCAGCGACATCCGTCCGGGTCAGACCGTGGCGATCATCGGCATCGGCTTCCTTGGCGCTGTACTCACTCGCCTTGCCAAGGATGCCGGCGCGCGGGTCGTCGCAATCTCGCGGCGCGAAAGCTCGCTTGCATTGGCCCGCAGCTATGGCGCCGACGAGGTCATCGTCATGGACGACCATTGGCGCATTCTGGAGGATGTCCGCACCCTGACCGGAGGCAAGGGCTGCGAGCGCGTGATCGAGGCGGTCGGCAAGCAATGGCCGCTCGATTTGGCCGGCGAGCTGGTGTGCGAGGGCGGCAGGCTCGTGATCGCGGGTTATCACCAGGATGGTCCGCGCCAGGTCAACATGCAGATGTGGAACTGGAAGGGCATCGACATCGTCAGCGCGCATGAGCGCGATCCCGAGGTGCAGATGCACGGCCTCCGCGATGCGGTGGAGGCCGTGGCGAGCGGCCGGCTCGACCCGCGACCGCTCTACACGCATCGCTATGGGCTGGACCGACTCGGCGACGCGCTTAACGACACGCGCGACAAGCCCGATGGCTTCGTGAAGGCGCTGGTGACCTTCGAGGCGGAACCCGCATGAGCAAGCCACGGGTAGGTTTCCTCGGCACCGGCTGGATCGGCCGGCACCGCATGGAAGCGGTCGTCGAAACGGGCGCCGTCGAAGTCGCCGGGATTGCCGATCCGTCCGCCGACATGGTCGCCGAGGCGCAGAAGCTCGCGCCCGAAGCGCCGGTGGTCGACGGGCTCGACGGGCTGCTCGCGCTCGGCCTCGACGGGCTGGTGATCGCCACGCCAAGCGCGCTGCACGCCGAACAGTCGATCGCCGCGCTGAATGCCGGGCTGGCGGTGTTCTGCCAGAAACCGCTCGGCCGCACCGCCGACGAGGCGCGCGCAGTTGTGGAGGCGGCCCGCGCCGCCGACCGGCTGCTCTGCGTCGACTTTTCCTATCGCTACCAGGAAGGGACCCAGCGCGTCGCCGAGCTTGCCCGCAACGGTTCGCTCGGGCGGGTGTTTGCCGCCGATCTGGTTTTCCACAACGCCTACGGCCCGGACAAGCCGTGGTTCTATGATCCCAAGTTCGCCGGCGGTGGCTGCGTCATGGATCTGGGCGTGCACTTGGTCGATCTGGCGCTGTGGGTGCTCGGCTTTCCTGAAGTCACTGCGGTGCATTCGCAGCTGTTCGCGGGTGGCGCGCCGCTGACCGGGACGGATACGGTCGAGGATTATGCAGTCGCGCAGCTGGAACTGGCTGGCGGCGCTGCGGTGCGGCTCGCCTGTTCGTGGAAGCTGCACGCAGGTCAGGAGGCCGTGATCGCCGCCGATTTCTACGGCACCGGTGGCGGTGCCTCCCAGCGCAATGTCGGCGGGTCGTTCTACGACTTCGAAAGCCGGCACTTCACCGGGACCGGCGGCGAAACCCTGACCACGCCGCCCGAGCCTTGGGGCGGGCGCGCGGCGGCGGACTGGGCGTGCCGGCTTGCGGCGGGCGAGCGGTTCGACGCGGAGGCGCAGGGGCTGGTGCGCGTCGCTGAAGTGATCGACCGCATCTACGCACGGTAGCGTTGTACGGTCCGGGACGTCAGGCGCCCCGGCGAACCTGCGCGAAGCTTTCAAAAGTCGCGCGCACATCGGGCGAGGCGCTGGCCGACAGTGCGTTCACTTGATTGATGAATGCCGTCCCGTCGCTGTCCGGCGTCTTGTGCGCCATGGCCCATTCGCCGAATTCGCGCGTCTCGATCTCGCGCTCGGACAGCATCACCACGGCGCGGTGGCGAGGATCGGCCTTGATGCGGGTATAGGCGGCTTGGACCTTGTCGGCCGGACCTTCCAGGGCTTGGAGAAAGCGTGTTCCGTCGGAATACAGCAATCCGGTAATGGAATCGCGCGTGTTGTTCACTCGCGACGTGGCCAAAATCGTTGCGGGATCAACGGCTTGGGCTCCGGGCCGTACGCTGCTCACATATACCAACTGAAGCATGGCAAGTCTTCCCTCTTTCGCAAGTTCCCTTGCTGTTTTCGTGGGTTACCGGGAAAGTGTAAGCAAATGCTTGCCACGGTGGACAAAGCTTTCCGCGTCGACCAGATAGTGGCCATGCCCATCGCGCTCCCTCTCCGACTTATCCGCCCTTAGGGGCCGAACCGCCGCGCGCGCACGCCTCTAAGGGTATCGTCAACGCTCCCAGCACCCCTGCGCCTGCGCTAGTGCGCGGCCGCGATCCTTGCAGAGGCCAGTCCCATGTTGCGTGATCCCAGCGTCAAATACCGTCCCTTCCCACAAGTCGATCTGCCCGACCGGCAATGGCCGAGCCGCACCATCACGCGGGCGCCGCGCTGGCTCTCCACCGACATGCGCGACGGGAACCAGGCGCTGATCGATCCAATGGACAGCGAGAAGAAGACGCGCTTCTTCGAATTGCTGTGCAAGGTGGGGTTGAAGGAAATCGAAGTCGGATTCCCCAGTGCCGGCGCGACCGAGTTCGATTTCATTTCGGGGCTGGTGCAGCAGGAAAAGATCCCGGACGATGTATTCGTCCAGGTACTCACCCAATCGCGTCGCGACCTCATCGAGACGACGTTTCAAAGCGTCAAGGGTGCCCGCCAGGCGATCGTCCACCTGTACAACGCGGTATCGCCGGCGTGGCGCGAAGTGGTGTTCCGGATGACCCGCGACGAAGTGCGCGAAATTGCAGTCGCCGGCGCCAAGGTCCTGCGCGACGAAGCGGCCAAGCAGCCCGACACCGAATGGCGTTTCGAGTATAGCCCCGAAACCTTCTCGACCGCCGAGCTCGATTTCTCGGTCGAGGTCTGCGAAGCGGTGATGGAGATCCTGCGCCCGACTCCCGAACGCCCGTTGATCCTCAACTTGCCGGCTACCGTGGAGGCGGCGACGCCCAACATCTACGCCGACCAGATCGAATGGTTCGGGCGCAACATCCGCAATCGTGACAGCGTGGTGATCAGCCTGCACACGCATAATGACCGCGGCACCGGTGTCGCAGCGGCGGAACTGGGGCTGATGGCCGGCGCCGACCGCGTCGAGGGCTGCCTGCTCGGCAATGGCGAGCGCACCGGTAACTGCGATCTCGTGACGGTTGCGCTCAACCTGTACACGCAGGGGGTGCATCCGGGGCTCGACCTGTCCGACATCGACGAGATCGTCAACACGGTGAACTATTGCACCAATCTGCCGGTTCATCCGCGTACGCCCTACGCTGGCGACCTGGTGTTCACGGCGTTTTCGGGCAGTCACCAGGACGCAATCAAGAAGGGCTTTGCGGCGCAGGAAGCGCGCAACGACCAGCTTTGGAACGTGCCCTATCTTCCGATCGACCCGCGCGACCTGGGTCGCGATTACGAGGCAGTGATTCGCGTCAATTCGCAATCGGGTAAGGGCGGGGTCGCCTGGGTGCTCGAGCAGGATCGCGGGTTGAAGCTGCCCAAGCGGATGCAGGCCGATTTCTCGCGCCACGTGCAGGCGCTGGCCGACGAAACTAGCCGCGAGCTGAACGCCGCAGACATCTCCGGACTGTTCGAGACGGTGTATCTGCCGGGCGAAAGGGACCGGTTCGCACTCGTGGATTATGCCGAGAGCGGTGCTGCGGGCGCGCGAACGTTCGCCGGTAGCTTGTCGGTGGATGGGGCGGTTCGATCGGTAGGCGGGCGGGGCAACGGGCTGATCTCGTCGGTGATCGACGCGCTGCGTGAAACGTGCGGGGTGGTGCTCGACGTGGTCGACTATAACGAACACGCAATCGGGCACGGATCGGACGCGCAGGCCGCGGCGTATCTGGAATGCCGCACCGCCGATGGCGAGATCGTGTTCGGCGCAGGGATTGATGCTGACGTCGCGACTGCCTCGGTGCGTGCAGTGCTGAGCGCCGCGAATCGGATTTGATCCAAAGCCTCCCCCGCTTTGGCGGGGGAGGCTGTCATGCGCGCTTAAGGGTTGCCCTTCCCGCCATGGGCGCCAACCGCGCCGCCAGTGGTGAAGCTGGACTCGTCAGAGGCGAGTAGCACATAGTGGCCTGCCAGTTCGACCGGCTGACCGGCGCGGCCGAGCGGGGTGTCCTTGCCGAACTCGCCGAGCTTGCCGGGCAGCTGGCCGCCGGCGACCTGGAGCGGGGTCCAGAACGGCCCGGGGGCGACCATGGTGACGCGGATACCCTTCTTCGCGAGTTGCTTGGCGAGGCCCTTGGTGAAGATCAGGATTGCTCCCTTGGTTGAGGCATAGTCGAGCAGTTCCTCTCCGGGATCATAGCTGTTCACCGAGCCGGTGTTGATGATCACCGCGCCCGGGCGCAGATGCGGGATCGCCGCCTTGCTGAGGCGGAAAGTAGCGAAGATGTTGGTTTCGAACGTGCGAACCATCTGCTCGTCGCTGATTTCGGAGATGTCGGCCTTGCTCTGCTGATAGGCGGCGTTGTTGACGAGGATGTCGAGCCCGCCCAAGCTACTGACCGCGTGGGCGATGATCTTTTCGCAATTGGCGCGCGTGCGGATATCCATTGGGATCGCCACGGCTTTGCGGCCCGCGCGCTGGATCAGGTCGACCACTTCGCGCGCGTCGGGCTCCTCGCTCGGATAATAGTTGATCGCGACATCGGCACCTTCGCGACCATAAGCGATCGCGGCGGCGCGGCCGATGCCACTGTCGCCGCCGGTTATCAGCGCCTTGCGGCCCAGGAGGCGGCCCGAGCCGCGATAGCTGGTTTCGCCGCAATCTGGACGGGGAGTCATCTTGCTCTGCAGCCCCGGCCATTCCTGGTGCTGCTCGGCGAACGGGCCTGCGGTGAACTAAGTCCGGGGGTCGCGCAGCGGCGCCGCCCCCGCGGCAGCCGCCTGGGCGAGTGCCGGTGCTGCGCTAGCAGCTGCCAATCCCGCTGCCGCACTGCCCAGCACGCCGCGCCGCGTCGTTCCCTGTTCCGCCATGATGCTCTCCTGGAAGTCGTCGTCAGACGTGACTCGAACGGAAGAGCGGTTGGGAAGTTGCGCCTGCGCAGGCTTTTAGCGGGTGCGAATGATCTCGCAGCCGATGCGGGCGTCGGGATAGATGTCGAGCTTCATGGAGCGGACCTCGACGCGGTGGACGCGCGGATCGCGCAAGGCGAGCGCGGCGACCGCGTCGCAGAACACCTCCTGCAGCTCGAAATGACGGGAGGCGGCGAGCGCCAGTATGCCGGTGCGGAGGAAGTCGTAATCGACCACGGCGTCGATGCGGTCCTCGGGCACTGCGAGGTAGCGGCAGTCCATCGCGACGGTGACCTGGACGCGCTGGGGAGCGGCACGCTCGGCGGCATGGATGCCAAGGCCCATGGCGACTTCGAGGTCGTCGAGCAGGATGCGGTAGTCAGCCATTGGCGCGTTCGCGCGAGGAGAACATCACATCGCCGTCGCGCGGCAGGAAGCGCTGGCCGCAATCAACGAACAGGTTCTGCCCGGTAATCGAGCGGCTGGTAAGGAGATGCTCCACGGCGGCTGCGACATCGTCGAGCGCGACGGGCTGCTGCAGCAGGTTCTGGCGGGCATGCTCTGCAAATTCCTCAGGCGTCTGATCTAGGCTGGGCAGCGTCAGGCCTGGCGACACGGCGTTGACGCGGATACGCGGCGCGAGAGCGCGGGCGAGCAACTCGGTGGCCGTAGCGAGCGCGGCCTTGCTGAGGGTGTAGGTGAGGAAGTCGGGGTTGAGGTTGGCGAGTTTTTGATCGAGCAGGTTCACGACTGCGCCGTGATGGAGATCGTCCTGAAGGGCGAGCGCCGAGGCGAGGATGACGGGGGCGCCGCAATTGATCCGCATATGCTGATCGAGCAGCTTGAAGTCGGTGAGCGGAACGGCGTCAAAGGCGAATTGCGAGGCGTTGTTGACCAGGCCGTCGATCGTGCCGCCGAGGCCCTCACGGGCGGCCTCAACCAGCGCGGAGGCCGTCGACGGATCGGCAAGCTCGCCCGAGACGATGCACGCGATGCCGCCCGCCGCAGCGATGGCGACGCGCAGCGCCTCGGCGTCTTCCGGGGCGTGATGATGATGGATCGCCACGGCATGGCCGCGCAGCGCGAGGCGGCGGGCGATCGCCGCGCCGATCCGCTTCGCGCCGCCGGTGACGAGAACCCGCATCAATAGCCCATCAGCTTCAGCACTTCCTGGCGGCTGCGCTCGTCCTCGCGGAAAACGCCCATCATCCGGCTGGTGACCATGCCGACGCCGGGGGTGCGCACGCCGCGCGCGGTCATGCAGCCATGCTGCGCCTCGATCACCACTGCGACGCCCTGCGGCTGGAGCCGCTCCCAGATGCAGTCTGCGACCTGGGCGGTGAGGCGTTCCTGGACCTGAAGCCTCCGTGCGAAGCCGTGGAGCACGCGAGCCAGCTTGGAGATACCGACGACGCGATCCTTGGGTAGATAGGCGATCGAGGCCTTGCCAGTGATCGGCGCCATGTGATGCTCGCAATGCGACTGGAACGGGATGCCGGTGAGTAGCACGATGTCGTCATAGCCGCCGACTTCCTCGAACACGCGGTCGAGATGCTGGGCTGGGTCCTCGCCATAGCCGGCGCAATATTCTTTCCACGCACGGGCGACCCGCAACGGGGTGTCGCGCAGTCCCTCGCGCTCGGGATCGTCGCCCGCCCAGCGCAGCAGCGTGCGGATGGCGTCGGATACTGCGTCAGGCACCGGGATCTTGGGCAGCGGCGCGATGATGTCGCCATCCTCAGGATCCGCGTTGAAGTTCGTCATCTGTGTTCCTCGTGCCTCGTCACGGTGACGGCGTCGATCGCGTCAGCGTTAGTTTGCCCGACCGCCAAAAGCAAAGGCGCGGCCCGCCGGTAAACGGCAGGCCGCGCCTGAGAACCCTGTGGACGGGGAGCTGCTATCAGTTCTTGTTGAACGCCGCGACGATCTTGAGCTTGACCTCGTCCGACACCATCGGGATGCCATAAGCGACGCCGAAGTCGCTGCGCTTGATCACGCCCTTGGCTTCGAAGCCGATCGCTTCCTTGCCGCCCATCTGTTCCGGCGCCTTACCCGCGCCGTAGAAGGAGGCGTCGAGCGTCACCGGCTTGGTGACGCCGTTAAGCGTGAGGTTGCCGGTCACCTTTGCGGTTTGGCCGGTCGCCACCACGCGGGTCGATACGAAGCGCGCGTCGGCGGGATTGGCACCGAAGAAGTCCGGCTTGCCCCCGGCTTCCTTGGGCGCGTGCAGTAGGTGTGCGGTGAGACCGGCACTAGCGGTGGTGACCTTCGACACCGGGATCGTCACGTCCACCTTGGCGGCAGAGAGGTTCTTAGGGTCGAGCGTCAGCGTGCCCGAAACATCGCCGAAGAGGCCGAAATATGGGGTGAAGCCGAGATGGTCCACGGTCCACTCGACCAGGGTGTGGCCAGGATCGGCGGTGTAGCTGCCTGCGGTGACGAGCGCTGGGTTCTTTTGGCCCGGGGTCTGCATTGCCTGCTGGGCGACAAGCGGGGCGGCAATGGCAAGCGGGGCGGCAATGGCGAGCGTGGCGGCGAGTGCGATCAAGCGGACGCGCATGGGAAACCTCCTGTTGGGAGGCTGAAATGTCTGTGGAAACGTTGCGCAGGTCAAACGGGAAGTTGGAAACCATAAGTTTCCGCAGGTGCGAACCGGGGCCGTGGCGAAATCGCCACGGCCCCTGCCGCTCAGTTCTTGTCCTTGTCGACCAGCTTGTTGGCGCCGATCCAAGGCATCATCGCGCGCAGTTCGCTGCCGACCTGCTCGATCGGGTGCCGCTTGGCGGCGATGCGGCTGGCCTTAAGTTCGGGCTGGCCGGCGCGGTTGTCGAGCACGAAGTCCTTGACGAAGCGGCCCGACTGGATGTCGGCGAGCACGCGCTTCATTTCCTTTTTTGTCTCTTCGGTGATGATGCGCGGGCCGGTCTTGATGTCACCGTACTCGGCGGTGTTCGAGATCGAGTAGCGCATGTTGGCGATGCCGCCTTCATACATCAGGTCGACGATCAGCTTCAACTCGTGCAGGCACTCGAAATAAGCCATTTCGGGGGCATAGCCGGCCTCGACCAGCGTCTCAAAGCCGGCCTGTACCAGCGCGGTGGCGCCGCCGCACAGCACCGCCTGCTCGCCGAACAGGTCGGTCTCGCATTCCTCGCGGAAGTTGGTCTCGATGATCCCCGAGCGGCCGCCGCCGACGCCCGAGGCATAGGCAAGCGCGACGTCATGCGCGTTGCCCGACGCGTCCTGGTGAATCGCGATCAGGCAGGGCACGCCGCCGCCGCGGACATATTCGCTGCGCACCGTGTGACCCGGGCCCTTGGGTGCGATCATGATGACGTCGATGTCCGCAGGCGGCTCGATCAGGCCGAAATGGACGTTGAGGCCGTGGGCGAAGGCGAGCGCGGCGCCGGGCTTCAGGTTGCCCTTGAGATCGGCCTCGTAGATCGCGGCTTGGTGTTCGTCCGGGGCAAGGATCATCAGGATGTCGGCCCAGCCGGCGGCTTCCTGGTTGCTCATCACCTTGAAGCCGGCGTCTTGCGCCTTCTTGGCCGAGGGCGAGCCGGGACGCAGCGCGATGGCGACGTTCTGGACGCCGCTGTCGCGCAGGTTCTGGGCGTGAGCGTGTCCCTGCGAGCCATAGCCGAGGATGGCGATGTTCTTGGACGAGATCAGGTTCAGATCGGCGTCGCGATCGTAATAGACACGCATGGTAGTTCGGTCCCCTTCGGACGATGTGAAAAGTTAAGCGGGTTCGCGGCCGCGCGAGATCGCGACGATGCCGGTGCGGGCGACTTCGACCAGGCCGACCTCGCGCATCAGCTCGACGAACTTGTCGATCTTGTCCGAGCCGCCGGTGACTTCGAAGACGAAGCTGGCGATGGTCGCGTCCACCACGCGGGCGCGGTAGACTTCGGCCAGGCGCAGCGCCTCGATGCGGTGGTCGCCGGTCCCGGCGACCTTCACCAAGGCGAGCTCGCGTTCGACATGCGGCCCGAGTGCGGTCAGATCGGTGACCTTGTGCACCGGCACCAGCCTTTCGAGCTGGGCGATGATCTGTTCCATCACATGCGCAGAGGCAGAGGTGACGATGGTGATCCGCGACACTGCCTCGTCTTCGGTGATGTCGGTCACCGTGAGGCTTTCGATGTTGTAGCCGCGCGCGGTGAACAGGCCGGCGATCCGTGCGAGAATGCCGGGTTCGTTGTCGACGATGACGGCAAGGGTGTGCCGTTCGCGCGTTTCTTGCTTGATGTGCATGCCTTAGACCAGTGCCTTGGCTTCGTCGTCCATCTCGCCGGAGACTTCGTTTGCCTGGAGAATCATGTCGGTATGGGCGGCACCCGATGGGATCATGGGGAAGCAGTTTGCGAGTTTGGCGACGCGGCAATCCACTAGCACAGGACCATCATGGGCCAGCATCTGGTCGACGCTGACAGCGAGGTCCGACAGGCGGTCGACGCGTATGCCTTTCCACCCGTAAGCCTCTGCAAGCATTACGAAATCTGGAAGCGACTCACTGTAGCTCTGCGAGTAGCGCGACTGGTAGGTCAGTTCCTGCCACTGGCGCACCATGCCCATATACTCATTGTTTAATATGAAGATTTTGACCGGCAGCCGGTATTGGGCCGCGGTCGCCAGCTCCTGAATATTCATCTGAATCGAAGCTTCGCCGGCAATGTCGATCACCAAGGCGTCTGGATTGCCCAGTTGCGCGCCGATCGCGGCGGGCAAGCCATAGCCCATCGTGCCCAGACCGCCCGAGGTGAGCCACTTGTTAGGCGCTTCGAAGCCGAAATGCTGCGCGGCCCACATCTGATGCTGGCCGACCTCGGTGGTGATGATCGGCTGGCGGTGCTTCGTCGCCTCGTACAGTGCACGGATCGCGCGCTGGGGCATGATGACTTCGCCCCGATCCTCGAACCCCAGACAATCGGCCGCGCGCCAACCCTCGATCCGGCGCCACCATTCGGACAGATCGGGCTTTGGATGGCCGCGCGTCTTCCAAAGCGACACCATCGCGCGCAACGCCGATCCGGCGTCCGCAATGATCGGCAGATCGACGCGGACATTCTTGTTCACGCTGGACCGGTCGATATCGATATGGACCTTGCGCGCATGCGGCGCGAAGGCGTCGAGCCGCCCGGTGACGCGATCGTCGAAGCGCGAGCCGACCGCGATGATCAGATCGGCCTTGTTCATCGCCCAATTGGCTTCGTAGGTGCCGTGCATGCCCAGCATCCCCAGCCATTGCGGCGCGGAAGCGGGCAGGGCGCCCAGCCCCATCAGCGTCGAGGTGACCGGCGCGCCGGTCAGCGCGACCAGTTCACGGAGCAGCTGCGAGGCCTCAGGACCCGAATTGATGATGCCGCCGCCGGTGTACAGCACCGGACGCTCGGCCGCGGCGAGCATGTCGACGACCTGCTCGATCAACGCGGGATCGGGCTCGGTCTGCGGGCGATAGGTCTTGTGCTGGATCGGCCCGGCCTGCGTATAGGCGGCGGTGGCGACCTGGACGTCCTTGGGAATGTCGATCACGACCGGGCCGGGGCGGCCCGAGGTCGCGATGTAGAAGGCCTCGCGCACCGTATCGGCCAGCTTGGCCGGATCCTTCACCAGATAATTATGCTTGGTGCAGTGGCGGGTGATGCCGACCGTGTCCGCTTCCTGGAACGCGTCGGTGCCGATCAGTGCCGTCGGCACCTGTCCGGTGATGACGACCATCGGGATCGAGTCGAGCAGCGCGTCGGTGATGCCGGTGACGGCGTTGGTCGCGCCGGGTCCGGACGTGACCAGCACGACGCCGGGCTTGCCGGTGGAGCGGGCATAGCCCTCTGCCGCATGCGTCGCGGCCTGTTCGTGGCGGACGAGGATGTGGCGAATGCGCTCTTGTTTAAAGAGCGCATCGTAGATCGGAAGCACTGCGCCGCCGGGATAGCCGAACACGACCTCCACGCCGAGGTCGGTCAGCGCCTCGATCAGAATGTCTGCTCCGCTTTTCTCGGTCACGGCGTCCTCCTGTTGTTCGCGTGTGCAGCAAGGCTGCGGAAGCGGCCTGCTAACCGCACAAAAACTACGCGTCAAGCTCTATATATATAATATTCTTTCAAATGTACGTTGTAACGTGTTTGTTTCTGTCTCTCCGGTACGTAGCCAGCTGGCCGGTGGCTGGCGCCGGAACCAGGTATATTGCCGCTTGGCATATTGGCGGCTGGCCAATGCACCCTGGGCCACCGCCGCCTCTGCTTCCATTTCGCCGGCAAGCAGCGCCCGCATTTCGGGCACGCCGATGGCGCGGAGGACCGGCGCGTCGGCGGGCAAGTCAGTGCGGGCGAGCAGCGCGGCGGCTTCGTCGCGGCCCGTGCCGGCCATGATGGCGAAGCGGCGGTCGATCCGCTCCCCCAGCCAGGCGCGGTCCGGGAGCAGGATCAGAGGGGCGAGGCGGATCCGATCGGCGATGCCGCCGAGCCGGTCGGCCTGCCAGGCGGCAAGCGGCTTGCCGGTGCCGCGGACGACTTCGAGCGCGCGGGCGACGCGAAGGGTATCGGCAGGGTTGAGGCGCGCGGCGGCCTGCGGGTCGAGCGCCTGCAATTGCGCATGCGCATCGGCAACCGGCAGCGCGCGAACCTCGGCGCGCAGCGCGGCATCGATCTCGGGAACAGGGGCGATGCCGTCGAGCAGGGTACGCACATACAGGCCGGTGCCGCCAACTAGGATCGGCAGCCGGCCGAGTCCATGCGCCTCGGCAATGGCGGCGCGGGCTTCGGCGGCCCAGCGCGCGGCGGAATAGGCGTCGGCGCCGTCGACATGGCCGAACAGGCGATGGGGTACGCTGGCTTCTTCCTCGGCAGTGGGGCGCGCGGTGAGGATGCGGAGATCGGCATAGACCTGCATCGAATCGGCGTTGATCACGCTGCCGCGATGCGTGCGCGCCAGCGCGAGCGCGAGTGCGGACTTGCCGCTCGCGGTCGGCCCTGCGATGAGCGCGACCGTTGGAAGGTCAGTCACTGTCCTTGCCTCCGTTCGCCCTGCGGTTGTCGAAGGGCCGTTCCGCTTCGGCCCCCGGGTGCAGAAGAACGGTGCTTCGACAAGCTCAGCACGAACGGGGAGGATGTGTCCCGCCAGTTTGAGGGGTTTGAGTTGTACATCGCGACGCTTGTAGCAGACGGCCTATCCGCTGGGCAGCTTTCCGAAGCCGCCGACCGGCTGGCGGGCGTGGATTGCGCGCCCGGCGCCTGGCGCTGGATCGATGCGGGGCAGGCGGCCGACCTGTTGTTCGTGTCGCATCCGGAGGCGGCGCGAGCGGCCCTTGAGGGGGCGTTTGCCGCCACCGACGTGATCGTACAGCCCGAGGCCGGGCGCGAAAAGGAGCTGCTGATCGCCGACATGGATTCGACGATGATCACCGTCGAGTGCATCGATGAACTGGCCGATTACGCGGGAATCAAGGCCGAAGTCGCCGACGTGACCGAGCGGGCGATGCGCGGCGAACTCGATTTCGCCGCGGCGTTGGACGCGCGGGTGGCGCTGCTCAAGGGGCTGGAGGAAAGCGCGATCGACCGCTGCCTGGCCGAGCGCGTGCGCCTGTCGCCAGGTGCCATGACGCTGGTGCGGACGATGCGCACGCGCGGCGCGCTGACGGTGCTGGTGTCGGGCGGGTTCACCCGCTTCGCCGAGCCGGTGGGCGAGCAGTTGGGCTTTGAGCGGGTGATCGCCAACCGGCTGGAGATCGCCGGAGGGATGTTGACCGGGACGGTGACCAAGCCGATCGTCGACAGCGGCACCAAGGAGGCGACGCTGCTGGCGGCGTTGGCCGAGCGGACGCTGGCGGCAGAGGCGACGATGGCCGTGGGCGACGGCGCCAACGACCTGGCGATGATCCGCCGGGCGGGACTGGGCGTGGCATATCGGGCCAAGCCGATCGTAGCGGCGGCAGCCGCCGTGCGGCTGGACCATGCGCCGCTGCACGCGCTGTTATGGGCGCAGGGCGTGCCCATGGAAGCGTGGGTGCGGTAAGGCGAAGATTGGCAGATGACGTTCGCTTCTCTCCACATGCGGCGGAGAGAGGCGCATGCGAGCGCATTGCCGTGCCGGCCAGTGGCAGCTGAGGGCCGGCTGCGTGAACCAAACGTAATGACTTGTTGCTGAGCAGGGTCAAAGCGGGTCCGGCGGTTTACACGGCAGTGCCGCCCGAACATCTAGCGCGTTCCAAACGGCACCCTTTGATCAACCAAGGAGTATCACCATGCCAGCTGAATCTGCCCAGCCCATTGCGCAGCCCGCAGGTCAGCCCACGCCAGAGGAGGCTTTGCAGCGGCTGATCGCCGGTAATGCGGCCTTCGTTGCCGACGCCCCGCACGAGCCGGACATCTCGCGCCAGCGGCGCCTGGAGCTGGCACAGGGGCAGCAGCCTTTTGCCACGCTGGTGGGATGTTCGGATTCGCGGGTCGGCCCGGAGCAGCTTTTCGGCGTAGGCCTTGGCGACCTGTTCATCGTCCGGAGCGCCGGCAACAATGTCGACGCCGCCGGAATGGGATCGATCGAGTATTCGGTCATGGCCCTCAGCGTCCCGCTGATCGTCGTGCTGGGCCACGAGAAGTGCGGCGCCGTTGCCGCTGCCACCGACGTCGTCACCAAGGACGCGCGCTTTCCCGGCAGCATCGGCAGAATGATCGAGCCGATCCTGCCTGCTGTGATCGCAGCCGAGCGTGCGGGCGCCGGCGGTGATCTGATCGAGCGTGCGGTTGAGGAGAATGTCCGGCGGATGGTCGAACGGCTTCAAGTCTATTCCGAGCCCATGCTGCTCGAACCGCAAAGCCGCGGCGAACTCAAGGTCGTGGGTGCGGTATATGAACTGGCCACCGGAAAGGTTCGCTGGCTGTGATCAAGGGGCCCGCTTCGTGCGGGCCCCTCCGACCCGCATTGGCGGGAGGCATCGGTTGGCGTGTCTGGAAACGCCCCAAAGTCGGTCGCTCGTGGACGCGGCTTCCGCCCCCGTTTGCGGTCGTTCCGCTCAGCAGGTAAGGAAGAGGTTCTCTCAGCCGGGCCGGTGGGTAAGACTCGGCGAGGGGCCTCGAAGGAGGCAGTGGAGCTTCCACCGCTCTCCCAGCACCAGTGGCAGCTAGCGCCCCAATTTTAGCCGTTCAGCGCCGCATGTGTGGGCGCCGGAAGCGGACATTTGTTCATCTGGGTAGACGAACGTGCTACGGTACCAGCCCTGGCGTCCAAATTCGAAGGGGTGAAATCATTGATCTGGCCTGCGAAGGTACTTGCTGTTTTATCGCTCGCCGCTTGCACGATGCCGGATGAGAATGACCGCCACCACGAAGCTTTAATGGATAGCATCGAAGGGTCTGTTGTGCTTCCGAAAGGCTCCCAGCCATTGAGTGCTTACGGTCGGAGCTACGCTTTTGCCGGGCAAGATCGAGTCATCGGCTCCTATTCCATTCCTATCAATTCGCCGACCGCACCATGTACAGTCGTGATGCCCGGAAACTCCTCTCGGGCATGCAGTGCCGAAGAGGACGAGCCTATTGAGCAAATCGCCGCAGGCACTAGGCGATGGTTTGATAAGGCTGACGACCTACCTAAACTCCTCTGGGCAGGCTGTGACCAGGTAAATGTCGTCTATGAAATCTCTAGCCGTCGTGTCCTTGAGACACTCTGCGAAGCGGATCGGTAGAGACCGCTAACGGAACTTTGACGCTGAAGGCCGCTGAACCGCTGTCCGCCCGACAGCGGATCAAAGCTGCCCGGCAGGAGCCGCCCAAAGATGGTGTATCGCGGCGGCTGCGTTTCGAAAGCAGATGGAATGGCAGCCCCTTCACGTACGATGCCTGGATCGGGGTCGAACCTGACCTCGTGCATCGAGGGAAGGAGTGAGAGCGATGGCGCATTTCGTAGGTCTAG
>NZ_JACIJF010000003.1 GCF_014199255.1 Sphingomonas xinjiangensis | reverse complement strand
CCCATCATGCGGCGGCACATGCCGACCGCGAAGACGACCATGCTCCCGGCAACGGCATCTCAGAAACCCCTTGCAACCGACGCGATTAGACGACGTGAGGCAATTACTGGGACTGGCGATCGAAGCGGCTGGCCCGTGCCTGCCCGGCGTCGGCTCAGCGCATGACGCAAAGGCCGACACTTGGCGAACCTATGTCAACGTGCGCTTCGGCTATCGGATCTGCTTCCCCAGCAACCTCCTGCGCGTCGAGCCGGAGTCACCTAATGGTGACGGCCGCGTCTTCACCGCCGCCGACGCCGCCAAATTGACGGCGTTCGGGCGCAACAACGCCGAGGACTCGTCATTGGCGGAGACTGCTGCGGAAGCTCGCGTCCGATCTTACCGGCGGCAAGGGCAAGGTCAGCCGGGTGATTCGCCAGAATTGGGCAGTGTCTTCCGGCAACGATGATGAGTCTATGCTGTTTTACAGCAAGACGATCCTGCGCGACGATCAATTCATCATATTCGACCTCGTATACCCCAAAGCTCTCGCCGCGGTACAGGCCGGTGGTGGAACAGATCGCTGAGTGTTTCAGGGCGTCCGGCTGACGTCGCACCCGGGCTGGCGGTGTCCGCAATCGAGTTGACCTGCTCTCCAAAGTCGCTAGGGCCGTCGACGGGCCACGCGGTCCCAACGCCGCGCGTGCTCTCTGCAAGGAGAGATACATTGACTGACTCTACCGTTACCGACGCCACCACTGCGTCCGCGAAGCCTGCCACCAAGCCGGCACGCCCTTATTTTTCCTCCGGTCCCTGCGCCAAGCCGCCGGGCTGGGACGCCGCGAAGCTTGCGACCGAATCGCTCGGCCGTTCGCATCGGTCCAAGATCGGCAAGACTCGCCTGCAATATTGCATCGACTTGATGCGCGAGCTGCTCCAGCTTCCTGACACCCACCGCATCGGCATCGTCCCCGGCTCCGATACCGGCGCGTTTGAGATGGCGATGTGGACGATGCTCGGGCAGCGCGCGGTGACGACGCTTGCATGGGAAAGCTTTGGTGAAGGCTGGGTCACCGATGCGGTCAAGCAGCTCAAGCTCGATCCGATGGTGCTGCGCGCTGACTATGGCCAGATCCCCGATCTCACCCAGGTGGACTGGAGCACCGATGTGCTGTTCACCTGGAACGGCACCACCAGTGGCGTGCGTGTGCCGAATGGCGACTGGATCCCCGATGATCGTGAAGGGCTGAGTTTCGCCGACGCAACCAGCGCGGTGTTCGCCTATGATCTGCCTTGGGACAAGATCGATGTCGCGACGTTCTCGTGGCAAAAGGTTCTGGGCGGCGAGGGCGCGCATGGCGTGCTCATCCTTGGTCCGCGCGCGGTCGAGCGGCTCGAAAGCTACACGCCGGCCTGGCCGCTGCCCAAGGTCTTCCGCCTGGTTTCGAAGGGCAAGCTCGCCGAGGGCGTGTTCAAGGGCGAGACGATCAACACCCCGTCGATGCTGGCGGTCGAAGACGCGATCTGGGCGCTCGAATGGGCCAAGAGCCTAGGGCCTCAGGGCCTGATCGCCCGTTCCAACGCCAATGCCGCCGCGCTCCAGAAGATCGTCGCCGAGCGTGATTGGCTCGGCAACTTGGCGCAGGACGATGCGATTCGCTCGACCACCAGCGTCTGCCTGACCGTGGAAGGTGCCGACACCGACTTCATCAAGAAGTTCGCCGCTTCCCTCGAGAAGGAAGGCGCGGCGTATGATGTCGCCGGCTACCGCGACGCGCCGGCAGGCCTTCGCATCTGGTGCGGCGCAACCGTCGACACCGCCGATATCGAGGCGCTCGGGCCGTGGCTCGACTGGGCCTACGCAACCGCCAAGGCTGGCGCTTAACCCACATCGTCACCCCGGCCTTGCGCCGGGGTCCAGCTATTCAACCGTCGCCCGCGAGGGCGGGCTCCCGGCTCAAGGGGTAGGTGACGGTAAGATCAAGGACATTCCAAATGCCCAAGGTACTAATTTCCGACAAGATGGACCCTAAGGCCGCGCAGATCTTCCGCGAGCGCGGCGTCGAGGTCGATGAGATCACCGGCAAGACCCCCGACGAACTGAAGGCGATCATCGGCCAGTATGACGGCCTGGCGATCCGCAGCTCGACCAAGGTGACCAAGGACATTCTCGAGCACGCGACCAATCTGAAAGTCGTCGGCCGCGCCGGCATCGGCGTCGACAATGTGGACATTCCCAGCGCGTCGGCAAAGGGCGTGGTGGTGATGAACACCCCATTCGGCAATTCGATCACCACCGCCGAGCATGCCATCGCGCTGATGTTCGCGCTCGCCCGCGACCTGCCCGAAGCCGACAGGTCCACTCAGGCCGGCAAGTGGGAGAAGAACCGCTTCATGGGCGTCGAGGTCACCGGCAAGACGCTCGGCCTGATCGGCGCGGGCAATATCGGCTCGATCGTCGCCGATCGTGCGCTGGGCCTCAAGATGAAGGTGATCGCCTATGATCCCTTCCTGACGCCAGAGCGCGCGATCGAGATGGGCGTCGAGAAAATGAGCCTCGACGACCTGCTGCTGCGCGCCGACTTCATCACGCTGCACACGCCGCTGACTGACCAGACCCGCAACATCCTCAGCCGCGAGAACCTTGCCAAGACCAAGAAGGGCGTGCGCATCATCAACTGTGCGCGCGGCGGGCTGATCGACGAAGCAGCGCTTAAGGAATGCCTCGACTCCGGCCATGTCGGCGGCGCCGCGCTCGACGTGTTCGTGACGGAGCCGGCCAAGGAGTCGCCGCTGTTCGGCACGCCTAACTTCATCTCGACGCCGCATCTCGGCGCTTCGACCAGCGAAGCGCAGGTCAATGTCGCGATTCAGGTCGCCGAACAGATGGCCGATTATCTCGTCTCGGGCGGGGTCACCAACGCGCTCAACATGCCGAGCCTGTCGGCGGAGGAGGCGCCGCGCCTCAAGCCGTACATGGCGCTTGCCGAGAAGCTGGGCAGCCTGGTCGGCCAGCTTGCCACCAGCGACCTCTCGAACATCGCCATCGAAGTCGAGGGCGCCGCTGCCGAGCTCAACCAGAAGCCGATCACCGGCGCAGTGCTGGCCGGCCTGATGCGGGTTCATTCGGACACGGTGAACATGGTCAACGCGCCGTTCCTCGCCAAGGAACGCGGGCTCGACGTCCGTGAAGTGCGCCATGAGCGCGAGGGCGACTACCATACGCTGGTCCGCGTCACCGTCGGCACTCAGACCGGCGATCGCTCGGTCGCGGGCACGCTGTTTGGTAACCAGGCGCCTCGTCTGGTCGAGCTGTTCGGCATCAAGGTCGAGGCCGATCTTGCCGGCCCGATGCTCTACATCGTCAACGAAGACGCCCCGGGCTTCATCGGGCGCCTCGGCACCACGCTTGGCGAAGCAGGCGTCAACATCGGCACCTTCCACCTCGGCCGTCGTCAGGCCGGCGGCGAGGCGGTGCTGTTGCTCTCGGTCGACGGGCAGGTGTCGACGGATCTGATCACCCGCGTCCGTGCGCTTCCTGGCGTGAAAACCGCCATGGCGCTCAACTTCTGAATCCGATAGCGGGCAGCGTCATGACCGGATTGCTGCCCGAAGGATTTCACGACCGTCTGCCACCCGCCGCCGACGCGGCGGCCCGCCTGGAGGCGCGCGTGCTCGGCCACGCGCGCCTTTATGGCTATGAGCAGGTCGATCCGCCGCTTGCCGAATTTGCCGACGAGCTCGCCACGCGCCTCAAGGCCGGGGGCGTCCGCGACGCGGTGCGCTTCATCGATCCGGTGTCGCAGCGCACGCTGGCGATCCGCCCCGATCTTACTGCGCAGGTCGGACGCATCGCTGCCACCCGCATGGGCCACCACCCGCGCCCCGTGCGCCTTTGCTATGCCGGCCAGGTGCTGCGCCTTAGCGGCTCTGAACTGGATCCGCAGCGCGCGATGCGCCAGATCGGCGCCGAACTGATCGGCCTCGATTCGGTCGCCGCCGCAAGTGAGGTCGTCCAGGTCGCGATTGAGGCCCTGCACGCCGCCGGCATCACTGGCCTCGCCATCGACTTCACGCTGCCGGACTTGGTCGACACGCTTGCCGCCGGGCGGCTTGATCCAGCTACGCTCGAGACTCTGCGCGACCGGCTCGACGCCAAGGATGCCGGCGGCGTTGCTGCGATCGACCGCCGCTACCTGCCGCTGATCGAGGCCGCCGGCCCGTTCGAGCGTGCGATGGCCAAGCTGCGCTCCATCGACGCGGGCAACGCGCTCGCCAGCCGCCTTGACGGCATTTCGCGCATTGCCTCCAGCCTGGACGGTCAGGTCGCGCTCACGCTCGATCCAACCGAACGCCATGGTTTTGAATATCAAAGCTGGCTGGGCTTCTCGCTCTTCGCGCAAGGGGTTCGCGCCGAAATCGGCCGGGGCGGCACCTACACAGTGCTTCATGACGAGGGCAGAGAGGAACCCGCCGTCGGCTTCTCGCTGTACGCCGATCCGGTGCTCGACACTGGCCTCGGTACCGCCGAACGCACCCGCCTGTTCCTGCCCTATGGCACGCGTACCGAGGAGGGGCGGACCCTGCGGGCGCAAGGTTGGGTCACCGTCGCCGCGCTTGAAGCGAGCGACACGCCGCAGGCCCAGCTCTGCACGCACACTCTCCACAACGGCGAAATCACCGCCCTCTGAATGCCGCTTACGGGGAAAAGGACGCCAGCTACGCTGGTCGTGGAGGCTTGCCCAACGGATTAGCGCGTAAGCAGCGCCTCGACATCGTCTGCAATAAAGCGTGAAAACGCGGCCGCTGCAGCCTCGCGGAACCGCGCATCCTGGGCCACGCGCGCCGGGAACACCTGTCGCATCGCCAGCAGGTCCGCAACCGGCTCACCTGTGGTCGCCGCCGAAGCCAGCATGCCGGCTAGCGGGTCGGTGATTGTCTCCCCCGAAAGCGCCTTTCGTCGCACGAATGCCATCCATGCCGCCACCGGCACCGCCAGCCGCTCGACGCTCCGCCCAGCGTCCAGCGCCTCCGCGACTGTTTCGAGTAGGCGGTAAGGCAGCTTTTGCGATCCATCCCAGGCGATCTGCGACAAAAGGTGGCGGATCGCTGGGTTGCGGAACCGCTCCAGCACTGCATCCGCATAGCCTGCGAGATCCAATCCTGCGACGCGGCTCAGCGACGCGGCTATGTCCTCGTGCATTAGTCGCGCCACGAACCCGCCGAGCGCATGGTCGGACATTGCTTCGAACACCGTCTCATGCCCCAAGGCGAGCCCGATATAGGCCAGGCTGGAGTGCGCGCCATTCAGAATGCGCAGCTTGGCCTGCTCATAGCCCCGCACATCGTCGGTCATCGTCACACCAGCCGCAGCGAGATCAGGGCCGTCGGCAAAGTCGAAGCGTTGCAGCACCCACTGGGCAAAGGGTTCGCGCTGCACCGCCGCCGCATCCACAAGGCCCAACGTCCCCGCCACTTGGTCCAGGAACGCGGCGTCGCTTGCCGGAGTGATCGAGTCCACCATCGAGTCCGGGAACTTGGCCTCAGCCTCAATCCATTTGGCAAGATCCGGATCGCGCGCTTGCGCCAGCGCCGCGCAAGCGGCGCGAAGCTTGGTGCCATTCCCTGTCATGTTGTCGCAGCACAACATCGCGAACGGCGCCAACCCCGCCGCTCGCCGATCCCCCAAACCAGCAACAATCCAGCCTACAACGCTTACCGGCGCGTCGGGCTGCTGAAGGTCATGGACGATGTCGGGATGCGCGAAGTCCAACGTCCCGTCGCTCCCCAGGCAATAGCCTTTCTCGGTCACGGTGCTGGTCGCGATCCGCACCGCCGGATCTGCCAGCAGCGCGCGCAGACGTGCCCCCTCACCCGGCCCGATCGCATCGGAATGCGCCGCTAGCACCCGCATCTTCGGCTCGGGAGCGATCACCGCCAATGTGTACAGCCCGTCTTGCCGCTTCAACGCTTCGGTGGTGCTTCCACTGCGCAGCGAAACCGCAGCAATTCCCCAGCGAGGATCGGCGTCAAGCACTCGATCGACATAATGCGCCTGATGGGCACGGTGGAACGCCCCCGGCCCGAAATGGACGATGCCGGTGCGCAGCGTCGCCGGATCATGCCTGGGGCGCAGGATGTCGATGGGAACGGTAGCGAGCGTCGAACGCGAAAGAACAGCCATGTCGCCAGCCAATCAGGCTCTGCCGATAGCGTCAATGCGCATAATGGTGGGGGCTGCCTAGGGCTGTATGCCGCCTGGACCCGATCCGCGGCCGCTCGGCGTGGAGTTGCGCACCTCGCGCAGCTTCTTCGGCATGACAAAGCGCATCTGCCGGTTGGGAGAGAGTCAATATCGACGCGCCGGAAACTGCGCAACGCGTCCATACCGAGCAGCAGCGCGGGCTGTTCGGCCAGGTCGAAGCGGCGAAACGGTTCCACGTCGGCAAACGCCACCGGCAGCGATCCGAACTGTACCCGCCTACGCGGTCTCGACTCTGCTGACCCAGTCATCGTGGTAAGCAACACCGGCCTGCCCGAAGCCAGCTGAAGCACCTGCGCCAACTCGCGCGCGATGACCGACCGCTCAGCTCCGGTGTCGATGATGAAGTGGTATGGGCCGTTACGGCCTACCGAAACTGGCACCGTCAGCCGTGCGTCGATCTGTTCGAGCGCCAGCAATATGGCCTCGGGCGATAGCTCCGTTAAGGATGACGCTTCATCCGGCAGGTCCTGCGCGCATACGGAGCCGCCAGCCAGTAGAACCAATGGTAGAAGAGGCCGGCAGACTCGCTCCATCGAGTAAGAATACGCCTGTCCATGCTGCGCAACAACCCGCGCAGGCGAACCTCAGTCGACGCGCATCGCTTCAGCTGCGATTGCCGCCTCGGCTTCCGCCCATAGCGCGTCCTCGCCGGATCCCTGCACAACCTTCTCGCGGCCAATCATGATCAGCACCGGCACCGCCATCGGGCTCACCCGCTCCAAATCGACATGCAGCATCTGCTCGGCTGCCCCATCCAGCAGCCGCGCCAGTCGTCCGACATCGGTCATCCGTGCGCGCGCATCCTCCCAAGCGGCGCGCAGCAGCAAGTGATCCGGCTCATATTTGCGCAGCACGTCGTAAATCAGATCAGTCGAGAAAGTGACCTGTCGCCCGCTCTTCTTCCTGCCCGGCACCTGGCGCTCGACCAACCCGCCGATGATTGCGACTTCGCGGAACGCTCGCTTGAGCAGCGCGGATTGCTGCACCCAGTCGACGAATTCGTGCTCCAGGATGTCGGGTGAGAACAAGGCCGCCGGGTCGGTGATCTTCTCCAACCCGTATACCGCAAGCGCATAGTCATTGGCGACGAAGCCTAGTGGCTTAAGTCCCATTGCCTCCATCCGCCGGGTGAGTAACATGCCGAGCGACTGGTGCGCGTTCCACCCCTCAAAGCTATAGGCCACCATGTGGTGACGCCCCTCGTGCGGGAAGGTTTCGACAAGTAGCTGGCCGGGTTCCGGCAGGACTGAGCGATGCAACTGCACTTCCAGCCACTCGCGGACGTCGCCCGGGAAGCGCGCCCATTGGCTCTGGTCGTGCAGAAACACCCGCACCCGATCGGCGAGCGTGGAGGTGATCGCGAGCCGCGCGCCCATATACGACACGAAGCGGGCCTGTTTGGACGTGGCGCGGACGATGAGATCGGTCAGCTCGACTCGCTCAACCTCCAGTGCGAGTCCGGCAAAGAAGAAGGTGTCGCCCGGCGCGAGCTGCGTGCCGAACGCCTCCTCGACCTTGCCGAGCCTGCGGCCATTCTTGAACCGGACTTCCAGCATAGGCGCTTCGACGATGATGCCGGCGTTCAGCCGATGCTGCGCAACAAATCCTGGCTTGGTCACGCGCCACATGCCGTCCTGACCTTTGGTCAGCCGCTTGAACCGATCATAGGCCTTCAGCGAATAGCCGCCGTCGGCGATGAAGTGGAGTACCCGGTCGAAGATGTCGTCGCCCAGCGCCGAATAAGGCAGCGCGCTGCGCACTTCGTCGAGCATCTCCGTCGCCACAAACGGAGCAGCACAGGCGCACCCCATCACATGCTGCGCCAGCACATCCAGCGCGCCGGGGCGGAAGATGTCAATGTCGAGCTCGCCTTCCTCTACTGCGTCCAGCGCTGCCCGTGCTTCCAAATATTCGAAACGGTTGCCGGGGATCAGCACTGCCTCCGACGGCTCGTCGATGCGGTGGTTGGCGCGCCCGATCCGCTGCAGCAGCCGCGACGATCCCTTGGGCGCGCCCATCTGGATCACGCAATCCACGTCGCCCCAGTCTACGCCGAGGTCCAGACTCGCCGTCGCAACGAGGGCGCGCAACTGCCCGTTCGCCATCGCTTGTTCGGCCTTGCGCCGCGCCTCCAAGCTCAAGCTGCCATGGTGCACCCCGATCGGGAGCTTCAGCTCGTTCACCTTCCAGAGCTGCTGAAATACCAGTTCCGCCAGCCCGCGCGTGTTGCAGAAGACGATGGTCGTCTTGTGGGTCTCGATCTCGGCCATTACTTGCGGAATGGCATAGACGCCCGAATGCCCGGCCCAGGGAACGCGTCCCTCCGGCAGCAGGATAGTGATGTGTGGGTCGGCGCCCTTGTCGCCTTCGACCAGTGTCACCGTATCGATATCGCCGTCAGGTGCCAGCCAGGCGCGATACCCATCCGGATCGCGAACCGTTGCCGAAAGCGCCACGCGCCTGAGGCCCGGCGCAAGTCGTTGTAGCCGCGCCATCGCCAACGACAGCAGGTCGCCTCGCTTACCGGTGGCGAAGGCATGAACCTCGTCGATCACAACGGTCTTCAGGTCGGTGAACATGGTCAGGCTGTCTTCATAGGACAGCAACAGGCTCAGCGATTCCGGCGTGGTGAGCAGGATCTGCGGCGGGCGTGCGCGCTGCCGCAGTTTGCGGTCAGACGGCGTGTCGCCGGAGCGCGTCTCCACGCGGATCGGCAGCTTCATTTCATCTATAGGCGTCAGCAAGTTGCGCTGAACGTCAACCGCAAGCGCCTTGAGGGGCGAGATATAGAGCGTGTGCAGTCCCTCTACGGGACGCTCTACCAGATCGATCAGCGTCGGCAGAAATCCCGCCAAAGTCTTGCCGGCACCGGTTGGGGCGACCAGCAATGCGTGGCGGCCCCCTTTGGCGGCTGCCGCCATTTCCAATTGATGCCGACGTGGCGCCCAGCCGCGCTTGGCGAACCAGCCTGCTAGAATTTCGGGAAGTGCGACGGTGGGATCGCTCACGCGTTAGCGGTGGCGCGATCCCGCTCGGTCCGCAAGGGCTTTAGGCAACGCCGCCATTCTGGCGTGCCTTGTCCTCGCGATCCTGCTGATCATACCGTTCGCGTGTCGCAGCTTCGGTATGTGCGACGTCCTTGCGCGATCCACGATTGTGCAGCATCGCCCACGCGATTGCGATGGCCAACAAGATCGGGCCAACGATCACCATCACGCCTTGAATGTTCGATAGGTCCATTGGTGCACCTCTCCGGTTCTCTTGTCGGGCTCAACGAAGTCGCGGGTGCTTTCGATCCCAAGTGGAACCCAGGCACTGCGCCAACCATATTGCTACCATGGCATTGGGCAGCTGGATCGAACCGCATTCGACGGGCATCTACATCCCCGCGGCGGACGCGTGGGTCGATCCGTCACAACCAGTGGAGCGCGCCTTGGTGACGCATGGCCATGCCGATCACGCGCGCGGCGGGCACGGCGAGGTCTGGGCGACGCCAGGTACGTTGGCGATCATGGATTGCCGCTACGGTGCGCAGAACGGCCGCCCCTGCGATTATGGCGAGGTGGTGCGCCTGGGCAGTGTCGACGTCAGCTTCGTGCCTGCCGGCCATGTGCTCGGCTCATCCCAAATCGTGCTCGAACATGCCGGGGAGCGCGTGGTGGTCTCGGGCGACTACAAGCGGCGGGAAGATCCCACCTGCGAACCGTTCCAGCCGGTGCCTTGCGACATCTTCATCACCGAGGCAACGTTCGGGCTGCCGGTCTTCGTGCACCCTGAGACACACGACGAACTCGACAAGCTGCTGGTGGCGCTACGTGCCGAGCCAGGGCGCTGCATCGTCGTCGGTGCCTATGCGCTGGGCAAGGCGCAGCGGGTGATCCGCGAATTGCGCGTGATGGGTTATGACGATCCCATCTACATCCACGGTGCCTTGCAGCGGCTATGCGACTTGTACGTCGAACATGGCGTGGAACTTGGCGACCTGCGCCCCGCCACAGGCGCGAGCAAGGCTGAGCTCCAGCGCCGCATCATCCTGTGCCCCCCCGGCGCGCTTATTGACCGCTGGTCGCGCCGGCTGCCCGATCCGATCACGGCCATGGCCTCAGGCTGGATGCGGGTGCGTCAGCGTGCACGCCAGCGCAACGTCGAACTGCCGCTGATCCTGTCCGACCATGCCGATTGGGACGAGTTGACGCATACGATCCAGGAGATCGCGCCGCGCGAGGTTTGGGTGACTCATGGCCGCGAAGACGCGCTGGTCCATTGGTGCAGCATGCGCCAGATAAAGGCGCGCGCGTTGGATCTGGTCGGTTTCGAAGACGAAGACGATTGAGCACCGGTACGTCTGGTGAAGCGCGATTTAAACGTTTCAAGGGAGTAGCCGGTTGCTGCCCCGGCGCTTCAACATGGTCGGCCGCGTTGATGGGCTAGCTTGCCACCCGCAGTGGCGCTTCGTCGGCTGGGCTGAACAGCCATGCTTCGGCCTCCAGGAAGGTCTCGAAGCAATACGCACCGCGTCCCGACAAAGCCCGCAGCAACTGACTCCGCGCCAGCGTGCGACCGATCACAAAGGCGAGCCGGCGTGAGCGATACTCCGGTGTTGCAAGCACCCCTTGAAAGGCGGTGACCATGTCTTGCGACTGGATTTTCATCTCACGCGAATCGACCAGCGTAAGGTGGGCATTGCGCGGGCAGATCAGTTTGGCGTGGGCTGCTTTTCGCGCCGCCAGAAAGCCCTGGATGTCATCGGGGCCGAAAAGGCCACCCATGGTGATCCGGACTAGGTCCCGTTCGGGTTCTACGAGGAAGGAATAGTTAGCGCTCACTTGCTCATTATAGAGCGGGCGCTTCTCAGGTGGCGCCCGCGAGCGCCTTTTGCCTGCGGCGTTGTACGGAGCTGCCGATTCCCATCGCTTCACGGTATTTGGCAACCGTGCGCCGGGCGATATCGAACCCCTTGGCGTTGAGCAGTTCTACGAGCGTATCGTCCGACAGGATCTTCTTCGCGTCCTCGGCGGCGATCAGCGCTCGGATCGCGCTCTTCACTGCTTCGGCAGACACCGCCTCGCCACCATCGGCTGCGGCGATCGCGCTGGTGAAGAAGTATTTCAGCTCGAACAGCCCGCGCGCGCAGCTGAGATATTTGTTCGAGGTCACCCGGCTGACGGTGGATTCGTGCATCTCGATCGCCTCGGCCACCTGCCGGAGCGTCAGCGGCCGCAAATGCGCTACGCCGCGCAGGAAGAACGCCTCCTGCTGTTTCACGATCTCGCCGGCGACCTTGACGATCGTCCGCTGGCGCTGGTCCAGCGTCTTGATCAGCCAATTGGCGCTCGCAAGGCAATCCGAGAGCCAGGCCTTGCTGGCCTTGTCTTGCGGACCGGCGGACACTTGCGCATGATAGCTGCGGTTGACTAGCAGCCGGGGCAGGGTTGCCCCATTCAGCTCGACTGCCCAGCCGTCGCGCCGACGAGCGACGAAGACATCGGGGATCACGCTGGCCGGCGGCTCCCCGCCAAAGCGGCAGCCGGGCTTGGGATCATAGGATCGCAGTTCGCGAACCATGTCGGCCAAATCCTCGTCATCGACGCCGCAGATGCGCTTCAGGCGCGCCATGTCGCCGCGCGCGACAAGGTCCAGATTGTCGATCAGCCGCGCCATGCAGGGATCGTAGCGGTCGGCCTCCTTCGCCTGCAGCGCGAGGCATTCCGATAAGCTGCGCGCACCTACGCCGGTAGGATCGAATGTCTGAATAATTGCCAGCACCTGCTCGGATCGGGCGAGGGGCACTTCCAAACGGCTTGAGAGGTCGAGGAGCGAACCCTGCAAATAGCCGCACTCGTCGATCTGATCGATGATCTGGGCCGCGATGAACAAGTCGTCGCCCGCAATACTCGCCCCCGCCTGCGCCATCAAATGATCGGCCAGGCTGGCACCGCCCGCGGCCATGTTGTCGAAGTCGGGTCCGTCCTCTGCCATGCTGCCGGCTGCACCGTTCAGGCCAAGACCCCCGTCCATGCCTCCCAGACTGTCGACGGCGGAGTCGTGGTGAAACGCCTCGGCCGAAAGGTCCACGTCTAGCGCCGCTTCGCCCAGCGCTTCAGCGCCACTGTTCAGCAGCTCGCTCGCATCAGCCGGACTGTCCCGAAGGCTCTCCCACTCGCCCTGATCCTCGGGCGGCACGGGGTCGGGCGTGTCCTCGCCTCCACCCTGGGCGTCGAGTAGCGGGTTCTTCTCGAGCTCTTCGGCGATGAAGGCTTCGACCTCCAGGTTCGACAGCGCCAGCAGTTTGATCGCCTGCTGAAGCTGGGGTGTCATCACCAGCGATTGCGACTGCCGCAGGTCGAGGCGAGGCGCGAGGCTCATGACGCTCTAGAGCTCGAAACTTTCGCCCAGATACAGGCGGCGGACATTCTCGTCCCGAACCAGATCATCGGGCGATCCGGCGAACAGCACCCGGCCATCATAGATGATGTAGCCCCGGTCGACGATGTCCAGCGTCTCGCGGACATTGTGATCGGTGATCAGCACGCCGATGCCACGCTTCTTCAGTTCACAAATCAGATCGCGAATGTCGGATATCGAGATCGGGTCGATGCCCGCGAACGGTTCGTCGAGCAGCATGATCGTGGGATCAGCGGCCAGCGCCCGGGCGATCTCCGCACGGCGCCGCTCGCCGCCCGACAGCGCCATCGAGGGCGAGGTGCGCAGGCGTGTGAGGCCGAATTCATCGAGAAGCTGATCAAGGCGGGCTTGCCGCTCATCGCGGCTGCGGCCGCTCAGCTCCAGCACCGCCATGATGTTCTGCTCGACGCTCAAGCCACGAAAGATCGAAGTCTCCTGCGGCAGATAACCCAAGCCCAGCACGGCACGACGATACATCGGCAGCCGGGTGATGTCCTCGCCATCCAGCATGATGCGACCCGAGTCGGGCTTCACCAATCCCATCACCGAGTAGAAGCACGTCGTCTTGCCGGCGCCATTTGGCCCCAACAATCCAATGACTTCGCCGCGCCCGACCGAAACCGACACGTCGGTCAGCACCACACGCTTGTCATAGGATTTGGCAATGGAAACGACCGCGAGGCCCTGGTTCGGAGCCGAAGCCGGATCCGCTACCACGGGCTCGATCATCGCGACATCGTTCATGGCAAGGTCCTCGGGTCTTCCTTGTGCGCTGCCGGAGCCTGGCGCGTGTTCCAGAGTCTGGCGATGGAACGCGTGGAAGGAAAGGGGCAGTGCGGCGGGCGGTCGCAAAAACCGACTATTGCTGCGGCGTGCTAGTGGAGCGTTGCGGCACGGAGAAGCGGCCGGTGACACGCCCGCCGCGGCTCTGGACACCAGGCTGCCCTGGTGCGGTGGTGCCGCCTCCGACGCCCGAACCATCGATCGTTGCGCGGCCGGTATCGAGATTGATGGACAAGCGTGCACCAGTTACGTTGTTCCCGCCTTGGCGCAGCGTTACCCCGCCGATCATGGTGATGATGCGGCGATTGAGATCGTAGACCGCATATTGCGATGTCGCGCTTTGTTGGGGGCGAGTTACCGTGACGCCGCCGGCCGCGTCGAGGCGAGAGACCTGCGGCGAGCCGTCGGCGATTTGACCGGTATAGCTCACCGTCACGCGCGAGGCCGTCAGCGTCATCTCGGCCTGGGTAATGCGCACATTTCCGGTCAACAGCGCCCGGTTGGCACGATCCTGCAATTCGATGGCGTCCGACGCTACGTCGATCGGCGCAGCCGAATTGTGGCGTGACTGCGCAACGGCGCCGCCGGACGCGGCGAGCGCGAGCGGCAGGCCGATCGAAAGGAGAGCGGGGGCGCGAGTCATCAGCGCCTATTTGCGCGCTTAGGAAATATCCGCAAGCGCGCATTGCCGTTGAGCGACACTGTCCGCTTCTCCAGGTCCGCGCTCAGCTTGTTTCCACTGAACACGCCCATCGGCGTGTTGCCGGTCACAGCTCCCCCACTTTGCAGCGTCCGGCTTTTCAAGTCGACGGTGGCGTTCTGTGTGTTGAGTACATATCCGTCCGAGGTCTTGAAGCGAATCTGGCCGTTCACGGCAACTTGCTCGGTGTTGAGGTCGTAACTGCCTGCGGGCGCGACGATGGAGGCGGGGCCTTCCGGTAGCTGTATTTCGGCTTGAAGGTCGTTCAACCGCACGATCGGCTGCGCCGAGCTTTGCTGGACCGCTGAGCCGGCATGCAGGTGGAACGCCTGACCCTTGGCATCCTCACCGCGATACTCCGCGCGCTCGATGCGCAGGCGTTCTTTGGCGACATCGACTCGATTTTTATCCAGCAGAAAGCTCATCTCGCCGCCCATCATCAGTGGCGCCACCACCAAGAAAGCCGTGAGCACGCCGATAGCAGCCGGCAACACGATCAGCAGCAGGCGGATCGTGCGATCATGACTGCTGCCGGGATGGGCCCAGCCGCGCTTTTGCGATGAAAGTCGAGTCGCGCGATTAGGCATGAGCGAAGATGTCGACCTCCGGCCATCCTGCAAGGTCGAGCTCGGCGCGCCAGGGCAGGAAGTCGAAACAGGCTTGGGCGAGCGGCATGCGTCCTTCACGCTCGAGGCGCGCATCGAGTTCCACCTTCATCGCATGAAGAAAGCGGACGTCGGAAGCCGCATAGTCGCGTTGTGCGTCGGAAAGCACGGGGCCACCCCAATCGGACGACTGCTGCTGCTTGGATATTTCCTGCCCCAGCAGATCCCGAACCAGATCCTTTAAGCCATGCCGATCGGTATAGGTGCGCACCAGGCGGGACGCGATCTTGGTGCAGAACACTGGACCCGCGGTCACGCCCAGGTAGAAGCGAATCGCTGCCAGATCGAATCGCGCATAGTGATAAAGCTTCAGCCGACCGATATCGGCCAGCACCTCGCGCAGGTTCGGCGAATCGTAGCTGGACTGTGGGCCGAATCGCACCAGGTGCTCGTCTCCGGATCCGTCCGAAAGCTGCACCACGCAAAGCCGGTCCCGCATGGTGATCAGGCCCATCGTCTCAGTATCGACCGCAATCGAGGCGCCGGGGGCGAACACGCCTTCAGGCAGATCTTCTTCATGGAAATGTACAGCCATGGCCCGCGCATAGGCGGGTTGTTCGCGCACCTCAATGCCGCTGACATGCGCGATCCGCTCTGCCCATGTGGCGGCGCACGCGGCTTTGGTTTGGCTATGTTCGAAGAATATGCTTCTGGTTCGGCACGCAATTGCCGCAATTCAGTCGAATTTTGTTCGCACCTCGTTTGAAAGTACGTTATGACGACCCGTGGCGGTACTCTTTCAGACCGCGAAGACCTGCGTTTTTCGTCCGACGCTCGGTTTTGATTTTGATGTGGGCGAACCGGGAAGACGAGCAGGGCATGAGTTTCGATAGAGGGCGCCGTGGGGATCGCGGCGGACGCGGCAGAGACAAGCGCGATGGTTTCGGCAGCGAAGACAGCGGTTTCGGCGGCGGCGGCAGCAGCTTCGGCGGTGATCGTGGCGGTTTCGGCGGCGGCAGCAGCTTCGGCGGTGATCGTGGCGGTTTCGGCGGCGGCGGCGGTGGTTACCGCGGCGGTGGCGGCGGTTTCGGCGGCGGCGGCGGCGGCTTCGGCGGTGGTCGTGGCGGCGGTGGCGGCTTCGGCGGCGGACGTGGCGGCGGCGGTGGCGGTGGCATGCCTCCTCAGGTTGTTGGTGAAGCGACCGGCGTCGTTAAGTTCTTCAACAGTCAGAAGGGCTTTGGCTTCGTCGTTCGCGACGATGGCGGCGAGGACGTGTTCGTGCACATCTCGGCAGTCGAGCAGGCTGGCCTGACGGGTCTGGCTGAAGGCCAGCCCCTCGGTTTCACGCTGGTCGACCGTGGTGGCCGCATCTCGGCAACCGAGCTGAAGATCGAGGGCGAACCGATGCCTGTCGAAGACAATGGCGGCGGCGCTCCGCGCGACGCCGGCGGCGCACGGGGTGGTCCGCAGCGTCAGCTGACCGGTGAGCGTGCAACCGGCACGGTTAAGTTCTTCAACGCGATGAAGGGCTTCGGCTTCATTCAGCGCGATGATGGTCAGCCCGACGCGTTCGTGCACATCTCCGCTGTTGAGCGCGCAGGCATGCCGACGCTCAACGAAGGAGACCGGCTCGAGTTCGAACTCGAAGTCGATCGCCGCGGCAAGCACGCAGCGGTGAACCTGCAGCCCGGCAGCTAAGCCGAGCAGTAGCGATTGATCGAGGGCCTGGTGGAGACACCGGGCCCTTTTTCGTTGCAGGCTGCGTCGGTGCCGCGGCGCTTACATCGCTGCAAATTCACTTGAGGCAGGCGGTTGCTTCCGGGGCGCCAGGAGACACAATGTGCACCACGTTCCTTTTCTGGTTGAGCAGACTGACGCCTTGATCGTCATCGATCCCCAAGTCGATTTCTGTCCCGGTGGAGCACTGGCGGTGGTCGAAGGCGATACGGTGATGCCGGGCATCAACGGGCTTGCCGATGCCTTTTCTACGGTGGTGATCACTCAGGATTGGCACCCTGCCGGCCACCATTCTTTTGCCAGCAGCCACCCGCCCAAGCGACCGTTCGACATCATCCAAATGCCCTATGGCGAGCAACTGTTGTGGCCGGATCATTGCATCCAGGGTTCCGCCGGTGCGGCGTTTCATCCGCACATCGCGCCGACCCTCGAACGCGCCGCGCTGATCGTGCGCAAGGGCTGTAATCGCTCAATCGACTCCTATTCGGCGTTTTTTGAGAACGACAGGAGCACCAAGACGGGATTGGCCGGGTTCCTGCGCGATAAGGGCATTACGCGCTGCGTGCTCGTCGGCCTCGCCTATGACTTTTGCGTCGCTTGGTCTGCACTCGACGCACGCCGCGAAGGCTTCGATGCGGCGGTGTTGAAGCAGTACAGCCGAGCCATCGGCATGCCGCTTCACGATGGCCGCACCACCACCATGCTGGTTGAGGAGCAGTTCGCGGCGGTCGGGGTCGTGGTGATCGGCTGACTAGGGGGGCTTAGGACACTAGCTTGGTCAGCCCCACGATCGTGTCCGCCTCGTGCGCAGGCTTGTCGGTGCGGATGCGGCTGATTCGAGGAAAGCGCATCGCCAAACCCGACTTGTGGCGTTTGGACATGTGGATCGAGTCGAACGCGACTTCGAGCACCAGCGCTTTTTCTACTTCTCGTACAGGGCCGAAGCGTTTTGTCGTGTGGTTGCGCACATAGCGATCAAGCCATTTCAGTTCTTCGTCGGTGAAGCCGAAATAGGCTTTACCCACCGGCAGCAGTTCGCCTGCTTCGGTCCAGCACCCGAAGGTGAAGTCGGAATAGAACGAACTTCGTTTGCCGCTCCCGCGCTGGGCATACATGAGCACGCAGTCGGCGGTGAGCGGATCGCGTTTCCATTTATACCACAGCCCTACCCGGCGGCCGGCGACATAGGGCGAGTCGCGGCGTTTGAGCATGACGCCTTCGATCGCGGCGTTGCGGGCTTCCGCGCGAATTTCCTCGAGCGCGGCGAAGTCTTCTGCTTCGATCAACGCCGACAGGTCGAAGCGGTCTGGGTCGAGGGCCGCGACAACGTTTTCCAGCCGCGCGCGGCGGGCGGACCAGGGGAGGTCGCGGACATCTTCGCTGCCGTCGTATAGCATATCGTATACGCGGACAAAGGCAGGATACTCTGCCAGCGTCTTGGCGGAAACTGCCTTTCTTCCAAGGCGTTGCTGCAAGGCGTTGAAGCTCGCGGCGCCTGCCCCGTCATCCAGCGTAGTGCCCTGGGCCGTTCCTTTCACCAGTAATTCGCCGTCCAGCACGCTTGGCGTAGTGAAGGCGCCCGCGATCTCGGGGAAACTGTGGGTGATATCGTCGCCAGCGCGGCTGAACAGACGGGTTTGGCCGGCGACATGGACGAGTTGCACGCGGATGCCGTCCCATTTCCATTCGGCAGCATAGTCTTCCAGGCTGACCTGGCTTTCTTCCAGCGGGTGGGCGAGCATGAACGGGCGGAAGACGGGGATATTCTGTGCGGTCGGCTGTTCACCGCGTCCTTCCGCCCAGTCGAACAAGGGCGCGAAGGGCGGCGCGATGCCGTGCCAAACCTCTTCGACGGCATCGACGTCAAGCCCGAACGCCTGTGCCAGCGCCGTCTTTGCCAGCCGCGCGGAGACGCCGACACGCAACTCGCCCGTGGCCAGCTTCAGCAAGGCGTACCGCTCATCCGGATCAAGCTGGTCGAGCATCTCGGCCAGCACCGCCGGAGCATCGGAGCGCGTGATGCCGGCGAGCCGCTGAATTACCTGTGACAAGTGGAGTGGTGCGGCCGCGTCCGCTGGAACTGGAGGCGCGGGCCAGAGCAGCGCCACGGTTTCGGCCGTGTCGCCGACGAAATCGCGGCTGAGGCCGAACAGCACAGGATCGACGCGTTCCTGGATCAGCGCGCGGATCAGTGCGGGTTTGACTGCCGGCAAGTCCAGCGTACCGGTAAGCGCCGCAAGCGCCCAACCGCGGTCGGGATCGCGCGTGGCGCGAAGATAATCGCCGATCAGGCGAAGCTTGGCATTGCGCGAACGCGTATAGATCAGCCGGTCGAGCAAGTCTGCAAAGGCGCGCATTTCACCGTCATGGTTCGCATGCGGACACCAGGAAAGCGCCCGCAAGGGGCCGACGCGCAGCCCCTTGCGGTTGTTCCAAGATCAACCCTTGCGGCTGGCTTCGAACAGGAACCAAGCGCGCTCTTCGGCCTGATCGGTCCATTCGTCGACCACGCCGCTGGTAGCATTGTCGTTGGCCTCTTCGGCTGCGGCCTTCACAATGCGGAAGCTCTCGACAAGCTTGAGATTGTCGTCGCGGAGTTCGGCCAGCATGTCGGCGGCGGAGACGAAATCGGCGTCGTTGTCGCGGATCGTCTGCCGGCGGGCGATGTCGCCGATCGAGCGCAGCGTGGTGTTGCCCGTCTTGCGCACGCGCTCGGCAATGGCGTCGGTCACGCCCAGAATTTGGCTTGCCTGATCATCGAGCATCAGGTGGTAATCGCGGAAATGCGGACCCGAGACGTGCCAGTGGAAGTTCTTGGTCTTGAGATACAGCGTGTAGCAATCAGCCAGCGCGCTGTTCAGCGCGTCGGCGACGCTGCGCGTGTCGTTGCGGTTGAGGTCGGTAGGCGTCTGAAGCGCCCCTTTCGTGTCGGTCATGATCAGTCTCCACAGATCGGTTCGGATGCTCAACGAAGCCGATATAGTGTCGGCTCCCTTGCCGGCCATGGCTTATTTCCATCAGCCTGATCGAGGCAGCCAACGTCAGACCAGCCGAAGGGCTCCCAATCCGATGAAGATGCCGACACACAGGAACAGCATCGCCGCGGCGTTGCGGATCAGCCGAAGCGGCAGCGCGGACCAGCGAGCCTCCCCGCGAAAGGCACCAACGGCGCTGACGATGGTGGCACCCAGGGTTGCGCCGGTCGCCGCAAGCCACGGATCGTCATTGGCCGAGAGGGCGAAGGTGAAGAATTGCGTGCGTTCGCCGAGTGCCAGGATGAACAGCCCGAACGCCGCCGTGGCGAACGCGCCGAGCCGCCAGCGGTGCAGCCGGCTGGGGAGCTTGGGCGTCCACAGCCCCGTCAATCCGCCGAAGATGAGCGCCACCGCGAGCAGCAGCGACTTGGCCTCGGGCGTCAGTGTCGGCGCCAGCCCAGCGCCGACCGCGGCGGCGATAGCGTTGCCGGCGGCGTGCGCGAGAGCGGCGGCAACGATGATGGTGGCCGGGTGCCGATACCGGTCTGACAGAATCGCAGCGAGCAGCGGCGGGCGATCGCCGACCTGGCTGAGCAGCGCCAGCAGAAAGGCGGGGACGAGCGCTTCCATGCGTGGGTGCTAGAGCATACAGGGGCGGGAGGATAGCGGGGGCGGTCGCAGCTGGATGGCGTGTCTAGCCCTTTCCCTCGGGAGTGGATTGAAGCGACTCGTGTAGGGCTGCTCACCCTCGCCCAGCCCTCTCCCACAGCGGGAGACGGCTTTCAGGCCTGCGCGCGCGGAGAGAGCATTGGCCGCCCGCTGCGCCTTAGCCTTGACTTTCGCGGCGGAGTGGCGCATCCGCCCGCACCTGTCAGCGGTGCGCAGACGCGCGCCGCTTTTCCATTTTTGCAATCAAGGGTTTCGGGTCATGGCCAAGCCGACCACTGTCAAGATCAAGCTCGTCAGCTCGGCGGACACGGGTTTCTTCTACGTTACCAAGAAGAATCCGCGCACGCAGACCGAGAAGCTGAACTTCCGCAAGTATGACCCGGTCGTGCGCAAGCACGTCGAGTTCAAGGAAGCCAAGATCAAGTAAGTGCCTGCGGGGGACTTATTCCCCCGTATCGTCTGCTTCCTCTTCCTCCAGCTCTTCGGTGCTGCCCGGCACCAGCGCGCGTACTTCCTCCATGAAGCGCGCCAGCGAAATTGGCTTGGACACGTAGGCATTCGCGCCGGCGGCGCGAATGCGTTCCTCGTCCTCGCGCCCGGCATAAGCGGTCACCGCCATGATCGGGATCGTGTGCAGTTCGGTGTCTCGCTTCATCTCGCGAATCAGCTCCAATCCGGTTACGTGCGGCATCTGGATGTCCATGACGACTAGGTCGGGGTTGAATTCGCGTGTCTTGGCCACGGCCTCGCGCCCGTCCTTCACCGGCTCCACCGCGAAGCGATGCGCCCGCAGCAGATCGCAGAACAGTTTCAGATTGAGTTCGTTGTCCTCGACAACGAGCACCCTTTTTGCCACGCCAGCACCCGTAATGATTACAAGGACCTGTTAGGCGATGGTGCCCGCTGAGACAAATGCCGATGCGTTGGCGTTGCAGGCGCTGGTGTGGACGCTGGGCGATTCGGGGCGTGCGAATCGCTTGCTCGACCTGACCGGTCTTACGCCCGAGGAGCTGCGCGCCCGGATTGGCGATCCTGCGCTGCTCGCCGCCGCGCTCGGCTTCCTGGAAGCGCATGAGCCCGATCTGATCGCCTGTGCCGTCGAGATCGGCAGCACCCCCGCCGAACTCGTCGCCGCACGCGCGATGCTGGAGCGTGCATGAAGCCCCTGTTGATCACCGATTGCGACGAAGTGCTGCTCCATATGGTCCGCCATTTTGGCACTTGGCTGGACGAAGCGCACGACATCGAATTGTCGCTGGCCCTGGGTGGATTCGAGAATGCGATGCGCCGCCGCGCCGATGACAGCATCGTTGAGGCCCCGCGCATGTGGGAGTTGCTCGATGGCTTCTTTCCTGACGAGATGGCCCGGCAGACGCTGGTGCCGCACGCCCGCGGGGCCCTGGCCGCCATTGCCGAGCGGGCGGACATCGTCGTACTGACCAACTTGCGCGACCATTGCCGCCCCCATCGCATTGCCCAGTTGGACGAGCATGACATCGCCTATCGGGTCGAGTGCAATCAGGGACCTAAGGGGCCGGCAGTGGCGCGGCTGGTGGCCGAGTTCGGCAATCCCGTAACGGTGTTCGTCGACGATCTGCCCCAGCATCACGAATCGGTCGCACGCACCGTGCCGCAGGTCCACCGCCTACACATGGTGTCCGAGCCCGACATGGCGCCGCACATCGCACCTGCGCCGCACGCCCATGCCCGCATCGACGACTGGAAGGAGGCGCAAGGGTGGATTGAAGCGCGCTTCGCGCAAGGCTTGACCGCCGCCGCGTCTGGTGGTTCAGCGTCGGCATGACTGCTGTCATCGACGCAAAGCTGGCCGAACTCGGCCTTTCTCTTCCCGAAGCGGCCGCGCCAGTCGCGGCCTATGTTCCTGCCGTGGAGGCGGGCGGCATGCTGCATCTGTCCGGGCAGTTGCCGTTCAAGGACGGCGAACTGATGACCGGCCGGCTGGGCGAGGATCGCGATCTGACCTTTGGCCAGGAAGCGGCGCAGCGCTGTGGCCTGATGGTCGTCACGCAGATCAAGAAGGCGCTCGGCGGCGATCTGTCGCGCGTCGAGCGAATAGTGAAGCTTGGAGTGTTCGTTAACTCGGCGGCGGGCTTCACCGATCAGCCCAAGGTGGCTAACGGCGCTTCGGAACTGATGCAGGCGCTGTTCGGTGATGCCGGGCGCCATGCCCGTAGCGCCGTGGGCGTGCCGGTGCTGCCATTGGGCGCAGCGGTGGAGATCGACGCAGTGGTGCAGATCCGCAGCTGATCACGGCAACGGCGAGAGTGCGCCGAAAGGGCCGGGTATAACGCCTCGGCGTTCTTACCCCGAAGCCGCGCGGCTTTTAAAGCAGCCGCCGGAAGCCGTGGGTTGAGCCGAACTGGACGTGTCGGCGTGGCGTTTCGCCGTTTCTCGCGCGACGCGGCCAGGCGCGGGTATGTTCTTGAAGGCGCTACGGATTCTACTTACTCCCGAATCGATCCGACAATCTCTAGATCGCGAGCGAAGGGGGCAGGCATGCTGATCGACGAGCTTTGCGCGGAACATCGGGAGTTGGAAGCGCTGGCCGCCGAATTGTCGCGCGTGGTCACGGCGCAATTGCCCGATAGCGCCAGTGTGGCGGGATTACGCTGGCGCGTGATGCGGGTGCTGAGCGATCATTGCGAGCGCGAGGACCGCTGCGTCTACGATCCGCTGCTCTACTCCGGCGACGCGGTCGCGACCGTGCTCGCGCTGCGCTGCCGCCAGGAACATGGTGTGCTCGTCGAATGGTTTCGCACCTATGTACTTGATTGGCCGGTGGACCGGATCAACCGCGAATGGGGAGATTTCGGTGTGGCCACACGAGCCGTGCTGTCGTGCGTCGCCGCGCGCGGGGCGATGGAGGAAGCTCAGCTGTATCCGCACGCCGACCGAGTGATGACACGGTGCGCCGCGTGAACGGTTGAGGCCTGCGCGTGCTTACCGCATAAGCGGGGCATGCGTCCTGTTCTTGTGCAAAGCCTGACCTTCGTTGCGCTGCTCGCGCTGGCGGGCTGCGTCGCCCCGAGCGAGCCCGCCCCGCGCGCCGCGCCGCCGATTCCGGTCCCCACGCCCGCAGCCCCGCCGCCCCCGGCGTCGCGTCCGGCCCCGTCGGCTGATTGGCGGGACTGGGCGTTGACGCCCGGCACCTGGACCTATCGGCGCGAGGGGGCGGGCAGCGTCGCAGCGTTTGGTCGGTTGGGCGCGGCGCCGGTGCTTACGCTGCGCTGCAATTCCAGCGCGGGCGGGGTGCTGTTGTCACGCGCAGGCGCGGGGACAGGGGCCGCGTCGGCGACGATCCGGACCAGTTCAACCGTGCGCGCAGTGCAGCTTGTCCCCGGTGGCGATGGACAACTGTCCGCCAGCCTTGGCGCGCGCGACGGATTGATTGACGCGATGGGCTTCAGCCGCGGGCGCTTCATCGTGGAAATGGCCGGGCAGCCGCCGCTGGTGGTGCCGGCCTGGCCGGAGATTCTTCGCGTGGCGGAGGATTGCCGGCGCTAAGGCAGCGATCCATTTGGCCCAGAACTCCAGAGTTGCGCAGAAAGAAATGCAAAACAAGGCTTGTTCTGAAACGCGCCGTGATTCACATTCGCAGCGTGTCGAAAGGCACAGGCTCTTCAACTAGCGAAAGGAGGTGATCCGATGTCTCATGGTTCAGCAGTGAGGTCGGTTCAGTTCGTTCGGGAGACGCGCCGCTAACGCCGGGTGCGGACGGGCAGATGCCTTCCGCAACGCCGGCAACGCGGCCCGCATGGTCTCCCGGGCTGGAACACTCCGGCCGCTGACCATGTCGGAGGTCGCCGGGTGCCCTGACGGGTGCTCGGCGGCCTCTTTCATTTTGGGCTTGTGACAATCCTGAGAGGATGCAGCGCGATGATGCCGACGAGACGCGCAGTGTTGGGAGGCGGCGTGGCGCTGTTGGGCGGGGCCGCGGGACCAGGAGCGACGGCGCAGCTTGGTGTTGGCGACGAAGTGGTGCGGCTGTGGCCCGGCCGACCGCCCGGATATCGCGGGGCCGCCATCATGCGGAAAGCGGCCGACCAGTCGAAGCGTCCGGGCCATAGCGACCGCTGGGTTACGGGCATCGACGAGCCGGCGGTGGTGGTGCGGCGGCCGCGCCGGCCGAACGGCAGCGCGGCGCTACTGGTGCCGGGGGGCGGCTATGGTTTTCTGGCCTATGACAATGAGGGCGTTGAGCAGGCGGCGTGGCTGAATGCGCGCGGCGTCACGGCCTTCATCCTGCTCTATCGCTTGCCGGGCGAGGGGTGGGAAAAGCGCGAACTGGTGCCACTGCAGGACGCGCAGCGGGCCATGCGGGTAATCCGCCAGCAGGCGGCGCGGTTTGGCGTCGATCCCGAGCGCGTCGCCGTGCTGGGGTTCTCGGCGGGCGGCCATCTGGCCGGATCGCTGGCGACGCGACATGGCGAGGCGGTATATGCGCCGGTCGACCCCGCGGACCAACTGCCGGCGCGACCTGATCTCGCCGGGCTGGTCTACCCAGTGATCAACCTGGATGCAGCGATCACGCATGCCGGTTCGCGGGACAATCTGCTGGGACCGAACGCCACGCGTGAGGCGCTGCGCCACGCGTCGGTCGAGCAGCGGGTGGGGGCGGACACGCCACCACTGTTCCTGGTGCATGCCGTCGATGATGACGTGGTGCCCGTGGCAAACAGCCTGGCGCTCTACGATGCGGCGCTGAAGGCCGGGCGCAAGGGGGAGATGCACCTGTTCGACGAAGGCGGGCATGGCTTTGGCGTGCGCTTGCCGAAGGAGTTGCCCGGATCGGCGTGGCCCGGGCTGTTCCATGCCTATGGCGCACGCAAGGGCGTGTTCCGCGGCTGAGCGGCTCAGTCGCCGGCCAACGCCTTTAGCCGGTAGAGTACTTCAAGCGCCTCGCGCGGGCTGAGCGCATCGAGGTCGAGCGCGCCCAGTTCGCTGCGCAGTGCGTCTACCTGTGCTTCCTCCTGCTGCGCCATGGCGGCGAAGAGGGGCAAGTCGTCTAGCCCCGCTGCGAGTCCGCCGGTCTTCTCGCGGCCTGCTTCCAGCTTCTCGAGCACAGCCTTGGCCCGTTTGATCGCGCTGGGCGGCATGCCCGCGAGGCGCGCGACAGCGATGCCATAGCTGCGGTCGGCGGGACCGTCGGCAAGTTCGTGAAGGAGGACGAGGTTCCCCTTCCACTCGCGCGCGCGGACATGGTGGAGGCTCAAAGCGTCGCAGCGCTCGGCTAGGCGAGTCAGTTCGTGATAGTGCGTGGCGAACAGGCAGCGGCAGCGATTCTCCTCATGGATCGCTTCCACCACCGACCAGGCGATGGCTAGGCCGTCATAGGTCGACGTTCCGCGCCCGACCTCATCAAGGATCACGAAGCTGCGCGGCGTGGCCTGAGCGAGGATGGCGGCCGTCTCGACCATCTCGACCATGAAGGTCGAGCGCCCGCGCGCGAGATTGTCCGACGCGCCGACGCGGCTGAACAGCCGGTCGACCAGGCCCAATGTCGCACTGGTGGCGGGTACATAGCTGCCGGCCTGGGCGAGCACGGCGAGCAGCGCGTTCTGGCGCAGAAAGGTTGATTTGCCGCCCATGTTGGGGCCGGTGACGAGCCATAGCCGCGAGCTTTCCGACAGCTTGCAGTCGTTGGCGACGAAGCGGCCGCCGGAGCGTGCCACGGCGTCTTCGACCACGGGATGGCGACCGCCCTCCACGTCGAAGCAGCTATGCTCGACCAAAGCGGGGCGGGCCCAGTTGCTCTCCGCCGCGCGTTCGGCGAGCCCGGCGACGACGTCGATGCGGGCGAGCGCGTCGGCGGTCGCGGCGATGGCCTCGCGGCGGTCTAGTGCTTTGGTGGTAAGATCCTCGAGATGCGCGGCTTCGGCGGCGAGCGCATGGGCGCCGGCCTGAGTCACTTTTACCGCTACCTCGTGCAGTTCCGGGGCGTTGAAGCGGACCACGCCTGCCAGCGTCTGGCGATGCGTGAAGCCGCTGTCGGGCGCCATCAGCGCGTCGGCGGCGCGCGCGGGGACTTCGATATGATAGCCAAGCACGCCGTTGTGGCGAATCTTGAGCGCGCCGATGCCGGTCCGCCTGCGATAGTGGGCCTCCAGCGCGGCAATTGCGCGCCGCCCGCCGGCGCCCGCATCACGCAGATCATCGAGCGCGGCGTCATAGCGCTCCGTGATGTATCCACCATGCGCGGCGTCCACCGGCGGCTCGGGCACCAGCGCGCGCGACAGCAGGTCGATAAGCGCGCCGTGCCCACGCAGCTGCGGGATCAGCCGGCCGAGCAGCGCGGGCACATCCTTCAGCGCGGCGAGCCGCTCGCCCAGCCGCCACGCGCCGTCGAGTCCGTCGCGGAGCTGGCCAAGGTCGCGCGGCGACCCTCGTCCAGCAGCGAGCCGGCCCAGCGCGCGGCCAATGTCAGGCAATGCACGCAAGGCGCCGCGCACCATGTCGCGCACGCCAGCATCTTCGTGGAAGCGTTGAACCAGGTCGAGCCGCGCATCGATTGCAGCGCGGTCCATCAGCGGCGTCGCGATATCCTGTCCCAGCAACCGCGCACCTGCACCGGTTACCGTGCGATCGACGCTGTCGAGCAGGCTGCCCTTACGCACGCCGGCCTGGCTGACACACAGTTCCAGACTCTCACGCGTCGCTGCGTCGATCGCCATGAACGCCTCGGTCCGGCTCAGTCGCGGCGGGCGCAGGAAGGGGAGCGAGCCCTTGGCAGTGTGATCAAGATAGGCGACCAGCCCGCCTGCCGCGGCCAGCGCCGCGCGCGAGAAGCTGCCGAAACCGTCCAGGGTGGCAACGCCGAACAGCGACTTCAGCCGTTCCTCACCGCCGGCGCTGTCGAAGCCTTGGCGCGGGCGCAGCACGGTCGCGAGTGCGTCGAAGGCCGAAGCATCGCAGGCAATGGTTTCCGCGGGCGAGAGGCGGGCGATCTCGGCCGAGACGCGCTCGGAATCCGTTTCGATGATCTCGAAGCGCCCGGTGGAGATGTCGGCACAAGCAATGGCAACGCTGCCGCCCGCCTCGCCGATCGCGGCGCACCAATTCACCGAGCGGCTGTCGAGCAGGGTTTCCTCGGTAAGCGTGCCGGCGGTCACCACCCGGACGATGTCGCGCGCGACCAGCGCTTTCGATCCGGCGCGCTTCTTGGCTTGTTCGGGCGTTTCGGTCTGTTCGGCGATGGCGACGCGGTGGCCGGCCTTGATCAACCGCGCGAGGTAGCCCTCCATCGCATGCACCGGCACGCCGCACATCGGGATGCGCTCGCCCTCGTGCTCACCTCGCGCGGTCAATGCAATATCGAGGCAGGCGCTGGCCACCTTGGCATCGTCGAAGAACAGCTCGAAGAAGTCGCCCATGCGGTAAAACAGGAGGCAGTCCTCGGCCTCGGCCTTCAAGGCGAGATACTGCGTCATCATCGGCGTGGGGGCAGCGGAAGACATGCAGTGTTCGGTAGCCGATGCGCCGCGCCGATCAACACCCGGCTGCCGCTTTCCTGGGGACGACTCGGCGGGCAACAATTCGTTTCCCGGTGAAGGGCATCGCCCGATTGCAGCTACGGAACCGTCACCCTAAAGGAAGGAGACCAGGAGAGTTGAATGTCTGAGGAATCGAAGGTCCAGTTTTCCGAGCGCGAGGCACTGCGCTACCATTCGGAAGGGCGGCCCGGTAAAATCGAAATCGTCGCATCCAAGCCGATGGCGACTCAGCGCGACTTGGCGCTCGCCTATTCGCCCGGCGTCGCGGTGCCGGTGCGCGCCATCGCTGAGGATCCCTCGCTCGCCTATGACTATACCGCCAAGGGCAATCTGGTCGCGGTGATCTCCAACGGCACGGCCATTCTGGGCCTCGGCAATCTCGGCGCGCTCGCGTCCAAGCCGGTGATGGAAGGCAAGGCGGTGCTGTTCAAGCGCTTCGCCGATGTCGATTCGATCGATATCGAATTGAAGACGGAGGACGTGAACCGCTTCATCGACGCGGTCGAACTGATGGAGCCGAGCTTTGGCGGCATCAATCTGGAAGACATCAAGTCCCCCGAATGCTTCGTGATCGAGCAGACGCTTCGGGAGCGCATGAACATTCCGGTGTTCCATGACGATCAGCATGGCACCGCGATCATTGCCGCCGCCGGCTTGATCAACGCGCTGCACCTGACAGGGCGCGACATCAAGCATACCAAGGTAGTGATGCTGGGCGCCGGCGCCGCCGCGATCGCGTGCGCGGAACTGATCAAGGCGATGGGCCTGCCGCACGACCATCTGCTGATGTGCGACCTGAACGGCGTGATCTATCAGGGCCGCGAAGAGAGCATGAACCAGTGGAAGTCGGCGCACGCCGTGGCCACGGACAAGCGCACCTTTGCCGAGGCGATCGACGGCGCCGATGTGTTCGTCGGCCTGGCCTCGGCCAACTCGCTGCCGCCCGAGTTGCTGAAAACCATGGCGCCGCGGCCGATCGTGTTCGCGATGGCAAATCCCGATCCGGAGATTAGCCCACCGTTGGCCAAGGAAGCGCGCCCGGATGCGATCATCGCCACCGGCCGCTCGGATTATCCAAACCAAGTCAACAACGTGCTGGGCTTCCCGTTCATCTTCCGCGGTGCGCTTGACGTGCGCGCGACGACGATCAACGACGCGATGAAGGTCGCCGCAGCCCGCGCCCTGGCCGAACTGGCCCGCCAGCAGGTGCCAGAGGAAGTCGCTGCCGCCTATGGCACACAGCACAGCTTCGGCCCCGATTATATCATCCCGGCGCCGTTCGATCCGCGGCTGATGGAGATCGTTCCCGCCGCCGTTGCCCAGGCGGCGATGGATTCGGGCGTGGCGACCAAGCCGATCACCGACATGGCGGCGTATCGCCAGTCGCTGCGCGCACGCCTGAATCCGACCACCTCGGTGCTCAGTCTGGCCTATGAGGGCGCGCGCGCGCATCCCAAGCGAGTGATCTTCGCCGAGGGCGAGGAAGAAGTGGTGCTGCGCGCTGCCATCGCCTTCAAGGAAGGCGGCTATGGCATTCCGGTGCTGGTCGGCCGCGAGTCGGTGCATGATCGGTTGAAGGCGCTGGGCGCCGACCCCGAAGGCTTCGAGCTCCACAACAGTGTCAATTCGCCGCTGGTGCCACGAATGGTCGAGTTCCTCTACGAACGGCTCCAGCGCCGCGGCTATCTGCGCCGCGACATCGAACGGCTGGTCAACCGCGACCGCAACATCTTCGGCGCGCTGTTGCTCCAGCTGGGGGAGGGTGACGCCATGCTGACCGGCGTCACGCGCACCTATGCCGAGACGATGCGCCAGGTGCGCCGCGTGATCGACTATGCGCCGGGCCGCACCGCCTTTGGCATGCACGTGCTGGTCGGCCAGTCGCATACCGTGTTCATCGCCGACACTACGGTGAACGAGCGCCCGAGCGCCGAGGAGCTGGCGCAGATCGCCGAGGGCACCGCACAGGTTGCGCGGCGCATGGGCCACGAACCCCGCGTCGCATTTCTGAGCTATTCGACCTTTGGCAATCCCGAGGGCCGCTGGCTCGAGCATGTGCGCGGCGCGATTAAGCTGCTCGACGAGCGCAAGCCCGAGTTCGAATATGAAGGCGAGATGTCTGCGGACGTGGCGCTCAACTCGAAGCAGCTGGCGAACTATCCGTTCGCGCGGCTGTCCGGTCCGGCGAACGTGCTGATCATGCCGGGGCTTCAATCGGCGAATATCTCGGCAAAGCTGCTGCGCGAGCTGGGCGGCGATTCCACGATCGGTCCGATGCTGATCGGCATGGAAAAGCCCGTGCAGATCGCGCCGATGACCGCGACCGCCAGCGAACTGGTGACGTTGGCGGTGCTCGCCGCAGGCGGCATCGCGCGCTGAACAAGATCCTCCAGCTTGCTGGGAGAGGGGGACCGCCGCCGAAGGCGGTGGTGGAGAGTGCGGTGGGTTACCGCCGCCCTGCGGCGGCTCTCCACCATGCTGCGCACGGTCCGCCTCCCCGAGCAAGCTCAGGGAGGATTTCGTTATGCGTCGATGCTGCCGCCCAGGCTGGCATTGACCAAACCGCCATCCACTGTGAGCGTCTCGCCGACGACGTAATCGCCAGCGCGGCTGGCGAGGTAGATGGCGGCCCCGGCCATGTCCTCTTCCATGCCGATCCGTCCTGCCGGGATCCGCTTGGCGACGCCGTCACCATGATCGCGCGCGGCCTTGTTCATGTCGCTGGGAAAGGCGCCGGGGGCAAGCGAGGAGACGACGATCTGGTCGCGGATCAGCCGGGCGGCCATGCGGCGGGTCAAGTGGATCAGCGCCGCCTTGGACGCCTGGTAGCTGTAGGTCTCCCAGGGATTTACCCGCTGGCCGTCGACCGAGGTGATGTTGATCACCTTGGCCGGGCGGCCCTGCGCGCCCGACGCCTTCAACAGCCCATGCAACGCCTGGGTGAGAAAGAAGGGCGATTTCACGTTCAGCTCCATAACCTTGTCCCAGCCTTTTTCGGGAAAGATGTCGAACGCTTCGCCCCACGCCGAGCCGGCATTGTTGACGAGGATGTCGAGCTGCTGTTCGCGGGCGGCGAGTGCAGCGGCGAGCGCCTGACAGCCTTCCACGGTCGCCACGTCCATCGGCAGCGCGATGCAATTGGGGCCGAGCGCGGAAGCGGTCTCCTCGCATGCTTCGGCCTTGCGCGACGACACATACACCTTCGCGCCCTGGGCGACGAAGCCGGCGGCGATCATCCTGCCGATCCCGCGCGAGCCGCCCGTGACGAGCGCAACGCGGTTGTCGAGGCGAAACAGGCTGTTCGTGTCCATGTGCTTCTCCTCGCGCGCTCGTCCCGCTTGGGATCTCGTAGTGTCATTCCTGAACGCGAATTCGTAGCGGCAGAGCGCCGCCGCGCGTTCCTGTTGTTCTAAGCGGGTCAGGCTACCGCGCTATCGGAGTGGTAACAAGCCATACCCGATCTTCCAAGGTATTCGGCGGGTCGTATCGCGTTCAGCGCTGGCTGGCCATCAGGCGGGGGATATGGGGCAACAGTTCGCGGCCGAGAAAACCGAGCTGGCCGATCTGCTCGGCACAGCGGCGGCCAGCCTCGCCATGAAGCCACACTCCCCAGGCGGCCGCCGTACGCGGGGGCGTGCCGCGGGACAGCAGTCCGCCGATGATGCCGGCGAGCACGTCGCCCGATCCACCGGTGGCGAGGCCTGGACCGCCCCCGGCGAAACGGAGTACCGGCTGGTTTGGGCAGGCGATCCAGGTCTGCGCGCCTTTGAGCAGCACGGTGGCGCCGAAGCGTTCGGCCGCTTCGCAGGCTAGGGCTTCGGGATCGTCCTCGGGGCGACTTTTGTCGCGCTGCATCAGTTGCGCCATTTCGCCCGGGTGTGGGGTAAGGACGACACGACCTTCATGCGCGCGGACAGCGTTGGGCATGTCGGCGCATGCCCCCAGCGCAGCGGCGTCGATCACGAGCGACAAGCCTTTGCGCGGTTCGCCGATTACGGCCGACAGAATCGCGGTAGCGGCTGCCTCGGCGCCCATGCCGGGGCCGAGCACTAGTGTGTCGCAGCGGTCCAGATAGCCGGCCAGCACTGAGCCCGCGGCGGCGCCGAGCTCGCCGGCATCGTTGGCGGGCAGCGGAAATGTCGCCGCCTCCGGCATGGTTAGGCCAAGCGCCAGTGCGGCGCGCTCCACCGTGGCGAGTTGCACCTTGCCAGCGCCGGCGCGAAACGCGGCTTCGCCGGTGAGGCGGAGCGCGGCGGGGACGGTTTCTGACCCGCCGGCGACGAGCACGCGGCCGCGGCTGTTCTTGTCGATGTCGCCGTCGGGTTGGGGCAGCGGGCGTGCCGCCAGCCAGCTGCTATCGAGCGGTGTCATCCGCGCGCCGCCACTGGCAGGTCGGGCTCCGAGGTGACTTGGGCGACCGCGTCCTGCTCGACGGGGGCGGTGACGTTATAGCGCACCAGCGTCATGCCGCCATCCTTGCCGGCCTGGGGGTCGAAGGCATATTCGGTGACCGAGCAATTGGCGACGTCGCCAGCCTTGTCGATCGCTAGGATCTCCGTCTCCGAAAGGTTTTCGATGATGTAGCGCAGGCACAGCACGACAACCTGGTGCGCGACAATCATTACCTGTCGACCGCCGTAATGCAGGGACACCGTGTCCAGCAGCGAGCGCAGGCGGAAGATGACGTCGCACCAGCTCTCGCCGCCCGGTGGGCGGTGATAGAATTTGCCGAGCAGGCGGCGGAACTCGGCCTGGTCGGGCTGAAGCGCGTGGATGCCCGCGGTGGTGAGCCCGTCGAGGATGCCGAACTCCTTCTCGCGCAGGCGCTCGTCGGCACAAATTGGCTCGTCGGCGTGCGCACCCCCCGCGTCGCGCACGCGGCGGGCGGTTTCCCGAGCGCGGATATAGGGGCTGGCGAGGATCACGTCGGGTTGGCCATTGCCCTTGCCCGTTGCGAACCAGCGGCCGAGCGCGTCGGCCTGCTGCTCGCCAAGCTGCGACAACGGCACATCGACGTCGCGGATGTCGATGCCGATGCGGTGCTCGCCAGATTCGTGCGCACGGTCGCGAGCGACGTTGCCGGCGCTCTGGCCGTGGCGGACGATCCAGAGGCGCGTCGGCCAGCGGGGATGGGTCTGATCAGGCATTGCTGGGGAAAATGCCGGGGGAGGGGTTTGGTTCACTTGAGTACGAGGTCGAGCGTGCGCTGGCCTCAGCTATTGTCAGATGTCCGCCGTCGTGAGGCGGTCGAGCTGGTCGGCGGTCAGCGTCACATTCCAGGCGTCCAGCAGTTCATCGAGCTGCTCGATGGACGTGGCGCTGGCGATCGGCGCGGTGACGCCGTCCTGCGCGGCAAGCCAGGAGAGGGCGATCTGGGCATGGCTGGCCCCGGTTTCGGCGGCCACTGCGCCCATCGCGGCCAGCACCGCGCCGCCCTTGCCCTTGAGCAATTCGCCCATGCGGCCGCCGCGCACGCTTTTGCTGAGATCGGCGTCGCTGCGGTACTTGCCGGTCAGGAAGCCCGAGGCGAGTCCGTAATAGGGCAGCACACCGATATTGTGCGTGACGCACAGGTTCTGGAGCTCGCCTTCAAACTTGTGGCGGCTCACCAGATTATACTCGGGCTGGAGCACTCGGTAGTGTGGCAGCCCCTCGCGCGCGGCGATGTCGAGTGCCGCTTTGAAGCGAACCGCGTGGAAGTTCGAGGCGCCGAGCACGCGCACCTTGCCGGCGTCGATCAGCGCGCCGAACGCGGCGAGCACGTCCTCTTGGGGAACGCTGTCGTCGTCCTGGTGTGCGTAATAGAGGTCGATCGTGTCGACGCCCAGCCGCTGCAGCGAGGCTTCGGCAGCGGCGGCGATGCGGGCGGGCGCGAGGCCGGTGCCGCCTTCGCCCGGCAGCATGCCAACCTTGGTGGCGAGCAGCACCTGGTCCCGCTTGGCCGAGGTGCGGAGCCATTCGCCGATGATCGTCTCGGACTCGCCGCCCTGGTGACCGGAGACCCAGGCCGAATAGACGTCGGCGGTGTCGATCATCACCCCGCCGGCTTCGGCGAAGCGGTCGAGGATGCGGAAGCTCTGCGCCTTGTCGATTGTCCAGCCGAAGACGTTGCCGCCGAGCACCAGCGGAGGAATGGTCAAGCCGCTGGCGCCGAGTTCGCGGGTGGGGGTCATTGGGCGTCCTCCGAAAGATTGACGGGCGTGCTGGAATTGATGTCGATCGCCGCCGCCGCTTCGTTCAGCCGACGCGCCTCATCGGGGCTCAACCCGCTGGGGTCTTCGTCAGCCCGCCCGCAGGCAGTGAGCGCCAGGGCGAGGGGCAGCAACCGCAAGACACGCATCCTGCTTCTCCTATATGAGGACCCCCAACGGTTAGTCGGTGATGTCGTTGCCTGCCACGCCTTCGTCGGTGACATTGGCTTCGTAGCTGTTCTCGGCAGCGTCGAAGGCGGCGTCGGTCGCCGCATTGGCGGCGTTCACGTCGGCGACTGCTTCACCCATGGTGTTGCTGTCGCCGGTGATGGTCTCATTGGCTTCGGCGGCTTCGTTCTGCGCCTTGTTGTTGCAGGCCGAGAGCGCGAGCAGTGCGAGGGCGGGAAAGAGGAGGGTGCGCATAAAGTATACCTTCTTGTCGACGCGGAAAACGGAGGTATCCGGCGTCGACCCGCGAGGCAATGGGCGTGCTAGATTGACCTGATATAAAGATATCTTTATATCTATATTCCACATGAACTCGGCCCTTTCCATCTTCCGCGCGCTGGCGGATTCGACGCGGTTGCGGATCGTGGCGCTGCTGCGTTCGATGGAGCTGAGCGTCGGTGAACTCGCCCAGGTGCTCGGCCAAAGCCAGCCGCGGGTGTCGCGCCATGTGAAGATCCTGTGCGACGCGGGGCTCACCGAGCGACGCAAGGAAGGTAGCTGGGTGTTCGTCGCGTTGGGCGCGGACCACAAGGTGCAGCCGATCCTCCAAGCGTTCGACAGCTGGAACGAGCAGGATCACTGGACGATCGCCGACGAGGCGCGGCTGGCTGCGGTGCGCGCCGACCGGGCGAGCGCGGCGGCGGAGTGGTTCGAAACGAACGCCGGGCAGTGGGACGCGATCCGGTCGCTCCACGTCGCCGAAAGCCAGGTCGAGGCCGCGATGGCGAGAGCGCTGGGCGACGGGTCGCTCGGTCAGCTGGTCGATATCGGCACCGGCACCGGACGCATGATCGAACTGTTCGGGCCCAAGGCGCGCCAGGCGCTGGGCATCGACCGGTCGTCCGAGATGCTGCGGCTGGCACGGGTGAAGCTGTCCGAACAAGGGCTCGACAACACCGAGTTGCGCCAGGCCGACCTGTATGCGCTGCCGCTAAGCGATGGCGGCGCGGACACTGCGATCCTGCACCACGTACTTCACTTCGCGCAGCAGCCCGGTGCGGCGATCGGGGAGGCCGGGCGGGTGCTGAGCGATGGAGGACGGCTGCTGATCGTCGATTTCGCCCCGCACGAGCGCGAGGAACTGCGCACCCGCGACGCGCATGCCCGGCTGGGCTTTTCCGACGAGCAGGTGCTGGGCTGGTTCGCCTCGGCCGGGCTGTCCCCGGTCTCGGTGGAAACCCTGGAGGGCGGCGAACTCACCGTGAAACTATGGCTGGGTCGCAAGACCGGCGAAGAAATAAGGGAAGTGAAGGCGGCATGAGCAACGTGGATCCTTTGGCCCCGCCGCTGTTCGCCGATGTGGCTGGCGACATCGATGTGAGCTTCGAATTCTTCCCGCCCAAAAGCGAGAAGATGGAAGAAACGCTGTGGGATTCGGTCCAGACGCTGTCGCCGCTGGGGCCGCGCTTCGTCAGCGTGACCTATGGCGCGGGCGGCACCACCCGCGAGCGGACCCACAACACGGTGGCGCGGATCGCCCGCGAGACGGCGATTCCGGCCGCCGCGCACTTGACCTGTGTCGAGGCGACGCGCGAGGAGATCGATCAGGTCGCGCAGGAATATTGGGCGGCCGGCGTTCGCCACATCGTCGCGCTGCGCGGAGATTCGCCGCGCGCCGGCGAGAAATATGCGACCCATCCGGGCGGCTATGAGAATGCCGCCGATCTGGTCGCGGGGCTCCGCAAGCTGCACCCGTTCGAGATTTCGGTCGCGGCCTATCCCGAATGCCATCCGGATTCCGAGCATGCGCAGGCCGATCTCGACAATCTGAAGCGCAAGATCGATGCCGGCGCGAACCGGGCGATCACGCAATTCTTCTTTGAGCCCGAGACGTTTTTTCGATTTCGCGATGACGCCGCGAAGGCGGGGATCAACGCCGAGATCGTGCCCGGGATCATGCCGGTGATGAACTATGCCAGCGTCGTGCGCATGTCGGCGATGTGCGGCACGGCAGTGCCCGGGTGGATGGAGACGCTGTTCGAGGGATTGGACGACCATCCCGCCGCGCGTCAGCTGGTGGCGGCGACCCTGACGGCGGAATTGTGCCGCAAGCTGTATGCTGGCGGCGTGCGGCAGTTCCATTTCTACACGCTCAATCGGGCGGAGCTTAGCTACGCGATCTGCCACTTGTTGGGGGTTCGGCCCCGGGCGGCTGCGGGGATGATCGCGGCTTAATAACCCTCCCGGGAACGGGGAGGGGCCAAGGCGCGAAGCGGCTTGGTGGAGGGGGCCCTCCACCAGCAGAGAACTATGAGGAGGGCCCCCTCCACCACCAGCTTGCGCTGGCGGTCCCCCTCCCCGGTCCGGGAGGCATGAGAGTGAAACGATGACTGCACGCGAAAAACTGCTGGCTGAGGCCGCCAAGCGCATTCTGATCACCGACGGCGCGTTCGGGACCGAGATCCAGAACTGGAAGCTCGACGAAGCGGCCTATGCCGGCGATCTGGGGCTGAGCCACGACCAGAAGGGCAACAACGATATCCTGGCGCTGACCAAGCCCGAGGTGCCGGCGTCGATCCACCGCGCCTATTTCGAGGCGGGCGCCGACATCGCCGAGACCAACACCTTTTCGGCCAACCGGATCAGCCAGGCCGATTATGGCGCCGAGCATCTGGTGCGGGCGATCAATGTCGAAAGCGCCAAGCTCGCCCGGACCATTGCCGACGAGTTCGAAGCAAGGGACGGCCGCCCGCGCTTCGTTGCCGGGGCGCTGGGGCCGACGAACAAGACGCTGTCGCTGTCGCCGGACGTCAACGATCCGGGCTATCGCGAGATCGACTTCGATCATCTGAAGGACGTGTATCGCGAGCAGATCGACGCGCTGGTCGAGGGTGGGGTGGACTTCATCCTGATCGAGACAGTGTTCGACACGCTGAACGCCAAGGCGGGGATCATGGCGGCGATCGAGGCGGGCGAGGCGCTGGGGCGCGATCTGCCGATCATGCTGTCGATGACGCTCACCGACCTTTCTGGGCGCAACCTGTCGGGCCACACGGTGGAGGCGTTCTGGCACGCGGTGCGGCATGCCCGGCCGGTCACGATCGGGCTTAATTGCTCGTTCGGCGCGGAACAGCTGCGGCCGCATGTGAAGACGCTCTCGGCGCTCTGCGATACGCTGATCATGGTTTATCCCAATGCCGGGCTGCCCAACGAACTCGGTGCCTATGATGAGGAACCGGCGACGACTGCCGGGCTGGTCAAGGAATGGGCCGATGCGGGGCAGGTGAATGTGCTCGGCGGATGCTGCGGATCCACGCCAGCGCATATCAAGGCGATCGCCGACGCCGTGCAGGCTCTGCCGCCGCGCGCGATTCCCAAGCCGCCAGTGCAGACGCGATTGGCCGGGCTCGAGCCGTTCACGATGGTGGCGGCCTGAGCCGATGCCGGACACACATTGGACAGTATGTGAGGCGGGGCTTGCCGACGCACCCGCGCTTGCGGTGATCGGCGCTGCATCCTTTCTCGACACCTTTGCTGGCGTGCTGTCGGGATCAGCGATCGTGGAGCATTGCCTGGGCGCGAACAGTGCCGAGCGCTATGCGCAATATCTGAGCGACGGTGGCCGCGCATGGCTTGCCAAGATCGCGCCGGGCGCGGCCCCGATCGGGTTCGCCCTTCTCACCAAGCCCCAGATCGAGGGCGCGCAGGATGGCGATATTGAACTCAAGCGTATCTACACCCTGTCCCGCTTCCACGGAACGGGAGTGGGCGCTGCCCTGATGCAGGCCGTGGTCGCCGGAGCGCAGGGCCATGCGCGGCTGCTGCTCGGCGTTTACGGGGCCAACGAACGCGCCATCGCCTTTTACCGCAAGAACGGCTTTGACCAGATCGCCACGCGCAAGTTCGACATCGGCGGAACGCTGTATGACGATGTTGTCCTTGCGCGCCCGCTCGCTGCCTGACCTCCAAGATAGAATAGACCCATGACCAACCTTTCCACAGGCTTCGTCAATATCGGCGAGCGCACCAACGTCACCGGCTCCGCGCGCTTCAAGAAGCTGATCATGAACGGCGACTATGCCGCCGCGGTGGAAGTCGCGCTGCAGCAGGTCGAGGCTGGCGCGCAGGTGCTCGACGTCAACATGGACGAGGGCCTGCTCGACGCGCACGAGGCAATGACCACTTTTCTCAAGCTGATCCAGGCTGAGCCCGACATCGCCCGCATCCCAGTGATGGTGGATTCGTCCAAGTGGGACGTGATCGAGGCGGGGCTGAAGTGCGTGTCCGGCAAGCCGATCGTCAACTCGATCAGCATGAAGGAAGGCGTCGATCAGTTCCTCGACCATGCGCGCAAATGCATGGCCTATGGCGCCGCGGTGGTGGTGATGGCGTTCGACGAAGTGGGCCAGGCCGATACCAAGGAGCGCAAGGTCGAGATCTGCGCGCGCGCCTATGACCTGCTGGTCGGGATCGGCTTCCCGCCGGAGGACATCATCTTCGATCCCAATGTGTTCGCGGTCGCGACGGGGATCGAGGAACATAATAATTACGGCGTCGACTTCATCGAGGCATGCCGCGAGATCAAGGCGCGCTGCCCGCATTGCCATATCTCGGGGGGGCTTTCGAACCTGAGCTTCTCGTTCCGCGGCAACGAGCCGGTCCGGAAAGCGATGCACTCGGTGTTCCTATACCACGCGATCCCCGCGGGCATGGACATGGCGATCGTCAATGCCGGCCAGCTCGATGTCTATGACCAGATCGAGCCCGAGCTGCGCCAGGCGTGCGAGGACGTCATCCTCAACCGCGACCCCGATGCGGGCGAGCGGCTGGTCGCGCTGGCCGAGAAGTTTCGCGGCACCGATGCGGTGGCGGAGAAGGCAGCGGCGGAATGGCGCAGCCTGCCGGTTACCAAGCGGCTCGAATATGCGCTGGTGAAGGGCATCGACGCGCATGTCGTCGACGATACCGAGGAATGCCGCCAAGCATTCGCGCGGCCGATCGAAGTGATCGAAGGCCCGCTGATGGACGGCATGAACGTGGTCGGTGACCTGTTCGGATCGGGCAAGATGTTCCTGCCCCAGGTGGTGAAATCCGCGCGCGTGATGAAGAAGGCGGTGGCGCATCTGTTGCCGTTCATCGAGGCCGCCAAGGAGCCCGGCGCCAAGGGCAAGGGCAAGGTCATCATGGCCACGGTAAAGGGCGACGTCCACGACATCGGCAAGAACATCGTCGGCGTGGTGCTCCAGTGCAACGGCTTCGACGTGGTCGATCTGGGCGTCATGGTGCCCTGGTCGAAGATCATCGAGGCGGCGAACGAGAATGACGCCGACATGATCGGCTTGTCGGGGCTGATCACCCCGTCGCTGGACGAAATGGTGACCGTGGCCGAGGAGATGCAGCGATCGGCGATGACCATGCCGCTGCTGATCGGCGGAGCGACCACCAGTCGCGTCCACACCGCGCTCAAGATCGAGCCGATGTACAAGGGACCGGTGGTGCATGTGCTCGACGCGTCGCGCGCGGTGGGCGTGGCCACGGCTCTGGTCTCCGACACGCAGCGCGACGATTATGTGGCGAAGATCGCCGCCGAATATGAGCAGGTGCGCGTGGCGCGTGCCGGCAAGGGACAGAGCGAATTGCTGCCGCTCGCCGTAGCGCGCGAAAAAGCGTTTGTCGCCGACATGGCGCTGAAGCCGGGCAAGCCGAACCAGCCCGGCGTGCATGTGTTCGAGGATTGGGATCTGTCCGACCTGCGCGCTTATATCGATTGGACGCCGTTCTTCCGCGCCTGGGAACTGGCGGGCAATTATCCCGCCATCCTCCAGGACGAAGTGGTGGGCGAAAGCGCGACCAGCCTGTTCGCCGATGCGCAGAAGATGCTCGACCAGATCATCGCCGAAAAATGGCTGACCGCCCGCGGTGTTGCCGGGCTGTGGCCGTGCCACCGCCATGGCGACGACATCTGGGTGCAGACGCAGCATCCCGAGGCGCATCGCAGCCCGGATGGCGCGAGCGTGCCTGAATTCTTTCATGTCCCCAATCTCGACCGCAGCAAGGAAGCGAGCGTTCGCCTGCCGATGCTGCGTCAGCAGATCGCCAAGCGCGAGGGCCGGGCCAACATGTGCCTTGCCGATTTCATCGACGAACATGGCGACTGGATGGGCGGCTTTGCCGTATCGATCCATGGCATCGAGCCGCATCTGGAACGCTTCAAGGCAGCGATCGACGATTACTCGGACATCCTGCTGAAGGCTTTGGCCGATCGCCTGGCCGAGGCGTTCGCCGAGCGGCTGCACCAGCATGTGCGCACCACTTTGTGGGGCTATGCCGTGGGCGAGCAGCTGGACAATGAAGCCTTGGTCCGCGAGCAGTATCGCGGCATCCGCCCCGCACCGGGCTATCCGGCCTGCCCCGAGCACAGCCTGAAGCCAATCCTGTTCGAGATGCTGGAAGCGCAGGCGAACACCGGCGCGACGCTGACCGAGAGCTTTGCGATGCTGCCGACCGCGGCGGTGTCGGGCTTCTATTTCGGGCACCCGCAGGCGGAGTATTTCGGCGTGGCGCGGGTGGGGCGCGACCAGCTCGAGGACTATGCGGCGCGCCGCGGCGTGAGCCTGGAACAGGCCGAGCGCTGGCTGCGGCCGAATCTGGACTGACAGGTGGAGCCCCATCGGCTTTGCGTCGTGGCCTGCGGGTCGCTAACCGAAGCCGATGACCTCCTCCCCCCTTCGCCTGCGGCTCGATGGCGCCGCCCTGATCCATAACTGGAAGACGCTTGCCGTGATGAGCGGCGCCGCGGCGTGCGGCGCGGCAGTTAAGGCAGACGGCTATGGCCTGGGCGCGCGCGAAGTGGTTCGGCGGCTGGCGCAGGCGGGGTGCCGCGACTTCTTCGTCGCGCATTGGAGCGAGGCGCGCGCGCTTGCCGATCTGGGTGTGCAATTGTCGGTGCTGCACGGCGTGCGCGCGGAGGACATGGCCGATCGGCCCGAGGGCGTGCGCCCGGTGCTCAACACCGCCGAGCAGGTGCGGCGCTGGCGGGATGCGGACGGCGGACCGTGCGACGTGATGGTCGATACCGGCATGAATCGGCTGGGCGTGTCGGTGGAGGATGTCGCGGCGGGGCTGCTCGACGGGTTGCAGATCGAGACGCTGATGAGCCACCTCGCCTGCGCCGACGAAGACAGCGCGATGAACGCGCGCCAGCAGGCGCGGTTCGCGGGCTTGCACGGTCGGACGGCGGCGCGGCGGATGAGCCTGGCCAACTCGGCGGGGATCGCATTGGGCGCAGACTATCGGTTCGACCTGACCCGGCCCGGGCTGGCGCTGTATGGCGGCGTTGCCCGCCGCGAACTGGCCGGCGCTATCCGCCAGGTCGTGCGGCTCGAGGCGCAGGTGCTGCAACGCCGCTTGGTGAAGGCGGGCGAGAGCGTGGGGTACAACGCGACGTTCACCGCGACGGCCGATACCGAGGTTGCGATCCTCAACATCGGCTATGCCGACGGGTACCTGCGGTGCTTTTCGGGGAAGGGGCGGGCGCGGTTCGGGGAAGTGGCGCTTGCGGTACTCGGCCGCGTGTCGATGGATCTGCTAGCGATCTGCGCGGACGGTGCGCCCGCGCTGCGCGAGGGCGACTGGGTCGAACTGTGCTATGCGCTGCCGGAAACCGCCGCGGTAAGCGGGTTGTCGCAATATGAGCTGCTGACTGGACTTGGCCAGCGTTATGCGAGGATGTGGGGCTGAGGCTCAGGCGGCGCTTTCGGGCCCGCTCCAGACGTCGAACGGACGCGCGCGAATCCAGCGGGTTGCGAGCCATTTCACACCCTGTGTGACTGGGGCGCCTGCATGAATAGCACGTGGGTCGGGCGATCCGCCCGGAAGCGTGTTGCGGAACAGGATCGCGTCGCCCATCCTTGGTTTCACGTCCAAACCATAGGTCGGAAAGCGCGTTTCACCGCCATTCGTGTCGTTCAGATAGACTAATACCGTGATGACGCGCTGATTGTGGGTGTTGGGCAGCGCATCGAGATGGGGGCGGAACTCCTGCCCCGGCGCGTAGCGGAGCACGATCAACGCTTCGCCTTGTTCAGTGGCCGTGCCGCTGATTGCGGCAATGCGCTGGTTGATCGCGCGGATCGGAAGGGTTTCCCGGGTTGGCCCCAACACCGCGCCGTCGGAGGTACGATGCGGATGCCGAACCTGCTGGCCGGTTCGCGGATCGACCACCACCGCGGGCTCCAGCCATCCGGCAGCCGCTTGCGCGATCAGTTCGCACTCGCCGGCGGTCAGCAGGTTTTGGAAGCGGATGACAGCGCCGTCGGGTACGAGTTGTTCCGCTTTGGGCAGGCGGGTGGGCTTCCCATCGTCCGCTAGGTCCATGGCCTCGACAAGCTTCAGTTCGGCCGCTGCCGTGGAGTTTCGCAGCGCTGCGCCGCGCAGGAGGCGAAGTGCGCCAGACCAGTCCGCCGGTGCTCCGGTACCGTTGGCGGTCAGCGCTATTTCCATCGCGGCGGCATCGGCATCGCCCAGTTCGCGGGCGGCGCGTAGATAGGCGCGCGTGCGCGCCAGGTCGCGTGGAACGAACCGGCCTGCAAGGTGCCACAAAGCCAGAGAGAAACATGCGTCGGGGTCCTTGCTCGCCGCGGCATCGTGCAAGAGCGCCAGCGCTTCCGGCACTCTGCCGTTCTGCGCCAGTATTTCGGCGCGCCCTCCGATTGGCATCTGGTTTGTCATCGAAGCTTAGGTGCCATGCTCAGCCTGGGCACGCCATCCTAAAGCAGCGCTCGGCCAGGCAAACGAAAGGGGACCGGAACATTGTTCCGATCCCCCCGAGTAAGTGCTTGCTCTGGCTTAGAAGCGCGCGCGGAAGCCCGCGTACACCTTACGGCCGAAGGCGTCGTAGATTGCGGCGTTGCCGGTCCCGCGGTCGCCGTTGGCGCCCACAGTGCCGGTGCCAGAAAGGCCGAGCGGCGGGTGCGTGTTGAGGATGTTGTCGGCCCCGACATAGAACTCGAACTTCTTGTTCACGAGATACGCGAAGCGCAGATCGTGGTAGAATACCGACGGGAACTCCTCCGGGCTGACCACGTCCAGGTTGTTCGGCGGGCACGTGGTAGGCGTGGAGCAAGCGCTCGGAAGCGGTTGGAAGTTCTCGTATAGGCTGGTGTACATCGGACCGATGTAGCGCATGCGATAGCCCAGCGTGAACGCACCGATCCCGATATCAGTATCCCAGCGGAACTCGTCCTTGGGATCGCCCAGTTCACCCAGAACTCGGTTCTCGAAGTCCGGCAGAGCAGGATTCTCAAAATTGCTGATCTGGAGATTGTGCGTGTAGATCACATTCGTGCTCAGCGTGACATCACCGCCCAGATTGGTGCGGTATGCCAGGTTGGTGTCGATGCCGCGACGCTTACGCGCTGCGAAGTTGACACCCGCCTGGATCAGCGTGTTACCCGCAATCTGTCCCTGCACTTCGGCGAGAGGGCCCGGCGTCGGGCCGAGGTAGCGCTGGAAGAGGCTGCAGAACACATTGTCGGTCGTCGGCTGATCCACGCAGTTGTTGGCGATCGCTTGCGCGCCTAGCGAGACGATCACGTTCTCAACCTTGATGTTGTAATAGTCGACGCTGAGCGAGAGCCCCGGAACGAACCGGGGCTGGAACACGCCGCCGAAAGTCCAGGAAGACGACTTTTCTTCCTCAAGGTTGGGATTGCTGCCGCTGATCACCGCCAGCGACTGCGTCACGTTGGGAATCCCGGCGAGGATCGCGGCATTGCCGCCGACCTGCGCCAAGCAGTTAGCTGGACGGTTCGGATTGTTTGCGAGCTGGTTGGGCGAGCAGGGATCCACAAAGCCGGGCGCGAAATTGGCCACCGGGGGGAAGTACAGCTCGGACAGGTTCGGAGAACGAACCGCACGGCTGTAGTTTGCGCGTAGGCGCAGATCCTGCACCGGCGCCCAATCGACACCTGCATTGTACGTCCACACGGTGCCGGTAGCGTTGTTGTAGTCCGCCACGCGCGCCGCGCCGCTGAGGCTTAGTTCGTGCAGCAGGAACACGTCCTTGACGAGGGGCAAGCGAAGTTCGCCGAACAGCTCCTTCACAACGAAGGCGGGCGGATCGAAGTTGCCAATCACAACTGCGTTGGTGTTGCTCTGCGTCCCCGCAGCGGCGTTGCCCTCGCCGACGAACGCATCGTCGAAATAGGTGCCGTCTTCGCGCCGATATTCCGCGCCGATTGCAAAGCCGATCGGACCGCCGGGCAGTTCGAACAATTGGCTCAGGTCACCTGACACGAACGCCGATGCGACGAACTGCTCCAGCGACGCGTCGGTGTGCGCGCGGCGCGTGAAATAATCCACAGCAGCCTGATTATTGGCTGCGCCGAACGGGTTATACGCCACGCAGGCGGCGATGTCAGAGGCAAGCCGCCCCGGCTGGCCGGGACTGGTGCGCGACGCTGCGCCCGTCCGGAACGCACCCGAGTCGAACGCGACGGCGGCAGTCGGGTCGAACTGCGAACGGCACTGGACTGCGCCCGTCACCGGGTTGCGTCCGGCGTCGAGTGCCAGCATGAAACGCTGACGATCGACATAGCCATTCGTGTCGACGGTCTGCTCGAACTTCCCGTAGTTCAATGAGACTTCGTAGCCCCAATCCTCGTTGAACGTGCCGCGCACGCCGCCGACGATCCGGTACGTGTCACGCCGGAAGACTTCGTCGCGATTGCCGACGTCCTCAAGCGACCGCGCGGTGACGAAGCGATAGGTGCCCGCATTGATCGCGGCGATGTCCGCCGCGTTGAGCTGACCGCCCGTGCCCTGTCCTGCCGTGGTCGACCGTGCAGCGGCGCAAGAGACCTGAAGGCTCGGGTTGCATCCCGAAGCGAGGAGCAGATTCGCAATTTGCGTGCGTTGAGCAGGCGTCAGGAAGGGATTGTCGAGCCGCGTCCGCTCACGGAAGTCAAACTGGCTGAAAGTGCCTTGGATGCCAGTCGGGCTCGCGTTGTTACCGACTGCATCCACGCGGGTGTACTTCGCCTCAACAAAAGGCTCGAAGGCTTCGCTGATGGCAAAGTGCGCCAGCAGATTGAAGTTGTACCGCTTCACTTCAGGCTGGATCGAGAGGAGCTTGCCCTCCCGTCCGGTTTGACCATTGCCGCCAAGAATGCCGCCGATCACGCCGGTGCCATAGCGAGAACCGGTTTGCGTGACGAAAGCGCCGTCAGGCTGGAACAAGTACGTGCAATTAAAGGGCGTTCCGCCCACCGAGGATGTCGCGCCATTGCTGGCGCCCGCACCGATGCCGCAACCAGCTTGGGCTGCGCTCTGATTGATGGGCACCAGGCCGAAGCGATTGATCGAGGCGCTGCGAATGTCGCGAAGGAAGATCGAGTCCGGAAAACCGTCGCTGCCGTTCGGCAAACCGGAGGGATCGACGTCGACGACGGCCGTGCCGTCCACACGACGGAGCCAAGGAAGCTCCGACCCGAACACGCGATCCTGATTGGAGTATTCTGCGTGCAGCGTGACGTTGCCCCGACCTTCCGCAAAGTTCTGGCCGACCATGCCAGAGATGTACTGATTGGCACCGAAACCATCGGGCGAGATGCCGGTCTGGCCGCGGACCTGCACGCCGTCGAAGTCGCGGCGCAAGACGAAGTTGACGACCCCAGCTATGGCGTCCGAGCCGTAGATGGCAGAGTTACCGCCTGTAACGATGTCGACGCGCTCAATCAGATCGTTCGGAATGCTGTTGATGTCGGGTGAGACGGCGTTGTTCAGGATGTCCGCAGCGACGTGTCGGCGGCCGTTGACCAGCACCAGCGTACGCGCCGTTCCTAGGCCGCGCAGATCAAGCAGGTTGAGCCCGGCGATGCCGATGCCGAGACCGGGGTTCTGCTGCGAGAAGGTGCTGCGCAGCTGCGGTAATTCGTTCAGCGTGTCGCCGATGTTCGAATCGCCCTGTGCGAAGAACTGCTCGCCCGACAACGAGGTGACCGGAACCGTGGATTCCAGGTTCGGACGACGAATGCGCGAACCGGTGATGGTCACGGTACCTGACTCGGCTTCGGCCCCAGTTGCATCCTGCACGCAGTTCGGATCGCCGTTCGGATCCTCATTGCACGGCGCCGCCTCGATGGGCTGGCTGGCCTGCGCAAGCGCGATCTGAGGGAAGAGGAACGCCGCACTCGCCAGCGCGGTAGCTCCCATCAGATTAGAGATTTTCATTCGTTTATTGCCCCTGTGCTTCATGCAAGGCGCAATGAAATGCTTTCTTCGAAAAGCGGCAAGCAGGATTATTCTAACGCGCCAATTTCCGCTCTCATGTGTTGCAGCAATGTTACTATGAATTTCCGTTAGTTACGATCACCACGGGCAGTGCGCAACATTAATTCAAGGTTCATATTGGTACTACCGTTACCGTTCCAAACACATCGCGATTCCCATGCCGCCGCCGATGCACAGAGTCGCCAAACCCTTCTTCGCGTCGCGCTTCCCCATTTCGTAGAGGAGCGTCGTCAGCACCCGCGCGCCGCTGGCGCCGATCGGGTGGCCGATGGCGATGGCGCCGCCATTGACGTTGACCTTGTCTGCATCCCAGTCGAGTTCCTTGCCGACCGCAAGTGCTTGTGCGGCAAAGGCTTCGTTGGCTTCGATCAGGTCGAGGTCGGCGACCTCCCAGCCTGCCTTTTCCAGCGCGCGGCGGCTGGCCGGAACCGGGCCGATGCCCATCACCGAGGGGTCAACGCCGACGCTGGCCCAGCTGGCGATCCGCGCCAGGATCGGGGCGCCGCGGCGTTCGGCCTCGTCGCGTCGCATGACCACCAATGCGGCGGCACCGTCGTTGATGCCGGACGCGTTGGCGGCAGTGACGGTGCCGTCCTTCTTGAAGGCCGGGCGCAGGCCCGACACGCCTTCCACCGTGGCGCCGGCGCGAATATACTCGTCCTGGCCGACGATGGTGTCGCTCTTGCGTCCCTTGATCGTCACCGGTGCGATCTCGTCGGCGAAGCGGCCTTCGGCGCGGGCGCGCTCGGCCAGGTTCTGCGAGCGGACGGCGAAGCTGTCCTGGTCCTCACGGGTAATCTGATACTGTTCAGCCAGGTTCTCGGCGGTGATCCCCATGTGATAGCCGTTGAAGACGTCGGTCAGGCCGTCCTTGATCATGGTATCGACCAGGCTGAGGTCGCCCATCTTGGTGCCGGGCCGCAGCGACTGGGCATGCGGGCTCATCGACATCGATTCCTGTCCTCCGGCGACGACGATCGTGGCATCGCCCGTTGCGATCGCCTGATAGGCGAGCGCCACCGCGCGCAGGCCCGAGCCACAGACCTGCTGCACGCCCCAGGCGGGCACTTGCTTGGGAATACCCGCCGCCATCGAGGCCTGACGCGCCGGGTTCTGGCCCTGCGCGGCGGTGAGTACCTGCCCTAGGATCACTTCGGAAACCTCTTCGCCCGCGACACCGGCCTGCGCCAGCGCGGCTTCGATCGCGACGCGGCCAAGCTCATGCGCGGGCGTGTTCGCGAACGCACCCAGGAAGCTGCCCACCGGAGTGCGCTTGGCGGCGGTGATGACGATGTCGTGGGGCGAAGACATGGGCGCGCTCCTGCAGTCTCTATTTTCTTGGGCCGCTATCTAGGCTGGGCAACGGCGCTTAGCCAGTCCGCCAGCGGCTGCCACAGCGCGGCGCGCGCGCGGCTGCCCACGACCATGCCGACATGGCCGAGCGTGGTTTCGAATATGGTGTCGGCCGGCGGTGCGCTGCTGGCCGGAGCAATGCGGTCGGTGGAGGACACGAACGCCAGGCTGGGGCAGGCGAGCGCGCGCGGATCGACGGCGCGCCCCTCCACCTGCCAGCCGCCGGTGCCGGGCAGGTCGCGGGTGAAGAAGTCGCCGAACAGCTGGCTTGCCGCGCCCAGGGTCAGCGGCGCCCCCTCATTGGCCCAATCCTCGAGCGCGACAAACGCGCGCGCCGTCGCACTTGCCGGCGGCAGGCGGCCGAAGCGTTCGAACTTCGCCACCGTGCTGGCGGGATCGAGCTGCCAGAAGCCGGCCTGAAGCACTTCCATCGGCATCAGGCCAAGCTGCTCGCTGGCCGCGCGCACTCGTTCCCAGAGCTGGACGGCTGGACCGACGGCATCACCATAGCCGGCGAAGCGCCAGGGCGCGGCGATCGTCACCAGCCCGGACACCCGAATGGCGGATGCCGCAGCGATCGCCAACGTTCCGCCCAGGCAATAGCCGACCAGTATCGGCGGACGCGCAAGGTTGCGGAGCATCGGCAGCAGCAGCCGTTCGACATGCGCGGTGATGTCCATGCCGCGATCAGTGGGCGACGGTGTGCCCCAGTCGACCAGCATCGGGCGGACGCCCTGCCGGCTCAGCCAGCGCAGCAGCGAATTGCCTCGCGCCAGATCGAGCACCAGCGGGGGATTGATCAGCGACGGCACGAAAACGATCGGCATGCCGCTGCCGCCATAATCGAGCAGGCGCGCGCGCCCGGCGGCCGCAATCGCCGGCTTGGGAGCGCGCGGGGTAGGGCGGAGCGCGTGCTGATAGCGGCGCAGGCCTGCCAGTGCGGCGGCGCGGCGACCGGGCGATGCTGCGGTTTCCTTGTGCAGCATTGCCAGAAACAAGGGCAGCGGACGCGGTCCGTGTTGCGGCGCAGAATGAAAGTCTGATAGGTATGCTTCAATCACGCGAGAGGGTCCCCATGAAGAAGGCAGCACCTGGAAGCGGTCCGGTCATCATAAAGAAATACGCGAACCGGCGGCTCTACAATACCGAGACTTCGTCCTACATCACGCTGGAGCATCTTGCCGCGATGACGCGCGAAGGCCGCGACTTCAAGGTGGTCGACGCCAAGACCGACGACGACATCACGCACAATGTGCTCACCCAGATCATCATGGAAGAAGAGTCGCGGGGCCAGACGATGCTGCCGGTCAGCTTCCTGCGGCAGTTGATCTCGCTATACGGCGACTCGATGCAGGCGATGGTGCCGGGCTATCTGGAAGCGTCGATGGACAGCTTTCGCCACAATCAGGAGCAGTTCCGCACCGCAGTGGAAGGCGCGTTCGCAGGGTCGCCCTTTGCCGAACTGGCCAAGCGCAACATGGCGATGTTTGAAGCCGCGGCGAGCGCGTTTAAACCCGCCAATGCACCCGTAGCGGCCGCGCCCGGCGGCACTGCCCCCGAAAGCGGCGGCGGAGACGATGTCGCGGCGCTCAAGGCCGAACTGGCACGGCTTCAGGACAAGATCGAGAAGCTGGCCGGGTAACGCTCAGCGCGCCCGGCGTTCCCTGAGCCCGCCGAGCGACGCCAGGATCTCGTCCGCGCTCAGCATCTTCTGCTCGATCACGCAGCGCAGGCCGAGCCCGTCGAATCCGTGATACTCCGACGCCGAGGCATAGGCGACCGTTGCGTCCGCGCGCGCCTCCGCGCCGCGGACAGCGCGGGCCGGCAGGGCGATGGTCTCGCCATAGCGCGAGCCCGACGAGTCGGCGACGATGCGCGCGTCCTCGTCGATGATGGAGATGCGGGTGCGGTCCCAATCCTTGTCGCCGAACAGCGTCCGATCGGAGATGATGGCAGGGATGTGCCCCTCCCAATCGAATTCCAAATAGAAGACGCCGGCCGGGGTGCCCGACTGGCCGTGCGGGCGGATGCCGGTGACGAACACCAGCACGGCGCGGTGATCGGACCAGGGGTTCTGCCAGACCGCGTCGGTGAACCATTGCTCGCGCTGGGTGCTCGCCATCGCCTTCAGGAACTGCGCCGCGGTGGCGAGATTGGTCGTTCGGACCCGGGCATGGGGATCGGAGGTAAGGAGGACCCGGCCATCGGCGTCGGCAACGAAAGCGTTGAGATAATAAGGCGAGGTGGCGGTGAAGAGCGCGAGGCGCGCCTGGGCCGCCGCCAGCTTTTCGGGCGTGGGGTCGAGCGTCGCCGCGACGATCTCGGCGTCGGACGCCATGATGCGCAGGTCGATGCTGCGGCCATAGAGGTGTCGGGTGACGTTCTGAATCAGCGCCTGGGCAAGCTCGACCAGGCGTGTGCCTTCGATTTCGCTGACCATTTCGTCGGCAATCCCCGCGCCGAGCGCAAGGCGCTCGCGGACTTCCGAACGAAACTCGTGGCTCGCGCTCCGCGCCTGCTGCGCAAGTGCCTTTACTTCCTGGGCAACGACGGAGAAGCCGCGGCCTGCCTCGCCCGAGCGCGCCGCCTCGATAGCGGCGTTCAGCGCAAGCAGGTTGGTCCGCGCGGCGATTTCCTCGCTCGTGCTGGCATAGGTGTCGACTTCATCGCGAAGGACCGACAAGAGGGAGCGGATTCGGCGGGGCACGAGCGTTGGTGGTAAAGCGTAATGGTTAAAGCTTTGTTTGCTACGGATATTCGTTGCGATGAGGTTTCGTTGCCGGCGGCAGGCGCGGGGGGTCATGCACGCTGAACTGTGGGCCGGGGCAGGCGCGGCGCTTGCACTCGCGGTGGTGAGCGGAATCGGCGAACATCGCCGCAGCCACCGCCGCGATCTGGACCGCGTCGGGCTGATCCCCTGGCCGCTGATCCAGCTGCTTGCGCTGTTGCTCGCGATCGTGTGCGTCAGCGTCGCGCTGAACTTGCGCTAGGCTAGTAGAAACGGCGCAGTGTCAGCGCCCGCCTTGTGCCGTCGCACAGTGTGAGCCGCACCGTCGTGCCCGGCGCGCCGGCGCCCCAGTTGATCGCGCCGCCCAGCCGCGTCATGTCCGCAACCGCGACGCCGTTCACCTCACAGATTGTTTCGCCGTCGCGCCACCCGGCATGCGCGGCGGGCGAGTTGCGCATGACGTGAACCACCCGAAGCTGCGTCGCGTCCTGGTGCATCAGCAACCCGCTGGTGGAGCGAATGACGGGCGCGCCGATCTGCTTGCCGGGCTGAAGCACCATGCGACCGGCGCCGGGATCGAGCAGCACGCGGAAGCGCATCAGCAGGCCCGTGCCGACCCGGCCCGCACTGCCGCTGACAGTGAGAAAGCCGCCCGGGTCCTCGATGCGCAGCTCCGATTCGTGCACGCTGAGGTTGCCGAAGCTCACCGACGACACCACGGCGGTGTCAGCGACCGATACGCCTCCCATGCCCCAGCCGAGCGTCGTGGTGAGCCGCGCTCCCTTGTACCCGGCTGCAACCCAATTGGCGCGGCTGACGGTCAGGCTGGAGCCGTCGCCCGTGTCGATCACGACCGGTCGGACACGGCGGCCGGCGACAGCGATTTCGGACCGGAAGAGCCCGGTGCTCGCCCGGGAAAGCGGGAGGGTAGTGCCGGTGAACGGCATGCGACCGCTGGGCAACAGCCGGAAGCGGCGATTGTCGTGATCGATGTCCAGCGCGCAGCATGACAGCACGTCCGCCCCCACGAACATGTCCGCTCCGAACGGGAACAGGCCGTCGGCACCCGAGATACCGATCCGACTGGCGGTGCGGGTAAGTCCGCCAAAGGCGATGGTGCCGCCGCGCGCCCAGCCGATCTCGACTGAGCCGCCGATCGCGGTCGCCTGTTCGTGACTGCGCGCCTTGAGGCCGATGCGGCCGGCAAAGGCAGCGGTGACGAAGCTATCGGTCACCCCGCTGTCGAGGATCGCGGTCGCCGGCCTGCCATTGACCTGGATCGTGAAGCGAAGCTGGTTCCCCTCGCTCAGTTCGAAAGGAACCCAGCGCGCTTCGGTGTCCGGCGACAGGCTGGTACTCGCCTGCGGCTGGGCGGCGACAAGGGCGGGCAGCAGCAGCGTGGCGAACATCGGCTATATTTAGGGGCAGGCGGGGTTCGGGTTCAATCCTCCGCCGCGCGTACCGAGGACAGCTTAGAGACATGCCTCCAGCATCGCATGGTCGAAGCCGAACTGCTTGGCCTTTTCCAGCGTGTACGGGCGCAGCCCCATCGAACGATACTCGCCGATGATCTTGCCGTCGGCGCTTTCATCCAGATACTCGAACTTGAACAGCTCCTGGGTGACGATCACCGGGCCCTCCATGCCGATCACTTCGGTAACGTTGGTCACCCGGCGCGAACCGTCGCGCAGGCGCTTGACCTGGATGATCAGATCCACCGAGTCGGCGATCTGGCGCGAGATCGCTTCCTTGGGCACCTTGATGTCCGACATCATCACCATGTTCTCCATACGCGCCAGCGCCTCACGCGGGCTGTTGGAGTGGAGCGTGCACATCGAACCGTCGTGACCGGTGTTCATCGCCGAAAGCATGTCGAAGCACTCGGATCCGCGGATCTCGCCCAGGATGATGCGGTCCGGGCGCATACGCAGCGCGTTCTTGACCAGATCGCGGATAGTGATCTCGCCCTGACCCTCAAGGTTCGCGGGGCGCGTTTCAAGCGGCAGCCAATGCGGCTGCTGAAGGCGAAGTTCCGCCGCGTCCTCGATCGTCAGCACGCGCTCGCCCGGGTCGATCATCTTCGACAAGGCATTGAGCATTGTCGTCTTGCCCGAGCCGGTGCCGCCCGAGATGACCACGTTGAAGCGGCTGGCGCCAGCGATCTTGAGCATGGTCGCCATCTTGTCGGACATGGAGCCGCCCTTGGCCATCATGTCGAGCGTGATCGGCTTGGCCGAGAACTTACGGATCGAAATCGCCGTGCCCCTCAGGCTCAGCGGCGGCACGATCACGTTGACGCGGCTGCCGTCCTTCAGGCGCGCGTCGGCAAGCGGCGTGGTCTGATCGACGCGGCGGCCGACCGAATTGCAGATGCGCTGCGCGATCTGAAACAGATGCTCCTCGTCGCGGAACTGGATATTGGCGAGCTCCAGCTTGCCCTTGCGCTCCACGAACGTCTGTTCGGGACCGTTGACCATGATGTCGGAAATCGCAGTGTCGGCGAGCAATTCCTCGAGCGGCCCGAGGCCGAGCAGTTCGTCGACGAGCACCTTTTCCAGGGCAAATTGCTCGCGCCGATTGAGCGTCAGCTTCAGTTCGGCGAGCACTTCGCCGATGATCGGGCGGAATTCCTCGGCAAGTTCGTCCTTGCTGAGCGTCGCTGCGGCTTCGGGATCGACGCGCTCCAGCAGGCGCGGCAGCACTTGTTCCTTGATGCGGTGGATCGAGGCTTCAAAGCCTTCCATCCGCGAATTGCCTGCTTCGCCCGATGCTGCCTGACGATCGGCGAGCCGCTGCATCGCGTCGCTGCTGGCGACACTGGGGCTGGCGGGATCGCGGGGTTCGAGCAGGTCGGTAAAGGCGCCGCCCGCACCAGGCAGTGGCACCATGTCCAGCGGCGGAAATTGATCCCCGCCAATGGGCGGCGGTTCGCTGGGGCGTGCGCCTGCGGGGGTTCCCTGCATCGGTCGAGCGATGCCGAACGCAGGGCGTCCGCCCCCGGGGCCACTCATTCCACTGCGTCGTCCGAATGCGCTCATTGCTGACTCTATGATCCCGGAATGAAAAGGGATTAGCGCATCAAGGATTTAGATTTGCCTAACCACGCCGCCTGCGGTGATCGCTTGCCCGCGGGGGTTCCGCAGAGGGGACGATATGCTGCCCGGCACGGCGCATCTCGATGCCGCGCTCGGCTGCATCAGCGGGTAAGGAGCGCGTGCAAGATCAGCGGCAGTGCAGCCGGCTGGGCCATGAGCCAGATGGCGCAAAGGCGCTGTGTGACTGGCCGTGGCGCGCCCGAAAACAGCTGCGTCAGCGGACGGCATATTGCCCCGGCATCCCGCCGATGGCATACTTCGATCGTCTGGTGTCACTCGGCCTTTTCGGCGAGTACCGTCAGGCCTCTATCATTCACTTCGGCGAAGCCGCCTTCGATGCGGATCGTCTCCGGCGTGGTGGCTCCGCTTTTGTAGATTTCCAGAACGCCGTCACGCACCGTCGACATGAACGGCGCGTGGCCTTCCAGCACGCCGAAATCGCCCGCGGTGCCGGGAACCACGACCATGTGCACGTCCTCGGAGCGGACGAGACGTTCGGGGGTGACGAGTTCGAAGTGCAGCATTGCCTTGCTCCAGCCCCTCCCCTTCAGGGGAGGGGTAAAGTGGTGTAGCGGCGGCAGCGGCCCGATGCCTCTGACGTCGTTTGAGGTGAGTGCAGGCGCTTGTGGCGCTCACAACCCACCCCACAACCCCTCCCTTGGGGAGGGGCTAGTTACAGTTTACGCTTCGCCGGCCATCTTCTGAGCCTTGGCGACGGCCTGATCGATGCCACCGACCATGTAGAAGGCGGCTTCGGGGAGGTGATCGTACTCGCCGTTGACCACGGCCTTGAACGACTTGATGGTGTCCTCGATCTGCACGAACGCGCCGGGGATGCCGGTGAACACTTCGGCGACGTGGAAGGGCTGGCTGAGGAAGCGCTGGATCTTGCGGGCGCGCGAGACGGTCAGCTTATCCTCTTCGGACAGCTCGTCCATGCCCAGGATCGCGATGATGTCCTGCAGCGACTTGTACTTCTGCAGGATCGCCTGAACGGCGCGCGCGGTCTCATAATGCTCCTGGCCGACGATGCGCGGCTCGAGCACGCGGCTGGTCGAGTCGAGCGGATCCACGGCCGGGTAAATGCCGAGCTCCGAGATCGCGCGGTTAAGCACGGTGGTCGCGTCCAAGTGGGCGAATGAAGTTGCTGGCGCCGGATCGGTGAGATCGTCGGCGGGAACGTACACGGCCTGGACCGAGGTGATCGAACCCTTGTTGGTCGAGGTGATGCGCTCCTGCAGCGCGCCCATGTCAGTCGACAGGGTGGGCTGATAGCCCACTGCCGATGGGATACGGCCGAGCAGTGCCGACACTTCTGCGCCCGCCTGAGTGAAGCGGAAGATGTTGTCGACGAAGAACAGGACGTCCTGGCCTTCCTGATCGCGGAAGTATTCCGCGATGGTCAGGCCCGACAGTGCGACGCGGGCGCGGGCGCCCGGCGGCTCGTTCATCTGGCCGTATACCAGCGCGACCTTGGAGCCCTCGCTGATGGCGTTGCCATCGGCGTCCTTGGCGATCACGCCTGCGTCGAGGAACTCGTGATACAGGTCGTTGCCTTCACGGGTACGCTCGCCGACGCCGGCAAACACCGAGGTGCCGCCATGGCCCTTGGCGATGTTGTTGATCAGTTCCTGGATGAGCACGGTCTTGCCGACGCCGGCGCCGCCGAACAGGCCGATCTTGCCGCCCTTTGCATAGGGCGCGAGCAGATCGATGACCTTGATGCCGGTGACCAGGATCGCGCTCTCGGTCGACTGATCGACGAACTCCGGCGCCTTTGCATGGATCGGCGCGCGCATGTCGGTCGCAACTGGGCCACGCTCGTCGATCGGCTCGCCGACGACGTTGAGGATGCGGCCGAGCGTCGCCGGACCCACGGGCACGCGGATCTGCGAGCCGGTGTCGGTCACGGTCTGGCCACGGGTCAGACCATCGGTCGAGTCCATCGCGATCGTGCGGACGGTGTTCTCGCCCAGATGCTGCGCAACTTCGAGCACCAGGCGGTTGCCGTTATTGTCGGTTTCGAGCGCCGACAGGATCGCCGGCAGGGTGTTTTCGAAGTGCACGTCCACAACGGCACCGATCACCTGAGCGATCTTGCCGACATTGTTGGTCGTACCCGGACGGGTCATTTCTGCGGCGGTAGCCATTATTCGCTTCCTTGGCGTTCTAGCTGTTGGCAGGGGCACTAGCCCCGATGCGGTGGAAAGTCACGGAAAGGTGCTTGGCGCCGTTCTGCGGCGTCGAAGTGATCTTGTACTGGATGCCGGCCAGATCGCCTTCACTCGGCTGTTCCTTGGCGATCGCGGCGTGGATGGGACCACCGTCGATTTTCGACTGGAACAGATAATCCCGCACCAGATCGGCGAAGCGCGTGCGCGCGACGGCGGCATGCGTGGCGTCGGCCAGGGTCAGATCGAACGACAGCATGTCGATCCGGTCTGCAGCACTGCCCGTCCCGGCGAAGCGGGCCTGGTTCGGCTGCTTCGCGCTCGGATCGCTCAGCGCGATCGGCCCGCCTTGCGTGCGGAACTGACCCTGTGCCGCAGCGGCGTAGGGCTGCGCATGGAAACCGAACTGGTTGGCGGCGCTGACCGCCAGGTCAGGAGTAAATGCACGCTGCCAGCCGGTGACGGTCTTTACCTGCGTTGCGCGCGCCTGCTCCTGTTGCTGACGCGTTTCGCCGCGCTCGCCATTGCCGCAACCGGCTAAGGCGACGGCGGTCACCGACAGGATAAGGCCTGCGCGCATCAAAGCGCCTCGGCGCCCGAGATGATCTCGACCAGCTCGGTCGTGATCGCGGCCTGGCGGGCACGGTTGTACTGGATCGACAGGCGCTTGATCAGGTCGCCCGCATTGCGCGTCGCGTTGTCCATCGCCGTCATCTTGGAACCCTGCTCAGACGCGGCGTTCTCGCGGATCGCGCGGTAAAGCTGGATGGCGATGTTGCGCGGGAGCAGATCGTCGAGGATCGCCTCTTCGCTGGGCTCATACTCTACTACCGCAGAACCGGCAGTATCGCCCTTGGTGACGGGAAGGGCGACCGGGATGATCTGCTGCTCGGTCGGGTCCTGCGTCAGGACCGACTTGAAATGCGAGTAGAACAAGGTTGCGACGTCGAACTCGCCTGCTTGGTAGCGCGCGATGATGTCGTCGGCATAGGCGCGCGCCTCGGCGAAGCCCAGCTTGCCGAGATCGCCTGGCTCGACCGAGTGGACGATGTTGTCGCGGAACTGGCGCGCCAGCACGGCACGGCCCTTGCGGCCAATCGTGTAGATCTTGACCGTCTTTCCCTGCGCGGTGAGCTCCTGCGCACGGCGGCGTGCCAGACGCGCGATGTTGGTGTTGAACGCGCCGGCCAGGCCCTTGTCGGACGTGGCCACGACGAGCAGGTGCACCTGATCCTTGCCGGTGCCCGCGAGCAGCGGCGAACTGCCCGGGCCGCTCGCGACCTTGGCGGCGAGGCTCGCCACGACGGTCTCCAGCCGCTCGGCATAAGGACGGCCGGCCTCGGCCGCCTCCTGCGCGCGGCGCAGCTTGGCGGCGGCGACCATCTTCATCGCCTTGGTGATCTTCTGGGTCGACTTGACCGACCCGATCCGAATTTTCAGCGCCTTGAGGGTGGCCATGTTCTTCTCATCTTGCTCCCTCTCTCCGTCAGGGGAGAGGGCCGGGGAGAGGGGCATGAGGGGAAAGCTTGCGGGCTTTCCCCTCTCCCAACCCTCTCCCCGGGAGGAGAGAGGGCTCTTTTCACTTACGCGAAGGTCTTGCCGAACGCTGTCAGCGCGTCCTTCAGCTTGTCGCGGACATCGTCCTTGAGGTCCTTGCTGTCGCGGATCGCGCCGAGCAGGTCGGCATGGCTGGTCCGCATTTCGGTCAGCATGGCCTGTTCGTACCGGGTGACGTCGGCCACCGGCACGGCGTCGATGAAACCCTGCGTACCGGCGAAGATCGACACCGTCTGCTCTTCGAACGGCAGCGGCGAGAACTGCGGCTGCTTAAGCAGCTCGGTCAGGCGCGCGCCGCGGTTGAGAAGCTTCTGGGTCGAGGCGTCGAGGTCCGAGCCGAACTGCGCGAACGCCGCCATTTCGCGATACTGGGCTAGCTCGAGCTTGATTGAGCCGGACACCTTCTTCATCGCCTTGGTCTGCGCGGCCGAGCCGACACGGCTGACCGACAGGCCGACATTGATCGCCGGGCGGATGCCCGCGAAGAACAGGTCGGTTTCGAGGAAGATCTGGCCGTCGGTGATCGAGATCACGTTGGTCGGGATGTAGGCCGAGACGTCGCCAGCCTGCGTTTCGATGATCGGCAGCGCGGTTAGCGAGCCGCCACCATTGGCGTCCGACATCTTGGCCGCACGCTCGAGCAGACGGCTGTGGAGATAGAAGACGTCACCGGGATAGGCTTCGCGGCCCGGCGGGCGGCGCAGCAGCAACGACATCTGGCGATAGGCAACGGCCTGCTTCGACAAATCGTCGAACACGATCAGCGCGTGCATGCCATTGTCGCGGAAATACTCGCCCATCGCGGTGCCGGTGTAGGGCGCCAGGAACTGCAGCGGGGCCGGCTCCGACGCCGTCGCGGCGACGACGATGGAATATTCCATCGCGCCATTCTCTTCGAGCGTCTTGACCAGCTGCGCGACGGTCGAGCGCTTCTGGCCGATCGCGACATAGACGCAATAGAGCTTCTTGCTCTCGTCGGTGCCGGCGTTGACGCCCTTCTGGTTGATGAAGGCGTCCACTGCGACGGCAGACTTACCGGTCTGGCGATCGCCGATGATCAGCTCGCGCTGGCCGCGGCCGACCGGAACGAGCGCGTCGATGGCCTTGAGGCCCGACTGCATCGGCTCGCTGACCGATTGGCGCGGGATGATGCCCGGCGCCTTGACCTCGACGCGGCTGCGCTTCTCGGCGACGATCGGCCCCTTGCCGTCGATCGGGTTGCCGAGGCCGTCCACAACGCGGCCGAGCAGACCCTTGCCGACGGGAACGTCGACGATCGTGCCGGTGCGCTTGACGACGTCACCTTCCTTGATCTCGGCGTCGGAGCCGAAGATCACGACGCCGACATTGTCGGCCTCGAGGTTGAGCGCCATGCCCTGCACGCCATTGGCAAATTCGACCATCTCGCCGGCCTGGACGTTGTCGAGGCCATAGATGCGGGCGATGCCGTCACCGACGCTCAGCACCTGGCCGGTTTCGGAGATCTGGGCCTCGGTGCCGAAGCTTGAGATCTGGTCCTTGATGACCTTCGAGATTTCTGCGGCGCGGATATCCATGATTCTAGCTCTCAGCCTTTCATCGCGTGGGCGAGGGAGTTCAGACGGGTTTTGATCGACGAATCGATCATTTGGCTGCCGATCTTCACGACCAGGCCGCCCAGGAGCGAAGGGTCGACCGAGAGGTCGACATTGACGTCACGGCCGAGCCGGGTGCGCAGCTGCTGCTTGAGCGCGTCGACCTGGCCGGCATCGAGCGGGTGGGCTGAAACGACTTCGGCCGTCGTCTCGCCGCGATGCGTGGCGGCAAGCTGGCGGAAGGCGCGGATCATCGTCGGCAGCTCCTTCAAGCGCCGGTTCTGCGCGAGCACGCCGAGAAAATTGGTGGTGGTCCCATCGAGCTGCAGCACGCCGGCGGCAGCAGCAACCGCGCGCGCGGCCTCGGTACGGGTCACCACCGGGCTGTTCACCAGCAGGCGGAGCTCGGCCGAAGCGGTAAGCGCCTGGCGCACGGTGACGAGGCTAGCCTCCACCTGCGGCAGGGTGTTCGCATCGCGTGCGATCTCAAACAGGGCGGTCGCATAACGTCCGCTTAGGCTGGCCTGGATACCGCCGGAATTCTCCACGCGATTCGGTTCCTCTTGGAGGTTCGGGTTGTCGTCCCATGCACAAAAAGCGGGGACGCCGGAAGCGTCCCCGATGGGTCGCCGCGCGGTTAGCATTGGTGTCACGGGGATGCAACCTGAGTCCGAGATGAACCGACGTGCCGATTGCCCGCCGCGGGGCAATTGTGGAGATCCTGACGCTCGATTATTTCGCGCGTGAAAACGAGCGCGACGCTCGCCGCCTGTGCATCGTCCCCGGCCGGCATTGAACTGACGGCGTGACTAGGCGCCATATATTCAATGTGTTCGAGACACTGGGGGGCTGCTGCCCGCCCCGCCTGGACGGAAAATGCGCTGATTGTCCGATCCGCTCCGTCGCGATGTCGGGCGAAGGCGAGGTGTCGGGGCTCCCGAGCAAGTCCAGATCGGCACGAATGCCCGCTATGATCGCCAGACGCGGCGCTGGGAGCTTGTTCAATAAACCGTATCCCCCGAGCGGCTTGCGTCGCCCGGGAGGACATTTCGATTAGCGGCCGCGGCCCTGGCCGCCCTGGGTGCGGTTGCCGGAGTTGGCAGGCTTGGCGCTGAACTTGCTCTTCGGCCGGGCATAGTTGCGCGGACGCTCGCCACCGGCGGGTGCGCCACCCTGCGGCGCGTCGAAGCGGCGCGGACGGGCCTCACCAGTCGCATCCTGGCGTCCGCCGCCCTGTGGGCGTGCACGCTGCGGCTGGCCGGGACGGCCGCCACCGCGCTGCATTTCGCGGCCGCGCTGGCCGTTCTGCTGGTCGCGGCTCGGGGCGATGTTGATGCGCGAGCTGCCGATCTTGGCGGCTTCGGCGACGAAGTCCTCGGGCAGCGGCACGACGGTGAGCTTCTGGCGGGTCAGCCGCTCGATGTCGCGCAGGTACGGACGCTCGTCATCGGCGCAATAGCTGATCGCCAGCCCGGTCGCGCCGGCACGCGCGGTGCGGCCGATGCGGTGGACATATTGCTCCGGCACGTTGGGCAGTTCGAAGTTGAACACATGGCTTACGCCCGACACGTCGATGCCGCGCGCCGCGATGTCGGTGGCGACCAGGATCTTGACCTTGCCCGCGCGGAACTCGCCCAGCGCCCGCTCACGCTGCGGCTGGCTCTTGTTGCCGTGGATCGCGTTGGAGGCGATGCCGTTGCCCGCTAGCAGGCGGACGACGCGGTCGGCACCATGCTTGGTGCGGGTGAACACCAGTGCGCGGTCGATACTCTCGTCGCGCAGCGCGATGGTGAGCAGCGCCTGCTTCTCGCCCTGGGTGACGTACGTCACCTGCTGCTCGACGCGCTCGGCAGTGGTGGCGACCGGAGTCACCTTCACTTCGACCGGATCCTTGATGAACTGGCCGGCCAGCTCGCGGATGGTCTTGGGCATGGTCGCGGAGAAGAACAGCGTTTGGCGCTTCGAGGGAAGCTCGCGGACGATGCGCTTGAGCGCATGGATGAAGCCGAGGTCCATCATCTGGTCGGCTTCGTCGAGCACCAGGATCTCGATGCCGAGCAGGATCGCATAATGCTGGTCGATCAGGTCGACTAGACGGCCCGGGGTCGCCACGACGATATCGACGCCGCGTGCCAGGTCGGTCTTGTTCTTGTGGATCGACGTGCCGCCGAACAGCGTGCAGACCGAGAGCTTGGTGCCCTTGGAATAGAGGCGCGCCTGGTCGGCGATCTGGCCGGCGAGTTCGCGCGTCGGGGCGAGCACCAGCATGCGGCAGCCGCGCGGCTGGGCGCGCTTGCCCGATGCGATCAGGCGATCGATCGACGGCAGCATGAACGCGGCGGTCTTGCCGGTGCCGGTCTGGGCGATGCCCAGCAGGTCGCGCCCTTCAAGCAGCGACGGGATCGACTGTGCCTGGATCGGCGTCGCCTCGGTATAGCCCTTGGTGGCGAGCGCAGCGAGAATGGTCTCGGAAAGACCAAGTTGATTGAATTGCATTGCGAAACCTTGCGAATACGGCCAGCGAGCCCGAACGGAGTCCAGGCGCGAAGGCGGGGTCAAAAATGACGACCCGCGTGACTAGGGAAGCCGCTAAATCAACCGAGACAGAGCCGGGACGGTGCCAAAGGCCCTCGTCCGATCACGCTGCTAAATGCCTCGATAATCGGCCATATGGAAGCATTGCTGCCGTAAGTCAAGGTGGACCCTTGTACGCCCTTGGCCGTTGCGGTGGCGATGGCCGTCACCGATATCGCAACCCGCACCTATAATCACAATTGGCGGCACGATCCGATCGTCCGCAGCCTGCTCGACACCGACTTCTACAAGCTGTTGATGCTGCAGATGATCCGGCACCTTTATGCCGACGTGCAAGTCACCTTCCAACTGATCAACCGTACAAAGACGGTGCGGCTGGCCGACGACATCGACGAAGCCGAATTGCGCGCGCAGCTGGACCATGCCCGCACCGTGCGTTTTGCGAAAAAAGAGCTGATCTGGCTAGCCGGCAACAGCTTCTACGGCCAGCAGCGGATGTTTGCGCCCGACTTCATCGACTGGCTCAGCGGGTTCCAACTGCCCGAATACGAGCTGCGCGCAGTCGATGGGCAGTATGAGCTGCGCTTCGAGGGTCCGTGGACCCACACGACGATGTGGGAAATCCCGGCGCTGACGATCATCAACGAACTGCGCGCCCGTGCCGCGATGCGCGACCGCGGCCGCTTCGCGCTCGACGTGCTCTATGCCCGCGCCAAGGCCAAGCTGTGGGAAAAGGTCGAGCGGCTTCAGCAACTGCCCGATCTCGTCCTTTCAGACTTCGGTACCAGGCGGCGGCACGGCTTCCTGTGGCAGCGCTGGTGCGTCGAGGCCTTGAAGGAAGGGCTGGGCAGCCGATTCATCGGCACCTCCAACGTGTTGCTGGCGATGGACAATGACCTGGAGGCGATCGGCACCAATGCCCATGAACTGCCCATGGTGCTCGGGGCGCTGGCCGACGGGGATGACGCGCTGCGCCGCGCACCGTACGATGTGCTCGATCAATGGCGGCGGCACTATGGCGGCAACCTGCTGATCGTCCTGCCCGACGCGTTCGGCACCGCGTCCTTTCTGCGCGATGCGCCGGACTGGGTCGCCGACTGGACCGGCTTCCGTCCCGACAGCGCGCCGCCGATCGAAGGGGGCGAGGCGATCCTGGACTGGTGGCGCGCGCGCGGACGTGACCCGCGGCAAAAGCTGCTGATTTTGTCGGATGGCATGGATGTCGAGTCGATTGAGGCAGCCTATCGCCATTTCCATGGCCGGGTGCGGTTGAGTTTCGGCTGGGGCACCAATCTCACCAACGACTTCCGCGGCTGCGATCCCCAAGATGCCGTCGGGCTGAAGCCCGTCTCGCTAGTGGTCAAGGTCGCAGAGGCCAATGGCCGCCCCGCGGTCAAGCTGTCCGACAATCCCGCCAAGGCGACCGGGAACCCCGAAGCGATCGCCCGCTATCTGCGCGTCTTCGGCAGCGATGGCCATGTCCGCAGCGACGTTCTGGTCTGACTTTACGTCGCTTTAACCCGGCATCGCCAAAGCTCGACTCCTTGCCGGGAGTTGAGCGTGCTGGTCGCAAGGCTGGAAGTATTGGGAGAGATCGACCAGCGGGGAGCCGTGCGCTTCTATGTCGCGGGCGAAGCGCGGCTGCGCGGTGGCGACGGGGGTCCGGTGGACGTGCAGATCGAGAATCTGTCCCGCACCGGCTTTCTGTTCCTGTCGCCGCTTGAGTACCCCGTCGGCACCCTGGTGACCATCGGGCTGTCCGGGGCCGGCCTGCGCGAGGCGCGCGTCGTGCGCAGCGAGGGCGAACGGCATGGCTGCGAGTTTCTCGAGCCCCTGGCCGAGACGCAGATGGAACGCGCCTATCGGGGCCAGGCCTCCATGTTCGCTGAGTTGCGCGAAGCGCTCGCGCACTGGCCGCTGCCGGATCCCGCACCGCAGGACTCGCTGCCCGACAATGTCACGCCTTTTCCCAAACGCTGACACGGTTTGACCGCAAGCGGCGGGATGCGGTGCCGCGGCGCCGCGGGTATACCCCTCGCATGACACAGCAGCAGGCACTATCCGACGATGCGGCCTGGGCGGCGTTCGAGGCGCGCGACCGGGCCTATGACGACCGGTTCGTCGTCGCGGTGACTACCACCGGCATTTATTGCAAGCCCACTTGTCCGGCGCGTCGGCCGAAGCGCGCGCATGTCCTTTTCCTGCCCGGCCCCGAAGCGGCACGCATGGCGGGGTTTCGGGCCTGCCTGCGGTGCAAGCCCGACGAAATCACCCGCGAACGCTTGGCGGTGGCCAAGGCAGTGGCGCTTCTCGATGGTGCCGAGGCGAGCTTGACGCTGGAGGCACTGGCCGGCGCTGTCGGCTACGCGCCGCATCATTTCCAGCGGCTGTTCAAGCGCGCAACGGGCGTCAGCCCCGCCGCTTATGCACGCGGTCTGCGTGCGCGCCGCGCCGCCGAAGCTCTGGACGAAGAAGCCAGCGTCACCGCCGCGATCTATGCGGCGGGCTATTCCGCGCCCAGCCGCTTCTACGAAAGCGCGCAGGCGCGACTCGGTATGACACCCAGCATATGGAAGCAGGGCGGGGCAGGGGTGACGATCCGCTGGACGGTTGCACCGACCAGCCTGGGCCCGCTGCTGATCGCCGCGACGGACAAGGGATTGTGCCGCGTCGCCTTCGATGAAGATGCGGAGGGCCTCGCCAGGCGCTTCCCCGCCGCGGAGATCCGAGAAGGCGGCGAAGCCCTGGAGCGCCTTGGCGCGCGTGTCGTCGCAGAACTGGAAACGCCCGGGCGCGACATCAGCCTGCCGCTGGACGTGCGGGGCACCGCCTTTCAGGAAGCGGTGTGGCAGGCGCTGCGCGCCATTCCGCCAGGCGAGACGCGTAGTTATTCCCAGCTGGCCGTTGCCGCCGGTCGCCCGGGAGCGGTGCGGGCGGCCGGCACGGCCTGCGGCGCGAACCAAGTGGCGGTGATCATCCCCTGCCACCGTGCACAGCGTAGCGACGGCACCATGGGCGGCTATGCCTATGGCATCGATCGCAAGCGGGTTCTGCGCCGGCGCGAAGGGGTGCAGGACTGAGGGTGCCGAGACGCGCGTGTACCTCGAAAGAACGAGACCGGAGCCCCGCACGCCTCGACACCGATGCTTGAGCCGTCCGATGTTACGAAACTATGACATCGGCAGGGGCACGGCAGGACGTTCGTCGATTCGGCAGCGGACGCGCGGCTAAGCTGCGTGTCCGCCGCTAGTCCGCGGCGGACGCTCCTGGCGCCGCGCGGCAGCCATAGACCAGCTTTTCGTTGTACACCTGCGGCAACGATGCGCGGATTGCCTGCTGCTGCGTCGCCAGGTTCGCCCGTGCCGCCTGATCGGCGGAGCAGGTCTTGAGCGGCACCGCCGCCCGCAGCTGCCGCGCGCGCGTCATCTGCTCGGCAGAGAGCAGGTAGCGCGTGTTGGTGTAGGTTCGCGTCGCCGGGTCATAATCCAGCACCGAGACGGTCTGTTCCTGCCCGGGCACCAGGATGCGCTGCCACCGATCGCCCGCTTCGGCATATTGCGTACGCCCGTTGATGCACCCGTCGCGGCCGATATCCAGGTTCACCGTATTGGTCGCGGTCACCGTCACGCGGCTGCGCTCGGGCTGAAGCGTGCAGACCAGCTTGCCGCGCCCGGCATTGGGCGCCGGCACGGCGCTGTTGCCGGGGGCCGCCTTGGGCAGCGCCAAGACTCGGTCGGGGTTGAAGTTCGGGCGGCTGAGGAACAGCACCACCGCGCCCAGCATCAGCACGCCGCCGCCTATCGCGACCCAGACGGCCTCGCGCCGGCGCTCACGCGACAGCAGCAGCCCGGCGCCGCCCAGCGCCAGCGCCCCGAGCACCAGCAGCACCGCGGCGCCGGCCATGAAGTTCTCGCGCGTCGCCTCGTTGCGGGCGCGTGCCTGTTCCAGCGCCTGCTGGCGGTTCGCCTCCGCCTTGGCGGCCGCGGCGCGTGCTTCCTGCTCGGTTAATTGGCGCGCCTGTTCGTCGGCACTCCGATCGCGCGCCATCTGCTCTTCGACAGTGGTGCAGGAGGTTCCGACCGCCGCCACCGGCTGGCGCGCTTCCTGAAGGAAGGCGGCCAACTCGCTCTGGGCGATGGCGAAGGCGAAAGTCGCGTCCCCTTCATCCGCGCGCGTGATCGCCGAATTAACCCCGATTACGCGGCCGCAGCGGTCGAGCAGCGGGCCGCCCGAATTGCCGCGCGCGATGTTGGCGGTGTGCAACAGCACATTGGTGCCTTCCAGCGCGCGCGCGCCGGCGAAGCCGCCCTGCGAGCGCACCGGCGATTGCGGCTTGATGAAGTCCGCGGCCGAGCGCGCGGTGGCGAGATCGACATTGCCGGGATAGCCCAGCGCGATCAGCGCCTCGCCGTCGGTGGGCGCGCCGGTGAACAAGGTAAGGGGAGAGAGGCGCACGCCCGAAAACTCGATGAGCGCCAGGTCGCGCGCCGGATCGATCGCGATCAGCCTGCCCTGGACGGACTTGTCGCCCTCAGACGGCACGACGCCGATCACGACATTGTCGGGATAGCGCGACGCAAGCTCGACGACATGGGCGTTGGTGACGATCCGGTTGGGCGCCACGGCAAAGCCGCTGCCATGGCCAAAGCCGACCACTTCGTCGTCGACGACCGCGATGGTCACGATCCGCACCACGCCGCGCCCCGCCGCGGAAATGTCATCCGCGCGCGCCGGCGCGCTCCACACCAGCATCAACGCCACCAGCGCCAGCAACCGCCGAACCATGAAATCCCGACCCTCTCGTTGTGCCAGAGCTTTCGGGGAAAACGGCCTTGGGTTCAAGCTGGCGGGGCGACGCCGGGCGGGTTTATGTTGGCTCGCGCGCGTCCTCGCCGTCCTTCGCCTCATCCAGCTTGTGCAGCACCGCGTCGGTGTCGCCACTGTCGATCAACGTGATCAGCGCGTTGGATATCACCGCCAGCCCTTTACCGTGCGGCTGAAAGGCGAGCGGCGCCAGCATCGCGCGCGCACCCTTCTTGTCGCCGTCGCGCAGCAGCATGGTGGCCAGGTTGAAGCGGAGCCGATTGTCCTGCGGCGCCAGCTGGAACGCTTTATGCAATCCGGCCTTGGCATTGTCGCTGGGCGCCGCGCCGATATCCACGAAGCTGCGGTAATAGAGGATCAACGGCTCGGGATCCTCCGGATCGATGCGGTTGCCCGCCGCGATGATCTTCCGGATTGCGCTCCAGGTGGCGGGCGTCTTGTCGCCTGCTTTCTGGGCGGCCGCCATACGCGCCATCGCCTTGTACACATGGGCGTCAACCGCGTTGGCATCAGCCTTCAACGCGCGGTCGGCCGCAGCCTCCGCCGCCGGGTAGTCGCGCGCATCATAGGCCGCTTCAGCCAGCACCAGCTGCGCGCCGCAATCATTGGGGTAAGCGGCCGCGGCGCGCCGTGCGCGCTCGTACACGCCCGGCGCGGACTTGGCATTCACGCCCACCTTGGAGCGGATGCGCACGTCCATCGTCGCGGCTTCGCCGGCCGTCAGCTTGCGCATCTGGACCGCGGCAGGCTTGATGACCGACGCGCTGAGCTTGCGCACGCCGAAGGTGCCACGCTTGTAGCGCTCCAGCTCGCGGTCGAGCGCGTCCAGATCGCCGAACGCCTTTGCCGCCTCCAGCGGCGGTTTTCCCGCGTTGATGGCGGTCAGATACTCGGCCAGTTGACCGCGGCGCTGCCCAGACAGCAGCAGGTAATGCGACAACAGCCAACCCCGGCCATACAGGCCCTCGCGCTGCTGGTCGCTCAGCTTCAGCGTGTCGGCCATCAGCAGTTTCTTGATCGGCAGCGCGTTGCCGGTCATCAGCCCATAGCCGCGATATTGCGGCGGACGCCCGTAATCGATCGCGCCGTCGTCATAGAACTTCACCGTCGCCAGCGTCTCGGCATATCCCTCGATATACCAAGACGGGTAGACGGCGTTGGGCGACTGGGTCCAGAACAGGTGGTGGGTATATTCGTGCAGCAGGATCGCCTGTGCGCTCAGGCTCGTCTCCGCCGCCCCTGCCGAGCGCGGCACCACCGCCAGCGATCCGCCCGCGCGCGGCTGGTAGAAACCAGCGGCATTGCGAAACGAGAGCCGCTCCACATCGGCGGTATCATCGACGACATACACCGTGACGCGGTTCGCCTTGCCGACCGGCTCGTCCGGCAGACCCCGCATCCAGCGAATCGCGGCATCGAACCGCTCCAGCCGGCCAGCGAACTGCTCCAGCTTTGCCGGCGATTGTTCGGAATAGACCACGAAATGCGCGGTGCTGGCTTCGTGCCACTCCGCCGCATGGGCGCTGACCGGCGCCAGCATCCCGGCCAGCAACAGCGAAATTCTCTTCATTCCTCGCCCCCTCAAGCAGTCGACCGACGATAGCCGTGTCTGCCGCATCGGGATTGCAGCAAAGCGACACGCGCTAGAGGAAGTTATACGGGTCCACGTCCACCGCGACGCGCACCTTGGCGCCCCATTCGAGCCCACCCAGCCATTCGCGGATCACGTCCTGCACGTCGAACGCGCGCCGGGCATGCACCAGCAGGCGAAAGCGATGCCGCCCGCGCAGCATGGCGAGCGGGGCTGGGGCGGGGCCGTAAACGTGCATCTCTTCGCTCTGCGGTGCCGTGCGGCCGATCATCCGCGCGACGTCATGCGCCGCGCCCTTGTCCTCGCTCGACACGATGATCGCGGCATAGCGCCCGAACGGCGGCGCCTCCGCCTCGCGCCGCGCCTCGGTTTCGGCTTCGTAGAAGGCGGCGCTGTCGCCGGACACCAGCGCCTGCATCACCCCGGCGTCCGGAGCGTGCGTTTGGATAAACACGGTGCCCGGCTTCTCGCCGCGCCCGGCGCGTCCCGACACCTGCATGATCTGCTGGAAGGTCCGTTCGGCTGCGCGCAGATCGCCGCCATCGAGCCCCAGATCGGCGTCGACCACCCCCACCACCGTCAGGTTCGGGAAGTGATAGCCCTTGGTCACCAATTGAGTGCCCACGACGATGTCGATGTCGCCATGCTCCATGCGCTGCACGAACTCGGCCGCCTTGGCCGGCGACCACAAGGTGTCGGAGGTGACGATCGCCGTCTTCGCCTGTGGCCACAGCGCCGCCACTTCGTCGGCGATCCGCTCCACGCCCGGCCCGCACGCGACCAGGCTGTCGGGCTCCTCGCATTCGGGGCAGATCTCGGGCGTCGGCACGCTATGCCCGCAATGGTGGCACGACAGCCGCCGGATCAGCCGGTGCTCGACCATCCAGGCGGTGCAGTTCGGACATTGAAAACGGTGTCCGCAATGCCGGCACAGCGTCAGCGGCGCATAGCCGCGGCGATTGAGGAACAGCAGCGACTGTTCGCCCCGCTCCAGCGCCGCGTCGATCGCCAGCACCAGCTTTGGCGCCAGCCAGCGCCCGCGCTCGGGCGGTTCCTTGATCAAGTCGATCGCCTCGATCTCGGGCAATTCGGCCACGCCGTAGCGGCCCGGCAGCTTCAGCTCTTCGTAGCGGCCAAGCTCGACCTGGTGCCGCGTTTCGATCGCCGGCGTAGCGGAAGCGAGGATCACCGGGCAGCTCTCGAACTTGCCGCGCATCACCGCAACGTCGCGCGCATGGTAGTGCACGCCGTCTTCCTGCTTAAAGCTGGTCTCGTGCGCCTCGTCGACGACGATCAGGCCCAGGTTGCGATAGGGCAGGAACAGCGCCGAGCGCGCACCCACCGTTACCATCGCCTGCCCCCTTGCGATCGCCCGCCAGGCGCGGCGGCGCTGTGAGGTGCGCAGCCCCGAATGCCAGGCGATCGGCTCGCACCCGAATCGCTTGGCAAAGCGCGTGAGGAACGGCTCGGTCAGCGCGATCTCGGGCAGCAGCACCAAGGTCTGCTTGCCCGCGGCCAGCGCTGCTGCGACGGCTTCGAAATAGACCTCGGTCTTGCCCGAGCCCGTGACGCCATCGAGCAGGAAGGGCTGGAACGCCGCCGCGCCCACCGCCTGGCGAAGGATGCTCGCGACGTCGATTTGTTCCTTGCTGAGCTCGGGCGGGGCGAAGTTCGGATCGGGTAGGGGGTAGGGCGAGTCGGTATCCACCGTCACCGCCTCGATCGCGCCGAGCTTGCACAAGCCCCGAATCACTGCCTCGGACACGTCAGCGATAGTGGCGAGTTCGCGCACCAGCCCCTGGCGGTCGCCGATCCGCTCCAGCGCCTGTTCGCGCTGCGGCGTCATCCGATCGGGCACCAACCCGGTGGCGCGATATTCGATGATGGTCGGCGCATTCTCGAACGCCGCGGTCGAAGACAGCGCCATGCGCAGCACCGACGAGAGCGGCGCCAGATAGTAGTTCGCCGTCCATTCCACCAGCCGCCGCACCGCTGCGGTCAGCGGCGGCGCATCGGCGACCGACAACAGGTTGCGCAGCCGGTTGTCGCCGACTTCCTCGGTCGGCAGCCGCTCGGCTTCCCACACCACCCCGGCATAAGGACGCGGCCCGATCGGCGCAGACACGATCGACCCCGGCTCGACACGCATGCCGTGCGGCACGCGATAGTCGAGGGGGCCAAGCGCTGGATGCAGCACGAGGACACGGGCGCGGTTGCCGGGCATTGTTCCCAATATGGGTATTTTGTGCCCCGACGGAATCCCCTTCAGAGCGACAGCGACAGTTGCAGCGACATTGCGTGGTCCATCTGCGCGCGATTGCCGTCGCGCGCGAAGCGATATTGGTTCAGATATCCGATGTCCGCGGACAAGTCTTTCATCAGCGGCACCGTGACGCCGACAAGGTTGCGCATTCGGTCATAGCCGGCGCTCTGGCCCCATCGCGTGTCATTCGCCATGAAGAAACTCTCATGGCTGGCAAACAGCGACACGCCGTTGCCGACAGGATGATTGTAGCGGATTAGCGGGCGGATGCGGAAGCCAATCTCGTTCCCGTCAGGATGGAAACGCTCGTCGACCCGGAAGCGCCCCGTTATCCGTCCAAAGGTCAGCACGACATGCTGGCGCAGCCGGCTTTCATCGTCGGCGGTATTGCCGCCATGCCCGGCGACATGACGATAGCCAAAGCCGACCTCGACATGTTCCGACAGTTTGTGGCTGACGATCCCGCCCAACTCCGTGTGGAACAGCCCGTCTTGCCGGTCGCTCCATCTGGCGATGCCTTCCACGGTGAGGCGGGTGTCTTCGCTCAGCCCGATATTGACGTTGGTCTGCGTCCAAAGCTGCGCATCTTCTGTCTGCGCCGCGGCAGTGGCCGGGAGCAGCAGCGCGGCGGAGAATGCGAGCAGGCGCAAGGCAGGGTGCTCCAGGTTCGGCGGCGCGGATACGCGATCCGTTGCCAAATGGACGCATCGCGATAGGCTGTCGATCCTGCAACAAGGGGGAGGGGAGTTATGTTCCTGACTGCACTCGCGCTGAGCCTGACGCCGGCGCCTTGCCGGACCTACGACGCCGCGCTGCCGCCGCAACTGCGCGGCTGGCCCCGTGCGGGACGAACGCTCGACACCGGCCACGCGGTGACGCTGAACGCGGGCCGTGACCACAGCCTGGCCACTACCGTGCGAATCCGCAAGGCAGGGACCTTCGGTGTCGCTCTGGATCAGTCCGGCTGGATCGACGTCGCACGCGGGCGCGGCAAGCCGCTGCGCTTTTCCAGTGAGGCGCATGGTCCGCGCTGCTCGACCATCCAGAAGATCGTCCGCTACCGGCTGCAACCGGGCACCTATCGCGTCTCGGTCTCCAGGCTTAAAGGAACGCGGGCGCGGCTGATGCTGGTGCGCTACTGACTCCTACTGATCCGAGGATCCGACCATGAAGTTCTTCGCCGATACCGCCGACACCAAGGACATTCGCGACCTGGCCGATGCGGGCCTGCTGGACGGGGTCACCACCAACCCGTCGCTCATCCACAAGGCGGGGCGCAACTTCCTGGAAGTGGTCAAGGAAATCAGCGACATCGTGCCGGGCATGCCGGTGTCGGCCGAAGTCGTCGCGCTCGATTATGAGACGATGATGAAGGAAGCTGAGGTCGTCCGGAAAATCGCCGACAATATCGCGGTCAAGGTGCCGTTGACCATTGACGGTCTGAAGACCTGCAAGGCGCTGACCGACGACGGAACCATGGTCAACGTGACTCTCTGCTTCTCTGCCAACCAGGCGCTGCTCGCCGCCAAAGCCGGCGCGACCTTCGTCTCGCCGTTCGTCGGCCGCCACGACGATGTCGGCTTCGACGGCATGGACCTGATCGAGGACATCCGCCTGATCTACGACAATTACGATTTTGACACCCAGATCCTGGTCGCCAGCGTCCGCCATCCGGTCCATATTCTCCAGGCCGCCAAGATCGGCGCCGACGTGATGACCGCGCCGCCCGCGGTGATCCGCCAGCTCGTCAAGCACCCGCTGACCGACAAGGGCATCGAAGGCTTCCTGTCCGATTGGGCCAAGACCGGCCAGACCATCGGCTGATCTGATCGGGCGGCGGTTCCAAGATCCTCCCCCGGAGGGGGAGGGGGACCGCCGCCGCAAGGCGGTGGTGGAGGGGTATTGGCCGCAAGTGACACAGCTCGTGGAGACTACCCCTCCGTCACGCTCTGCGTGCCACCTCCCCCTCCGGGGGAGGATTGCGTAAGCTGACCGGGTGACTACTCCGCTCCCCCTCCTCTACGCCCAACACCTCGCCCGCGACCGCCGCCGCTCGGCGCACACGGTTCGCGCCTATGCGGCCACCGCGGTTCGCCTGCTTGCCTTCCTCCAGTCGCACTGGGGCGGCCCAATAGCCCGTGACGCCCTCGCCAAGATCACCCCCGCCGACCTCCGCGCGTTCCTCGCCCACCGTCGTACCGAAGGCCTGTCGAACGCCTCCGCCGCGCGCGAGCTGTCCGCTGTTCGCGGTTTCCTCAAGTTCGCATGTGGCGACGGCGCCGAACTGCCCCGCCTGCGCGGACCCCGCGTCAAGAAAGGCATTCCCCGCCCGATCTCCCCGCAGGAAGCCGTGGCGCTTGCCGAAACCGTGTCGGAGGAGGCGCGCGAGCCCTGGATCGCCGCACGCGATTGGGCGGTGCTGTTGCTGCTATATGGCGCGGGCCTGCGCATCGGCGAGGCGGTTGGCCTCACCGCCGCAGTGTTGCCGCTGGGCGAGACCTTGTCGGTCACCGGTAAGCGCAACAAGACCCGCCTCGTGCCGCTGCTGCCGCAGGTGCGTGCGGCGATCGATGCCTATGCGGAAGCCTGCCCTTACGCGCTGAGCCGCGACGCGCCCCTGTTCCGCGGCGCCAGGGGTGGGCAGTTGTCGTCCGGCATCATCCGCAAATCGGTCCAGGGTGCCCGCGCCATGCTCGGCTTGTCGGAACGCACCACGCCACATGCGCTGCGCCACAGCTTCGCGACGCATCTGCTGGGCCGCGGCGCGGATCTACGCTCGCTTCAGGAACTGCTCGGCCACGCCAGCCTGAGTTCGACGCAAATCTACACCGCCGTCGACGCGGCGCACCTGCTCGACGTCTATCGAAACGCCCATCCCCGCGCCTAACGTTGTGCGCGCGGCTTCCAGGTCGCGACTCGCCACACATAGCCGCCGATGCACAGCGCGCCGAAGGCGATCAGCCCTGGCACGATGAACCGCTCGATATCGGCGATGTGCGTGTCGAGTCCCATGCCCACGGCCACCAGCAGGCAGTTCCACAACAGGCTGCCGGCGCAGGTGAACAGCGAGAAGCGCCAGAACGGCATGTGCATCATGCCCGCCGGGATCGAGATCACCGTGCGCCCGAACGGCAGGAAGCGGAACACGAACACCGTCACGCCGCCCCAGCGATCGAAATACCGGTGCAGCTTTTCCACATCGTCCCATTCAAGCGTCAGCCACCGGCCCCAGCGCGCGACCATGGGCCGCAACCGCTCATAGCCCAGGCGTCGCCCGATCTCCCACCAGAACAGATTGCCGACCAGCGTTCCCAGCGTGCCGACCACGATCACGCCGATCAGGTCGAGCTTGCCCTTGGACACGGCGATGCCCGCCATGCCCATGATCGCTTCAGAGGGGACCGGCGGCACGACATTTTCGAGCATCATCAACAGGAAAATGCCCCAATAGCCCCAGTCCAGAAATCGGGTCATCGCGGATCGCTCAACCGGCCAGGGCGGCGATGCGGCGTTCGATCGCCTGCCAGATCACCGCACCGGTATCGGTGCCGTTGAACCGGTCGATCGCGACGATGCCGGTGGGGGAGGTGACGTTGATCTCGGTCAGCCACTCGCCGCCGATCACGTCGATGCCGACGAACAGCAGCCCGCGCTTCTTGAGCTCGGGCCCAAGCACGCCGCAAATCTCCTGCTCGCGCGGCGTCAGCTCGGTCTTTGCCGCCGAACCGCCGACCGCCAGGTTCGACCGGATCTCGCCTTCGCCTGGGATGCGGTTGATCGCCCCGGCCACGTCGCCATCGACCAGCACGATGCGCTTGTCGCCCGCCGCGACGGACGGGAGGAATGCCTGCACCATGTGCGGCTCGCGATAGGCGGTGTTGAACACTTCGATCAGCGCCGACAAATTGGCGCCGTCACTGCCAACCTTGAAAATCGCCTTGCCGCCATTGCCGTGCAGCGGCTTGATGACGATCTCGCCATGTTCGGCCAGAAACGCGCGTGCTTCGTCCAGGCTGCGGGTGATCAGCGTCGGCGGCATGTACTGCGCGTAATCGAGCACGAAGATCTTTTCCGGCGCGTTCCGCACATTGGCTGGGTCGTTCACCACCAGCGTCTTGTGCGCGATCCGCTCCAGCAGGTGCGTCGCGGTGATATAGCCCAGATCGAACGGCGGATCCTGGCGCATCAGCACCACATCGGCTTCTTCGCCGAGATCGAGCTTCACCGGGTCGCCGAAGCTGAAGTGATCCCCCTCCACTCGCTGCACCGTCACCGGGTGCGCCCGCGTCCAAACGCGCCCGCTCGAATAGTTGAGGTCCTCCGGGCCATAGTGGAACAGCCGGTGGCCGCGCGCCTGTGCCGACAGCATGAGGGCAAAGCTGGAGTCCCCTGCGATGTTGATGTCCTTCAACGGGTCCATCTGCACTGCAACGACAAGCGACATGAGGCCTCCTTCAGGATGGTGAGTGACGTAGCGAATTAAGTCACCCGATCCAGGCGTTCTCGATATGGCGAGGCGGGGTGCGCGGGGCAATCAGGATCACGTCGACTCGAATGTCTTCACCAGCCAAAGCGTAACGCGGCATCAGATATTCGGCCGCCGCCGCCACCCGAGCCAGCCGCCGCTCGTCGATTGCGAAGTCCAGGTCCAACGCCGCCGCGCGGGTCTTCACCTCGACGAACGCGACCAGGCTGCCTTTCCGCACGACGAGGTCGACTTCGCCGGCCGGCGTGCGGACTCGGCGGTCTAGGATCTTCCACCCCTTGAGCCATAGCCACCACGCGGCGCGCCGTTCACCCTCGCGACCGCGATTTTCCGCCTCTTTCCGGTCCCTTGCCGCAGGTTTCGCTCGTTTCATCTGCAAGGACTCGCCAGCTGTGGATAACCTGGATTAGACATACTCGACCGCACCGAAATGAGTCGGGTCGCTTGTCGCCACCGGGGGGTGTCGAACATATGGAATCGAACGAACGCTATTATCGTCGTCGTGCCATTCAGGAGATGACGGCCGCGCGCCTTGCAGTGACTGAGGGGGCTAAGCAGCGGCGCCGGGAACTGGCCGAGGGCTATGTCCGTCGCCTGGCCGAGCTGACCGGCTCGGATGAGAGCTTCCTGCTCCATTCCGTGACGGCCCACCAGGCTCAGCTCGCCTAAGGCTTCATCGCAAGCGCGCGGGCGTACAGCGCCTTGCGGTCGAGCCCCAGCTTCTTCGCCACTTCGCTCGCAGCCTTGGCAGTGGGAAGCCGCGTCAGCGCTTCGGCCAGCGCGGCGTCGGCATCGTCTTCGCTCGGGCGCGGCGCTTCGCCCGGCGGGGCGACCACCACCACGATCTCACCCTTGGGCGGCGCTTCGGCATAGCGCGCGGCGAGTTGCGACAGCGTGCCGGTCACGCACTCCTCGAACTTCTTGGTGATCTCGCGCGCCACTGCCGCCTCGCGGTCCCCCAGACCGTCCGCAAGAGCGTTCAGCGTCGCCGCCAGCCGCGGCCCGGATTCATACAAAATCAGCGTCGCCCTGATAGTGGCCACTTCGGCGATCGCCTCCGCCTTGGCCTGCATCTTGGGTGGCAGGAAGCCGATGAACAGAAACCGGTCAGTAGGCAGCCCCGCCAGCGTCAGCGCCGCCACCGCCGCGCAGGGTCCGGGGATCGTCGTCACCGCATGCCCCGCCGCCCGCGCGTCCCGCACGAGCTTGAACCCTGGATCGGAGATGAGCGGCGTGCCGGCGTCCGATACCAGCGCCACCGCTTCGGTCGCCATCCGGGCCACCAGTCCCGGGCGAACCGCGTCGGCATTATGGTCGTGATACGGCGTCATTCGCCCTTTCGCGCCCAGGTGCCGGAACAATCCGGCTGTCACGCGCGAGTCCTCGACCGCAACGATATCGGCGCTCAGAAGTATTTCAGACGCGCGCGGCGAAAGGTCGCCGAGATTGCCGATCGGAGTGGCCACGATATAGAGGCCGGGCGCGAGAACAGAATTCATCGGGGAAGTTCATGGCAGACGCCAACGGGGTACCGCAACGGGCGGTTTGGAACATCGTGCGGTCCGCCGCACTCGCAGCGACGATGATGGTGGCGGCCTGCGTCGCGCCGCGCAATGCGCCTGAGCCTGCGCGGGTGCCGCCGCCGGTCGAGCGCCCGCGCCCTGTGGCGCCGCGCCCGATCCAGCCCGGGCTGCCGCAGGACGTCGAGCGGCACCGCATCGCCTTGCTCGTTCCGCTGTCCGGCCCGAATGCCGGCGTGGGCCGCTCGCTCCAGAACGCCACGCAACTCGCGGTCCTCGATGCGCGCAATGACGATCTGCGCATCACCACCTATGACACGGCCGGCCCGGGCGGCGCTGCGAATGCCGCTGCCCAGGCGATCGCCGAGGGCAACCGCCTGATCCTGGGGCCGCTCCTGTCAGAGGATGCGCGCGTGGTCGCGCCCATCGCCCGCCAGGCGCGCGTGCCGGTGCTCAGCTTTTCCAACGACGCGACGGCGGCGGGCAACGGGACCTACATCCTCGGCTACTCGCCTTCGCAGTCGATCGAGCGCGTGGTCGATTACGCCCGGACCAGCGGCATCACCGACTTCGTCGGGCTGATGCCGGCGGGCACCTATGGCAATCGCGCGTCGACTGCCTTCCTGCGCGCAGTGGAGAGTGCGGGGGGCAAGGTGCTGGCGCTGGAAACCTATGAAGCGCGTCCTGGTTCGATGACCAGCGCGGTCGCCAAGATCAGCCGCTCGCCCTTTCAGGCGATCCTGATCGCCGGCGCGGCTGATAGCGCAGTGGCAGCGGTCCCGCTGGTCCGCCGTTCGGCCAGCGGCAAGGCGGCGCGGGTGCTCGGCACCGAGCTTTGGAACACCGACTCCGGCGTCGGCGCCCGGACGGCCCTGAACGGCGCCTGGTTCGCCAGTGTGCCCGACAATTATTATCGCCAATATGCCGGCAAGTATCGCGCCCGCTTTGGCGCCGCGCCGTATCGCCTGTCCACGCTCGGCTATGACGCAGTGCTGCTGACGATCCGCGTCGCGCGCGACTGGCGTCCGGGCTCCGAATTCCCCGAGCGGCGCCTGCTGGACCGCGACGGATTTGCCGGACTGGACGGCGCTTTCCGCTTTGGCCGCGACGGCGTGGCGGAACGGGCGCTCGAAGTGCAGGAGATTCGTGGTGGGACGACGGCAACTGTCTCCGCCGCACCGGCCAACTTCGCGGGAAACTGATCCGCTTGCCTCCCTCGCACCAGCGGGGGAGGCGCGGATTTCAAGCCAGCACCAACTCGCGCAGGATCGCCTCGAGCACTGGCATTCCGGCGCCGGTAACCCGAAGCCGATCGCCATCAAGAGCCAACAGCCCCTGCCGCTCCATCCCTGCCAGCGCTGCTGGGTCTAGCGGTGGCTCGCCGCCTGTAAGCGCGCCGATGCGCTTCAGGTCGACGCCTTCTTCCAGCCGCAGCCCCATCAGCAACGCTTCCACGCCGCGCTCCTGCGGCACCAGCGGGTCTTCGCGCTCCACACCATGGCCGTTGCGTTCCACCGAGCCCAGCCAGTTCTCCGGCTTCTTTCGCCGCAGGCTCGCGACTCCGCAGCGTCGGCCATGGGCGCCGGGACCGACGCCGGCATAGTCGCCATAGCGCCAATAAGTCAGGTTGTGCCGGCTCTCCGCGCCGGGCCGGGCATGGTTGGAAATCTCATAGGCTGGCAGACCCGCCGCGGCGGTCATCGCCCGAGTCGCCTCGAACAGGTCGGCGGCTGAGTCTGGATCAAAGGCGGCAAGCTGGCCCTTCTCGAACAAGGTGGCGAAACGCGTGCCCGGTTCGATGGTCAGCTGATAAAGCGAGAGATGCTCGGTCCCGAAGCTGAGTGCTCTACCGAGCTCGGCTTCCCACCCGGCAAGCGTCTGCTCGGGCCGCGCGTAGATCAAGTCGAAGCTCACCCGGTCGAACACCCGCTGCGCGGTATCCAGCGCCGCCAGCCCCTCGGCGGCGCCATGCGCGCGATCCAGGAAGCGCAAAGCCGCGTCGTCCAGCGCCTGCAACCCCAGCGACACCCGGTTCACGCCGGCTCGGCCGATATCGGCGAAGCGCGATGCTTCCACCGAGGAGGGGTTGGCCTCCAGCGTAATCTCGATGTCCGATTCGAACTGCCAGTGCCCGGCCGCCGCATCGATGATCGCCGCGACGGTCTCGGGCGGCATCAGCGACGGCGTACCGCCCCCGAAAAAGATCGAGCCTAGCCGCCGCCCGGGCAGCAACGCGGCTTCATGCGCCAGGTCGGCCAGCAAAGCCGCGCGCCACGCTTCCTGGTCCACGCTCTCGCGGACATGGCTGTTGAAGTCGCAATAGGGGCATTTCGACACGCAAAACGGCCAATGGACGTAGAGTGCCAGCGGGAGGTCGGCGGTCATGGATTCAGCGCTGTCCAAAGCCGGACCGGCTGGAGCGGGTAACGGGAATCGAACCCGTGTATTCAGCTTGGAAGGCTGCTGTACTACCATTGTACTATACCCGCCCGGTGCCGAGGCTTGCCTGAGCGTGCCCAGCCGCGATGTGCAGCGGAGCGGAGAGCCGCCGAGTGCCACAAGCACCCGGGGCTGGTCAACTATTTCGCTGCAGGGGCAGGGCGGCTGAGCACATAGGTGCCGCAGGCCAGCAGCAGGACCGCGACGCCTGCGGCAAGCCAAGGGGCGGGATGCGCCTGCCACAGGAACAGGGCGTATCCGCCGGCCATGCTGATAACGGCCACTATCTTGGCGACGGTGGGAATGGCGCCCTCGGCGCGCCATGCGCGTAGGGGTGGGCCGAAAAAGCGGTGGTTTAACAACCAGTTCTCCAGCCGCGGCGACGATTTGCCGAAGCTCCATGCAGCCAGGATGATGAAGATCGTGGTGGGCATGACAGGCAGAAACGCGCCGATCACGCCCAGCGCGACGAAGAACAGCCCCAACAGCAGATAACCGGCGCGCACGACGCGTGAGGGTGCAAGCTCGGACACGCGCTTCACTTGCACCCCCGACCGGCGGCGCACAACGAAAGAAAAGGCCGGAGGAACGCGTCCCCCGGCCGTTAGAAGCTGCTCGGCCCTCGCTTAGAAGCGGAAGCGCGCACCCAGCGAATATACCCGCTCGATATAGCGGACCTGGAACGGATAGGTGCTGCCCGCCGCATTGTATTCGCGATAGGTCTTCACCGGCGTGCCCAGGATGTTGAGCATGTCGAACGCGATCGTCACATTCTCGACGGGGGTCACCGTGGCCGAAAAGTCCAGTGTGCCATACGCATCCTGCTTGGTCGGCGACACGAAATCGGACTGGAAGTTGTTGTAGTCGATCACGAAATCCGACCGCCAGTTATAGGCGAGCCGGCTGGAGAAGCCGGGCCGCTCATACATGCCGACCAGGTTGAACGCGTGCTTGGAAACGCCCGGGAAGGCCTGCTGCCCCGGGCGATTGTCGCGGAAGTCGGGCTGAAGCTCGGTTCCGGCGTCGATATAGGTGTAGTTCGCCTGGATGCCGAAGCCGCGCGCCCAGGACGGCAGGCTCTCGATATCGAGGAAGCTGGTGAACGACGCCTCGGCGCCCTGGATGCGGCCCGAGCCCGCATTGGTGGGCTGGTTGGTGATGATATCCGGTGCATTCGCGATCTCCTGGATCGTGTCGTTCCGGAAGATGAAGTTGCTGACGTCCCGGCGGAACACCGACCCGGTGAGTGAGCCGCTGCGCGAGAAATACCATTCCAGGGAAACGTCGTAGTTATCGGACTGGAGCGGGCGCAGATTGGGATTGCCGCTGGTAAAGGTGACGCGGCAATTCACGTCGTCCACGCCGAAATCGGTACACGCCGAAGGGGGCGTGCCGACGGTGGTCGATGGGTTGAGGTCGGCGAAGCTCGGGCGGGTGCGAGTCTGAGTGTAAGCCAGGCGCAGCTGGAGCTTATCGGTCAGCCGTGCGCGTAGCGACGCGTTGGGCAGCCAGTCGGTATATTCGTTCGCCTGCGAAACCGGAGTGTACGCGCCGGTGGCGATGTCAAACGAATTGCCGTTCACCATGGTCTTGGTGCGCACGCCGCGCACGCCGATCAAGCCGTCGATCGGCACGCCTGCTTCAAAGGTGTAGTGCAGCTGAGCGTAGCCAGCATATGCCTTTTCATTGGCCGTGAAGGTCTCGGTCTCATTGAAGGCGGGGTCGTCCAAATTGGTGAACTGCGAACCCGGAAGCCGCTGCGCGATCGCACGCAGGTCGCGGATATTGGCGAATACGCTGTCGAACGTCGCGCCGGGGAACTGCGTCTGGCGCTGATAATCGTCGAAGCGGAAGCCGCGCGGATATTGGCCGATTTCGACCGGCAGCGCACTGAATGGCACGTTGAGCGGTGACAATGCGTCATAGCGCGAACCGTTGCGCCGGCTCGCGTTACGGTCATTGTAGCGCACACCGATGTCGACGCGGTCGATGAAGCTGATGCCGGTCTGATAAGTCGCGTCGAGCCGCGCCTGGACGTCGTCGCCCTGTGCTTCATAGGCGCGGTCGAACAGCCCGCGCAGGCGGTAATTGGCGGGATCGGCAGGGTTGAAGTTCAGATATTCGAACACCCCGCCGCCAGGACCTTCGCCGATGTCGAAATTGACGTTGCGAACCGGTGAACTGGTGAAGGCATAGTCGATATTGGCGTTGCGCTCGGAATAGGTCGAGTCGGTATAAGCGACGTCGCCGGTCACGCGCAGGCTGTCATTCGACCAGATGAACCCGCCGGCGAGCTGGTACGTGTCCGTCTTCGCCTTGGTAAAGGCGTTATACCCGTCCGGCGCGTTGGCGCCGGTGACGGTCATGCTCTGCACCGACGTGCCATCGGGACGCAGCACGACATTGCTGTACTGCGCATTGTCACCGCCGGTGGGCGAGAATTGCCATAGGTTGCGGTCCTCCGCGCGATACCCCTGGAACAGGCCGTCGACATAGATTTCGAGGTTGGCTGCGGGTTTCCACTGGATCGTGCCGTTGACCGACGGACGCCAGCGATGACCGCTGCCATAGAAGATGCCCTGGCCGTTGGGGCGCGTCGCGGAAAGGCCGTTGGGGGTGCCGGTCTGGCCGGGCTCCGGCGTGACGAACCGGTCGACTTCGCGCGTCGAATCGAGGAAGTCGAGCGTGGTCATCGCCGCGTTCACCAGCACGCCGATCTCGCCGATGCCGGTGTCCCAACGGTTGCTGAGCAACAGGTTGCCGTTCCAGCTGAGCTTCTGGCTCTGCTCGAAATGCACGCCGTTCAGCGAGCCCGAAAGCTCGAACCCGTCGAAATCGAACGGACGGCGCGAACGTACATTGACCTGTCCGCCGACGCCGCCTTCGATCAGGTTCGCAGTGCCGGACTTGTACACCTCCAGCGCCTGGACGATGCCGGCGGGGAAATCCTGGATGGCGACGTTGCGGTTTTCGGCAGTGAAGATCTCGCGGCCGTTATAGGTGGTCGAGATATCGGGAAGGCCACGGATCTGCACGCCTGCCGCCTCGCCGGCGCCGCGGGTCACCTGCACGCCGGTCACGCGTGCCAGCGCCGCCGATGCGGTCACGTCGGGCAGCTTGCCTATATCCTCGGCGACGATCCCGTCGACGATCTGATCGGAGTTGCGCTTCAGATTTTGCGCGGACTGCAGGCTGCGGCGCAGCCCAGTGACGACGATCTCTTCGGTCTGCACCGCGTCCGTGGGAGCGGCGGTGTCGGCAGCGGGCTCGGCCGAAGCGGGGGCAGGTGCTGCAGCATCTGCCTGCTGCGCGAGGGCGGGGGTGGCAAGACCGGCAACGAGCGCGATCGAAGACGCATACAGGAACAACGGGGTGGTACGCATGAAACCTCTCGGAACTGACGACCGGGCCCTGAACGAGCCTCTCTCTGATTGTGGATCGCGCGCCTATGGTCGTACGGCACGGCGAAAGCAATAAATCATATCAATATGATGCTGGTATGTGTCTGCGCGGTTTTATTTTGTTAGCGTGACGCGATACCCGGTACCCGCACGCTCTTCTGTCAGAAGCTGAACGCCTCTCCGACCCGCCGTTCTCCCAGCAGGAACGCGTCGGCGACGATTTGAAGCGGCCGCACGTCCACATCGCTATCCCCTGCCGCAACCAGTTGCGCGAACCGGTCGTACAACCGCGCATATTCGCGGTCCGGCGCCTTTTGGGGTGCCTCGCCTGGAAGCTCCAGGACGCTGCCCCCCATGGAGAGCTTCAGCATGCCCTTGTCAGTATCGACTTCGATGTCCCAGGTTTGCGGGCCGGTCTGGAGGAAGTCGAAGTCGGCCGTCACGGCCGCGTCGCCGCTGCGCATCGCCAGTTCGGCCTTGAGCGGCGAGGCGCGTCCTTCGGGCACTTCCATCCATGCCGATTGCAGGAGCAAGGGCTCGCGCAGGATCTTCGTGACGATCGACAGCGCATTGATGCCAGGATCGAACACGCCGAACCCGCCCGGGCCCAGGATCCATTCCTGCCCGGGATGCCATCGGCGGATATCCTCGCGCCAATGAAGGCGCACCGCGTCGATCCGTTTGTCGGCCAGCCAGTCGCGGGCAGGCGCCACGCCGGCGGCCTCGCGCGAATGCCAGCTGGTGAACAGCGTCACGCCCTTCGCCCGCGCCTGTGCTTCCAACGCAGCGATCTCTGACAGCGTCGCAGCCGGCGGCTTTTCCAGCATGACGTGCAGCCCCGCGGCGATCGCGCTCGCCGCCTGCGCGTAGCGGCCGTCGGGCGGAGTGCAGAGCGAGACCGCCTGAAGTTCGGGCGCGCCGGCGATCATGGCGTCGATGTCCGGATAGGCTGCGACTTGGTCGAGCTGCGCGTTCCGGCTGGCTGTCGCACTGAGCACGAAGCGGTCATCTGCCGCCAGGGCGGGAAGGTGCTGGTCGCGGGCGATCTTGCCGATCCCGACCAATCCCAGCCGGATCGCGCCCGCCATTCCCGCCATCACCCTGCTCCCAAATTATCGGATATATATGCTTCCTATTCGCCACCGCGACCGGTATCAACCCTGTCAAAGTGCCGCACGCAACGACGAGGTGGCCTGACCGCGGCGACGCGCTGGAGAGAAGAATGCACGAGGCGCAGAAGGGTTCGATCCCCGCTCGGCCAGAGCTTGGCCTTGCGAGGCATGTGCTTCGCACTCTTGGCAAATTCGCCCACGTCTCTACCCTTTGCACATCCGAGCCGCACAGCGGCCACCGACCAGATCACCGTAACCGGGAGAGAGATATGAAGTCGTTTGGAGCCTTGCTCGGCGTTGCCGCAACGCTGGCACTCGCCAGTCCCGCCGCGCAGGCCGCCACCGCCAAGCGCGGCACCTTCGGCAAGCTGGCCGATGGCCGTCAGGTCGCCTCGGTCACGTTGTCCAACGCGCGCGGGGTGTCCGCGACGGTCATTGCCTATGGCGCCGCGCTCCAGTCGGTCGTCATGCCCGACCGCACCGGCAAGCGCGCCGACATCACGCTGGGCTATGACAATATCGGCCAATATGTCGACAAGGGGCAGTATTTCGGCGGCACGGTCGGGCGCTTCGCCAATCGGCTGGAGGCCGGCCGCTTCAAGATCGATGGTCAGACCTTTCAGACACCGGTCAATGACGGCAAGAATGCGCTGCACGGCGGCACGGTCGGGTTCGACAAGGTGCTGTGGGAAGTGGTGTCGGTGGCCAACGGTCCGACTGCGTCGGTGACGCTGCGCTATGTCAGCCCCGATGGCGACCAGGGCTATCCCGGCACCCTGACCGTCGATGCGATCTACTCGCTCGATGAAAGCAACAATCTGACGATCGAATACCGCGCGACCACCGACAAGCCGACGATCGCCAACATCACCAACCACGCTTATTGGAACCTGTCGGGCGAGGGCTCGGCCAACGGCGCGATGGGCCATCTGGTGACGATCCCGGCGAGCACCTACCTGCCGACCGATGCCGGGGCGATCCCCAGCGGTGAGTTCAAGTCCGTTGCCGGCACCGTGTTCGACTTCCGCACGCCCCGCGCGGTGGGAGACCGGGTGCGCGACGCCAGCGACCAGCAGATCGTGTTTGGCCGCGGCTATGATCATAATTGGGTGATCGGTCGCGACGTGACGCAGAGCCAGCATCTGATGGCCAAGGTCTATGATCCCGCCTCGGGCCGCGGGTTCGAACTGTGGTCGAACCAGCCGGGGCTGCAATTCTATTCGGGCAATTTCTTCGACGCGACCAGCCATGGCAAGTCGAACAAGATCTATCGGATGGGCGACGCCGTGGTGTTCGAGCCGCAGATCTTCCCGGACTCGCCCAACCAGAAGGGTTTCCCGAACGCGCGGCTGAACCCGGGCCAGACCTATCGCAACATCATGACCTACCGCCTGACCACCGGCGGCACCACGGCGCCGAAGAAGCGCTGAACCCCTCAGGAGAGCACAAAACGATGATGATCCGCCGCACTTTCCTTCTCGCCGCCAGCGCACTGACGCTCACGGCGACGATGTCGCCCGCGCAGGCGCGCGACCAGTGGACCAAGGCTCAGGCCAATGGCTGGCACGCCACGCAGCCCTGGCAGGTTGGCGCCAACTATACGCCGGCCACTGCGATCAACCAGCTCGAGATGTTCCAGGCCGAGACCTGGGATCCGCAGCGCATCGATCTGGAGCTTGGCTGGGCGCAGGCGATGGGCATGAACGTGATGCGCGTGAACCTGCACAACCTGCTGTGGGAAACCGACGCCGCCGGGCTCAAGCGCCGCATGAACGAGTTCATGACGATCGCGGCCAAGCACAACATCAAGACGCTGTGGATCTTCTTTGACAGCTGCTGGGATCCCAACCCGGTTGCCGGTCCGCAGCATCCCCCGATCCCCGGCGTCCATAATTCGGGCTCGGTCCAGTCCCCGGGCGCCGCGCGCCTCAAGGACGCGTCGCAATATGGCAAGCTCGAAGCCTATGTGAAGGACATCGTCACCACCTTCGCCAATGACTCGCGCGTCGTCGGGTGGGACATCTGGAACGAGCCGAACAATCCGGGCGGCGGCAACTACACGCCGACGCCGGACAAGAACAAATATGTCGCCACGCTGCTGCCGCGCCTGTTCGACGTGGCGCGCGCCGCCAATCCGGTGCAGCCGCTCACTTCGGGCGTGTGGATCGGCGATCACTGGGACGACCAGAAGACGCTCGACGCAGTGGAGAAGATCCAGATCCGCGAGTCCGACATCCTGAGCTTCCACGACTATAGCTGGCCGGAAAAGTTCGAGGAGCGGGCCAAGCAGATGCTCAGCTACGGCCGGCCGGTCTGGTGCACCGAATATATGGCGCGCGGCAACGGTTCGACCTTCGACAACACGCTGCCCATCGCCAAGCGGCTCAACATCGCGATGTACAATTGGGGCTTCGTCAACGGGAAGATGCAGACGCGCCTGCCCTGGGACAGCTGGAAGAAGCCCTACACCTATGAAGAGCCGACCATCTGGTTCCACGACGTGCTGCACTTCGACGGCAAGCCGTACCGCCAGGCCGAAGTCGACTTGATCAAGCGGATGGCAGCGGCGCCCAAGGGGGTGGTTCCGGCAGCCGCATATTGATGCGCCGGCCGCTTCGTGCGGCGGGCCTGCTGACTCTCGCGTTGCTGACGGTTCTTCCGTCGGCGGCGCTGGGGCAGGCGCGTTCGCTGTTCGCCGGCGCCGATCCCGACATCGAAGTCGCGGACGGGCGCTATTGGATCTATCCCACCGGCGGGGAGGGGCTCTCTCCCTGGTCCTCGACCGACATGGCGCAGTGGACGCGCGGCGACCCGCTGATCCGCCTCAAGGACATTCCCTGGGTCAGGAACGACCGCGCGCCGATCCATTTCCTGTGGGCGCCCGACATGGTCCAGGCCAAGGGCGGTTGGTTCTTCTATTACTCGGTCGGCCCGCAGAACCCGACTCCCAGCCGCATCGGCGTCGCGGTGTGCAAGGGGCCGGCAGGCCCCTGCACCGACAGCGGCAGGCCGCTGGTGAACGATGGCGGCAAGGGATTCGAGGCGATCGACCCGCAGGTCTTCGTCGATCCCAAGACGCAGACGCCCTATCTGTACGCTGGCGGCAGTGCGGGCGCGAAGCTGCGTGCCTGGACGCTCAAGCCCGACATGGTGACGATCGATCGCGAAGTGCCGGTGGAAACCCCGCCCAACTTCACCGAAGGCGCCTTCATGCATTACCGCAGCGGCGTCTATTACCTGTCGTACAGCGCGGGGCAGTGGAACCACGCCAATTATCAGGTGCACTATGCGGTCGCGCTCTCGCCGACCGGGCCGTGGCGCTATGGCGGCGCGCTGCTCCAGGCCGACAAGAAGTTCAAGGGACCCGGCCACCACAGCTTCTTCCAGGATCCCAAGGACGGAGCGTGGTACATCGTCTATCACCGCTGGGAGAATGTGCCCGGCAACGGTCCGTATGACGGCCAGCGCCGCGTCGCGATCCAGAAGATCAGCTATCGCGCGGACGGCGCCATCCTGCCGATCAAGATGAACTGAGCGCCGGCTGCCGCGCGGCGTTCACGACGCCGCCGGCAGCCGCAGCCGGACCAGCAGCCCGCCCAGGTCCTCGCTCTCCTCCAGCGCCACGGTGCCGTCGTAGATCTCGGCCACGTCGCGCACGATTGCCAGCCCCAGCCCGGTACCCGGTTTCCCCGAATCCAGCCGCACCCCGCGATCGAAGATGCGGATCCGGTCGGCCTCGGGAATGCCTGCGCCGTCATCCTCGACCATGATCTCGACGAACCCGGCCTGCGCGCTCGCGGTCACGAACACGCTGCCGCCGCCATATTTGGCGGCGTTCTCGACCAGGTTGCCGAGCAGGTCGTCCAGGTCCTGCCGCTCGATATGCGCGACCAGGTCCTTGCGCCCGTCCACATCGATCCGCACCGCCGGATAAAGCCGCGCCACCGCCCGTTCGACTGCCTCGACCGAGGGCCAGACCTCCGCCCGGCTGTGCGCGCTGCCGCGCCGCCCGACCGCGCGTGCGCGTGCCAGATGATGGTCGATCTGCCGCCGCATCGTCCGCGCCTCACGGATCACCGTCGGCGCCAGATCGTCCTGCCCCGCCGCCGCGGCGTTCATGATCACGCTCAGCGGCGTCTTGAGGGCGTGCGCCAGGTTGCCCGCATGCCGCCGCGCCTCTTCTGCCTGGCGGTCGTTATGCTCGACCAGTGCGTTCAGCTCCTCCACCATCGGCGCGACTTCGGCCGGCATCGCCCCCTGGATGCGCCGCGACTGCCCCGCGCGCAGCCGCGCGATCTCGGAACGCAGCTTGCGCAGCGGCAGCAGCCCGTACCAGGTCTGCAACGCCACCATCAGGATCAGCCCCAGCCCCAGCAGCAGGAAGCTGCGGATCAACGTCCGCCGCAGCACTGCGATCTGCGCGTTGAGCGGGTCGCGCGACTGCGCCACCTGGAACTTCCACCGCACCGGCGATCCAGGCAGCGTCAGGTCGCGCTCGGCGATCCGCAGCGTCGTCTCGGGAAACTCGTTGCTTTCGTAGATGTGCAGGTCGCGGTCGTCATGGATCTGTGCGTTGGCCTTCAGCTTGCGGTCCCAAAGCGACCGCGAAGGGAACGGGTCGAATCCCTTGCCACTAATCTGCCAATACGCACCCGAATTGGGCTCCAGGAAGCGCTGGTCGGCCAGATCGCGGTTGAACATCACCTCGCCGTTCGGCCCGATCTCGGCGGATACGATCATCGAGGTGAGCAGGAAGTCCAGCTGATCGTCGACATTCTGGGTGACGGCGCTCGTCAGGACCCGGTCCAGCGCCACGCCGCCGCCCACGAGCAACAGCATGATCCAGGCGACCGCCACCAGGATCATGCGCCGGCTCACCGATCCGGTGGTCCGCACATAGCCGCGGGACGGCTCGTCGGGGTTTTCGACCGCTTCCGTTACAACCGCGCTCCCATCTCGGCGGAAGCGGGAGAGAAGCGGATCGAGAATGCTCCGCCCGAGCGGAATAAAGGCGGCGATGAACAGCCCGCGGGCGAACCACTCGGGTCCATGGCCGCGAACGCCCGACGCAACCGCAAGCGCGATCGTGCCGACAAGGATCGTCAGTAGGTGCTGCTTGGCCGTAAGCGGCCGGATCGGAGCGCGGTCCAAGCAGTTACGCGGCTCCCGCCGGCTCCTCAAGGCTGTAGCCCAGTCCGCGGATCGTGGTGATCACGTCCGCGCCCAGCTTCTTGCGGATGCGCGTCACGAACACTTCGATCGTGTTCGAATCCCGGTCGAAATCTTGATCGTAGATATGCTCGATCAGCTCGGTGCGGCTCACCACCTTGCCCTTGTGGTGGAGCAGGTAGCTTAGCAGCTTATATTCCTGCGCGGTCAGCTTCACCGGCTCGCCATCCTTGGTGACCTTGCCGCTGCGCGTGTCCAGCCGGATGTCGCCCGCGATCAGCTCGGCCGAGGCATTGCCGGACGCGCGGCGGATCAGCGCGCGCAGCCGGGCGATCAGCTCCTCGGTCTGGAAAGGCTTGGCGACATAATCGTCGGCGCCCGCGTCGAGCCCGGCAACCTTGTCGGACCAGCTGTCGCGCGCGGTCAGCACCAGCACCGGCATGGTCCGGCCTTCCTTGCGCCAGCGGTCGAGCACGGTCAGCCCGTCGATCTCGGGCAGGCCCAGGTCGAGCAGCACGGCATCATATTGTTCGGTGGAGCCCAGGAAATGCCCTTCCTCGCCATCGGTGGCCAGGTCGACTGCATAGCCCGCGCCTTCCAGCGCGTTCTTCAGCTGCTGGCCCAAATTGGGTTCATCCTCGACGATCAGAAGTCGCATATAGTCTCCAACACCTCGTGGATTGCCGGCTCAGTTGCCCGCCGTGCGCAGGATACGGCCGCTGCGGCCGTCCGCGTCCACCCAGATCACCGACCCATTGCGCAGGAACTTGAGCGTGTAAATCTCCGTTCCGGGATCATAATCAAATCCCAGATACTGCGCCCCGGGCATGCGGGGAATGACGCGCCGCTCGATCTCGCGCGCGGGCAGGTTCTGCCCGGTCTGGCGCCGCTGGCTGGCCGCGCTCTGCCCATGATCCTGGGGCGCCCCCACGCCCGCCCACGCCGCGGCGCCGGAAAGCGCCGCAGCTGCCAGGCACGCGCACAAGACGGGAAGGACCAGCATTCGCATCGGCATCGCATAGGGGTCGGCCATTGAATAGCCCCTGAACGGCATTCGGGAGGGGGCGTAACCTGCGGGCAACACAGGGGTTCCCGGCGACGTGCCCCACAGAGCCGGCTGGACGAGGAAGTCTGCCGTCAAGACATGCGCGTCAACTTGGCGACTTGTGCCAGAGTGCTGTCGCTCTGACGCGCTTCCGCGGCGCTGATCGGTCGCGGCGCATGAGGGGTCGAGTTCGCGGCGCGTTGACCGGTAGTCACCGTATTCGCCGCCGCGATGCCCCGATGGCTGGTTCGACAAAACGATGATCGTCTATTCCGCCCCTTCACCCTGGACAGGCGCTGGCCGCCAATATCGTGGTCGCGTGCGACGCGCTCGGGTCTGCCGATCTGCTTGCAGATGCAAAGCGCTGCGAGCCGCTTGTCCAGCGGGGTCCTGCCCTGCCGTTTTCCACCACTTTTCCGCCGTTCGACGCCAACGGGCACAATCCGCACCCCATTGTCGTTCCCGCCTCGGCCCCCTAGGTGTCGCGTGCGCAACTGCCCGTACCGGATGAACCCCGCGCCCGGCGTCTTCGCCCGGGCATCGCGCCGGTTCCCCAGCATCGAACCAAGGACCCCATGGCTGCACCCGTCCTCGCCTGTGAAAATCTCGGCCTCAACCAGGGCGTCCGCTGGCTCTTCCGCGGACTGAACATGTCGGTGGGCGAGCGCGACCGGCTGGCGCTTATCGGCCGCAATGGCGCGGGCAAGACCACGCTCTTGAAACTGATCGCCGGTGAAATCGAGCCGGACGAAGGCCGCCGCACCATCCAGCCGGGCACCCATGTCGTGCTGCTGGAACAGGAGCCGCGCATGGTCGGCTGCACCACGCTGCTGGACTATGTCCTGTCCGGCGACGACGCGCCCCAGCAATATGAGGCAGAGGCGATCGCCGACCAGCTTGGCATCGATCTCACCCGCGAAGCCGCGACCGCCAGTGGCGGCGAGCGACGCCGCGCCGCCATCGCCCGTGCGCTGGCGCAGAACCCGGACGTGCTGCTGCTCGACGAACCGACCAACCATCTCGATCTCGCCGCGATCGAATGGCTCGAGGATTGGCTCAAGCGCTTCACCGGCGCCTTCATCGTCATCAGCCACGACCGCACCTTTCTCACGCGCCTGACCCGCGCGACCTTGTGGCTCGACCGGGGCATGATCCGCCGCGCCGATGTCGGCTTTGGCGGGTTCGAGGCGTGGACCGAGCAGGTCTATGCCGAAGAGGAGCGCAACGCCCAGCGCCTGGACGCCAAGCTCAAGCTGGAGGAGCATTGGCTTCAGCGCGGCGTCACCGGGCGGCGCCGCCGCAACCAGGGGCGGCTGGAGAAGCTCAAGCAGATGCGCGCCACCCGCGCGGCGATGGTCGGGCCGCAGGGCGCGGCCAAGCTGGTTACTGCCGCCGACGACAGCAACACCAAGGTGGTGATCGACGCCAAGCACGTGTCGAAGACCTATGGCGACCGCACGATCATCAAGGACTTCACGTTTCGCGTGACCAAGGGCGACCGCATCGGCCTGGTCGGGTCGAACGGCGCGGGCAAGTCGACCCTGCTCAAGCTGCTGACCGGCGAAGTCGCGCCCGACGAAGGCAATGTGCGCCTGTCCAAGACACTCGACAGCGTCATCATCGACCAGCAGCGCAGCCTGATGGCGCCCGAGAAGACGGTGCGCGACGTGCTTGCCGAGGGCGGCGACTGGATCGACGTGCTCGGCGTGCGCAAGCACGTCCATGGCTATTTGAAGGAGTTCCTGTTCGATCCCAGCATTGCCGAGGCCAAGGTCGGCACGCTGTCGGGCGGCGAGCGTTCGCGCCTGCTGCTCGCGCGCGAATTCGCCCGCCATTCCAACCTGCTGGTGCTCGACGAGCCGACCAACGATCTCGACCTGGAAACGCTCGACCTGCTTCAGGAAGTCATCTCGGACTATGAAGGCACCGTGCTGATCGTCAGCCACGACCGCGACTTCCTCGACCGTACCGTCACGGTGACACTGGGGCTCGACGGGTCTGGGTTCGTCGATGTGGTCGTTGGCGGCTATGCCGATTGGGAGGCCAAGCGCCGGCCCAGGGCCGAGGCGAAGAAGACTGCAGCCAGGCCTGTGGCGGCATCGGCGGAAGCGCCGAAAAAGGCCGCCAAGCTCAGCTACAAGGACCAGCGCGACTACGACCTGCTGCCCAAGCGGATCGAGGAGATCGAGGCGCAGATCGCCCGCGACGAGCAAGTGATTTCCGACCCTGCACTCTACACGCGCGATTTCGCCAAATTCAGTGCGCTGAGCGAAGGCATTGCCAAGCTGCGCGAGGAAAAGGACGCAGCCGAAATGCGCTGGCTCGAACTCGCCGAACAGGTTGAAGCGCTGGGCTGATCCTCAGTCAGCCTTTCCTTCCCAGGGCGGGGCGGCGCGCGCGTCCGCGCCATAGACGGCCCGGCCCGATCGACGTCAGCCCGCCAGCTCCACGGTGACCCGCGTGCCGTCTGGCCCGCTCTCGGCTCGCAAGGTGCCGCCGGCCTGGCGCGCGAAGCTTTCGGTCAGCCGCTGGCCCAATCCGCCCGCGCGTCCCTGGGTCAGCAGCTCGGGGGAGGTGCCTCGGCCATCGTCCGCGACGCTCAGCGTCCAGCCGCGCGGCGCCGTGGCGAACCGCACCGATATCCGCCCGGAGTCGCGCCCGGTAAAGGCGTGTTTGGCGGCGTTGGTCACCAGTTCGTTGACGATCAGTCCGATCGACACCGCCCGGTCGCGTGGCAGGGTGACATGGTCCGATGCGCATTCCAGCACGATCGCGCCTTGCAGGAACAGCGCGTCGGACAGTGCGGTGCATAGTTCGCTCAGATAGCTCGCCATGTCGACGTCGCCGGGTCCCGCGTTGCCGCGGTACAGATGGCGGTGGGCGCGCGCGATGCTCTGGACGCGCGCAAGCGCAGAGCCCAGCGCCGCTGCGGTCTCCTCGCTCGCGCTTCGCCGGCGCTGCAGGTCGAGCAGCGCGGCGACCAGCGCGAAGTTGTTCGTGACGCGGTGGTCGAACTCTTCGAGGAACAGGTCGCGCTCGGCGATTTCGCGGTCGCGTTCCGCTGCGGCGCGGCGGACCGCGCGGCGGAACAGGTCCGCGATCAGGATCAAGATGAGGTAGGCGAACGTCAGCACGGCCAACCGCGGCAGGTCTTCGGGCCGCTTCAGAAGCCAGCTATGGATCGGCGGCAGCATGAAGTACCAGGTATGCGCCAGCGACAGTGCCCCGCAGAGCATCCCCGCTGGCCACCGCGCGAACAAGGTGGCGACCAGCACCGCGGGGTAGCCAAGCGCGAAGGGACCCGCGCCGGCGGCGAACAGGTCGATCCCCGCGCGCAGCGATATTGCCGCCGTGGCGCACAGCAGCGCGAACGCAAGTTGCGTCACCCAGCCCGGTGCGTATTGCGCCAGCCTGTCGGGTAAATCGAGTTCGCCTATCCGCCCCATTTCTGACTTGAAACTAGGCGCTTAGCCGGGAGGTTAGTCAAGCGCCACTATAGCGACTTGCCGCATCGTCCGGCAACTTCGACGACATATTGCCACGCAACCCGCCCCGAACGGCTTCCCCGCCGGGTTGCCCACTCCACCGCCTCTCGGGGGTCAAAGGGAAGACCATGCGTCTGCGCGTAACTTTCGACAACTTCCAGATACAGCGCCTGATCCATCGCATGAAACCCCAGGCTCAAACCGAACCGGTCCGCCAACGCCAGATTATCGTCGACGGAATCCCGCGGATTGATCGCGCTCGCCTGTTCCGCCAAATCGCGCGGCACCAGATGTCTGCGGTTGGACGTGACGATCAACCGGCAGTTTGGCGGCCGCGCTTCCGCACCGCCATCCAGCAGCGAGCGAAGCACCCGCGCCTCGCCCGGCGCTTCAAAGCCCAAATCATCGAGGAAGATCGCGAATGCGCGATCGACGGGTTCCAGTCTGGCGAACAGCGCCGGCAGGGCCTCGATGCTGGTACCCGCTACTTCCACCAGCGCGAGATTGCCGCCGCTTGCCTGGATCGCGGAGATCACGCTCTTCACCAATGCCGATTTACCCGTTCCGCGGGCACCCCACAGCAGCACATCATGCGAGGCGGCGCCAGTGCTCAGCTGGTTGAGGTTGGCATGCAGAGCGTCGCGCTGCCGCTCCAATCCTCGCAACAGATCCAGCGAAAGCGGGCGAAACGCTCTGGCGGCATCCAAGGTTATTGCGCGCCAGACATAGGCGGGATGCTTGTACAGGTCGGCTTCGGCTCGCGGGGGCGGCGCAAGCCGCTCAAGTGCCTCGGCAATGCGGATCAAGGGATCGGAGGTCATCCAATGCGCTTACCGCAGCATGACGCGTGCGGGAATGCCGCCCGATCAGTGCGCCTGTTTCGGGCCAGCAGCCTTCCGCCTGTCCCCGGCTGCATTGATCTGTGCGAGTTGCCAGCGCAATTCGGGAGCGCCTGGTGCCAGGCGCAGCGCCTTTCGGGTCAGTTCCGCTGCATGCGCAAAGTCGCCCGCGCGGTACAACACCCAGCCAAACGCTTCGACAACAAGCGGGTTGGCTGGCGCCAGTGCATAGGCGGCTTCCCCGAATTCCAGCGCGTCATCGAGGGCGCCCGCTTCGGCATAGGCAAGGGCCAAGTCCGCGTTTAGCGCTGCGTCACCGTCTCCGAGCTGAGCACGCAACTGCTCAAGACTGTTGATCGCCACTTCATATCGGCCTGCCATTAGCTGCGAGTGTCCCGAAATGCGCAGCGCGCTCAAGCTCAATGGATTTTGCGAAAGGTACAGGTCCAACGCGTTCGCTGCGTCCCGGCTTCTTCCCGCACGCTCCAGTGCTTCGACCAAGCGCAACAGGGTCGGCGAGTCGAAGCGAATGTCAGCTGCACGGCCATACACTAGGGCAGCGTCCGTGGGACGATTTGCCAGCATAAGCATGTCGCCTAGCAACAACTGCGCCGCAGGGATCGCGCGGTTCCTGGACGCGACCTGTTCCGCCTTGCTCAAGGCAGTTGCGGTGTCACCGCTGCCATAAAGCCCTCGGACATAGGCGACTAGCGCAGCCGGATCATCAGGATGCTGATCTGCCTGAGCGGCAAGAGTGCCCAGGCTGTCATCCTCGCTGAAGGCGCCGCCGGCCACGCTCGCACTGGCAGCGCCACTGCGATCGATCAACGCGGCAGCGCCGTCGCGGTCACCGCGCCGTTCCAATCCGCGCGCCGCCAAAAGCAGTGCGTAGCTGTCCGTTTTGTTTCGGCCAGTCAGAGGCTGCAGCACGTTCAAAGCTTCCAAAGCCGAATCGCGCCGGAGCATTGCGGCAGCCAACAGTTTGCGAGCGGCTGTGTTCAGCGGTTGCCGGTCGATCAGCGCTTTCAATCGCGTGATCGCCTGCTCGTAGTCACCCGACTGTACGTCCAAAATGCTTTTCAGGAGCAGGGCGGCCGGAAGGGCGTCTATCGCCCCATCGGATTTAGCCAGTAATGTGCTCGCAAGCTCCCTATCGCCCGCGCGGGCCGCAATCACCGATTGGAGGTATAATGCCTGTGGGCTGTTCGGCCGCACGACAAGCACGCGGCGAGTGGCTGCGAGTGCATCAACAGTCCGGCCAGCATCGCCGAGGGTAGCGGCGTACTCCACAAGCGTGCTGTAGTCGCGGGGATCATGCTTGAGGGCTGCTTCGAACCAGGGGAGTGCGGCGACCAAACCGTATTGCGCGCGGACGAGCTCGCCACGCACAAGGAGGCCGGCGACATGGTTCGAATCCAGCTGGAGAACGCGTTGCGCAGCCGCATTCGCCCCGAGCACGTCTCCCGCCGCCAACCTGAACCGCGCGGTGTCGAGCCATAGATCGGGATCCCGTGGTGCAAGCCGAAGCGCTTGGTCGAACAAGTCACCGGCGGCGGTCCATTCTCCACGGTCCGCCAGGACTCGGGCGCTGATGCGCAGCCCATAAGGGCGACCTGTCGCAACAGCATTAGCTGCTTCGCTCAGTGCCTTGGTCCCGTCGCCCTGCAGCAAGAATGCGTGCGCGCGAAGATGCGCTAGCAGTTTTGCGTCTGCGCCCGTTTCGACAGCACGCTTAAGCTCCGCCTCGGCCCCCACGCCATCGTCAAGCGCCAGCATCGATTTGGCGAGTAGCAAATGGGTCGCCGCGCTGTTCGGTGCATCGCGTACCGCGGCCGCGGCGAGATCGCGCGCACGTGTCGCGTCATGCGCCCTGAGCGCCGCCGCGCCGCGCCGCACGACCTCTTCAGCGCTCATTGGCGCCGTATCTCGGGCGAGGTGGAACCATGCTCCTATCGCCGCTCCCAATGTGCCGAGCGCAACCAGCACGATGAGCAGGCGGCGCATGCGCTCGCGCTTTCGGCGGCTAAGGTTGGAGGTCATAAGCCTTCATCAGGTCATATAAAGTCGGCCTGCTGATGCCGAGCAGGCGCGCAGTACCCGAAATGTTGCCCTCCGCACGCGCGAGGGCGTGGCGGATCGCCTTGCGGTCTGCGCGCTCGCGTGCTGCCTTGAGGTTGACCGGCAGGCTGTCGTCCGGCGCGGCGAGATCGAGATCGCCTGCGGTAATGAGCTTACCATCGGCCATGATCACCGCCCGTTTGAGACGGTTTTCCAACTCGCGCACATTACCCGGCCAGTGCCATACATCGATTGCAGCGAGCGCATCGGGCGCGAAACCCCGGACTGAAGGGTTCATCGTTGCGGCATATTTGTTCAGAAAGTGCCGCGCCAAGAGTCCGGCGTCGCCTGACCGCTCCGCCAAGGTAGGGATAGGGATCACGATTTCTGCGAGACGGTAGTACAGGTCTTCGCGAAACCGCCCTTCGGCGGTCATGCCGTCGAGATTCTGGTGCGTGGCACAGACGATGCGGGTGTCCACTGCGATCGGCTTGCGGCCGCCAAGGCGCTCAACGACCCGCTCCTGCAGGAACCGCAGCAGCTTCACTTGAAGCGCCAGCGGAATGTCGCCGACTTCGTCCAGGAAAAGGGTGCCGCCGTCCGCAAGTTCGATCTTGCCCGGGGTGGTTTTCACCGCGCCGGTAAACGCACCTTTTTCATGGCCGAACAGCTCTGATTCCAGGAGCGTTTCAGGGATAGCGGCGCAATTGATCGCGACGAATTCGCCGTTGCGGCGGCTGGCGTCATGCAGCCCGCGTGCCAGCAACTCCTTGCCGGTTCCGCTAGCGCCTAGCAGCACCACCGACACATCGGCAGTTGCGACGCGCTCGATCGTGCGGGTCACCTTCAACATCTCTGGGGCGCTCGTCACGATGCCGCCGAGAACCGCATCGGTGCCTGCTCGCTCTGCCAAGCGACGATTTTCCTGTTCCAAGCCGTGGACGTGGAACGCACGTGCGACGATCAGCCCTAGCGAGTCGATATCGATCGGCTTCTGATAGAAGTCCCAAGCGCCCAGGGAGATCGCCCGCAGCATCGATTCCGGGGCGCCGTGGCCAGACGCGACGACAATCTTGGTGTCCGGCCGCAACTCCAAGATGGTCTCGAGGACGGCGAAGCCTTCGCTGGTCCCGTCTGGATCAGGCGGCAATCCCAGGTCCAGTGTAACGACCTGAGGCTCTTGCGACCGGATAAGTGCAATGGCTTCCTCGCGGGTCGCGGCGCAACTGATCTCGTAGCCTTCATAAGCCCATCGCAACTGCCGCTGCAGGCCAAGATCGTCCTCGATGATCAGCAGCTTTTTGATCTCATTCACGCTGCTTGCTCCTCAATCGCAGCGGGCACGTGCGCCGCTTTGAGTTCGATGCGGAACCAGGTGCCTACGCCTTCGCTGGAGGTCACGTTCAGAGTCGCCCCCATTGCAATCGCGAGCTGACGTGCCTCGAAGGCGCCGATCCCGAAGCCACCCGGCTTGGAGGAGGTGAAGGGTTTGAACAGGCGGTCTCGAACGAAGGGCGCAGACATGCCGCACCCTTTGTCGATCACGTCGACAACGGCCCGCCCGCCTTCAGTCACGATGGCGATCGATACGGGTTCTTTGGAGGGGCTGGCATCGATCGCGTTCTGGACCAAGTGGGTCAGCATCTGTTCGAGGGTCGCGGGGTCGGCGAGGGCGATCACCCCCGGGGCTCCCTGAACGATGATCGGATGTTGCGCATTGCCCCGGGCTGCCACGCGCTTGACGACGGGAACGATGTCGATGCGCTGCGGCGCTTCCACCCGACTGCGGTGGTGCTGTGACAGGCGGGCGAGGAGGCTGTTCATGCGCTCAGCGGAATCGCGCAATGTGGCGACCATATCGGCACGAAATTCAGGCTTGTCGGCGTGGCGTTCGGCGTTGCGGGCGGTCAGCGCCAATTGGCTGACCAGGTTTTTGATGTCGTGCAGGATAAAGGCGAACCGCCGATTGAACTCTTCGAAGCGCTGCGCCTCGGCCAAAGCTTCCTGGGCGCGCGCTTCGGCCAGATAGCTTGCGACCTGCCGGCCAGCGACTTTCAATAGATCGAGGTCCTCCCAGTCGATTGCCTGTGCGCCGGGGGGGCGGGCGAGGAGGATCGCGCCGGCGAGTTGGTCAAGATGGAGCAGGGGGACGATTACCCACGCATCGGCGATGTTCAGCATCCATTGCGGGACCGCGGTGGCGTCTTCCGAGTCCCGTGTGCTTGAGCGCAGAGCATCGAGATCTAGGATACGACCGGTTTTCTGAAGATGCTCAGCCAGTGCCGCGTCGCCCCCGGCGGGCAGCAAATTGCTATCCCAATGCCAACCGGCGCCCGGCGCCAGGCGCGGGCCATCAGGCACCAGCAGCAATCCCGCAGGCGAGGAGGTGAGGTCCGCAATCGCCTTCACAATTCGCTCCTCAAGGGGGGCCCCGGCAAAGGAGCCGAGTGTATCGGTGAAGCGTAGCCATTCGGTGCGATAATCGTAGCGGTGACGGAAAAAGTGCTTGGCTAGCTTGACCTTCACCCAAGCCCGAAGCCAGCTGTTCGACACCAGTGTCAGGACCGCGGCAGTCGATCCCAGCGCGAACGCGGTTTGCAGAACGCGCGCCTGGCTGCCGCCGACTGCTGCAAGCGCGCTGGTCGTCAGTGCCAGGAACATCAGGTATCCGCCGATCGCGATCAGCGAAAGCGATTGGTAGGCGATGGTCCGGGATACCTGTACGCCCCACTCACCCTTACGCTGCAAACCGGTGCCGAGGAATGTGGCGACTGCCATCATCGCGGCGCCGCGGCATAGGATCGGCTGCCCGCGCCATGTGTCGGTAAGATAGGCGGTCCCGAACAGAGCGACATCGGCGACCCAGATGCCGCTGATGGCAAGCACGATCATGCGCTTTCCGACCAAGGGCTGCAGCGATGCGTACAGGGCGTGGGTGAGCACCAGAGCGGCCACTGCCGCCAGCATTTTCAGCAGGAGGATTGTGGTTTCGACCGGGGTATTGATTGCCGGACCCATGATGTTCGCCACGATCTGGGCGGTAAGGCTGGTTAGCACGACAAGAGCTACGACGCCGTACACGGTGCCCAGCGCCATCGGCGGGCGGACATTGCCGTCGCGCCGGTGCATGATCAGCATGGTGGCGAGCCATGCCAGATTGCGTAACGCCTCAACCAGCGAGGTCACGAATTCATCGCTGCCGATGCCTGCGACTGCCAGAGCCCACAGCGCCGTCAGCGCGAAGGCCGTAGCGAACGCGCCACGCGGAAGGCCACGCTCCTGAGAGCGCAACGTCCACAGCATCAAACCGCCAAACAGCAGCGCCGTTAGGGCATGAGTCCAGACGATGATCATGGTTGTCATCAGCGCGCGCCCTCGGGGAAAAGCACCACGCGGATCGTCTGAAGGAGGATCAGAATATCAAGGAAGGGCGAATAATTTTTGGCATAGAACAGGTCGAATTCAAGCTTCTGGCGGGCATCATCGATCGAGGCACCGTAGGGATAATTGATCTGCGCCCAACCGGTTATGCCAGGTTTCACCATGTGACGCTCGGCGTAATAAGGAAGCCGCTGTTCCAGATCGTCGACGAATTGCGGCCGCTCCGGGCGAGGCCCGACAAAGCTCATCTCGCCCTTCAGCACGCTCCAGCATTGCGGGAGTTCGTCGATGCGCAGCTTGCGAATAATCCGCCCTATGCGAGTAACTCGCGGATCGTCCTTTTCGGCCCAGACTGCGACCCCGGGAAGCTCGGCGTCCTGACGCATCGAGCGTAATTTCACAACGTCGTAGCTTTGGCCATAAAGGCCTACGCGCGGTTGCCGGTAGAAGGCCGGCCCCTTGCTCTCAAGCTTGATGAGGATGGCGGTAAGCAGGATCAGCGGGAGCGCGAGCAACAGCAGCAGTAGGCTCGCACTGATGTCGAAGAACCGCTTGAACGCGCTGGACACCATCCGCCCGGATGAGAAGCCATCGGAGAAGATCAGCCAACTGGGATTCACGCTGTCTAGATCGACGCGGCCGGTCTCCCGTTCGAGGAAAGTCGAAATCTCGTTGACATGGACGCCGGTTGTCTTGACCCGAAGCAGGTCTTTGAGCGGAAGCGCGTTGCGCCGCTCCTCAAGCGCCAGCACGACCTCGCTGGCATTGAGCAGCACCACATGATCGGCCAGATTGTAGATCGCGTCACGCGCGATCGCCTCTGGGATGATGCGGTTGGCTTCGTCCATGGCGACATAGCCGACCACGGCAAATCCGGCGCCAGGTAGTTTCGAAAGCGCCTTCAAGCGACCGGCGCGTGGACCTGCACCGAGGACCACGACGCGGCGCTTGAAGACCTGCCCGCCAAGCGTTTTCCCAAGCAGTAGGCGCACGAGCAACAGCAGCACCAGCGCAGCCGCCATCGCGAACAGGAGATTGGAGCGCCAAAAGCTGAGCTGCGGCAGAACGAAATACACAGCACTCAAGCCGATCACACCCAGCGACACAGCCACGAGCAGGCGAGCCGTCGCGTAGCGGATCGATTGCAGCGCCTCTGCACCATAGACGCCAATCGCTATTATCGAGAGTTCGAGAAACGCTGCAAAGGCGATCAACTGCGGCACGCGCTCCGTCATCGATCCCGCGAGAATGCCGATCTGGTGCGCGCGAACGATCCAGCCGATCTCGCCCGCGACAAGGAGCAGGACGAGGTCCATCAAGCCGAGCAGCAGCACGGCATTGGGCACGTAATGCTTGAACAAGCGGATCATGACGCGACAGCGATAGCGGCGAAGTGTAAACAAAACCGACATGAGCCAAACGTCCGAAGTTTTGCACTCGGCCAGAGAACACATGGCAACCGTTCGCACTCGCATCGTTTTGTGGCAGCAGCGATGTCGTTCGAAACCATCGCTTAACGAGGAGCGTCCGAAGTCATGCCACGATCCAAGCCGATCATTCCCGTGATCTTGTCGGGAGGATCGGGCACGCGGCTGTGGCCGATGTCGCGGCCGGAAAAGCCCAATCAACTGCTGTCGCTAACGGCCGAGCAGACGATGTTGCAGCTGACTGCACGGCGTGCTTCGGGCGAACAGTTCGCCAAGCCCGTTGTCGTTGCCAACGCCTTTCACGCCGACCTGGTAGAGGAGCAGTTGGCCGACGTGGCATCTTCGGCGCAGGCACTGATCCTTGAGCCGATCGGGCGCAACACCGCGCCGGCGATTGCGCTAGCGGCGATTGCAGCCGGCGCAGGCAGCGAGCCGATCCTGGTGATGCCGTCGGACCACGTCATTGCCGATGTCGACAGCTTCCACGCTGCGATCGAGACGGCACTGCCGCTGGTCAACGAAGGATGGCTGGTAACGTTCGGGATCGCACCGGACGCGCCCGAAACCGGCTATGGCTGGATCAAGGTGGGGGAAAAGTTGGCCGAGGGCGTGCACCGCGTCGAACGTTTCGTGGAAAAGCCGCCTCGCGAGAAGGCGGAGGCGATGCTCGCGTCCGGCGACCACGCGTGGAACGGCGGCATCTTCTTGTTCCGAGCCGACATGTATCTGGGCGCGCTCAGCGTCTACGCGCCGGAGATGCTGGTAGCCGCCCAGCAGTCGATGGATCGCGCGCGGCGTGAGGGCACGCGGATCTGGCCCGACGCCGAGAGCTTTGCGGCCTGTCCGTCAGACTCGATCGATTACGCCGTCATGGAAAAGGCGCCGCGCGTGGCGGTGGTGCCGGTCTCCATGGGTTGGAGCGATGTTGGTAGCTGGGACGCGCTGCATGCGATCAGCGATCCCGACGAAGGTGGCAATGTGGTACGTGGCGATGTCGTGGTGATCGACGCGACCAATTGCCTGGTCCAGAGCGAACCTGGCAAACGGGTCGCGTTGGTGGGCGTGAAGGACCTGATCGTGGTCGTATCTGGAGCCGACGTGCTGGTGCTGCCGCGTGGGCGTAGTCAGGAAGTGAAGAAGATCATTGAAGCGATGAACGACTGATGCGCGGGCGAGTGCGGCGTAAAGCCGCATTCGCGGCGCTGGATCATGTCGCAGAATCGCCGGCGCAGGCGCGTTGCGCACTATGCGAGCGTCCGCTCGGCCGGCGTGTGGAGTGGCACCATGTCGTGCCAAAGAGCGAAGGTGGGCGCGTGACGGTGCCCGTTCATCCGATCTGTCACCGCACCATCCATGCGATCATATCCAATGCGGACCTCGCGCGCGTCTATCCTACCATACAGGCACTTCGTGAGCGCGAGGACATCCAACGCTTTCTGCGGTGGATCGCCAACAAGCCGCCTGACTTCCATGCGCCGACACGCAAGCCATCGGAGCGCTAGTCTAAAGTTCAAAAGCAGAAGGGCCGGAGTTTCCTCCGGCCCTTCCTTTAGTTCCCGAACGGAACGGACTTAGAAGTCCATGCCGCCCATGCCGCCGCCCGGCATTGCGGGCATTGCGGGCTTGTCGTCGGGCAGCTCGGCCACGGTCGCTTCCGTGGTGATGAGCAGGCCGGCAACCGAAGCTGCATTCTGGAGCGCGGTGCGCACGACCTTGGTCGGGTCGATCACGCCGGCGGTCACCAGGTTCTCATAGGTGTCGGTCGCCGCGTTGAAGCCGAACGACGTGTCGGTCTGGTCGAGCAGCTTGCCCGAAACGACCGCGCCGTCATGGCCGGCATTCTGCGCGATCTGGCGAACCAGCGACGTCAGCGACTTGCGAACGATGTCGATGCCACGGGTCTGGTCTTCGTTGGCGCCCTTGGTGCCTTCGAGAGCCTTGGTCGCGTACAGCAGCGCGGTACCGCCACCGGGGACGATGCCTTCTTCGACAGCTGCGCGGGTTGCGTGCAGCGCGTCGTCGACGCGATCCTTGCGCTCCTTGACTTCGACTTCCGACGCACCGCCGACCTTGATCACTGCAACGCCACCGGCGAGCTTGGCGAGGCGCTCCTGGAGCTTCTCACGGTCGTAATCGCTAGTGGTGATTTCGATCTGCTGGCGGATCGCATCGGTGCGGCCCTTGATCGCATCGGCTTCACCGGCACCATCGACGATGATGGTGTTGTCCTTGTCGATCGTGACGCGCTTGGCGGTGCCGAGCATGCCGAGGGTAACCGACTCAAGCTTGATGCCCAGGTCTTCCGAAATCACTTCGCCCTTGGTGAGGACGGCGATGTCTTCCAGCATCGCCTTGCGGCGATCGCCGAAGCCCGGTGCCTTGACCGCTGCGACCTTCAGGCCGCCGCGCAGCTTATTGACGACGAGCGTGGCCAGAGCCTCACCCTCAATGTCTTCCGCGATGATCAGCAGCGGACGGCCCGACTGCACAACCGCCTCGAGGATCGGCAGCATCGCCTGGAGCGACGACAGCTTCTTCTCGTGGATCAGGATATAGGGATCCTGAAGCTCGACCTGCATCTTTTCCGGATTGGTGATGAAGTAAGGCGAGAGGTAGCCGCGGTCGAACTGCATACCTTCGACGACGTCGAGTTCGAATTCGAGACCCTTCGCCTCTTCGACGGTGATCACGCCTTCCTTGCCCACCTTCTCCATCGCTTCCGCGATCTTCTCGCCGACTTCCTTGTCGCCGTTCGCGGAGATGATGCCGACCTGGGCGACTTCCTGCGAACCCGAAACCGGCTTCGAGCGGCTCTTGAGATCCGCAACGACATTGGCGACGGCGAGATCGATGCCGCGCTTGAGGTCCATCGGGTTCATGCCGGCTGCGACCGACTTCATGCCTTCGCGCACGATCGCCTGGGCGAGCACGGTCGCGGTGGTGGTGCCGTCACCGGCGATGTCGTTGGTCTTCGAGGCCACTTCGCGCACCATCTGGGCGCCCATGTTCTCGTACTTGTCCTTGAGCTCGATTTCCTTGGCGACCGACACACCGTCCTTGGTGATGCGAGGCGCGCCGAAGCTCTTTTCGATGACCACGTTGCGGCCCTTCGGACCCAGGGTCACCTTTACGGTGTCGGCGAGGATGTCGACGCCGCGCAGGATGCGCTCACGCGCGTCGCGGCCGAATTTTACGTCCTTGGCTGCCATTTGACTGCCCTTTCAGTTGGAAGTTTGTGAAAGTTGTGCGGAAGGGAGGTTCAGCCGACGATCCCGAGGATGTCGCTTTCCTTCATGATCAGCAGGTCTTCGCCATTGAGCTTGACCTCGGTGCCCGACCACTTGCCGAACAGGATCTTGTCGCCAGCCTTGACGTCGAGCGGCGTCACCTTGCCGGTTTCGTCCTTGGTGCCTGCGCCAGCGGCGACGACTTCACCTTCCTGCGGCTTTTCCTGGGCGGTGTCGGGGATGATAATGCCGCCGGCGGTCTTTGCCTCGGCTTCGACGCGGCGAACGAGCACGCGGTCATGCAACGGACGGAAGGTCATTGCGCTGCGATCCTCTGATATAGGTTCAAGTGGGTTTTAGCACTCAGCTGATCCGAGTGCTAACGACACGGGAGATGCTGCCGAGCGCCGAATTCGTCAAGGGGCCATCGCGCAAAAGTTTGCGCCGTGTTGGCCGATTAATACAGCCGTTTACTCGGGCTCGCTCCTCCGGTAGCACCGTTGCGATTGCAAGGTGGAGCACGGCCAAGTGAAGCTCGTTCGAGGTGCGTGGAAGATACTTGTCGGGATCAAGGACTTTCTGGTCCTGGTCGCCATGCTGCTGTTCTTCACGGCGCTGTTCGCGGCATTGTCCCACCGGCCCAACAAGGCCGGCATTCGCGACGGCGCGCTGGTGATCGCCTTTAACGGCACGCTCGCGGAGCAGCCGGAGGAAACCGATCCGCTGGCAAGCGTAACGGGCCGCCAGTCGCTCGGCCAATTGCGGCAACGCGACGTGCTGCGCGCGCTCGATGCTGCCAAGGGCGATGCGCGCGTCAAGGCAGTCGTGCTGGACCTGGACAGCTTCGCGGGCGGCTATCCCGCCGCGGTTGCCGAAGTGGGCGAGGCGGTTCGCGGCGTGCGCGCCAGCGGCAAACCGGTCCTTGCCTATGCCACCGCTTATACCGATGCGGGCTATCTGATCGCCGCAAACGCCAGCGAAGTGTGGGTCAACCCGATGGGCGGCACGCTGTTCGCGGGTCCAGGCGGACGCCAGCTTTATTACAAGGGGCTGCTCGACAAGCTGGGCGTCAACGCCCACGTCTACAAAGTTGGCAAGTTCAAGTCGGCAGTGGAGCCTTATATCCGCGCCGACATGTCGCCCGAGGCGCGCGAGGCGAACCAGGCGCTGTACGGCGGCATCCTGGCGCAATGGCAGCAGAATATCGCGACCGCGCGCCCCAAGGCGCGAATCGCCGAGTATCTCACCAAGCCCGATCAGGCGGTGGCGAGCACGGGTGGTGACATCGCGCGCGCAAACCTGAATTATGGGCTGGTCGACAAGCTGGGCGACCGGCTGGCGTTCGGCAAGCGCGTGGCGGAGATCGCGGGCAGGCCGGCGGGCAAGCCGGCCGGCAACTTTAACGGGATCAAGCTGAGTAACTGGCTGGCGGCGCACCCGCTGCCGACCAGCGGCGACGCCATCGGCGTGATCACCGTCGCGGGCGAGATCGTCGATGGCGAGGCCGCACCCGGCACCGCGGGCGGCGATACCGTGAGCGCGCTGCTGCTCAAGGGGCTTGCCGAGAAGAAGCTGAAGGCACTGGTGGTGCGCGTCGATTCGCCCGGCGGGTCGGCGCTGGCATCCGAACAGATCCGCCAGGCGGTGCTGCAGGCAAAGATGCAGGGCTTGCCGGTCGTGGTGTCGATGGGCAGCCTCGCGGCCAGCGGCGGCTATTGGGTGTCGACGGCGGGCGATGTGATCTTCGCCGAGCCCAATACGATCACCGGGTCGATTGGCATCTTCGGGATCATTCCGACTTTCGAGAACACGCTGGCCAAGATCGGCGTGACGACCGATGGCGTGCAGACCACGCCGCTGACCGGCCAGCCCGATATTACCGGCGGCACCAACGAAGTGACCGACCGCGTCTTGCAGGGCGCCATCAGCAATGGCTATGCCCGCTTCATCCAGCGCGTTTCGGAAGCGCGTAAGCTGCCGCCGCAGCGCGTCGACGAAATCGGCCAGGGGCGCGTGTGGATCGGCGGCGTGGCGCATCAATTGAAGCTGGTCGACCGGTTCGGCGGTCTTCAGGCGGCGATCGATGAAGCGGCCAAGCGCGCGAAGCTGGATCCGGCCAAGGTGCACGCAGTGTATCTAGAAAAGGAGCCGAGCAGCTGGATGCAGGCTTTGAATGCCTTCACCGGAGACGATACGGACGATGACTGGGCCGACCAGCCCGCAGGCGCCGACCTGTTCGCGCGTGCGGCGCTGGAGCGGCAGGGGCTGACGGCAAAGGCGTTGGGCGATGTGCGGCGGCTGGCGCTGGGCGGGTCGATCCAGGCGCGCTGCCTGGAATGCGGCGGCTTCGGCCCCGCGCGCGGCCGGCCGGGCGATCAGCGCCTGTTCGATCTGGTGATGGCGCGGTTCGGCCTGTGATCGCGATCCGCGCTGCCCAGCCGCAGGATGCCGCTTCCATCGCGGCAATCTATGCGCCGCACGTGCTGACCGGCACTGTGTCCTTCGAGATCGAGCCGCCCGATACGCGCGCGATGCGGACGCGTATGGCGGCGGGCGACGGACTCTATCCATGGCTGGTGGCGACTAACGGGGAGCCTGAAGGTGGCGTGATCGGCTATGCCTATGCCACGCGGTTCCGGGACCGGCCGGCATATCAATATGTGGTCGAGACTTCGATCTACATGACCGACGCTTCGCGCGGACTGGGGGCGGGGCGGCTGTTGTATGAAGCGCTGATCGATACGCTGCGCGCCCAGGGGTTCGTCCAGGCGATCGGCGCGATCGCGCTGCCTAACGACCATTCGATTCGACTGCACGAAGCGGTCGGCTTCCGCCGTGCGGGCGTGTACCGCGAAGTGGGGTACAAGCACGGGCGCTGGATCGATGTGGGTTTCTGGCAATGTGGGCTCAACGAACCCCGTGTGCCGCCCGTCGATCCGAAGCGGTTCGCCGATGTCGGCGTGGTGCGGGGGTGAACCTGATGTTCTTCCTGAGCAGGGAGAGATTGAGGAGCCGGGCTTGCGATAACCCCTCGGAGGGCGCCAGCGTAAGCTGGTAGCGCGAGGCGTGCCACCCTCTCGATGGCGCGATACCCCGTCACGCTGCGCGTGCCGCCTCCCCTGTATGGGGCGGATGTTTTATGGCGTGTGACGAGGCACGCGGCGTTTCCGGGGCTGTGTCACTCGTGGAGAACCCCTGCATGGTCCCTCTCCCCGCGCCGGGGAGGTTTAGGGGATTAGTTCAGGGCAAGGCTCGACTGAGCGACGATGCCGTGATGGCGGGCGGCCTGGGCCGCTTCCACGGCGCGGACAGTGGCGAGACGGTTGTGGGGCAGGTTCGCGTTGGGCAACAGCGTTGCGGCGGGTGCAGCAGCCGGGCGGCGCGACGAGGCCGGGCAATCGTGTTCGGCCATGACGGCGAAGCGGGGGTCGGCGGCGGCGATCTCGGCGATGGTCTGGGCGGCGCGCTTGGTGATCTGGCGGACGCGCTCCTTGGTCACCCCGGTTTCGAGCGACAGATCATCGAGGGTGGAAGCCTGGAACACGCGGCGGGCGACGATTTCACGGTCGCGCTCGAGCTTGGCTTCGAGCTTCTCCAGCTCGGCGGGATCGATGCCGTGTGTGGCGGTCTTGAGGCGCGGGCCTTCGCGGCGCAGCGCTGCTTCCTGACGCTTCGGGCGGGGGCGGCGAGCAAGCGCCTCAATGCCGACCTTGCGCAAGTGATCGACATAGGCGTCGATCAGCGAGGAGATGGCGCCATCGGCGAGATAATCGGAGGCTGCCGATTCGGTGCGCTCCAGTGCGTCCTCGTCGACGATCATCGCTTCAGGCGAGATTTCCTCGCCATCGGGACCGGTGGCGAGCGCGGAGAGCGACACCGTGGTGGCTTCCACCTTCTTGGCCGAGGGGCGCTGATCGGTCATCAGGCGGAAGCGCAGGCTCTGCAGCTCGCCGCGGATCTGCCAGTTCACGAAGGTGGTGAACTGCGCCTTGGCGGGGTCATATGCTTCGATGGCGCGGTGCACGGCGATGGCGCAGCACTGCTCGGCATCGTCGAAGTGCGCGACCAGGCCATATTGGCGGACGAAGTGGCGGATGCGCGGGGCGATCAGCTTGAGGATCTGGGCGAAGGCACGGTCGACATAAACGCGCTGACGGTTGGTCTGCGGCACGTCCTTGGGCGTGTTCTCGATAACAACGGCAACGGCGGCTTCGAGCGCGATCGTGGTCTTCGACATGATTGTGTTCCCCTGCAATCCGTGCGGCCGAGCCGCCCTGATGAGAGGCATATGAAGGGGACAGGCGAGCCGGCCTATTCGCGCAAAATCCTTACGGGGACTCTCCCTACGGGTAGTTCCCGGGGTAGAACGCGAAACGGAGCGTTAACCTCTCAGGTCAGCGCCGCCCGCGATAGGCGGGCAGGCCGAGCTTCCAGACGATGGCGGCAGCACGAAGCGCGAACCCCGCCGCCGCCGCGACCAGTCCCGCCGCCAAGGGCGGCAGGCCGGCAAGGCTCATAGCTATATATAGAGCGGATGTGAGCGCAGCGGCGGTAACGTATAATTCGGGGCGCATGAGAATCGAGGGCTCCCCGACCAGCACATCGCGGATGATCCCGCCGACGCATGCCGTTACCACCCCCATAAAGGCCGCGGGCACCGGCGGGATGCCGTGGCCCAATGCCTTGGCAGCGCCGAACGCGGCATAGGCGGCGAGCCCGAAAGCGTCGAGCCAGGCGAAGGTGCGGTCGCTCCACCAATGCTGGGGGGTAAGCCATACGAGCACCGCCACGCCGAGGCAGATCGTCGCCACGCTGGCATCGTGCACCCAAAAGACCGGCGCCCCGATCAGCAGGTCGCGCACAGTGCCGCCGCCCACGCCCGTGATCAGCGCGAAAAAGGCGGCGGTGACGAACGTCTGGGCGCGGCGCGTGGCGGAGAGCGCGCCGGTGGCGGCGAACACGGCGATGCCGAACAGGTCGAGCCAGGGAAGAATGGGGCCGATCTGTTCGGTGACGGGTACCTGCATGGCACCGCTTTTCCCGCGTGCATGCGGGCACGTCAAACCAGCACTGGCTTGGACCCGAACGGCTTGGCTATTGGGAGCTATCCAGTACCGAGGTGTGTTTTCCACTTATGCAACGTACCGAACCTCCGTTGATCGTCGTCGCGATGTTCCTGGCCGCACTCGCCGGCTTTGTGGACGCGCTTGCCTTTACCAGCATGGGCGGATTTTTCGCCTCGTTCATGAGCGGCAATTCGACTCGGCTTGGCGTCGGGTTGGGAAGCGGGGACGCCTATGCCGCCAAGATGGCGGGCGGGCTGATCCTGAGCTTCGTAAGCGGCGTGATCGCGTCGAGCGTGATCGCGCGGGCAGCGGGGGTCCGCGCGCGCGGCGCGGTGATGGGCGCAGTGACGGTGCTGCTGTTCGCGGCGGCGATCGTCGCGGCGGTTGCGCCGGGTCCGGTGGTGCTGTTGCTGCTTGCCTGCGCGATGGGCGCGGAAAATGGCGTGTTCACGCGCGACGGCGAGGTCTCGATTGGGCTGACCTATATGACCGGATCGCTGGTGCGGATGGGACAGAAGCTGGGCGGCGCGCTGATGGGCGATGCCGATCGCTGGGGCTGGGTGCCGTATCTGACCTTGTGGATCGGATTCGTCGCAGGCGCAGTGTCGGGCGCGGCGAGCCAATGGCGCTGGGGCTGGGATGCGTTGTGGCTGGCGGGAATGCTGGCGGCGGCGGTCACGGTGGTGCTGGTGCGGCTGGGCGGCAGAGGTGCCGGCGATGATGCCGTGAAGGCTTAGATCGGGAAGAGCCGGCGGGGGTGCCCTGGGCTCCAGCCCTGCTCCCTCGCCTGCGGGAGACGGAGCCATCTGAGTATCCGACCCAGAGGCTGCATTGCGCTGAACCCTCACCCAACCCTCTCCCGCAGGCGGGAGAGGGCTTCGATCTTTCTGTGGCGATCAGACGTGGATCGGCTTGCCTAGCACCGCCATCGCGGCTTCCTTAAGCGCTTCCGAATGCGTCGGGTGAGCGTGGCAGGTATAAGCGATGTCTTCGGACGTGGCGCCGAATTCCATCGCCTGCGCGGCCTGGGCGATCATGGTGCCGGCGACGGCGTTGATCATCCACACGCCGAGTACGCGGTCGGTCTTGGCGTCGGCGACGACCTTGACCCAGCCATCGGCCTCGCGGTTGGTCTTGGCGCGGCTGTTGCCGGCCATCGGGAACTTGCCGACCTTGACCTCGCCCTTTTCGCGCGCCTGCTCTTCGGTCAGCCCGACGCCGGCGATCTCGGGCATGGTGTAGACCACGCTCGGGATCACATCGTGATTCACGATACCGGTCTGGCCGGCGATGTTCTCGGCGACGGCAATGCCTTCATCCTCGGCCTTGTGCGCGAGCATCGGGCCGGGGATCACGTCGCCGATCGCCCAGACGCCGTCGACCGCGGTGCGGAAATCGTGGTCGGTCTCGATCTGGTGGCGCTGGTTGAGCTGGAGGCCGATCTTGTCGAGGCCGAGGCCCTCGGTGTTGGGACGGCGGCCGATCGACACCAGCACATGGCTCGCCTCGATCGTCTCGGGCGCGCCGCCGGCGGCGGGTTCGACCGTCAGGGTCACGCCGCTGCCGGTCGCCTGCGCGCCCGTCACCTTGGTGCCGAGCTTGAACTCGAAGCCCTGCTTCTTGAAGATGCGCTGCGCGTCCTTGCGGATCTCGCCGTCCATGCCGGGGAAGATCTGTTCGAGATATTCCACGACAGTGACCTTGGCGCCGAGGCGCTTCCACACCGATCCGAGCTCCAGGCCAATCACGCCGCCGCCGATGACGACGAGGTGGCTGGGAACTTCGTTCAGCTCGAGCGCGCCAGTCGAGTCGACCACGCGCTGCTGATCGACGGTGACACCGGGGAGCGGAGTGACCGACGAGCCGGTGGCGATGATCACGTTTTTGGCGGTAACGGTGCGATCGCCGACCGCGACGGTATGCGCGTCCTGGAAGGTGGCGCGGCCCTTCAGCCACTCGACCTTGTTCTTCTTGAACAGGAACTCGATGCCGCCGGTCAGACCCTTGATCGCTTCCTGGCGGCCGGCGTGCATCGCGCCCAGGTCGAGCTCGACGCCCTGGGTCTTGACGCCCCATTTGGCGAGCGTGCCGTCATGCGCTTCCTCGAACAGTTCGGACGCGTGGAGCAGCGCCTTGGACGGGATGCAGCCGACGTTGAGGCAGGTGCCGCCCAGCGTTTCGCGCGATTCGGCGCAGGCGGTCTTGAGCCCCAGCTGTGCCGCGCGGATCGCAGCGACATAGCCGCCGGGGCCGGCACCGATCACAAGGACGTCGAAGTCGTATTCAGCCATGGTTCTGTCCTCAGAGGTCGATCAGCAGGCGAGTCGGGTCTTCGATCGCGTTCTTGAGCGCGACGAGGAAGGTGACTGCCTCGCGGCCATCGACCAAGCGGTGATCGTAGGAGAGCGCGAGGTACATCATCGGGCGGACGACCACCTGGCCGTCGCGCACGACCGGGCGCTCTTCGATGCGGTGCAGGCCCAGGACCGCCGACTGGGGCGGGTTGATGATCGGCGTCGACATCAGCGAGCCGAACACACCACCGTTGGAGATGGTGAAGGTGCCGCCGCGCATCTCGTCCATCTTGAGCGTGCCATCCTTGGCGCGCTTGCCGAAATCGCCGATCGTCTTCTCGATGCCGGCGACACTCAGCGTCTCGGCGTCGCGGATCACCGGAACGACCAGGCCGTTCGGGGCCGACACCGCGACCGAGATGTCGCAATAATCGTGGTAGACGATCTCATCGCCTTCGATCGAGCCGTTGACGCCGGGAATGTCCTTGAGCGCCATGCAGGCGGCCTTCACGAAGAAGCCCATGAAGCCGAGGCGGACGCCATGCTTCTTCTCGAACAGGTCCTTGTACTTGGCGCGGGCCTCGATCACCGCGGTCATGTCCACGTCATTGAACGTGGTGAGCATCGCGGCGGTGTTCTGCGCTTCCTTGAGGCGCTTGGCGACGGTCTGGCGCAGGCGCGTCATCTTGACGCGCTCTTCCTTGCGGCCGCCGGTCGCGGGTGCCGCAGCGGCGGGCGCGGCAGCAGCTGGCGCGGCCGCAGGCTTGTTCTGCGCGGCCGTCATCACGTCTTCCTTGGTCAGGCGGCCGTCACGGCCGGTGCCCTGAAGGTTCGACGGATCGACGCCGGTCTCCAGCACGGCGCGGCGGACCGAAGGCGACAGCGCGGCAGCCCCGTCCGAGCCGGGTGCCTGGCCCTGCGCCGGCGAGGAAGATCCGTAGGAGGCGACCGCGGCAGGCGCGGTCGGCGCGGGGGCTGCGCTTGCGGCAGGAGGGGCCGCCGGCGAAGCGGCTGCGCCGCCTTCGGCGATCGTCGCGATCACCGCGCCAACCTCGACCGTGTCGCCGACCTTGACGAGCTGCTCGCCCATGACGCCCGCCACGGTCGAAGGCACTTCGACCGAAACCTTGTCGGTCTCGAGGCTGGCGATCGGCTCGTCGACCTTCACCGGATCGCCGGGGTTCTTCAGCCACTCACCGACGGTTGCTTCAGTGATCGATTCACCGAGCACTGGGACCTTAACATCTGCCATCTGTTTCTTCCTCGTTCCCAGTCTTAGTTCTTGCGCGTCCGGCGAATCTCTTCGCGGACGTTGTGGCCAAGCGCGTCGGCGACGAGCGCGGCCTGTTCGGTCTGGTGGCGCTTCATCAGGCCCGTAGCGGGCGAAGCCGCGGCGGCGCGGCCCGCATAGCGCGGACGCTGCGGCGCGATGCCGGCTTCGACCATGCACGCTCCGATGAACGGCTCGACAAAGGTCCAATAGCCGTTGTTCTTCGGCTCTTCCTGCGCCCAAACCACCTCTTCGAGGTTGGTCATGCGCTTGAGGCGTTCGACCAGCGGCTCGCCCGGGAAGGGATAAAGCTGCTCGACACGGACGATCGCGGTGTTCTGGTCACCCGCGGCGTCGCGTGCTTCCAGCAGGTCGTAGGCAACCTTGCCGGTGCAGAGCACCAGGCGGCGCACCTCGCCGTCCATCGGCGCCTTGGGATCCGAGAGCAGCCGGTGGAAGTGGCTGTTGCCCAGGAAATCCTCTGTCTTCGACACCGCGAGCTTGTGGCGGAGCAGCGACTTGGGCGTCATCAGCACCAGCGGCTTGCGGAAGTTGCGATGCATCTGACGGCGCAACAGGTGGAAATAGTTGGCCGGCGTGGTGACGTTGGCGACCTGCATGTTGTCGCCGGCGCACAGCTGGAGGAAGCGCTCCGGACGCGCCGAGCTGTGCTCGGGGCCCTGGCCTTCGTAGCCGTGCGGCAGCAGCATCACCAAGCCATTGGCGCGCAGCCACTTGGACTCGCCCGACGCAATGAACTGGTCGATCATGATCTGCGCGCCGTTGACGAAGTCGCCGAACTGCGCCTCCCAAAGCACGAGTGCCTTCGGGTCCGCGAGCGCATAGCCGTACTCGAAGCCGAGCACGCCATATTCGCTGAGCGGCGAGTCGAGCACTTCGAACGATCCGTGGGGGATCGTCGTCAGCGGCACATATTTGGCCTCGGTCTTCTGATCGACCCAGACGGCGTGGCGCTGCGAGAAGGTGCCGCGGCCCGAATCCTGACCCGACAAACGGACGCCGAAGCCTTCGGACAGCAGCGAGCCGAACGCCAGCGCTTCGCCGGTTGCCCAGTCGAAGTTCGCGCCGGAGCGGAACATCTCACGCTTGGCTTCGATCACGCGGCCGAGCGTTTTGTGGATCTCGTGCCCCTCCGGGACGGTGGTCAACGTGCGGCCCAGGCCGTCGAACAGCTTCTGCTCGATACCAGTATCGACGCTGCGGCGTGCGCTCTCGGGATCGGCAGGTGCCGACAGGCCCGACCAGCGGCCGGCGAACCAGTCCGCCTTGTTGGGCGAGTAGGACTTGCCGGCTTCGAACTCGCCTTCGAGCAGCGTGTTGTACTGGTTGGTCTTTTCGTCGACGAAAGCCTGGTCGATCACGCCTTCAGCGATCAGGCGCTTGCCGTAGATTTCGGACACCCCGGGGTGTCCCTTGATCTTGGCGTACATCAGCGGCTGGGTGAAGCTCGGCTCGTCGCCTTCATTGTGACCGAAGCGGCGATAGCACCACATGTCGATCACGACATCGCGCTTGAACTTCTGGCGGAACTCGATCGCCACCTTTGTCGCGAAGGTCACCGCCTCGGGATCGTCGCCATTGACGTGCAGGATCGGCGCCTGGACGCCCTTGGCCACGTCGGACGGGTAGGGCGAGGAGCGCGCGAACTGCGGGCTCGTGGTGAAGCCGACCTGGTTGTTGATGACGAAGTGGACACAGCCGCCGGTATTGTAGCCGCGGATGCCCGAGAAGCCGAGGCATTCCCAGACAATGCCCTGACCCGCGAACGCCGCGTCGCCATGGATCAGCACCGGCAGGACCTGCTCATGCTCTTCCAGGTCGCTGCGCAGCGTCTGGAGCGCGCGCGACTTGCCGAGCACGACCGGGTTCACCGCCTCGAGGTGCGAGGGGTTGGCCACCAGCGACATGTGCACCTTGATGCCGTCGAACTCGCGGTCGGTGGAGGTGCCGAGATGGTACTTCACGTCACCCGAACCGCCGACATCCTCCGGGTTGGCCGAGCCGCCGGCGAACTCATGGAACAGCACGCGATACGGCTTTTCCATGACGTTGGTGAGCATGTTCAGGCGGCCGCGATGGGCCATGCCATAGACGATCTCACGGACGCCGAGCTGGCCACCGTATTTGATGATCGACTCCATCGCCGGGATCATCGATTCGCCGCCGTCGAGGCCGAACCGCTTGGTGCCGACATATTTCTTGCCGAGGAATTTTTCCCACTGCTCGGCTTCGATAACCTTGGTCAGGATCGCCTTCTTGCCATCAGGCGTGAAGGTGATTTCCTTGTCCTTGCCCTCCATCCGCTCCTGAAGGAAGCGGCGCTCCGCAACATCGGCGATGTGCATATATTCAAGGCCGACCTTGCCGCAGTAATTTGCGCGCAGGATGTCCACGATCTCGCGCACGGTGGCCCATTGCAGGCCCAGTACGCCGCCGAGATAAACCGGGCGATCGATCTCGGTATCGGCAAAGCCGTGATATTCGGTGCGCAGGTCCTCGGGCAGGTTCTGGCGGGCAAGGCCGAGCGGATCGAGGTCGGCGGCGAGATGCCCGCGCACGCGGTAGGTGCGGATCAGCAGCATCGCACGGATCGAGTCGCCAGCGGCCTTGGCGATGTCCGCCTCGGACGATGGGGCAGGGACGGGGGCCGGCTTGGCCGCGCCACCCTTGGCGGGCTTGGGCGCGGGCTCCATCTGTGTGGGGTCCAGGCCGGCAGTGAGCGCGTCGGTGTCGCTCAGCGGCCAGCGCGGATTGGCCCAGCTGGGGCCCGAGGCGCTGTTCTCGAGGCCTTCGAAGAACTGCTGCCACTGCGGCTCGATGCCCGTAGGATCGGCCTTGTAGCGGCGGTACAGCGTTTCGATGAAAGCGGGGCTCACCCCGCCGGCGATCTGCTCGAAATCCAGGCCTTCGTAGCCCATTGTCTTCATCCTCACTTCTCCTCTCCCCTGATGGGAGAGGGAGGCCCAAGCCGAAGCCTGGGACGATGCGGGCAAGATCGTGGCTTGCGCCGTCTGGCCCGCATTCAGCCTCCTCCCATCAAGGGAGGAGCGTCATCCATTTCAACCCTTGAGCACGTCCACCAGCGTCGAGCCGAGCTCGGAGGGCGAGGCAGCGACGCGGATGCCGGCGGCTTCCATCGCCGCGATCTTGCTCTCAGCATCGCCCTTGCCGCCCGACACAATCGCACCGGCATGGCCCATGCGGCGGCCCGGAGGCGCCGTGCGGCCCGCGATGAAGCCGGCCATCGGCTTCTTGCGGCCACGCTTGGCTTCGTCGATCAGGAACTGCGCGGCCTGCTCCTCGGCGTCGCCGCCGATTTCGCCGATCATGATGATCGACTGAGTTGCGTCGTCGGCCAGGAACAGCTCGAGCACGTCGATGAAGTTGGTGCCGTTGACCGGATCGCCGCCGATGCCGACTGCCGTCGTCTGGCCGAGACCAGCATTGGTGGTCTGGAACACCGCCTCGTAAGTAAGCGTGCCCGAGCGCGACACGACGCCGACCGAACCCTTGGAGAAGATGCTGCCGGGCATGATGCCGATCTTGCACTCGCCCGGCGTCAGCACGCCGGGGCAGTTCGGGCCGATCAGGCGCGACTTCGAGCCGGACAGCGCGCGCTTGACGCGGACCATGTCGAGCACCGGGATACCCTCGGTGATCGCGACGATCAGCGGCACTTCAGCGTCGATTGCTTCCAGGATCGAATCGGCCGCGAAGGGGGGCGGAACGTAGATCACGGACGCAGTGGCACCGGTCTTTTCGACGGCTTCGGCCACGGTGTCGAAGTTGGGCAGGCCCAGCTCCTCATGCGTCGTGCCGCCCTTGCCGGGAGTCACGCCGCCGACCATCTGCGTGCCGTAATCGAGCGCCGCCTTGGTGTGGAAGGTGCCGGTCTTGCCGGTCATCCCCTGAGTGATGACCTTGGTATTCTTGTCGACGAGGATGCTCATGCGGGCACCTGCTCCTGTGAGATGAGCGCGCCCTGAAGGCGCGCGGGATTAGTTCAGCGAGGAATCGATGCCCTTGCAGGCAACCAGCAGTTCCTTGACCGCCTCGACCGACACGGTGAGGTTGGCCTTGGCTTCGTCGGTCAGGTTGATCTCGATGACCTTCTCGACGCCGTCCTTGCCGATGATGATCGGCACGCCGACATAGAGATTGTCGATACCGTACTGGCCGGTGAGGTGCGCCGCGGCAGGAAGCACGCGCTTCTTGTCGTAGATATAGCTTTCAGCCATCGTGATCGCTGAAGTGGCAGGCGCGTAAAAGGCCGAGCCGGTCTTGAGCAGGCCCACGATCTCGCCGCCGCCCGAGCGGGTGCGCTGGACGATAGCGTCGATACGCTCCTGGGTGGAGAAGCCCATCGCGATCAGGTCGCTGACCGGGATGCCGCTGACGGTGGAATATTCGAGCACCGGAACCATGGTGTCGCCGTGGCCGCCCAGCACGAAGCTGTTCACGTCCTTGACCGAGACCTTGAACTCCTCGGCAAGGAAGTGGCTGAAGCGTGCCGAGTCGAGCACGCCGGCCATGCCGACGACCTTGTGGTGCGGGAGCCCCGAGAACTCGCGCAGCGCCCAGACCATCGCGTCGAGCGGGTTGGTGATGCAGATCACGAACGCCTCGGGCGCGTTGGCGGCAATGCCCTCGCCCACGGCCTTCATGACTTTCAGATTGATGCCGAGCAGGTCGTCACGGCTCATGCCGGGCTTGCGGGCGACACCGGCGGTGACAATGATCACGTCCGCGCCTGCGATGTCGGCATAATCGTTGGTGCCGATGATCTTCGCGTCGAAGCCCTCGACAGGCCCGCACTGGCTCAGATCGAGCGCTTTACCCTGGGGAACGCCCTCGACCACGTCGAACAGGACAATGTCGCCCAGATTCTTCAGTGCTGCGAGGTGGGCGAGCGTGCCGCCGATGTTGCCGGCGCCGATAAGCGCGATCTTCTTGCGGGCCAATGAACTCTCCTGCTTCCGTAAAGCAACCGCACGGACGCGCATGGGCGTCCATGAACAGCGGCGGCTTAGGCCCATTATAGAGCCTCGGCAACCCGGGATTCGCTTTGCGCGCGATTATATTTGCAAATCATTCGCAAGAGCGGTAAGTGCCATTCCGCGCATGGCGGCGCCATGGCAGTCCTGTATTGTGGGGACAACGCGCGGCGAGGAGGCTGGGTCCGACGATCAGAACGCAGGCGTTTTGCGGCTGTCCTCCGCCTTGTCGCCGCGCTGCGCCGTCAGCTTGGCACTCGCTTCGGCACGCCGGCGATAGTCCTCCGACAAAACATCGAACGCGGCCTTGTGGGCGCCCGTCTCCGAGATCAGGCCCTTGCGGTTCCATCCCTGCTGATAAACGGGATGCTGACGCCGTGGCGAACGGAAGTCCTTGATAATCCACGGGCTCATGCCGCGCAGGAACGGCACCTTTGCGGCCATTTCCAACGTGCGGCGGTAATATTCGGCCTGAAACTCCTCGCTGAACTTATGCGGATCTGCGCCGACATCGTGATAGCCGGCGAGCGCAGCGGCGCCGAATTCGGAGAAAATCAGCGGCTTCGTCGCAGGGGAGCGCCAGCTGATGTTCGGCAGCTTTGCCAAGCGGTCATCCGAATACCAGCCATTATAGGTGTTGATCGCCAGCACATCGAGGTCGGGGATCAAGGGATCGTCGATAGTAGAGACATCGCCTTCGCGCCGGCTGAGCAGCGCGGCGGTCACCAGGCGGCTGTCGTCCAGCGCGCGGACGTCGCCGATGAGCGTGCGCAGGAACTTGTTGCGTGCCTCACCTATGGGTGTCTCGTTGGCGACGCTCCACAGGATGATCGAGGCGCGGTTTCGGTCGCGGACGATGTTTTCGGTCATCATCGCGCGGGCGGCGGCGAGCGCTTCCGGGTTGTCCCAAGCGACGCGCCAGTAGACCGGGATCTCGCTCCAGACGAGCAGCCCCATTTCGTCGGCGAGGCGGGTGACTACTTCGCTGTGCGGATAGTGCGCCAAGCGGACGAAGTTGCCGTTGAGCCCCTGCTTGATCTCGGTGAGGAGCGCGCGAGCGGCGGTGTGCGTCATCGCGCGTACCGGGTTCTTGCCGAGTTCTTCCTCGTGCATCGAGATGCCGCGCAGGAAAATCGAGTGGCCGTTGAGCAGGATCTCGTCGCCGCGAACCTCGATCGTGCGGAAGCCGATCTTGTCGGTCAGTGTGTCTGGACCAGCTTCGACAAGGGTGTCGTAGAGCGTCGGCGCTTCGGGCGACCAGCGCTTCAACATCTTCGGCGCAGGGGCGCTACCGTTCCAGATACCGCGGGCATCGGTGGTGCCTTCGAACTGAAGATCGAGAGCGGGAACGCGGACGCGGACGGTGCGCCCGGCCTGGTTGAGGCCGTCGAGGCGGATGGTGGCGGCGACGCGCCCGTCGTTTGTCAGGCGTATCCAGGCATCGTCGACATAGGTTTCGGGTACGGTGACCAAACTGACGGAGCGGGTGATGCCGCCATAGGTCTCCCAGTCAGTGACGGGCGGCGGGACATCCGCATCAGTACGCGCGGAATCGACCGCGACGGTGATCTGGTTGGTGCCCGCCTTTAGTGCTTTCGTCACGTCGAAGGCGAAGGGTGTGAAGCCACCCGAATGCCGCCCGATCTCCTTGCCGTTCAGATAGACACGCGTGGAATAATCGGCGGCACCGAAGCGCAGCATGGTGCGCTGGCCAGGTTTCGGTGAGGCCGCCTCGAAGCTGCGCTGGTACCAGACCAGCCCCTGATAGAGCCGCATTTCGGGAGCGTGGCCGATCCAGGAGCCGGGAAGCTGCGCGACGGGTGAGCGCTGCAGGTCGAACTCGAACAACGCGCGGGGGTCGCTGCGTTCGACGTCCGCGATTGTGCGATCCTGCCAGCGGCGAGTGCTGGGTCCCGGCTCCCCGCCATGGAAGCCGGCAAAGCCGTCGCGATAGGGATCGATCGACCAGCGCCAGGGGCCGTCCAGGCTTTGATGCGGGCGCAGGTCGGCGGCCACCAGCGCGGGACGTTGAGGTTTGGACTGGGCTGCGGCGGCACCGCCGGCCGTTACTGCGACCACCCCGAGGATCAGCCGGAAAATACGCTGCAACATGCGACCTCCTGTTCGTTGTGCGCGGAGCCGAGGCTCAGTGCGCGCCGTGCCCTTCGGCCAGGTAGCTGTCCGATCCCATTTCATGCAGGCGCGAGGCGGTCCGCTCGAATTCGAACGCGCCATCGCCCGCCGTATAGAGCTGGTCAGGCTCGGCGTCGGCCGCGGCGAGTAGTTTCACGCGATTCTCGTACAGCGCGTCCACCAACGTTACAAAACGCGCGGCCTGGTCGCGGTTCTCTGGGCCGAGCTTGGGAATGCCGACCAGGATCACGGTGTGGAAGCGCCGGGCGATGGCCAGATAGTCAGAGGCACCGCGCGGTTCTCCGCAGAGCCGCTTGAACGAAAACACCGCCACTCCTTTGAGGGTTTTGGGCACGTGCAGCGTGCGCCCACCGGAAACCGGGATGTCCATCGAGGGGACGTGAGCGCGGTCTTCCGGAGGATAATCGGTCAGACGGAAAAAGGCGGCGGACAGCTCGTCGGTCGCCTCTGGACCGTTAGGCACAAGCCACGTGCGCACTTTCCCAAGACGGTTGAGGCGATAGTCGACCGGGCCGTTCAGCGTCAGCACGTCCATGCGCGCTTCGATCAAGTCGATGAACGGCAGGAACAACTCGCGGTTGAGCCCGTCCTTGTAGAGGTCGCGCGGTGGCCGATTGGAAGTGGCGACCACGGTCAGGCCGTGGCGCATCATCTCGGTGAACAAGCGCGACAGGATCATCGCGTCCGGCGGATTGTTCACGACCATCTCGTCGAACGCGAGTAGGCGGACATCCTCGGCCAGCGCATCGGCGACCGCAACGATCGGGTCTACCGTGTCCTTTTGCCGCTCCACGTTCAGGCGTGCATGCACCTCGAGCATGAATTCGTGGAAATGGACCCGGCGCTTGCGCCGGATGTCCAGGCAATCGGTGAACAGGTCCATCAGCATCGATTTGCCACGACCGACACCACCCCACATGTAAAGGCCGCGCGGCGCTTCGGGCTTGCGGCCCATGAGCTTCCACAGCACGCTCCCCTTGCGCGGTCCGGCTTCGAGCTCCTGTGCCAACCGGTCGAGCCGCTCGGCAGCCGATTGCTGTTCTGGATCGGCGCGGAGCTCGCCGGCGGCGACGAGCTCCCGATAGCGGGCGAGGACCTTGCTCAAGGAATCAGGCGGCGCTTAGAGCGCTCGCTCGGCTTCCATCTTCTTGATCTCGGCGATCGCCTTGGCCGGATTCAGGCCTTTGGGGCAGACGTTCGCGCAGTTCATGATCGTGTGGCAGCGATACAGGCGGAAGGGATCCTCGAGCTGGTCGAGGCGCTCGCCCGTCATTTCATCGCGCGAGTCGGCGAGCCAGCGATAGGCCTGGAGCAGGATCGCGGGACCCAGGAATTTGTCGCTGTTCCACCAATAGCTCGGGCACGAGGTCGAGCAGCAGGCACACATGATGCACTCATACAGCCCATCCAGCTGGTCGCGCTGCTCCGGAGTCTGGAGCCGCTCCTTGCCCGAGGGGGTGGTGGTGACGGTTTGCAGCCAGGGCTTGATCGAATTGTACTGCGCGTAGAAGTGGGTGAAATCGGGAACCAGGTCCTTGATCACGTCCATATGCGGCAGCGGCGTGATCTGAATCTCGCCCTTGATATCCTCGATCGCGGTGGTGCAGGCGAGGCCGTTGCGTCCGTCCATGTTCATCGAACACGAACCGCAAATGCCTTCGCGGCACGAGCGGCGGAAAGTGAGCGAGCTGTCCTGTTCGCCCTTGATCTTGATCAGCGCGTCGAGGACCATCGGGCCGCAATCGTCGAGATCGACCTCGAACGTATCGTAGCGCGGGTTCTCGCCGGAGTCGGGATCGTAGCGGTAGATCTTGAACTTCTTAACGCGCGCAGCGGTGGCGTCCGCCTTGTGCACCTTGCCCTTGGTGATGCGGCTGTTCTTGGGCAGGCGAAACTCGGCCATTCCGTTGAATCCTTGGACAAACGATGTTTGAGGGGCGGGCTATGCCTTTCGCATTCGCAGCGCAACCCCATAGGTCACGCGAAGCTCAGGCTTTGTTGGCAAGTACCGTGGCAAGCAGACCTGGAAACCGCGCGTCGAAATCAACGCAGCGCAAGCGATTGATGCGCTCGCGGCCCTCGATGCGGGTCTCGACCAAGCCGGCGGCGCGAAGGACGTTCAAGTGATTGGAAATCGTGCTCTTGGGCGTGCCGTCGGTGCAGGCGGTGCTGGCGTTCAGGCATGGGCAGGCGACCAGGCGGGAGACGATCTCCAGCCGCACCGGATCAGCGAGCGCGTGCAGCGCCGCGGCTAAGCTCACATCCTTCAGGTCTGGGTGCACGAGGCGGTCCATACATCGCATATAGGATTGCTACACAAATTCCATAGTTCGGGAATATTGAACTATACGTGGCGCTTCCCAGATTAGCGTCCGTCCTGGCAGCCGGCGTCTCGATCGGCTGGGGACTGGAGACGCGGAACATGTCCAAGAAACTCGCAGGCAAGCGCGCGCTGGTTACCGGCGGATCGCGCGGGATCGGCGCGGCGATCGCCAAGCGCCTCGCGGCCGACGGCGCGGACGTCGTCATCACCTATGCCGGGAACCATGACGGCGCGCAGGCCAGCGTCGCTGCAATCGAAGCCGAGGGCGTGAGGGGCAAGGCAATTCAGGCGGACGCCGCCGACAAGGCCGCCGTCAAGCGATCCGTCGACGAGGCCGCGGCCATTTTGGGCGGGATTGACATCCTGGTCCACAATGCCGGCGTTGCGACCTTCGCACCAGTCGGGCCCGAGGCGCTCGACTTGTTTGACCGCATCTTTAGTGTGAATGTCGAAGGCGTGCTGGCCGGCACAGCCGCGGCACTGCCGCACTTGAGCGACGGCAGCCGTGTCATTCTGGTGAGCTCGGTTTCGGCTGATACGGCCGGCTTTGCCGGGAATAGCGTCTATGCGGCGAGCAAAGCGGCTGTTTCCATGTTCGCCCGGACCTGGGCGCACGATCTGGGCCCGCGCGGCATTCTGGTGAACGCGATCCAGCCTGGACCTGTCGACACCGACATGAATCCGGCCGACACCGAGTTTGCCGAGAGCGTACGGAACATGGTCGTGCTCAAGCGCTACGGCCGGCCAGAAGAAATCGCTGGGGTCGCGTCATTCCTGGCAAGCGACGATGCGTCGTACATCACCGGCGCAACCATCGATGTGAGCGGCGGCGCGTTCGTTTGAACACCAATCCTCCCCAGCCAAGGTGAGGTGTCGCCAAGGGCGACGGCGGGCGAGGCGGGCATGCTGCGATTAGCGGTCGTGTTTGCTCCCCTCCGGCAGGTTCCGCATGCCACCTTCTCCCTGGTGGGGGAGGATCAAGTCAGATGACGTCGAGCACCAGCCCAAGATCGCGCGCTTCCTCAGCTTCAATATACCAGTTGGCAGGCGCGCGCTCTTGCACCTCTTCGAACGGGATCTTGGATCCGGCGACCAGGTCGCGGAATCCTTCCTCTTCGATGCGGATCGAATGCTCGATCTCGTGGAGATTGGCTTTGAGGCCCGCGATGACGGTTTTCAGGGGACCCTGAATCGTGACCGTTTTGCTGATGATCCGTTCATGGATCATGACGCGGGTGCCGCGAGTCAGGAAGCGCTTGTCGACCGGGAAACTCGACATGAAGGTAGCGCCTGCCGAATAGACTGCGACCTTGCCGAGGAACAGCGTCTCCCGCCCGCTATATTCGCGCAGGAGCCGCAACTCGTCACCCATCAATCGCGCGACTTCGGGGTCGCCCCCCAGCGTGGAAACGGAAACCACCAGCGCGCCATCGGCAGGCGCGTTGATCACCTGCTGCCGGAAGTTGGTGTACATGTCGTGGTCGACGGGGCCGTGGAGCACGACCTGCGGCAGCGCGAGTAGCGGATAACGCGTGGCCCGGCTGGCAGCCTCGGCCTCCTGCGGTTCGGTTGAAAGCGTGGCGGGCTGCTGGGCATCGGTCATGGCAGCGCAAACCGCCCCCGCAGCCAGTAGTTCCGCCAAGAGCTCAATCAGTTACCATCCTTGAGCGACTCGACGGCTGGTCGCCCGGTCGGCGTGCTCGTGCTAGCGGGCATGCGTGCTTCCAGCGGCTCCAGCCAGCGTGCCACGCGGCTGCCGATTACCATTTGGGGGTCCGACGGCTTGAGGCGACCGGCGGTTTCCCACCCGCTGATCATGTCCTGCGCCTCGCGACCTGCGGCTTCCAACGACTGCGGCTTGCGTAACGCGTGGTTGATCAGCGCGTCGCCAAAGAACGTCCAATCGTTCTCCGCACGGCAGCCGAACGAGGTGCGTGCGGAGGAGGCGGCAGTGAGCAGAGCCGTATCGGCATCAGCCAGCCGAGGCACGAAGATGCCCGCATAGCAGGCGGACAGGATCAGCACTCGATTGCGTATGCCGAGTTCGTCCAGAATGGCGCCGAAACGGGCAGGCGACAAGATGCCATAGCCCTGATCGCCGTCGTGATAAGCCAGCCCCACCTCGGCGCCATGGCTGGTGGTATAGAGCACCAGTACATCCTGCTCCCTATCCATCAGTTCGGCAACGCGGGCGAGGGCGACATTCAGCGAGTTCAGGTTGCCATGCGGCAGATCGGCATCGGCAGCGCCGAAGCTTCCCGCAAGCACCAGCGTCCGGCCGTCCGCGTCGAAGCGGCGGGACAGGACTTTGCCCGCTTCCCGCGCTTCGCGGGCGAATACCGCGTCGCTGTCCAGCGCCACGGATACGACATACGCATCGACTCGCTCCTGGTGTTGCGGCGCGAGGGCCTGGAGAGCGGCGTCGAGCTTGCGATGTTCGGCGAGGAGCCACCTGGCGGAACGGCCACGTTCGAGTTGTGGACCCTGCGTCAGCGATCCGCTGATCTCGGCCGGGGTCGTGCCGAGCATCGGCGGCCAATCTTTGCTGTGGGTCGTCTGTGTAGCGGCCGGTGCCGCCATTGCCACGAGCGTAGACGCGGCGGCAAGCCGCACAAGGTGAGGCACGCGCATAAGACCGCTCCCGCTCGTCGAACGAAGGCAGTCTGACCGCGTGGAAAGATGAGTCAAGTGGAGCGGGGGGGCAATCCTCCCCGAAGTGGAAGCGCTTATTGTAAAGGCCCGCGTCCTGATCGGACGCGGGCCTTTAAACTTCAACGACGGAGGGCTGTCCCTCCGATCAGTACACCCGCTTCTTCGGTTTGATGTACTCGATGTCGTCGGTCAGCGTATATTCGTGTACCGGGCGGTAATCGATCCGGCTCTCGCCACCCTTGCCGCCCCAGCCGTCGAACCAGTAAACGGTGTGCTTCATCCACTCGTCATCGTGACGATCGGGGAAGTCCTCGTGCATGTGCGCGCCGCGGCTTTCCTTCCGGTTCACTGCCGAGCGGATCGTCACCTGTGCCTGGCCGAGCAGATTGTCCAGCTCGAGCGTCTCGATCAGGTCGGTGTTCCAGATCAGCGAACGATCAACCACGCCGACGTCCTGCATCGAGGCATAGACCTGGTCCATATGCTCGATGCCTTCGCGCATCAGCTCCTCGGTGCGGAACACGGCACAGTGGCGCTGCATCGTCTTCTGCATATCGCGGCGGATCGCCGAGGTCTGCGTGCCGCCGGCGGCGTAGCGGAAGTGATCCAGTCGACCGAGCGCCAGTTCTTCCGAACCCTGGGGCAGCGGGTTATGTGAGGTGTTCGGCTTAACGATCTCCGCGATGCGCTTGCCCGTTGCGCGGCCGAACACCACCAGATCGATCAGCGAGTTGGAGCCCAGGCGGTTGGCACCGTGCACCGAAACGCAGGCCGCTTCGCCCACGGCGAACAGGCCTGGCACGATCGTATCGGGGCCATCGGCACCTAGCGTCACGACCTCGCCGTGATAATTGGTCGGGATGCCGCCCATATTATAATGGACGGTCGGGACCACCGGAAGCGGCTGGCGAGTCAGGTCGACGCCCGCGAAGATCTTGCCAGTCTCGGTGATGCCAGGCAGGCGCTCGTGAAGGATCTTGGGGTCGATATGGTTGAGGTGAAGGTAGATATGATCCTTCTCCTTGCCCACGCCGCGACCTTCGCGGATTTCCATCGCCATCGAGCGCGAGACGACGTCACGGCTGGCGAGGTCCTTAGCCGAGGGCGCATAGCGCTCCATGAAGCGCTCCCCTTCGGAGTTGGTCAGGTAGCCGCCTTCGCCGCGCGCGCCCTCGGTGATCAGCACGCCCGCGCCGTAGATGCCGGTCGGGTGGAACTGGACGAACTCCATGTCCTGGAGCGGCAGGCCGGCGCGCAGCACCATCGCATTGCCGTCGCCGGTGCAGGTGTGCGCCGAGGTTGCCGACTGATAGACGCGGCCGTAGCCGCCGGTCGCGAGCACGACGGCGTGGCTGCGGAAGCGGTGGATCGAACCGTCTTCCATGCACAAAGCGATCACGCCGCGGCAAACCTTACCGTTCGGGCCATCCTCCATGATCAGGTCGAGCGCGAAATACTCGACAAAGAAGTCGGCGTCGTACTTCAGGCTCTGCTGGTAGAGCGTGTGGAGCATGGCATGGCCGGTGCGGTCGGCTGCGGCGCAGGTGCGCTGCGCGGGCGGGCCTTCGCCCATGTTCTGCATCATGCCGCCGAACGGACGCTGGTAGATCTTACCTTCCTGCGTGCGGCTGAAGGGCATGCCGGCATGTTCGAGCTCGTAGACCGCGGCAGGTGCCTCGCGCGTCAGATACTCGATCGCGTCCTGGTCGCCGAGCCAATCAGAGCCCTTGACGGTGTCGTACATGTGCCAGGTCCAGTGGTCCGGACCCATGTTGCCAAGGCTTGCGGCAATGCCGCCCTGTGCCGCGACCGTATGGCTGCGAGTCGGGAACACCTTGGTGATGCAGGCGGTCTTCAACCCGCTCTCCGCGATGCCCATGGTGGCGCGCAGGCCGGCGCCGCCGGCACCCACGACGACCGCGTCATAGGTGTGATCGATGATCTTGTATGCGCTGGGCATTACAGGGCCGCTCCGGCCGTGAAGGCCACCTTGAGGATCGAGAAGATCGCGAGGGATGCCGTCGCGATGGTGAAGTACTTCAGGAGGGCGAGCAGCACGAAGCGGGTATGGTCGTGCTGATAATCCTCGATCACGACGGTGAGGCCGTGATGGAAATGGTAGAAGACGCTGACCACCAGCAGGATCAGCGGCACCGCGACCAGCGGTTCGGCGATCCAGCCGGTAAGGGTCGCATAGTCATAGGCCGGCAGCAGCGCGACCGAGATCAAGAACCACAGGACCAGGATCAGGTTCGACCCGGCACTAAGCTTGTGGTGCCACCAGCCTTCGGCACCCTGATGCGCGGAGCCCAGGCCGCGGACGCGGCCGAGTTCAGTGCCGTTACCCAAGGTTCTTCTCCACGATGACGGCCCAGAAGGCGGCGGTGAGGACGAGCGACACGACGAAAGTGGCCAGCGCCGAACGCTTGTTGACGCCCAGCTCGAACGCGGCGCCGGCGTCCAGGAACAAGTGGCGCACACCCGATGCCATATGCTGGAAGAAGGACCAGCTAAGGCCGATGCCGAAGATATAACCGGCGACGTTCAGCTTGCCCGAGTCCAGCGTGAAAAGATCGACGAACGCCGCGTAGGCCGCAGGGCCCGATGCCAGCGCGCTCAGCCACCATACGAACAGGATGGTGCCGAGCGTCGCCATGCCGCTGCCGGTGGCGCGGTGGACGATCGAAACCGCCATGTGCGGTCCCCATTTCCAGATCGAGAGGTGCGGCGATAATGGGCGCGCCGTATTGCGGACGTTGGCCAAGGGTATTCCTTTCGGGTCGACCGCGCTTCCTTAATCCGGCGGGCAGGGGATGCAAGCACGCATGCGCGACGCTTGGGCCTGACTAACCGCCCCTTAACCACTTCAACTGCATAGCGAAGGCCGAGCGGCCTGTTTCGGCAAAGGCTGCGCAAGGGGACTGCGCGTACCGTGTCATCGATTCAAGACCTTCCGGCGCCCGGCACCATCAGTGCGAGGATCGATCTGCAGGCGCATCTGCGCGCCTTCGACTCCGAAGGCACGCTGGCACAAGCCGCCAAGGCCTTGTGGGAACTGCTCTCACCCGAAATTCGGACGATGTCCGACGCCTATTGGCAGCAGTGGCGGCGTTGTGCGGCCGACAATATCCGCTGGTCTTCCGGTGATGCCGAAGACCGTATCGATGCAGAGGTGGCTTTCCAGCGCGACCGGCTGTCGGACGTGAGCTCTGCCCGCTGGGTCCAAGGTGCTGCCGACCATATCGCCAAAGCCTATGCCGCCGGTGTTCAGCCGATGGTGTTGTTGTCGATGCTCAGCGCCAGCGACCGCTCTGCGGTGCAGATCCTGTTGCGGCGGCTGGATCCTCAGGACTCGCGTGCGGCGGAGATGGTGGACACGCTGATGCGCTTGTCCGCGCTGCAGGCTGCCGTCACGGTCGAGATCTACGATCTTTACCGCGATCACGCCGTTCAATCGCAACGCGAGCAGCTTGCCGCAGAGCTGCGCGATTCGATCGGTGCGACGGTGGAGCAGGCATCGCGTGAGGGCGAGCAGCTTCGCGTCCAGGCAGTGCAGACCTCGGCGTCCGCGCGCGGCATGCTGGGCAAGGCGTCTGAAGTCGCTGCCGCTGCCGAGCAGTCGGCCGTCGCGATGCGCGAGGCTGCGCAGACGGCCGCTGGGTTGATCCGGGCGATCGAGGATGCGCGGACCGAAGTCGAAGCAGCAGCCGACATCGCAACCAGGGCCTCTAGCCAGGCTGGAGCGGCTGTCGGCATGTCCGAGGCGCTGAGCGATCATGCCAAGTCGATCGAATCGATCCTTGGGCTGATCCGTGACATTGCCGGCCAGACCAACCTGCTCGCGCTCAACGCCACCATCGAAGCGGCACGCGCCGGTGACGCCGGACGAGGCTTCGCGGTCGTCGCGCAGGAAGTGAAAAGCCTCGCCAACCAGACCGCACGCGCCACCGACGACATCGCCGCCAAGATCGCGGCGATCCAGTCGGCGACGCGATCGACGGTCGATACAAACGCCTCGATCCGGACCACGGTCGCTGAGGTGCAGGAAAGCGCCAACCGTATCCGCAGCGCGATGGAAGTCCAGGCGCAGACGGTGACTGCGATCACCGCCGCAGTGGATGAGACCGCGTTGGCTGCCGACTCGATGTCGGTGACCATCGGCGCCATTCGGGAGGATACCGTTTCAGTGGCGTCCGAGATCGACCGGGTCGGGCAGGGCTTCGCGTCGCTGGACGCGCAACTGGGTACATTGAAGGGCAGCGCCGGCGACATCATCGCCAAGGTCGCGGCCTGACAGGGAGAGAACGCGTGTTCGACAATCAAGCTGGGCTGGAAAATGCGCGCCGGAGCATCGGTACCGCTGCCGATTACGACTGGGACGGTGCGGTCACCAAGGGCTGCCCTGAGATCACCCGGCTCCTCGATGGCGAGCATGAGCGGATCGCGGAAGCGTTTTGGGCGCACTTTCTGGAACTTCCCTTCTTTCACAATCTTCGTGCGAACTTCGACGAGCAGCGCCTAAGCGCACTGCGAAACGTAAGCGCGCGCTATAGCCGGATCCGCTACGAACAGCCGTTCGGGGACGAATGGATTCAGATGGCGGTCTACCATGCGGAATATGCCTACCGCATGCGCGTGCCGGCTTCGGCGATGCTGGCAGGGTTTGCCAACACCCACAGCATCACCATGGCGATCTTGGGCGAGAAGCTCGACAACGACCCTGAGCAACTTCGGAGACTCTGCGATACCGTGAATCGCATCGGCTTGGTCGAGACCAATTTGATGGCGATGCATGTCGGCGCGCTAGTGGCCGAACGGAACATTACCAAACGGCGCGAGCGTTCGACCGAATTCCGCGACATGATCGGTGAGTCAATCCTGAGCGCCACTGAGGCAGGCAACCGCATACGCGTGCAGGCGCAGGGCGCATCGAGTTCCGCGCGCGGCATGTTGGGCAAGGCTTCCGAAGTTGCCGCCGCGGCCGAGCAGTCGGCAGTAGCGATGCGCGAAGCCGCGCAGACCGCCGCGGGCTTGATCCGCGCTATTGAGGATGCGCGCACCGAAGTGGAGGCTGCCGCTGACATCGCCACCCGTGCGTCCAGCCAAGCAGGCACTGCTGTCGGCATGTCCGAGACCCTGAGCGATCACGCCAAGTCGATCGAGTCGATCCTCGGGCTGATCCGCGACATCGCGGGCCAGACCAATTTGTTGGCGCTCAATGCCACGATCGAGGCGGCGCGCGCAGGCGATGCGGGTCGGGGCTTCGCGGTAGTGGCGCAGGAAGTGAAGAGCCTTGCCAATCAGACCGCGCGAGCAACCGACGACATCGCCGCCAAGATCGCGGCGATCCAGTCGGCGACTCGCTCCACCGTGGACACTAATGCCTCCATCCGCTCAACGGTGGCAGAAGTGCAGGAAAGCGCGAATCGGATTCGCACCGCTATGGAAGTGCAAGCGCAGACCGTAACCGCGATCACCGCCGCCGTGGACGAGACCGCGCTGGCCGCCGATTCGATGTCGGCGACGATCGGTGCGATCCGGGAAGATACCAAGACCGTCACTACCGAGATCGACACGCTCCAGCGCGACGTGGCGGAGGTCGACGACCGGCTGGTTCAGCTACGCGACGCCGCCGACAGTTTTTCCAGCTCCGTCTCTGCCTGACGCTTCCGCCCGCCCCGCCTTGCGGCTAGGGCGGGGGGATGACGAATATCCTGCTGACCGGCAGCAGCCGCGGTATCGGCGCGGCCATCGCACAGAGCCTGACCGGCGATGGCCTGCGGCTGATCGGCCATGGCACCGCAAGTGGCATTCCGGCTGACTTCGCCGATCCGTCGGCGCCTCAGGCGCTTTGGGATCGGGCATTGGCCGCGCTCGACGGGCGCATTGACGTGCTGGTCAACAATGCCGGCGTGTTCGAAAGCAATCCGCTGGATCTTGACCATGAAGATTGGGTTGCGGGGTGGGAGCGCACCATGCGCATCAACCTGACCGCCTCGGCCGAGTTGTGCCGGCTTGCCGTCCGCCACTGGCAGAGCGAAGGCCGCCCCGGCCGCATCGTCAACATTGCCAGCCGCGCGGCCTATCGCGGCGACAGTCCGGCGCATTGGCATTACGCCGCGTCCAAGGCAGGCATGGTCGCGATGACCAAGTCGATCGCGCGCGGCTATGCCGCACAGGGCATCCTTGCCTTTGCGATCTGCCCAGGGTTCACCATGACTGGCATGGCCGAGGAATATCTGGCGAGCCGCGGTGGCGACAAGCTGCTCGCCGACATTCCGCTTGGCCGCGTCGCGGCGCCGGAGGAGATCGCGGTGCTCGCCCGCTTCTGTGCGCTGGAAGCGCCCCCTTCGATGACGGGCGCGGTACTCGACGCGAATGGAGCTAGCTATGTCCGTTGAGGACCCGCGAACGGCGCAGCCGGATAGCTGGCGCACCACCTTTCCCTGCACCCGTGCTGAAGCAGAGGCGATTGACGCAGGCGAAGTGCCGCTCGACGCGGTGCTCATGACCACCGAAGAAGTGGAGGACGATCGGGAGCGCTGGCGGCTCGACGCCTATACGGATGCTGAGCCCGATGCGGCGACGCTGGCCGCGTTACGGGCGCTGGTGCCGAGCGCGGGCGATATCGCGCCGGAGATCGTGGCGCTTACTCCCGAAGATTGGGTAGCGCTCAGCCAGCAGGGGCTTGAGCCGATCCGGGAGGGCCGCTTTGTCGTGCATACCAGTGCACATCCGGTGGAGCCGCCAGCGGGCGGGCGTGCGTTCTTGATCGATGCAGGGCGTGCGTTCGGCACCGGCCACCACGCCACGACTTCCGGCTGCCTGGCGATGCTTGACCGCATGGCTGATCGGCAATTCGCGAAGGTGATCGACATCGGCACCGGTACCGGATTGCTCGCCTTTGCCGCGGCCGAGCTGTGGCCCCAGGCTGAGATCGTAGCGACCGACATCGATCCACATGCCGTCGACGTCACGCGCGAGAATGGCGCGTGTAACGGGATCAAGCCGATCGAACTGATCGTCGCCGACGGGGCCTTGAGCGATGCCATCACCGCCCACGCGCCATACGACCTTCTGATCGCCAACATCCTGGCCGGGCCGTTGGTGTCAATGGCGCCTGAGGTCGCGGCAATCGCCAACGCCAGCGCGACCATCGTCCTGGCCGGTCTGCTGGAAACCCAGCGCGAACAGGTCGTGGCTGCATTCCAGGCTTGTGGCTGCACATTAGAGGAAGTGGATCGCCGCGGCGATTGGACGATCCTGCGGCTCACCGCCGGCGCCACCCGCTATGTGCCGACCACCCCGCCAAATCCCAAGGGACGCGACGGTTGGGCACTCGACCTCTGATTGGTTGAAGTGGTGCCAGTTTGTCCTGCTCCCCGGCTTCTGCTGAGGAACAGGACAACCGAACGGGTCAGTCGTGCGCCTTGCTCAGCGCATATTGCTGAGTGCCGCGCGTGATCACGTCGTCCTCGGGCTGGATCGCCGCAACGGAAATGTCCGGCATCTGCAACAGCTCATGATAAAGCGGCGCGAAGTCGGTCTCGACCGTCAGCCGCAGCAACTCGTCGAAGTTGGGAATAACGAAGTAATTCTGCTGGAAGTCGTCGATCCGGTATTCGGTGCGCATCACGCGCTTCAGATTGAAACGGATGCGATTGGGGCTGTCGCTTTCTAGCGCGAAGCGGCTCTCTGCCGAACTCGAGACAATGCCCGATCCGTAGATGCGCAGGCCCTCATCCTCCTGCACCAGGCCAAATTCAACCGTGTACCAGTACAGCCGGCCGAGCTGCTTCAGCGCGCCGAGTTCCAACGCGCGGTTACCGCCGCGGCCATAGGCCTCGAGGTAATCGGCGAATACGGGATCGGCCAGCATCGGTACGTGGCCGAACACGTCATGGAAGACGTCGGGTTCCTGAATATAGTCGAGCTGATCCGGTCGCCGGATGAAGTTGCCCGCGACGAAGCGGCGATTCGCCATGTGGTCGAAAAACACGTCATCTGGGACCAGACCGGGCACCGCGACGACCTGCCAGCCGGTCAGCTTCATCAGCCGTTCGGACAGCTCCTCAAAATTGGGAATGCCCGACTCGGAAAGCTTCAGCGCTTCCAGCCCTTTCAGATACGCCTTGGACGCGCGGCCGGGCAGCAGCTTGACCTGACGCTCGAACAGCGTGTCCCAAGTGGCATGTTCCTCAGGCGTGTAGGCGCCCCAGTTCTGCGGAATTGTCCAGTCGTGTGACGCGCCCTCGGGAGGGCGGTCCAGCACATGCGTTTCTTCTGCCATTGCCGCAGCATAGCATGAGGTGCGGCGGCGGTGGAAGCGCGCCGCGCTGGTCGCTCAGTCCGGCGTGGCGGCGCGATAGCCGTCATAATCCTCGCAACGATCCGGATTCTTGCGACATTCCTTTTCGTGCTTGCGGCGCTCCTTGCCTTCGCGTGCTTCCTTCTCGCGCATCTTGCGGCCGTAGTTTCGATCCGACTCTTCCTGGCTGGTGGTGCTCCAATCGACCACCTGGCTGCCCGCCTTCACCGGCAGGGTGGCGACGTCCCATGCAGTCTTGGCGATGCAGCCCGACAGCAGCGGCAATGCGACGAGGGCGGGCAGGATCATCTTACGCATGGGACACACCTTCAGGATGGGCGTGCAGCTTTTGCCGAACTGCGCGCGGAAACGCCTAGTGCCGGATAATCGGTGAAAAAGCCGTCGACGCCAAGCCCGATGAAGTACTGGATCATCGCGTCGAGATTGCCATGCGCCGCAGGCGTGCCTTGGGAACGATAGGGAGGGGGGAGGAAATAGTTTTCGGCGCGGAAGGTCCAGGGGTGGATTTTGAGGCCTGCGGCATGGGCGTCGGCGATCAATGTCGAGTATCTGGTCGACGCGGAAACGACCATGGTGAGTTCGGGGCCGATGCCATGGGCATAGGCGGCGATCGCGCTCAGCCCCTGCGCGGTGGACATGCTGGCATAGCTTGGGCCGCCATCGGCGGGGGTGCCGGCGGGGGCCATCAGCTGGATCAGGCGAACCGGGGTCATTCCCTTGAGTTGTTGGAGGTTTTTGACTTCGAATGATTGGATGAAGACCGGCGCGTCGGCGCGGTTCCAGCCGGCCTGCTCCAGCCCGGCCACCAGCCGCGCTTCCAACGGGAGACCGATCGACGCGAAGTAGCTGGGGTGCTTGGTCTCGGGATAGATGCCGATGGTGCGCCCGGTGCGGCGCGTGCCTTGCTTGGCAATGGCGATCACTTCGGCGAGCGTCAGGATCTGCGCCTGGCCGTCATAGCGCTGGTTGCCGGGCCGCAGCTGGGGCAGCCGCTCCTTGGCGCGCAGCGTCTTCAACTCGGCGAGCGTGAAATCCTCGGTGAACCAGCCGGTGACCTGCTGTCCGTCGATGGTCTTGGTCGTCTTGCGGGCGGCGAATTCGGGATGCGCGGCGACATCGGTGGTGTCGGCGATGTTGTTCTCATGCCGGGCGACCAGCACGCCATCCTTGGTCGGAACCAGATCGGGCTCGATGAAGTCGGCACCCTGATCGATCGCCAGTTCGTAGGACAGGCTGGTATGTTCGGGCCGTTCACCGCTGGCGCCGCGATGAGCGATGACGATGGGCTGCGTGGTCGCGGTCATGGGCCGATCCTGCGCGGCCGCGGGGGATTGCGCCAGCATCGATACGACCATCAGGAACAATCTCGCCACGGAACTCCCCTTTCGGTAGGGCGCTATGCCGCGGATGTTACGGGAGCGAGGCAGTGGCGGATAACGACAGTGTGTTGGCGGCCGCGCATGCCTGGAGCGGCGCCAAGATGGCGCTGGCGACCGTGGTATCCACCTGGGGATCGGCGCCCCGGCCGCGCGGCAGCCACATGCTGATCCACGAAGACGGACGGTTCGAAGGATCGGTGTCGGGCGGTTGCGTGGAGACCGACATCCTGGCCACGGCCGCGGACGTAATCGCGGGCGCGCCGGCGGTGGTGAAGCGCTATGGTGTCGCCGACGACGCCGCATGGGAAGTGGGACTGCCCTGTGGCGGCGAGATCGCGGTGCTGGTGCAGCCGGTGTCCGAAAGCGGTTTCCCGCCCGCGCTGTTCGACACCGTCGAGGCCGCGCGCGCCGGCGGAGCGCCCATCGACGTGGCGACCGACTATGCCAGCGGGCACAGCGCGCCCGGGGCCGTGGGCGACTTCGTCAACCGGTACGATCCGCCGCGCCGGCTGATCATCGTGGGAGCGGTGCAGATCGCGCAGACCCTGGTCGGATTGGCGCGCGAACTGGGCATCGCGACCACGGTGATCGATCCGCGCGCCCGCTTTCTGACCGAGGAACGCTTTGGCGGCGTCGCCCGCGACGACCGCTGGCCCGATGAGGCGATCGCGGCGCTGAAGCCTGACGCGGCAAGCGCAGTGGTGACGCTGAGCCACGATCCCAAGATCGACGATGCCGCGCTGACCGCCGCGCTTCGGCATCCGACGGGATATGTCGCAGCGCTCGGTTCACGCCGCAGCCATGCCGCGCGGCTGGAGCGGCTGTCGGCTGCCGGGTTCGGGCCGGCCGATCTCGACCGGATCGAGGGTCCCGCGGGACTCGCCATCGGCGCGGTCGGCCCTGCCGAGATTGCGCTGTCAATCGCCGCGGCGATGGTGCAGCGCTTCCATGCCAAGGCCTGAGCGCACGGCGCTGGTCCTGCTGGCCGCCGGGCGTTCGCAACGCTTCGGGGCGGCGGACAAGCTGGCTGCGCCGCTAGCGGGCAAGCCGCTCGCCCTGCATGCGGTTGCCGCGCTGGAGAGCATCCCGTTCCTGATCCGGGTGGCGGTGGTGTCGGGCACGAGCCTGGACTTCGCCAGTGTCGGGTATCGAACCGTCCGCAATCCCGATCCGGCGCGTGGCCAGTCGCGCTCGCTGGCGCAGGGCGTCGCGGCAGCCCAGGATGCGGGCGCCGAGGCGGTGCTGGTCGCGCTGGCCGACATGCCCGGCGTCACCGCGGCGCATGTGCTGCGGCTGTTCGATGCGGTTGAGGGGGGCGACGCGATCGTCGCGTCGAGCGACGGCGACAAGCCATCTCCGCCGGCATTGTTCGGGCAGGCGTGGTTCCCCGCGCTCATGGCGTCGGAAGGCGATCAGGGTGCGCGTGCGCTGATCCGGCGCGGGGGGCAGATCGTCGCGCCCGTGTCTGAGCTGGTGGATGTTGATACGCCGGAGGATCTGGAGCGGTTGCGGGCCGCGTTGGATCCTCGCCTCTAAGGAAGGGCACGCGCCGTCGCTGCAATGAACCTGTTCCCCGGCGAGGCAGGGGCCCGTCGCGATGTTGCCCGCGAGGTGTGTCTCCGCTCGCCGATTGTGTGGCAGCTGGGCCCCGGCCTTCGCCGGGGAACAGAGTGTTTGCACCTCGACGCACCAGCTAGGAGCAGTGACCCCGCTCCGTCAGCCCTACTCGTGGCGGAGCGCGTCGATGGGGTTGAGGCTGGCGGCGCGGCGGGCGGGAAAATAGCCGAACACGATGCCGATCAGCGCCGAGATCAGGAAGGCGATGACGTTAATCTGCGGCACGAACAGGAACGGGACCTGCATCAGCGGGGCGAGGCCCAGCACCACAAGTTGCGCGACGGCCAGTCCGACCAGCCCGCCGAGGCAGGAGAGCACCACCGCCTCCATCAGGAACTGCATCAGCACTTCGCTGGCCACCGCGCCGATCGCCAGGCGGATGCCGATTTCGCGGGTGCGCTCGGTGACCGACACCAGCATGATGTTCATGATGCCGATGCCGCCGACCACCAGGCTGATCGCCGCGACCGCCGTGACGATCTGGGTAAGCAGGGTGGTGATGCCGGTCAGCGTCGCGCTGATCTGGGCGGTGTCGAAGATGTTGAAATCATCCTCCTTGCCGCCAGTGATGCTGCGGCGTTCGCGCAGCACCTGGCTGATCGAGGCCTGGACCTGCTGCCCGTCATAGGCGGGATCGACGCCGACCAGCATCAGGCGGATGTCGCGATTGCCGGTGAAACGGCGCTGGACCTGCTTGATCGGCATGATGACGACATCGTCCTGGTCGCCGAAGCCGCCCTGGCCGCGCGTGGAGAGTACGCCGATGATGTCGCAGGAGATGCCGTTGACGCGCATCCGTTCGCCCACGGCCTCACCGCCGCGGAAGAGGTTGGTGCGGATGGTGTTGCCGATGATGCACACGGCCTTGCCGGCCTGTTCCTCCTGCCGGTTGAAGACGCGGCCCGAGACCAGTGGCCAGGGCTGGACCTGGAAGAAGGCGTTGGTGGTGCCGTTGATCGTCGTCGACCAATTGGCGCCCTGATAGATCACGGTGCCGGTGGATTGCGCCTGGGGCGCGACGGCGGTGACGCCGGCGACCTGCTCCGCGATCGCGTCGACATCCTCCTGCTTGAAGTCGGGCGGGCGCGGGCCGCCGCCGCCGCGGCCGAAACCCTGGCCCGGGCGGATCTGGAGGATGTTGGTGCCCAGGCTGGCGACCTGTGCCTGCGCGGCCTTGGTGGTGGCCTGGCCCAGCGTGACCATCGCGACCACCGCGGCAACGCCGATGATGATGCCGAGCGTGGTCAGGAACGAGCGCAGCTTGTGGCGGAAGATCGAGCGGACCGCGAGGAGGAAGGTGGTGCCGAACATCTTACCGCTCCCCTCCTTGTAAGGGAGCGGCCGGGAGTGAGTACAGGGTCAGGCAGGGCTCGATGCCCCGGCTGACGCTCTGATGCGGGCCGGTTGAGTCCTTTGGGCGCGCAGACGCGCGCACCCACCCCCGGCCCCTCCCTTGCGGGGAGGGGAGCATAGTGCATCGGAAGGTCACGCGACCGCCTCCCCTTGATGGTGCGCGCGTTCGATGCGTTCGACCAGGCCGTCCTTGAAGTGGATCACGGTGCGCGCGAAGGCCGCCATGTCGGGTTCGTGGGTGACCATCAGCACGGTGATGCCGCTGTCGCGGTTGAGGCTGGTGAGCAGCTGCATGATCTCCACCGAGCGTTCGGAGTCGAGGTTGCCGGTGGGTTCGTCGGCGAGCAGCACGTCGGGGCTGGTGACGATGGCGCGGGCGATCGCGACGCGCTGCTGCTGGCCGCCCGACAGCTCGGCGGGGGTGTGATCCCACCATTGCTTGAGCCCGACCTTGTCGAGCGCGGCGAGCGCGGCTTCGCGGCGTTCCTTTTTCGGGTCGCCGCGATAGAGCAGGGGCAGCTCGACATTCTCAAGCGCGGTGGTGCGCGCGAGCAGATTGAAGCCCTGAAACACGAAGCCGAGATATTTGCGGCGAAGCAGCGCGCGCTGGTCGCGGCCCAGCGTTTCGACATGCACGCCGCGGAAGCGGAATTCCCCGCCCGAGGGCACGTCGAGGCAGCCCAGGATGTTCATCGTCGTCGACTTGCCCGAGCCCGAGGGCCCCATCACCGCGACGAAGTCCCCCGCGGCGATGTCGAGGTCGACGCCTTTCAGCGCCTGGAACGCCGTAGGGCCGTCGCCATAGACTTTGGTGACGCGGCGCAGCTGGATGATCGGATCACCCGCCACGCTGTGCGCCTCCGCCGGCGCCGGCTCCCTGGCGGCGCTGGCCGCTACCGCCCTGGCTGCGCGCACCGGTGCTGCCGCTGGCGAGTTGGCCGGTGATGACCTTCATGCCCGGCTTGAGGCCGCCGCCGGTGATCTCGGTCACCGAACCATTGGTGTCGCCGATCGTGACCTGCACCGGCTGAGGCTGGTTCTCGGCACCCAGGATATACACGGTCTGTCCCGAGCTGCGCGTGACCGGTCCGGCCTTGGACGCGTCGTTGCCGCGGCGGGGGCGGCGCGGCGTGAGCGCGCCGGCGATGCCCCCTTGGCCCCCGCTCGCGGCCTGCCCCTGGGCGGCGGCGGCGGGCGTGAAGCGCAGCGCGGCGTTCGGCACGAGCAGCACATTGGGCTTGGCGCGCGTGACGATCTCCGCCGTCGCGGTCATGCCCGGGCGCAGCTGCTGGTCGGCATTAGCGACGCTGAGGGTGGCGGCATAGGACACCACCTGACCCGTGGTGGTGCTGGTGCTCGACGTCGTGCTGGAGCTCGATGCCGCCTGGGCCGACAGGTTGGAGCCGAGATCGACGCGCGTGATCGTCGCCGGGAAGGTCTTGCCCGGGAACGCGTCGACGGTGAAGCTGGCGATCTGGCCTTGCTTGACCGAGCCGACATCGGCTTCGTCGATCGCGACCTGCAATTCCATGGCCGACAGGTCCTCGGCGATCACGAACAGCGTCGGCGTGTTGAACGAGGCCGCCACCGTCTGCCCGGCATCGATCTGGCGCGCGAGCACGACGCCGTTCACGGGGGAGCGAATGACAGCCTTGTAGCGGCGAGTCTCGGTCGAGGAGAGCGCTGCCCTGGCGGAGACGACCTGGGCTTGCGCCGCCTTCAACGTCGCGACGGCGCGCTGCACGGCGGCGCGTGCCTGTTCCATCTCGACCTTGGCGGGGACGCGGCCGCCCGACAGGCGGCTGACTTCCTGGAGGCGCGACAACTGGGCCTGGCTCTCGGCCACGGTGGCCTGGGCCTGCTCGACCTGTGCCTGATTGGCGCCGAGCTGGGCGCGGCCCTGCGTGATCTCATCATCAAGCTGCGAGGTGTCGAGCACCGCCAGCGGCTGGCCCTTCACCACGCGGTCGTTGACGTCGACGCTGACCGTTTCGATCAGGCCGGAGAGTTCGGAGCCGACCTGGACCTGGTTGGTCGGGGCGAGCTTGCCCGTGGCGGAGACCGTGACCGTCAGATTGCCGCGTTCGGCCTCTTCGGTCGAATATTGGGTTTCGGCCGTCCCGCCGAACACGCAGCGCGTGAGCAGCAGGCCAAGGCCGACCACCACCAGCGCGATGACGATCCACTTCAGCCAGCGCCGCCACCACGGACGGGCCGGGGTGCCCAGGAAATCGTCGAGGTTCGGGTTGGGATCAGTTGCCATTGGCGGTGCTGCCTGTGGTGGGTGCCTGGGGCGTGGTGGTGCTGTCCCAGCCGCCGCCGAGCGACAGGTAGAGCTGGATCAGGGCGGTGGACTGGTCGGACCGGGCCTGAGTGAGCCCGTTCTGGGCGGACAGCAGCTGGTTCTCGGCCTGGTTAAGGGTCGTGAAGTCGGTAAGACCCGCGCGGTACTGAGTGCGCGCGAGGATCGCCTGGTTGTTGGATGCGTCGAGCGCTTCGCGGAAGTCGGCCACGCGCCGCTGTGCCGATTGGAGCGCGACGGCCGCATTCTCGATATCCTCGAGCGAGGTGAGCACGGTCTGCTTGTAGGTGAGGAACGCGCTGTCGGCAGCAGCCTGCGCGCTGCGGACCTGGCTGCGGGTGCGGCCCGCATCGAAGATGGTCTGGGCGACATTGGCGAACAGCCGCCCGGTCAGTACGTCGAACAGCGAGCTGAGCGCGGACGAGCCGGCATCGATGCTGCCGCCGATGGCGAATGAGGGGTAAAGCTGGGCCTGGGTGACGCCGATCTGAGCGGTGGCCGAGGCGAGGTTGCGCTCCGCCGCGCGGATGTCGGGGCGCTGGCGCAGGGCGTCGGCGGGAATGCCGGTGGCGACGGAGACCGGGCCGGTGGGGATCGGCTTCACGGCCTCCAGCTCGGCCTTGAGCGCACCGGGTGCCTGCCCGGTGAGCACGCCCAGGCGCGAGACGAAGCCGTTGTAATTGGCCTCCAGCGTGGGGATGGTCGCGGCGGTCTGCGCGCGCTGGGCACGCGCCTGTTCCTGGTCCAGCGTGGAGACGAGGCCGGCCTGTACCCGCCACTGCGCGATCTGGAGATTGTCCTCCTGAAGCGCGAGCGTCGCGCGGGCATTGGCGAGCTGCGCCTGGGCCGCGCGGGCGAGGACATAGTTGCGTGCGGTTTCGGCCTCGACCGAGATCAGCACCGAGGCATAGTCATAGCCCGCCGCTTCATAGCCGGCGCGCGAGGATTCCACCCCGCGCCGGACGCCGCCGAACAAGTCGAGCTGGTAGTTGGCGTCCAGGCCGAGCGAAAAGCTGTTGCTCGCGCCCTGCGAAAAGGACGTGACGGTGCCGTCGGGCAGCGTGACGGTGGTGCTGGCGCCGCGCAGCGGCTGGCTGCGCGAATAGCCGCCCGAGGTGCTGAGGCTGGGAAGCAGCGCGGCACGGGACTGGACCAGCGACTCGCGCGCCTGGCGAAGGCGCGTGACGGCCTGGGCGATGTCGAGATTGGCGGCCTGGGCACGCTCCACCAGCGCGGCGAGCTGGGGATCGTCGAACTTGCGCCACCATTGCGTCAGGTCTTCGCGCGCGCGCTGGTCTGCCGGCACTGAATAACGCTGCGGCACGCCGAGCTCGGCCGCGCTGCTGGGGCGATAATCGGGGCCGACCGAACAGGCGGCGAGCGGAAGCGCGGCGGCCAGAAACAGGAGGGAGGGGCGATGAGCCATAGCGCCGTACATGGTTTCGCCAGCGATTCAGTTCCACCGAATTAATGTCGCAGAATGTCGCAACGCCGCCGATTGATCGGGCGCGCGAAGTGCGGCAGCCTTGCCGGCGGAGGGGAGAGCGGGCATGTGGGTGGAGTTGGCATTGCTGATGGGCGCGGCGTTGCAGGCAGCGGCGCCGCCGCCGATCGAACCGCCGCCTGCCGGCAAGGCGCGGCTGGTGTTCTACCGCTCGGGATCCTTCTTCTTCGGCGCGCGCGGCTGTTCGGCCTATCTGGAGCAGGATAATCGCGCAGTGCGGATGGCGAAGCTGGGGCGCAGCGAGTTCGCGGTGCAGGATGTCGATCCGGGCGAGCGGGTTCTGTCGGGATCGAAGAGCCTGAAGCGGCCGCTGGTCATCGAGGCGAAGGCGGGCGACACCCGATACTTCCGGTGTGAGATCACCGGGATGAGCGGCGGTTCCCGGCTGGTGCAGGCGCACCGCGTGGAATTCGCGCGGTATCGGCCCCGGCTCGACGCGGCGCGTTGAACCCCGGGTTGCGAAGATCGCGTTCCTCGACCTAGAACCCGCGCCCGCAAGGAGAGTGAACGATGGCCGAGCTGTATCCCGTATCCGAAGAATGGGCGCGCCGCGCCCGCGTCGATTCGGCGGGGTATGACCGGCTTTATGGCCGCAGCATCGCCGATCCGGGCAGCTTCTGGCTGGAGCAGGCGAAGCGGCTGGACTGGATCAAGCGGCCCGAGATCGCCGGCGACTGGTCGTTCGACGAAGAGGACTTCCACATCCGCTGGTTCGGCGACGGCAAGCTGAACGTCGCGGCCAATTGCATCGACCGCCACCTGACCAAGCGCGGCAACGAGACCGCGATCATCTGGGAGCCCGACGAACCCTCGGAAGAAGCGCGGCGCTACACCTATCGGGAGTTGCACGCCGAAGTATGCCGCTTCGCCAATGTGCTGAAGGCGCAGGGCGTGGCGAAGGGCGACCGCGTCACGATCTATCTGCCGATGATCCCAGAAGCGGCGTTCGCGCTGCTGGCATGCGCGCGGATCGGTGCGGTGCATTCGGTGGTGTTCGGCGGCTTTTCACCCGAAGCGCTATCCGGCCGCATCACCGATTGCGACAGCAAGGTCGTCATCACCGCCGACGAAGGGCGGCGCGGGGGCAAGCGCGTGCCGCTAAAGGCCAATGTCGACGCCGCGGCCGCGCATGCGCCGGCGATGGAAACCGTGATCGTCGTCAAGGCGACCGGCGGCGACGTGACCATGCAGGCCGGGCGCGACGTCTGGTACCATGAGGCGGCGGCCCAGGTGCCCGCCGAGTGCCCGCCCGAGCCGATGGGCGCGGAAGACCCGCTGTTCATCCTCTACACTTCGGGTTCGACCGGAAAGCCCAAGGGCGTGCTGCACACCAGCGGGGGTTATCTGCTCTGGGCGAGCCTGACCCACGAGCTGGTGTTCGATTACCGGCCAGGACAGGTCTATTGGTGTGCCGCCGATATCGGCTGGGTCACCGGGCACAGCTACATCGTTTATGGTCCGCTGGCGAACGGGGCGACGACGGTGATGTTCGAAGGCGTGCCGACCTGGCCCGACGCCTCGCGCATCTGGCAGGTGGTCGACCGGCACCAGGTCGAGATTCTCTACACCGCGCCGACGGCGCTGCGCGCGCTGATGCGCGAAGGCGACCAGTATGTCACCGCCACGTCGCGCACGTCGCTGAAGCTGCTGGGCACGGTAGGCGAGCCGATCAATCCGGAGGCGTGGCGCTGGTACCATGACGTGGTGGGCGGCGGGCGGTGCCCGATCGTCGACACCTGGTGGCAGACCGAGACCGGCGGCCATCTGATCACGCCGCTGCCGGGCGCCACGGCGCTGAAGCCCGGATCGGCGACACTGCCGTTCCCGGGCGTCGATCCGCAGATCGTCGACGCCGAAGGACAGGTGCTGCACGGCGCGGCCGAGGGAAACCTGGTCATCGCGCGCAGCTGGCCCGGGCAGATGCGCAGCGTGTGGGGCGACCATGAGCGGTTCTTCCAGACCTATTTCACCACCTATCGCGGCAAATATTTCACCGGCGATGGCTGCCGCCGCGACGAGGATGGCTATTACTGGATCACCGGGCGCGTGGACGATGTGATCAACGTGTCGGGTCACCGCATGGGCACCGCCGAGGTGGAGTCCGCGCTGGTGCTGCATCCCAAGGTCGCCGAGGCGGCGGTGGTGGGCATGCCGCACGACGTGAAGGGGCAGGGCATCTATGCCTATGTGACGCTGAACGCGGGGGTGGAGCCTTCCGACGACCTGCGCAACGCGCTGCGCGACTGGGTGCGGCGCGAGATCGGGCCGATCGCGACGCCCGACGCGTTGCAGTTCGCGCCCGGGCTGCCCAAGACGCGGTCGGGCAAGATCATGCGGCGCATCCTGCGCAAGATCGCCGAGGGCGATGTGAGCAATCTGGGCGACATCAGCACGCTGGCGGATCCAGGGGTGGTCCAGCATCTGGTCGACACCCGCGAGGGGCGTGGCTGAAGCGCGCGTGAAGCCTGCAAGCCGTTGAAAGACGCAAGGACGTTTGCGATTGCGGAGCGCATTCCCCGCTGTTAGCCTTTGCTAATACACTTTGGTGGGGGATGCTGTACCGTGACTGTTAAGCGCTTGATTCTGCTGGCCGGAAGCGGCCTGTTCGCACTGGCCGCACCTGCCCTGGCACAGACCGCGGACGCCCCCAAGGCGCCGCGATACGGCAGCTTCGGCGTCGACCTGTCGGCGCAGAAGGCGCAAGTGAAGCCGGGTGACGATTTCTGGACGTTCGCCAACGGTGGCTGGGCCGAGCGCGTCCAGATCGCGCCCGACCGCGCTTCGGCCGGTTTCGGCACGCAGCTGTCGATCGAAGCCGAGCAGAATGTTCGCGGCATCCTGGACGACATGGCCAAGAACCCCGGCACCTATGGCGCGACCGGGCGCCAGGTCGGCGACTTCTATGCCAGCTGGATGGACGAGGCCGGGATCGAGGCCAAGGGCACCGCGCCGCTCAAGCCCTATCTCGCCCGCATCAATGGCGTGAAGAATCTTCAGGACCTTCAGGTGCTGTTCGCGAGCGTCGGCTATGCCTCGCCGGTCGAGCTCGGCATCCTGCCCGACCTTGCCGACCCGACCCGCTATACGGCGATGACCGGTCAGGGCAGCCTGGGCATGCCCCGCGATTATTATCTGGAAACGGCCAAGAAGTTCGCCGACTTCCGCACCGCCTATCGCGCCTATGTCCAGCGCGTCCAGGAACTCGCGGGTATCCCCAACGCCAGCGCCAAGGCCGACGCGATCGTCGCGCTGGAGACCACGCTGGCCAAGTCGCAATGGTCACCGGCGGAAAGCCGCGACATTGCCAAGCTGAACGATCCGCAGTCGGTTGCGGGGCTTGAAACCAAGGCGCCCCAATTCGATTGGGCGCTGATGCTCAAGACCGCCGGCATCGAAAAGGCGCCGACGATCATCATGGGCCAGAACACCGCCGTGGCCGCGGCGGGCAAGATCCTGACCGCGACGCCGCTCGCGACGTGGAAGGACTATCTGGCGTACCGGTTCGTCAGCGACCATGCGCAATATCTGCCCAAGGCGTTCGACGACACGCGGTTCGACTTTTATTCCAAGACGCTGGGCGGCGTGCAGGTGAAGCGCGATCGTTGGAAGCGCGGCGTGCAGATGGTCAATGGATCGCTGGGCGAGGCGGTCGGCCAGATCTATGTCGCCAAATATTTCCCGCCCGCCTCCGAACAGCAGATGGGCGAACTGATCGAGAATCTTCGTGCCGCCTATCAGGAGCGCATCCAGGGTTCGAGCTGGATGGACCCGGCGACCAAGACCGCGGCGCTGGCCAAGCTGGCGGCGTTCGAGCCGCGCATCGGCCACCCGGTGAAGTATATCGATTATTCGCCGATGAAGGTCGTGCGCGGCGACGCGCTGGGCAATGCAGTGCGCGCAAGCGAGTTCGAGCATCAGCTCCAGCTTCAGCGGTTCCCCAAGCCCGTCGACCGTACGCTGTGGGAGATGAACCCGCAGGAAGTGAACGCCTATTACAACCCGCTGTCGAACCAGATCACGTTCCCGGCGGCGATCCTGCAAGCGCCGTTCTTCGACCCCAATGCCGATGCCGCAGTGAATTACGGTGCGATCGGCGCGGTGATTGGCCACGAAATGGGTCATGGCTTTGACGACCAGGGCAGCCAGTTCGGCCCCACGGGCAAGTTCGAGAATTGGTGGACCGACGCGGCGAAGAAGGCGTTCGCCGAGCGCACGGCGGCACTGTCGACGCAATATGACGCTTATGAGCCGATCCCGGGCACGCGCATCCAGGGCAAGCTGACCCTGGGCGAGAATATCGGCGACCTGGGCGGCGTGGAAGCGGCGTATGGCGCGTACCAGAAGTACCAGGCCGAACACGGCAAGGCGCCGGTGATCGGCGGGCTTACCGGCGACCAGCGCTTCTTCCTGGCTTATGCCCAGGCGTGGCAGACCAAGCTGCGCGAGAACAGCCTGCTCCAGGCGCTGCGCACCGACCCGCATTCCCCGGCGATGTTCCGCGTGAACGGCATCGTCCGCAACGTCGACGCGTGGTACACGGCGTTCAACGTGAAGCCGGGCGACGCGCTGTACCTGGCGCCCGAGAAGCGCGTGCATATCTGGTAAGCGCTCGCGCGCCAGCCTGACCGAATGCGCCCCGGCAGCGATGCCGGGGCGTTTTCGTTGGGGCGTGCCTTTGTCGAACGACGGCGGTGCGGGCCCCCGTTCGCCCGCAGACGCCCAGCCCGGATTCGCAGGGAGTGCAGCATATTGGCGTCCGGTCCCCGCCCTTGTGCACCGGTCATTCTATAATGCGCCTGATGCCGCATGCGCGCGGATCGACTGGAGCATCGCGTGAATTTTTCCGACCTGCGTATCCCCACCAAGCTCAAACTGGGCTTTGGTATCGTTATTCTGATCTCGTTGATCGTCAGCACGATGGTGTTCCTGAACGCGCGCAGCATCGATGATGCGAGCTTCAAGAACGTGCGCGCCAACCGGCTGAACGCGACCGGCCAGAAGGCGATGGGCGATCTTGCCACCGCGCGCGCCGAGCTGGCGACCTTTGTGGTCAACCGCGACCCGGGTTCGCGCTCGCGCTTCGAAACCGCGACAAGCTCGTTCCAGGCCAAGATGGCCGAATATGAGAAGACCACCAGCGTGGAAGCGCAGCGCGAGCGGACCAAGAAGCTCCAGACGCTGGGCCGCGACTATACCAGCCGGGCCGAGGCGCTGTTCGCCATTGCCGCGAACCCCGCGCGCCAAAGCGAGGCGATCTCCACGCTGAAGACCGCCAATGACACGGGCGATATCGAATCGCTGGGCACCGAGCTGCTGCAAGTGGCGCAGGAGCGGATCGACGTTCGCACGGGGGAGCAGAACGCCGCTTATGACTGGACGGTGCAGCTGTTGATCTTTGGCGGTATCGCGGGACTGATCAGCTCGATGGGCATGGCCTGGCTGATGTCGAACCAGATCGGTGCGCCGGTGGCGGGCATCACCGCGGCAATGCGCCGCCTGGCCGAGGGCGACAACGAAGTGCCGGTCGAGGGTGCCGCGCGCAAGGACGAGATCGGGGCGATGGCTTCCGCGCTGCTGGTGTTCCGCGACCAGGCCGTGGCCAAGGTGAAAGCCGAGCGCCTGAAGGCCGATGCCGATGCCGAGCAGAACAGGCTGGTCACGTCGCTGTCCGACGGGCTGGACCGCCTGTCCAAGGGCGACCTGACCGCGCAGATCGAAGGCAATTTTTCGGCCGGGTACGACACCGTCCGCGCGAACTTCAACGAAGCGCTGACGAGCCTGCGCGCGCTGATCGGCGCCGTGAGCGAGAGCGCCGCCGCGATCCGCACCGGATCGGGCGAGATCGCCCAGGCGTCCGAAGATCTGGCGCGCCGTACCGAGGCGAATGCCGCTAGCCTGGAAGAAACCTCCGCCGCGATCACCCAGATGGATGGCAGGCTGAAGGCGACCGCACAGGCCGCCAACCGTACCGCGGTGCGCGCCGATGACGCCATCTCGACCGTGCGCGGCGGGCGCGAGATTGCGGACGAAGCCTTGCAGGCGATGACGCGCGTGAACGACAGCGCCAAGGGCATCGACAGCGTCATCGAGGGGCTGGACAAGATTGCGTTCCAGACTCGCGTTCTGGCGATGAACGCGGCGGTGGAAGCCGGACGCGCCGGGGAAGCCGGCCGGGGCTTTGCCGTCGTGGCCGACCTGGTGTCGGCGCTGGCGATGCGCGCCGAAGAGGAAGCGGGCCGGGCACGCGACCAGCTGACCGCGACGCAGACCGACATCGTCTCGGCGGTGGAAATGGTGCGGAAGGTGGACGGCGCGTTGGCCGACATCACCGGCGGCGTCGGCGAGGTGCACAGCCTGGTCAGCCAGATCGCGACCGACAACCAGTCGCAGTCGACCGCGGTCAGCCAGATCAGCGTCGCGATCGGAACGATGGACCAGTCCACGCAGCAGAATGCCGCGATGGTCGAGCAGACATCCGCCGCCGCGCGCAACCTGTCGAGCGAAGTGTCGGCGCTGGCCGAGCAGGCCGCCAAGTTCGATGTCGGCGCACAGCCCGCGCGCAAGCCGGCGCGGTCCGCGCCTGCCAAGGCGGCGTCGAGCTATGTCTCGCCGGTGAGGTCGCTGCCCGCGTCGATTTCCGCCCATGCCGGCGGGGATGACTGGGCGAGCTTCTGATCCAGCCGACGCGACGAGTCACGAAAGGCGGTGCCGGGAAGCCGGCGCCGCCTTTCGCCGTTTCAGTGCGCGCTGGCGCCGGCCGCGCCGATGCCGGTTTCAGAGCGGATGCGCTGCGCCGGATAGCCAGCCCGGTCGACTGCGGCGCGGCCGCTTGTGTCGAGGCGCGACACCAGCCAGATCGTGAAGAAGGCCGCGGGCATCGAGAAGATCGCCGGAGAGCCATAGGGGAAGATGGCCTGGGCGTTGCCCAGCACCGACACCCATACCGCCGGCGACAGGATGGTCAGGCCGAGCGCCAGCGACAGGCCGACCGCCCCGCCGGCTACGACACCGCGGGTGGTGCAGCCGGGCCATAGCAGCGACAGGATCAGCACCGGGAAGTTGGCCGAGGCGGCGAGCGCGAAGGCAAGCGAGACCATGAACGCGACATTTTGTTGTTCGAACAGGATGCCCAGGGCGATGGCGACGAGCGCGAGGACGAGCACGGTGACGCGCGACACGCGGAGTTCCGCCGCCTGATCGGCGCGGCCGCGGCGCAGGACGCTGGCGTAGAGATCGTGGCTGACGGCGGAGGCGCCTGACAAGGTGAGGCCCGCCACCACCGCAAGGATCGTCGCAAAGGCGACCGCCGAGACGAAGCCGAGGAACAGGTCGCCGCCGACCGCATGGCTGAGATGCATCGCCGCCATGTTGCCGCCGCCGCGCAACGCGCCTCCTGGCGTGAGGTAGGACGGGTCGGTCGCGACCAGCACGATTGCGCCGAAGCCGATCACGAAGGTCAGAATGTAGAAATAGCCGATCCATCCGGTGGCCCACAGCACCGAGCTGCGTGCCGCCTTGGCGTTGGGCACGGTGAAGAAGCGCATCAGGATGTGCGGCAGCCCGGCGGTGCCGAACATGAGCGCGAGGCCGAGCGAGAGCGCCGATACCGGATCCTTGATGAAGCCGCCTGGACCCATGATGGCGCGGCCGGCGGCCTGTGCCTCAATGGGCGTGGCGCCGGCGGCACTCGCGGCGGCAGTCTTCACTTCGATTGCGCGGGCGAACAGCGCCTCGGGCGAGAAGCCGAAGCGCCACAGCACAGCGGCGGCGATGAAGCTGGCAGCGCCGAGCAGCAGCACCGCCTTGACGATCTGCACCCAGGTGGTGGCGATCATGCCGCCGAACAGGACGTAGAGCGTCATCATCACGCCAACAATCGCGACGGCGTACGGATAAGGGAGGCCGAACAGCAGCCGAATGAGCTGCCCCGCGCCGACCATTTGGGCGATGAGGTAGAACAGCACCACGAGCAGCGTCGACACCGCGGCGAAGCAGCGCACTGGCGTCTGTGCGAAGCGGAACGACGCCACGTCGGCAAAGGTGTAGCGGCCAAGGTTGCGCAGGCGCTCGGCAATCAGGAACAGAACGATCGGCCAGCCGACCAGGAAGCCGATCGAATAGATCAGGCCGTCATAGCCATCCGCATAGATCTGCGCCGAGATGCCGAGAAAGGACGCCGCCGACATGAAGTCGCCGGCGATCGCCAGCCCGTTCTGGAAGCCGGTGATGCCGCCGCCGGCGGCGTAGAAGTCGGCAGCCGTGCGGGTACGGCGTGCCGCCCAGCGCGTGATTCCCAGCGTAATCGCGACAAAGGCCGCGAACATGGCGATGGCGGGCCAGTTGGTCGTGCCGTTCATGGGCGATGTTCCCCGGCAAGCGCGTCGACATCGTGGTCGAACTCAGCGTTCGCGCGGCGGACATAGAAGCCGGTCAGTGCGATCGCGACGGCGATGACGCCGAGCCCGAGCGGAATGCCAAGCGTCGTGGCGCCGCCCGCGATCGGCTGCGCCAGCAGCGGCTTGGCGAAGGCGACCAACAGGATGAAGCCGAGATAGGTGACGAGCATCAGCGCTGTGAGTAGCCAGCTTAGCCGGCCCCTGCGCCGTACCAGCCGCTGATAGCGCGGGTCGTGCGCCAGCCCCTCGATGCCGGGCTCTGTTGATGCCACCTGCCGTTCCCCTGCGCTGTTCTTGCGCCATTACGGCAGCCATGCCGATCGAAGGCAAGGGAATGTTTGGGACGGCGAGCAGGTGAAAGCCCCGCGATCTTGCGAGTGCGATATGTGTCCGCCAAGACACATGACCGATAATTATGCGGCGTTTGCGAGGGCTTTGGCGACTTCATGTTGCTGAAGTGGCGGGTCAGGCGCAGCATGATGTCGTTTATCGGTGCAGTGCAGCACCATTCAAATGGGGAAATTGATGAAGCGATCGTCCGTCACCGCGCGTGCCAGTGTCCTGGCCCTTGCCATCTCCGCCCTGGCGCTTCCGCTTGCCGCGCACGCGCAGGCAGCACCGGAGGAAACACCGCAGGAAGCAGCGGCCGAGACGGGTGAAGATGTGGTCATTACCGGTTCGCGCATTCGCCGCGATCCGTTGGACAACCCGTCGCCGGTAACGGTGGTGGACGATGCGGCAATCGCCAAGACGGGCCTGTCGTCGATCGCCGACGTGCTTCAGCGCATCCCGGCATCATCGGGCGGTCTCAATTCGAAGTTCAACAATTCGGGCAATTTCGGCAATCCGCCCGACGGCGGCGGCGTCGGCGCCGGTTCGGCGGCGATCGACCTGCGCTATCTGGGTGCCAAGCGCACGCTCGTGCTGGTCGACGGTCTGCGCTACGTCAACGGCGCCAGCGCCAGCGGTATTCCGGGCACGGTCGACCTGAACTCGATCCCCGATGTCATGATCGAGCGGATCGAGGTGCTGCAATCGGCAGCCTCGGCGCTCTATGGCTCGGACGCGATCGGCGGAGTGGTCAACATCATCACCAAGTCAGGGCAGAAGGGCTTCCGCGCCACCGCGCAATATGGCCAGTATCTGGGCGACAATGACGGCGACACCCAGAACTACCAACTGAGCTGGGGCGGCGGGAACGATCGGGTGACGCTGAACCTGGGCGGCTTCTACACCAAGCAGGATCCGGTCCGCGCGAGCGACCGTGAGATCTCGCAATTCGTCAATCCAGGCCAGACCAGCTGCACCGATCCGATCGGTGGATGCTCTGGCGCGGCAGTCAATGGCCGCATCCTGTTCAATCCGGGCAACCCGTCGCTGCCGGCAGGTGGCGTCATCACCGTGCGCAATGCGCCGCTGAACGGGCGTGGCGTGTATGACCCGACGCTGGTCGGCGGCGATTTCCGCGCATTCACCAATGCCGACCGGTTCAACTTCGCGCCGTACAATTACTTCCTCACGCCGAACGAGCGCTATGGCGGCTTCATGAATGCGCGGGCGGAGTTCTCCGACGCGTTCAACGTCCGGCTGAAGGCAACCTGGGCGCACCGCGAATCGCAGAACCAGGCCGCGTTCCTGCCGCTCAACATCGGCCCGGACGCGGGCAACGGCAATCTGCTCGACACGATCTCGGTCGACGCGACCAACCCGTTCAACCCGTTCGGTATCACGCTGAACTCGGGCGCGAACGGCCAGCCCGCGACCTACTCGCTGATCGGGCGTCGCCTGGTCGAGGCAGGGCAGCGCACCTACAATCAGAGCGTCGACACGCTGAGCGTGACCGGTACGATCGACGGCAAGTTCGACCTGTTCGGACGCAACTGGTATTATGACGCCAACGCGGTGTTCGGCTTCAACGACGCGCACCAGCTGTTCACCGGCAACCTCAACACCGCCCGGCTGGCGCAGGCGCTCGGCCCGGTCGACCAGTGCACCGGCGCCTGCGTGCCGTTCAACATTTTCGGCGGGCAGGGATCGATCACCCCGGCGATGCTGGCATTCGTGGCGTTCGACGAAAAGTCGCGCAGCTCGCAGGAGCTGCAGGACTATACCTTCAACGTCTCGGGCGAACTGTTCGACCTGCCTGGCGGGCCCGTGGGCGTCGCGTTCGGATATGAGCATCGCTACCAGCAGGGCAGCTTCACGCCGGATCCGATCATTCAGGCGGGCCTGGGCGCCGACATCCCCGCGCAGGCGGCCCGCGGATCGTTCGACGTCGACGAAGTGTATGGCGAGCTTCGCCTGCCATTGATCCGTGACGTGCCCTTCCTGCAACTGCTCGAGCTGAACGGCGCGGTGCGCCATTCGGACTTCTCCACCGCGGGCGGCAACACGACGCTGTCGGGCGGTGCGCTGTGGAAGCCGGTCAGCGACCTGCTGCTGCGTGCACAATATGCCGAAAGCTTCCGCGCACCCTCTATCGGTGAACTGTTCGGCGCGCAGTCGCGCTTCGACCAGACGCTGGACGACCCGTGCACCAGCGCGGCGGGCGGACTGTTCCAGAGCAACGCCACGGTGCGTGCCAACTGCATTGCGAATGGGGTGCCGGCGAGCGGCAGCTATGTCGAGCCGCAGGGCGGCCAGATCAGCGTGCTGACGGGCGGCAACGTCAATGTGAAGCCCGAAACTGCCGAGACCTGGGTCTTCGGCGGCGTGTACAGCCCGGCCTGGGCCCGCAACGGCTTTGCCAGCGCGCTGAGCCTGGAGGTGAATTACTACGACATCAAGGTGGATGGGGCGATCCAGTCGATCCCGGCAGAAGTGCTGCTGGGCCGTTGTGCGCAGGATGGCGATGCGCTGTCGTGCGCGGCGGTGCAGCGTACCCCGGCCGGTTTCATCTCGGCGATCAATGGCGTGCTGCTCAACACCGGCGGCGTCCGCACCCGCGGCGTGGACGCGACCTTCAACCTGCGCACGCGCCAGACCGGCGCGGGAACCTTCGGGCTGTCGGTCAGCGGCAATTACCTGCTGAAGTATGAGGAAACCGTGCCGGCGACCGAGGGGTTCACCAGCATCGATTACACCGGCACCGAGCGCGGCAGCCCCGACCAGGCCTATCCGCACTTCAAGGGCCAGGCGACGATCGATTGGGATATCGGCCCGGTCGCGATGGCGTTCACCGGGCGCTATATCGACAATGTCATCGAGAACCAGGGCGACAACACACTGGATAGCCGCTTCTATGCCGATGTGCAGGCGACGTTCCGGCCGAGCTGGATGGGTGAGCGCTTCGGGCTGAGCCTGGGCGTGAACAACCTGTTCGACAAGGATCCGCCGGCCTGCTTCTCGTGCAGCCTGAACAACTATGATCCGACGACCTACGATATCCCGGGCCGGTTCGGGTATGCCCGGCTGAGCTACGGGTTCTGATTGACTGAGGGGCAGGTGGTGGAAGCTGCCTGTCCCTTCATCCTTCCCTTGCAGGGGAGGTGGCGCGCGTAGCGCGTCGGAGGGGTGTCACCGTCTGCGGCGGTGTACTCCCTCGCGAGTAGCGAAACCCTCCGTCAGCCGTGCGGGCTGCCACCTCCCCTTGCAGGGGATTTCAGGCAAGGACAGACAACGGTGTCATTCCTGCAATCGGTTCGCGCGATGATTGCAATTGCAACACCTGCCTCCTCTCGCCAGATGTATCTATGATGTTGCGGTGCAACAATGATGCTGCGTACGAGGTTTGTGATGTTCTCTCTTCTGTCGATCTATCTTCAGTATCGCCGTCAGGTCGCGGCTGAGCGTCAGGCGCGTGCGACCGTGGCTGCGTTGCCGGTGCGTGCTGCCGCCGTGGCAAAGGCAGAGCTTCCGCTCGCTGCGTGAGGCCGTACGCCGCCGCATCTGCGGGAATGAAAAAGGGGGAGCGTTGCCGCTCCCCCTTTTCTTTTGTCCAGGCCCGGGGGCCGGGGCTTACTTCACCCCGTGCATCCAGTGCTTGAGCGGCCAGCTGAGCAGGAACAGCACCACGCCGAGCGCGATCGCCCAGAGTGAGATGGTGGTGAACACCCCCGTATAGGTATCCAGGCTGACCTTGAGGTTGGTGACCTGTCCGCCGACCGTTTCCACGCTGGCGAACTGGGCGATGATGCCCGCGACATATTGCGCGACCGAGATCGACAGGAACCACAGGCCCATCATCATGCCGACAATCCGCGCGATCGAGAGCTTGGTGATCATGCTGAGACCCACCGGCGAGATGCACAATTCGGCGAAGGAATGGACGAAATAGAGGCCGGCGAGCCACCACAAGGTGACCTTGAAGTTGGAGTCCGCGAACCCCGCGCCCCAGACCAGGACCAGGAAGCCGACGCCGACGCCGACCAGCGCGATCGAGAACTTGACCGGGATCGACGGCTCCAGACCACGGCGGGAAAGTGCACCCCACAACATGCTCATCAGCGGCGCGAGCAGGATGATGAAGGCCGCGTTGAAGAACTGAGTCTGGCCCGCGTTGATGCTGAACCAGCCGAACACCGACAGATCGGTGTTGCGGTCGGCGAACAGGGTGAGCGAGGAGCCGGCCTGTTCGAACAGCGTCCAGAACACGACGTTGAAGACGATCATCACCATGGCGGCGAGCATCATCTGGAACTCGCGCCGATCGCCCGAGACGAAGGACCAGACGAGGATCGCGGGCACGGCGACCAGGAAGGTGCCGAACAGGAGCTTGCCCATCACCGGGAGCGAGGCGATGTAGCCCAGGAAGCCCGAACCGGCGGCGGGCGCTTCCGAGTGCATCAGGTTGACGTAGAGGAAGTAGAAGACCGGCACGAAGGCGATCGCGCCGAGATAGATCCACAGCGGCGACTTGCCTACGGCATCGGCCGGGGTTTCGCCGAAGCCGGCGAGCTTGCCGCCATCGAACTGGATCAGCGCCCAGGACAGCAGCATGCCAATCGCGGCGAGGCCGAAGCCCGCCCACCAGCCGACCGCCTCGGCAAGCCAGGGGCACAGCAGCTGGGACAGGAACGACCCCATGTTGATGCCCATGTAGAAGATGGTGAAGCCGGTGTCGCGGCGGCGGTCTCCCTGGCGGTAGAGCTCGCCGACCATGGTGGAGATGTTGGGCTTGAAGAAGCCGTTGCCGACCGAGACGGCCGAAAGGGCGATCAGCAGCAGCGCGACGTAGAAGGGGTTGCGTTCGGCGTCCGACTGGAAGCCGCCCTTGGCGATCGTGCGGACAGGCGCGCCGTTTTCGAGCAGGGAGACGGTGCCGTCGTCATTGCCCTTGATCTGCTGGCGGCGCTCGCCATCGAGGAGGTAGCGGGTCTCGACGCCGTCCACCTGTTCGACCGCGACTTCGTAGCGCTGGCCGTCGATGGTCGCGAAGGGCTGCGACACCGGACCGCCGAAGCAGAGCGTGAAATAGCCGAGCGACATCAGGATCGCGCCGAACTTCACGGCGCGCTTGGAGCCGAGATAACGGTCGGCCAGATAGCCGCCGACCAGCGGGGTCAGGTACACAAGGGCAGTGAAGCCGCCATAGATGCCGGTCGCTTCGCGGTCGCCGAACACGAAATGCTTGGTGAGGTACAGCGTCAGCAGCGCGCGCATGCCGTAATAGCCGAAGCGTTCCCACATTTCGGTGGTGAACAGGCGGGCGAGCTGGCGGGGGTGGCCGAACCAGGTTTCTTCGGCGGCGGGATTGATATGGGTGATGTCCGGCTCTGCGCGAGAGTCGGCGGTTGGGGTGTCCACCATGCGGGGAGGTGCTCCGATACTGGGGTTCCGGGCGAACGCCCGGCGCATGGCGCGGCAAACTAGAGCGATTGTCGCGGGTGTAAAGCCGGCGATGTGCAGGGAAGCCCTTGAAGGGCAACGAGTGATACAACATATCACAGCGCTCTTTCCCGCACCGTGCCGCTTGGCCGCTGGTGCCGTTCAAGGATGACTGTGTTGCAAAGACAGACCTGGCTCGACGGGGCAGCGGCGAGCGTGTCGCTGCTGTGCCTGGTGCACTGCCTGGCATTGCCGCTGCTGATTGCCGCCTTGCCGGCGCTGAGCCAGGTGCTGGCGGTGCCCGAGGGGTTTCATCGCGGCGTGGCGCTGATCGCGCTGCCGGCGAGCAGCGTGGCGTTGCTGTCGGGTTTTCGGCGGCATCGCAGTGCACGGGCGCTTGCGCTGGCGGTGCTCGGGCTGGGCGCGATCGGCTGGGGGGCGTTCGGCGCGCAAAGCGCGAGCGCGGAACTGGTGGCAACGGTCATCGGCAGCGTGTTGGTGAGCGCGGCGCATGTGGTGAACTGGGCGCTGGCCCAGGCCAGGGCGCGGCACTGATGCTTGGCCTCCGGCGGCGCGGGGCCTAGGGAGGTGGGCATGTTCAACGATCGCTCGACGCCGCTTACGCTTCTCCAGACCCGCCGATCGGGCAAGCCGCGCGACATGGGCGCGCCGGGCCCGAGCCCCGAGCAGATCGAGGCGATAGTGCGGATCGCGGCGCGGACCCCCGATCATGGCAAGCTGGCGCCCTGGCGCTTCGTGATCGTGCCCGACGACCAGCGCCCGGCGCTGGCGCTCAAGCTGGTGGAGATCCTGCGCGCCGAAAAGCCCGATGCGACTGCGCGTGACGAAGAAGCCGCGGTTCAGTTCGTGACGCAGGCGCCGGGGCTGGTGGTGGTGCTGTCGGCACCGGTGATCGGACACAAGGTGCCGGTGTGGGAACAGGAGTTGTCGGCAGGGGCGGCGTGCATGAACCTGTTGCACGCCGCGCATGCATTGGGGTTCGTCGCCGGTTGGCTGACCGGCTGGGCGGCCTATTCGGACGCAGTGCGCAACCTGTTCGGAGAAGCGCCACAGCGTATCGCCGGGTTCATCTTCCTGGGATCGCCGCAGCGCGAATTGGAGGAGCGGCCACGTGGGGATCTGTCGCGGATCGTGCACCACTGGCGGGCCGGGGGTGGACCTGCCGCCTGAGTGCTGTATTATGCGGGCATGACAGCCCTGGAACATGAAGACTTGCCCGTGTACCTGAAGCTGCGGGCGATCATTTCCGCCGCCATCCTGCGCGGGCAATTTCGCGCCGGAGACCAGCTGCCTTCGGTGCGCGCGCTCGCCGCCGAGCATGGCGCCAACCCGCTGACGGTGGCCAAGGCGTATCAAAGCTTTCAGGACGACGGCTATGTCGAAGTGCGGCGCGGGGTGGGCATGTTCGTGCTCGCTGGCGCGGTGGAACGGCTGCGCGCCGCGGAGCGCGAGCGGTTTCTGACCGGCATGTGGCCGCGGGTGCGGGACCATATCGCGCTGCTGGGATTGGACGTGAACGAGCTCCTGGACCGCGAGACCGCCTGAGCGGGCACGCGGGCGCGCTGGGTTTCAGCAAAAGACAAGGGTTCGCGCCAAAGCCCGGAGAGAAGAAGGTAGGCGCAATGCCGCGGTAGCGGCTCTCCTCGATCTCGCGCAGGTTCGTGCGCTTGAGATGTCTCCCGAACGCGCCGCCAGGCGGGTCTCCGGGCCTCGGCGTGAACCGTTCTCTTCTCCAACTACGCATAAATCGATCTTGCCGGGTCCCTGCCGCCGCTTATGATCGCGCCATGCGGACGAGCGGGGATTTCGAGCGGGACGGCTATGCACTGGTCGAGGGGCTGGTGCCGGTGGAGGTGTGCCGCGCGTTTCTGCACCAGCTGAAGAGCGATGTGGAGCGCGGCGGAGGCAGCCTGAATCAGCTCACGCGTGGATCGAACCTGCTGAAGCGCGACGCGATCGAGCTGTATGGCTATCATTATCCACCGATGCTGGGGCTGCTCTGGGGGCTCACGCCAGTGGTGTCGCAGCTGATCGGGCGCGATTTGCTGCCGAGCTATGACTATTTCCGTATCTATCGCGAAGGCGATGTGTGCCGGGTCCATAGCGACCGCTATTCGTGCGAGGTGAGCATGTCGCTGACGCTGGATTATAGCGATGGCGTGGCCTGGGACCTGGAGATTGGCAGCGAGCCTGCCGAGCCCGGGCCGGCGGTGGAGGATAGCTGGGGCGCGGTGCCGTACCGGTCGGTCGCCATGCGGCCGGGCGACGCCATGTTGTACCAGGGCGTGACGCGGCGCCATGGGCGGACCACGCCCAACCCGAATTACTGGTCGGCGCACTTGTTCCTGCACTGGGTGACGCGTGACGGACCCTATGCGGCGAGCGCGTTCGACGGGAACGCCGCGAGCGTGCAGCCGGTGAACTTCAGCTTTCGGTGAGTTTCGGGCGCGCGAAGGCGCGAGACTTGGAAGAAGCCAGGAGTTCGCGCAGAGGCGCGGAGGCGCAGAGAAATGCCAAGCGGGGGTTCGGGAGACATCTCAAGCACCCGAACCACGCACAAGCTGGCTGAAAGCCGCTATTGCGCCATCGCTCTAACCTTCTTCTCTGGGCCTTCGCCTCTGCGCGAACTCCTGCTTCTTTCTTCGTGGACGATTAAAAGGCGGCGGCGTCCAGCGCATAGAGAATGTCGGCCTTCGCGGTGGCCGCGGCTTTGAGACCCAGCGCTTCGGGGACGATCTGTTCGACGTAGAAGCGCGCCGAGACCTGCTTCATTTTGAGGAAAGCGGGGTCGCCTTCGCTGCTCGCGGCGATGCGGCCGCTTTGCTCCATCAGCCAGCCGCAGACCGCGACGGAGAGCATGGTCAGGAACGGGTAGCTCGCGGCCAAACGGTCGTCCATGTCGGCGGCGAGCAGGCGGCCGGTGATGTCGGCGCAGGCGTCGATCAGGGCGTGCAGGCCAGCGTCTTGAGCCTCGCCGCGCATCCGGTCGAGCAGGCTAAGCACCGTGGCGCCGCCGTCCATGTTGAGCTTGCGGCCGACCAGATCGGCGGCCTGGACGCCGTTGGTGCCTTCATAGATCGGCGTGATGCGGGCGTCGCGGAAATGCTGCGCGGCGCCGGTCTCCTCGATATAGCCCATGCCGCCATGGACCTGGAGCCCCAGGCTGGCGACTTCGTTGCCGAGGTCGGTGGCGTGCGCCTTGGCAAGCGGGGTGAGCAGCTCGACCAGCGCCTTTGCCTGTGCGTCGCCGGCATGGCCGCGATCGAGCTGGCCGAAGGCGTAATAGACGAGCGCGCGCGCGGCCTGGGTCTGCGCCTTCATGCGCAGCAGCATGCGGCGCACATCGGGATGCTCGATGATCGCCGCGGCAGCACCGGCACGGGCGCCCTGGATGCGGTCGCGGGCATAGGTGGCGGCGCGCTGGGTCGCGCGCTCCGCCACCTGCACGCCCTGGAGGCCGACATTGAGCCGGGCGTTGTTCATCATCGTGAACATCGCGCGGATGCCGCCAAATTCCGGGCCGATCAGTTCGCCGATGCAGTCGTCATGATCGCCGAAGCTCAGCACGCAGGTGGGCGAGGCGTGGAGGCCCATCTTGTGCTCGATGGAAACGACGCGCACGTCGTTTGGGGTGCCCGGCGTGCCGTCGGTGTTGAGGCGAAATTTGGGGACGAGGAATAGCGAAAGCCCCTTGGTCCCGGCGGGCGCGCCGGGGGTGCGGGCAAGGACCAGATGGACGATGTTCTCCGCCATGTCGTGGTCGCCGAACGAGATGAAGATCTTGACGCCCTTGATGCGATAGGTGCCGTCGCCAACCGGATCGGCCTTGGTCTTGAGCGCGCCGACATCGGTGCCGGCCTGCGGCTCGGTGAGATTCATCGTGCCGGTCCACTCGCCGGTCGAGAGTTTGGGCAGATAGAGCGCCTGCTGCTCGGGCGAGCCGTGATGGACCAGCGCCTCGATCGCGCCGACGGTGAGGGTGGGGGCGAGCCCGAAGCCCATATTGGCGGTGCCCAGCGTCTCGAGCACGGCCGCGGCAAGGCTGACCGGCAGGCCTTGGCCGCCATGGTCGGCGGGCGAGCCGATCGTGCCCCAGCCGTTCGCGACATAGGCCTGGTACGCCGCGGGATAGCCTTCAGGCATCTTCACCCCGTCTTCGCTCCACTTGGCACCGACGGTGTCGCCGATGCGCTCGAGCGGCGCCCATTCTCCCGCCGCGAATTCGCCCGCGCCATCGAGCACGGCGTCGAGCAGGTCGGTGGATTCGGGGCTGATCTCGGCCAGGCGGACGAGGTGATCGAGCACGAAGCGCTGCTCGGCGGGGATGGGGGTGAACATTGCTGTCCTCTCTTTTTCTTGTACGGCTTTGCGGGGCGCTATAGCGCGCTCTGCGTGAGCCCGACAAATCCGCGCATCTTACCCTACGGCGAGGCCGCGATCGCCGAGGCCGCGCAGGTGATTCGCGCCGGTGGCTGCGCCGCGGTACCGACGGAAACCGTGTACGGGCTCGCCGCTGATGCCACCGATTCGCGTGCCGTAGCGGGCATTTACGAAGCCAAGGGGCGGCCGAGCTTCAACCCGCTGATCGTGCATGTGCCTGACCTGGAGGCCGCCGAGCTGATCGCGGTGTTCGATGACGATGCCCGCGTGCTGGCACGGCGGTTCTGGCCTGGGCCGCTGACGTTGGTGCTGCCGCTGCGGGCGGAGGCGGGGATCTCGCCGCTGGTCACGGCCGGGCTGGACACGATCGCGCTGCGGGTGCCCGACCATCGCGCGATGCAGGCGCTGCTCGACGCAAGCGGGCTGCCGCTGGCCGCGCCTTCGGCCAATGCCAGCGGGGGCATTTCGCCGACCCGCGCCGAGCATGTCGCGACGAGCCTGGCGGGACGGATACCGCTGGTGATCGATGACGGGGCGACGCCGGCGGGGCTGGAATCGACAATCGTGCAGGGACGGAGCGTGTTGCGGCCTGGGCCGCTGAGCCTGCGCGACCTGTTCCCCGATGGGCGGGCGCAGATCGGGGGCAACGGGACCATCGTCGCGCCCGGACAATTGGAGAGCCATTATGCGCCGGGCAAGCCGCTGCGGTTGAACGCGCACGAGCGCGAGGCCGGCGAGTGGCTGATCGGGTTCGGTGCGGTGTTGGGCGACGACACGCTGTCGCTGCGCGGCGACCTGACCGAGGCGGCGGCTAACCTGTTCGCGGCGCTGCACCGGGCGGATGCGCGCGCAGATGGCGGGATCGCCGTGGCGCCAGTGCCGGAGCTTGGGATCGGCGTAGCGATCAACGATCGGTTGCGGCGGGCGGCGGCGCCGCGGTGATCCGCTCCCCTCCCTGCAAGGGAAGGGCCGGGGGTGGGTGCGAGCGTCAGCCAGTTCCTATCGGTTGGACAAAAGAAAGGCCGAGGCATCGGGCCTCGACCTTCCCTATACCCGCCTCTTGATCCCCTCCCTTGCAGAGAGTGGAAGATACAAGGTCAGGCGGCAGCGCCTTCCTTGACGCGCGCCGCGAAGCTTTTGCGCAATTTGCGCAGCTTGGGCGGGATCACCGACAGGCAGTAGGGGTTACGCTGACCTTCGCCCTGCCAATATTCCTGATGATAGTCCTCGGCCGGATACCAGTCCGACAGCGGCTCGATCGTGGTGACGATCGGGGCAGGCCAGTCGGCGCTGGCGCGCTCCATCGCGGCCTTCACTTCGGCTTCCTGCTCAGGGGAGTGCGGGAAGACGGCAGAGCGATATTGCGTGCCGACATCGTTGCCCTGGCGGTTGAGCTGGGTCGGGTCGTGCGTGGCGAAGAAGATGTCGAGGATCTCGCCATAGCTGACCTGATCGGTGTCGAAGGTGACCCGGATCGCTTCGGCATGGCCGGTATTGCCGCCGCACACTTCCTTGTAGGTCGGGTTCGCCTTGCTGCCGCCGATATAGCCGCTTTCCACGGTCTCGACGCCGATGACGTCCTTGAACACCGCTTCGGTGCACCAGAAGCAGCCGCCGGCCAGCGTTGCAATTTCCTTCGCCATTCTGATCTCCTTTGTTTGGAATGTAGGTGCCGTGCGGCTATGCCGCAACGCGACATGAAGGAGACGGTGATGCGCGACGGTACGGTGCTGGTGACGGGCGGGGCGGGCTATATCGGCAGCCATGCGGTGCTGGCGTTGCTCGACGCCGGCTGGAAGGTCGTGGTGGTCGACAATCTGGTGACCGGGTTCGACTGGGCCGTCGACAAGCGCGCCAAGCTGGTCGTGGCCAGCATCGAGGATGAGGCCGTCGTGCGCCAGACGATGCGCGACGAAGGCGTGATCGCCGTGATGCACTTCGCCGGATCGGTAGTGGTGCCGGAATCGGTAAGCGATCCGCTGAAATACTATCGCAACAACACGGTGGCGAGCCGGTCGCTGATCGAGAGCGCGGTGGCCGAGGGGGTGAAGCATTTCATCTTCTCCTCGACCGCGGCGACCTATGGCATTCCCGAGCAGGTGCCGATTTCGGAGGATTCGCCGAAATCGCCGATCAACCCCTATGGCATGTCGAAGCTGATGACCGAGTTCATGCTGCGCGACGTCGCGGCGGCGCACCCGATCAATTACTGCGCGCTGCGCTACTTCAACGTCGCGGGGGCCGATCCGCAGGGGCGTTCCGGACAGTCGACCGCGGGCGCGACGCATCTGATCAAGATCGCTGCCGAAGCGGCGACCGGCAAGCGCGCGGCGGTGAGCGTGTTCGGCACCGACTTCGCCACCGACGACGGCACCGGCGTGCGCGATTATATCCACGTCACCGATCTGGCCGCGGCGCATGTCGACGCGCTCGACCTGCTGATCGCGCGGCCGCAGGAAAGCCACACGATGAACTGCGGCTATGGCCGGGGTTTCTCGGTTATGCAGGTGCTCGACGCCGTGGATCGCGTGACCAACCGGACGATCGAACGGCGGATGGAAGGCCGGCGCGCGGGCGATCCCGATGCGCTGGTGGCCGACAATTCCAAGATCCTGGCGACGCTGCCCTGGCGGCCCAAGCATGACGATCTGGAAGGGATCGTGAAGGATGCGCTGGCCTGGGAACGGGCGCTCGCCGAGCGGGGCTGACGTCTAACCTTCCCCGCTGCGCGGGGGAGGACCGGACTTGCGGAACAGAGTCAGTTCAAGGCGCCACCAGAGCATCGCCCAGGCGCTGCCGAACGCCCAGCCTGCCGCGACATCGCTTGGCCAGTGGACGCCCAAGTACAGCCGGCTGATCCCGATCGCCGCAACCAGCGCGAGTGCGACGGTGAGGAGATAGGCGCGCGTCCGCCAGCCGCTGACCACCGGGAAGAGCAGCGTGGCCAGCGTCAGATAGACGATCGCGCTGTTGGCGGCGTGACCGCTGGGAAAGCTGTTCGAGGTCTCGACCATCAGCCGATCGATCAGGTCGGGCCGGGCGCGGCTGACCAGCGCCTTGATCAGCGTGATCACCCAGGCGCCAAGCGTCGTGGCGCCGACCACCAGCGCGGCGCTGCGGAAGCGGCGCTGGAGCAGCAGGAAAACCGCCGTCAGAGTCACCACCAGCGTGAGCACGATGGTGCTGCCAAGCGCGGTGATGTCGCGCACCGCCGAGGGGAGCCAGGCCGGGCCGATCGGCTGAGCCGGGTTTCCCGGTACGCGCATCGCCAGCATGATCGTCCGGTCGAGCGACCCTGGACCCTGCGCCAAGTGACGGCCCAGCCAGAGCAAGGCGAGCAGCAAGAGCGCAAAGCCCGCGGCAGCGACGATCGGCCAGGGGACACGGCGTGAGGCTGCCGCTTCGGGGCGGAGGGTTCCGGATGGTGGCGCGGGCGGAGTCATCGTTGCGCCAACGGACCGAAGGCGCTGGAGTTGCGTCCCCGCCCTCTCCCACATGGGGGAGAGGGTAGTCGAACCAACCCCGCCCCGCGGGGTGGGCAGTATGCCCTAGATCTGCACCCGCAGCGTCGCGCGGAGGTCGCGTCCGGCTAGCGGCGCATAGTCCTTGAGGACGCTGGTGTGGCGGCGGGCTTCAACGTCGAACAGGTTGTTCGCCGACAGGAGCAGGCTGGTGTTCGAGGCGGCACCCCAAGGCTTCCACGCGACCGAGGCATTGACCAGCGTGAAGCCGTTGGTCTCCGTTTCGAACGCGGCGACGCGGTCCTGCTTGAAGTTGCGCTCGACTTCGATGCGCGCGTTGAACAGGTCCGATTGCGCTTCCAGTCCGCCCATCACGCGCAGCGGCGGAATGCGCGGCACCGGGCCGCTATCGACCACCTCGGCATGGACATAATCGGCAAGCGCGTCGGCGTTGACGCGGAAGCCACCGATCTGGCCGAGCCGCACCGATCCTTCCGCTTCAAAGCCGTAATAGCGTGCGTCCGCCTGGACGTACTGGAACACCGGCAAGTCGTCTTCGGTCTCGCCGGTCGGCGTGTCGAAGATATAGTCGGAGAACCAGTTATAATATGCCGCGGTGGAGAAGCTCCAGCCATCGCCTGAGCCCTTCAGCGTGGCTTCGAGGCCCCAGGCCTTTTCGGTGGTGAAATCGGGATTGCCGATCTCGAACGCCTGGGTGCCGGCGTGGGGCCCATTGGCGAACAGTTCCTCCGGCGTGGGCGCGCGTTCGCTGCGCGAGCCGTTAAGCCCCAATCGGATGCCCGGCGCGAGCGCATAGCTGGCGCCCAGCGAGCCCGAGAGCGTGTCGAAGCTGCGGCGGTACGCCGGATTGCCGATATCGGCATCCGCCTGCGCGGTGAGCTGGTTGTGCTCGTAGCGGAGCGCCCCTTCGGCCTTGAGCGCGCCGAAGTCGAGCGACTGGAGCGTGAACGCGCCGAACTGCTGGGCTTCGTTCCGGGGCAGGAACTTCTCCTCGCCCACCACGTGCAAGTTGCGGATCGAGAACTGCCCGCCGATCAGGCCGTCCCACCTATCGGTGGCGCGCTGCACGAGTTCGAGGCGGCCTTCCAGACCCTGGTTGTAGAAGGTGGTGCCGACTTCGCCGGTGTCCTCGATTTCCTGGTGCTGATAGTCGGCGATAGCGGCGCGCAGGCGAATCTGGCGGAGAAAGCCATCGCCGGTATCGACTTCGCCGCGCAGGTCGAAGCGGTCCTGCTTGACGTGGAGGCGCACATTCTCCGCCTCCACTGCGGGATCGAGCGAATAGCGCACGGGAACGCCGTACAGGCTGTCGAAATGGCTGACCGAGAAGCCGAGATTGCCGCGGTCGTCGACGATCGCCGCGCCACCGGCGACTTCCCACGTTTCAGCGGCGGTGTTGGGGACCGTGCCCTTCAGGTCGGCGAGTTCCTGGATTTCCGGTTCGGCGCTGGCGGCCGCCTGGCGGCGGAGATCGCGGCTTAGCACATAGCCGCCGGTATTCTGGTCGTTGGTCTTGGTATAGCTGCCATCGGCGTGGAGGACGATCTTGCCCGCGGCGGGCAGGTCGATCGCGGCCGAGACCGAACGCTCATCGGCTGCGCTGCCATAGCTGGCGATGCCGTCGGCGTGCACCGCTTCCTCGGGCATGTGGCGCGGAATGCGGCTGTCGATGACGTTGACCACGCCGCCGACTGCCGAGGGGCCGAAGATCAGCGCGGTGGGGCCGCGCAACACTTCGATGCGGTCGGCGGTGAGCGGGTTGATGACCGGGGCATGATCGGCCGATGTGTTCGACACGTCGATGCTGCCGATGCCGTCGATCAGCAGCGGCGCACGCGCACCGACAAAGCCGCGCAGCACGGGCCGCGATGCGTTGGGGCCGAACGATGTGGCCGACACGCCGGGCTGGCGTGCAAGGGTTTCGCCGATGGTCGGGCGCAGCTGACGGGTCAGTTCCTGGCCGGAAAGCACCGTGACTCCACCCAGCACATCGGCGGTCGCGCGCGGGCGCGAGCCGGTGACGACGACTTCCTGCGTCGGCTGCTGGTGATCCTGCCCGGCAGGCGCTGCGGCGGCGGGCACAACGGGCGCGTCGGCGTCGGTGCGGGCCGGCACTTCGTTGGCAAAAGCGGGGGAGGCGATCAAAGCGACAGAGGCGAGCAACAGGCGACGCAACATTCAAAGTCCTAACCGGCGAATATTTCTGTCAGCAATAATTGCGATGTTATATGATATCAAGAACTTTTGATGGCTCGAGGCGTCGGGCGTCTCGCGTGCTCGCCTGCAAGCGCGCCGCCATTCTCGCATGATTCTCGGCACCCTTACCCGATGCGCTCGGCATCGGCGCATGCGTGCAACGCGCACGGCTGGCGTGAAGCAAGGGCCAGGCGTGTGGATGGAAGGGTATGGCGCACTCGCGTTGGACGTTGACGGCGCCAGGGCTGCGGGGGATAGGATCGGCCATGCCCTGGCAAGTATCCGTGCATCATCAGGGGAATGAGCGTCATCCGGTGGTGGTGATCGACGAGTTCGCTGATGCTGAGCGTTTCCGTGAGGATGCCAGTTTCCTCTCCTTCTCTGCCGTTGGGCCACATTACCCCGGTGTGCGCGCGCCCGTTGCGCATCGCATGCTTGCGCCGCTGCTCGATCAGCTGGAGCCGATCGTGCGCGACGTGTTCGGCCCGGGACAGTTGCAGATCGTCGATGCCTTCTACTCGCTTGTGACGACGCCACCCGAAAGGCTCGCGGCGATCCAGCGCCTGCCGCATTTCGATGAGGTGTCGCTCAGCCGCCTCGCGCTGCTCCACTTTCTATCGCCTGACGAAACATCGGGAACCGGCTTTTACCGCCACAGGGCGACGGGAATGGAGGCGGTCGAGTCCAATCGGCTTGCAGCTTATCGCGAGGCGCTCGACGCGGATTTGCGGCGGCATGGATTGCCAGGGCCCGGATATATTGCGGGCGACACGCCGATCTTCGAACAAGTGGCCCTGCACCAGGGCCGGTTCAATCGCGCGCTGCTGTATCGCTCCAGCACCCTGCACTGCGCCCACATTCCCGACGGAATTCCACTTGCCGCCGACCCGTTGCGGGGCCGCCTGACCGTCAACACCTTCCTCGATCTGCGCCCCTAGCCACAGCTGTTGCGCAGAGAGCACGCCGCTGCGCCACCTGCGTGAATACGTATGTGGCCAACTTGGCACGGCTTCGCTCCCGGGTCCAAGAACGCCCCAAGCAGTCAGCTGATCATCCGCGATGGAAGCGGGTGGGGGCATGACGCAGACAGGGGAGGATCATCGATGTCCCACGACAACCATTTCTCGCGCCGCGCCCGCGTCGCGCTGCGCTCCAGCTCCGTTGCGATCGGCAGCGTGCTCCTGGTGACCGGCGGCGCAGCATTCGCGCAGGAAACGCCGAACCCTAATTCGCCGACCGCCAATCCTCCAGCCGCGGCCACCGTCCAGGCGCCGCCGCCTTCGGCCGATCCGACGCCCAACCAGGAAGCGGCGCAGGAGCAGACTAGTGAGAACGCAGTTGATCAGGGTGATGAAGTCGTCGTCACTGGCATCCGAGCCTCGCTCGCCAACTCGGCCCGGATCAAGCGCGATGCCACGCTGATCGTCGACTCCGTCAGTGCCGAGGATGTCGGCAAGCTGCCCGACGTTTCGATCGCGGATTCGCTCGCGCGCCTGCCCGGCGTCACTGCCCAGCGCCTCGAAGGGCGCGACCAGCGCCTGTCGATCCGCGGCCTGGGGCCCGACTTTTCGACCACGCTGCTCAACGGGCGCGAACAGGTCACCGTCGGCGACAATCGCGGCGTGGAATATGATCAATATCCCTCCGAATTCTTCCGCAACGTCAATGTCTACAAGTCCGCCGACGCCTCGCTGATCGCCGCCGGCATTTCGGGCACGGTCGACTTGCGCATGCTGCGCCCGCTCGATCAGAAGGACCGCGTCTTCGCGATCAACGCGCGCGGCCAGATGAACGGCATCAAGAACCTCAACCCGGATTCGTCGCGCTACGGCTATCGCGCTTCGGCGACGTATATCGATAAGTTCGCGGGCGACACGCTCGGCATCGCCATCGGCGTCTCGGCGACTTCCACCCCGTCGCAGGACGAGCGCTACAATGCCTGGGGCTATTCGGGCGCCGGCACTGCCGCCTCGCCCTATGTCCTTGGCGGCGCCAAGCCCTATGTCCAGTCCAACGAGCTAAAGCGCTATGGTGCGGTCGGCACGGTGGAATGGGAGCCTTCGGACTCGTTCCACTCGACCTTTGACGCGCTCTATTCGAACTTCGAAGAGACGCAGCGCCTGCGCGGCATCGAATTCCCGCTCGGCTTCTCCGATCCGCTGCAAAGCAACCTGACCGTCGAGGACAATTTCGCCACCGCGACCACCTTCACCAACGTCTTTGCCGTCCAGCGCAACGATTATAACCAGCGCAAGGCGGAGAACCTGTCGCTCGGCTGGAACAACGACTTCCGTATCGCCGACAATGTCCATTTCAACGTCGATGCCAGCTGGTCACGCGCCGACCGCACCGACTTCCTGCTCGAAACCAACACCGGCAGCGGTTTCGCGCGCGGCGGGCTTCCCGACACGGTGCGCGTCACCCAGAACGGCAACGGCACCTACAAGATCGTACCGACACTCGACTATACCGACACCAGCATCTTTCGCCTGACCGACCCGCAGGGCTGGGGCAATAACGGTACCCAGCAGGTCGTGCAGTCGGGCTTCCTCAACCGTCCGAGCTTCAAGGACGATCTGAAGTCGCTGCGCGCCAGCCTGAATGGCGAGTTCGAGAACAGCGCGATCAAGAGCTGGGAGGTCGGCGCCAATTACAGCCGGCGTGAGAAGACCAGCGAATACACTTCTTACTTCCTGTGCCCGCGCGGCCCGGGCACCGGCTGCACCGTCGCCAGCGGCACGCCGACCACCCTGGCGGTGCCGTCCGAAGCGATCCTGGGTGAGAACATCCCGCTCGACTATCTCGGCATTCCCGCGATGCTGACGCTGGACCCGCTTTACCTCTATGATAATGCGCTCAATTCGGCGTTCGACAATCGCCCCTCGGCGCTGGTCCGCGACAATGTCGTGCTCGAGAATGTCTATACCGGCTATGCCAAGATCGGCATCGATGGCGAAGTCGGCGGCAAGCCGCTCCGCGGCTCGGTCGGCGTCCAGGTGATCCACACCGAACAGCGTTCGACCGGCCAGATCGCCAGTGTCGTGGGCGGCGTCGTGACTATCGCGCCTGCCGACCAGACCGAGAAATACACCAACTTCCTGCCCAGCGCGACGATGTCGGTCGAGTTGATCGACGGCGGCTTCGTCAAGCTCGGCGCCTCGCAGACCATGGTGCGTCCGCGCCTTGATCAGGAGCGCGTAACCCAGGATGTGAGCATCAACTTGGCCAACATCCAGGTCAACAACACCAATGCCGGGCTGAATCCGGTGTTCACCTCGACCGGCGGCAACGTGGCGCTGCGGCCCTACCAATCGACTAATATCGACGTGTCGCTGGAGAAGTATTTCACCGATGGCGGCTATGTCGCCCTGTCGGGCTACTTCAAGCACCTCACCGACTTCGTCGATCCCAACAACAGCTACGCGTACGATTTCAGCAGCCTGTTGGGGGCGCTCACCCCTGCGCAGCAGGCGATTGTCACCGCCAATGGTCTCGCGATCGGCAACGTGTCGGCGCCTGCCAATACCGGCGATGGCGAAGTGCTCGGCGTCGAGGCCACGCTGTCGCTGCCGTTCAAGGCGGTCACTGGCGCGCTCGACGGCTTTGGCGTGTTCGTGAGCGGCAACTACACCGAATCGACGATCAAGTTCGACAGCAACCCGACCGATCCGATCACGCTGCCGGGCCTGTCCAAATGGACCGCGAGCGGCACGCTGTACTTCGAGAAATGGGGCTTCCAGGCGCGCGCGAACTATCGCTACCGCTCGTCCTTCCTTGCCGAAGTCGCCGGCCTGTCCGCCAACCCGACCTACCGCACGGCCCGCGCCGAGGGCATTCTCGATGCGCAGATCGGTTATGAGTTCCAGAGCGGCCCGCTCCAGGGCTTCTCGATCCTCGCCCAGGCCAAGAACCTCACCGATCGTCCGTTCGTCACCTATCAGAATGACGACCGGCGCCAGGTGATCGATTATCAGCGCTATGGCCGCGATTATTATATCGGCCTGACCTACAAGTTCTGATCGGCGCCGGGCCTGCCCTTCGCGGCAGGCCCGGTCCTTCTGGGGAGGCCCATGGACGCGCAACCCTATACGATCGTGATCGCCGGCGGCGGCACCGCGGGCTGGATGACCGCGGCGGCGCTGGGCCAGTTCCTCGAGCGCGGCTTCCGCATCCGCCTGGTCGAGTCCGAGGAGATCGGCACGGTCGGCGTGGGCGAGGCGACCATTCCACAGATCCGTCTCTACTTGCGCGCGCTCGGGCTGGACGAGGATGCGTTCCTTCGCGCGACCGGAGGCACGCTCAAGCTCGGGATCGAGTTTGACGGGTGGCGTGAGTCGGGTCACCGCTACATGCACGCGTTCGGCGACATCGGCCGCGATGTCGGCATGAGCCCCTTCCAGCACCTCTGGCTGCGCGCCAGGGCCGGTGGCTTCGCCAAGCCGCTTGCCGCCTACTCGCTCAATGAAATCGCGGCGCGGGCAGGACGAGTGCATCGCGGCGACCCGATCACTGCGCCGACCATCCCGCCTGTCCCTTACGCCTATCATTTCGACGCGAGCCTGTTCGCCCGCTACTTGCGCCGCTTCGCTGAGAATCGCGGCGTCGATCGGATCGAGGGCCGCATCCTCAAGGCCGAGCAGGACGGCGACACCGGCGACGTCACCGCGCTGCTGCTCGAAGGTGAGCGCCGGGTCGAGGGCGACCTGTTCATCGACTGCACCGGCTTTCGCGGCCTGCTGATCGAGGGCGCACTCGCCACAGGCTATGAAAGCTGGACGCACTGGCTCCCCTGCGACCGTGCGCTGGCCGTGCCCACCGCGACAGCCGGCGCGGCGCTCCCTTATACCCGCGCCATCGCCCGCGCTGCGGGGTGGCAGTGGCGTATCCCACTACAACACCGCGTCGGCAACGGCCTGGTCTATAGCAGCGCCTTTCTCAGTGATGACGAAGCCGAAACGACCCTGCTCGAGAATGTTGATTTTCCGCGTCGACAAGATGTTAGACAGCTGCATTTCACCACCGGCCGCCGCCGCAAATGTTGGAACCGAAACGTCATCGCCATCGGCCTGGCGAGCGGCTTTCTCGAACCCCTCGAATCCACCAGCATCCACTTGATCCAGTCGGCGATCTCGCGGTTGCTCAAACTGCTGCCCGGGCGCCCCATCGCCGAAGCCGAGCGCCGCGAATATAACCGCCAGGCCGATTTCGAGATCAAGCGCATCCGCGACTTCCTGATACTCCACTACCATGCCAACCAGCGGCAGGAGCCCTTCTGGCAGGCCTGCCGCGACATGGCCTTGCCAGACACGCTTCAGGCCAAGCTCGACCTATGGCGTGCGCGCGGCCAGATCGTGCGCGAGCATGAGGAGCTGTTCACCGAAGCGGGCTGGTTTCAGGTACTGGCAGGGCAGGGCGTGGAAGCATCGGGCTGGCACCCGCTAGCCGACCAGATTGAACAGGGCGAACTCGCCGAGTTCCTCGACACGATCGAGCAACTCTACACCCGCGAAGCCAGCCGCTACACGCCCCACGACGCCTTTATCGCCCAGCACTGCGCCGCGCGCGGCTAGCTCGACGCCCGCACGATCAGCCGCGGCGATAGCAGCGCCGTGTCCGCGGGCTCGTTGCCGATCTGGCGAATCAGCGCATCCACCAGCATCTCGCCCGCGCGGCGATAGTCCTGCGCCACCGTGGTGAGCGCCGGCTGGATCATGCTTGCTGAAGGAATGTCGTCGAACCCGACCATCGCCACATCCTGCGGCACGCGCAGCCCGGCCTCGGCCAGCGCGCGCATCGTCCCTAGCGCGATCAGGTCCGACGCCGCAAAGATTGCGTCGAAGGGGACCCCGCGCCCAAGCAGCCGCTGCGCGGCGTCATAGCCCGATTGCTCGATCGACAGCGCGTCGACATGCAGCCCGGGATCGACCGGCAGCCCGGCCTCTCGCAAAACTTCAGCGAGCCCGCGATAGCGATCGCGGAACTCGGGATAATGGTCTGACGCCTCACCGATGAACGCAATGCGCCGCCGCCCGCGTTCGATCAGATGCGCGCCAGCGTCGCGCCCGCCCAGCCGGTTGTCGCACCCGATCGTGGTGCCCAGCTTGGCCGGATCCACCGCTCCCCAGCGCACGAAATGCGTGCCCTGCCGCACCAACTGCGCCAGCCGCGCCTTGTACAACTCGTAATCGCCATAGCCGAGCAGGATGATCCCGTCAGCCTTGCGGCTGTCCTCGTAATCGACATGCCAGTCGGCCGAGAGCTGCTGGAACGACGTCAGCAGATCATAGCCACGCGCCGCGCAGGTGCGCAGGATCGATCCCAGCATCGACAGAAAGAACGGATTGATCAGGTTGCCGTCATCCAGCGGATCTTCGAAGAACAGCAGCGCCAGCGTCATGCTCTGCCCGCGCCGCAGCGAGGACGCGTTCTTGTCGACCTTGTAGTTTAGTTGCTGCGCGATCGCCTCGATCCGCATCCGAGTGGCGCCGCTTACCGTGCGATCGCCCCGCAGCGCCCGGCTCACCGTCGGCTGCGACACGCCCGCCAGTGCCGCGATGTCGAACGACGTCGGTTTGTCGCCCGCAGCGGCCCTGCCGCGGCCTGTACCTCTCCCAGCCATGGCCCAAGCCTACAGGAGCGGCACGCCCCGCGATAGCGGGCCTGAATACGTATGCCCTCCCCTTGGCTTGCGTCCACGCCGCCCGCACAACGGCGCTAGACGCAGTCGGCAACGGATCGGCTGCGCGAGGACGGAAGGGGAAGCATGCTGAGGCTCGCGACAGCGCTGGCGCTGATGATCGGCACTCCCGCGCTTGCCCAGGCGTATAAGGAACGCCTGCCGCAGGACGAAGTAATCTACTTCCTCCTTCCCGACCGTTTCGAGAATGGCGACACTGCGAACGATCGCGGTGGGCTGAAAGGCGGCGCGCTCCGAACCGGCTTTGATCCCACTGCCAAGGGCTTCTATCATGGCGGCGACCTCAAGGGGCTGACACGCCGGCTCGACTATATCCAGGCGCTCGGCGCCACGGCAATCTGGGTCGGCCCGGTGTTCAAGAACAAGGCGGTTCAGGGTGGCCCGGGCCACCAATCCGCCGGCTATCACGGCTATTGGATCACTGACTTCACGCAGGTCGATCCGCATCTCGGCAGCAACGCCGACTTCAAGGCGCTGGTCGACCAGGCCCATGCCAAGGGCATGAAGGTCTATATGGACATCATCGTCAACCACACCGCGGACGTGATTCAGTATCGCGAGTGCGGCGGGGTGGTGGACTGCACCTACCGCAGCCGCGCCGATTATCCCTATCAGCGCCGCGGCGGGGTGAACGGCGCCGCGATCAACCCGGGCTTCGAGGGCGATCAGGTGCAGACCACGGAGAACTTCGCGCGCCTGACTGACCCTAGCTACGCCTACACTCCCTTCGTGCCCCCGGCCGAGCGCAATGTGAAGGTGCCCGCCTGGCTCAACGACCCGCTATTCTATCACAATCGCGGAAACACCACCTTCGTCGACGAAAGCAGCACTACCGGCGACTTCGTCGGCCTCGACGATCTGATGACCGAAAACCCCAGGGTCGTGCAGGGCATGATCGACATCTTCGGCGACTGGATCGATCGCTACGGCGTCGACGGCTTCCGCATCGATACGGCGCGCCACGTCAATCCCGAATTCTGGCAGGCCTTCGTCCCGGCAATGCGCGCCCGCGCGCAGGCCAGGGGTATTCCCAACTTCCACATCTTCGGCGAGGTGGCGTATGAGAGCCTGGACGTCGGCATGCTGGCCAAGCACACGGTTGTTGACAAGCTGCCCGGCGTGCTCGACTTCGCCACCCGCCAAGCGATCCTCCAAGCCGTCACCGCCAAGCAGGAACCGATGGCCTGGGACAAGCTGACGCTCGGCGACAGCCTTTATGCCGGGGGCTATGCCACCGCGATCCAGCTTCCCACGTTTGTCAGCAACCACGACGCCGGCCGCCTTGCTTTCTATGTTCGCAAGGCGTTGCCCCAGGCGAGCGACGACGAAGTGCTCGCCCGGGTGAAGCTGGCACACGCCATGCTGCTGACGCTGCGTGGCGTGCCGACGCTCTATTCGGGCGACGAGCAGGGTTTCGTCGGCGACGGCAACGACCAGGATTCGCGCGAGGACATGTTCGCCAGCAAGGTCGCGGTCTACAACGACAACCGCCTGCTCGGCACGGCCAAGACCACGGCCACCGCCAGCTTTGGCCGCGACCATCCGCTGTTCCGCGAGATTGCCGAGCTGTCGCGCCTGCGCACCCGCACGCCTGCGCTCACCCGCGGCACGCAGACCTTGCGCGCCCGCAGCGATGCGCCGGGCCTACTCGCGCTCTCCCGCTTTGATCCCGACACCGGGGCCGAGGTCCTACTCGCGTTCAACAGTTCAACCCAGCCGATCACGCGTCAGGTTGAGATCGGCACGGGCGCCACGACCGCCGCCACCCTCGTCGGCAAAGGCTGCGCCGCCCGCGTCTCCGCCCCCGGCAGCATCACCGTCACGCTCCCTGCGCTCGGCTATGCCGTCTGCGCGTTGAAGGTTCCTCGATGACTTTTCACACTTCGCCCGACCGCCCCTGGTGGCACGGCGCGACCATCTACCAGATCTACCCGCGCAGTTTCGCGGACTCGAACGGCGACGGCGTCGGCGACCTGCCCGGGATCACCCGCCATCTCGACCATGTCGCCAGCCTTGGCGTCGAGGCGGTGTGGCTGTCGCCCTTCTTCCGCTCGCCGATGGCCGATTTCGGCTATGACGTGTCGGACTATTGCGACGTCGACCCGATCTTCGGCACGCTTGCCGATTTCGACGCGCTGGTCGCCCGCGCACATGCCCTTGGCCTCAAGGTCATCGTCGACCAGGTCTGGGCGCACACCTCCGACCAGCATCCATGGTTCGCCGAAAGCCGGTCCAGCCATGCAAACCCCAAGGCCGACTGGTATGTCTGGCGCAACGCCAAGCCCGATGGTTCGCCGCCTAACAACTGGCAGTCGGTGTTCGGCGGCCCAGCCTGGACCTGGGACGCGCGCCGCGGCCAATATTACATGCACAACTTCCTGAAGGAGCAGCCGCAGGTCAACGGCCACCATCCAGACGTGCAGCAGGCGTTCCTCGATGTTGCCCGCTTCTGGCTGGAGCGCGGCGTCGATGGCTTCCGCATCGACGCGATCAACTTCATGATGTTTGATCCGCAGTTCCGCGATAATCCGCCCGCGCCCGACGATGGCACCCCGCGCACGCGCCCTTTCGATTTCCAGCGCCACACCTTCAACCAGAGCCACGACGCAATTCCCGGCTTTCTGGAGCGCATCCGGGCGCTCTTCGACAGCTATGATGCGCGCTTCACCGTGGCTGAGGTCGGCGGCCCGGACAGCGAACGCGAGATGAAGCTGTTCACTGCCCAAGGCCGCCGCCTGCACAGCGCCTATGGCTTCGACTTCCTCTACGCGCCCGCACTGACTCCAGCCGCCGTGGCGCAGGCCGTGACCAAATGGCCCGAACAGGACGGCGTCGGCTGGCCGAGCTGGGCGTTCGAGAATCACGATGCGCCGCGCGCGATCTCGCGCTGGGCCGCCCCAGACCAGCGCGACGCCTTTGCCCGGATGAAGATGCTGTTGCTCGCCTCGTTGCGCGGCAACCTCTTCCTCTATTATGGCGAGGAGCTGGGTCTGACCCAGGTCGACCTCCCGCTGGAGGCGCTCCAAGACCCTGAGGCGATCGCCAACTGGCCGCTCACCTTGTCGCGCGACGGCGCGCGCACGCCGATGGCGTGGTCATCGCAAGCCTCCAATCTCGGCTTCTCCGACGCCGCTGCGACGTGGCTCCCCACCGGCGACGATCACGCCGCGCTCGCCGTCGATCGGCAAGAGGCAGACCCGTACTCGCTCCTCCATTGGACCCGCCAAACGCTGGCGCTGCGCAAGCGCCATCCCGCGCTGCTCACCGGCGACATCCGCGTTGTGGAAGCAAGCGACACGATGCTCGCGCTCGAACGCACTGCGCCGGGCGAGACGATGCTCTGCGTCTTCAACCTCTCGCCCCATCCGCAACGCTGGGTCCCTGCCGATTTCGAGCATTGGAATCCCGTTGCCACTCACGCCAGCCAGGGCTGGCACTTCGACGCTTATGGCGCTCTACTCGCGAAGAATATCGGAGACGCAGCATGACCAAGGCGCTTCTCGGCGGCGCGCTGGCACTGCTCGCCACTTCGAGTGCTTATGCGCAGATCGCTCCGGTTGTGCAGGCAACGGGCACTTCGCCCGACAAGCCGATCCAGGTGGCGATCACGCTCGATGACGACGGTCGCCCAACCTACGCCGTCACCCGCCGCGGCACGGCGGTCGTCGCCCCCAGCCGTCTGGGCGTGATGTTCACTGACGCGCCCAAGATCGAGCACAAGGTAGGCATCGACAGTCACGAGCCGATCAAGGACACAGGGCTCCGCCGGACCTATCCCAACTGGCTGGCGCGGGAAGGCGGCCGCGGCATGGAATACAACGCCTGGCCGGGCAAGAACCCGCCCGAGCACGAAGCTAACATGTTCTTCACTCAATGGCTCGGCGGGCCAATGGACTTCGCCCCCCGCGTGCTCAGTCTCGAAGGGTCCGAAGGCAGCCCGCTCCAGTCGACCGAGGCCAAGCAGCTTGCGCTCAATGTCGTGATCTACTCGATCGTAATCGAAAGGCGCCAGGTGCGCCGCGGCGATACGCGGACGGTGGCGCTCGCGCCAGGCCGCGGACAGGCGATCCGCTTCGTCGCTGCCGGCGGCAAGGCGCGCCGGCTGTGAGCACCGTCTCGGCCACCCGCCCTCGCCAAAGCTGGGCAGGGCTGTGGAACATCTCGTTCGGCTTCTTCGGGATTCAGATCGGCTTCGCGCTCCAGAACGCGAACATGAGCCGCATCTTCCAGTCGCTCGGGACCAGCCTCGACGATCTTCCTGCGCTGTGGGTGGCCGCGCCGCTGACCGGGCTGCTCGTTCAGCCGGTGATCGGGCATCTGAGCGACCGCACCTGGCTGGGCCGGCTCGGTCGTCGCCGACCCTATTTCCTGCTTGGCTCGATCCTGGCGGCGCTGGCGCTGATCCTGATGCCAGAGAGCCCCGGCTTGCTCATGGCCGCGCTGCTGCTCTGGCTGCTCGACGCGTCGCTCAACATCTCGATGGAGCCGTTCCGCGCATTCGTCGGCGACCAGCTCGACAAGGATCAGCACGCCGCCGGCTATGCGGTGCAGACCGCGTTCATCGGGGCAGGGGCCGTGTTCGGCTCGATCTTCCCTTGGCTGCTCGAGCATTTCGGCGTTTCCAACCAGGCACCCGGGGGCGGCATCCCCGACACGGTGCGCGTCGCCTTCTGGTTCGGCGGCGCGGCCTTGTTCCTTTCCGTGCTCTGGACCGTGCTCACCACCCGCGAATACTCGCCCGCCGAAATGGCGGCGTTCCACGGTGACGATGCTGCGGACGACAGCCACACCACCCGCGTGCTGGCCGCGCGCGGCCACGGCACGAGCCTCTTGTGGATCGCCGCCGGTGCGATGGTCGCCGGGGCGGTGGCGCTGTGGGGCCTGGAGAAGGAAGTCTATCTGCTCGGTGCGCTGCTCGCCGGCTACGGTCTTGCGAGCATCATCGCAGTTTCGCGCGCCAAGGCGGGGCGGCCGATCTCGATGCTCGGCCATATCGTCGGCGATTTCGCCGGCATGCCGGTGCTCATGCGCCGTTTGGCAGTGGCGCAGTTCTTTAGCTGGTCGGCTTTGTTCATCATGTGGATCAACACCACGCCGATCGTCACCAGCGCCTTCTACGGCGCCCCCGATGCGCAGAGCCCCGCTTATCAGCAGGGCGCAAATTGGGTCGACGTGCTGTTTGCCACCTATAACGGCGTCGCCGCGGTCGCTGCATTGACGCTCTTACCCTGGCTTTCGCGTCGTTTTGGCCAGGTTCGCACGCACATTGTCGGCCTTCTGTGTGGCGCGGCGGGGTTTGCGAGCTTCTTTTGGGTGAGTGATCCGCAGCTGCTGCTGGCGAGTGAGGTCGGCATCGGCATTGCCTGGGCGTCGATCCTTGCAATGCCCTATGCGATCCTCGCCTCCAGCCTGCCGCAGCGCAAGCTTGGCATTTACATGGGTCTTTTCAACGTGTTCGTCGTGGTCCCGCAGCTCCTGGTGGCAACAGTGATGGGCTCGATCACCAAGCATTTTTTCCCGACCGAACCCATCTGGACCATGGCCTTCGCCGCCGCCACGCTGCTCCTTGCGGCGCTAGCGATGATGAGGGTTCCCGTGGAAGTTCGGTGATGCAACGTTTCCGCTTGTTTGCTTACGATTACAGCACGTTGGCGGAGCTTGTCCTCTGCACCCGACAGTGCGTTAGGCCCGCTGTTTTAGGCTGGCGGCTTCCGCTTCTAAGCGCGTCTGCCGCGCGCGGGTGGATACAGGCTCGTTACACGGCTTGCACGCAGCGAAGGCGTCGCTACGCTTGAGGCATGACTCTTCGCATCACCCAGCCGGAACGGCCCGATGAGGCCGATCGGGACGCCGTGCTTGCACCGCTTCGCGCGTTCAACATCGCGCAAACTGGCGACCCCAAGGTAACGCCGCTTGCGTTGCTGTTGACCGACGAAGATGGTGCCGCCGTCGGCGGGCTGTGGGGAAAAACCGGCTATGACTGGCTGTTCGTAGAGTATCTCGTGGTTCCCGAAGCGTATCGTCGGCAGGCCCTGGGGAATGCGCTGATGCGGGAGGCGGAGAGTGTGGCGCGTGCCCGCGGGTGCGTTGGAATGTGGCTCGACACTTTCGATTTCCAGGCGCGCGGTTTTTACGAAAAGCTAGGTTTCGAAGTGTTTGGGACGCTGGAAGATCATCCGGTGGGGCACCGGCGTTTCTTCCTGCGCAAGCGGTTCTGAGGACTCGCCTTGTCGGTCGTGGATCGGCTTCAGGGGCGTAGCGTGCGCGCCTCATAGACCAGCGTTTCGCCCTTCTCAGCGTGGAAGGCGATCTCGGCCGCAGTGCCGCCTGCGGGTAGCGGATAGTCCACCGTGACGAAGCCTGGCGCTGCGGGGCCGGTGCGGCGTTCGGTAGCTACGGGTTCGCCATCGGCTTGAATCTTAGCGACGCGATCGATGTCCGCGCCCCAATAGGTGATGCGTAGGATCGTCGCGGCGGGATCGCGGGCCAAGCGGAAGCGCATCGACTGGCCCGCCAGGAGCTTGCGGCCGCTGCGGCCGTTGAGCTGGACGGCTTCGCTTTTGGACGAAGCGAAGGCGTGGTCGCGCTCGGGTTGCATTTCCCCAAGATAGAAGATGTCGATCGTCCGCCGGGCCAGTTCGGCCCGGGCGGTTGCATCGGCGACATAGGCGTCGCGAGCGTCGGCCCAACGCTCCTGGGTGAAGTGCTTGAGGTAGACGGCGGTACGGCGATCATAAAGCGGGAAGAACGGCTTGAGCGTGGTCTCGCCGCCAAGCGGGTTGGCGATGCTGTAATGGTGCTGCGCGCCCACGATCGGTCGAGCGGCGCGCACGGGGGCGCCGGCAGCAACCAGTGCGGGACCGACTCCTTCAAACGGACGGTCGGCGGGGCCGAGATCGGCGGCGAGCACCAGCGGACCGCTGAGAAAAGCAAGGGTACTCGCGTCGCCTGGAATGGCTTCGGTGCGGAGCTGCATCGGCAGCGTCAGGGTGAGGTGTTCGCCGGCTTTCCAGCGACGTTTGAGACGGGCATAGCCTTGAACCGGCACGACCGGCAGCGACTTGCCGTCGAGGTCGAGCGTTGCGCCATCGGCCCATGCCGGAATGCGCAGCGCGAGCTCCGACGATCTGCGCGGTGCCTTTTCTACGGTCAGGGCGATCTGCCCTTCCATCGGATAGCGGGTGTCGAGCGCGAGCTTCCAGCCAAGGTCGGGCAGGTCGAGTTGCGAGGGAATGTAGAGGTTGACGTAGAGCGTGTCCGCCGACTGCCAGTAGATCGAGTCCGCATGCTTGGCGTGGCTCTCCATGCCCGAGCCGACGCAGCACCAGAAGCTCTCCTCGGGCGTCGAATAGGAGCGGCGTCCGCCCGCCGCCATGGGCATGAAATAGACGAACATGCCGGTGTCCGGGCGCTGGTGCGCGAGCATGTGGTTGAGCTGGACGCGCTCATAATAGTCGAACAGCGACGCGTCGGGCTGCCAGCCGTACAGGTGCCGGGTCAGCTTGAGCATGTTATAGCTGTTGCATGCCTCGCACGTGGTCTCGGCGAGAGCATTGGCGAGCTGGTCTGGTTGCCCAAAATGCTCGCGGTCGCTGTTGCCGCCGATCGCGTAGCTGTGATGCTGAGTGACAGTGGTGTGGAAGAAGCGCGCGGCGGTGGCGTGGGCCGCATCGCCGGTCAGCTCGTGCAGGCGGGCGAGGCCGATGACCTTGGGGATCTGGGTGTTGGCGTGGAGGCCGGCGAGCTTATCCTGTTGCTCGGTCAGCGGGTCGAGCACCGCTTTGTGGCGGAGGCGCTCGGCCAGGCGCAGCCAGCGCGGATCGCCGGTGATGGCGAATGTGTCGGCATAGGCTTCGTTGATGCCGCCATGTTCGGCGCGGAGGATCTGTTGGACTTGATCGTCCGCCAGCCCCTCGACAATTCCGCCGAAATAGCCGGCGAGGCCGACAAGGATCGGCTGCGCCCGCGCATTGCCCGCCAGGCCGTGGGCGTCGATCAGGCCGGCATGGACCTTGTGCCACGTGTAGACGGGCACCCAGCCGCCGTTGAGGTCGAAGCCGCCGGTGCGGATGTCGCCGCGGCGGACCTCTTCGAATACGATTTTGCCGTCGACGATCTTGCCGTCGCGCTCGACGGTGGTGCCGCCGAGATAGCCGTCGCCGTGCGCGGCCTGGATCCGCGCCATCTCGGCCAAGGCGTGATCGAGCTTGGCGGCAATCTCACGATCGCCGGTGTCGGCGATCACCAGCGAGCAAGCCGAGAGCCAATGGCCGAGCGAGTGCCCGGCGATGCCAGCGGCTTCCCAGCCGCCATAGATCGGAGCAGGTGCGGGAAGGCCGGCCGAACGATAGAAGTTATGGAGCAGGCGCTCGGGATCGAGCGAGAGCAGGTAACGGCGGTTCGCGGCGGCGGCATCGGCGAAGGGCGATGGCTTGAGTGTCACGTGGCGTGCGGCAACGGGCTCGACGCGGGTGATGCGATCGGCGACCGTTCGGGCGGCCGCCGGGCCGGCAAGGGCGAGGGCACTGGCGCCGGCGAGGAAGTGGCGGCGAGTGGGGGTGAGAGTCATCGATCCAATCCTGGCAAGCCGTGTCCTGTCCCGGTTCTTGCGACCGGCTGGTTCATGTGTCGCTGGACGCATGCCGAGGCAGGCCAAGCGAGAAGCGAGGCGCAGACACCGGCCTGCGCGGCGCGATGGATCGATGTAGCCGGTTGGCGCCACCTTCCGAGAGCAACGCCCGGCCTCTTGTGGAGGCCGGGCGCACGCATCAGTGGTTGTCGCGCGGGAGACCCGCGGTCTGGGCAATCTTCTGGTACTTTTCGGCGCCTTCGAGGATCGCGCCGGTGTTCATCTGGCCGACCACCGCGCGCTGGATCTCCTGCCACGGAGTCTGCGACGCCGGGAACTTGAAGCCGCCTTCGCCCACGAGCTTCTGGCGGCGCGCGTCGAGTTCTTCGTCGGAGATGAGGACGTCGGCCGTGCCCTTGTTCAAGTCGATGCGGACGCGGTCGCCGGTCTGGATCAGCGCCAGGCCGCCCATCGCCGCGGCTTCGGGGCTGGCGTTGAGGATCGACGGGCTGCCACTGGTGCCCGACTGGCGGCCGTCACCAATACAGGGGAGCGCGTGCACGCCCTCGCGGATCAGATAGGCCGGCGGCCGCATGTTCACGACCTCGGCAGCGCCCGGATAGCCGATCGGCCCTGCGCCGCGCATGAAAAGCAGCGTCTGATCGGTGATGCCGACCGAGGGATCGTCGATGCGGTGGTGATAGTCCTCCGGACCATCGAACACGACCGCGGGACCCTCGAACGCCTCGGGATCATTGGGGTTTGACAGATAGCGCTCGCGGAACTCGGGCGAGATCACGCTGGTCTTCATGATCGCCGCGTCGAACAGATTGCCCTTGAGGACGATGAAACCGGCGTCCTCCAGCAGCGGCTGGCCGAACGGACGGATGACCTTTTCGTCCTCGATCGTCGCATTGCGGCAATTGTCGCCCATCGACTTGCCATTCACGGTGAGAGCGCCCTCGTGAATCAAGCCCTGCTGCATCAACTGGGCCGTGACCGCGGGCACGCCACCAGCGCGGTAATAATCCTCGCCGAGATACTCGCCGGCCGGTTGGAGATTCACCAGCAGCGGGACCTTGTGGCCCTTTTCCTGCCAGGTCTCGATCGGCAGATCGACGCCGATGTGGCGGGCGATCGCGGCCAAGTGGATCGGCGCATTGGTCGAGCCGCCGATCGCCGAATTGACGACGATCGCGTTCTCGAACGCCTCACGGGTGAGGATGTCGGAAGGCTTGAGATCCTCGGCCACCATTTCGACAATGCGCTTGCCGGTGATGTAGGAGACTTCCTGGCGGTCGCGATACGGCGCGGGAATCGCCGCCGAGCCGGGCAGCGACATGCCGAGCGCCTCGCACAGCGAGTTCATCGTCGTGGCGGTGCCCATGGTGTTGCAATAGCCGGTCGACGGAGCGGACGAGGCGACGAGCTTGATGAACTCCTTGTCGTCGATCTCGCCGGCAGCAAGCATCTGGCGCGCCTTCCACACGATGGTGCCAGATCCGGTACGCTCGCCCTTGTGCCAGCCGTTCAGCATCGGACCGACCGAGAGGGCGATCGCCGGGATGTTCACGGTCGCGGCGGCCATCAGGCAGGCCGGCGTGGTCTTGTCGCAGCCGATCGTCAGCACGACGCCATCGAGCGGATAGCCGTACAGCAACTCGACCAGGCCCATATAAGCCAGGTTGCGGTCGAGGCCGGCTGTCGGGCGCTTGCCGGTTTCCTGAATCGGATGCACCGGGAACTCGATCGCGATGCCGCCTGCCTCACGGATGCCCTCACGCACGCGCTCGGCGAGCACCAGGTGGTGGCGGTTGCATGGGGAAAGGTCGCTGCCAGTCTGGGCGATGCCGATGATCGGCTTGCCCGACTGGAGTTCTTCCAGGCTGAGTCCGAAGTTCAGATAACGCTCGAGATAGAGCGCCGTCATGTCGATATTGTCGGGATTGTCGAACCAGGCGCGCGAACGAAGCTTTTGCGGATTTTGGGCGGTCATGACAGGTCCGTTACTGGGAAACCGAGAGGCGGTAGATCATGACATGCCTATACGGCTTGCCGGGATCAACACGAGCAGAAACGAATCCCGACTGATTTGGTGCATCGGGAAACTTCTGGGGTTCCAGCGCTATGCCGTCGCCCATGCGATAGAGATGGCCGGCCTTACCGTAATAGGTGCCGTCCAGGAAGTTGCCGGTGTAGAACTGGATGCCGGGTTCGGTGCTGAGCACTTCGAGCACACGGCCCGAGGCGGGGTCTTCCAGTCGGGCGGCGAGTTCGGGCTTCGCGGTTAGGCCCTTGTCGAGCGTGAAATTGTGATCATAGCCCTGGCCGTAGCGGATCTGCTGATCGGTGCCGTCGCGCAGGCCCTCGGCAATGATGCGCGGCTTGCGGAAGTCGAACACGCTGCCGGAGACCGGGCGAAGCTCACCGGTGGGAATCAGCGCAGCATTGACCGGGGTATAGGCTGTTGCAGGGACGGTGAGCAGATGGCCCATCGCGCCCATCGGCGAGCCTTCCCCAGCCAGGTTGAAGATCGCATGATTGGTCATGTTGATGACCGTCGGCTTTGTCGTAGCCGCGTCATAGGCGATCTGGAGCGCGCCCGTATCATCGAGCGAATAAGTGACCTTCACCTCCAGCGCACCCGGATAGCCCGAGTCGCCCTCGGGGCTCGTCAGGCCGAACACCACGCGCGCAGTGGGGCCGTTGTCGACGGAGACGATGCGCCAGACCTTCTTATCGAAGCCCTGTCCGCCGCCGTGCAGTGAGTTGGTCTTGTCGTTGAGCGGGAGCTGGTAGGTCTTGCCGTTCAGCGTGAACTTGCCGCCGGCGATGCGGTTAGCATAGCGGCCGACGGTGACGCCGAAATAATTGGGATGATCGACGTAAGAGGTGAGATCGTCATAGCCGAGCACGACGTCGGCGATCTTGCCCGACTTGTCCGGCCCCTTGAACGATTGCAGCGTGGCGCCGTAGCTCAGGATGCGTGCCGACACGCCGTTCGCGTTGGACAGCGTGACCGCTTCCACCGCGGTGCCGTCCTTCAGCGTGCCCGCCGCTTCACGCTTGGCTTCTGCTGCAGCGGCCGATTGTCCCGCCACCACCGTCCAGATCGCTGCGGCCACCGCGAATTTCGCTTTGTCCATCGCTTGCATCTCCTCTCCAGCACGGGCAGCGTTGACGCGCCCCTGGGCACCCATATAGTCAGACAAAAATCGTAATGGAAGCTGGCTGGGAATCCTTGGATAGACCCGCTACGCCGGACTTTCCAAGGAGAGAAGGATCGCGATGCCCGCACCCATCACCACAGCCTCCACGGCAGGAGGGCAGCAGCCCACTGTCGGCGGCTACCGTTCCGCACTGACGCTGCTCGCCAGCCTGTTTTTCATGTGGGGCTTCATCACCGTCATCAACGGCACGCTGCTGCCCCACCTGCGCAGCGTGTTCGAACTCACCTATTTCCAGGCATCGCTGATCGAGAGCGTCTGGTTCATCGCCTATTTCTTCGCGTCGATTCCGTCGGCCAAGTTCATCGAGCGCTTCGGTTATCAGACCTCGATGGTCACCGGCCTGTTGATCATGGCGGCCGGTGCGGCGGGCATGACGCTGGCGGCGAGCCTGCCATCCTATGGCGTCACGCTGGTGATGCTGTTCGTGATCGCCAGTGGCATCACGCTGCTCCAGGTCGCCGCTAACCCCTATGTCGCGGTGATCGGCGCACCCGAGACCGCGTCGTCGCGCCTCAATCTGGTGCAGGCGATGAACTCGGCTGGCACCATGCTGGCGCCGCTGTTCGGTGCATATCTGATCCTTGGCCGCTCCAAGGGCGGCACTGCGGAAACCGGCACGGTGCTGTCGCAGGCCGAGCGGCTGGCCGACGCGCAGTCGGTGATCCTGCCTTATGCGCTGGTGGCGGTGGTGCTGGTGGTGCTGGCGGTGGTGATCGCCCGCTTCCCGCTACCAGCGATCGGCCTAGCGACCAATCGTGTCGCCAAGGACGAGCGCAAGAAGCATTCGCTGTTCAAGCATCGCAACCTGATGTTCGGCATGGGCGCGATCTTCATCTACCTGATCGCCGAGATCGGCGTGGGCAACCTCTTCGTGAACTTCGTCAGCCGCCCCGACATCGGCAACATGACCACCGAGCAGGCTGGACGCTATCTGACCCTGCTGTGGGGCGGCATGATGATCGGCCGCTTTGCCGGATCGGCGATCATGCAGCGCGTCGCCGCCGAGACAGTGCTCGCGGTTTTCTCGGTCCTGGCCTTTCTGGTCATGATCATCACCGTATTCACCACCGGTGAAGTCGCGATGTGGTCGCTGATCGCGGTGGGGCTGTTCCACTCGATCATGTTCCCGACGATTTTCACGCTCGGCATCAAGGGCCTGGGTCCGCTGACCGAGGAAGGATCGGGCCTGCTGATCATGTCGATCGCCGGCGGAGCGCTGGTGTTCGTACAAGGCTGGCTTGCTGACGAATATGGCTTGCAGCAGTCGTTCCTGCTGACCGCAATCTGCGAGTTGTATATCCTGTTCTATGCGCTTTGGGGATCCAAGACGACCAACGCGCTGCCGGATCAGCGGCCGGTTTGATGAAGGTAGGCCGCGCTTCGGCGCGGTCTGCCCCTGAATGTGGAGGCGGGGATGGCGGGCCATCCCCGCTTTTCCCGTATCTGAAGCAGGCGGCGGTTTACGCCTGCATCGCGCTGCGGGTGTCCTCTAGCGCCAGATCGACGAGGGTGCGCATTGCCTCGGCAGCCGCCCCGGCGTTTCCGGCTGCGATTGCGTCATACACGCGGACATGGTCGGGGATCGGGTTGCGGGGCAGCGCGCGGGCGCGTTGCTTGAACTGAGTGGTCCAGCTGACCGCCGCGCCGATGCTGGCGCTAAGCGCCACTACCGCTTCGTTGCGAGTCGCCTGAAGCAGCGCGTTGTGAAAGTCGCGGTCGGCCGCACGCCCAGTCTCGGTTGCCAGGGAATATTTGCGCATCGCGGCCAGGGCAGTTTTCATGACGGCCAAATCGTCACGGTCGCGGCGCTGCGCCGCTAGGCTGGCGGCGGCGGGTTCGACGATCTGACGCAATTCGAACAGATCGCGGATGAAGTCGATATGTGGCTCCCCGGTGAACGCCCAGGCGAGTACGTCCGGATCGAGGAGGTTCCAGCGGTTGCGCGGCAATACGCGCGTGCCCGCCTTGGTACGGCTTTCCACCAGCCCCTTTGCGACCAACACCTGCACCGCTTCACGATAGGCGCTGCGGGACACGTTGAGCGTTTCGGAGAACGCGACCTCGCCTTCCAGCCGATCGCCCGGCGCGTATCTTCCAGAGACGATGGCCGAACCTAGTTTCTGCGCGATCGCGCCGTGCAGGCGCCGGCCGGTGCCACGCTTGGGGCGTGCCTCCGCCTGATCCGCTTCCCCCGCTTGCATGGGCACCAGGGCCTCTCCGGCTTCTTCCATTCGACCCCGTTCTTCATCGCGGCGCGTATTCGTAAAGAGAACTGTATCAGCCGATTGGCGCGAACGAAAGATTGCCAATGATCGGCAACAGGAATATGTCCGACAAAAAGGAGAGGTGATGCCGATTGGCGGTTCTGTTTGGCACATGTCGCGCCCTGCGAGCGCCGCGACGAGCGCTGTCTCTCCCTTTGCAATCAGCACGCCGCGCGCCGATGCGCGCGCCGCGCGTCCGCAACATCTGGAACTGAGGAACGAACGATGAGCTTACGCCTGTTGCAGCATCGGGGCGCCGACGGCACCCTGTCCGTAGTCGCAGCTCAGGGTGAGCGCGCCGCAGTGGTTCCTGGCGCAACAAGTGTGCGGGCGCTGGCGCTTGCCGCAATCGAAGCAGGGCAGAGACTGGCGCAGGCGGTGGAAGCCGCGGGTGAGGGAGCGGCGATCGACTTGCAGGCGGAATTCGCCGCGGGCCGCTTCGTTTCGCCGATCAGCCATGAAGATCCCGCGCATCTGGTGATGACCGGCACCGGCCTGACACATCTCGGCTCAGCCGAGGGCCGCGACAAGATGCACCGCGAGGCGGCGTCTGCTGAGACGCAGACCGACTCGATGCGGATGTTCCTGGAAGGGGTGGAGGGCGGTAAGCCCGCTGCCGGAAAGGCAGGGCAGCAGCCCGAATGGTTCTACAAGGGCGACGGAACGCAGCTGGTTGGTCCGGGAGAGCCGCTGGCGATGCCGGCCTTCGCGCAGGACGGTGGTGAGGAGCCCGAACTTGCGGGCATCTATCTGATCGGCCCTGACGGCACCCCGCACCGGCTGGGGCTGTGCTTGGCCAACGAGTTCAGCGACCATGTCACCGAGCGGCACAATTATCTGTGGCTCGCGCATTCCAAGCTGCGCCAGGCGGCGCTGGGGCCCGAGTTGCTGGTCGGCGAGGCGCCCCGCGACGTGCGTGGGGCAAGCCGGATCGTGCGGAACGGCGAAACGCTTTGGGAAAAGCCGTTCCTCTCAGGCGAAGACAACATGTCGCACAGCTTGGCGAACTTGGAGTACCACCACTTCAAATACGCGCTGTTCCGGCGCCCGGGCGACATTCATGTCCACTTCTTCGGCACAGCGACGCTGTCGTTCAGCGACGGAATCCGCACGCAGGAAGGCGACGTGTTCGAGATCGAGGCAGCGCCTTTTACGCTGCCGCTGCGCAACCCGTTGGCGCGTGAAGCCGCGCAGGCCGTTACAGTGGGGGTGCTCTGATGGCCGCGCCGATCCGGGTCGCGATCGTCGGCATGGGCAAGATCGCCCATGACCAGCATCTTCCCTCGATCGCCGGCAATGGCGACTTTGAACTGGCTGCCACGGTCAGCTCGCGCGGCGAAGCGGTCAATGACCTGCCGCACTTCCGCACGCTGGGCGAACTGCTCGAGGCTGGGGTAGATGTCGACGCGGTGGCGCTCTGCACCCCGCCCCAGGTCCGCTACGACCTGGCAGCCCAGGCGATCGCCGCGGGCAAGCATGTGTTCCTCGAAAAGCCGCCCGGCGCGACTTTGGCCGAAGTGGCGCTGCTCGATGCGCAGGCCGCGGCGGCGGGCGTGACCCTGTTCGCCAGCTGGCACTCGCGTTACGCCGCGGGCGTCGAGCCGGCGCGCCAATGGCTGCGCGGGCGCAAGATCACCGCCGCATCGATCGTGTGGCGCGAGGATGTGCGGGTCTGGCATCCGGGACAGGACTGGATCTGGGAGCCGGGCGGCCTTGGCGTATTCGATCCGGGCATCAATGCGCTGTCGATCGCGACGCATATCCTCCCGCCCTTCTTCCTGCTGGAAGGGCGATTGTCGCTGCCGTCCAACCGCGCGGCGCCGATCGCCGCCGACCTGCACTTCCGGACCAGCGACGGCGCGCCGGTGCATATGGACCTCGACTGGCGCCAGACCGGTCCGCAGAGCTGGGACATCACGGTGGAAACCGATGGCGGCACGCTGAAGCTGGAAAAAGGCGGCGCGGTGCTGACCACGCCGGAAGGCACGCAGGCGACCGACGATCGGGAATATCCCGGCCTGTATGCCCGCTTCGCCGAACTGGTCCATGCCGGCACGCGCGATGTCGACACCGCGCCGCTGCGGCTGGTGGCCGACGCGTTCCTGCGGGGCCATCGTCTGACGGTGGAAGAATTCCACGATTGATCGAGAACGATCCGGTCGTCCCAAAGACGGCCGGCTTCTTGGCAAAACGATGCCGGGTACGCCGGCGAATTGGGAGAGACAGATGATCCGCACGCTACGCCGCACGGCGCTTGCCCTGCTGCTGTCGAGCACGCCGCTCGCAGCCACTGCCCAGACCGGGCCTGCCCCAGCGGCGGCGCCGGCGGTCGGCACCGCCACGATCGAAGTGAAGGCCGATCCGGCTGCTCCTACGTACGACCGGCGCATCTTCACCCAGTTCGCCGAGCATCTGGGCACCGGCATCTATGGCGGGCTGTGGGTCGGCAAGAATTCCAAGATCCCGAACACCAACGGCTTCCGCAACGATGTCGTATCGGCGCTGAAGAACCTGGCGGTGCCGGTGATCCGCTGGCCCGGCGGCTGCTTCGCCGACGAATATCACTGGCGCGAAGGCATCGGCCCGCAAAAGCAGCGCCCGGTGAAGATCAACACCCATTGGGGCGGTGTGACCGAGCCCAACACGGTGGGCACGCATGAGTTCTTCGAGCTGCTGCGCCAGGTGAATGCCGAGGCCTATGTCGCCGGCAATGTCGGCAACGGCACCCCGCGCGAGATGGCCGAGTGGGTCGAATACATGACCTCGCCGGCGGGCACGTTGGCCGACGAGCGCGCGAAGAACGGCCACAAGGAACCGTGGAAAGTGCCTTATTTCGGTGTCGGCAACGAGCTGTGGGGCTGTGGCGGCAACATGCGCCCGGAGTTCGCCGCAGATGAGACTCGGCGCTACGCGACCTTCATCAAGGCGCCGGCCGGAACCCGCATCATGAAGATTGCCGCCGGCGCCAATGTCGACGATTATCGCTGGACCGAGACGATGATGCGCGAGGCTGCCGGTCAGCTCGATGCGCTGTCGCTCCACTATTACACGCTGCCCCAGGGCGGCTGGCCGCCCAAGGCCGATCCAATCAATTTCGACGAAAGCGGCTGGGCCGATGCGCTGGCCGGCGCATGGCGCATGGACGAGCTGGTGACCAAGCACAGCGCGATCATGGACAAGTACGATCCGCAAAAGCGCGTCTTCCTGGCGGTGGACGAATGGGGCACCTGGTACGCCCAGGATCCGGGCACGCATCCCGGCTTCTTGCGCCAGCAGAACACGCTGCGCGACGCGCTGGTTGCCTCGATCCATCTCGACATCTTCGCCAAGCATGCCGACCGCGTCCGCATGAGCGCGATCGCGCAGATGGTGAACGTGCTGCAGGCGATGATCCTGACCGACGGCAGCAAGATGGTGCTGACGCCGACCTACCATGTGTTCGAGATGTACAAGCCGTGGCAGGACGCCAAGGTGCTGCCGATCACGATCAACGCGCCCTGGTACAACAAGAACCAGTTCACGATGCCGGCGGTGAGTGGATCGGCGGTGCGCGGCAAGGATGGCCGGGTGCATATCGGCCTGTCCAACCTTGACCCGAACCGTCCCAACACGGTGAGCGTCAAGCTGAGCGGCGTGACCGCCGGCAGCGTATCGGGCCGGGTGCTGACCGCGCCAGCGATCAACACGCACAACACGTTCGACGCGCCCGAAGCCGTCAAGCCGGCACCGTTCAACGACGCGCAGGTGAGCGGCGACACGCTGACCGTCACGCTACCGGCCAAGTCGGTGGTGGTGCTCGACCTGCAATAAGGAAAGGCGGCGCCCAGGCGAATGCGCCGGGCGCCGCTTGTCCGTCTCAACGTTCCGGAGAGGTCCGATGAAGTTGCTTGGCCTATTGTCCGCCGCCGCCGCACTGGCGCTGAGCGGCGCCGCTCCCGCGCAACAGGCTGCGCCTGGAGGCACGACGCTGAACGCGCGGCTCACGGGCGATCTGGCACCCACGCACGATCCGGTGATCGCGCGCGACGGCGACACCTATTACATCTTCTCGACCGGGCATGGCCAGCGTCTGGTAGAGACCAAGAGCTCCAAGGACCTGGTGCATTGGACCGCGGGTGCGCCGGTATTCACCAAGATGCCCGACTGGGCGCCCAAGGCGGTGCCGGGCACGGGCGGGATGTGGGCACCCGACATCAGCTTCGTAAACGGGCGCTGGCGGCTCTATTACTCGGTGTCGACCTTTGGATCGAACCGTTCGGCGATCGGCATGGCGACCAACGCCACGCTTGATCCCAAATCGCCCAACTTCGCCTGGCGCGACGAGGGGCTCGTCGTGCAGTCGATGCCCTCCGACGACTTCAACGCGATCGACCCGAACTTCGTGGTAGACGCACAGGGGCGGCATTGGCTGTCGCTGGGAAGCTTTTGGACGGGAATCAAGCTGTTCGAGCTCGATCGCAAGACGGGCAAGCCGCTGAAGCCCGACGCCAAGCCCTATTCGATCGCGCAGCGCCCGGCACCCGCGGGCGGACCCGCCCCGGTGGAAGCGCCGTTCATCGTGCCGCATGGTGGCTTCTACTATCTGCTCGTCTCCTATGACTATTGCTGCAAGGGCGCGAACAGCACCTATTACACCGTGGTTGGCCGATCGAAGGCGATCACCGGGCCGTATCTGGGCAAGGATGGCAGCCCGCTGATGCGGGGCGGCGGCACCATCTTCCTGCGCGCCGACCTGCAGGAGCAGCAGCGCTTCCGTGGGCCCGGCCACCCCGGCTGGCTGCACGACAAGGATGGCCGCGATTACGTGGTCTATCACGCATATGACAAGGAAGCGCGGGGCGCGCCGACGCTGCGCATCGCGCCGGTGCGCTGGGGCGCCGACGGCTGGCCCGTCGCGGAATATTGAGGAGAGCCATGATGATCGACGTGAACCGCCGCCTGTTCCTGGCCGGCGCCGCCGGCACTGCCGTCGCCACGCAGGCGCAGGCCGTCGGGATGGCGGCGCCTGCCGCTCCCGGCACCGCGCCCGTTCCAGTCAACCCGGTGGTGCGCAACCGCGCCGATGCGCAGGTCTTCCGCCACACCGATGGCTGGTATTATCTTACCGGGTCGGTGCCGGAGTATGACCGGTTGGTGCTGCGCCGCTCGCGCACCATTGCTGGGCTCGCGACCGCGCCCGAGCGGGTACTGTGGCGCCACCAGGCGAGCGGGCCGATGTCGGGCTTCCTATGGGCGCCCGAACTCCATCTCTTCCAGGGCAAGTGGATCATGTACTTTGCGGCCGGCCCGAGCGGCGGGGGCGAGGATGTGTTCCGCATTCGCACCTATGCGGTCGTGTGCGACGGTCCCGATCCGATGAAGGGCAAGTGGAGCGTGTTGGGCAAGTTCGAGTCGCCCTTTGACGGCTTCAACCTCGACTCCACGATCTTCAAGCATCGCGGCGTCTCCTATTTCTGCTGGGCGGAGCGCGAGCCGGGGATCGACACCAATTCCAACCTGTATCTCGCGCCGCTCGAGACACCGCTGACACTGGGTGCCAAGGCGGTTCGCCTGACCGTGCCGACGCTCGACTGGGAAGTCCGCGGCTTCAAGGTGGCCGAGGCGCCAGCGGTGCTGGCGCGCAACGGGCGGCTGTTCATGACCTACTCGGCGAGCGCCACCGACGATCGCTATTCGCTGGGCATGCTGACCGCGCGCGACAATGCCGACATTATGAACCCAGCCAATTGGGTGAAGTCGCCGCAGCCGGTGTTCGTCAGCTCGGAGGTGACCAAGGTCTACGGGCCCGGGCACAACAGCTTCACCGTGGACGAACAGGGCCGCGACGTGCTGGTTTACCACGGCCGTGATTACAAGGCGATCAAGGGCGACCCGCTGTTCGACCCGAATCGCCACACCCGTGTGCAGCGCATCTATTATCGCGAAGACGGCACGCCCGACTTCGGCATTCCCGTAGGCAATGGCCCGGTGCCCGACCGGCTGAGCCCGGTGGCAGCCCCCGATAGCTACTTGATGCATGACGGCGACCGGGTGACGGTGGGGAAGGGGCTGATCCCCGCCTCCCAGTTTCGCGCGGTGCCCAGCGCGGGCGGTGCGGTGATGCTGGTGCCGGTGGACGCGCCCGACAAGTGCCTCGTCGTCGGGGCGGACGGTATGGTGCGCCTCGCGCCGATCACTCAGGACCGCCAGTTCGCGCTGCGCAGCGGCTTTTTGCGCCAGAGCGTCAGCAAGGACGAGGTCCGCTTCGCGCTCGCCGGGCGGCCGGGTCAGTATCTGCTGCACCGGGGCGGCGAGGTGCTGGTTGGCGCGCAAGATCGCGCCTGGCCGCCCAGCACCAATTTCCGTGTGAGTTGAGTCATGGAGCCGGGCGGCTGCCCTGGGCAGCTGAGCGACGGTCAGCCGCCATTCAGGCCGAGAGGAGCAGGGTGCCGCACATGCCTACCATCCTCCGCTCGCTGATCCTCGGCGCCGCCATGCTGGCGACGCCGGCCCTTGCTACGTCGCGCGACACGCCGGAGATGCGCTTGGAAAAGATGCTCGCTGGTCGTGTCGCGGGTAAGCCGGTCGACTGCATCGATCTCAGTTCAGCTAGTTCGTCGACAATCATTGACGGTAAGGCGATCGTCTATCGCGTCGGGAGTACGTTGTACGTGAACACCCCGCGCTCTTATCCGCAGTCCCTGCGCAGCGACGACGTCCTGATCACCCGCACCTTTGGTTCGCAGCTGTGCAGCACCGACGTGGTCCATACGGCGGACCGGCTCTCGGGCTTCCCGCGCAGCCCGGTTTTCCTGGGCAAGTTCGTGCCTTATACCAAGCCGAAGGCGCCCGCGCGTTAAGGCGCCGCCAAGGCGGTCAGGCCGCAGCCATGCGCTGATCGATCTGGCCAAGCTCTCCGCTCTCACGCGCCTTTTTTCCGTACACGGCTTCGAACAACGGCGTGGCCATCACGGTCGTGATGATCGCCATCAGCACCAGCATTGAGAACAACGTCGGACCGATAATGCCTTTTTGCAGACCGATATTGATGATGATCAGTTCCATCAGCCCGCGCGAGTTCATCAGCGCGCCGATGCCGAGCGCAGTGCGGTTGTCTTCGCCTGAAAGCCGCGCGGCGGCGTAGCAGGCACCGAACTTAGCGAGGACGGACACGGCGAGGATGCCAAGTGCAATCAGCAACAGCGGCACCGAGTTCACCATGTCCATGCGCGTGTTCAGCCCCGAATAAGTGAAGAACATCGGCAGCAGTAGCACCACGGCCATCGGCTCGACCTTGCGCTTCAGTTCCTCGACGAACAGCCCGCGCGGCATGCACACGCCGATCAGGAAGCCGCCGAAGATCGCGTGTATGCCGACCGCGTCCATCAGGAACGCCGACAGGCAGAACAGCAATAGAGTGATGGCGAGCACCTGCGTGCTCATTTCTCCACGTGCCTCCACGGCGCGCCCGAGTGGGGCGAGCAGCCGCCGGCCCCACAGAATCATGAAGGTCGTGTAGAGCACGGCGCCGGCAATCGCGATGACGGCAACGCCGGCGCCAGCGCCGAAGGTGGCGAGCACCACGGCCAGCACGCACCACGAAGCGGCGTCGTCGAAGGCGCCGGCGGTGAGGGTGAGCGTACCGAGCGAAGAGTCTGCAAGCCCGCGTTCATTGATGATGCGCGCCAGCATGGGGAAGGCAGTAAGTGCAATGCATGCGCCCATGAACAGCGTGGCATTGGCCTGGGTGATGCCGGGTGTAAACAGGCCGGGCACGCGCAGCAGGAAAGGCGTGATGAGCGCAGCGAGTAAAAAGGGCGCGGCAATACCTGCGGCGGATACGGCGGCTGCGCTTTTCGCTTTTGTCTGGAAATGGTCCAGCCGAAGCGTCAGCCCGACCATGAACATGTAGAGGCCGACACCCAGTTGGGCGCCGACATACAGGACATTGCGGGTTTCCTTGGGAAACACTGCGAGCTGAAGGTCGGGGAAGAACAATCCCGCCAACGAGGGGCCCAGGATCACGCCGGCGATCATTTCACCGACTACTTGCGGCTGTCCGAACAACCGTTGTCCTGCCCAGCCGACGACGCGACACACCAGGATGATGATCGCGAGTTGCAGGAAGAAGTGGATGCTGTAGTCGGAAGGCGCGTAGCTCTTGACCGCATTCACGGCAGGGCCGTGCGGGTTTAACACGTCGCCCAACGCTTCGCATGCCTCACGCATCAGATCCGTCATTCATCCCCCCAAAACTGCCGCGGCATCTTCGTGCCTTCGCCGAGTGGATCAAGCCTCGATTCCAGACGCGGTGCAACTGGAATCATGCTCGTGGGGAAGCGTCGCCGTAGCTCACAGTCGAAGCCGCAACGAGACCCGTACGGTGCGCGGCGCGCCTGGATAGATCCACAAGGGGCTATAGGAACTCTGGGCGTAGTGTTCGTCAAACAGATTGTCGACTTCGGCCCTGAGGGTAAGCGCCTCGCCCAGCGGGGCGTCGATCGCCGCCTTGACCTTCAAATAGTCGGGGAGAGTCAGCCCGCTGGCGTCCACCGCGCCTGCGCGATCCCCCACATAGGCCAATCCGCCGCTCAGCTGCCATTCGCGCCCGCGGACAGGCAGACGATGCACGACCAGCAGGGTGCCGGCATGTTCGGGCACGTTGAGCACTGCAGGGGTGGCGAAGGCGGCATCGTCAGCCTTGGCATCGACCCAGCTGTAGTTCGCCACCACTTGCCAGCGGCGCGTCAGCTTCCACGAGGCATCGAGTTCCACACCTCGGCTGGTGAGTTGGCCAACAGGCGCGAGGAATCCCGCATCAACTGGATCGTTGGTTAGAATGCCGCGCTTCTGGATGTCGAACCAGGTGATACCCAGGTCCATTCCGTCCCAGCGCCCGGCTGCGCCAATTTCATACCCCTTGCCCTGTTCGGGGGCAAAGGCGGCGCCGTCGCGCCCGCTCCCCGAGTTGAGCAGGAAGGATTCGCCCCAATTGGCATGTACCGCGACATGATCGTCGACCACGTAGCGCGCGCCCACGCGGAACTTCACAGGTTCATCGGATGTCATGCTCCGCGCGCCTGTCAGGTTTTTTTGCAGCTGTTGCCGATAGGTGTCGAACCGAAGGCCTCCAACCAGCGTAAGCCGGTCAGTCACGTCCCACATATCCTGCGCATAGAGCGTGAGCACCCGCCGCGTCTCGCGCTGATCGATCGAGGGCAGCAGAGGCAAGGGCCGGGCAATCCCATAGACAGGCGCGAACACGTCGACGGCGTAGGGGTTGGCGGCGGTAGGATTGCGGCGGTTCAGCAGCTCCAGATAATCGAGCGTATAGCCCTTGATGCCAAAACTCGGATGATGGGTTCCAAGCGCCTCGAAATGCCCCCGCAGTTCCAGTCGCGCGGACAGATCCTCTACCTCATAACCACGCTCGCGATATTGCCGCCACAGCGCGCTACCTACGAGACGCGACTGATCCGCAGAGAAGCCCCGCAATGTGCCGGTGCGGTAGGCGATGCCGCCATTCAGCGACCAGCGTTCGCTCAGCCTGAGTTCGCCGGTAAGCTGGTGGCGGGTGTCACGCGCGCGGGTATTGCCGTTCGAAGGCTCGCCGAGAAAGCGGGAAGCGGGCAGGGCAAGCGGGTTGCCATCGATTGCCGGGACCCCGCGATCGAACGGCGCGTCGAAGATCATGTGCTGCGCGACATATGTGAGGCGGAGATCGTTGCTTGGTTGCCAGGTGAGCGATGGCGACACCACCCGCCGCCGAAGACCAGCGAAGTCGCGATAGCCGTCGCTGTTCTCCGCAGCGACAACCATGCGAGCAGCCAGCGTGTCGGTAATCGGGCCGGTGACATCGAGTTCGCCACGGCGCGTGTCAAACGATCCATAGGTCAGCGTCGCCGAAGCGCCAGGTGTGAAGCGCGGCGTCTTGGTGACGATGTTGACGCGGCCACCCGGATCGATCTCGCCGAATAATGCGCCAGCGGGCCCCTTGAGCACTTCGATGCGTTCCACCGTCGCAGGGTCGCGCGGCGGCGCCATGCCGCGGTTGGCCAGGAAGCCGTCGACATAATATTCCGCGCCGCCATCGGGTGTACCAAGAAAGCCGCGGATCGCGAAGTTGTCGAGAAAGCCGCCGCGGTTGTTCTGCTGGCTGATGCCGCTGACCAGCTCCAGCGCGTCGCTGAGGCGGTACGTGCCTGCAGCGTCTAGGATGTCCCGTTCGAGCGAGCGGCTGGACTGTGACATCCGCTCGGTAACACGGTCGGATGACAGCGTGGCGTCTCGCGCCGTGCGAGTGCCGAGCACGACGATTTCACCATGCTGTTCGGTTTCGTCTTCTTGCCCGCGCCGCTCCTCCGCTTCCTGCGCGACAGCCGGCGCTGAAATGGTGAAGAACGCCGCGCTCGCGAGGGCGGCGAGTGACAGCCGCCGCGACGCGCGACGGTTTTCCAGCAGTTCCATCTGTTTCCCCAAAACCGCGCAACATTCCCGAAACCATTCAGGTCTTGCGCCATGTTACATCATCACATAACCGGACCTCGCCGCAGCGCAACAGGAAAAAGGAAGACCGGTGCCGCACAGCTCAGCGATAGCCCCCGCGATCGAGATTCGCGGCCTGCATCACCGCTACGGCGCGCGGGAAGTTTTGCGCGGGATTGATCTGCAAGTGGCGCCGGGGCAGATCTATGCGCTGCTCGGAGGTAACGGCGCGGGTAAGTCGACGACCTTGAACGCCCTGCTGGGGTTCCTGGCACCGGCATCGGGAACCGTGCGGGTGTGCGGCATCGATCCCGCGGCCGCACCGGCAGAGGCGCGCGCGCGTCTAGCCTATGTGCCCGAAAGCGTGGCGCTGTATGACCATCTGAGCGCGCGCGAGAATATCGACTATTTCCTTGCGCTGGCGGGCGCCGAACGTGGCAGAAGTTCGGTGATCGATCCTGCCTTGGAGGCGGTGGGCCTGCCGGGGCACGCCTGGGACAAGCGCGTGGGTGGATTTTCGAAGGGCATGCGCCAGAAGGTTGCAATCGCGTTGGCCCTGGCGCGGCATGTGCCGGTGCTACTGCTGGACGAGCCCACCTCCGGGCTTGATCCCAAGGCGACGCTGGAGTTCAACGCATTGCTCGCCACGGCGCGTGCGCGCGATGTCGCGATCCTGATGGTGACGCACGACCTGTTGAGCGCCGTTGATATCGCCGATCGGATCGGTTTCCTGGCGGAAGGCCGCATCGAGGAAGAGCGAACCGCCGGTCCGACCGGTGAGCGGTTCGACCTGAACGCACTCCACGCGCGCTATGCCAATCCGGGTGTGGCGGCGTGAGCATGGTGATCCGCATCGCTCAGGAAGAATGGCGAACGCTGCTGCGCAACCGCGCCGGCGTGATCGCCACGATGCTGTTGGTCGCGTTGGTGCTGGTAGCGGCGTTCGTCAGCCTGGAGCGGCGCACGCGGATCGAAGCCGACCGCGCGGGCTATCAGGCAAGCGTTGACGCGGACTTCGATAAACAGCCCGCCCGGCACCCGCACCGAATGGTGCATTACGGACAGTTCGTGTTCCGCCCGCTCGCGCCGCTGGCGTTTTTCGACACCGGAGTCGACAGCTACACGGGCAATACCATCTTTCTGGAAGGGCACCGCCAGAACAGCGCCAACTTCGCCGAGGCGCGCCAATCCTCGTTGCTGCTGCGCTTCGGCCAGCTGACGCCTGCATTCGTGCTGCAGACACTGGCGCCGCTGCTGCTGATCTTCCTGGCATTCACCAGCGTCGCACGTGAACGGGAGCGTGGAACCTTACGCCTGTTGCGTGCACAGGGGGTGGATGGTCCCCGGCTCGTCGCAGGCAAGTTGATGGGACATGGTGCGATCGCGCTGGCGATCGGTTTGCCCGCCTTTCTGGTGCTGATCGGCTTTGCCGCCATGGGCATGGCGGACTGGGCGCCCATCGCATTGCTGATCCTGGGTTATGCCGTTTGGCTGCTGATTTGGGCAATGCTGGCGGTGGTGATATCCTGCTTCGCCAGCCGGTCGCGCGACGCGCTGGCTGCATTGGTCGCACTATGGATGGTCGGAGTGATCCTGTTGCCGCGCGCGCTTCCCGAGGTCGCGGCGGTCGAGACGATCCTGCCGACCCGCATCGAGACAGAGGTGGCGCTGCACCGCGACCTGGCAAGAATCGGTGACAGCCACGATCCCGAGGATCCGTATTTCAACGCTTTCAAGCAGCGGACACTGGCACGCTACGGCGTGTCGCGGGTCGAGGACCTGCCGGTGCAATATGCCGGGTTGGTCGGGATGGAGGGGGAGCGGCTCAGCACCGATCTATATGCACGCGCTACCAACGAGGTGTCGGCGCGTGAAGCGTCGCAGAATGCACGCGTGCATGGCTTCGCCGTGCTCAGTCCACTGATCGCCATCCGGCAATTGTCGATGGCGTTGACGGCGAGCGACGTGACCGCGCACCAGGATTTTCTCGATCAGGCGGAGGCGTTCCGATACCGCTTTGTCCAGACGCTGAACCGCATGCAGGCGGTGCTGATTCCCCATATAGGCGGCGAGGATCCGCGGGTTTCCGCTGAGAATTGGAAGCGGGTGCCACGCTTCGCCTATCAGCCCTACGATCCGCTACGCAGCAACGCCGCGTCGATCGGCGGGAACCTGATGGTTCTGCTCGGCTGGCTGGTTGGGCTGAGCGTGCTTGCGACACTGGCGGCGCGGCGCATCGGAGGGATCGTACGATGAGCCGCTGGTTCGCGGAGCTGCGCCTGATCCGGCGCTCCTACCTGTCGTTATGGTCCTTGGCGCTGCTGTTCGCCTTGTCGGCGCTGGCGGTTGTGTCGGGCCTCCAGCACGTGGCGCGGCAGCATGCCACGATTGAGCGCGTCGCCAAGGCACAGGCGCAAGATTTCGCTGCCGTCGCTGCCACTCATGGCAAGCCTGACGGCGATGCCGGCGACGCGGCCTATTACAGCTTCCTGCTGACTCGCGATGCGCCGCCGCCACTCGCCTTTGCGGCGATCGGGCAGCGCGACATCCAGCCTTATGTGCTCCGCGTCCGCGCATTGGGACTGCAGCAGCAGCTCTATGACGCGGAGGCGATCAACGCCGAATTGGCGCTGCCCGGCGTTTTCGACTGGGCGTTCGTGCTGGTCTATCTCGCCCCGCTGATCGTGATCGCGCTCGCCCATGATCTCGTCACCGGGGAGCGTGAAGGAGGCAGGCTGCGGCTGTTGCTCTCCATGCCAGGGCATGGCTTGTGGTGGCGCCGGATCGGCTTGCGCTACGCGCTGGTAATGATGGCGCTCGGCCTGCCCTTGGTCGCCGGCACCGTCCTCAGCACTGCACCTTTGGCCGGGACGGGAGCCATGCTGCTTGCAGCAGCCTTGTATCTGGGCTTCTGGTTCGGTGTGGCACTGCTGGTCGGAAGCGCCGTGCAGGCTTCAGCGACTGCGGCGGCGGGACTGATCGGCTGTTGGATCTTGCTCACGCTGGTGTTGCCGACGCTCGCCAATGCGGCGATTACGCGCGCCATTCCCGCCGCAAAGGGCGTCGACTTGACCCTGGCGCAGCGCGAGGCCGTTCACCGTGGCTGGGACATAGCCAAGGGCGATACGTTCGAACGTTTCTTCCTCAACCATCCCGAATGGCGCGGCCGCGAAGCGTTCGAAGGGCGCTTTCACTGGAAATGGTATTACGCCATTCACCAGGTGGGCGACGAAACAGTGGCGACCGATGTCGCAGCCTATCGCACCAGCCTGCTTGCGCGGGAGCAGTGGAGCGCGCGTGCCGGTTATCTGCTCCCTGGCGTGGCTGCACAGAGCGTGCTGCACCGGATCGCCGATACCGATCAAGCCGCCCAGCTGCATTATCAGGACAGCGTCGCCACGTTCCACACGACGCTGCGGCGCTTCTTCTATCCTTATCTGTTCGCGGACCGGCCATTCACGCGTGCCGACTTCGAGCGGATCCCGGCCTATGTGCCACGTGCGCCGACCGGCTCACTGCCGCTCGCGCCGTTGCTGGCCCTGCTTGCGACCGCGGCGTTGCTGCTGGCGATTGGCGGGTACCGCATCGCGCGCGTCAGCGGCGCCGGGCGCGCCTGATCCAAGGAGGTTCCGTGAATCCGTTCCGTCTGGCTCCGTTCGTGCTCGCGCTCGGCACGCCCCTGGCCGCGTCTGCGCAGCAGCGGGCCGTCCTGCCGCCGGTGCTGCCCTGGTCTGGTGCGAGCGAAGGGTGGATTGCCGCGCCAAACGACCCTTGGATCACGCCCGCCGAGCGAGATGGCTTCGCCGAGACGCCAAGCTATGCCGAGACGCGTGCCTGGCTCGAACGGTTGGCGGCGGCATCGCCATTGCTGACGCTGGAGACGTTCGGCCGCACCGGTGAGGGGCGCGACTTGTATTTCGTTCGGGCAAGCAAGGGCGGCGCGCCGAAGCCGGTGGTGCTGATCCAGGCGGGTATCCATTCGGGCGAGATCGACGGCAAGGACGCCGGGCTGATGCTGCTGCGCGACATCGCGCTGCGCGGGAAGGCGGATCTGCTAGAGGAAATCGATCTGGTGTTCGTGCCGATCTACAATGCCGACGGGCATGAGCGGACCAGTCCTTATAACCGGCCCAACCAACGTGGACCAGGCAATCCGGGCATCCGCTCGACTCCGCAGAACATCAACCTCAACCGCGACTATGCCAAGGCCGACGCACCCGAGACGCAGGCGATGTTGCGCCTGTTGAATCGCCTTGACCCGATCCTGTACGTCGACATGCACGTTTCGGACGGGTTCGATCACGGCTATGACGTGACCTACACCTTTGCTGGCTGGGGCCGGCACGTACAGTCAAGGGCGATCACTGGCTGGCTGAACGGATCATTCAAGACGGGCGTCGATGCCTTCATCCGCGAAAGCGGGCACAATCCCCATTTCTATCCCAGTGCCATTGATGAGCGCGACCTGAGCCGCGGATTACGCGTGGCCGCCGAGGGGCCCCGCTACTCCACGGGCTATGGCGATTTCGCGCGCGTGCCCACGGTGCTGGTCGAAATGCACTGCCTCAAGCCGTATCGCCAGCGTGTGCTTGGCGCTTACGCGATGATGGAGGGCGCGCTGCGCCAGGCGGCCCGAGATCGGGCGACCCTACGTGCGGCGATCGATGCCGATCGGGCCGAGCGCCCGAAGACGTTGGCCGTCCGCTGGGAGCGCGACGAAACTCCGCTGGATTGGGTGACCTTCGCTGGCGTGGCGCTGGAGCGCTATCGCTCGCCGGCGTCGGGCGAGGAGGAAGTGCGCTACCTCGCCCGCACCGAACCGCAGCGCGTGCCGGTGATCGGTCAGCGTCCCGTTGCGCATGTGACCCTCCCCAAGGCGTGGTGGATTCCCAGCGACTCTACCGACATCATCGAGCGGCTCGACCTGCATGGCATCCGCTATGAACGGGTCGATACGCCGCAAGCTTTGGAGCTGGATTTCGTGCGGCTGGCGGAGCCGGCGCTTGGTCCCGTCAGTGAGCGGCGCGTGATGGTGTCGGCCAAGATGCGGCATGAGCGCCGTCGTGCGACAATGCGCGCCGGATCGTTGCGGGTGCCCTACGATCAGCCCAAGGGCTTGCTTGCCGCTGCCTTGCTTGAAGCTGAAGCGCCCGACTCCTTTCTGGCCTGGGGCTTCTTTCCCGGCATGCTGCAACGTGCAGGAGGCATGGAGCGCTATGCGGGCGCCCCGCTGGCAGAGGCGATGCTGGCCCGCTCGCCGGGGTTGCGTGCGGCATTCGAGGCAAAGCTCGCCAGCGACGCCGCCTTCGCGAAGGATGGCGAGGCGCGGCTTGCCTGGATACTCGACCACTCGCCGTATCGCGACGATGGCTATCTTCTATATCCAATCGGCCGGGAGCTTTGACGCCGTTTCAAGGATGAGAGCGGCGGATCGCGGCCTTGCTCCAACAGGTCCGCTCCCTTGTGTCGCTGGCCTCCCCATTGGCAAGAACGTCGGCACGTCGCCTGGGGACCAGGGTCGCATGCGCACCATGATCGTGTTGAACAGGTCGGATGTGAGATGATCGCTCAGCCAGGCGTGAAGACGCGGCAGCGGCAATGTGTCGAACCACGCCTGGTCCACCGCCGCGAATTGCCGTACGAACGGGATTATCGCGGCATCCGCCAACCCACGCGCCCGCCCGCAAAGCTGACCTCCCGCCTCCAGTCGCGCGTCGATCTCGCGGAGGAACGCCACGCCTCCTTCACGGTAATCGTGCGGGTCGACGGCGTAGCGCTCCGGATATTTGTAGCGGTCCAGGTCCGGTTTGAAGCGCGTTTCGGTAAGGGCGATCAACGCGGCATCGTCGCGTGCCAGCCATTGTTCCGGATCCCGCGCCGCCAGTGCCCAGCGCATGATGTCCAAACTCTCGTCGATCACTGCGCCGTCGGGCAGGACCAGCACGGGAACGGTCCCCTTTGGCGATGCGGCCAGCATCGCCCCCGGTTTAGACCTAAGTGCGACTTCGCGCAGTTCGCAGCGTGTGCCGCTGATTGCCATCGCGAGCCTCGCCCGCATCGCATAAGGACAGCGGCGGAAGCTGTAGAGGATGGGATCAGGAGGCGCAGTCATCGTCCTCACCGGCCTGCACCGCGCCGATATGCGATCGGCCTCGCGATGCGGCGAGCGTCTCCTGACGGTGGCGCTCGCGTGCGGAGGCACGCTGTGCCTCGGTCCGCTCTCCGTGGCACGCCGCACAACTTACGCCGGCTTCGTACAGCGGCGACGTTCGGTCTTGTTCGTTGAGCGGACGGCGACAAGCGTGGCAAAGTGTGTGGCTGCCCTGAGCAAGGCCATGGCCGATCGCAACACGCTGGTCGAACACGAAGCATTCGCCGCGCCACAGGCTCGCGTCCTGCGGCACCGTTTCCAGATACTTCAGGATGCCGCCTTGCAGGTGGAAGACATTCTCCACGCCTTCCTGCTTCAGAAAGGCAGTCGACTTCTCGCAGCGAATGCCACCAGTGCAGAACATCGCGACCTTTGGCTGTTTACCAGCAACCAGCAGCCGTTCGCGCTCGCTGCGGAACCAGGCGGGGAAGTCGCGGAAGGTCGCCGTCTTCGGATCGATCGCCCCTTGAAAGGTGCCGATAGCGACTTCATAGTCATTGCGGGTGTCGATGAGGATGGTTTCCGGATCGGCGATGAGCGCGTTCCATTCCTGTGGCGCGACATAGGTCCCGGCACTGCCGCGCGGCTCGATGTCCGGTTCGCCCATCGTGACGATCTCGCGCTTCAGGCGCACCTTCATTCGATGAAATGGCATGGCGGACGCGCTGGACAGCTTGACGTCCAGCTCCGCGCAGCCGGGCAGGCTGCGGATATGCGCCAGAACGGCGCTTATCCCGTCTGCAGGCCCGGCAATGGTGCCGTTGATCCCCTCATGCGCAAGCAGAAGCGTTCCGCGTACACCCTGCTCACGGCATAGGCGCTCAAGTGGCCCTTGGATGCTCGCACAGTCGTCAAACGGCGTGAACCGATACAAAGCAGCCACGCTCAGCGGCGAAGGCGATGCGGAAACTGAGTTGTCCATACCCACCGCGCCATAACCGCCGCGGCAACCCAATGCCATGCCCACGCCGCGGCGGCGGGATGATCCTGCTGGAACGATCATGCGTGCTTCAGGCAAGCTGGCATTGCGCTGCCGCTACCCACTGGACCGTTTACCGGCCGAGCAGATGTTCCACCAGCGCACCCAAATTGCGGAAGCCGGCAACCTTCAATCCGCCCGCCTCGGGCTGAGACGAAGGCGCCAAGGCTCGCCCGAAGCCCAGTTTGGCGGCTTCGCGGCAGCGCAGTGCGCCATGCGCCACCGGGCGTACCTCTCCGGACAGCGCGACCTCGCCGAACAGCACTGCGTCCACCGGCACCGGGCGCTCAGACAGTGCGGACACCAACGCAGCTGCCACGGCAAGATCGGCCGCGGGATCCTGCACCCGATATCCCCCGGCGATGTTCAGATAGACTTCGCATGCCGAAAAGCTGAGGCCACACCGCGCCTCCAGCACGGCCAGGATCATCGCCAGCCGTCCACTGTCCCAACCGACCACCGCCCGCCTTGGCGTCGCCCCGCTGGCCAGCCGCACCACCAAGGCCTGGATCTCGACCAGCACCGGCCGCGTACCCTCCAAAGCCGGAAACACCACGGTGCCCGTCACGGTCTCGTCCCGCTGCGTCAGGAACAAGGAGGATGGGTTCGACACTTCCTCCAGCCCTTCGGACTGCATCGCGAACACGCCGATTTCGTCGGTTCCGCCGAAGCGGTTCTTCACCGCGCGCAGGATGCGGTACTGGTGGCTGCGCTCGCCTTCGAAGGCCAAGACCGTGTCGACCATATGCTCGAGCACGCGCGGTCCGGCGATCGACCCGTCCTTGGTTACATGCCCGACCAGCACCAGCGCGGTGCCGCGCTCCTTCGCGAAACGGATCAACTCGCCCGAACTCGCCCGCACCTGGCTGACCGTGCCCGGCGCGCCTTCGATCAGGTCTGAATGCATCGTCTGGATCGAATCGATGATCAGCAGATCCGGCGCCGTGCCGTGCCCCAGCGTTGTCAGGATGTCGCGTACCGATGTCGCCGCCGCGAGCTGCACTGGCGCGTCGCCCAATCCCAGCCGCCGCGCGCGCAGCCGAACCTGGTCGGAGGCCTCTTCGCCTGAAACATAGGCGACCTGCCGGCCCGCCTTCGCCAATTTGGCCGCCGCCTGGAGCAGCAAAGTCGATTTACCGATACCCGGATCGCCGCCGATCAACGTGGCGCTCGCTTCGACGAACCCGCCACCAAGCGCGCGGTCCAGCTCGGCGATGCCCGTCGCCATCCGGTCCGGCAGCGCGATAGCGGTGTTGAGCCCGGTCAGCTGGATAGCCCGCCCGCCCGATTGCAGGTTGTGCCGTGCCTGAAACGGCGTCACCACGCCGCCGGCATCTTCCAGCAAGGTGTTCCATTCCGAGCAATCCCCGCATTGCCCGGCCCATTGCGAGGTCACCGATCCACAGGATTGGCAGACATAACGTTTCTTCGGCTTGGCCATATGTCGGCACTAACACGGGAACAGGAAGAGAACAATTGTCTCGCCCGGTCCAGCGTTCAGCTTGGCCCTACAGCCCTCAACATCGGGCACGCCCGGCCGAAGCCCGCCTCGTTATCATTTGCCGGCACCCCGGTAACGTCATTCAATACGCCCTCCCAGGCGCTCCAGTCGGTCATGTCCATTCCGCACCCCCCGGCGCCTCGTTGATCCCTCTATCCTCATTGTAGAATAGGGCACCGTCGTGGCAAACTTGCCCGCTCCCGGCCCCGCCGCTAAGCCGCCGCGATGCAGCCCACCGACCTTCGCGTCGCGCTCTTCAGCGGCAATTACAATTATGTCCGCGACGGCGCGAACCAGGCGCTGAACTTCCTCGCCGGCCACCTGCTGTCGCAGGGCGTTAGGCTGCGGGTCTATTCTCCCACCACAGACAAGCCCGCCTTTGCTCCCACCGGCGAATTGGTCAGCGTGCCGGCCTTGCCCGTTCCAGGCGGGCGCAGCGAGTACCGCTTCGCTTGGCGCCTGCCTGCCGCCACTAAGCGCGACCTGGAAGCCTTTGCCCCCGATATCGTTCATGTCTCCGCGCCCGAAGTGCTCGGGCACCGCGCGGTCAGCTGGGCGCGCGAGCGCGGCATCCCCAGCATCGCCTCGCTTCACACCCGGTTCGAAACCTATCCCCAATATTACGGCATCGGTTTTGTTGCGCCGTTGATGATCAAGGCGCTGACTCGCTTCTATAACCGTGTCGATCAGGTGGTGACCCCGGGCCGGTCTACTGCCGATCTGCTGCGCAAGTGGGGCGTCAGCACTCCGATCCGCACCTGGTCGCGCGGAGTCGATCACGATCGGTTCAATCCCGAACGCCGCGACCTTGCCTGGCGCCGGTCGCTTGGCATCGCGGACGATGAATTCGCAGTCGGCTTTCTCGGCCGCTTGGTGCTCGAAAAAGGCCTCGATATCTTTGCCGATGTCTGCCGCTCGCTTCGTGCCCGCGGCGTGCCGCACAAGGTGCTGGTAATCGGTGACGGGCCCGCGCGCGACTGGTTCGCCGAGCGCGTGCCCGACGCCGCCTTTGCGGGCTTCCAACGCGGCGATGATCTCGGCCGCGCGGTGGCGTCGATGGACGTGCTGTTCAACCCGTCGATAACGGAGACCTTCGGTAACGTCACGCTGGAGGCGATGGCGGCTGGCGTCCCCGTGGTCGCCGCCCGAGCGACCGGCGCAGTGGATCTGATTGATGAAGGCGTCACAGGCTTCCTTGTGCCCCCGCGCGAGGTCGAAGCCTATGTTCAGGCCATTGCCCGCTTGGCGCAGGAGCCCGCGCTGCACCGCGCCCAGGCACAGGCGGGGCATGCCAAGGCGCAGGCATATCGCTGGGAGGTCATCAACCAGGTCGTGCTCGACACTTATCTGGAGATGCTGGAAGGCAGGGAGCCTTCCTCCGCCTCGCTTCGTTGACCGGCAAGAAGCCGGAGAAACGCGATGACCTACGATCCCCAGGATGAGCCCGCTACCGACGACCGGTCCGAAGAGATGGAGCGGGTGCAGGAAGAAGCCGCCGAGGAACGCGAGGAAAACGGCGGCTATCAATAACGTGCAATCAGTGCGCCCGGGTTGACGCTGCATTGCAGCATCGCCACCTGCGGCGCATGCCCGACCTGACCAGCGCCCGCGATTCCAGCACCCTTGCCGCTCCACCGGCAAGCCGGCATCCCGGCCTGGTTCACTTCGCGCTGGCGATGGGCGGCTTTGCGATCGGCACCACCGAATTCGCGACCATGAGCCTGTTGCCCTATTTCGCGTCGGGCCTCAGCATCGACGAGCCGACCGCAGGGCACGTCATCAGTGCCTATGCCCTGGGCGTGGTGGTCGGCGCCCCGGTGCTCGCGGTGCTTTCGGCGAAACTAGCCCGTCGAACCCTGCTGATCCTGCTAATGGCGATGTTCGGGGTGTTCAACGGCCTGAGCGCACTCGCTTCCAATTACGAATGGATGCTGCTGTTCCGCTTTCTCAGCGGCCTGCCGCACGGCGCCTATTTCGGTATCGCCTCGCTGGTGGCGGCCTCGCTGGTCCCCACCGACAAGCGTTCTCAAGCGGTCGGCAGGGTACTGCTCGGCCTTACGGTTGCGACCGTGATCGGCGTGCCGATGGCGAACTGGATGGGTCAGGCGATCGGCTGGCGCTGGGGGTTCGGGCTCGTGGCGGTGCTTGCGCTGCTCACCATGGTGCTGGTCTATTTCCTCGCTCCTGCCGACAAGCCGGACCGCTCCGGCAGCCCGCTGCGTGAGCTCGGCGCGCTCGGCAATGGGCAGGTCTGGTTGACGCTCGGCATCGGCGCGATTGGCTTTGGCGGCATGTTCTGCGTCTACACATACGTCGCCTCGACCCTGCTCGAAGTAACTCGCGTTTCTGCCGGCATGATCCCGATCGCGCTCGGCGTCTTCGGAGCCGGCATGACTGCCGGTAACATCATCGCCCCGCGCTATGCCGACCGCGCGCTGATGCCGACCGCAGCCGTGCTGCTGATCGGCAGCGCCATCGCTTTGGCGCTTTACCCGCTCTCGGCCGGCAATTTCTGGCTGCTGTGCCTAGACATTTTCGCGATCGGCTTTGGCGGCGCGCTGGGGCCCGTACTCCAGACCCGGCTGATGGACGTGGCCGGCGAAGCCCAGGCCCTTGCCGCCGCGCTCAATCACTCGGCCTTCAACACCGCCAATGCGCTCGGCCCCTGGCTCGGGGGCTTGGCGATCGCGGCAGGCTGGGGCTGGACCTCGACGGGCTATGTCGGATCGGGGCTGGCCCTTGGCGGCCTGCTCGTCTGGGCCTTGGCCCTGCTCAGCGCCCGCCGCCTGAACCGGCGCCAGGATGGCACGAGTCAGCGCAAGACCGATCTCCTGCGAACTTCATAGATAATGACTCTAGAATGATCGGATCAGCCGGAGATTGAGCTTCGGCGTTTCATCGTCGGTATCGTACCGCGCGCCGGTGAGTGGAACTGCAACTTCAAGGTTCGCGCCCATGTTGGCGGTAAAGTCAGTGCGTACGCCTCCTCCGGTTGATGCGAGCTCGCCGCTGCCGAAGCCATTGGCCAAGTTGCCGACCTGTCCCCCATCCAGGAAGACGTAGAGCTGCGCTCGGCGGAACATTCCGAACGGCTGGTTCCAAAGGTAACGCAGTTCGGCAAGCCCCATCACACCCTGGTCGCCGCTGCGCTCGCTCCAATCATAACCCCGCAGAAACCCTGTGCCGCCTAGCCCGGTTTCCTCGGTAATCAACAGCGGCTGCGACGCTAGCTGACTCTGGGCTGCCAAACGGAGGCTGAATTGCCCGCCGAGTTCGGTGCTCCACTCGCTCCACGCGCTAAGCGCCGTGAATGTCGCATCGGCATCGTATCGTGAGGCGAGCGGATCCGCGAGCCTGGTGGCCCCGAAGATGCCGAACCCCTGAGACAATGTTGTGCTGACCCGGAGCCGACCGCCCGCAAGGTCACTATAGCCGTACAGCGATACGCGCGCAGTCGCGATCCGGTCGTGCCGGATGCGCACGGACCTGCGCCATTGCTGCAAGTCGCGTACGCCCAGTTCGGCCTGCAGCCACAGACTGGCATCGCGGCGGCGCCATAGCGGGTGCAGCAGTTCGGCACCCACAAACCAGCTGCGGCTCTCCAGATCTAGCGGCTCTAGATAAGCACCCGGCTTAGCAGCCGAGCCCGACGCCACCAGCGCAACTTCAGTGCCGTCCGCACTTACCCGGTTGGCGTAGCGTAGCCGACCATATTGAAGCTCGCTGGGTTCCGCGGGTGTCGTCGAATAGGTGACGGTGAAGGCGTCGTCCGAGGAGAACAGCGCGTTCATGTCTACGTCGAGACGAAGCTGCTCGGGGCCGATCGGCTTGGTGCCTTCGTTGGACAAGGCAACGCGCGCAGCGAGCTTGTCCTGTGTCACCCGCACCAGCAGGACGCCCTTGCCATGCTCCCGCAGGAACTGCGTCTTGCGGATGCGCACGCCGTCCACGTCGCCAGCGATAAGCAGCCTGCGCTCGACATCGCCCAGACGAGCAGGCTTGCCGTTGATCAGCGCTGCAAGTGCGCGGCGCACGGCCGGCTGTTCGGGCCCGTCGAAGCGTATCGCATCCACCCGGCCCTCATCGATGCTGACGGTGAGAACGCCGTTGGAGAGCCGCTGCGGTCCGATCCATGCAGATGCGAACGCGTATCCGCGCGAACGTGCTCGATCGGCGATGGAACTGGCGAGCGACGCGAGTTGGTCCGTCGCCAGCGTCTTGCCGATCTGCTCGGCGATGAGGTCCGCGAAATCGGCGGGCGAAAGCGCCTGAAGGCCTGCGATGCTGATCGCGCCAGCAAAGATCGCGGCGCCGCTGGCCACCCTGCTGCTGGGCGCTGCCACATCGATCGCAACGCGCGGCTTGGGCGCTGTCAGCTCTGGCTCCTCGGAGGGGCGCAACGTGGCAGGTGCTACGCGATCCAGTGCGGTTTGAGCATGCGCGGCTCCACAGAGCATGGCTCCGCCCATTGAAAGTGCCGCAACTGTACCGGTGGTCCGCATCACTCGTGGGGAGCTAAAGCTAAGCTATTACGAAATCGTCAAATAGCGCCCATGTTAACTACGCGTGCAAACGCGGTTGAAAGGCATCGCGGATAGTTTCCATCCTCCACATTTGGGGGTTTGCCAGTGTCACGGCTTCTGAAGCTGCTTGCCGCAGCACTGCTGTTCGCGTCCTCGCCGATTGCATATGCACAGTCGGCGAACTGGACCGTCAGCGAAGTCGCGGGCAGGGTCACCGTTCGCGACGCTGCAGGCGATCACGCGGTAGGACGAGGCGGAGTGGTCGCGGCAGGTGCGACGCTTTCCACCGGACCTGGCGGGCGCGCAGTGGTGGTTCGCGGCAAGGACTTCATCACCGTCTCCGCCAACAGCCGGATCCGCATTCCCCTGCCGGCCCAGAAGCGCGGTATGTTCGAAGTGCTCCAGGAGTGGGGAAACGCCATCTTCCAGATCGAGAAGAAGCCGAACCCGCATTTCGGCGTGCAGACGCCCTATCTGGCGGCCGTAGTGAAGGGCACGACCTTCTCGATTACGGTCTCTAGCGAAGGCGCGTCGTTGCAGGTGCTTGAAGGGGCGGTGGAGACCTCCACGATCGATGGCGGCGCGCGCGAGTTGATCCGGCCAGGCATTCTGGCGACCATCACCGCCGCCGATCGATATCGGCTGACGGTGCAAGGGCAAGGCACGCGCACCATCGATTCCCCGCACCGGAGCATGCCTCCGGCTGCGACGGAAGCTCCTTCGCCATCGTCCGGCCCGGCTGGTGACGGTGAGGCGCCCGACGCGGCCCCAGCCGAGGCCGCAGCGCCAGAGGGTGCTTCGTCCACTCCCACCGGCATGACGGATGCGGAGTTGTTCACCACGCAAATGATCACCCAGGCAATTACGGCCAAGCCCGTCGACCTCGGCAGGATGACCGACGGCCTGGTGAGCGGCGCCAGCGACATCCAGGTGGCGAGCGTGAACGCTGCTGTGGTTCGCGCCGACTTGGGCCGCGGAAGCGGAGTCACGGGAGAAGCGGTGGGCGTTGATCCGATCAAGCCTAGCAACGAAGTGGGTCTTGGGTCCGGAACTGGTGATCCCGCCACATCGGCTGGCCCTGGGGCGGGTAACGGAAACGGCTCCGACGCTCCGTCCGCTCCGTCCAAGCCAACTCCTGATGCGAAACCACCTGTTGAAAAGCCCGGCACCGGCGCGGGTAACGACAATCCCGGCAATGGGAACGGCAACGGCGCGGGCAGTGACAATCCCGGCAATGGGAACGGCAACGGCGCTGGCAACGACAATCCCGGCAATGGGAATGGCAACGGCACGGGCAACGACAATCCCGGCAATGGGAACGGCAACGGTGCTGGCAACGACAATCCCGGCAATGGGAATGGCAACGGCGCTGGCAACGACAATCCCGGCAATGGGAACGGCAACGGCGCGGGCAGCGACAATCCCGGCAATGGGAACGGCAACGGCACGGGCAGCGACAATCCCGGCAATGGGAACGGCAACGGTGCTGGCAACGACAATCCCGGCAACGGGAACGGCAACGGTGCTGGCAACGACCACCCCGGCGATGGGAACGGCAACGGCGCTGGCAACGACAATCCCGGCAATGGGAATGGCAACGGCGCGGGCAGCGACAATCCCGGCAATGGGAACGGCAACGGCGCTGGCAACGACAATCCCGGCAATGGGAACGGCAACGGCGCGGGCAGTGACAATCCCGGCAATGGGAACGGCAACGGCGCTGGCAACGACAATCCTGGCAATGGGAACGGCAACGGCGCGGGCAGCGACAATCCCGGCAATGGGAACGGCAACGGCACGGGCAACGACAATCCCGGCAATGGGAACGGCAACGGCGCGGGCAGTGACAATCCCGGCAATGGGAATGGCAACGGTGCTGGCAACGACAATCCTGGCAATGGGAACGGCAACGGCGCGGGCAGCGACAATCCCGGCAATGGGAACGGCAACGGCGCGGGCAGCGACAATCCCGGCAATGGGAATGGCAACGGCACGGGTAACGACAATCCCGGTAACGGGAACGGCAACGGCACGGGCAACGACAAGCCGGGCAACGGCAACGGTAAGGCGGCCAAGGACTGACATTCTGGCCGTTGACCTGCTGTTAGGCTCCTGCAGCTAAAGATCAGGCGCGATCGGGGGCGCTAAATGACTTTTCTCGCGCGTTGGCGGCTTGCCGCTTTGTCCATCAGCATGCTTCTGGCGATAGCGATTGGCGCTTCAGGTTCCGGAGCCGGGGTCGACCGCGCCTTGCGCGGGCTCGACTTCGCGCTCCGCATGCATCCGGCAAGCGGGCAATTGCACATCGTCGAGATTGATGCCCGCAGCATCGCCGCAATCGATCGCTGGCCGTGGCCCCGCAGCAACTATGCACAGATAGTCGACCGGCTTCGTGAAGCCGGCGCGGCCTCTATCGCCTTCGACGTCGATTTGTCCGCGCGTTCCGCGCCTGAAGAGGACGTGGCACTTGCACGGGCGCTGCAACGGGCAGGGGGCAAGGTCATCCTGCCGACGTTCGGCCAGGCAGCAGGCGGCGGCAAGGATGGGTGGACAGACTCTCTGCCGATCCCCGTATTGCGCGCCCATGCCAATCTTGCCGCGGTCAACATCCGGGCGGATTTCGATGGCCAAGTCCGGCGCGCGCCAGTCGGCATCGTGACCGAAGGCGTACCCCGGCCTTCCGTGGCTGCCATGGTCGCCGGCGTGCAAGGCACTGCGGGTGGCGATTTCGAAATCGACTATGCGATCGATCCTGACACCATTCCCCGCCACAGCTTTCTCGAGATCCGTGATGGCAGGTTCGATCCAACGGTGTTTGCCGGCAAGGACGTGCTGATTGGCGCGACCGCCGTCGAATTGGGCGACCGTTATGCCGTCCCTGGCCATGGCGTCCTGCCCGGGGTGGTAATCCAAGCCCTCGCCGCGGAGACCTTGGCGCAAGGTCTTCCGGTGGATGCCGGCTGGGTGTTGCCGCTATTGCTGGCCCTTCTCCTCGCTTGGCCTATCCTCATAGCGAGCAGCCGTGCCGGGCTGCTGGCGGCCAGCGTCGCGGCACCGCTCAGCCTGTTTACGGCGGCCGTAGCGGCGGATGCTGTTGTCCACTGGCTGTTTCTGTTGAGCCCGGCGCTTAGCTGCCTTGCGCTCGTAACCACCACAGCGTTCGCCATGCGGTGGCTTGATGCGGCGCGGCGCAAGCGCGCGTTGGACAGCCAGACAGGGCTCCCCAACCGAGTGGCCCTACGCCAGGCGATGCGCCGAGATCATGCAGCCGGCGTCGTGGCGGCAAGAATCGCTGAATTCGAAAAACTGGCGGCGGGTCTCGGCGAAACCGCGACCGCCGAGCTGATCCGGCGGGTGCGCGACCGTGTCGCGCTGGCCTGTGGGGGTGTCGCTGTTTTCCGCATCGAGGATCGAGTGTTCGCCTGGCGGATCGCGAATGATGATGCACTCGACCCACAGCTAATCAGCCTCCGCGCTCTGATGCTCAGCCCCGTCGAGGTCGCTGGGCGCCGGGTCGACGTTTCGCTCGCATTTGGTTACGCCGTGGAGCGTGTTGGTGAAGGCGGCGAACGTGCCGTAGCGCAGGCGGCGCTGGCGGCTGCCCGCGCGCTCGCGGAAGGGCGCGCCTGGCATGTGCACCAGTTAGAGGAAGAAGACACAGTCGACCGCGAGTTGTCGCTTCTCGGCGAATTGGACGAAGCACTCGGCAAGGGCGAGATCCAGGTGCTGTACCAGCCCAAGCTGGATCTGAAGACCGGCCACATCTCGAGCGTTGAGGCACTGGTACGCTGGAATCATGGCACGCGCGGATTTCTGCGCCCCGACCTGTTCATACCGCTAGCCGAGCGCAACGACCGGATTGCCGGATTGACGTTGCATGTCGTCGGGCAGACAATCACAGACTTGCTGAACTGGCAATCCTCCGGCCGGCAGCTCACCGGCGCCGTGAACATCTCAGCCAAGCTGCTCAATTCGGCACCCTTCATCGCCGATCTGCGCGAAGTGGTGGAAAATAGTGGGATCTCACCCGCTTTGCTCACCTTTGAAGTGACGGAGTCCGCCGCGATGGGTGATCCTGCAGGCGCGTCTGCCGCGCTTCAGTCGTTCCGGAATCTGGGCATCGGCATATCGATGGACGATTATGGCACCGGCCAGTCCACCTTGAGCTACCTGAAGCAACTGCCGCTCAACGAATTGAAGATTGACCGAAGCTTCGTTCAATTCGCACACCAGAATCGCGGCGACGGCGCGTTGGTGCGGTCAACTATCGATCTTGCGCACGAGCTGGGGCTGAAGGTCGTAGCGGAGGGCGTGGAAGAACAGGCCTGTCTAGACTTCCTGCGCGCGATCGGCTGCGATTTGGCCCAAGGTTACCTGATCAGCAAACCAGTCTCGGCCATGGAGCTGCAACCTTTGCTCGGCAGGACGTATCCACTTGCCGCCTAGGAGGGCGCAAGCGGGTCTGGCGGTAAACTCGGCGCCGGGCGCTAGGTAATATCGCGGCGCGAACGAGCCTGAGCTGTTGCACCGTACCACGCGAGTTTAGGTCTTGACCGCTTTTCGCGCGAGGCTTCTCGCTCCACGGCGAGTACGGGGCAAGACGACCGTATCGCTGCATGCCTGCGAAAGGGATGCCGGTCTCGGCCCAGCGCTACCCGCCCGGGCGATGCCGCCGCCGTTCGGGCCGGCAGGGAAACTGGCCCTTGATGCACTGGTTGAAGTACGTGCCGGCAGAGGCCGCCTTTCCGAGCGCATCGTAAATGGCCCGGGGTACGCCCGAATACAGGTAGCGGCCCGACTGCTTGAACGAGATCAGCAACGTCTGCGCGTCGTCGTCGAAGACTACGCGGTCGATGATCGAAGAGTTGAGGCGCTTGGGACGCATGTTGGGCTGAGCGGGCGGGGGACTCAGGTGTTCCAAGGGCTGCGCCGGTGCGAGTCGATCCCGGGGCGAGGCGAGTCGTGCCTTGTCCTCCCTTTGCGAGGGAGAATCTAGAAGCCTTACAGCTCACCCCAGTCAATCGGCTGGTGGCGGTCGAGATACTTGGACTGGTCGCTCAGCGGGTATTTAAGGCCGGTTGCGCAGTTGAACAGCACCACGCGTTCCTCGGCGTCGACCAGCCCGCCGGCCAGTGCGTCGCGGTACGCCGCCAGGGTCGCGCCGCCTTCCGGACACATCAGCAGCCCGTCCTTGCGCGCGGCGTCGTCCACTGCCTTGACCAGGGCCGCGTCGCTGACGGCCAGCGCCTTGCCGCCGCTCGCCCGCACGGCGTCGAGGATCAGGAAGTCGCCCACCGCCTGGGGCACGCGTATGCCGGCGGCAACGGTGTGTGCATCCTCCCAGCGGGTGGCGTGGCGCTCGCCCGCTTCAAAGGCGCGGACGATGGGGGCGCAGCCCTCCGCCTGCACCGCGTACATGCGCGGGCGCTTGGCGCCGATCCAGCCAAGCGCCTCCATCTCGTCGAACGCCTTCCACATGCCGATCAGGCCAGTGCCGCCGCCAGTGGGGTAGAAGATCGCGTCGGGCAGTTCCCAGCCGAATTGCTCAGCGAGCTCCAGTCCCATCGTCTTCTTGCCTTCGATCCTATATGGTTCCTTCAAGGTTGACAGATCGAACCACCCGCGCGTGTCCTTGCTTTGACCGACGATCTTGCCGCAATCGTCGATCAGGCCGTTGACGCGGTAGACGCGCGCGCCCTGTGCCGCGATCTCGCGCACGTTGATGTCGGGCGTGTCGGCGGGGCAGAAGATCACCGCCTCGATGCCCGCGCGTGCGGCATAGGCTGCAGCGGCGGCGCCGGCGTTGCCGTTGGTCGGCATGGCGATGGTGGTGACGCCGAGTTCCTTGGCCATCGCGACCGCCATCACCAGCCCGCGCGCCTTGAACGATCCCGTGGGCAGCCGACCCTCGTCCTTGACCCAGACATTGCCGGTTTCCTTCTCCAGCGGAACGATGGGCGTGGCAGTCTCGCCCAAGCTGACGATGTTCGTTGTCTGGCGGACCGGCAATAGCTCGCGATAGCGCCACAGGTCGGCGGGACGCTGCGCCAGCGCTTCCGGCGTAAGCGCCGCCTTCACGCCTTCCAGATCGTAGCGTACCAGCAGCGGGCGCCCGGCGCGCGACAGGCCGTGCAGCTGGTCGGCCTCGTAGCGCTCGCCGGTCATCGAGCATTCCAGATGCGTGACGAAGGTCGGCCGGTCAGTGGTGAGATTGGCGTCGTGGCGCATGGTGGCTCCGCAGCAAGGATCGCTCCAGCCATACCGCCCAGTGGGCTGCTGGCGCGAGGTTTTTCCTTGACTGTGCAATAGCCTGACCTTTGCCGCGGGCATGCCCGTTTGCGCGACTGGGATACGCTCCCCATATGCGCCGGCCTATGAGCGACAAGAACAACGCATGGCACGGCACGACCATTCTCTCCGTGCGCAAATCGGGCAAGGTAGTGATTGCGGGCGATGGCCAGGTCTCGGCGGGCAACACCGTCATGAAGCCCAATGCGCGAAAGGTGCGGCCGCTGGGCGATGGCAAAGTCATCGCCGGTTTCGCAGGCGCGACGGCGGATGCATTCACGCTGTTCGAGCGGTTGGAAAGCAAGCTCGAGCGGCACCAGGGGCAGCTGCTGCGTGCGGCGGTGGAACTCGCCAAGGATTGGCGGACCGATAAGTATCTGCGCAATCTGGAGGCGATGCTGATCGTCGCCGACAAGGACGTAACGCTGGTGGTCACCGGCAATGGCGATGTGCTGGAGCCCGAAGGCGGCGTCGCCGCGATTGGATCGGGTGGCAACTTCGCGCTCGCCGCGGCCCGGGCACTGGTCGACTATGAAAGCGACGCTGAAAAGATCGCGCGCCAGGCGATGAAGATCGCCGGCGAGCTGTGTGTCTATACCAACGACCGGTTGACCGTGGAGACGCTCGACAGCGCGAACTAAGCGGGTCCAGCGAAAACGACAACTTTCTCAACTTCACCTGCCGGGACCACCGGCTGTTCAAGAGAATCCATGAACCAGAACCTCACCCCCAAGACGATCGTCGCCGCCCTCGACAGCCACATCATCGGCCAGCGTGATGCCAAAAAGGCAGTGGCGGTTGCACTGCGCAACCGCTGGCGCCGTCAGCAGCTTTCCGCCGATCTGCGCGATGAGGTCACGCCCAAGAACATCCTGATGATTGGGCCGACCGGCTGCGGAAAGACCGAGATCAGCCGGCGTCTCGCCAAACTGGCCGACGCGCCGTTCGTGAAAGTGGAAGCCACCAAGTTCACGGAGGTCGGCTATGTCGGCCGCGACGTCGAGCAGATCGCCCGCGACCTGGTCGAGGAAGCGATCCGGCTGGAAAAGGAGCGCCGCCGCTCCGCGGTGAAGGACAAGGCCGAGGAGGCGGCGATGAACCGCCTGCTCGACGCGCTGACCGGCAAGGATGCGAGCACCGCGACGCGCGAGGCGTTCAAGCAGCGCTTCCATGACGGCGTCCTCGACAATACCGAGATCGAGATTGAAGTCGAGCAAGCGCCGACCATGCCGTTCGATGTGCCCGGTGGCGCGCCGCAGATGATCAACCTGAGCGAGATGATGAAGGGGCTGGCGGGTACCCCGCTCAAGCGCCGCAAGCTCAATGTGCGCAGCGCATGGGACAAGCTGGTGGAGGAAGAAGCCGACAAGCGGCTCGATCAGGACGAGGTCAGCCGAGTCGCGCTGGCGGACGCCGAGGCAAACGGGATCGTCTTCCTAGACGAGATCGACAAGATCGCGGTGTCGGACGTGCGCGGCGGATCGGTGAGCCGCGAAGGCGTGCAGCGCGACTTGCTTCCGCTGATCGAGGGCACGACCGTTGCAACCAAGTACGGGCCGATGAAGACCGATCATATCCTCTTCATTGCCAGCGGCGCGTTCCACGTCGCCAAGCCGTCGGATCTGTTGCCCGAGCTCCAGGGCCGCTTGCCCATTCGCGTCGAGCTGAAGGCGCTGACCGAGGAGGATTTCGTCGCGATCCTCTCTGACACCAAGGCGAGCCTGGTGCAGCAATATGCCGCGCTGCTGGGGACCGAGGGCGTCAGCATCGACTTCACTCAGGACGGCATCCGCGCGGTCGCCAAGATCGCTGCCGAAGTGAATGGCGAGGTGGAGAATATCGGCGCGCGCCGCTTGTCGACAGTGATGGAAAAGCTGCTGGAGGAAGTCAGCTTCGATGCCGAGGATCGCTCGGGCCAAACGCTGCTGATCGACGCGGCCTATGTTGACAAGCAGCTGTCCAGTGTGGCGCGCAACACCGATCTCAGCCGCTACGTGCTTTGATGCGGCAAGGGCTTCCCGAGCGGATCGGGAAGCCCTTGGGCGTCAGTCGGTAGGGTTGCCGCTGGGCTTGGCTTTGCCGACATCGCCAGCGGGATCATAATCCTTGGCCCAGTGAGCCTCGTCATTCTCGCTGTCCATCGTGTCCTTTGGCCGCATCGCGTCGCCGGATTTCTGGTGCTCGGTGGACAGGTTGTGCGGATCGGTGCCGCCGGGTGTATCAGGCATCGTCGGTCTCCTGGGGAGCGGCGGGTTTGGACGTCGGACGCCGCGCCGCGCGCGGCTTCGCCGCGGTGCTCGGTTCCGCCTTGCGGCGCCGTACGGGCGGCGTTGATGTGTTCGCCGGTACGGGGTTGGGGGCGGCAGGCGCCGCCGCTTCCCCGTTGTCGGCGGGTACAGTCGCCGCCTCAGTTGCGGCGGTGCGAATTCGCTTCACCACGGGAGCGACCACAGCGGTTGCGATGTTGGCCGCGAGGTGCGCCATATCTTGGCCGGTGCCTGCGCCGGCATCGAGCGCCTTGCTTACTGCCTTGGACGCGCCTTCCTTCACCTTGGGTTCGTTCTTGAGGCGCGCCGCGAGCGCGACCAGCCCGGCGGCGATCAGATCGGCGACCACAGGATGCTTCGCCAGGTCGGTCAGCTTTTCACGAACGTCCTTTGGCAGCTTCGCGCCATTTATGCTCTTCGGCAGCACGCCCTTGGTCTTCTCTGGCTTGGCGCCCTTCGCCGGTTTGGCTGTGCGTTCCTCGGCCTTTTTCTTTTTACTCGCCATGCAATCCTCCATGCCGCTCGACGGCATCCTGACCGCCAGCATCTTCCCTGATCAACGTCGACAGGGGGGGCGTCAGTTCCGTCGCCGGTTCAATGGCCGGCATGTGCGTCCTCTTCGGCTTCGAACACGATGTCTAATCCGCCCGGAGCATCCTCCGGCTTCGTGCCCGACACGTTTCCGCCTGCATCCGGCGTGGTCGTCTGGTTCAGCTGCTCGGCGAGTGCATCGGCATCCCTGCCGCGCGTTGTCTCGCCATGCTGAGGCCGCGTATCGTCTTCCATCGCCGTCTCCATCAGCCCCCGCTGATCGAACGGGGGAGCGGCGCGAGCGTTCCGTCAGCGGTGGCGCGCTGGTGCCCGTCGACCAGAGCCTGGAGGAAGTCGCGCAGGTTCTGGCTGTTGGCCTCCCAACTGAAGGGCTCCACCGTTGCGCGCACTGCTTCGGCATGTGGCGGTGCTGCGATCAAGGATTGTATCGCCTCGGCGAAATCCGCAGCGGTGCGGGCGACGATCCTCCCGGCGGTGGGCGTGCGAACAATCTGGCGCGCGCCCCCGACATCGGGAACGACGATGGGCGTGCCGCTGGCGAGTGCCTCGGTCCACGCATTGGCCAAGCCCTCACGCTCGGAGGCGAGGGCCATAACATCAGCGGCGGCAAGCAGATCGGCAACGGTGTCGTGCGGCACCGATCCGAGTAGCCGAACGCGATCGCCCACGCCCAGCCTGGCGATGCGTCGTTCAAGCTGCGGCCGATGCGGGCCTTCGCCGGCGATCCACAGCGGGGTGCCGGGCAGCGTGGCAACGGCGTCAATGACGATCTCATGCCCTTTAAGCGGGATCAGCGCGCCAGCCGAGAGGACCAGCGGACCTTGTATGCCGAGTGCCGACTTGGCGGCGCTGCGGTCGGCCGGTGCGAACCGGGAGAGATCTACGCCCGTGACGATGCAGCGGATTCGCTCGCGCGGCATACCCAAGCCAGCCATGTCGTCGCGAAGTGCTTCAGACACGGCAATCATGCCGTTCGCGGCGCAGCCCGCTGCTACAATCTGGCGACGAATGGTAGGTTTTCGAGTCCAGCGGTGAATGTCGGATCCGCGCGCTTTTATCGATACCGGCACGCGGTAGCGCTTGCCAAGTGCGACTGCTGCCACCCCGTCTGGGAAGAAAAATTCGGCGGCGATCACATCGAATGGAAACTCGTCTCGGATCCGATCGAGCGTCGGCGTCACGCCGCGCACCATTTCAGCAGCGTGCCAACGGCCACCGGTTCCTGGGAGATTCATGAAGACGGGGCGGTAAAGCTGCAGGCCGTTCCAGCGCTCTTTGGCCGGGAGCGCGGCAAGCGGCGCGTAGCGGGGAAGGCGGGAGAGCGGCCAGGGCGGAATGCCTCTGGGGGCGACCACGCGAACGTCGACATCGCCGTGCCCAGCAAGCGCCTGCGTCTGACGTTCGACGAATATGCCGAAATTGGGTCGGGACGCGTCAGGAAAGAGTGTGGAGAGGACCAGCACGCGGAGCATGGCGGCGTTTATAAGCGCCCAAGCGTTAACTCCATGCTCCGCGCGAGATCAGCAGCCTTTAGCGGCAGCGGCGACGGTTGTTGCTGTTGGCGCGGTCGATCTCACGGCCAGCCAGCGCGCCGGCGACTGCACCCAGAACGGTGCCGCCAGTGCGGTCGCCACGCGTGTCGATCGTGCGGCCGACCAGCGCACCGCCGATGCCACCGACGACCAGTCCGGTGGTGCCGTTGGACTTCTTGCAGTAGGTCCGGCCATCGCGGCCGCGCCATTCACGATAGCGCGAGCGGCGCTGATCATCCTTGTAGCTGTACGACTTGGCTTCTGCCTTTGCAGTCGGCAGCGCCATCGAAACGGGGGCCAGCAGCGACAATGCGCCAGCAGCGAGCATGAAATTACGCATTTAATGTACTCCCTTGATATTCACTTTTCGGAACCGGTAACGAAACGTCCCGCCTCTACCGCGGGTTTCATGAACCCAGAACTACAACATGGTCAGCGGAGGTTAGGGTGAGCGAAGCACGAGCCATCATCGACCAACTCGGGCTGGCGCCGCACCCGGAGGGAGGGTGGTACCGGGAGACCTGGCGGGCCGAAGCAGCTGAGCGCGAGCGGTCCGCGGGCACCGCGATCCATTTCCTGTTGGAGGCAGGACAGCGGTCGCACTGGCACCGCGTGGATGCCGACGAACTTTGGCTTTGGCATGCCGGTACCCCTTTGACGCTGGAGATCGCCGAAGGTGAAGCAGCCGATATTCAGACGATCGTTCTGGGCGGCGACGTCCTGGCGGAGCAAGTGCCCCAGGCCCGCGTGCCAGCAGGGGCGTGGCAGGCGGCCACGGCCGGAGCCGGGTGGGCGCTGGTTAGTTGCGTCGTGGTCCCGGGCTTCGATTTCGCCGGGTTCGAACTAGCCGCTCCGGGCTGGAGCCCGGGCGCGGATGACGATCAGGCAAGTGTGTAGTCCAAATTGATCTCGGCGTTCATCAGCTTGGATACCGGGCAATTCTGTTCGGCACCGCGTGCGAGCGCCTCGAATTGCTCTTCGGAGATACCAGGAACGCTGGCGGCCAACGTCAGGTCGGACCGAGTGATCTTGAAGCCGCCAGCGCCATCCTGCTCCAATTTCACCGCCGCCTTGGTTTCCAGCGAGCCGCCGTTGAACCCAGCCTGTGCCAGCGCGAAGCTGAGCGCCATGGTGAAGCATCCGGCATGCGCGGCAGCGATCAGCTCTTCAGGATTGGTGCCCTTCTCATCGCCGAAGCGGGTGTTGAAGCTGTACGGCGTTGCTTCAAGCACGCCAGATGGGCTGGTCAGCTGGCCCTTGCCTTCTTTGCCGAACCCTTCGTAGCGGGCGATGGCGGTGCGGGTAGTCATGTGGTTCTCCTCGCGTTTGGTTAGCCGACGACCGGGGCAACGCCCCTGGCGGTGTGCGCAGGCTCGGCAGAGGTGGCGCGGCCGGACCCGGCGCGGGGAAGCGCAAGTTCGGCGCCCGCGGTCTCCTCGGCATCGGGCACTTGCTTCAGCCCGCGAGCCACCAGCACATCGGCAATCGTAGCGCCGACCACGAAGCCGATCGCGCCCCAGACCCAAGGATTGCGCGGCGAGTTGCGCGCGGCGAGTGCGAGCGCGCCGAGATCCAGGGCGTCACCGGCGACGCGCGAGCCCACGCGCTCGGCATGGGCAGGTGCGCCGAGAATGGCGAGCCCGGCGGCGATTTCGCGCGCGCCGAATGCCTTTACCAAGGTTTCATGCCCCTGCGCATCGAGCGCCTGGGTGATCTTACGCGGTGCAAGCAGTTCGGCGGCGCCAAGCGCGAGCGAAAACCAGCCAAGCCCCTTGGAGAGTTGCTTGTAGTCGGCGCGCATCCCTCAATCCTTCAGCGAAGCGGGAACCTTGCCGCCGCTCTTTTCGAGCTGCTGCATCACTGCCTTGTGCAGCCAGATGTTCATTTCCGCCGAGCCGTTCTTCTCGCGGGTATAGCCAAGCTCGGTGGCGAGTTCCTTGCGGTTGTCGAGGCTCGAATCCAGGTCGAGCAGCTTCATCAGATCGACGATCGACGTGCGCCAGTTGAGGTCCGGACTGCCCTTGCTCGAGGCGATGCCGCTCAGCACCTGTTCGACATCAACAGGCTGTTGTGCGGGCGTGGGTGCCGCGGGCTGTTGTGCCTGGGGTCCGGCAGGCGTCTGCGCCGCCGGGACAGTTGGCGCGGGCTGCGCCGAAGGTGTCGGGCTGGGCGTGTCGCGGCGATTGTTGCTGTGGCCGAGATAATTGTCACCGAACGGGCCGCCGCCCTTGCCGAAGATTGCGTCCTTGATCTTGCCGAAGATGCTCATTGCTTCGTCTCCCAATCTCAGGACGGCATTGCGTTGAGGCGCTGGTTGTCCTGCGCCTGGCCGGCGACCAGCGTAGGCGCCTGCGATCCGGCGAGCGCGGGACGGAAGGCGTCGCGTTCGCCGTCTGGAATGGGTGCGGTCGGATCAGGGCGGAAGGCGTCGACTGCGCGGTCTTCGAAGCCGGGATGCTTGTCGCTCATCAGATCGGTGGGGACATGCTCGGCCGAGCCGGGGGTCTGCGCCGTCTGCGCCGCGGCGGGGCCCTCAGCAGGCGTCGGTGCGGGATCGGGCTGGGCGCCGGGAGCGAGGGGCTGGCCGTCGGTGTAGCTGCGCTTGCCGAGCTTGCTCGCGCCGAACAGCGCGGCGACGACGGCGCCGATCAAGGCGCCAGCCGACAGCGTGCCGATGGCGAGCGAGCGGCCGCTGGGCCTGGTCGCCGAAGCCTGCTCGGCCTTGGGTGGTGTGGTGGAAGTGGCGCCGTCATTGGACGCGCGCTTGCGGGGGGTCTTGGCTGCCATGTTGCAATCCCGTGATGATTGGGGGTTGCTGGCTTAACGGGCGGGGTGGGGTGGTGTTCCCGACCCGGAAATCGTGCCGGAGCGCGGGCGGTTCGGTGGCTTTGAAAAGCGCGTCGAAGCGCCCGCCTAGGGCTTTAGCCGAGTATTTCGCGGACCGCGGCGCGCGCGACTTCGCGCGGGCAGGGTTCAATCGGGAAGAGGCGGCGGTGAACCGGCACAAAGGCCGAGAACGAGTGGTTGTTGCTACGCGTGATCTGCATTTGTTCGATATTGGTAAAGAAGTTCATTGGTGTCCTGTGTTGGGTTTGACGAAAGCGCCACGGCCCGAAGGCTGGCGACGGTTTTCCGATCGGCGAACGCACCAGCGGAACAGCCTTATCGGCCGCGCGCCTGTGCAAGCATCGGAAGTGACGAAGGGCGCGAAAGGTTCCAAAAGGAACGCGCCGAATACGGCCGGCGCCCTGAAGTCATTATAGGATGCGCGCAAGCCGTCTGCAAGCATGTGCAGGATTTATCGGCGCGCAGCCGGGGGCGAAGCGCCCCCGAAAAACGGTAAGAGGGAGGGGAGCCGGCGTTGCGCCGCTCAGGCGAGCTCGGCCTGGGTTGCTTCACGATCGCGGCGCGACGCGCTGACGCGGTCCTGACGCACGGCCATTTCGAGCCAAGCGGCCTCTGCACGCAGATTGCGGTCGCGGACATTGTCGAGCGTGGAAGCATCGGCGTCGGCGCGGCACTTGGCGGCCTGACCGCGATAATCGGGTTGGTTACCCATGAGCGAAGCTCCCGTCGATGAGGATAGAATGGCGCGCCCCGCGAACAAAGCGCGCCGGTAAGAGGGAAGGATTATTCAGCGGAATCGATGTTCACGGCCGATGCGCGGCCGCGCTTGTCGTTCTCAAGGTCGTAGCTGACGCGCTGGTTCTGGTTCAGCGTGCCCATGCCCGAACGCTCGACGGCGCTGATGTGCACGAATGCGTCCTGGCCGCCATTGTCGGGGGCGATGAAGCCATAACCCTTGGTGGCGTCGAAGAACTTAACGGTGCCGATGTTGCTGCTCATGGGAAATATTCCTTCTGTGGTCGGCGCGCCCGAGTTTGGACGAACCTCGTGCTGCAAGGCAGAGAGAAGGAAGAAGGGCCGCAAAGCGCCGAAGACCGTCAATTGCGACTGAAGCAAACCGGATATGGACCTATGGTGTTGAACTTACAAGGGCGCGGGTGGCTTTGGGGACATCGCGCGAGGACGGGTTCGGCGATTTTCGCGGGATTTGGGACAAGGCGTCTTTTTTCGCGGCTGAGCTGTGCGGTGATTTTTGGCACGCGAAGGTGCGAAGAAGGTTGGAGCTCGCGCGGAGGCGCGAAGACGGGTGCCGGCGGCAAGCGCGTGCCAGCCCGGCCGGCGGAGCATGGGGCTCCCGGCGTTGCGCGAAGGCGAGGCGCGCTGGCTCAGCCGGAGTCCAACACGCGGTCCATCTCGGCGATGAACTGCTCGAACTCGGCGAGGCCGTCATCGTCCTGCGCGGAGCCGGGAGGCGGCAGGGCCAAGGCTGGCGCCGCGGGTTCGGCGCCGGCGCCCGCGGGTGCCGGCTCTTCCTGGATGAAGCCGAAATACAGGTCGCGCTGGCGGGCGTCGGCCTCGCGTTCTTCTTCCGGGGCGCCTTCCTCCATCGCGCGGTGGGCCTTCAGCTCCTCTTCAGTGAGCGAGCGGGAATAATCGGGGCTGCCGAACACGCCGTCCTCGAACCCCCAATAATCTTCGGGCGGCGGGAAGTTGGTGCGCCATTCGCCACCATCCCAGAATACGCGCGGCTCGGGGCCCCAATCGTCCTCTTCTTCCTCGCCCGCATCGTCGTGAAGTTGAGGAAGTTGCGATCCTGTCGCGGTTTCGTCCGCGGGCTTGCGGCCGAGCACGAGCAGCCCGGCGGCTTCGGCGCGCTGCCATCGCTCGGCGGTCCATTGCGCGCGGTCGACGATGTCGAGATCGGTGGTGTCGACCTCGCCCGCCAGCGCCACGCCGGTGCGGCAATAGCGGTCGGCGCGCGCCAGGCTGACGATCGGCGCGAGATCGGCGTCGCTGGCGGCGCGGGTGCCAAGGAACAGCCCGGTGCGCGCCGGCCCCTCGTTGCGTTCGAGCACGTCGAGGAACGCGTCGAACTCCTGCGCGACCAGCCGCGCGGCTTCGAGCGCGGCGCCGCATTCGGGCGCCTCGGCCTGGCGATCGAGCCGGGCGAGCATGGTTGCCGCGAGGCGATTGTCATATTTGTGGCGGGCGATGGTGCTGCCATCGGGACGGGTGAGCGTTTCCACCTGGCCCTCCACCGCGCGGGCGAACAGCATTGCCGCCAGCCGCTCACGCGCCAGCAGGTTCGCGCCGGACCAGCCGACCGCAAAGGTCGTCGCGGGCGCGCGGCGGCGAAAGGCGTAGGCCGAGGCGGCAGACATGCCGACCAGCCGCGCGGCGGCATCGACCGTCTGACCCTCGGCAATGGCTTCGAGGAAGAAGCGCTGGCGATCGGGGGTCCAGCCATCGTGCCGCTGCGCCCGCTGGCGCGCGGCGGCGGTATGCTCGGGAAGGTTGGCAGGCGCGTTCATCGCGGCGCTCCTGCATGCGTGGCGCGGATCGGCGGCGTGAGACGGTTCCCCATGAGTCGGTTGCTCCCCCTGTTCGGTTGCAATGCGACTCTTCCCCTATGCCGGTTCGTGGGCGGTAGGAAAGCGAAAGTTCATGATATGTTCTTTCTTCGGGGCGAGTTGAAGAGAAGGGTTCGCGCAGAGGCGCAGAGGCGCAGAGAGGACGCGGAGAAGCGGGGTGTGCACGCGAAGGCGCGAAGGCGCGGAGAGTGGGTCAAGCCGCGCAGCGGCAGAATAAGCGGCACGCGTTCTTTCCTGCCGCCCGAGCGGCGGCGGCGCTTGCGGCAGGCCATCTCCTCCTCTGCGCCTCCGCGCCTCTGCGCGAACCGCTTTCTTCTTGAAGCCCGGATCAGCGCCGGCGATGGGTGGTGCCTTCGCCGGGCGTGATGAAGATCGCGGTGGCGGTGGTGCCCGGGGGCACATCGGCGGTGTGCCAGGTGCCGGGCGGGTTGATGGCATAGTCGTTGGCGTGGAGGATGATGGTGTGGGTGCTGCCGTCGGGATGCTCCTGGTGGAGCGTCAGCGTGCCGGCGGTGCAGATCACCAGTTCACCGCCGTGCGGGTGGACCTCCCACGAGTCCCAGCTTTGATCGAAGCTGTATTGCGAGACGAGCCGGCCCTCGATCCCGTCGGCGGCGTGGCGCGCCGAGTAGGCGGCGTACCAGCTTTCGTCGGTGAACTCTGGCTCGACCGATGCGGTGGCGCCGAGGCCGAGATGGGCGGGGTTGGTGGGGAGGTGGGGCATGACGCGCGAACGCTAGGATGCAGCCAACGTTAAATCCAGCGCCGCATACAAGCTAAAAGGGGCTGGCGGATGCTATTCGTTGCGGACGCGACGAACCGTGCTTACGATGGCCGGATCATAGGGATTTGAAATGGCGCTGAATAAGAGCACAGCCAAGAAGTCGACCACTAGGAACGAGAACGATCCGACTGTCCGGTTCGAGTCAGCCAAGGTCGAGAGCTTGTTTCCCGTACTGGACGCTGTCGCGTGGATGGACGAGGCTTCTACGGCCCAGATCGCGCAGTTTGCAGGTATAGATCCGAGGACGGCTGGTAAACTTCTAAAGAACGCAAATCATTTAGGCATCGTCGACAGGCGGGGTACGGGATATATATTGCTGACATCTTATCCTTACCAAGGCACTGGTGATCAGAAGAGAGATGTCGTCAGAGAGGCGCTGGTTCGTCTGCCAATACTGGTTAGCGCTCGGCAGTTCATGAGCCTGGGAGATCCACTGGACGCCGCGATGAGAAAAGCAGCGACCGTTAACCGAATCGTCCCTTTTAACATTGCCGATTACGCGCCGATGTTAGCGTGGGCAGAGGCGCTAAACGCCTTAAAACCGGGACTGGTTCAAGAGGATCTTGTAGACTCTGCTGCGGCAGCAAAGGTGGAGCGTCACGGAGCAAATAAAGATAGCCGAGTTGCGTTCCTTTCTCATAGTTCAAGCGACAAGCCATTCGTAAGGCAATTGGCGGCCGACCTAAAGGCGGCTGGAATAGATGTTTGGCTTGATGAGCAGCGAATTCGCGTTGGGGAGTCTATCCCAGAGCGGATAAGCCAAGGATTAGCAGAGTCTGATTTTTTTCTCTTGGCAGTGAGTAAAGCATCCGTTGATAGCGAATGGGTGAAAAAAGAGCTTAACGGTGCGCTAATCAACGAAGTTCAACGACGGGCGGTTCATATCCTCCCCCTTAAACTCGACGATACCAAGATGCCGGCGCCCATTTCTGATAAAAAATATGCCGATTTTTCTTTATCTTACAAGGCTGGCTTAGCTGATCTCGTTTCTGCGATGAAGGGCAACTAACAATGGCAGACAGTGCAACTGGAACGAAGCGGCAGCCACCGAAGGGCAGCCCACCGAAAGGCGGCACTCGATTTCCGCGTTACGGCTTAAAAGAGGCCGTCGAATGGGCGAGAAAGCTAGTCGCTAAAACTCATAATGGCCCACAGTCGGCTGAGATTATTTATGCTAGCGTGGTCGAATCCAAGGGGCCTAGAGGCAAAATAAAGGCGTCGGCGTTGAAACAGTTCAATTTGATGGATGGTTCGAAAGACGCATATTTCGCTACACGACTTGCAAAAGATATTGTAGTCGCCCCCCCCCCGTGAAGAACTGGATCAACTGTTATCTAAAGCTGCCTTAGCGCCTGTTCTATTTAAATCTTTATTTGACACGTTCCACGGGGACACTGTTACAGCCGCAAAGCTAAAACAGCGGGCGGCAGAACTGAATGTTCATCCAGACAATCTAGAAGCTGCCATAAGCGTTTATGTGTCCTCGTTGACAGTAGGAGGGCTGCTGTTCGTAGACGGAGATAAAATATCACATAAGACTGCAGCAAGCGCCGGCGCTCTTCTTTCAGGCGATGAACAGGACGCCAATGAGGAATCAACCGAAGAGCGAAATAGTGAAGACGGAGATTCACTAACCGATATGCGTGAAGCCGCGGAGAAACGCTCTTCGAAGGCGATTTTTCATGTCAATGTCAACTTAGATGCGAGTTTGGATAGTGATAAACTCGAAAAACATCTGGCGTTGTTGAAGAGATACGGAGCAATATAGGGATTAACTTTGCGACCGTGGCTTCGGTCTCCGCCGTGTCGTCGAGGATATAGAGGGTCTGGCCGGTGGTGCGGCGGGCGAGTTGTTTGCGTTATCCTAAACAGAAGAACCCGAGCGACAACGCGACCGCCAACACTGCCGCAGCACACACGATCCAGCCGCGATGAACATGGCCACTCGCCATGCGGAAGCGACCGCGTTTCCAGGCGAGGCCGGTGACGGTCAGCAGCGGCAGCGAAACGATTGCCCAGACGAACAGTCGCCAACTTCCCTCGCCGATGTTCAGGCCGGAAAGCAGTGGGCCGAGTGCTATCAGCAGCACCACCACCGCCATGCCGGCATAGCCGGCGATCTGGACGCGGAGGCGGGTGTCCTCGGCTTCGAACTGGGCTTGCAGTTCCTGCTCTGTGTCCGGTGAGTCGGTCATGCCCCTCTCCCTCCCATCGCTGCGCGACGGGTCCCTCCCTCTCCCCCGCGGGGAGAGGGCAAGGTTACTCGGCGGCGGCGTGCTGTTCGGCTACCTTCCGCGGCTTGAGCAGCGGCGCGAGGTACTTTCCCGTAAAGCTGCGCGGTTCCTTCGCCACCGCCTCCGGCGTGCCCTGGGCGACGATCTCGCCGCCCTTGACGCCGCCTTCCGGCCCCAGGTCGAGGACCCAGTCGGCGGTCTTGATGACGTCAAGATTGTGCTCGATCACCACCACGGTGTTGCCCTGTTCGACCAGGGCGTGAAGGACTTCCAGCAATTTGCGAACATCCTCGAAATGGAGGCCGGTGGTGGGCTCGTCGAGGATGTAGAGGGTCTGGCCAGTGGCACGGCGGGCGAGTTCCTTGGCGAGCTTGACGCGCTGGGCCTCGCCGCCCGAGAGGGTGGTGGCCTGTTGCCCGACCTTGACATAGCCCAGGCCCACTTCGGCGAGCATCGCCATGCGGTCGCGGATCGGGGGAACGGCCTTGAAGAATTCGTGCGCGTCCTCGACCGTCATGTCGAGCACGTCGGCGATGCTGTGCCCCTTGAACTTCACTTCCAGCGTTTCGCGGTTGTAGCGCGCGCCGTGGCACACGTCGCACTCGACATAGACGTCGGGGAGGAAGTGCATCTCGATCTTGAGCACGCCGTCGCCCTGGCACGCCTCGCACCGGCCGCCCTTGACGTTGAACGAGAAGCGGCCGGGCTTGTAGCCGCGCGCCTGTGACTCCGGGAGCCCGGCGAACCAGTCGCGGATCTGGGTGAAGGCGCCGGTGTACGTCGCCGGGTTCGAGCGCGGGGTGCGGCCGATCGGCGACTGATCGATGTCGATCACCTTGTCGCAATGCTCGAGCCCGGTGATCTTGTCGTGCTTGCCGGCCAGCACGCGGGCGCCGTTGAGGGTGCGCGCGGCGGAGGCATAGAGCGTGTCGATGGTGAAGCTCGACTTGCCCGATCCCGAGACGCCGGTGATGCACGTGAAGGTGCCGAGCGGGATGGAGGCGGTGACGCCGCGGAGGTTGTTGGCGGTGGCGTTGTGGACGGTGAGCTTCTTGCCATTGCCCTTGCGGCGCTTGGCCGGGAGCGGGACTTCGCGGGTGCCGTTGAGATAGTCGGCGGTGACCGAGCCCTGGGTGGCGAGGACCTGTTCGAGCGTGCCTTGCGCCACGACTTCGCCGCCATGCACCCCCGCGCCGGGCCCCATGTCGATCACATAATCGGCGGTGCGGATCGCGTCCTCGTCATGCTCGACGACGATCACGGTGTTGCCGAGATCGCGCAGGCGGCGAAGGGTCTTCAAGAGCATGTCGTTGTCGCGCTGGTGGAGGCCGATCGACGGCTCATCGAGGACGTAGAGCACGCCGGAGAGGCCGCTGCCGATCTGGCTGGCGAGGCGGATGCGCTGGCTCTCGCCGCCCGACAGCGTGCCCGAGGTGCGGTCGAGGTTGAGGTAATCGAGGCCGACATTGTTGAGGAAGCCGAGGCGCTCGTCGATCTCCTTAAGGATCGCGCGGGCGATTTCGCGCTGCTGCGGCGTGAGCGTGTCGGGGAGCTTGGCGAACCAGGCGAGCGCGTCGACCACGGAGAGGTGGGTGGCGTGGCTGATGTCCTCGCCGGCGATCTTGACCGCGCGTGCCTCTGGCTTGAGGCGGGCGCCGCCGCAGGTCTCGCACGGGTGCGCGGCCTGATATTTGGCCAGCTCCTCGCGCATGAACGCGCTCTCGGTCTGGAGCATGCGGCGGTTGAGATTGCCGATCACGCCCTCGAACGGCTTCTTGACGTCGTACGACTTCTTGCCGTCGACAAAGGTGAGGGTGACCGCCTTGCCGCGGGTGCCGTGGAGGATGGCGTAGCGATGCTCCTCGGGGAGGTCGCTCCATTTCGTGTCGAGGCTGAAGCCGAACTCGCGGGCGAGGGAGCCCAGGACCTGCATGTAATAGGGGCTGGGCGGGTTGGACTTGGCCCAGGGCACGATCGCGCCCTTTTTGATCGTCAGCTCGTGGTTGGGGACGACGAGATCCTCGTCGAATTCGAGCTTTTCGCCCAGGCCGTCGCAGGCGGGGCAGGCGCCCTGGGGCGCGTTGAACGAGAACAAGCGCGGCTCGATCTCTGGAATCGTGAAGCCCGAGACCGGGCAGGCGAACTTTTCGGAGAAGACGATGCGGTTGGCGGGGATGCCGGCGCCCTTCATCGCGCCCGCGTCGGCCGCTTCGTTCTCGCGGCCGGGGACGACGCCGTCGGTCAGGTCGACATAGGCCAGGCCCTCGGCGAGCTTGAGCGCGGTTTCGAAGCTTTCGGCCAGGCGCGTGGCGATGTCGTCGCGGACCACTAGGCGGTCGACCACCACTTCGATGTCATGCTTGTACTTCTTGTCGAGCGCGGGGGCTTCCTCGATCAGGTACATCTCGCCGTCGATGCGGACGCGCTGGAAGCCGGCGCGCTGCCATTCGGCGAGTTCCTTGCGATACTCGCCCTTGCGGCCGCGCACGACGGGGGCGAGCAGGAGCAGGCGGGTGCCCTCGGGCAGGGCCAGGACGCGGTCGACCATCTGCGACACGGTCTGCGCGCTGATCGGCAGGCCGGTGGCGGGCGAATAGGGCACGCCGACGCGCGCCCATAGGAGCCGCATGTAATCGTAGATCTCGGTAACCGTCGCGACCGTGGAGCGCGGGTTGCGGCTGGTGGTCTTCTGCTCGATCGAGATTGCGGGGGAGAGGCCCTCGATATGCTCGACATTGGGCTTCTGCATCATCTCGAGGAACTGGCGCGCGTACGCGCTCAGGCTTTCGACATAGCGGCGCTGCCCCTCGGCATAGATGGTGTCGAAGGCGAGGCTAGACTTGCCCGAGCCCGACAGGCCGGTGATCACCGTCAGCGTGTCGCGCGGGATGTCGATGTCCACGCCCTTGAGATTGTGCTCACGCGCGCCGCGCACCGAAATCGTGGTAAGTGCCATAGAGTGATCTGTTCCAGATTTGTTCGCTGGTTTCAAGCGCGCCCGGCCTTACATGGGGCGCAGCGAGGCAGGAGCAAGACTTTGGCAACCGACACCCCGGAAACGATCGACGCGGCGGTGCTGGCGTTCTGCGCCACGGTGGCGCCGGGCGTGCCCCAATATGTCGAGGTGGTGCCGGGCGAGGCGGCGCGCGTCGCCTATTGCTTCGACAATGCCGCGGCGGCGGTGGCACGCGGCGGGGGCGAAGTGGCGCATGGCTGGGCGATCTGGCGCTGGGCGGGGCGCTATTTCGAGGCGGAGCATCATGGCATCTGGCGGCGGCCCGACGGCACGCTGATCGACGTGACGCCGATGTTCTACGGCCAGACGCGCACGCTGTTCCTGAGCGATCCGCAAGCGGTGTTCGATCCCGCGCGGTTTCGGGCGAACATCCTGGGTGCGGAAGCGGGGAACGCCGTAGCCGAGGAGTATGTCGCGCTGGCCCGCGAGCGGGCGGCGATCCTGAACGCCTATGGCGAGCCGGGGGTGGCGCATGCGATCACGCCCGAGGACCAGGCGCGGCTGGATGCGATCACGCCGCGCTGGGTGGAACTGTACGCGGCGCTGGAGCGCGGCGAGGGGATGCTGCAAGGCGCTTGAAAGCGGGCGGCTCGCCTGCCTGAGGGGTGGGGCGCCTACCCACAAGGGCGATAGCCGCGTATGCGCGCGGGATGGATAGCTCAGCAGTCATCATCGGCGCTTCCGGCGGCATCGGCGGCGCACTCGAAACGGCATTGGTGGAAGAAGGCGTTTTCGCCGCGGTGCACGGCTTTGCCCGGTCGCGCAGTGGGGCACAGCATCTCGACCTGACGGACGAGGCGAGCATCGCCGCGGCGGCGGCGCAGGTCGCCAAGGGGCCGGCGCCGGGGCTGGTGATCGTCGCGACGGGGGTGCTGCACGCCGGTGGCAGCGAGCCGGAAAAGGCGATGCGCGATCTGGACCCGGCCTGGCTGGCGCAGGTCCATGCCGTCAACGCGATCGGCCCGGCGCTGGTGGCGAAGCATTTCCTGCCGCTGATGCCCAAGAGCGGGCGCACGGTGTTTGCGGCGCTGTCGGCACGGGTGGGGTCGATCAGCGACAATGTGATGGGCGGCTGGCATGGCTATCGCGCGTCCAAGGCGGCGCTCAACATGCTGGTCCGCACGCTGGCGATCGAGGAACGGCGGCGCAACAGCAGTTCCATCGTCGTGACGCTGCACCCGGGCACGGTGGACACGGCCTTGTCGAAGCCGTTCCAGGGCAATGTCCAGCCGGGGTGGCTGTTCACCCCCGACCGCGCGGCGATGCAGCTGCTCGACGTGATCGAGGAACTGCGGGCGCGGGATAGCGGGAAGCTGTTTGATTTTGAGGGGAAGGAAGTGGGGTTTTAGGAAGGGCGTTGCTGCTGTGACGACCCGATTTCGATCAGAATGTGCCAAAGCCACCGCTTACCCGTCGACGTGACCTCGCCTATCGTCGCGCACCCGCTGACGAAAAGGCGGGACGTGCCATAGAGTTGCTCCCGATCTGCTTGAGAGTTCCGCATGCTTGAGGTGCTGTCGGAGTTCACGGTTACAAGCGCGCGGAGACTGGCCGTTCGTCCCTGAGCGGAATTATGCGTTGAGAAAGTAACGAGGTGCAACGTTTGTTATTGCATGATAGCATCCCACCTCCTTGGGGGAGGAAATTCACGATGAATGGGGTTAAGTCTGCTCTGCACATCCGGAGCATTGTGATGTCCTTGTTGGTGACAGCGACAGTGTCAGGATGCGCTACGGCCAGTTTCGCACCGCCAGAAGTACAGGTCGATCGGAAAATCACCGCTGGACGGATGTTTAGCTGCAACCAGATAGATCGTGGTACAGACGATGAGATAAACAAGGATCTTTATGGGTCCATAGATCTGATAAACAACTATATACGCGCGTACCGATGCGCCTCTCATGAAGCCGCCGACGGGAGGCAAGTTTTCGAAGTTCCATCGATGTTGGCCCTCGTAGCGGCTGGCGTCGGACCGGCGCTGGGGCTTAACGCAAACGGCGCGCTGGTCGCCGCCACCGGAGCTGCGGTCTATGGACGCGCAAACAGCTATTAAGCGCCGAAGGAAAAAGCGGCTGTAGTTGATACCGCGCTGGACGCGGTGCTGTGCGTCAAGGCCGGCGCCGTGGGGTTCGACTCGTTCGACACCACAGCTGGCCTCCGCGCGACTCCAGCGGAGATTCAGACGGCTGAAAACGACGTGCAGAAAGCCACGAGCTCGCTGATCCAGGTGCAGGGGGAGGTTTCGCGGCTCACGGAGGCCTTGTCGCGTGTTCAGCAGCAGCAGGAAGTGTCGCCTGCTCAAAGGAACGGCCTGTCCGTATTGCTGGGGCAGCGCCTCGGCAGCGGCCGGGCGGCGCCGAACAAGGCCAATCTTCAGGCCGGGCTGAACAAGGCTAGGCAGGACTTGGTGTCGGCGCAGGACCAGAAGGAAGCGGCACAACAGCAACTCGCCGCGCTTCGCAGCAGCTTCGACCTGCCGCGCATCCACTATGAGATTGTTTCCACCGCTTTGTTCTCGATTGAACGTGTCCTGGCACAGCGGCTGAGCAATATCGGCAGTTTCGACTCGGCAGGCATCGCCGCCGAATTTGAGAAATTGAGCGGGCAGGAAGAAGACGCGAAGGACGAAAAGAGGGCCATAGATGCGGGTAAGGCGCCAGGCGGCGGCAACAAGACGCTCACGCCAGGGACCGACGAGTTCCGCCAGGCGAAGACGTCGAACGAAGTAGAAATGTTGCAAGTTAAGCTGCAGAAGTGCGTCGTGCGGGCGAAGGTTTGAGGTAGATCGGCCAGGAATATTCTGGCGGGCCTCATGCGCGAGGGAGGATCTCCACTCAACGCCGGTCTGTCGTGCATCGCGTGGCCGCTAAGCCTGGGTCTGCGTCTGAACAAACTGGCTACCGAGACGCCGCGCGGATCAGGCGCGTGCGCTTATGCTCCGCCAGCGCTCGGCCTTATCCAGCGCCCATTGGTCGTCGACGTCGATCCAGTCGAGGTCGCTGCAGTCGGTGAGGTAGGCCTGGCCCGTGGCGGCGAGGATGCGCATGCCTTCGGTCAGCGAGGGGGCTTCGAGCTGGCGCAGCGCGGCGAAGAGCGCCGGGCCGGTGGCGAAGACGCCGGTGTCGAAGCAGTCATAGGGCTCCAGCCCCTTGCCGATCGCGACGATGCGCTCGCCATCGGACTGCACGCGGGTGACGTCGTCGAGGTCGACCCAGTCGCTGCCGATGCGGCGGTCTATGCCCAGGCGGGTGCCGCCGCCCGCGCCGACCTGCGCCATGCGGCGGTACAGGCTCGGATCGACGAGGTGGTCGCACATCGCCAGCAGCGCTTCGCCGGGCACGCGCGGCGCGGCGGCGAGCACCGAGCTGCCATTGGGCAGGCGGTGGTCGGTGCGCACCGTCTCCACCACGAGCGGCCATTGGCGGGCGGCCAGGTGCGCCTCGATCTCCGAGGCGCCATAGCCCAGCACGATCACTGCTCGCGTGAGCCCCGCTTGCGCCAGTCCGTACAGGGCGTGGGCGAGCAGAGTGTGCCCGCCGACCCGGCACAAAGGCTTGAACGGCGCGGCGGAGCGAAGGCGGCTGCCTTCCCCCGCCGCGAGCAGGATCGCGGTGTCGATCACCTTATGCGGCGGCGATGAAGTCTTCGACCGCGAGCTGGGCGAGATCGTCGGTCATCTGTGTGCGCGGGTGCTTGCAGAAATAGGCCGAGGCGGCGTCGATCGGGCCGGCAAGCCCGCGATCCTTGGCAAGCTTGGCGCAGCGGATCATGTCGATCGCGACGCCGGCGGAGTTCGGGCTGTCCTCAACCGAGAGACGCAGTTCGAGGTTCATCGGCACGCCGCCGAACATCGAGCCTTCCATGCGCAGGAAGCACACCTTGTTGTCGTTCTGCCACGGCACATAATCGGACGGGCCGATATGGACGTTCTCGTCATCCAGGCGCTCGGCCGCGACCGACTGAACGGCCTCGGTCTTCGAGATCTTCTTGGACGCCAGGCGGCGGTGGTTCGACATGTTGAGGAAGTCGGTGTTGCCGCCGGTGTTGAGCTGGTAGGTGCGCTCCAGCTTCACGCCGCGCTTGGCGAACAGATCGGTCAGCACGCGGTGAACGATGGTCGCGCCGAGCTGGGCCTTGATGTCATCGCCGATGATCGGCACGCCGGCATCAACGAAGCGCTGTGCCCATTCAGGGTTGCTGGCGATGAACACGGGGATGTTGTTGACGAAGGCGACCCCGGCTTCGAGCGCGCATTCGGCGTAGAATTCGGACGCCGCCTGCGAGCCGACCGGCAGATAGTTCATCAGCACGTCGGTCTTGGTCTCACGCAGCAGGGCGACGACCTCTTCCTTGGTCGGCTCCTTTTCCTGCGCAACGACGAAGGTGCGGTCGTCATTATATTCCGACATGTGCTCGGCGACGCCGTCGAGGATCTTGCCCATGCGGACGGTGGCGCCGGTCGGCTCGATCGCAGAGCAGAAGATGGCGGTGTTGTTCGGCTTGGCGAAGATCGCCTCGGCGACGTCCTTGCCGACCTTGCGCTTGTCCACGTCCCACGCGGCGACGACCTGGATGTCGCTGGGGCGGTAGCCGCCCAGCTCCCAGTGCATCAGGCCGACCGTGTCGTTCGCGCCTTCGCGATAGTAAGAAAGGCCCTGAACGAGGGAACTGGCGCAATTGCCGATGCCGACTACGGCGATGTTGATGCTCGACATTACTACTTCACGTCCTTTGCGTGGGTGATTGGTCAGAATTCATGGGCGGCACGGCGGCGAGGCTGCGGATGAGCCGAGCCTCCACGACGCGGTGCCAGATGAGGCCGATGACGAGGACTGCGGTCAGCGGTGCCAGCTCAAACCACCAGAACAGCCGCGGATTGCCGGCGAGGCAGGCGAGGAAGATCGCGACGACGCGGACATTGGCGGTGAGCAGGCTCAGCAGCCGCATCGGCGCGGTGGCCTGCGCGCCATAGGCGCCGGCGAGACGGGCCGAGTCGCTCTGGCGCCGCAGGGCGTCGTCAAAGGGATAAGCGAAGCGGTCCAGCATGCCGGCCGCGGAGTCGTAGAGGCGGACTAGCGGGTTGCGGCTGGGCGCCGGGGGCGGGGCGAGCGCGATGCCCTTGCACCGGCGGTGGAAGCGGGCGCGTTCGCTTTCGTAGAGGTTGGACTGCACCGCGTGGGCGGCGCCGGCGGCCCAGGCGAGTACCCAGCCCTCGACCGCGCCGACCGAGATCGCCAGCACGGTGTAGATCAGCGCGAACACGCCGTGGTCGCACAGCCCGTCGAGCGCGCGGCCGAGTGGGCTGGCGGTGCCGGTGGCGCGGGCGATCATCCCGTCAAGCCCGTCGGCGATCAGCCAGCCGACCGAAAACAGCAGCCCGAGCAGCGCGAACGGCCAGGCATGCCATTGGCTGTAGGCGAGCGCGGCGCAAGTGCCCAGCGCGAGTCCGCCGAACGACACCGCGTTTGCCGAAATCCCGCGCGCCAGGAACCCCGGCAGGAGCGCACGCCCTGCGGGATGAATGATCCAGAGATTGGTCGGATCCTCGATCCGGCGATCCCTTGACCGGTCCGGCGGAGGAACTGTCATCGGACTGTCACCTACAGCGCGCGACGGCCACTCAGCAAGTCATTTGCGGTGCCCGACGAACGCCGGCGCATAGCGGTTCGTGTTCGTTACGCGGTGGCAACTTCCTGGCAGTCCCGCGTTTGGCGATGCCGGCGCGGTCGGGCGCAAGGCGGCGTTGACGCTGTAAGGCCCTCCCGTGCGGGGAGGGCCCTTGCGAGCTTAGAAGCGCCAGTTCGTCCAGAGCGCGAGATAGTCATAGTCGGTATAGCCGGCGCGCTCGAACACTTCGCCGGTGAACATATGCTCGTAGCGGCCGGTGAAGGACAAGCGGCGGGTGGGCGTCCACACGACCTGAAGGCGGGCGAGCTGGGCGACGTCGCGGCCCTCGACATTGGCGGTGCGGGCATAGGCCGTGGCGTTGCCGCGATAGACCGGCTCCGACAAATTGTCGCGCATCGCCCAGCTATACTCGGTCGAGACCTTGATGGTCTTGGTCGGTGAAAAGGCAAAGGTGGGGGCGATCATCCGGAGATTGGTCGGCCCGATCGCAGTGGTATAGGCAAAGTAGATCGTGTTGCCGAACGGCGCTGCCGCGGTACCGAGCGTGCCGGTGCCCTGGCTGTTGTCGCCGGTGCCATAATCGAAGTGGAAGCCCAGCCGCGGCTTGAGTGCCGATTTCGACAGCAGCACGTTCTGGCCCATGAAGATCTGAGTCGCGTCGATATTGCGCGTGCCGAACTCGCCGGTCTGATGCGTCACGGTCCAGTCGATCGTGTAGTCGCCGGCGCTGCCCCAGAGCCGCGCGCCCAGATAATTTCGCACTTCGGTTGCGGTGGTGACGCCCCAGCGCTGGCCGCTGCTGCGGAAGCGCCAGATGAAGGGATCGAAGTAGAGCTTGGACTTGCCGAACAGCGTCTTGGGCAGGGCATAGCCGAACGTGACGCCTGAGAAGCGGTGGCCGTCATCGATCTTGTCGTCGCGCAGGCCGTGAGAGCCCAGCGTCGTGAACTTGAGGTCGAAGACGTCGGCGCGAAGGTTGGACGTGCGGGCCCAGCCGCGAATGCCGTTCAGCACGAAGGCGAGGCTGTTGTTGTCGCGCTGCGATACCAGCTGCGCCGCGCCGTCGGCAAATTCCTGGCGGCCATAGCGCACGCCGACCGCCGCAGGGCCGATATCGGCTGTGGCTTCGGCGAAATATTGCTGCGCGAACAGGTCGTTGTGCAGGTTGTTTGCCGGCACGCCGATATTTTCGCCGGTGATCTGACCGCTGGCGAGCTCGCCGAACAGGCGGAAATGCTTGCCGATGTGGAGGTCGGCGCCGCCGACAAGGCGCAGCAGCTCCTGGTCCTGGGCAGGACCGCGCGTCAGGCCGGGATTGGTCACGTGATTGAAACGGGCTCGGACCTCGCCGCTGAGCGTGAGGTACACATCCCCGTCGGCGGCGAGCGGCAGGTACTTCAGGCGATCGAAGATGTCGTCGCGCTTGGCGGGATCCTTGTAGCTGCGCCAATCCTCGACCCAGCGGTGCGCGTTGAAGCCTTCGGTGGTGGTGCCTTCGCCGGCCGCTTCGGTCGGGTAGGCAAAGGGCGTGCGCACGGCAGGCTTGGCGGCGGCGCTTTCCGGGAAGTTCTGCGCGGCCTTGTCGCCTTCCTTGGCGGCTTCGCCTTCCTTGGCCACGTCGCCGTCCTTGCGGACCTCCGCTGCCGACGCAGTCATGGCACAAAGAAGCATCGGGGCAGTCAGCGCGGTGGAGAGAAGAAAACGCATGCCGAGTTCCAATTCAGGGGAGCGCCCCTGGCGACCTTGAAAGGTCTTTGAGGATTGCCCCCGACGCCCCGAGTTCGTCCGCCTGTTGCGGATCTGTGCCCATTATAGAGGGAGCGCGTGCTGCTTGGCCGGAATGCGTGCCTGCTGCGTAGTTCTACGGAAGCACCGGCAACGGCGGGCGATAAACCCGCGCCAACAGCGGGCGATGGAACCGTGACCAACGGCACCGGTTCTGGAAGCGCCTAGGATGGGAGCAAGCGCGACATGGCCGTATTCAACAAGGACCTGCTGGAAGCCGCGGGCAAGAACAACTTCTTCCAGAAGGAAGTGTATCTCGACGACAATATCCAGATCGTGCTGATGCATCTTCAACCAGGCGAAGAGATCGGCGAAGAAACGCATCCCGCCGATCAGACGACGTTCTTCGTCTCGGGCGAGGGCCAGGCCGTGGTCGACGGCAGCCGCACCAAGGTGGTGGCCAACCGGCTGATCGTGATCCCCAAAGGTGCCAAGCACAATATCATCAACAAGGGCAGCGAGCCGCTCAAGCTGTTCTCCATCTATGCGCCGCCTGCCGAGCCCGCTGGCGTAGCCTTCAAGACCAAGGAAAAGGCCGAGGCTGCCGAGGAAGGCGTGATCCACAAGATGGTGGACAAGGCGAAGAAGCTGGTCGGGTCTGAGTAAGCGACGGTTTGCCGGAACGGGTCGCCGCTTCCCCCGGTTCTTCCCGCATCACGAGTGCAGGAGAGCGACATGGCTGAAAAAGGTGATCATGACGGCAAGAGCGGCCGCGAAACGCAAGGTGGCAGCGAAAAGCAGCACGAGAAGGATGCCGACAACAGCCGAACAGCGTCAAAGCAGAATGCGGGCGGCGGCGGGCATAAGTAACGGATGAAGATGCAGCGCCCCGTTCGGCCTAGCGGCCGGGCGGGCGTTGCTGCGCCGATAACGATCAGGCGGGCCTGAAGGGTAGCAGGGTCTCATATTGCGCAAGCGGCGGTGCGCCGGGGATGACCGCGCGGTGACGCAGCAGGAAGGCGTGGCGAACGATCTCCGCCTGCTGCTCCAGCCCATAGCGGGCGAAGGCTTGGCCTGGCTTCATCGCATAGGTGTAACGGCAGAATGGATGGCGCTTCAGCGGCAGGAAGATGCCCTGCTGATGCTGCCATATATGCACCATCTCATGGACGAACAGCCCCTGCACCCCAAGCGGCGCAAGGCTGAAATCCTCATGATACATACCGCTTTTCGGGTGAAAGTGGATCGTGCCGCGGGGCGCCATGGTGGTGTTGCGCGGTTGAAAGAATGCCCATTTGGTGTTTGCCACGCGCGCTCTGGCATAATCGACGGCCTCACCAAGGACCGATGCGGCGAGGCGGGTCTCCCCGGGGGTGAGCGGGCGCGATGCGGACATCGCGGTGTCATGGCCGACGGCGATGGGTTTGTCACCGCCGTCGGTCCCGATGCTCAGGGGATCAAGCGATCGGCGCGCAGCCGCTCGAACAGCTGGAAGAACGCGTCGTCGGTCGGCTGGTAGCCGGTGAACCCCAGGCGGCGGCTCTTGGACATGTCGGTCACCACTTCCAGCGGCCGGCCAAGATCGGCGTCGGTATGCCAGGCTGAGGCCAGCCGGCTGAGATCGGCCTCTGCCAAACCCTCGCGTTCGGCGATCCGCCGCCATAGATCGGCATCGTTCGCCATCTGCTGCTCGAGCGGGCGAACGGTACCGTCAAAGGGCGCGGGCTTGATCCCGAACCAGTTGGCGATGCGGCTCCACATCCACTGCCAGCGGAAGACGTCGCCATTGACGATGTTGAAGTCCTCGTTGTGCGCCGCTTCGGTTTCGGCCGCCCAAAGGAGCTGGCGGGCGAGCTGGCGAGCATCGGTCATGTCGGTGAGTCCGCTCCACTGCGCCGCGGAGCCGGGAAAGGTGAAGGGGCGCCCGGTCTCCCGGCACAGCGTCGCATAAGCCGCGAGCGTCGTACCCATATTCATGGCGTTGCCCACGGCCTTACCGATCACAGTGTGCGGGCGATGGACGCTCCAGGTGAAGCCGTCGCGTGCCGCCGCGGCGAATACTTCGTCCTCCTGGGCATAATAGAAATTCTCGACGTCGAGCCGGCCCTGCTCCTCGCGGAACGGAGTCTGGGGCAGCACGCCTTTACCGTAAGCTTCGAACGGCCCGAGATAGTGTTTGAGGCCGGTCACCAGCGCGACGTGGCGCCTCCCGGTTGGCTTGGGCAGGCTATCAAGCAAATTGCGCACCATGGCGGCGTTGACGCGGATATTCTCTGCCTCACTATCCTGGCGCAGCCAGGTGGTGATGAACACCGCATCGGGGTGGATGCCCTGTAACGCCTGCGCTGTGGCAGCGGCATTCTGCAGGTCGGCGGCTACCGGCTGCACGCCGTTCTGGGCGGCCGGGCGGCGCGCGAGGCCGTGGACACCCCACCCCTGTTCGATCAGCAATGTCGCCGTCGCGCTGCCGACGATGCCACTCGCCCCGACGACCAATGCAGTCTTCGCCATGTTCTTCATCCCATATCCATTGATGGCGAAAAGCTAGGCAATGCGAGGGAAGGCTTCTAGACGGCACCAAACAGGAACCTAGGCACCAGGAGGTACCCAGCGATGCAGCCGGGCTCGGCCGACGAGGAATGGCGGGAGGATTGTGCGCCACGGCGCGTGCTGGCGCTGTTCGCGACCAAATGGACCAGCATGGTGCTGCACACGCTGCATGCCCGCCACGGCGGCACAGCGCGAACCGGTGTGCTGCATCGCAGCCTGCCGGGCATCTCCAAGAAAATGCTCACCCAGACGCTGCGCGAAATGGAGGAGGTCGGCCTCCTCACCCGCCATGTGCAAAGCGCGGTTCCCCCGGCGGTCGAGTATCGACTGAGCGCGCTTGGCATGCGCCTCGTCGAGCCGGTGGAGATGCTTTACGCTTGGGCGCGCGATAATGCCGATGCGCTCGACCAGCTCGGCAGCCGTCCGACCGCGCGCCGGACCTGAACATTTGATCGGGCGCGGCCGCACCGAAAGCGGTTCTGGCGCGTTTTCGCAGCCCCCGACGTTCCGGAGCCATCATGCCCAAACCTGACAAGCAGCTTTCTTCAAAGAAACCGGCGACGGCACTCGCCACGTACATCCTGATTGCCTTCATCGTGGCGGTGCTGGTGCTGTTCTTCGCCACTCGAAAGCATGAGAGCGGCCAGACGACGGCAATCGAGCAGACCAAATAAGCCGCAGCGCGACGCACAAAATGCAGCCGGCATGCAGCCGCCGCGCCGCAGATACGTTCAGGTCATGAAGAACCAAGAAGGTGGAGCATAGGATGTCGGGGAATGATCGCAGACGCAGAATCGGCAGCGGCGCGTGGATCGGCGTGGCCGCGGTGGCGGGCGGCGCATTCCTGCTGGGGCGCTACCTGCGGCGGGTGGAAGACGAGGAAGAAGTGATTCCTGCGGCCTTTGCGCAGCCGGCCGGTGTGAAGGGCGGCTTCGATCAGACGCGCGATGCGGGACCCGAACATATGCGCGACCATGACGACGACGACGTGTGGGATGAAGTCGATGAAGGCGTGGACGAGTCTTTTCCGGCAAGCGACCCGCCGTCGCACAACCGGTTCGACTGAGAACGATTAAGGCTGGGGGTCGCCGGCGCCGACGAGCTGGGCCTGGGTTTCGAGCTTCTTGCCGCTGGCGAGCGTCAGCACCAGCGGGATGCGGTGGCCCGGCTTGAGGCTTGGCGACAGGCCGAACAGCATGACGTGCCTGCCGCCGGGCGCGAAGTCGACTTTCTTGTCGACGTCGACTGCGACGTCGCGCAGCGGCTGCATGGCACTCATCTGGCCGTGGTGCATCGTCTCGTGCAGCTCGGCCCGGCTGGTGGCGGAGGAGGCGATGGCGACCAGCTTGTCCTGCTGGGATCCGCCCTTCAGCGTGAAATAGGCCGCGCCCGGGTTTCCGGAGACCGCGGGGAGGCGTGCCCACGCCTTTTCGATCGTCGGCTCCGCGGGCTGCTGGTGACAGGCGGATACGAGCAGCGCCCCCGCAACAATCCCTGAAATCCCTCGCATCCGCCGTCCTCCCAATTCGGGAAGCGTCGTAGAATCTTGTCCTTCTTGCGGCAAGCGCAGGGCCACCTATATCCCTGCCCGGAAACGGTTCCCCGCAGTGCCTAATAAAGGGCTGCGGAGAGCCATCGCGCTTAATCTTTTTGAACTGGGGGCCACTGAGGGACCATGGCTAAAGTAATCGGTATTGATCTGGGGACGACCAACAGCTGCGTAGCTGTGATGGAGGGCGGCAAGCCCAAGGTTATCGAGAATGCGGAGGGTGCGCGCACTACCCCGTCGATCGTCGCCTTCGCCAAGGACGGCGAGCGGCTGATCGGCCAGCCGGCCAAGCGCCAGGCAGTGACGAACGGCGACAATACCATCTTTGCAGTGAAGCGCCTGATCGGCCGCCGCTTCGACGATCCCGTGACCAAGAAGGACACCGAGCTGGTGCCCTATGCGATCGCGCGCGGCCCGAACGGCGACGCCTGGGTGAAAGCCGGTGGCGAAGAGTACAGCCCCTCGCAGATCTCTGCCTTCATCCTGCAGAAGATGAAGGAAACCGCCGAGAGCTATCTGGGCGAGACGGTCAGCCAGGCGGTTATCACCGTCCCGGCCTATTTCAACGACGCCCAGCGCCAGGCGACCAAGGACGCCGGCAAGATCGCAGGGCTCGAAGTGCTGCGCATCATCAACGAGCCGACCGCAGCGGCGCTGGCCTATGGCCTGGACAAGGACAGCAACAAGACCATCGCGGTCTATGACCTTGGCGGCGGCACGTTCGACATCTCGGTGCTGGAAATCGGCGACGGCGTGTTCGAAGTGAAGGCGACCAACGGCGACACCTTCCTGGGCGGCGAGGACTTCGACTCCAAGATCGTCCAGTATCTGGCCGACGAGTTCCGCAAGGCGGAAGGCATTGACCTCACCAAGGACAAGCTGGCGCTTCAGCGGCTGAAGGAAGCCGCCGAAAAGGCCAAGATCGAGCTTTCCTCGGCGCAGACCACCGAAGTCAATCTGCCCTTCATCACCGCCGACGCCAATGGGCCGAAGCACCTGGTGAAGTCGATCAGCCGCGCCGAGCTGGAGCGTCTGGTCGACGACCTGATCCAGCGCACGCTGGAGCCATGCCGCAAGGCACTGGCCGATGCGGGCCTGAAGGCCGATGCGATCGATGAAGTGGTGCTGGTGGGCGGCATGACCCGCATGCCCAAAGTGCGCGACATCGTGAAGTCGTTCTTCGGCAAGGAGCCGCACACTGGCGTGAACCCCGACGAAGTCGTGGCGATCGGTGCCGCGATCCAGGCCGGCGTGCTCCAGGGCGACGTCAAGGACGTGCTGCTGCTCGACGTGACTCCGCTGTCGCTGGGCATCGAGACGCTGGGTGGCGTGTTCACCCGCATGATCGACCGCAACACCACGATCCCGACCAAGAAGTCGCAGGTCTACTCCACCGCTGACGACAATCAGCAGGCAGTGACCATCCGCGTCTTCCAGGGCGAGCGCGAAATGGCGGCCGACAACAAGATGCTGGGCCAGTTCGACCTGATCGGCATCCCGCCCGCGCCGCGCGGCGTGCCGCAGATCGAAGTGACCTTCGACATCGACGCCAACGGCCTGGTCAATGTGTCGGCCAAGGACAAGGGCACCGGCAAGGAGCAGCAGATCCGCATCCAGGCCTCGGGCGGTCTTTCGGACAGCGACATCGACCAGATGGTCCGCGACGCCGAGAGCTTTGCCGAAGAGGACAAGAAGCGCCGCGCCGCAGCCGAAGCCAAGAACAACGCAGAAAGCCTGGTGCACACCACCGAGCGCCAGCTGCAGGAAAATGGCGACAAGGTCGATGCTTCGCTGAAGGGCGAGATCGAGGCCGCGATCGCCGAGACCAAGACTGCGATCGAAGGCGGCGACGCCGACGAGATGCAGGCCAAGGCACAGAACCTCGCCCAGGTGGCGATGAAGCTGGGCCAGGCGATCTACGAAAAGCAGTCGGCCGAGAATGCATCGCCGAATGCGGGTGCGGCTGCGGGGAACGAGGCTGGCGGCGAAGAAGTCGTCGACGCCGAATTCTCCGAGGTGGACGACAACAAGGCGTAACTCGAACTTCCCTCCCTCTCCTCCGCGTGGGGAGAGGGCCGGGGAGGGGATTGCGGGAGGGCACACGGGTTCGCTTCGTCAGCGGCCCGCCTCCTCGTGGCCCTCTTCCCGCGAGCGGGGAGAGGGCTTTTAGATGACCACCGAAGTCGATTATTACGAACTGCTCGAATGCGAGCGCACCGCGGATGCGGGGACGATCAAGTCGTCCTATCGCAAGCTCGCGATGAAATATCACCCCGACAAGAACCAGGGGTGCACCGATTCCGAGGCCAAGTTCAAGGCGATCAGCGAGGCCTATGACTGCCTGAAAGATCCCCAGAAGCGCGCGGCCTATGACCGCTTCGGCCATGCCGCGTTCAAGCAGGGCGGCGGTGGCGGCGGTCATGGCGCGCAGGACTTCAGCGGCTTCAGCGACATCTTTGAAAGCGTGTTCGGCGAGTTCATGGGCGGGCGCGGCGGCGGCGGCGGCCGCGCGAACCTGCGCGGCGCGGATTTGCGCTACGACATGGACATCAGCCTGGAAGAAGCGTTCCATGGCAAGAACACGGAAATCACAGTCGACGTGTCCGCCATATGCGACACCTGCACGGGATCGGGGGCAACCCCGGGCACCGCGGCCAAGACCTGCCAGCAATGCGCCGGGCACGGCAAGGTGCGCGCGCAGCAGGGCTTCTTCATGGTCGAGCGGACCTGCCCGGTCTGCCACGGGGCAGGCCAGGTGATCGCCGATCCGTGCCGCGACTGCCGCGGCGAAGGCCGCACCGACAAGACCAAGACGCTGAGCATCAACGTGCCGCCCGGTGTCGACGAAGGCACGCGCATCCGCTTGACCGGCGAAGGCGAGGCGGGTGCGCGCGGGGCGCCGGCGGGCGACCTGTACATCTTCCTCCACGTCAAGAAGCACGCGATCTTCGAGCGCGAGGGCACCACGCTCTATGCGCGCGCGCCGATCAGCTTCACCACCGCAGCATTGGGCGGCGAGATCACGCTGCCGGGCCTTGATGGCGAGAGCCACGTCGTGAAGATCCTGCCGGGCACCCAGTCAGGCCGCGAAGTGCGCCAGCGCGGCGTGGGCATGCCGGTGCTCCAAGGCCGCGGGCGCGGTGACCTGGTGGTTCAGCTGACCGTGGAGATGCCGACGAAGCTGACGCCGCGGCAGCGCGAGCTGCTGGAAGAGTTCCGCTCCACCGAGACCGGGGACGAGTGCCCGGAGTCCACTGGTTTCTTTGCCAAGCTGAAGGCCGCTCTGGGCTGAGCATCGCTGGCGGTGCGGCTGAGCGCCGCGCCGCCAGGCTTTGCCGTGAACATGCCCGTGATGTTCGGTTGGAGGGGAACGAACGACCCGCCCCAAGCTTTGTTGATCCCGCAGGCCACCGGGGAGTGGCCGAAGCAGAGGATCACCCATGGTACACGCATCGGCAATTTTCGATTCTCACGCAGAAGCAGAGCGCGCAGTTTCCGAGCTCCGCACCCTGGGCGTGCAGGACACCGACCTTTCGATCATCGCCCATCATGGCGGCACCACCACGGCGACGTCCGGCGAAGGTGAAATCACCGACGAGCATCACCGCAACGTGCTGCGCGGCATCCTGGGCGGCGGCGCACTGGGCGCTGGATTGGGCGTCGCAGCGCTCGCCATCCCGGGCGTCGGGCCGTTGGCTGCTGCTGGCGCCATCGCGGCGTCGGCACTGCCCGAAGCAATGGCGATCGGCGCGGGCATCGGCGCACTGACCGGCACGTTCAACGAAGTGCTGACGAAGCACGGCGTGAGCCATGAAGATGCGGACTATTATGGCGGCCGCATGAAGGACGGCGGCGTGGTCGTGACGGTGCAGGGCGCCGGCATCGACGGCGAGCGCGCTCGCGAAGTGCTGTACCGCAACGGCGGCCACAACTCGACCCAGGCACGCGCAACCGCGTACTAAGACTGACAAGGCCGGGGCGGCAAGCCCCGGCCTGTCGATTGTTCCGGACCGCCGCTCAGCGTCCCGTGTCGCTCCAGTGCGGTGGGTCCGAGAGCAGCTTGATCACGCCGTAGCTGGCACCCACCGCGTGCAATTCGCGGTTGGCGTCGCCCGAGCGCGGCGTGGTGATGCTGTGGCGAGCGCCCGTTTTGTCACGGATGCGCAGGGTGCCGGCCCAGGTGATCGTCATATCAATAGCGCGACCCTCGATATGCAGCGAGGCCAGTGAGGGCTCGTAGGCGATGTCGAACAGGTCGACCATCTCCTGTGCCGCCGCGCGGGAGCGGGCGGCGGTAGCGTGGCGCCACGCGATCGCAACGCCCGGGATGGCCGGGGCCGCCTCGGCAGCGAGGTCACCCCGCGCGATGCGCCAACTGACCGACATCAGCTGCGCGCGGCGGGCGTCGCGCCGCGTCGAGGATATGGCGGTCCGTGCGCCCGCTTCCTTGAGCGCCGCGAGGAACGCATCCACCTTTGCACGGAATGCCGGAGCCAGATCGGCAAGGCGCTGTTGGGGTATTTGCCCTGATGGGCGCGCCACCATGCAGCGCCGCTGCGCAACGCTGGGGGCGGGGACCAGCTCGACAGCGCGTCCCAGGTGCGGCCGTCCGGATCGATGCGTCCGTCGGGACGCGCGCTTTGCAGCACCCGGCGTTGGAACGCCGCGATCGCCGCCAAGGTGCGCGCGCCCGCATCGCCATCGGCCTGCAGTATCGCTTCGCCGTGCGTCTTGAGCCAATCGTTCAGCAGATGCTGGACGACCAGGACATCGGCCAGTTCGTTGACGCCGTCCCTCCCGACCGATGCGCCGATCGCCATAGCCTGCTCTCCTTGTGATTCGTGGCGAAGCTAGGCCGGCAAATCCACAAGGCAAGCCGGCGGTCAGCCGTTCGGGCGCAGCGTCCGTGCGATCGCATTGCCCAGGCTGGCGAACGTGTAGGGCTTCTGGATAACGGTCGCGCCTTCATGCTCATCGGGCAGGCGGAGCTGCTCGCCATAGCCTGTGGCGAAGATATAGGGCGTGCCACGGTCGCGCAGCATCTGGGCGATCGGCAGGCTGGTCTCCGAACCCAGATTGACGTCGAGCACCGCCAGCTCGAAGGCGTCCGCCTCCAGCTCGCGCCGGGCCTGGGCTAGCGTGGCGGCGGTCACGACGCGGGTGGCGCCCAGACGAGTGAGGATGTCCTCTGCGTCCATGGCGATGATCAGGCTGTCTTCGACCAACAACACCACGCCCGCAATCGGCTTCACCCCCGGCGCGACTTCTCCGGAGGCGACGAGGGCCATGGCCGCGCTGGAGGTGGACGTGGAGGCGCGGCTCGGCTCCTCGCGCGAGATGTGGCCTGCCGGGATGCAGAAATCAGCTTCCAGCCCGGTCAGCACGTAGCGCACATCCGCGGTGCCGCCCAGATCATAGGGGATCGAGCGCTGGATGATGGTGGTGCCGAAGCCCTGGCGCTTGGGCGGCTTCACCGCCGGCCCGCCGCGTTCGCGCCAGCTGATGCGCAGATCGCCATCGTCGGTGATGCGCCAGGTCACCTGCACGGTGCCATTGTCCGACAGTGCGCCATATTTGGCGGAATTGGTCATCAGCTCGTGAAAGACCAACGCCAAGGTGGAGAAGGCATTGGGATCGAGCAGCACCGGCACGCCTTCGCAGGACAGGCGCTGGCTCTTGCTGGCGAGAAAGGCGGCGGCTTCGGTTGCGATCAGCTGGCCGAGCGGGGCGGCGCTCCAATTATCCTGGGTGATCTGGTCGTGCGCGCGCGCCAGGCTTTCGATGCGGCCTTCGAGCAGGGCGATGGTGTTGCGGGTGTCGGCTTCGGGGTCGAGCGACTGGCGAACCAGGCCGCGGATGAGGCTGAGGATGTTGCGGACGCGGTGATTGAGCTCCGCGATCAGCAGTTCCTGCCGCTCGGACGAGCGCTTGCGCTCTTCCTGCGCTTCGTCCGACAGGCGCAGCACGATCTCGATCAGCGAAACACGCAGCATTTCGGCAACGCGGACTTCCACGGCGGTGAACGGCTCGGAGCGGCCGCGCACCTCCTGGCTCCAAAGCGCGAAGCTTTGGCGGGGCGTGAGGCGCGCGCCGTTGGGGCCGAGCTGCGCGGGCTTGTGCGGATCGCCTGCCCAGCGAACTGTGCGGACCCGCTCCTGGCGAAACAGCATCACATAATCGCGCGGGCTGCGCGAAATGGGAATGGCGAGCACCCCGGCCGCAACATCCTGATAGTCGGCCGCGGAGGACAGCGTGTCGACGAGATGGTCGGTGGCGAAGATGCGGCCCGCTGCCATCGCGTTGAGGCGGCGCACCAGAGCCGGCAGCGCGCCGGGCGGCGGCGTGAGGCCGGTGTGCGAGCATTTGCCGTTGATCCAGATGGCAATGCCGTCGCACGGCACCGTCTCGCGCAGCATCGCGGCGAGCCATTCGGGATTGTCGAGCAGCGTAGCGTCGCCCGCGACCGCTGCGAGCAGGCGGTCGCTGCTGGCGCGGGCCGCAGTCTCGAACTTGGCGAGGTCGCGGCGTTCGCGGCTTTCAAGTTTGAGCGCGAACATCTGGCCGAACAGCTCGGCGATCGAGCGGCGCTCAAAGGCCGGGCGGCGATGGCTGTAATGGTGGCAGGCGAACAGGCCCCAGAGCTTGCCCTCGACGATGATCGAGATGGACAAGGAGGCGCCCACCCCCATGTTCTTGAGATACTCGATGTGGATCGGCGACACCGAGCGAAGCACCGAAAGCGACAGATCGATCGGTGCGCCGGTTTCGTCCAGGCGCGGCAGGATCGGCACCGGCGTGGCATTGACGTCGGCGATGATCCGGAAGGGCGTGCGAATGTAAAGCTGCCGCGCCTGCTTGGGAATGTCCGACGCCGGATAGCGCAGGTCCAGAAAGCTGCCGATGCCCGCACGCGCGGCTTCGGCGACGACGACGCCCGCGCCGTCGGGCTCGAAGCGATAGACCATGACGCGGTCGAAGCCGGTCAGCGCGCGGACCTGGCGTGCGCCTTCGCGGTAGAAAGCGGACGTGTCCGGCGTATCGTCGAGCCGGGCCATCATCGCGCGGATCGCCGATCCGGCGTCGGTGCTGCTTTCCTCGTTGGTCGGTTCGCCTTCGACAATGATGGTGTCGCCGACCATCTGCAGTGCGAAGTCGAAGCGGCGTTTATCGGCGAGCTTTACCGCGAATAGCCGCTCCACCGCATCCGGGCCGCGCAGCATGGCGAGCCGGTTGCGGATCATGTGGACGGCGTGCTCGCCGAACAGGTCGATGGCCGGCATGCCGAGCAGATCCTCGGCGGCGGTGCCGAAGAAGTCGCCGATATTGGCCGACGCGCGGCGCACCATCCAGTCGGTGGAAAGCGCCAGCAGAAACCCAAATGGCTGAATTGCGCCGAGTTCGTGGATCGGCTCGCGGTCACAATTTGTGAGGTCGACTTCGAATTCGGGTTCCTGATCCGCCACTCTCAGTCCTTGACTTGCACCCAACGCACCGCCGAACGCTCAAAGGCTGCAAAGGCGAGATGCGCGGCAGCAAGGGCGGACTGCAATCGAGCAGGCTCGTACAGGATCGCGTCTATGCGATCCAGCAGATTGCGCCATTTTTCAGCCGGTTGATCTGGAGCAAGGTAGGCGCGCGGGAAGCTCAGGGGCAATTGCCGGGCGAGGAACTTGCCGCCAAGCCGCGACCCTTCGAGCACATACAGAGCGCCTGCGGCTGCCTCGAGCGTGTCGAGCCGCCATGCTTCGGGTGCGGCGGGCGGCGCGTGCCGCCCGGCGTCGCGCAAGAAGGCGAGGTCCTCGCCGATCAATCCGCCGCGCTTGCGCATGGGCCAGTCCGGCGTGACCTGCTCCGCACCGGCTGCATCCAGCGCGGCTTCGAGCGGCAATAGCACCTCGGCATGCGCGCGGAGGAACGCGGCATACTCGTTCCGCTGCGTCAGGTCGAAAGCGGCAAAGGCCCCGTCGACGCGCTCGTGCGCTTCGCGGGTGTTGTCGCGTAGCGCCTTGTGGCTGGGGTTCACCCGAACACGCGTTCGAAGATCGTGTCGACCTGTGCGAAGTGATAGCCCAGGTCGAACTTGTCCTCAAGTTCCTCCGCCGACAGTGCGGCGGTGACTTCGGGATCGGCCTTGAGCAGTTCGAGCAGCGAGAGTTCGCCGTCGCTCTCCCACACCTTCATCGCGTTGCGCTGGACGAGGCGATAGCTGTCCTCGCGGCTTACGCCGGCCTGGGTGAGGGCGAGCAGCACGCGCTGCGAGTGGACGAGGCCGCCCATGCGGTCCAGATTCTTCTGCATGCGCGCCGGATAGACGAGCAGCTTGTCCATCACGCCGTTCAAGCGCGCGAGGGCGAAGTCGAGGGTGATCGTCGCGTCGGGACCGATATAGCGCTCGACCGAGGAGTGGCTGATGTCGCGCTCATGCCACAGCGCGACATTCTCCATCGCGGGGACGGTGGCGCTGCGCACCATGCGGGCGAGGCCGGTCAGGTTCTCGGTCAGCACAGGATTGCGCTTGTGCGGCATCGCCGACGAGCCCTTCTGGCCGGGCGAGAAATACTCCTCGGCCTCGAGCACTTCGGTGCGCTGCAAGTGACGGACTTCGGTCGCGAGCCGCTCGATGGAGGAGGCGATGACGCCCAAGGTGGCGAAGAACATCGCGTGGCGGTCGCGCGGGATCACCTGGGTCGAGACCGGCTCGATGGAGAGGCCGAGCTTATTCGCGACATGCGCTTCGACGCGCGGATCGATATTGGCGAAGGTGCCGACCGCGCCCGAGATGGCGCACGTGGCGATGTCGGCACGCGCGGCGACCAGGCGCTCGCGGTTGCGCTTGAACTCGGCATAGGCCTGGGCGAGCTTGAGGCCGAACGTGACCGGCTCGGCATGGATGCCGTGGCTGCGCCCGATGGTCGGGGTAAGCTTGTGCTCGATCGCGCGGCGCTTGAGTGTTTCGAGCAGCTGGTCGAGATCGGCGAGCAGGATGTCGCTGGCACGGGCGAGCTGGACCGACAGGCAGGTGTCGAGCACGTCCGAGCTGGTCATGCCCTGGTGCATGAAGCGGGCTTCGTCGCCGACCTGCTCGGCGACCCAGGTGAGGAAGGCGATGACGTCATGCTTGGTGACGGCTTCGATCGCGTCGATAGCCGCAACGTCGATGGTCGGATTGGTCGCCCACCAGTCCCACAGCGCCTTGGCCGCCGATTTGGGCACCACGCCCAGTTCGCCCAGCGCCTCGGTCGCATGCGCCTCGATCTCGAACCAGATGGCGAAGCGTGCTTCGGGGGACCAGATCGCCGTCATCTCGGCGCGGGCATAACGGGGGACCATGGCTTTCCTCTTGGCTCGGGCGTCGGGCGCACCGCTCGACGGAATGGATCGGCGGGCCTCTAGCAGGGAGGGGAAGGGGCCGCAAACCGGGCGGCGGAACCCGGCGCGACGCGGTGCATTCCTTCCTTTGCAGGTATCTCCGGCAGCGCCTGACGCGGTGCGGAGTGCAAAAGAGGAGAGCAGATGATGCTGAAGGCATTGCTCCTATCCGGATCGCTGACGCTGGCGTTTCCCGCAGCGGCGCAGCAGACGCCAACCCCGCAGACCGCGCATCCGGAAACCCAGCCGCAAACGCCGCCACAGCCCAGCCAGCCCCAGGCAGACCCGGCGGCGATGACCGACGATGCGCCTCCCGGAGATCCAGCCGAGGCCGCGCGAGTGCCTACGCCAAGCCCCACGCCGCCGCCCGCGACCGAGGCTGCGCAGCCGACGCCCGGGCCCTTGCCGGCTGCCACGCCGGCGCCGGGGACGACGCGCAAGAAGGACAGGAACCGCCCGAAGGAGTGACGTGCCTGCGGGCAGGTAAGGCAGCTGTGTTCCCGGCGGAAGCCGGGGCCAGTTGCGGGCGGATCGGGGGGCAGGACGCCCTACCGGACATCCCGAAGCTGGGCCCCGGCCTTCGCCGGGGAACTGTGGAGGGTTGCATGGCAGCTGCCCGGAGGACGCCGGAGGGCTACGGAGTCAGATCAGCCCCTTGGCGCGCAGGCTGGTATGGCCTTCCGCACCGATGATGACATGATCGTGGACGACGATGTTCAGCCGCTTGCCCGCTTCCGCCACCGCCCGGGTGATCTCGATATCGGCGCGGGAGGGGGAGGGATCTCCGGACGGGTGGTTGTGCACCAGGATGATCGCAGCCGAGCCCGGGTCGATCGCGCGGCGGATGACTTCGCGGACGTAGACCGGGGCTTCGTCGATTGAGCCCTCGTTCATCAGCTCGTCGCGGATCAGCATGTTCTTGGAATTGAGGTGCAGGACCCGGACGCGCTCGATCGTGTGGTGCGCCATGTCGGCGCGCAGATAATCGAGCAACGCCTGCCAGTTGGCGAGCACCGGGCGTTCCGCCACTTGCGCGCGCAGCAGCCGCAAAGCGGCGGCTTGGGGAACCTTGATGGCGGCGGTGCTGATCTCGCCCATCCCCGGAAAGCGAGCGATCGCCTCCGCATCCGCGGTGAACAGGCCGGCGATGCCGCCGAACTCGAGCAGCAGCGCCTTGGCGAGCGGCTTGGTATCGCGCCGTGGGATGGCGAGTGCTAAAAGATACTCGACCAGCTCGTGGTCGAGCAGCGCGTCCGGGCCGCCTTCGAATAAACGCTTTCGAAGGCGGCCGCGGTGACCACTGTTGTCCGGCGGGCTAGTGTCACCCTCTAAGGGAGTGGTGCTGTCATCCCGCGGATCTTCGGCCACCATCCGGCTCCTGCTGCGCGCTAGGGGATTAGGAGTTCGACACCATGACCGCAGTGATGCGGTCGGCCTGGTCCGTCGGCAGCTTTGCCAAGGCCTTGCTCAGCGTAACACCGGTCTTGCACTTCTCGGCCTCGGTCAGGCCGGTGCCGCCCCTCAGGAACGCGCTCATCTGCTGTTCGGACAGGCCCTGTGCTTTCATCTGCGCAACCAACGCCTGGGCATCCTTCTGCTGGGGCGCGTCGGTAGGCCGCTTGGCGGGCGTCTTCTGCCCCGCGGCGATCGCGCGGAACTGCACCGCACCGAACTCTGCCAGCGCCTTCTGTCCGGCCGGTGAGGGTTGGTCGGTAGGGGACAGCGTGGCGAAGGTGAAGCGCGCACACATGCTCTGCGATTCCTGGGCAAGCTGATCGATCAATGCCGCCTGGCTCTTGCGGAAGGCTGCCAATTCGGTCGAGGGTGCCTGGGCAAGGTCGCGAAGGTGGCTGCTGCGGAAGGCGGCCAGGCGCTGGAAACCAAGTTGGGTCAGCATCTGGTTGCTCGCGCCCGCGCGGTGCTGCGTCGCCATCTCCGTTTTCAGCGCGGCGTAGTCGGCGGGGAAATACTGTTGCATCGCCTGGAACATCGGGCCGACAGTGGCATCGTTCTGCACCGCCTGCTCGAACTCCGCTTCGACCGCGCCGGGTCGATTGTTGAAGGCGTACATTCCGAACTTCGCGGCAAAGAGGCCGATAAAGACACTGATGAAAATCAGGACGATATTGCGAACCGGCCGCTTCTTGGACGAGACTGCCACTTTGATTCCTTGTTGTTACGGTCGCGGCCCAATTAGGAGGAGGGTGATGGATCTGTGAAGATACCATCCCCCTCATGACGGCGCTTTGTTAATCCTGCGAGGTCTCGCTTTGGATAAACCCAGGCGATAGGGTCAGGCGTTCGCGACTTTTTCGGGCGTCGCCGCGGATGAACGAGGCCTTACCGAATTGTTGCAAAGGTTGACTCGCCGGAGAGCCCTTCCTAAAGCGCCCTTGCCTTGGCGGGCTCGCCCTCGGCACATCGCGCCTGGCCTCCGGAAACGGTATAAAGGAGAGGCGAGATGGCAGAGGAAGAGCCCGGGCTTAAACCCCTTCAGGAGGATGCACGCATCACGTCGCTCGATGAGCGGCTCAAGCGGGCGAAATCGGAAGAGGCGGTCAGAAACGGCGCACCGACAGGCGAGGCAGATGCCAATTATCGCCTGGGCAATCGGGTGCTGGCCGAACTGATCGGCGGCATGATCGGCGGGGCAGTGATCGGCTATACGCTCGATTGGCTGCTCGGCACGACACCCTGGCTCCTGTTGACGCTGCTGTTCCTCGGAATAGCCAGTGCTTTCAGGAACATCATACGGATTTCGAATCAGCGCTCGAAGTGAGAACCTTCGGGCGCTTTGGCTAACTGGGCTTGAGGGTAAACGAGCGTGGCGGCAGGCGGCGGAAAGATCGATCCAATGCACCAGTTCGAGGTGCAGACCATCTGGGACGGCTTCAACCTGGCCGGTCACCAGATCGCCTTCACGAACTCGGCATTGTGGATGTGCGTGGCGGCCGTGGCGCTGTGGGTATTCATGCTGGGCGGCATGAAGCGCGCGATCGTGCCGGGCCGCTGGCAGATGATGGTGGAGACCTTCACCAACTTCATCGACAATCTGCTCAAGGCGAATATCGGCAAGGAAGGGCGCAAGTTCACGCCCTACGTGTTCTCGCTGTTCATGTTCATCCTGTTCGCCAACGTGCTCGGCCTGCTGCCGTTCGGCATTGTCGGCGTGCACCCCTTCACCGTCACCAGCCACTTCACCGTCACCGGCGTGCTGGCGATCCTGAGCTTTGCGATCGTGCTGGTCGTCGGCTTCGCGAAGCATGGCTTCCGCTTCTTTTCGCTGTTCGCGCCCAAGGGGACGCCGATCCCCGTGCTGCTGCTCGTGGCCCCGATCGAGTTCGTCTCGTTCATGGTGCGCCCGTTCAGCCTGGCGCTGCGGTTGTTCGTGGCGATGACCGCGGGGCACATCCTGCTAAAGGTGCTGGCCGGCTTCATCATCAACGCGGGCAACACCAGCGCAGGGCTGGGCATCCTGGTCGGCGTGCCGAGCTTCGCGCTGATGGCCGGTGTGTCGGCGCTCGAAATGCTGGTGGCAGGCGTGCAGGCCTATGTCTTCGCGCTGCTCACTTCGCTCTACATCAACGATGCCGTGCACCTGCACGACCATCATTGATCCGCTTTTCCTGACCAACTTCGAATTTTCTAGGGAGTATCTCAAATGGACGCAGACTCGATCAAGCTCCTCGGCGCCGGCCTTGCAGCAATCGGCGCCGGCCTGGCCGCGCTGGGCGTGGGCAACGTCTTCTCGGCATATCTCCAGGGCGCGCTGCGCAACCCGGGTGCCGCTGCCAGCCAGCAGGGCAACATGTTCATCGGCTTCGCGGCTGCCGAGCTTCTCGGCCTGCTCGCGTTCGTCGTTGCAGTGCTGCTGATCTTCGTCGCCTAACGGTTCCGGGCCGGCCTTAAGCGCCGGCCCGTTTTCGGCATGGGATTGCAATGCCTCAGATAGAACAGATCGCCGATACCTACGCGTCCCAGATCTTCTGGACGTTGCTGGCGTTCGGCTTCGTCTTCTTCGTGGTGGGCCTGGGCATGTTGCCCCGGGTGCTTTCCACCGTCGACCAGCGCGACCAGGCCGTGACAAGCGACCTGGCGGAGGCGGAAGCCGCACGCACGGCTGCCGACACGGCGGAAGCGCAGTGGCGGACACGCGAGAACGCGGCACGCGAAGCGGCGACCGCGCGCGTTGCGGAAGCACGTGCGCAGGGTGCTGCGGCTGCGGAAGCACGGCTCAAGGCGGCTGGTGCCGCCCAGGATGCGGAGATCGCCGCGGCCGAAGCCCGCATCGCCAGCGCAACCGTTGCCGCTAATGCGGAAATCGAGGCAGTGGCCGCCGACGCCGCGCGCGACATCGTCGCACGCCTGTCGGGCGCCGAAGTTTCGGCCATCGAGGCCGAGCATGCAGTGAAGGCGGTGCTCCATGGCTGAGGCACAGGATGGCGGCGTCGCTGCCGACAATAACCTGACCGCCGCGCGTCACGGCGAGGGCATGCCGCTGCGTGACACCGGCGAGCATGCACTCTCGACCGAAGAGGGCGGCATCGGCCCGACCGGTACGCACCATCCCGATCCGTCGGTGTTCGGCCTGGATGCGACCGTCTGGGTATCTATCGCCATGGCGGTGTTCCTGGCCGTGCTGGTGTTCAAGCGCGTGCCGGCTGCGATCGCCCGCGGGCTGGACGGCCAGATCGCGGCGATCCGATCGCGCCTGGACGAGGCCAAGCAGCTTCGCGCCGAGGCCGAAGCGCTGCGTGACGAATATGCGCGCAAGATCGCAGCGATCGAGACCGAGGCACAGGCGATGATCGCCCATGCCGACGAGGAGGCCAAGGCCGTGCTCGCCAAGGCCGAGGCGGATGCAATCGAGCTGACTGCCCGCCGCGCCAAGATGGCCGAGGACAAGATCGCTGCGGCCGAACGCGCCGCCGTGGACGCGATCCGCGCCAAGGCTGCCGACGCCGCGACTCAGGCGGCTGCCGCGATCATCGCGCAGAAGCACGACGCTGCGGCTGACCGCCCGCTGGTCGACCGGACGATTTCGGGGCTTGGCCGGCTCAACTGAGTTCGACTGTCCCGCAAGGTTCAGATGCCGCTCTCCGGGATGCTGGAGGGCGGCATTTTTCATGACGAGGCCGGGAAGCGCGGCTAAGGCAGTCGCATGGCCCCGAACTCCCGCTATCGCTGGCTCCAGATCGCCGGCATCGTCACGCTCGTGCTGGCAGCGGCCGTGCTCGTCCTGGCGCTGCGCCATCAGGCGAAGGAAAAGCGGGAGCGCGAGGATATCGGCCTGCGCGCGCAGGAGATGATGAACCAGATCGAGGCCGAGGCGCAGCGCATGGAGAAAGCGGCGGCGCAGAAGTAGCGCGGAGGCCCACGACTCCCTAGATCGGCTGGCAATGTCGGACCCGAATTCCCCCAATCGATTCAACGAGGAAACCGCGACCTATACGGTTCGCGGTGCCGAGACGCCCGACCTGGAAGCGGGGGTCGCGGCGATCCGCAACGTGTTGCAGACGCTGCCGATTCGCCCGGGCGTGTACCGCATGCAGGATGCGCGCGGCGACGTGCTGTATGTCGGCAAGGCGCGGGCGCTGAAGAACCGCGTCACCAACTATACCCAGGTCACCCGCCTGTCGAAGCGGCTTCAGCGGATGGTGGCGCAGACCCGGTCGATGACGATCGTCACCACCAACAACGAGGCAGAGGCGCTGCTGCTCGAGGCGCAGCTGATCAAACGCTATCGCCCGCCGTACAACGTGCTGCTGCGCGACGATAAGTCGTTCCCGTTCATCCTGCTGCGCCACGATCACGACTTCGCCCGCGTCCAGCTCCATCGCGGCGCGCGGCGCTACAAGGGCGATTATTTCGGGCCGTTCGCCGGGGCGGGGCAGGTGCGCCAGACGCTCAACGCGCTGCAAAAGCTGTTCCTGCTGCGATCGTGCACCGACAGCTTCTTCGCGACGCGCGACCGGCCGTGCCTGCTCTACCAGATCCGCCGCTGCTCGGCGCCGTGCGTGGGGCGGATCGACACCGAAGGCTATGCGGAGCTGGTGTCGGACGCGCGCAATTTCCTGCAGGGCAAGAAGACGCAGGTCCAGGCCAAGCTGGGCGAGCAGATGCAAGCCGCCGCGGAAGGGCTCGACTTCGAGCTGGCGGCGATTCTGCGCGACCGGCTCAAGGCGCTGACCTTTATCCAGGGCAGCCAGGCGATCAACGCGGAAGGGGTCGGCGACGTCGACATCTTTGCGCTTGCCTGCAAGTCGGGCACGATGGGCATCCAGGCGTTCTTCATCCGCGGCGGGCAGAATTGGGGGCATCGCAGCTTCTTCCCCGCGCACACCAACGAAGTCCCCGAAGACGAAGTGCTCACCCAGTTCCTCATGCAATTCTATGAGGAAGTGCCGCCACCCAAGACGATCTTCGTCGACCGCAATCTGGAAGAGGCCAAGCTGCTGTCGGAAGCACTGGCCGAGCGATCGGGGCACAAGGTCGCGATCGGCGTGCCGCAGCGCGGGCCGCGCCGGCGCCTGCTCGAACAGGCGCAGCGCAATGCAGTCGAGGCGCTCGACCGGCGTCTGGCGGAGAGCACCACGCAGGCCAAGCTGCTGTCCGAAGTGGCCGACCTGTTCGAATTGCCCGAGCCGCCCAACCGCATCGAGGTCTATGACAACAGCCACATCCAGGGCACCAATGCGCTGGGGGCGATGGTCGTGGCGGGGCCGGAGGGCTTCCGCAAGAACCAGTATCGCAAGTTCAACATCAAGCGTCCCGAGACGATCGCCGGCGACGATTACGGGATGATGCGCGAGGTGTTCGGCCGCCGCTTCGCGCGCGCGCAGGCTGAGGATCCGGACCGGACTCAGGGCGACTGGCCCGATCTGGTGCTGATCGATGGCGGTCGCGGGCAGTTGAACGCGGTCAAGGGCGTGCTCGAAGATCTGGGCATCGAGGATGTGTGTCTGGTCGGCGTGGCCAAGGGTCCGCATCATGGCCGGGACGGGCGCGAAGTGTTCCACCTGATGGATGGGCGCGAACTGACGCTGCCGGTCAACTCGCCGGTGCTGTTCTACCTCCAGCGGCTGCGCGACGAGGTTCACCGCTTCGCCATCGGCGCGCATCGCGACAAGCGCGCCAAGGCGATCGGCGCCTCGCCGCTCGACGAGGTGCCGGGCATCGGCCCGGCGCGCAAAAAGGCGCTGCTGATGCATTTCGGCACCGGCCGCGCGGTGCGCAATGCGAGCCTGGAGGATCTGCAAAAGGCGCCGGGGGTTTCGGCGGGTGTCGCGCAACAGGTCTACGACTTCTACCACGCACGGTGATGGGTCCGGCCGGCCGTTCATTGACTTTTCGCACTTTGGCGCCATGTTGGCTGCATCAGGAGTTCGAATGATGCGGTACGAAGGCGTTCGCGACTAAATCCTTGAGCGGTTCGCTCAAATCCCTGCCAGGGATCGTCCTGCGCTGTGCGGCATAGCCGGTGATGGGCTGGCAGTTTTATATCACCCCCGCGGTCGCGGTGGTGTCCGCACTGGTGGCGTTGCGCGCTCTATTCAGCGCGCGGGAGCTTGCCCGCAAGAAGTCGACCATCGACTTGATCGAGAAGACCGAGTCTACCCCGAATTACCGCGACCTAAACGCCGCCTTTTCCGAGGTGCGCCGCAGCGGCGCGGGTTTTGCCGGGCTCCTGGACGATCCGCCATCCGATACCCGGCGCCGGCAGATCAACGACTACCTCAATCATTACGAGCTGATCGCGCTAGGCATTCGCCGCGGCGTGCTGGACGAGAGCTTCTATCGCGCCTGGATGGGCAAGTCATTCGTCCGCGACTGGAACGAAGCGGCGCCCTGGATCGAGCAGGAGCGCTGGCGCAAACAGCCCGACGGCAGTTGGAAATACCATCCCAGCGTGTTCGAGCATTATGAACGCATGGCGTGCCGTTGGTCCCGCGAGGCAATCCGCCTGCGCGACCGCCCGCGCGTGCCCCCAGCCGAGGCCCAGCCGATCACCGCGGGCGACGACCCGCTGCCGGCATTGAGGCGGGGAGACCCCGGGGCCCCTTGAACCCTTCAGGCAAGGCGGACAGTTAACCCGTTACGCAATCTTCACTGCGCGTCCTTACACTCAGCCCATGCCGACCCGCGTCTTCATCACGATCGACACCGAACTGATGTGGCGCCATCATGTCGCCGGGCACGACATCGCCACTATTGCCGAGCGTTCGCTGGAGCCGGCAGGCGTGGGGGTCGGGTGGCAGCTGGCGCAATTGAACCGCCATGGTTTGAAGGCGTGCTTCTTCGTCGATCCGATGCCGGCGTTGGTCTATGGCCTCGATCCCGTGAAGCGCGTGGTCGAGCGCATCCTGCACGCCGGCCAGGAAGTGCAACTGCACCTGCACCCAAACTGGACCGGCGCCCGCGCCGGTGACAAGGGCGCGAGCTATGGCCTGTTCGAGCTGATAGACTATGGGCTGGATGGCCAGCGCGCGTTGATCGACCAGGCCGCCGAGTTGCTGACGCAGGCAGGCGCCGGGGCGCTCACCGCGTTCCGGTCTGGCTCCTATTCTGCCAATGACGATACGCTCCGCGCGCTTGCCGCGCTCGGCTTCCGCTACGATTCCAGCCACAATGGCTCGGAGCATCCCTGGCCCAGCGCAATCGGCCTGCCCACGCGCCAGATCGCCCCGATCGAGCGGAACGGCATCATCGAAGTGCCGGTGACGTGTATCGAGGATCGCCCGGGGCACCTTCGCCACTTCCAGATCTGCGCGCTGTCCGCTGCCGAGATGCGTGCCGCGCTTGTCCACGCGGCCAGGGAACGGCACGTCGCAGTGACGATCGTCGGACATGGCTTCGAGCTTGCCAACCGGGCCGGCACGCGCCCAAACGCAGTGCATGTCCGCCGGTTCGAATCATTGTGCCGCATGCTGGCGGAGCGGCGAGGAACTTTGGTGACGACACATTTCCGCGACGGCCCGGCGCTGCCGCTCGACGCGCAGGATCAGCTTCTGGGCCCCAGCCTTCTTCGTACTCGGCTGCGCCAGGCTGAGCAGCTCTGGTCCAACTGGGTCGAAGAGCGCGCGGCGTGAACGCGATGAGCGAAGTGCGCGCCGATCCCTCCCGTGCACGCAAAACCCAGCTGAAATTCGAGATCGGCGCCCGCACGCTGATAACGGTGGATCGCACGTTGGTGCGCGTGCCGCTGAGCCTGGCGGACGCCCGCACCGCACGGTTACCCGCGCTGCCGCCGCTGGACCGCGAGGCGCATGGCTATGCCGTGACTTCGCTGCCCGAGGGACTGGTCGGTCCGCTGCTCAAGGCGTCGGGGGACATGCTGCCGTTCGTGCGTCAGCGCTACACCCGCTATTATCTCGATCTCACCCTCAGCTTCGAGCGATGGTTCGCCAGCCTGTCGTCCAACACCCGCCAGAGCCTGCGCCGTAAGGCCAAGAAAGTGGCGACAGCCTCGGGCGGAGAACTCGACATCCGCGCCTTTTCCGGACCCTCGGAAATGGAAGCGTTCTACGATGCCGCGCGCTGCATCTCACTGCGCACCTATCAGGAGCGGCTGCTCGGCTCCGGTCTGCCCGACAATCCCGATTTCGTGCGCAGCATGCATGCCTCGGCAGCGGTTGGCCGCGTGCGGGCCTGGCTGCTCTATATCGCCGGCGAGCCTGCGGCCTATCTGTATTGCCCGATCGTCGGTGACACGGTCATCTACGCCTATGTCGGGCACGATCCGGCGTTCAACGAGTTGTCGCCCGGCGCGGTGCTCCAGCTTCAGGCGGTGCACGACCTGTTCGACGAGGGCGCGTTCGCCACGTTCGACTTCACCGAAGGCGAGGGGCAGCACAAGCGCCAGTTCGCCACCGGCGGCATCTCCTGCGTCGACCTGCTGCTGCTGCGCCCGTCTTTCGCCAACCGCATGACCATGACAGCGTTGGCCGGTTTCGACCGCAGCGTCGCCGCCGCCAAGCGCCTGGTGCAGGCCGCGGGCTTGGGCAATCTCGCCAAAAGAGTGCGGCGCGGGTAGCACCGCAGCATGCACCTGCGCGCCGAAGCCATTCTCCTGAGCGTGCGCGGGCATGGCGAGCATGGCGCGGTCGCCCGCGCGCTGACCGAGCAGGACGGACTTCAGCCCGGCTATGTCCGCGGGGGGCGTTCACGGGCGCTGCGGCCGGTGCTTCAGCCTGCCAACCTGATCCTGGGGGAATGGCGTTCCCGCACCGAGGAGCAACTGGCGGGCCTGACGGTGGAGCTTATCCACAGCCGTGCGCCGCTGTTCGGCGAGCCGCTGCCGGCGATCGCGCTGCAATGGGCCACGGCGCTTACCGCATCGACGCTGCCCGAGGCGCAGCCTTATCCGCGCCTCTACGCCGCACTCGACGGGGTGCTCGCGGCGATCGAGGCGGCGCCGGCGGCGCGGGGATGGGCGACGGCGATGGTGCGCTATGAGCTGTTGCTGCTCGCCGAGCTTGGCTTCGGGCTCGACCTGGAACGCTGCGCCGCGACCGGCTCCATGCAGGATCTCGGCTATGTCAGCCCCAAGTCCGGCATTGCCGTCAGCCGGGCGGGTGCCAGCGGCTATGAGGACCGGTTGCTCCGCTTGCCGGAGTTCCTGACGGAGGGCGGGGCGGCGGAATGGAGCGACATTCTCGACGGCCTGCGCCTTACCGGACATTTCCTGGAGCGCGACCTGCTGATCGGGCGTGGCGCCGACCTGCTCTCCACTCGGGTGCGGCTGGTCGACCGGCTCAAGCGGGCGGTTGCGTAAGCGCGGCCCGGTCGGCAAAGCGGGCAAGTTTCGAAAAGGAGCACGGATGCCGCTGATTGCTGTTCTGCCCGGTGATGGTATCGGGCCCGAAGTTACCACCCAAGCGCGCCGCGTGCTCGAAGCGCTCGATCTGGGGCTCTCGTTCGAAGAAGCGCCCGTTGGCGGTGCCGCCTATCTCCAGTCCGGCCGCCCGCTCCCGCCCGAAACGGTAGCGCTCGCCAAGCGTGCCGATGCGGTGCTGTTTGGCGCGATTGGCGATCCCCGCTTCGAAGCGCTGGAACGCCGGCTGCGTCCGGAAGCGGCACTGCTCGGCATCCGCCGCGAACTCGGCCTGTTCGCCAATATCCGTCCGGCTAAGCTGTTCCCGGGCCTTGAAGACGCGTCGCCGCTCAAGGCCGAAGTGGTCGCCGGGCTTGACCTGGTCATCGTCCGCGAACTCACCGGCGACGTGTATTTCGGTGAAAAGGGCCGCCGCACCAACCAGGAAGGCCTGCGCCAGGGCTATGACTGGATGGGCTATGACGAGGGCGAAGTGGAGCGGATCGCGCGGATCGGGTTCGAGACCGCCCGCAAGCGCCGGCGCAAGCTGTGCTCGGTCGACAAAGCCAATGTGCTGGAAACCTCGCAGCTGTGGCGTGACGTCGTCAACGAGCTGAGCACCGAATATCCCGACGTCCACCTGACCCACATGTATGTCGACAATGCCGCGATGCAGTTGGTCCGCCGCCCGGCCGAGTTCGACGTGATCGTGACGGGCAACCTGTTCGGCGACATCCTGTCGGACCAGGCGAGCATGTGCGCGGGCTCGATCGGCATGCTGCCCTCCGCTTCGCTCAGCGGCGGAAGCGGGGCCAACGGCATGTACGAGCCGATCCATGGCAGCGCACCCGACATCGCCGGGCAGGGCAAGGCCAATCCGTGCGCGGCGATCCTGTCCGCGGCGATGCTGCTGCGCCACTCGCTGGAGAACGAAGCTTCGGCCCAGCGGATCGAGGCGGCGGTGGCGCAGGCGCTGGTCGGCGGCGCGCGTACGCCCGATCTGGGCGGCACGCATACCACCCAGCAGATGGGCGACGCCGTGGTTCAGGCGCTGCGGTGACATTGGCGCTGCTCGAACTTGCGGTCATCATCCCGACCTTCAACGAACGGGCGAATGTCCCGACGCTGATCGCCAAGCTCGACCAGGCACTTCAAGGGCGCAATTGGGAAGCGATCTTCGTCGACGATGACAGCCCCGACGGTACGGCTGATGCGGCGCGCGAACTGGCGCGAGTCGATCCCCGGGTTCGCGTGATCCAGCGCATTGGCCGGCGCGGGCTGTCCTCGGCGTGCATCGAAGGAATGTGCGCCACCGCCGCGCCGGTGGTGGCGGTGATCGACGGCGACCTTCAGCATGACGAACAGTTGCTCCCGCGCATGCTGGAAGCGCTCGCCGCCGATGCTTCGCTCGATGTGGTCGTCGGCTCGCGGTTCGTCGAAGGCGGGGGCACCGGCGAATGGGACCGTGACCGTGTGGCTAAATCCGCCTTCGCTACCAGGCTGTCGCGCCGGGTACTCAAGGCCGAGCTCAGCGATCCGATGAGCGGCTTCTTCATGATCCGGGCCGAGATCGTGCGCAGCCTCGTGCCGACGCTTTCCGCTATCGGCTTCAAGATCCTTCTCGACATCATGACGGCATCGCCGCGGCCGTTGAAATTCGTCGAGCTTCCCTATGTCTTCCGCACCCGCACCCAGGGCGAGAGCAAACTCGATCACGTTGTGGCGATGGAATATCTCATCGCTCTGTATGACCGGATGTTCGGCAAGGTGGTGCCGGTCCGCTTCGCCATGTTTTCGGCGATCGGAGCGTTGGGAGCAGGCGTCCACCTTGTGGTGCTGGAGCTGCTGTTCCGATGGGCCGCTGCCCCGTTCGTCACCGCAACGATCGCCGCCGTGCTGGTGGCGATGACGTTCAACTTCTTCCTCAACAATGCGCTTACCTATCGCGAGCAGCGGCTGAAGGGGGCGCGCGAGTTGCTGGGTGGCTGGGTCAGCTTTTGTGTGGTTTGCGCAGTCGGCGCAGTAGCGAATGTCGGCGTGGCCGCCTTCCTCCACAACGTGCAGCATGGCGACTGGCGGCTCTCGGCGCTGGCCGGGATCGTGGTCGCGGCGGTGTGGAACTTCGTGCTGTCCTCTCGCTTCACCTGGGGGCGGTATTAGGGTTCACCGCCAGTTGGGAAACCACATCCAGTGCTGGAACCCCTGCGCATCCTTCAGCGGAGACGCGGCAAGAATCGGGTAGAAATAAGCGAATCCCACCACGGCGGCGGCGAGGAACCATTCCTCCCAGCCACGTCCGCGGCCACGATCGAAGTGCAGGAATGCCACCGGGATCGCGACGCACAGGAAGATGCCCGACAGGTGGTAATAATAATAGAAACCCAGTGACTTGGGGATAAGGGCATAGATCGTGAGTGATGCGCTCCATAACAGCGCCACCCCCAGCGCCGTGCTGGAGCGCTCGCGAACGCCGGCCCAGAAGCACGCCAGCACTGCCGCAAGCCCGCCCCACATCACCACTGGATTGCCGATCAGCAGCACGCCGCGTTGCGCGCCGCGGTCCCACTCATAGAAATACCAGATCGGCCGCAGCATCAACGGCCAACTCCACCAGTCGGACTGGTAGTTATGTGACGGCAGCACCTGCGTCTGTAGTGCGTACATCTGTCGTTGCAGCGGGATCAGCCCGCTCAAGGTAAGCGGTTCCACCGTATAGAAAAAGGCGGGCAGGAAGGTCAGGAAGTAGATCCCGACGCTCACCAGACCCAGCACCAGCAAGCCGGGAAGAGTTGCGATTCCCGGCCAGTGCGGCTGGTCGTTGCCTGCCAAGACCCAGGCGAGCGAGCGCCGAGCCTGCCGCGCGTCGAGGATGCGGATTGTGACGAACGCCACTCCGATCAACGCGATGTAGGGCACCGCCGACCATTTCACTCCGGTCGCGAGGCCAAGCAGTACCGCTGCGGCAATCCATCGCGCCCACGCCTGCCGTGGCGTGCCGCGCATCGCCCAGAGCAGCAGCACCAGTGCCCAGAGCAGGAACGTGCCGAGGAATATGTCCAGCATGCCTGTGCGCGCCTGGACGAACAGCGTTTGATTGACCGCCGCCAGTACGGCGCCGACCAGCGCCGCCCGCATCGACACGGTCAGCAGCCAAAGCATCGCGAACACCGCCAGCACCGAAGCGGTGCCGGCGACGCTCGGGAGCGAACGCCAGCCAAATGGATTGTCACCGAAGACCGCAATGCCGGCGGCGATCAACTCCTTGCCGACCAGCGGGTGCTCGATGTTGCGGGGACCGGATAACTCAAGCAGCGCCTGCGCGGCGGGCACATAATGCACCTCGTCGAACATGATCCGGCTCGGCTGGTCGAGATGCACCGTGAACAGCAGCTGCGCGGCGATGCCGACCAGCAGAGCGACGAGAAACGGACGGCTCCTGAGGGCCTTGAGGCGGTCCAGCATGCGGCGGCACTAAACGATCATTTCACCGCCGTCATGCCGGACTTGGTTGACGTACCCGCGCGGCACCCGGCAAAGCAGCAACATGAAGCGCCGTACCGGACAAGACCCGAGCATCACCCGCAACTGGAAGCCCGCGACTCAGGCGGTCCGCGGCGGCACTGCCCGTAGCGAATTCGGCGAAACCAGCGAAGCGCTGTTCCTCACCTCAGGCTATGCCTATGACTGTGCCGCCGACGCTGCGGCGCGTTTCGCCGGCGAGCAGCAGGGCATGACCTATTCCCGGCTTCAGAACCCGACGGTCGAGATGCTCGAACAGCGCATCGCCTTGCTCGAAGGGGCCGAGGCGTGCCGTTCGATGGCAACGGGCATGGCGGCGATGACGGCCGCACTGCTGTGCCAGCTCGAACAGGGCGATCACATCGTCGCCGGTCGCGCGGCGTTCGGCTCTTGCCGCTGGCTGACCGACACGCTGCTGCCCAAGTTCGGCATTCAGGCTACCATCGTCGATGCGCGTGATCCGCAGCAGTTCCAGGACGCGGTTCAGGACAATACCAAGCTGTTTTTCTTCGAAACCCCTGCCAATCCCACGATGGACGTGGTCGACCTTGAAGCGGTGTGCGGCATTGCCCGCGCGCGCGGCATCAAGACGGTAGTCGACAACGCCTTCGCCACGCCGGCGCTGCAGCGGCCGATGGAATGGGGTGCCGACATCGTCGCCTATTCGGCGACCAAGATGATGGACGGGCAGGGCCGCGTGCTCGCTGGTGCGGTCGCGGGAACCGAGGACTTTATCACGAACACGCTGCTCCCCTTCCATCGCAACACCGGTCCTACGCTAAGCGCGTTCAACGCATGGGTGGTGCTCAAAGGGCTGGAAACGCTCGACCTGCGCATCCGCCGACAGAGCGAGAATGCGCTCAAGGTCGGCGCCTTCCTGGAAGGGCGCGTGCCGAAGGTGAATTTTCCTGCCTTGCCCAGTCATCCCCAGCATGCGCTGTTCATGCGCCAGATGGCCGCGGCAGGCCCGATCTTCTCGTTCGAGGTCGATGGTGGCCGCGGTCAGGCGCACGGCCTGCTCGACGCGCTGGAACTGATCGACATCTCAAACAATATCGGGGACTCGCGGTCGCTGATGACGCATCCGTCCTCGACGACCCATTCGGGCGTAAGCGAAGAGAAGCGGCTCGAAATGGGGGTTACCGAAAACCTGCTGCGCCTGAATGTTGGGCTGGAGGATGCGGACGACCTGGTCGCCGATCTCGATCAAGCACTGCGACACGTCGGGTTATGATGAAGGCACTGTTCACGGAGGAGGCGGAAACCCGCGGCATCGTGGTGCGGGTTTCGGCTTCGTATCTGGCGGAACAGTCGGAGCCCGCACAAGGGCGGTGGTTCTGGGCGTATCACATCCGTATCGAGAACGAGGGCATGACGCCGGTCCAGCTGCTCACGCGACACTGGATCATCACGGATGGGCGTGGCATCCGCCACACCGTCGAGGGCGAGGGCGTTGTCGGCGAACAGCCGGTGATCGATCCGGGCGCCAGCTTCGACTATGTCTCTGGATGCCCGCTCTCTACGCCGACGGGCAACATGCAGGGCAATTACCACATGATCGCCGCCGATGGGGCCGCGTTCGATGTCGCCATTCCCAGATTCGCGTTGATCGCACCGGCGGTGGCGGGATGAAGCGCACGCATCTTCCTCTCAACGGTCTCCGCGTGCTGGACGCGGCGGCGCGCCATCTGTCCTTCACTCGCGCGGCCGACGAACTGGCGGTCACGCCGGCGGCCGTTGGCCAGCAGATTCGCGCGCTGGAGGATACGCTGGGGGTCGTGCTGTTCCGCCGCACGACCAAGGGGCTGGAACTGACGCCGGAGGCCGAGGCCGGACTGGTGGCGCTGCGCGCCGGGTTTCTTCAGTTCGAGGAATCGGTGCGCGCGATGCAGGCGGGGCAGTCCTCCAAGTCGCTGACCATCGCCGCGCCGCGCGACCTGACCGCCAAATGGCTGATGCCCAAACTGTCCGAGGTCGCTCGGCGGGATCCGGATCTGCGCTTCATGCTGGTGCCTGCCGATGAAGCGCTGGACTTCACCGAGGCCAATCTGGACCTGGCGATCCGTTGGGGTGAAGGGCCGGGCGAGCATGAGGGAGAGGCGATCGAGAGCGACGGCATGGTGACGGTGCAGCGCCCCGGGGGGGGCATCGACACTGCCATCGCATGGGCCGGCTGCCTGGCCGAGGACGAGTCGTCACTGGTGCGGGTCGCCGATGCGGGCTTGGCGATCGAGGCGGCATTGCAGGGACTGGGCAGGGCGACGGTGCCCGAACTGCTGGCGCGCGCCGATATTGCCGCGGGGCGGCTGGAGACGATCGGCGAGCCGAAGGCGGCGCGGTTCGGCTTCTGGTTCGTGGCGCCGCTGCCGCAATGGCGGCAGAAGAAGGTTCGGTCCCTGGTCGAGGCGCTGGCAAGCTAGGCAACTATCTGGTCGACGCGGAAAATGCTGCGGCAAAGCGTGGCTGGTATAGGCTAAGTACCTCAAAGGAATAGTAAAATGGCGTTCAGGGCACTGGCCAGCTCTCGTCGGGCGGGCGTGCGATGATCGGGCTTAGCTGGTTGCCGGATCCACCGTCATGTCGAGCGAGGTGATCCGGCCATGATAGTTGCGGCCGGATATACGGCTACCGGTTTTTTGTTCTAAATCATGGATATAGGAGAAGCGCTCCACGCGCCGCGGACCCTCTGATCCGGGCGGCAGCGCAAGCTGCACATAGCGCCGCTTTGCTATCGAAGCCGCCACCAGCCTGGGCCAGGCGCGCGAGATGTTGCCGGAGTTGCGCAGTATCTGCACGTCCCGCACCGCGCCTCTGCTGTGATCCTGAACTGGATGTCTATCCATTCGGGAGCGCCATTGTCGGTGGAGGTCAGCGGCGCGTCACCGAAAGGAAGGGTGGCCTGATCCTCCAAGATAGCCGGCGCATAGACCAGAAGTGGCTTGTCGGGTGAACGCGGCGGAATAGCGGCGATGGCCTGATCGAGTGCGGCAGGATCTTTGTCCAGCGAGGCGAGGCGGACACGCACCAATTTTGCGGCCTCCCTGAACTCCGCTAGCTCCGGCTCAGGGCTGTTCTCGATCCTGGCAAGTTTCTGTCGCGCCGTATGCTGATAGGCTGGGTCAACGCTGGCGATGATCCCGTGCACGAGCGCGTCGCGCAACATCGCGTAGCCGGCGACCTGCAACCGTCCGGCTTTCCGGGCCTGGCGTTCCACCTTACGATAGACGCTCTCGGCGGCTTTCACCCTACCCGCGTTCGCGAACTCATCGCCGACCAGAAGGCGCTGCATCAATACGCGTGAGTCGCCGTGATCCAGGCCGGCTTTCAACGCCTCCAAAGACTCAATCTGCGATAATCTTCCTGGACCCACACGCCCGTCGAGATTGGTGAGGCGCCCCCGAGCGCGCAGAAGATCCGACACTTGGGTCGGGAACATGGCTGCATATTGCCTGTTGCGCCCACGAGCTTTGTCGAGCGTTCTGCGCCCACCCGCATAGTCTCCGGCGACAAGCTGATTTTCCGCATGGGCAAGCGAGGCGTCGATGTCCTCCTTTGGCGGGCATTTCCTGGCAATGCATTCAGCGAGCCGCGCTGCAGTGTCCTTGAGCGGCGTACCCGTTATTACGACGGTTTGCGTTTCGCTGGTTATATCCTGCGCGAGAGCAGGTGCGGCTAGGCTTGTTGACAGCAGTAACAGCAGCGCGCGCATCGGAGATCTCCGATCTACTTCATAGCTAAAAGATCAGAAGTTTCTCGAGTCTGCAAGCCGAAGATCAGGCGTCAATGACTTCCTCGTCCAGCCGCGCGGCGTTTTCTTGAATGAAGGCGAAGCGGTGGGCCGGATTGTTGCCCATCAGGCGGTCGACCAGGTCCCTTACGCCTGCGCGCTCCTCATATTCCTGCGGCAGGGTGACGCGCAGCAGGCCGCGCGTCTTGGGGTCCATGGTGGTTTCCTTGAGCTGGCTTGGGTTCATCTCACCCAGGCCCTTGAAGCGGCTGACTTCGACCTTCTTGCCCTTGAACGCGGTCTTTTCGATCTGGATGCGGTGGGCGTCGTCGCGGGCGTAGAGCGACTTGGAGCCGACGGTCAGGCGATAAAGCGGCGGCTGTGCCAGATAGAGGTGCCCCCGCCGCACCAGATCGGGCATTTCCTGAAAGAAGAAGGTCATCAGCAGTGTGGCGATGTGGGCGCCGTCGACGTCGGCGTCGGTCATGATGATGACCCGCTCGTAGCGAAGCTGGCTGGTGTCGCAGTCTTTCCGGGTGCCGCAGCCGAGTGCCAAGGTAAGGTCGGCGATCTCCTGATTGGCGCCGATCTTGGCGCTGGTCGCACTCGCCACGTTGAGGATCTTGCCGCGGATCGGGAGGATTGCCTGGGTCTTGCGGTCGCGCGCCTGCTTGGCGCTGCCGCCGGCCGAATCACCCTCGACGATGAACATCTCGGTGCCCTGTGGGCTGTCGATCGCGCAGTCGGTGAGCTTGCCGGGCAGGCGGAGCTTGCGGCCCGAGGTCGCGGTCTTGCGCTTGACCTCGCGCTCCTGCTTGCGGCGAAGACGGTCGTCCATCCGCTCAAGCACATAAGCGAGCAACGCCTTGCCGCGCTCCATCTTGTCGGTGAGGAAATGGTCGAAATGGTCGCGCACCGCCTTTTCGACGAGTGCAGTGGCGTCGGGTGAGGTCAGCCGGTCCTTGGTCTGCGACTGGAATTGCGGTTCGCGGATGAACAGCGAGAGCATCAGTTCGGAGCCGACCATCACGTCGTCGGCGGTGATGTCCTTGGCCTTTTTCTGGCCGACCAGGTCGCCGAAGCCGCGCATGCTGCGCACCAGTGCCTGGCGCAGGCCCTGTTCATGGGTGCCGCCATCGGGGGTGGGGATGGTGTTGCAATACCAGCTATAGCTGCCGTCGCTCCACAGCGGCCAGGCGACCGCCCATTCGACGCGGCCCTGGCCGTCGGGAAAATCCTGCTGGCCTGAGAAGAATTCGGACGACGCGCATTCGCGGCTGCCGATCTGCTCCTTGAGATGATCCGCCAAGCCGCCGGGGAATTGGAACACGGCCTCCGCCGGCGTATCATCGGTGATCAGCGACGGGTCGCAGCGCCAGCGGATCTCGACTCCGGCGAACAGATAGGCCTTGGAGCGCGCGAGCTTGTAGAGGCGCGCGGGCTTGAAGATCATGTCCGGCCCGAAGATCTCGGCGTCGGGGCTGAAGGCGACGCTGGTGCCGCGGCGATTCGGGGTGCCGCCGAGATGCTCGAGCGGGCCGAGCGTCTGGCCGCGGCTGAAGCGCTGACGATAGAGTTGGCGGTCGCGCGCGACTTCGATGACGGTGTCGGTGGAGAGCGCGTTGACCACGCTGATGCCGACGCCGTGGAGGCCGCCCGAGGTCGCGTATGCCTTGCCGCTGAACTTGCCGCCCGAATGGAGCATCGACAGGATGACTTCGAGTGCCGACTTGTCGGGAAATTTGGGGTGCGGATCGATCGGCATGCCGCGGCCATTGTCGACGATGGTCAGGCGGTTGCCGACTTCCAGCTGGATTTCGATGCGGTTGGCATGGCCGGCGACGGCTTCGTCCATCGCATTGTCGAGCACTTCGGCGGCGAGATGGTGAAGCGCGCGCTCGTCGGTGCCGCCGATATACATGCCCGGACGGCGCCGGACGGGCTCCAGGCCTTCGAGTACTTCGATGGAGGAGGCGTCGTAGGTGCCCGAGGGCACGCCGGGTGCGGCAAACAGGTCTTCGGCCATGGAACAACCATAGTACACCGGAAGCCGGGGCGCAAAGTGTTGGCGGCGCGTCAGCCTCCTTCGCGAAGCGGAGGAGGGCGCTCCGTCCTTGGCGCGCGTCGAGCGCCGCTGCCGCGACCGAGTCGGCGCTGCTGAGGTATTACATTATGTGTCCAACGGAGACGCCAGAAAACCGGCGCGTTGCGCCTTCCTGATCCATGTAATTTCAGGACTTTCGTTCATGCGCAGCTTTATCCCCCTGTTTCTCGGCGCCTCCACACTCGTGCTGGCTGGCCCGGCTTTCGCGCAGGAGCGTGACTGGACCGGCCCCTATGTCGGGATCAGCGCCGGACTGGACCTTCAGGGCAGTGACCGGGATGCGCCGATCGCGTTCGACACCAACCGGGACGGCTCGTTCGGGGACACGGTGCGCACGAGGCCTGGCCTGGATGCGTTCGGTCCTGGATTTTGCGGTGGCCGCGCGGTGAGCGCCACGTCAACCGGCTGCAAGCAGGACAGCGACCGGCTCGGCTATGCCGGGCATGTCGGCTATGACGTGCAGCTTGGCAACATCGTAATCGGCGCGGTGGGCGAGTTCGGCAAGTCGAACATCTCCGATGCGGCCAGCGCGTACAGCGTCACGCCCGCGCGCTATGCCTTCACGCGCCAAATGGATTGGAACGCGGCGGGCCGCCTGCGTGCCGGCTATGCGACGGGCAACACGCTGCCGTACATCACGGGCGGTGCGGCACTGGTTCGCGTGAACCGCGGCTTCGAGACCAGCAACGCGGCCAACAGCTTCACGCTGGACGATGCCAAGCGCAATGCCTGGGGCTATACCGCAGGCGGCGGCGTCGAGCAGCGCGTGGCGGACAATTTCTCGATCGGCGTGCTCTACACCTACACCAACGTCAAAGACGAGAGCCCGACGGTAGCGGTCGGCCCCGGCAGCGCGCCGCTGACCACCAATCCGTTCCTGCTGGTCAACCCCGCCGGCACCGACATGCGCCGCACCGACAACCGGTTCGACTGGCACAGCGCGCGCGTGACGGCGAGCCTGCGCTTCTGATCGCGCGCAAGTAAAAGGGGCCGCCGGCTACGCGCCGACGGCCCCTTTTTTCGTGCTGCCTCCGTTCTTAGCGGCGGGCGGCGCCGCCAAAGGGAAGCGGCGGTGCCGGACGGCGGTCGCGTCGGGGCAGTTGAGCCTGATAGGCGTGGCCGCAATGCGCGACGCAATAGGGGAAGCCTGGATTCACCTTGTCGCCGCAGAAGTGAAAATCGGGCTCGCCGGGATGGCCAAGCGGCCATTTGCAGATGCGGTCGTTCAGGTCGAGCAGGCTGGTCTTGCCGGCGATCGCCTCGCTGGGCTTTGCCGGTACCAGGCGGCGCGGAGGGGCGGGGGTGCTGGGCGGCGCCTGATCGCCGGGATTCTGGCGGACGAAGCCGCCCGGGCCGACCGAGCGAAGCACCGGGCCGTCGCTTGCCGGGCGCGGTCCGAGCGCCGGGGCAGGCGCGGCGGCCACGGGCGCGTCCTGCGGGGCGGGTTCCGCCTCAACGACGGGCGCGGGCGCTGGCGCAGGCTTGGGCGCGGGCGGCGGCGCTGGCGGTGCGGCTTCCTCTGGCACGGGTGCCGGCTCGGGCGTCGCGGCGGCGGCGGCGGTGAGCGCGACAAGCGCGGCTGCGGCCTTGGCCTCGTTCTGCTTCACCGGGCTGGGGCGCGATTGCAGCCCCAGGCGATGCGCCTTGCCGATCACCGCGTTGCGGCTGACGCCGCCCAGCTCTTCGGCGATCTGGGTAGCGGTGAGACCCTTGTCCCACATCTTCTTCAGCGTATCGATACGCTCGTCGGTCCAGCTCATCGTCTTCCTTACTCGTGAGTCGGCAGCTTGCAGGCGGCGGCGGCAGCAGTTACGCGAACGCGCCATGACCAGCCAGCCCCCAAGCGGCCAAACGCTTCCCGAGCCGGGTGTCCCGGTTATCCGAAACATCAACTGGGGAGGCTTGCGTACTCTCTATGTGAAGGAGGTGCGCCGTTTCTTCAAGGTGCAGCTCCAGACGATCTGGGCGCCGGCGGTGACCACGCTGATGTTTTTGGTGATCTTCACCGTCGCCTTGGGCGGCGGCGGGCGGATGGTATCGCTGCAGGGGCACGAGATCCACTTCGCCGATTTCATCGCCCCCGGGCTGATCGTGATGGGGATGCTCAACAACGCGTTCGCCAATGCCAGCTTCTCGCTGCTGGTCGGCAAGATCCAGGGCAATATCGTCGATTATTTGATGCCGCCGCTGTCGACCTCCGAAGTGCTGGCGGCGCTGGTCGGCGGCGCGGTGACGCGGGCGTTCTGCGTGGGCGGCGCGGTGTGGCTGGCAATGGCGCTGTGGCCCGGCGTCCATGTCGCCCCGGCGCATCTGTGGGCGATCCTGTGGTTCGGGCTGCTGGGATCGGTGTTCCTGGCGCTGATGGGGGTGCTGACGTCGATCTGGGCGGAGAAGTTCGACCATGCCGCGGCGGTGACCAATTTCGTGGTGTCGCCGCTGACCCTGCTGTCGGGCACCTTCTATTCGGTCGACCGGCTGGCGCCGACCTTCGAGGCGATCAGCCATGCCAACCCGTTTTTCTACATCATCTCGGGCTTCCGCTACGGATTTCTGGGCGTGGCGGATTCGCCGGTGGTGCTGGGCACGGCGGTGATCCTGGGGCTGGACGTTTTGCTGGCGGTGCTGTGCTACACGCTGATCCGTAAGGGCTGGAAGCTCAAGAGCTGAGCGTGCCCTGATCCTCCCCCTGGCGGGGAGGATTGATGGTTGTTGACGCGCCCGGCTTCCCCCTCGTAAACACTCGTTCCGGGCGGTCCGGTTGGCCGCCCTTTTGCGTTTCTGGAGCTTTCCCCCAGCCTTTCCTGCAAGGAGTGCCGTACCATGCCGATTACCCCGCTCATGCCCGTTTACCCGCGGTGCGGTGTGCGGCCGGTGCGAGGCGAGGGCGTGTACCTCTATGGCGAGCGAGGGGAGCAGTATCTCGACTTCGCCGCCGGCATCGCGGTCAACGCGCTGGGCCATGGCCATCCGCATCTGGTGAAGGCGATCGCCGATCAGGCCGCGACGCTGATGCATGTGTCGAACCTGTATGGCTCACCCCAGGGCGAGGCGCTGGCGCAGCGGATCATCGATGTCAGCTTCGCCGACACGGTGTTTTTCACCAATTCGGGCGTCGAGGCGATCGAATGCGCGATCAAGACGGCGCGGCGCTATCACTATGCCAATGGCAACCCGCAGCGGACCAAGCTGATCACCTTCAAGAACGCCTTCCATGGCCGTTCTCTCGGGGCGATCTCGGCGACCGATCAGGCCAAGATGCGCGACGGGTTCGAGCCGCTGCTGCCCGGCTTCGACTATGTCCGCTTCAACGACCTGGAAGGGGCGCTGGCGGCGATCGACGACGAGACCGCGGGCTTCCTGGTGGAGACGGTGCAGGGCGAGGGCGGAATGACCGCTGGTACGCCCGAGTTCATCACCGGGCTGCGCAAGGCATGCGATGAGCAGGGCCTGCTGCTGATTTTGGACGAGATCCAGTGCGGTTATGGCCGGACCGGCAAGATGTGGGCGTATGAGCATTACGGCATCGAGCCCGACATCATGACCGTGGCCAAGGGCATCGGCGCGGGCTTTCCGCTCGGCGCCTGCCTGGCGACCGAGGAAGCCGCCAAGGGCATGGTGATCGGCACCCACGGCTCGACCTATGGCGGCAATCCGCTTGCGATGGCGGCGGGGCAGGCGGTGCTCGACGTGATGCTCGAGCCCGACTTCCTGCCGAACGTCGAGCGGATGGGTGAGCGGCTGCGCCAGGCTTTCGAGCAACTGATCCCGAACCATGATCACTTGTTCGAGGAGATCCGCGGGCGCGGATTGATGCTGGGCATCAAGATGAAGGAGCCGGCGGTGTCGCGCGACTTCGTAGCGCATCTGCGCGACAATCACGGACTGCTGACCGTGGCGGCGGGCGAGAATGTGTTCCGCATGCTGCCGCCGCTGGTGATCGACGAAAGCCACATCGCGGAGTGCGTTGAACGGCTCAGCGAAGGTGCGCGGACCTTTGCGGGGCCGAGCGATGATTGAATGCAATGGCCTTCCCGAGCTGTGCTCGGGGAGGGGGACCATGCGCAGCATGGTGGAGGGGGCTCTTCGCGAGCTGGTGGCTTGGGGCGCTCCCCCTCCACCATTCGCTGCGCGAATGCTCCCCCTCCCCGTGCCGGGGAGGATCTTTTGATGCGGCACTTTCTGGACCTGAGCGACGCCGGGGGTGACGGCGTCGCGGCGATGCTGGCGGATGCGTTGCAGCGCAAGGAGGCGCGCGCGGGCTTCCCCAAGGGCAAGGCCGACGCCGACGCGCCGCTGGCCGGGCACGTGTTGGCGATGATCTTCGAGAAGAACTCGACGCGCACGCGCGTGTCGTTCGACATGGCAATCCGGCAGCTGGGCGGCACGTCGATCGTGATGGACGCCGGATCGATGCAGATCGGGCGCGGCGAGAGCATCGCGGACACCGCGCGGGTGCTGTCGGGCTATGTCGACGCGATCATGATCCGTACCGACGATCACCAGAAGCTGGTCGACATGGCGAAGTATGCCAGCGTGCCGGTGATCAACGGGCTGACCGATGCGTCGCATCCGTGCCAGATCATGGCCGACCTGCTGACGATCATCGAGAGCGGCAAGCCGCTGCCCGGGCTCAAGGTCGCGTGGCTGGGCGATGGCAACAACGTGCTCGCTTCGATCATGGAAGCCGGCGGGCTGATGCAGTTCGACGTTGTCGCCGCGTGCCCGCAGGGATTCCAGCCGAGCGATGCCGATGTTGCGCGGGGCAGGGGTCGTGCCCGGGTGGTGGGCAGCGCCCGCGAGGCAGTGGAAGGGGCGGACATCATCGTCACCGACACCTGGATCTCGATGGGCCAGGATCATGCCGAGACCAAGCTCAAGGCGATGATGCCGTTCCAGGTGGACGAAGCGCTGATGGCGCAGGCCAAGCCCGACGCCAGGTTCCTCCACTGCCTGCCCGCGCATCGCGGTGAGGAAGTGGTCGACGCAGTGATCGACGGACCGCAGTCGCTGATCTGGAGCGAGGCGGAGAACCGGCTGCATGCGCAGAAGTCGGTGCTGCGCTGGGTGTTCGGCCAGATCGGCTGAGGCTCGGCTGAGTTGAAGTCGGGCGTGCGCGCCCTATCTTTGCTCAGACCCCAACATATCCGTTCGACTGGACCGCGCATGGCCGTGCCATGTGGGCCGCGGACGGCGGAGACGTTCGATGACTACCGCACCCGTCCATGACACCGACCGCGTGATCGGCTTCACCCTGCCCGACAGCCATGCGCGCGGGCGCATGGTGCGGCTGGGATCGGCGCTGGAGCAGATCCTCTCGGCGCACAATTACCCCGCGCCGATCGAGGCGATCCTGACCGAGGCGGTGACGCTGGCGGCGCTGCTCGGCTCGACGCTGAAGAACGGCGAGGGGCAGCTGACCATCCAGGCGCAGACGCAGCGCGGCGTGATCAAGCTGCTGGTATGCGACTACAAGAATGGCGCGCTGCGCGGCTATGTGCAGTACAATGCCGAGCGGCTGAGCCGCCTGGGCAAGAAGCCTTCGATGAAGTCGCTGTTCAACGAAGGCTATCTGGCGGTGACCTTCGACCAGACGACCAGCGGCGAGCGGTACCAGGGCATCGTGCCGCTGGACGGCGACAGCCTGGCGGAAGCGGCGCAGAGCTACTTCTTCCAGTCCGAGCAGATCCCCAGCCTCATTCGATTGCAGCACCGCCGCGGGGCGGACGGCAAGCTGGTGGCGGGTGGACTGTTCCTCCAGCATCTGCCGGAGGGCGAGGTCGGCCGCGAGCGGCTGCATGTGCGCCTGGATCACCCGGAATGGAGCGGCGTGGAGGCGCTGGCGAGCACCATGGGCAACGACGAGCTGGGCGACGCGTCGATCCCGCTCGAGAATTTGGTGTGGCGCCTGTTCAACGAGGAGCGAGAGGTGCGCGTGCTGAGCGGCGTCGACCTGACGCGCGGATGCCGGTGCAGCGCCGACTATTATCGCGGCGTGCTCACCAAGTTCCCGGCGGAGGACCGTGCCGAGATGGCGGACGAGCAGGGCATGATCAGCGTCGACTGTGCGTTTTGCTCCAAGGTCTTCCCCTTGGCGCTGGACGAATTCGCCACGCCGACATTGTAAAATGTACCGAGCGGTACTATTTGCCCGACCGGTGCCGATCCTGGCGCCGGTCGGGATTTGGTGATGATGATTCGGCGTAGGTGGTTGGCGGCGGCTGCTGGTGTGCTGGTCATCGCGGCCGGCAGTGGCGGTGCGGTTGCACGGCAGTCGGCCCTTGGCTCGCTGGGCGGTGTCGAGCGCGGTCAATGGCAGCTGCGGGATGGCGAGGGTGCCGTGCGCAAGATTTGCCTGCGCAATCCCTCAGCGCTGCTCCAGCTGCGCCATTGGGGCGCGCAGTGCCAGCATGTCGTGCTCGAGAATGACGGCACTTCCGCGACGATCCGCTATAGCTGCGCCGGGCGCGGCCATGGCCGCACCAGCATCACCGTGGAGACCGCACACAGCGTTGTTATCGACACGTCGGGCATCGTCGATGGCGCGCCGTTCGCCGAGCAATATGAGGCACGGCGCGTCGGCGCGTGCCAATAAGGGCCGCGTGGCCCATGTTTTCCTGACGCCCGAAAGCGGCTAGCGGACCTCCATGACTGACAGTGTTGCAATTGTACTGGTTTCCGGTGGGCTTGATTCGATGGTGTCCGCCGCGCGGGCGCGCGAGGACGGCCACCGCGTGTTTGCGCTCTCCTTCGACTATGGGCAGCGCCACCAAGTGGAGCTGGAAGCGGCCAAGCGCGTCGCCAAGATGGTCGGCGCCGAGCGCCACGTCGTGATCCCGCTCGATCTGCGTGCGTTCGGCGGATCGGCGCTGACCGACGATATCGAGGTGCCGAAGGACGGGGTCGGCGACACCATCCCGGTCACCTATGTGCCAGCGCGCAACACGATCTTCCTGAGCCTGGCGCTCGGTTGGGCCGAGGCGGCGGGTGCGCGCGACATCTATATCGGCGTCAACGCACTCGATTATTCGGGTTATCCCGATTGCCGGCCCGAGTTCATCGCCGCGTTCGAGCATCTTGCCGAGCTCGCCACCAAGGCCGGGGTCGAGGGCAAGCCCTTCCGCATCCAGGCGCCGCTTCAGAACATGAGGAAGGCCGATATCGCCCGCGAAGCCGAGCGGCTGGGGCTCGACGCCGGGCAGAGCTGGTCCTGCTACGATCCGACGCCGGAGGGACTGCATTGCGGGCTGTGCGACAGCTGTCGGCTGCGGTCCAAGGGGTATCAGGAAGCGGGACTCCCCGATCCGACCGCCTACGCGACGGCTCCATAAGGTTTTTGGCATGAGCTACGCGGTCAAGGAAATGTTCCTCACGCTCCAGGGTGAGGGCGTGAATGCCGGCGCGCGGGCGGTGTTCGTGCGCTTTGCCGGGTGCAATCTGTGGTCGGGGCGCGAACAGGACCGGGCCACTGCCGTATGCCGATTTTGCGACACGGATTTCGTCGGCGTGGATGGGCTGGGCGGGGGCAAGTTTGCCGATGCCGAAGCGCTGGTCGATGCGGTTCTGGGGCATTGGGGCCCGGGACGGGCCGGGCGCTTCGTGGTGCTGACCGGCGGCGAGCCGATGCTTCAGGTCGACGGTGCGCTGGTCGAGGCGCTGCATGCGCGTGGTTTCCGCATCGCGATCGAAAGCAACGGAACGATTGCCGCGCATCCCGACATCGACTGGGTGTGCGTCAGCCCCAAGGCGGGCAGTACCGTCGTGCAGCAATCGGGCGATGAACTGAAGCTGGTGTGGCCGCAGGCGGGCATCGATCCCGAGGCGATGGAAGGATGGGGCTTTGCTCACTTCCTGGTTCAGCCGATGGATGATCCGCAGGCGGCGCAGAATCAGGACGCCGCGATCGCATTGGCCATGGCGCGCCCCCGTTGGCGGTTGTCGTTGCAGACCCACAAGCTGTTGGGGCTGCGCTGAAGGGAAGGCTAGAGGCCTCTCTCAGAAGCGCGGCGGGCTAGAGAAGGAATGGCGGGATTCCGGGGACTCTTGTCTTTGTCACCCCAGCCTCAAGCCGGGGGCCCGCTGCCTTTGACCGGCAGAAGAAGAAAAAGCGAGATCCCGGCTCAAGGCCGGGATGACGCAAGAGTCCGAGGCGCGCGGTTAGCGGCTGGCGACGTTGACCGGGCCGCACCGCTTGGTCTGGTAGCTACCCTTCTTCCAGCATTTGGCGTTGCCGAACACCGGGAGCGGGCCATGGACGGGGTAGCGGAAGGACACCCCGCCACCCACCAGCGGGTCACCCCATGCGGTCAGGCTGGCCCGTAGTTCGCGCATGCGATCGTGGGCGAGGTCGCCGAAAGCACCGCGCTTGGTGAACAGCGCCTCATGGCCGATTGCGGCAGCGGTCTGGCAGAACGAAAGCTGGCCTGACACCGCAGAGAAGCTGGAATAGACGCGCGTGCCGAAACGGTCGAGTTCTGTTTGTCCGGCTTTGGCGCTCTTTGCCGTTTTAACAAAATATTTCTCAAGCGTTCCATAGGAAGTACGCAGTTCTTCTGCGTGATCCTTGATAAGCGCATTGTAGTTGGGAAGCGTGAGAAGCGTAGGCTCGAACTGGCACTGCAACGCCGCGACGTTCAACGCCGCACGCAGATTCCACACCAGTGCTGCGCGCAACTCGGTGGGGCTGGCGTCGGCCAGCGTCGAGGCGACGATGCCCGGCTCCGCACCGGTCACACGGCCAGTGGGAAGCGTGGGTGCCTTGAGATAGAATTGCGCCGAGGCGGGTGCCGCAGCGAACAGACCGGCAGCGCCGGCGACAATGATTGCGATACGCGGAACGAGCATTGCGCCCTCTTTAACCTTATGCCTTCACACGGTTACGGGCTTTCGAGTCCGCGCCCAAGCCTTTTTTGCAGCCCCTGGAAATTACCGGAGTTCGGCGGGCCGCAGCCATGGAAAAGGGCCGCCCGGTCGCCCGGACGGCCCTTGTTCATTTCAACACGCTTGCGCGGGTTGATTACATTGCGTTGCCGGTGGTGCCGGTCATGTCGCCCGACATGTTGCCGGTCATGTCGCCCGACATGTTGGTGTCGGTCATCATGCCGTTGTCCATCGGAGCGGCGGTGTCGATGTTGGTGACCATCGTGTCGGTGGCGCCGACGTTCTCGGTCGGAACGACTTCGGTGGTGTTGGTCACGTTGGTGGTCGAGTCGTTGCTGGTGCACGCCGAGGCCAGGAGGGCCGCACCGGCGATCATCGAACCCGCAACGATCTTGGAAATGACTGCACGCATGTAAAAGCTCCCTAGATGATGGATTTGGACGACGCAGGCGCCGCTAATACCCAAACCGAACTGTACATTAGACGGTTCGGGGCACGCTCTCAAGACACGATTTTTCGTCCTCAAGGATTAAGAAGCTCCAAAAAGGGCATAAATGTGGCTGAGAGCGCTTGATCAAACGCTTCCGGCGCGATGTTCTTGCCCAGCGCCGCGGCGCTGGTGACTGGAAATTCGGCAATGCCGCATGGCACAATGCCTGTGAAGTCGCTCAATGTCGGCGACAGGTTGACGGCGAAGCCGTGCAGCGTGACCCATTGCCGGATGCGTACGCCGATCGCGCCAATCTTGGCCTCCGCGCCGCCATCCAGAGTCCAGATGCCGATCCGTCCCGGCGCGCGGAACGCCTCGATCCCCAGCTCGCCCAGGGCAGCGATCACCCAGCCTTCCAGCGCGTGCACATAATTGCGCACGTCGCGCCGCCGATCGCGCAGATCGAGGACCACGTAGCCGATGCGCTGCCCCGGGCCGTGATAGGTGTAGCGCCCGCCGCGCCCGGTGCGGTGCACCGGAAAGCGTGCGTCGAGTAGTTCGGTGGGATCCGCGCTGGTGCCGGCAGTGTAGACCGGCGGATGTTCCAGCAGCCAGACGAGTTCGGCGGCGGTGCGCGCCGTCACGCCCGCGGCCCGGGCCTCCATCTGTGCGAGCGCTTCACCATAGTCGACCCGGCCGGGTTCGACGCGCCATTCTATCGGGGATGCCATGGGTGGCGATTGCGCTCCCGCGCACGGTTTCGCAAGCATTGGCAACGCTCCGGGCGCCAGCTAACACGCCGCTTGCGCGACTGGGGATTGAACACATGGTCAAAATGGGCACCGTCTGGGATCGGACTGCCGAGTTTGTCGGCGACAATGTCGCGGCCATTCTTCCGGTGGCGTTGATGGCTTTCTTTGTGCCCGCTTCGGTCGAAGGCAGCCTGGCGGCGATCCCGCCGCGCGAGGGCACGATGCTGCCCATGCTGCTTGCGCTGTTGCAACTGGTCTTTGCGCTTCTGTCGTTCTGGGGCACGCTGGCCATCACGGCAATGGGACTGGACCTGGTGTCGGACCGCAGCGCGGGCAGGGTGGCGCTGAGCCGCTTGCCGGTCACTTTGTTGGTCACGCTGTTGCTGGTGGTGGCCATCCTGGTCCTGGCCAGTCCGGTACCAGTCGTGCTCGCGGTGAGCGGCTATGATCTGGTGGCAATGTCGCGGGGCGGATCGTTCGATGTCGGCCCCGGCATCGCGGCGTTCGCGGCGCTCTATCTGCTGCTGCTGACGGGCGCGGTGCTGTGGTGCAGTGCGCGGCTGGCGATCCTGACCCCGACGATCGTCCGGGAGCGGCGTGGGATGACTTCGATCGCCCGCAGCTGGCAGCTGACACGCGGGCATGCCTTGCGCATTCTGGGCGTGCTCATCCTGTATGCGGTGGTGAGCTGGGTGGCGCAGCTTGCCGCGAAAACGGTGTTCGGCAGCATCTTCGAACTGGTTGCCGGCGGCGGCGAAGGGGAGGGGCTGACGCTGGCGGATATTCTCACGTCGATCGTCGTCGCGGCGGTGCAGTCCGGCTTCCTGGTGTTGTTCGCCGCCTTCACGGCCAAGCTGTACCTAGCGCTGGCCTCGCAGTCGGAATTGCGCAGAGATCCGGCGGCCTTCGCATGACCTGGAGCTTCAGCGGCGTCCTTGCCGATGTACGTGCGATATGGCGGGGGGAGCGCGATCTGCTGGTTCGCGTCGCCTCGGTGTTCTTTTTCCTGCCGACGCTTGCCGCGCGGCTGTTCCTGCCGATGCCGAACCTGGAAGGCGCGACGCGCGAGGACCTGCCGCGCGTGTTGAGCGAATGGCTGGCCGGGCAGGGCGGGTGGATCGCGCTGCAACTGGTGGTGCTAACCTTTGGAAGCGGGCTGATCCTGGTGCTGCTGCTTGATCGGGCACGGCCGACCCTGGGGCAGGCCATGATACGCACGCTCAAGCTGCTGCCCTTGTTGCTGATCGCCTGGACCTGCGTGCTGTTCGCGATGGCATTGGGATCGATGCTGTTGTTCGTGGTCGCGCTGTATCTGGGCGGGCGCGGGTTTCTGAGCGCCGCGGCGGTGGTGATGCGGCCCGAGCGCGGGCCCTTTGCCGCGGTGGTCGACAGCGTCCGGCTGACCGCACGGCGCGGTTGGATGGTAGCGGCGCTGGCGGCGATGGTGTTCGTGGCGAGTTACCTTGCCGCCCTGATCTTCGGCATCTTCGCGGAAGCGATCGTGCAGGGCGGCGGATCGCCGATGCTCCAGGCGCCGCTGGAGATCCTGACCGCCGCCGCCTCCGCCGCGGGGTCGCTGGCGATGGTGCTGCTTCAGGCCGCGATCTATCGCGCGGCGACGGTGCCCAGCAGCGGAATGTGAGGCGCGGCATCGGCGGCCAGGATGCCGGCGAGCCGCGGATCGGCAAATGTCTCCACCGTGCGGCGCACCGGCACGAAGCCGTGATGACGATAGAAGCCGAGCGCGCGGGGATGATCGAGCGTGCAGGTGTGGACACGCACGCGCTCGACGCCGTTGCGCCAGGCGAGTTGCAGCGCCTGCGCCATCAGCCAGCCGCCATGCCCCTGGCCGACCATCTCCGGCACCAGCGCCAGATAGGAAAGTTCGCATCCCGCCTCCATGCGGAAGTCGAGTTCCAGCATGCCGAGTTCTATGCCGGCGCGGTGAGTCGCGGCGTAGATCTCGACTCGCGCGTCATCCAGAATGCCGCGCAGTGCCTCGTCGGGCAGCACCAGGCGGGAGAACCACAGCCAGGGTTCGCCGACGCGGCGAAAGAGCGTGCGGTATTTGTCGTTCGTCGGGGATCGCCAGCGCGCCAGGCGCAGCGGCGAAGGCGGCAGCGGGCGGGGCCTGGGCTTTTCGCGCATCTCCAACGACGTGACCACCGTGGCGATCTGGCCGTCGGCGACCGGGATCAGCCCCATGTCGCGACGGGCGGCAGGCTCATCAGGATCGCGTCGATATTGCCCCCGGTCTTCAGCCCGAACAGCGTACCACGATCATAGATCAGGTTGAACTCGGCATAGCGGCCGCGCCATTCGAGCTGGCGCGCCTTGTCTGCGTCGGTGAAGGGCGTGTGCATCCGGCGCCGCACCAGCTGGGGAAAGATGTCCAGGAACGCGCGGCCGACATCTTGCGTGAAGGCGAAATCGGCTTCCCAGTCGTTTTCGAGATGGTCGTAGAAGATCCCGCCGACGCCGCGGTGCACCTTGCGATGAGGAATGTAGAAATAGGTGTCGGCCCATTCCTTGAAGCGGGGATAATGCGCGGGATCATGGCCGTCGCAGGCTTGCTTCAGCCGCGCATGAAACGCCTCGCTATCCTCAGAGTAGGGGATGGGCGGGTTGAGGTCAGCGCCGCCGCCGAACCAGCGCTTGGTGGTGGTCAGGAAGCGCGTGTTCATGTGCACCGCGGGCACGTGCGGGTTGGCCATGTGCGCGACCAGGCTGATGCCGGTGGCGAAGAAGCTGGGATCCTCGGCGGCGCCGTGGATGCTCTTGGCGAACTCGCCTTCAAAGGCGCCGCCGACGGTGGAGACGTTGACGCCCACCTTTTCGAACACGCGCCCCTTCATGACGCCGCGCACGCCGCCGCCGCCCGGCGTGCCATGCGCGTCGAGGCGGTCCCAGGGGGTGTATTCGAATCGGGCATCGGAGCTCATTTCGGCTTCGATCGCCTCGAACGCGGTGCAGATCGAGTCGCGCAGGCTCTCGAACCAGGTGCGGGCACGCTGTTGCTGGTCGTCGAGTTCGATCATGCGGCAAATCCTTGTGTCTGGCGAAGCGCCTCGGCAAGCCCGATGCCAGCCGCCACCGCCAGGTTCAACGACCGCGTGCCCGGCTGAAGCGGGATGCGCACTGCCAGATCGGCGCGAGCATGGACGAATGGGGGCGCACCCGCGCTTTCCGATCCGAACAGCAGCGTGTCGCCAGATTCGAAGCGGGCCTGGGGCAGCGTGACGCCGCCGCGGGTGGTAAACAGCACCACGCGGCCGAGGACCGTAGCGGCAAAAGCGTCCCAGTCGGCATGGCGGCGGACCTCGACCTGGTCGGCATAGTCCATCGCCGCGCGCTTGCGGCTGCGGTCGCTCCACGGAAAGCCCAATGGCTCGATCAAGTCCACGGCCGCGCCGAAGCACGCGCCGACCCGCAGGATGGTGCCGACATTGCCGGCGATTTCGGGTTGGAACAGGGCGATGCGCATTTTCGGGCGACTAGCGCGGCGAAATTACCGCGTCACCCCCGGGCGGCTTCGCGCTTTTAATCGCGCGCTCAAAGCTTTGTCGCGCCGCAACAAGGACAAGCCGACTGGGCGCCAAGGCAAAAACCCTGTTGGCAAAGTTACACAGGGCCGTCTATCACCCCTGCCTGCCGCCGGGGGCACCGGGGGTTTTGGACGTTTGTTCGTCCGTGTCCCGTTTCCGCGCGTCCGTCGCGGGGTTGTTTCGAAGTGCAAGGGCTGATGCATGGCGACGCTTGAAGACGGTGTTTCACCCAACCAGACGGTGGTTCCTCCGGGCGATGTGATCGAAGACGCGCGCCGCCGCGATTATCTCAAGATCGCTGCGGTCTCCGTTGCGGGCGTCGGCGCGGGCGTGGCGGTGCTGCCGCTGATCAATTCGATGAACCCGTCCGCCGACGTGCTGGCGCTGTCCACCACCGAGCTGGACCTCTCGGCCATCGAGCCGGGGATGGCGATCAAGGCAAGCTTCCGCAAGCAGCCGCTGTTCGTGCGCAACTTGACCCCGGCGGAAATCGCCGAGGCGGACAAGGTTCCGGTGTCGAGCCTGCGCGACCCGCAGACGCTGGAAGACCGGACCAAGGAAGGCAAGACGAACTGGCTGATCACGCTGGGCGTGTGCACCCATCTCGGCTGCGTGCCGCTGGGCGCGGGCGAAGGCGAGAATCGCGGACCGTTCGGGGGCTATTTCTGCCCGTGCCATGGCTCAGCCTATGACACCGCAGGCCGCATCCGCCAGGGGCCGGCGCCGACAAACCTCCAGGTTCCGGATTATGCATTCACGTCCGACACTGTCGTCGTGGTCGGTTGAGGATAGACGCTGATGAGCTTTCCCTGGGCACGCCATTACGAACCCAAGAACCCGGTCATGCAGTGGGTGGACAGCCGCCTGCCGCTGCCGCGCTTCGTTTATAACGCGATCGGCGCCGGCTATCCGGTGCCGCGCAACCTCAATTATTTCTGGAATTTCGGCGTGCTCGCCGGGCTGGCGCTGGTGGTACAGATCGTCACCGGCATCGTGCTGGCGATGCACTTCCATTCCTCGGCCGCCGGCGCGTTCGAGTCGATCAACGGTACGATCATGCGCGACGTGAACGCCGGCTGGTTCCTGCGCTTCGCGCACGCCAACGGCGCCAGCATGTTCCTGCTGGTGATCTATATCCACATCTTCCGCGGCCTGTATTACGGATCGTACAAGGCGCCGCGAGAGATGGTGTGGCTGATCGGCGTGGTCATCTTCCTGCTGGTGATGGCGACTGCTTTCATGGGCTATGTGCTGCCCTGGGGCCAGATGAGCTTTTGGGGCGCGCAGGTGATTACCGGCTTCTTCTCGGCGATCCCCGTGGTCGGCGAATGGATCCGGGTGTGGCTGCTGGGCGGCTATGCGCCTGACGATGCCGCACTCAACCGCTTCTTCTCGCTCCATTATCTGCTGCCCTTCGTGATCGCAGGCGCCGTGATCCTGCACATCTGGGCGCTGCACATTCCGGGGTCGGGCAACCCGACCGGCGTGGAAGTGAAGGGGGAACAGGACACCGTGCCGTTCCACCCCTATTACACGGCCAAGGACGGCTTCGGCGTCGGCATCTTCATGATCCTGTTCTCGACGCTGATCTTCTTTTACCCCGATCTGCTGGGCCACCCGGACAATTACATTCCGGCCAACCCGCTCTCGACGCCCGCGCACATCGTGCCGGAATGGTATTTCTGGCCATTCTACGCGATCCTGCGCGCGTTCACCGCGGACTTCATCATCCCGGCAAAGCTGTGGGGCGTGGTGGCGATGTTCGGCTCGATCATCCTGCTGTTCTTCCTGCCCTGGCTCGACAAGTCGCCGGTGCGTTCGGCGAACTTCCGCCCCGGATACCGGATCGCTTTCTGGATCCTGGTGCTCGACGTGCTCGTGCTCGGCTATTGCGGTGGCTCGGCGGCGACGCCCGCCGTCGTCATTGTCAGCCAGATCTGCGCCGCTTATTATTTCGCGCACTTCCTGATCGTCGTTCCGATCATCTCGCGCCTGGAACGTCCCAAGCCGCTGCCCAACTCGATCACCGAGGCAGTGCTGGGCGACCATGGCGGTTCGCGGATGACCGAAACCGCGCTGCGCGCGTAAGGGGAAACGACCACATGCTTCCGCTGTTCACGCGCTCCATCAAGTTCATCATCGGTGCCGGCTTCATCTTCGTGCTGTTGCTGGCGCTGATCGGGACTGTCACGACCCTGATCAAGGAACCCGCCCAGCCTACGGCCGAGGAAGAGTTCCACAAGCATCCCAAGGAGCTCGACCTCGCTTCGAACGGGCCGCTCGGCAAGTTTGACAACGCGCAGCTTCAGCGCGGCTTCCTGGTGTATGAAAAGGTCTGCGCCAGCTGCCATTCGCTGAACCTGGTGTCGTTCCGCGATCTGCAGCAGCTCGGTTACAACGAAGCCGAGGTGAAGAAGATCGCCAAGGATTGGCCGATCAAGCAGCCGGTTCAGGATCCCAAGGCTGGCACCTGGGGCGAGCGCGACAACCTGGCCTCGGACCGCTTTCCGAAGGTCTATTACCCCGGCACCGGCAGCCCGCCGGACCTGAGCCTCATCGCCAAGGCGCGGCATGACGGCGCGGCCTATGTCCATTCGCTGCTGACCGGCTATCAAAATCAGCCCGCGGAACTGCTCAAAAAGTTCCCGACCGCGAAGACGCCGGACGGGTCCTATTACAACCCGTACTTCGCGAACCTGAACATCGCGATGCCGCCGCCGCTGACCAGCGAGAATCAGGTCACCTATTCGGATGGCACCCGCGCGACGGTGGACCAGATGGCCAAGGACGTTTCGGCGTTCCTGGTGTGGACCGCCGAACCCACGCTCCAGACGCGTCACCGTGCAGGCGTGGCAGTGGTGTTGTTCCTGCTGTTCGCCACCGCCTTGGCGTACGGCGCCTATCTGACGGTGTGGCGCGGCGTGAAGCACTAAGCTTCGCCACCACTGCCGGATTAGAAGAAGTCCCGCCGCGAGCCTTGCTCCGGCGGGATTTCTGTTTGGAAGGAAACGCTATGACCGCCGACAATGACGATATCCGCGCCCGCATCCGCACCATCCCGGATTTCCCCAAGCCCGGAATCCAGTTCCGCGACATCACCACGCTGCTGCTGGATGCCGAGGGCCTGCGCCTGACAGTCGAGCGCATGGCGGAGCAGGTGCGCGGGCCGATCGATCTGGTGGCGGGGATCGAGGCGCGCGGATTCCTGTTCGGTGCGGCACTGGCGGTCAAGCTGGGCACTGGCGTGCTGCTGATCCGTAAGGACGGCAAGCTGCCCGGCGCGACCATCGCCGAAGACTATGCGCTGGAATATGGCACCGACCGGATCGCCATCCACGCTGATGCGTGCACGCCCGGTGCACGCGTGCTGCTGATCGACGACCTGATCGCCACCGGTGGCACGGCGCGGGCTGCGGTGCGGCTCCTGCGCAAGGCTGGTGCCGAAGTGGTGCAGGCCAGCTTCGTCATCGACCTGCCCGAATTGGGCGGCGCAGACGCGCTGCGCGGCGATGGCGTGGCAGTAACTTCGCTGACTGCGTTCGACGGCCATTGACGGGGCGCCGCCCGCGACGGGCGTCAGCGCAGGTTCAGACTGGCTGGCCTAAAAAGGGACGGTTGCGGACGCGACGGCGGTACGCTGGCAGATTGCGGAACATCGTTTTCACCACCACGTTCTCGTGATTGCATTCACCGCCGCGCATATTCCCCCGCGGCTCGAAAGGTTCGCCATGGGACTTCGTTCTGTTTTCGCCGCCGGGCTGCTCGGCGTGCTGGGTCTGTCCACTGGCGGCTGTGCCGAGGACGGCTATGGCTATTCGGGCGTTTCGGTGGGCTATGGGGTCGCGGATTATGGCGGCTATGGCTATGACGGCCTGGGCTATGACGGCTTTGGCTATGGCTCGGGGCTGGGCAGCTATTTCGGCTGGTATGGCGATTATTATTATCCGGGCTCGGGCGTCTATGTGTACGACCAGTATCGGCGCCCTTTCCGCTGGAATCAGGGGCAGCGCCGCTATTGGGAAAATCGTGGACGGAACTGGCGCGGTGACCGCAACCCGAACTGGGGCCAGTGGGGCAACCGTCCCGGTGGGCCCGGCCGTCCGGGCTGGAACGATGGCCGTCCAGGCCGCCCCGGCTGGAATGGCAACGGCCCGCGTCCTGGCCGTCCGGAATGGAACGGCAACGGCCCGCGTCCTGGCCGCCCGGAATGGAATGGCAACGGCCCGCGTCCAGGCCGTCCGGAATGGAATGGCAACGGCCCGCGTCCTGGTCGCCCGGACTGGAACGGCAACGGACCGCGCCCAGGTCGCCCGGACTGGAATGGATCTCGCCCGCCGCGGCCCGATGCAGGCGCCCCGCGTCCGAACGCCGGCACCTGGCGGGATCGCCAGCATGTGCCGCCCGGCGCCTCGACTTATCGCGGCCCCCGCAGCGGTGGCGGATGGCAGGGCAGGCAGCGGACCCCGCAGCCCAACCAGTGACAGAAAACCGGCGGCGGGTCCGTCGCCGGTGCATGCGTTGGCACCAAGCGGCTTCCCGGATATCGGGAAGCCGTTCGCGTTTCAGGCCTGCGGCCGCCGGCGCATCAGCACAATGGCGACATATTGCGCAACGGGCTCATTCTTCTGATTGAACGCCGTCATCTGGCTGCGCAGGCTGCCCATCTCCGGCCGGCTTTGCGATGGCCGCACCTCCAGTATCTCTGTCTCACAGCGTAGTATGTCGCCGGGATGCACCGGCCTTATCCAGCGAAGCTGATCTATCCCGACCGCGCCGAGGCTTGCTTGCGGATGCGCCTTCATGTGCTCGACCAGCATCGCCATGATCATGGAGCAGGTGTGCCAGCCGCTTGCCGCGAGCCGCCCGAAATGCGTTTCCGCCGCCGCTTCGTCAGAAAGGTGGAAGGGCTGGGGGTCGTATTTGCGGGCGAAGTCGAGCACTTCTTCACGTGTGACTTCGTAGCGGCCGAAGCTTGCCCGGTCGCCGACGGAAAAATCATCCAGATACTGCATGGGCGGGAGCTTCGACCGGAACGCTCCCCCGTGCAAGCGGCTCAGCGGGCGCGCACCGCCTTAAACGGCGTGTCGTTACCATCGACTCCGGCCTTTGCCGGCAATCCGATCAGGTCGCGCAGCAGCGGATACACGTCGACATTGTCGAACGCCGGAAGCTTGGCCGGTCGGAACGCAGGACCATGGGCAATGAACAGCGCCGCCATCTCCGGCGCTGCGTTGTCATAGCCGTGCGCGCCGCCGGTGAACGGCTCCTTGGGCGCCCTGTCGCCGATCTGCCAGCCCGTTTCGGCGAGGCAGAGGATTGCCGGGACGCGCGGATTGCGGCCATAATGGAGGCGCGCCGGGATCTCGCCCTTGCGCCAGCATTCGAAATGCGGATGCCGGCCCAGCAGCGCCTTTTCGACCACCGCTTCCTTGCCTGGCAGTGGCGTCAACGCGGCATAAGGGCCCGCCTCAACCAGATGGTAGCTGTCTGCCGGCAGGTTCAGTAGCGCCATGCGCGTGTCGCTGGTCTGCGCCATGCCGTGGTCTGCGACGATCACCAGGTTCGCCGGCTGGCCGAGTGCTGCCAGCCCGTCGACCAACTGGCCGATCATCTTGTCGACCTGCGCCACGGCGTTGCTGGTCCGCTGGTCGTCAGGGCCATAGGCGTGGCCGGCACTGTCCACCGTGTCGAAGTAGAGCGTCAGGAGTTGCGGCCGGATCGCGGCGGGACGGCGCAGCCAGTCGAGCACGCCATTCACGCGCTGCTCGCCGGTCACCGCCTGGTTGAACTGTTGCCAGTCGCTGGGGCGGGTGCCGCCTGTAACTTTGCCATGGCCACCTTTCTCGACCGTACCGCCGAACGGCACGTTGGAGCCCGGCCAAAACATCGTCGCGGTACGAATGCCTGCCTTTTCGGCGTCCACCCAGATCGGCGCGGCCTCGTCCCACCAGAACGGATCGTCGGTGGCCATGGTGAAGACCTCGTTCGGCCGCGCGGCGTCTTCCATCCTGTTGGCGACGATGCCGTTGCGGTCGGGACGCAGCCCGGTGACGAGCGTCCAATGATTGGGAAAGGTCTTGGACGGAAAGCTCGGGCGCATCGGCGCCTGCACGCCCTGCGCCGCCAGCCGTGACAGCACAGGCGTAACGCCGCGGTTCAGATAATCGGGCCGAAAGCCATCGATGGACACCAGGATCGCGACCGGCGCCCGCGCTTCGGCCGGCGCCGCCGCAACATGAGGGGCGGCGACGGGTGCGGTGGTACAAGCCTGGAGCAGCGCGGCCAGGGCTGCGGCGGCGAGTTTGAAGGAGAAACGCATGGCGCGGCGTTGCCAGCGAATTGTTGCGGCAAAAAGTCCTATTGCCCGACGGCGAATCGCGCAAACAGCGTGTAGCTGAGCGGGCGATCGCCATAGGCCGCGTCCAGCGCCGCAGGCTTGGCATAAGCCGCAAGCGATCCGCCAAGCGCCAGTTCGGCACGCCCTAGGGGGATGCGGTAGGCATAACCGCCCTCGAACCGAGTCACGCGGAACTTGGTGTCGTGCAGCGGATCGTCATGGTCCGGGAACAGCTCGTCATTGCCGACATTCTCCACCCGCCCGAACAGGCTATGATGGCGGTCGAGGTTCCAGTTGGCCTCGCCCAGCCAGGCGGTGAGCACCTGTCCCGGCACGCGGTCCTTGGCCGAGAACGCCGCCATCGCCGAGAAGCCGCCTTTAGCATAATGCGCGCTGGCGGTGGTGCGCCGCTCGTCTTCGCCCGCGTGCATCGCTTCGGGCTGTTCCAGGCGCCCGTAGCTGACTTGGAAGGCCCAATTGGGCGAGGGCGTGAAGCTCGCGCGCACGCTCCAGCTGTCGAGCTTGGGCGTGTCGAACCCCCAGCGCTCCTCGTCGGGTTCGCGGCCCTTGAAGGCCGATGCCTCAAGCTGGACGCCGCGCGCGGCGAGCCCGGCGGTGACGACACCGAAGGTGACGTGCGTGCTGTCGAACCAATGATGGCTGATCGGCGACAGCGGCAGGTAACGCGCGGAGCGGCGGTGCACGAATGCCGAGGGCCCGAGCGCGGGCTCGGCGACCGGACCACCATAAAGGAAGCCGGTCACGCCGCCGCCCAGCGGCACGTCGGCACGTGCGGACAGCTCCATCCAGAAGTCGTGCGGGTGTTGCCGGTCGACCAAAGGAGCACCATGCGCGGTCTCGCCGGTCGCGAACAGATTGGGATAGCCGCGCTGGCCGTTGATCGGATCGAGGCTCCACATGCCGGTGAAGCGCAGCCGCGCGCCGCTGGCATAGTCGCGCTGCGCCATCAGCATCGCCATCGACCCGGAATATACCGCATCGTCGCCGCGCGGGCCGCCCTGGTCGGTATAGGCGAGCATCACGTCGCCATGCGCCATCACCATCCAGTCGCCGCCGTGCGTGAGGTGCACGCCGCGCATGCCGCCTTCGGCGCCCGGCAGCAGCGAGGTGCCGGTGCCTGGCGTCACGCGCGGCACCATCCCGCCACCTGCCATGGTTCCGTCCTGTTTCATCGCGCCATGGTCCATTGAACCGTGGCCCACGGTGCTGTGATCCGTCGTACCGCCATCTATGGTGTGCGGGGGCGTCGCCCCGTGATCCATGCCGCCATGGTCCACCGGCGGCGCTTCCGCTTCGGGGGCGGGCGATGCATGGCCGCCATGCTCCTGGGCCAGCGCAGGCAGCGGCGTGAGCAGCGCAAGCGCGATCAGACTGGCACGCATCAGAATACTCCCATCGGGCGCAGCAGCATCCAAAGCGCCATGCCGACCATGAACAGATTTTCGGTGAGCGACACGAAGCCGAGCGGCACGTTGCTTGATCCCCCGACGCACGCGCATTTCAGCGTGCGCTGATCGATATAGACCGCCTGGAACACCGACACGGCGCCGATCCCGCCGATGATCAGCGCCACCGGCACCGACAGCCAAGGCAGCACGCCGGCCGTCATCAGCACGCCGGCCAGTCCTTCGGCAAAGGGATAGACATAGCCGTACGGTACCCAGCGCCGCGCGAGCAGGTCGTAATTGAGGAACATCGACGAGAAACGCTCGACGTCTTGCAGCTTGAGCAGCGCCAGCACGCACATGCTGAAGCTCACGAACCACTCCGCCGCGCGTCCCGTAAAGGGCGTGCCTTCCACCGCCACGGTCGCCGCCAGCGCCATGCACGCCGTCATCGCGAACAGCGCGATTACGGGCTTGTAGCTGGTCGCGCCCTTGTCCGCGACGGACTTGCCGAAGAAACGGCGCAGATCGTCGTGCCCGCCGACGCGTTCGCCTGCGATGAACGTCTGCGGCGTGGTCGCGACGCCCTGTTCGGCCTTGAACGCGTCGACCTGGTCACGCGTCGTCAGCGGACGGTCGTCCACGGCATAGCCATGCCGTTCCAGCAGCCATTTCGACTTCAGCCCGAACGGACAGACATGCCCGGGCAGGACCATGCGATAGAGCGTCGCGCGCTTTGCATTACTCGCCATGGGCGGGCATATAGCGCCTGTACCATGGTACGGAGTCAAGCGGCATGACAATGACGATCGGCAAGCTTGCCGAGGCCGGCGGGGTGGGGGTCGAGACGGTGCGCTATTACCAGCGCCGCGGTCTGCTGGCCGAACCTGAGCGGGCAGGGGGATATGGCGGCGTCCGCCGCTATGACGATTCGGACCTGCGCCGGCTGCGCTTCGTCCGCTCGGCCCAGGCTGCCGGCTTCACGCTCGACCAGATCGCGGAGCTGCTCGACCTCGACGCGCGGAACGACCGCCCGCGCGCCCGCGAACTGGCGCGCGAACGGCTCGACGCGCTCGACGCCAAGATCACGGAGCTGACGCAAGCGCGCAACGCGCTGCGCAAGCTGGCGCATGAATGCGGCAAGGGCGGGGAAGGGCCGTGCCCGATCCTGGCGGCCTTCGACAGCTGACACGCGCCGCGCAGGCGCGCCGTTCCCCGCTGTTTCTTGCCAATTCGCTCGCCTTTGCCGATGAAGGCTGCATGGCAGACCTAGTGCACGAAGAAGCGATGCTGCTCGCCCGCGACGAAAACGTGCGGCAGATCCTGGAAGAGGTGTGTCGGCTGACCGGCATGGGGTTCGCCGCAGTCGCTCGAGTCACCGAAGACCGCTGGATCGCCTGTCAGGTCATAGATCAGATTCAGTTCGGGATGAATCCAGGTGACGAACTGGGCGTGGCGACCACTATTTGCGACGATATCCGCAAGACATCGCAGCTAGTGGTTATCAATGATGCGACGGAGGAAACCGAATGGCGGTCGCACCCAACCCCGACGCTCTACGGGTTCAAAAGCTATATCTCGGTGCCGATCATCCTGTCGGATGCCAGCTTCTTTGGCACCTTGTGTGCCATCGATCCTGAACGGCGCGACCTGCGGGGTAGCCGCATCGTACCGATCATGGAGAACTTCTCGTCCCGCATTGCCCAGATCATCGAACGCCATCTCGCGGTCTTAGCCCACACCCTCTGAAACGCACGACGCTCCGATCCGGCGTTGCAATGTAGGATTTCGTCTGCTGATCTATGCACGTCGCCGTGCGGCCGCTCTTTCGACCGTGGATTCGAACCGGTCTCAACTTCACGCCGTGTGAGGACGAGAACTTCCTCAACTTCACTCGCGCGCAGACCGCAACTTCCTCAACTTAACGCCGCACCCGCCCACAAAGGCTAGGTGCGGCGAGTGTCGCTCAGCTGTGCAGGAAGTGCATGACGTCGCCGTCCTGGACGACATAGGCCTTGCCTTCGGCGCGTAGCTTGCCAGCTTCGCGCGCCTTGGATTCACCACCCAGCGCGACGAAGTCGTCATAGGCGATTGTCTCGGCGCGGATGAAGCCCTTCTCGAAATCGCTATGGATCTCGCCGGCGGCGTTCGGCGCCGTGGCGCCCTGGTGCACCGTCCAGGCGCGGGCTTCCTTGGGACCGACGGTGAAGAAGGTCAGCAGGTGGAGCAGCTTATACCCAGCGCGGATCACGCGGGCGAGGCCGGTCTCCTCCAGGCCCAGCTCGGCGAGGAAGTCGGCGCGTTCCTCGAGCGGCATCGTTGCGATGTCGGCTTCGATCGCGGCGGAGACCACCACGGCCTCCGCACCCTCGGCCTTGGCCTTCTCGAACACCTGGGCAGACAGCGCGTTACCGTTGGCGGCGTCTTCCTCGTTGACGTTGCAGACATACAGGACGGGCTTGCCGGTCAGCAGCTGCGCCTGGGCGAATACCCTGGCTTCTTCCTCGTCCTTGGGCACGGTCAGCCGCGCAGGCTTGCCCTCACGCAGCAGTTCAAGCGCCTGGCCGAGCACGCTGGCGCCGATCTTGGACTCCTTGTCGCCCTGAGCGCCCTTCTTGACGAGATTGGGGACGCGCTTCTCCAGGCTTTCCAGGTCGGACAGCATCAGCTCGGTCTCGACCGTTTCGGCGTCGGCGATCGGATCGACCTTGTTGTCGACATGCTGGATGTCGTCATTCTCGAAGCAACGCAGCACATGGACGATCGCGTCGACTTCGCGGATATTGCCCAGGAACTGGTTGCCCAGGCCTTCGCCCTTGCTCGCGCCGCGCACCAGCCCGGCAATGTCGACAAAGCCGAGCTGGGTGGCGATAATCTTCTGCGAACCGGCGATGGCGGCGAGCTTGTCCAGCCGTGGATCCGGGACCGCTACGTTGCCGACGTTCGGCTCGATCGTGCAGAACGGATAATTCGCCGCCTGCGCCGCGGCGGTTTCGGTGAGCGCGTTGAAAAGCGTGGACTTGCCGACGTTGGGCAGGCCGACAATGCCGCAGCGGAAACCCATGGGAACCGTGATCCTGTATTGCTGGTGCCGGAAATACCGGCTGGTTGGGCCGCTCGATAGGCGCAAAGCGCGCGCGTTTCCAGCGGCTCGCGCGCAGATGGGGAGCCAGGCGGCGTGCAGCAGCGTTGTGCCTGCAATAATGCGCAGCTTTCTCGACCGTCTCGCTGCCCAGGTGCTCGCGCCGCAGGGTGTCGATTTCACGCGTCCCGTCGGCGAGCCGGCGATGACCGCGCCGAACTCGGTATCCTGGACGTCTATGCCAATCCCGTGACGCTCTATATCGGCGGCGTTGCGGCGGTGTTGCTCGAACGGGCAGAACCGCGTGTGCGTCATGGCGTCTGGGATGATTCCAGCTTCAAGTGCGACCCGGGCGGGCGGCTGCGGCGCACTGGAATGGCCGCGACCATCACCGTTTACGGCGCCCGAAGTATGTTCGAAGCGACAGCGGCCCGGGTCAACCGGATGCACGCGCATGTCCGCGGCACCACGCCAGAAGGCCCTTGGTCGCTTGACGCCCCCCCGTTCATCTGGAGTACAGGGGCCGCGAGCCTTTGTCGGGTATGTATTCGTTTTGTTGAAGGAGTGGGGAATGATTCGCCGTCATATGATCATGGGCGCCGCGTTTGCGACGCTGGCGCTTGCGAGCTGCAGCGGCAGCGATGACGACGACGCGTCGCCAACGCCGACGCCGACCACTTCGCCGACCCCGACACCCACCGCATCGCCGACCTACACCGCATTCCCGCTGGCGGCGGCGGCGGAGTTCTCGACCATCAACGCCACCACCAGCTACACCGGCAATCCGGACGCCGGCGCCGTGACGCTGGGCGTTGCGGGCACCGAAACGATTTCCACCCGCGTGCGGCTGGCCACCAGCAACGCGATCACGGTCGACAGCACCGAATATGTGATCCGCGAGAACACCGAGGAATCGCGCTTCAAGCGTGCGAACCTGACCATCCCGCCTGCGCCCACGAACCCTGAATTCGTGTTCCGCACCACCGACACCGCGACGCTGGGCAAGTTCTCGCAGCTCGAGTTCCTGAACAACACCATTCCACCCGCCACAACCGGCGGCGCGGCCGTGATCACCAGCGACGCCGGCCTTCAGTTCACCCAGATGAGCTACGCCAACTGGTGGCGCGGTGACTCGGCGGCGGGCGCCAAGCGTATTGCGTACACCGTGTTCGGCTATCCCACCGTGCTGACCGACATGCCGACCACCGGGACGCAGGCATATAATTCGCGCGTCAACGCCCGCCTGGTCAGTGTTGCAGGCGGTGCTACCACGATCAGCCGTGTTGGCGGCACCGCGACGGTAAGCGTCAACTTCGCGACCGGCCTGGTCACCGTCACGATGAACCTGACGACCACCACTGGCACCACAACTACCCCGTACGGCACCTTCACCGCGCAGGGCGCGATCGGTGTCGGCAACAATCAGTTCACCGGCAGCTTCCGCACCGGCAGCCGGCTCGACGGCACGATCGCCGGCGGCTTCTTCGGCTCGCAGGCCAAGGAAATCGGCATTACCTTTGCCGGCACGGGCATTGTTAACGGCGCGGACCAGCGCCTGGTCGGCGAAGTCGTCGGCAAGAAGTAAGCGGCCGGACAGGCTAGCAGAGGAGGGGCTCCGGGTGACCGGGGCCCCTTTTTGTCGGCATCAGTCCTGAAGCCGCGAGGCCACGTCGCTCATGAAGCGTGCATCGTCGCCCCTGGCCAGCCATTCGGCTTCGGCGGCGATGGCACCCAGCATGTCAGTCAGCGGCTCGATCTCGCTCTTGGCATAGTTGCCCAGCACATAGCCGGTAACGCGGTCCTTGTGCCCAGGGTGGCCGATACCGATCCGGATGCGGCGGAAGTCCGGGCCGATATGGGCGTCGGTCGAACGCAGGCCGTTATGCCCGGCGGTGCCCCCGCCGGTCTTTACCTTTACCTTCATCGGCACCAGGTCGAGCTCGTCGTGGAACAGCGTCACATCGCCGGGCGTCAGCTTGTAGAAGTCCATCGCCGCGCGCACGGCGCGCCCGCTTTCGTTCATGAAGGTCGCGGGCTTGAGCAGGATGATCTTCTCCGGCCCGATCCGGCCTTCCTGGGTCCAGCCCTGGAACTGCTTCTTGGGCGTGGAAAAGCCATGCACCTCGGCGATGGCATCCAGCGCCATGAACCCGACATTGTGCCGGTGCATCGCATATTGCGGCCCCGGATTGCCCAGGCCGACCCAGAGCTGCATGCCAACACTCCCAAACGAAAATCGCCCCCGCACCTAGGGTGCGGAGGCGATCTTTTGAACCGCGAAGTTCGCGGGCGTTATGCGCCGGCGGCTTCGGTCTCGGCTTCGCCTTCGCTCGACTTGAGCGCCGACGGGGCAACCACGGTCGCGATCGTGTAGTCACGGTCGGTGATCGCCGAGGTCGCACCCTGGGGCAGGGTGACGGCGGAGATGTGCAGCGAGTCGCCGACTTCCAGACCCTTGACCGAGATCTCGATCTGGTCGGGGATGTCAGCCGCGTCGACCACCAGCTCCAGCTCGTGACGGACGATGTTGAGCACGCCGCCGCGCTTCAGGCCGGGAGCCTCGTCTTCGTCGACGAACACGATCGGCACCTGGACGGTGACGGTCGCGTGCTCGGAGATGCGCAGGAAATCGACATGGAGCGGACGGTCCGTCACGACGTCGAACGCCACGTCCTTAGGCAGCGTGCGCTCGCCATTGACCATCACGACCGAGTTGAAGAAGTGCCCGGTGTTGAGCAGCTTCTGGAGCTCGCGCTCGTTCAGGTGGATGCTGACGGGATCTGCCTTGTTGCCATAGATCACGGCGGGGACGCGGCCTTCACGACGAAGCAAACGGGAGGCTCCCTTGCCAACCTGTTCGCGCGTCTCGGCCGACAGCGTAAGCGTTTCGCTCATGTGTCGATTCCAATGTGCTAAAGTGTTTCATTCCCGGCCAGGCCTCCAGGGATGACCCTGGCACGGAAGCGCCGGCCTGTAGCGGAAATGGCGGGCTTCCGCAATCCTCCCCGGCCGGCGAGGATCAGTAGTTCGCCCGTTCCGCCTTCAGCCCCTTCGCCGCAAGCATCGCCTGCACGCTGTGCGCGCCCGCCAGATGCCCGGCACCCACTGCGACGAAGACGGTACCCGGCTGCTGCATCCGCCGGGTGATCCAGCCCGCCCAATTGCGGTTGCGCGTTTCCAGCAGCGCCTTGGCAAGTTCGGGCGAGCGGGCAAGATCCTCGTTCATGATCCCTGCCAGCCCGTCGGCATCGCCCTTGCTCCACGCGGCCACCATCTTGTCGACGGTGGCGCCGGTGTTCGGCAGCTCCTGGAGCGTGTCGAGCAGCAACGCGCGCTGGGCCGGAAGCGGCAGCGCATCGAAATAGCCCAGCTGTTCGCGCGCGGTCTCCAGCCCCGACACGCGCTTGCCCGCTGTTTTGGCCGCGGCGGTCAGCACCTGTTCAGCCCCATCCTTCTCGTCATAACCGAGCTCGCGCAGTGGCATCGACGACAGCATCGTCGCGGCCAGCCATGGCTCGGCGCGGTCTAGCGTCTCGGCGGGATAGCCTGCTTTCGTAAGCGTCTCATGCATCTTCTCCACCGCGTCCGCCGGCAGTTGATCGGGCAGGGCGGGGCCCGACGCGGTCATGCCGAGCTCGCTCACCAAGGCCTGCATCTCGCCTTCGGGCGGCATCACCACTTCCATCACCAGTTCGCCACTTTCGTCGAACGCTTTGCGAACACCATCGTCGAACCAGCTCAAGCCGGGCTTGAGCATGTGCACCGTGCCGAACAGATAGATTGTCGTGTCGGCGTCCTTCACCACCCACAAAGCGGGATCGGCGTCGTGGGCGGCGTGCTTGGACCCGCAGCCGCCGACAGCCAGCAGCGCGAGCCCGAGGAGGAGGGCGCGGAACATGGGCTTAGCCTAGAGAGCCGCCACTGCCGCCTTGTCAACGCGGGGCCGGCACGCCAAAGCACCGGACATGTCGGAACCCCTCAGCTTCCAGGCCATGATCCTCAAGCTCCATGACTATTGGAGCACGCGCGGCTGCCTGATCCTACAACCTTATGACATGCGCATGGGCGCGGGCACCTTCCACACCGCGACGACGTTGCGCGCGCTCGGACCCGAGCCGTGGAACGCAGCCTTTGTCCAGCCGTGCCGCCGTCCGACCGACGGGCGCTATGGCGAGAACCCGAACCGCCTCCAGCATTATTACCAATATCAGGTCATCCTGAAGCCCAGCCCGCCGGACCTGCAGGAACTGTATCTCGGCAGCCTCGCAGCGATCGGCATCGACTTCACCAAGCACGACATCCGCTTCGTCGAGGACGACTGGGAGTCGCCGACGCTCGGCGCCTGGGGGCTGGGCTGGGAAGTCTGGTGCGACGGCATGGAAGTCACCCAGTTCACCTATTTCCAGCAGATGGGCGGATTCGACTGCAAGCCGGTGGCGGGTGAGCTCACTTACGGGCTGGAGCGGCTGGCGATGTACATCCAGAATGTCGACAGCGTGTACGACCTGGCGTTCAACGACGCGGGCGTGACCTATGGCGATGTGTTTCTCGAAAACGAGAAGCAGATGTCGACCTGGAACTTCGAAGTCGCCGACACCGACACGCTGTTCGACGCGTTCCGCAAGGCAGCGGCCGAGTGCGAGAACTGCCTGGAGGCCAAGCTGCCGATCCCGGCGTACGAGCAGGCGATCGAAGCCAGCCACCTTTTTAACCTGCTCCAGGCGCGCGGCGTGATCTCGGTCGCCGAACGCCAGGCCTATATGGGCCGGGTGCGCGACCTGGCTAAGGGCGCTTGCGCGGCGTGGATCGAGAAGAACACGCCGGACTGGCAGGCCAAGTATCCGGGATGGGTGGCGTGATTGGTTCCACGCGAAGGCGCGAAGGCGCGGAGAAGAAGAGGTTCGCGCAGAGGCGCAGAGGCGCAGAGATGCGTGCTTGCCGCGCCAGCGGCCCTCGACTCGTACCGCTTGCCAAGCCTCTTGCCAATGTAGGGGCGGCTGACGCCGCCGGGTTGCGTGCCTCTGCGCCTCTGCGCCTCTGCGCGAACCTCCTAACTTCCTCTCTTGGCGCCTTCGCGCCTTCGCGTGGGCTGAAATGACCGACTTCCTCCTCGAACTTCGCTCCGAAGAGATTCCCGCCCGCATGCAGGAGCGCGCGCGGGAGGACCTGGCAAGGCTGTTCGCCGCCGAGCTCGACAAGGCCGGGCTGAAGGCCGCCGAGACCGTCACCTATGCCACGCCGCGCCGGCTAGCGCTGATCGCGCGCGGACTGCCCGAGCAGACGGCGGCCGTGTCGGAGGAGAGCAAGGGGCCGCGCACCTCCGCGCCACCCCAGGCGCTGGAAGGGTTTCTCCGCAAGACCGGCCTTACCCAGGACCAACTCGTCGAGCGGGACGGCGTCTACTTTGCGGTCGTGAACAAGCCCGGCCGCGCTACTGCCGACGTGATCGCGGAAGCGGTCCCGGCCGTGATCCGCGCCTTTGCCTGGCCCAAGTCGATGCGCTGGGGCGCCGCGTCGCAATCGACCGAGAGCCCGCGCTGGGTCCGCCCACTCCAAGGCATCGTCGCGATCCTGGGCGAGGATGTGGTGCCGTTCGAGATTGCCGGCGTGCAGAGTGGCGCCGCGACGGTCGGCCACCGCTTCCATCACCCGGGCGTGATCACGATTGGCAGCGCCGACGATTATGTCGAAAAGCTGCGCATGTGCCACGTCGTGGTCGACGGCGCCGAACGCCGCAACATCATCGCGCTGGGCGCCAAGATGGCGGCGAAGAAGGCCGGCCTCACGTTGATCGAAGACGAGGGGCTGCTGTTCGAGAATGCCGGTCTAACCGAATGGCCGGTGCCGCTGCTCGGCCGCTTCGACGAGAGCTTCTTGGAGGTGCCGCCCGAGGTGATCCAGCTCACCGCGCGCGTGAACCAGAAATATTTCGTCTGCGCCGACGCGAGCGGCAAGCTTGCCAACGCCTTTGTCTGCACCGCCAATATCGACGCGAGCGACGATGGCGCGCGCATCGTCGAGGGCAACCAGAAGGTGCTCGCCGCGCGGCTGAGCGACGCCAAATTCTTCTACGACACCGATCTCAAGACGCGACTGGAGGATCTAAGCCCCAAGCTCGCGAAGATCGTGTTCCACGACAAGCTGGGCACGGTCGCCGACAAGGTCGAACGCGTCGCCAAGCTGGCGCGCTGGCTGGTGGAGGAGGGGATTGTCCAGGGCGCCAACGCCGATCTCGCCGAGCGCGCGGCGCGCCTCGCAAAGGCGGATCTCGTCACTGGCATGGTCGGCGAGTTCCCCGAGCTCCAGGGGCTGATTGGCGGCTATTACGCCGCAGCGCAGGGCGAGCACCCGGCGGTCGCCGAGGCGGTGCGCGACCATTACAAGCCGGTCGGACAGGGGGATGAGGTGCCTGCCGCGCCGGTGACGGTGGCGGTGAGCCTGGCGGACAAGCTGGATACACTGCGCGGCTTTTTCCTGATTGACGAGCCGCCGACGGGGTCGAAAGACCCGTTCGCGCTGCGGCGCGCGGCGCTGGGCGTGATCCGGCTCATCACCGCCAACGGGCTGCGCGGCGAACTGGGCAAGTGCCTGACCAAAGCGGTCGACCTGCATCTGGAGACCTGCCTGCGCGCGCTTGGCAGGCCGGTGCCGGTCGAGCCGATGTACCTGGAGGTTAGCGGTGACACCAAACGGCTGATGGCCGACGGTGCCGAGGTTCTGGCACTTCCGGTCGCGGCCGACGCGCCCTTCTATGCCGGCGTGGGTTCTTCCGGGCTGCATCCGGCGCCATCAATCGACTTCTTCGCCGACCGCCTCAAGGTCCAGCAGCGCGAGGCCGGCGTCCGCCACGACCTGATTGACGCGGTGTTCGGACTGGGCGGCGAGGACGATCTCGTCCGCCTGCTCGCGCGTGTCCACGCGCTTCAGGCCTTCGTCACCACCGAAGACGGTACCAATCTCCTTGCCGGCTACAAGCGTGCTGCCAACATCCTCAAAAAGGAGGGCTATGACGTCTCCGCCGCGGCTCGAGGCCACGATGGTGGTGAAAGCGGGGCTCTCGCGCTCGGATACCAGCCATTACCCGAGGAGGTCGACCTGATCGCCGCGCTCGATGCTGCTGAGCCGGTGGCCGCCGTGGCGATCCAGCGCGAGGACTTTGCCGGTGCGATGGCCGCGCTGGCGAGCCTGCGCGCGCCGATCGACGCGTTCTTTGACAAGGTGACGGTGAATGACGCCGATCCTGCCAAGCGCGAGGCGCGGCTCGCGCTGCTCGCTCGTATGCGGGGTGCAGTGCACAATGTCGCAGATTTTGCACGGATCGACGGCTAAGATTTATCGGACAATTCAGCCTTTCTGCTCAAGGACTTCGCTGACACCGCAATCATCTTCCTCTACTTGGAACCTGACAACGCGGTCAGCGCTTCCTTCCTGTTCGCAGGTGCGATAGCGAAACGATCACCCAGGTGACGCTTCGGCAAAGGGATGTTGATGACTCAGTATGTGTACCGTTTCGGCGGTGGGGTTTCCGACGGCGGCGCGGGCGACAAGAACCTTCTGGGAGGCAAGGGTGCCAACCTAGCGGAAATGGCGTCGATCGGCCTGCCGGTGCCCCCGGGCTTCACCATTTCGACCGAAATGTGCACCCGCTATTATGAGGAAGGCGAGACCTTCCCCGACAGCGTGAAGGCCGAAGTCGCGAACGGCATCGCCCATATCGAGGGGATCACCGGCAAGCGTTTCGGCGACGCGGCCGATCCGCTGCTGGTCTCGGTCCGCTCGGGCGCCCGCGTGTCGATGCCTGGCATGATGGACACGGTGCTCAACCTGGGCCTGAACGACCAGACGGTGCAGGGCCTCGCCGCCACCTCGGGCGACGACCGCTTCGCCTGGGACAGCTATCGCCGCTTCATCCAGATGTATGCCGATGTGGTGCTGGAGCTCGATCACGGCCGGTTCGAGGAAGCGCTGGAGATCGCCAAGGAAGATCGCGGCTTCGCGCTTGACACCGAACTTTCCGCTAAGGACCTTCAGGGCCTCGTCGCCGAGTACAAGGCGCTGGTCGAGGAACTGTGGGGCAAGCCGTTCCCGCAGGACGTGCACGACCAGCTCTGGGGTGCGGTGGGCGCGGTGTTCGGATCGTGGCAGTCGGAGCGCGCCAAGGTCTATCGCCGGCTGAACGACATTCCGGGCGGCTGGGGCACGGCCGTGAACGTCCAGGCGATGGTGTTCGGCAACATGGGCGAGACTTCAGCCACCGGGGTCGCTTTCACGCGCGATCCGTCCACTGGCGAGCGCGCTTATTATGGCGAGTTCCTGATCAATGCGCAGGGCGAAGACGTGGTGGCGGGCATCCGTACCCCGCAATATCTGACCCTCGCCGCGCGCGAACGGGCAGGGGCCAAGCCGGCGTCGATGGAAGAAGCCATGCCGGAGGTTTATTCCCAGCTGGCGGGCGTGTTCGACACCCTTGAAACGCATTATCGCGACATGCAGGACATCGAGTTCACGGTGGAGCGGGCCAAGCTGTGGATGCTTCAGACGCGGTCGGGCAAGCGCACCGCCAAGGCGGCGCTCAAAATCGCGGTCGACATGGCCAATGAAGGGCTTATCTCGACCGAGGAAGCGATCCTGCGCGTCGATCCACAGGCGCTCGACCAGCTGCTTCACCCCACGCTCGACCCTGACGCGCCGCGCGACGTGTTGACCAAGGGGCTGCCAGCGTCACCCGGCGCGGCGTCGGGCAAGGCGGTGTTCGACAGCGACACCGCCGAGAAGCGCGCGGCGGCAGGCGAGGCGGTGATCCTGATCCGCATCGAAACCTCGCCTGAAGATATTCACGGCATGCACGCGGCCAAGGGCATCCTGACCGCGCGCGGCGGGATGACCAGCCACGCCGCGGTGGTGGCGCGCGGCATGGGACGCCCCTGCGTCTCCGGTGCGGGCACGCTGGCGATCAATGCGCGCGAGAAGATGCTGCGCGTGGGGAGCCGCGAAGTGCGGGAGGGCGATATCGTCACGATCGACGGCACGACCGGTGAAGTGATGTTCGGCGAAGTGCCCACGGTGCAGCCCGAACTGTCGGGTGATTTCGGTACGCTCATGGAATGGGCCGATGCCAAGCGCCGGCTGAAGGTGCGCACCAATGCCGAAACCCCGCTGGATTGCCGCACTGCGCGCGACTTCGGTGCCGAGGGCATTGGGCTGTGCCGGACCGAGCACATGTTTTTCGAAGGTGCGCGGATCACCGCCGTGCGCCAGATGATCTTGGCCGAGGACGAAGCGGGCCGCCGCGCGGCGCTCGAAAAGCTGCTGCCCGAGCAGCGCAGCGACTTTGCCGAGATCTTCAGAGTGATGGCTGGGCTGCCGGTCACCATCCGCTTGCTCGATCCGCCGCTGCACGAGTTCCTGCCGCATGAAGAGGCCGAGTTCGCCGAAGTGGCGCAGGCCGCGTCGGTTGATGTCGAGGTGCTCAAGCGACGGGCGGCCGAGCTGCACGAGTTCAACCCGATGCTGGGGCATCGCGGCTGCCGGCTGGGCGTGACCTATCCCGAGATTTACGAGATGCAGGCGCGCGCGATCTTCGAGGCGGCGGTCAGCCTGGATGAAGCGCCCGTGCCTGAGATCATGATCCCGCTGGTCGCGACGAAGCGCGAGCTGGAGCTGATGAAGGCTGTGGTCGACAAGGCGGCCGAGGCGGTATTCGCCGAGACGGGCAAGCGCGTCGACTATCTGGTCGGCACGATGATAGAGCTGCCGCGCGCGGCACTGAAGGCTGGCGAGATCGCCGAGGTGGGCGCGTTCTTCTCGTTCGGCACCAACGACCTGACTCAAACGACTCTGGGCGTTAGCCGTGATGATGCGGCACGGTTCCTGACCAGCTATGTCGAGAAGGGCATCTACGCCAAGGACCCGTTCGTCAGCCTGGACGTCGAAGGCGTGGGCGAACTGATCGCGCTCGCCGCCGAGCGGGGACGCAAGACGCGCGGCGACATCAAGCTGGGCATCTGCGGCGAGCATGGTGGCGATCCGGCGAGCATTGCGTTCTGCGAGGCGACGGGCCTCGATTACGTGTCGGCTTCACCGTACCGCGTGCCGATTGCCCGACTTGCGGCAGCGCAGGCGGCCTTGCGGAAGTAAGGCGATCCTCCCCAAAAAGGGGAGGATCGGGCCTTATCCGTAGCGCTTGGCGTGTTCCTCGTGGCGGCCGGTGCGCAGCAGGCTGGCCTGTTCGCGCCAGCCGGCCGCGGCGATGGCGCCAGGGCCCATGCCCAGCTTCTGCTCGGCGGTGAGCGCCTGGTCGAGGCGCATGTCCTCAAGGTCGGCGAAGCTCTTGAAGCCGAGCTTGTGGAGCTGCTTGGCGCGCGTCTCGTCGATGCCGCGAATGCGGGTGAGATCGTCGCCGCCGCGCCCGAACCAACCACTGGATCCGGTCGCCGCGACCGCCGCGGCGCCGGCTGGTAGTGCAACGCCGCCCTTGTCCAGCGTTTCGCGCAGACGAAGGTTTTCCTCTTCGAGCGCACGCACGCGGGTGTTGCGCTCCTTCAGCTCGGTCTCGGCGCGGGTGCGGAAGCTGCTGTGCGCAAGTTCCTCGCCATGATAGCGGTCGCGCCACTTGCGGTGCCGCGGCGCCAGCGCGAGCCCAAGCAGCAGCCCGGCGATCAGCGCGACCGCGAGCGCCGCCCATTGCGTAGGCGTTTGAAACGGCAAATCCTGCATGGAACGACCTCCCTTGTTGCTGGGGGGAGGCGGTGCCTGCCCCAAACCGCCAACGCGTGCGCGGCGATTCGGGTTCAGTTCACTTGATGAGCGCGTCGCTGATCGAGCAGGCGGCCGGACCCAGGATGACGATGAACAGCACCGGCAGGATGAACAGGATCAGCGGCACGGTCATGATCGCGGGCAGGCGCGCGGCCTTTTCCTCGGCGCGCATCATGCGCTCGTTGCGGAACTCGGCAGAAAGCACGCGTAGCGCCGAGGCGAGCGGAGTGCCGTATTTCTCGGTCTGGATCATGGTGGTGACCACGCCGCGCACCGCCTCCAGGTCTATGCGCTTGGCAAGATTATCGAACGCCTGGCGCCGATCGGTCAGGAAGCCCAGCTCAATTGCGGTGAGCGAGCATTCTTCGCCCAACTCGGGATAGGCTTTGCCCAGCTCGCGCGAAACCCGAGCGAAGGCAGCATCGACGGTGAGGCCCGCTTCGGCGCAGATCACCAGCAGATCGAGCGCGTCGGGGAGGCCCTTGCGGATCGCATGGCTGCGCTTCTGGATCGCGTTCTTGAGGTAGATGTCGGGCGCCTTGTAGCCCAGGATCAGCGAGCCTGCGACGATGAGGTAGCGCTTGATCGGCGACCATTCGGCGAAGCTGTTGGTGCCATAGACCAGGAAGCCCATGATGCCGCCGAGCACGATCGGCAGCACCAGCCGTCCAAAAATAACGCCGACAGCCCATTCCTTGCGGCGAATACCGGCCTGGAGCAGCTTGACTTGGGCGACCTTGAGCTGCTCGTCCTGGAGCACCTTCATGCCAGAAAGTAGCGAGCGAATGCGGTCCGAGGCTTCGCTCTTCTGCACCAGCTTCGCACGCCGCTTGCTGGTGGACGCAGTGATGCCGGCCTTTAGCTGCTCGCGGCGGTCATTCAGCGCCTTGACGCGCTTTGCCATCGGGTCGCGCACGGAAAGCGCAGTGTAAATCGCGAAGACCACCGCGGCGGCGCAAACGGCGGCGAGCAGCGTGGCGACCCACAGCACATCGACGCCCAGCAAAGTCGGTCCGTTGGGTGTGGTCATCGCATCAAATCTCGAAATTGACCATCTTGGCCATGATGAAGGCGCCCAGGCTCATCCAGACCAGTCCGCCGGCCCCGGCGACCATCAGCCGCTCATCCTTGAAGAAGTTCATCATGTAATCGTTGTTAATGAACCAAACGAGCCCGAATACGATGAAGGGTAGCGAGCCGACGATCAGCGCCGAAGCCTTCGACTCCGAGGACATCGCCTTGATCTTCAGCTTCATCTGGCTGCGCTTGCGGAGCACCTCGGCCAAATTGGCGAGCGTCTCGGCCAAATTGCCGCCGGTTTCCCGCTGGATGGCGATGGTGATGGTGAAGAACTGAAATTCAGGTGTGCCGAGGCGGTCGGCGGTTTCCTGAAGCGCGACATCCAGCGTCCGGCCAATCTTCATCTTGTCGGACACGGCGCGGAACTCCTCGCCCACCGGACCGCTGACTTCGGAACCGACCACGGTCATGGTTTCGGTGATCGGGAGACCCGAGCGCAGACCGCGCACCAGCAATTCGATCGCGTCTGGGAACTTGGCGGTGAATTTTCCCACGCGGCGCTTGATGAAGAAGCTGACGACGAAATGCGGCAGGCCCATGCCGAGCGCCAGGCTGAGGAACAGCGCCAGCCAGATCGGTGCGCCCTTCAGCAGCAGCAGCAGCGTGGGCACCATGATCAGGCCAAGCGTCACCAGACCATATTGTCCCACCGTCCATGGCTTGCCCGTCATGGCCAGCCGCTTCTGAAGCTCCGCCGGGTTGGGGAGCAGGCGCAGGGCGGCAGTGTCCATGCCTGACTGCGACGCGCTCGCCCGACGGATCTGCGTTTCCACTGCCGCAGGTCCGACGACGCCGGCATGCCGATCGCGCAGAGTGTTGAGCCGGCGCGATCCCGCACGCGCCGTCGACGGGCCCGAAAAGGCCGCGATCAGCATCGCCAGCACCAGAAAGACGGCGCCGCCGAGCATCAAGATTGGCAGCATGTCCACGCCCGATCGTCTCCAGCTTCATGCATCCGGGCGGTCCTGCACCCGGAATAGTTTACTTCTTTGCCTTGCTCACGCTGGTCTTCAGCTTGTCGAGCAGCGACGATCCACGCTTGCCGTTGGATGCCGGTCCCGTCCCGGCGTCCAGTTCGATCTCGGTTATCGCGGTGGTGCGCCGGGCCAACTCGACGAGCGGCTGCATCGTCTTCACAGTTTTGCCGACTTCGGCCAGCGGCTTGCCGAGCTTCGCGGCCTGGCTGGCTAGCTTCGCGTCGAACGGCACGAGGAAGTCGATCTTGCGTTCGATCGATGTTTCGAAATCTTTGCGGCTGATCTCGAGGACCGCCGCTGGCTGCACCTTGTTTGCTACCAAGATGACCTGAGTCTGCGGCGCATTCGATTTGAACCAACTGAGGATGCGGATCGTGTCGCGCGCCGCAGCCAGCGTGAGATCGGTGACCAGCACGGCGACCTGCACGTCGGTGATCAAGTGTGGATGATTGACCAGCATGCCGCGCGGGAGATCGATCACCGTGCACTCGAACGCGCTGCGCATTTCTTCCTGCAACTGATAGAATGCGGCGCCGTCGCTCATCAGTGGCGAGTTTATCGGTGCTTCGGCCGAAAGCACGGCCAGCCGCTCTGACGCGCGCACCATCGCGCGCTCGATGAACAGCCCGTCGATACGGCTGGGATTTTCGATCGCGTCGGTAAGACCGCGACCGGGTTCCAAATCGAGCGCCAGCGCGCCCGTGCCGAAGTGCACGTCCAGATCGAGCAGCGCGGTTGAACGGGCGTGCTTGTCGCTCAGTAACCAGGCTAGTGACGTACCGATGGTGGAAGCCCCTGCGCCACCGCGCGTGCCGATCACCACGACCGCACAATGCGGGCGCTCATTCACTGGATCGCTGTGTTTGGGCGCGTTGAGCGCGCTCTGCGCCTGGGCGAATACATCGCGCAGCGCGTCCGGATTGAGCGGCTTAAGCAAATAGTCGTGGATACCGCTGGCGAGCAGATCGCGGTACAACCGCACATCGTTGACCTGGCCCGACGCGATCACGATCGTACCGGGCTCGCACACTTCGGCGAGCGCGTTGATGTCGTTGAGCGGGTCGCCGGACTCGGACAAGTCAACGAACAGGATGTTCGGGCTCGCCGAGACCGACAAGGTCTGAACCGCGTTGCGCAGCCCGCCCTTGTTGACCTTTTCGGGCGACCAGCCGAGTTCGATGGCGATCGGCCGCAGCGCCTCCGCAGTCGGTTCGTCGCAGACAAAGGCGACAAAGGGGTCCCGGTGCGCCGTGCGCGACGAGTTAAACGGCGCGTTCATCGGCCACCTCCGGCAGATTCCGACCGGACCGCGGTGCCGCCCGCGCCCGAAGGCGGCGCGTTGCGCAACGCGTTGATGGCCTTGTTCGCGCGGCGGGGATCGGCGGTCGGCGAGCCAGGCGCACCCTTCACCAAATCGCCCGGGTCGGCGACCATTGCGGCTAGATTGCCGTTGGTCGCGCAGCCGAAATTGGAAGTGGTGCTTGCGGAGAAGTCAGGTTGATATTGGCGCGAGAAGTCGGGGCAGCCCGGCACGGTGGCCTGCATGCGGGTAACGACCACACGGACGGTGCCCGGTTCGATCTGGCCAATCGTGACCGGCGCTTTTTCGTTCAGCAGCAAGCCATAGCGCCCCGCTTCCGCAGCGATTTCCTCACGGCCCGCGTTTCCGGCACCGCCATCGTCCACCGCGACCTGATCGCCGTAGCGCAGGCCCATGGATCCCAACCAGCCCGACAGCCGATCGCCCTCGCCAGGCGCCAACGCATAGCCGGCCGTTTGCAGGTCGAGCACGTAGAAGTTTCGTTGAACGACCGGCTGGTACACCGTTTCAAGGCCGCCATTATACGTTCCGCAAGCGCCGAGCATAAGCGCAGGCGCAAGGAGCAGGGGAGTGAAGCGCGACATCATTACGTGTCTCCTCGCGGATCAGAAGCCGAAGCCGGGGGCTGCGGAGCCGCCCTTCTTCTTCTTGTTTGAAGGCGCCGGAGCCGGGCTTGGCCTCGCTCCCTGTGGCGCGCTGCGGTCGGGAGCCTGGGCCGCGGGCGCCACAGGCAGCGGCGCCATGGCGCCGACCGTCGGCATTGCGCTTTGCGGCGCCATGCTGGGCTTGGGCCGGTCGCCGCCGCCAATGCCGCTCAGCTGACCGCCAATGATCCGTTGCAGATCACCCGGCGCTTGATAGCCATCAGTTGGCAGCACGATCTGGCTCGCATTGACCGGCTTCACCAGATAAGGCGTGATGACGATCATCAGCTCGGTTTCGTTGCGCTGAAACGCGTTGGAACGGAACAACGCGCCCAGGATCGGGATATCGGCGGCGCCCGGCGTCTTGGTGAAGCTGTTATTATGGGTGTTCTGCATCAGGCCGCCGATTACCATGCTTTCCCCCGAGCCGAGTTCGACCGTCGTCTCGCTGCGCCGGGTCGTGAGGGCGGGAATGGAGACGCCGTTGAGAGTGACTGCGCCCGAGGACGAGAGCTGCGACACTTCGGGGCGGACGCGCAGCGAAATGCGACCGTCGGCCAGCACGGTGGGCGTAAACGCCAGGCTGACGCCGTATTGCTTGTATTCGACCGAAACGGTGCCGAGTGCCTGCGCGATCGGTATCGGAATTTCGCCGCCCGCGAGGAAATTGGCGGTTTCGCCCGAGATCGCTGTTAGGTTCGGCGTCGCAAGCGTGGTTACCTGGCCGATCGTCTCGCCCAGGTCGAGCGACGCCAGCAGGTCGGTGCCTAGGAAGCGTCCGGCCGCGCCGAGCAGCGTGTTGCTGCCGCTCTGAGCGGGGAAGGTGACCAGTGAGCCGCCAGGCCTGACGCCCTGCGGCGTTGTTGTCGTCCCGTTGTTGTATGTGAAGGAGCCTTGGCGGCCCTGAGCGATGCCGAAAAGGAAGCCGCCGCTGTCGCGGTTGGTGATGTTCACGCCGACATTCTTGACGAAACTGCGGCTCACTTCGGCGAAGCGCACCTGAAGGTTTACCTGGAGCGGGGTCGCAGTCTTCAGCCGGTTGATCACCGCCATCTTGAGGGCGACGTTGGTGTCGCTGGTGTTCACGCCGGGATTGAGCGCGGCGATCACCAGCCGTTCGGCCTGCTGCGAATCATCGGGCGATGCGACAGTGCCGGTCAGCACCGCAAGCTGTCCCGCAGTGGTCACGCGGATCGACGCTTCGGGCATGGCGATCTTCAGCATGCGGTCCAGCGCCGTGATGTTCTGGTTCACCCGCACCCGAGTCGAATACACCACGGTGCCGCTGGCGCTGGTGGCGAAGATTGTGGCTTCGCCATCGGCCTTGCCGAACAGGTTGATCTGGCGCGGATTGGTCACATAGACATCGGCGACGCCTGGGTTGGACACCCACACATTCGCCACGCTCTGCGGCAATGAGATCAGCTCGCCTTCGCCAACCGAGAGCAGTACTTCCGAAGTCGGGCGCTGCGATCCAGCCGGCATCTCACCGACGCGGGCGCGCTGGCGCCCCTGCGCCATTACCTGGGCGGGCATGGCGGCAAACAGGGCGGTCATGGCCGTGGCGGCAAGCGCGCGGGCCACAAGAGTCTTCGCTTTCATCACTTGAAACCCCCGACCTGAACTTCGGTCTCGGCATTGCCACGTACGACAGTGACCACCGGGCCGCGGCGCACCGGCGCCGACGCGCCGGGGAAGCTGCCTGCCGCAGGTGCGGGTGCGGGTGCGGGCGCCGGACCGCTGCTGTTGTTGCTGGCGCCTTCGCCCCCCTTGCCGGGCACCGTGCTGCGCTGGAAACGCGACACGTCAGCGCCGGTGGCGAAGGTCGACCCGCCTTCCATCGGCCGGGCGGCGAGGCGCGCCAGCATGGCCTTTTCCTTTTTCGGATCGCCGTCGGCAGGCACTTCCACTTCGCCGCTGGCGATCGCTTGGTCCAGCTCGCTTTGATTGTCGGCGATCGAGCGCAGTGAAAGTGACAGGTCACCCACTGTCTGCGCGACCGCGATCTTCTCAGCGATCTTGGGCGTCGCCTCCAGCGTTACGTTGGAGAAGGTGCTGACGACCGTGTTGCCCTTTTCGTCGGCCTGCTTGTCGGTGCGCTGATCGGTGGCGAGCACGCGCAGGTTGCGCAGGATCGTCTCGGACGCCTTGAGCGGAGGGCCATCGCCGCCGCCGGAAACCGATTGGGTGAGCACCAGATCGACTCGGTCGCCTGGGAACACGAAGCCTGCGACCGAGCTCTGCGCTGAAACAGGTACGGTGACCGCGCGCATGCCGGGTCCGAGAGCCGCCGCCAGGAAGCCGCGGTCGCCGGGCTTCACCAGTGCACCCTGAGTAATCGGCTGGCCAGCGGGAATCGCGAAGCGCACGACCGTGCCTTGCAGCTTGCCGGGCTCGCTTTCGCCCTTCACGAAGTAAGCGCCTTCGACCAGTTCCTTGGGCCAGGCGACGAACTTCACCGCTTCGGCGTCGAGAATGGTGCCGACGGGCAGCGCCCGAGTCGCGACCATCACTTCGGTGGTGTTCTCAGGCGCTGCCGTGTTCAGCGCCGCTGCCGCTTGTGGGGCAGGCGCTCCGATCACCAGGCTGCGCGCCATGAAGGCAGTGACGGCAGCCACCACCAACGCGCCGACCAGCAGGAAGAGCTTGCGTGCATCCATTCGCTTCGAGCCTTTTCAAGAACGCCACCGACTGGTTGCGCCAGCGTTAAACATCACAGAAACTGGTTAAAAATCGGTTCGTTAAGAGTCAGGAGCCCGGCAAGAGCGATCGCCACGCCATAGGGAACCTCGATCTGGCCGCGCTCCGTGCGCCGGAACCAGTGATCGGCGAGCAGGAGCAGCGTCAGCGCTCCGCCGAGCAGCGACATGACGACCAGCATCCACAGCAGCGGCTGCGGTGGCAGCCACAGCGCGAGCGCGCCGATCAGCTTCACGTCTCCGCCGCCCATCTGCCCCAGGCAGAAGGCCGCGAAGAAAAAGGCGAAGACCAGCAGCGCGACACCGATCTGGACCACCATGTCTGGCCACACGCCCATGCCGTTGAACCACCACCAAGCCGGGGCGAGCAGTGCGAGAATCGCATTCTTCCAATTGGCGATTTCACGCGTGCGCACGTCCTCGACACCGGCAGACACCAGCAGCAGCGCGAACGCGCCGATCAGAAAGAGTGCGAACGGGTCCCCCATCACGGTTAATCCCTAGACGGGACGGCTTATCAAAACGTAACCACTTACCATGGCAACTTCCCTGATAGACCGTCGCGCACTGCCGCCTGGTGCGCGGGTCAGCCGCTGGGCCGCGCCGGATGGATGGGACATGCGGGTGCTGGACTGGCCAGCCCAGGCCGACACGCCGCGCGGGTCAATCCTGTTCCAGGGCGGGCGCGGCGACGTGGCCGAAAAGTATCTCGAGTCGCTGGCGCATTGGCACGCCCAGGGCTGGCACGTGGCGTCGTTCGACTGGCGCGGGCAGGGCGGATCGGGCCGCTGCACCGATGCCGGCAATTGCGGCCATATCGACGACTATGGCCGCTATGTCGGCGATCTGCGCGCCTTTCACGCGGACTGGCATGCGTCAACGCCCGGTCCGCATGTGGTGATGGGGCATTCAATGGGCGGGCATCTGGTCCTGCGCGCGCTGGCGGAGGGAGTGATCCGGCCCGATGCGGCGGTGCTGGTCGCGCCGATGCTCGGCTTCCGGCGGGGGGTGTTCGGACCCTTTGCCGAGCGCGCCGCGCAGTTGCTGGGCGGCCTGGGCGACACTGCGCGGCCGGCCTGGAAGGGCAATGAGAAGCCTTACACCACGACCACGCGCAACACGCTGCTGACGCACGACGCCGCACGCTATTCCGACGAGATCTGGTGGCAGATGCACCAGCCGGCGCTGATGACCGGGCCGCCGAGCTGGCGCTGGGTGATCGAGGGGTTCAAGTCGATGCGCGCGCTTGCCGCCGATCCGCGGCTGGGAAACATCGTGGCGCCCGTGCTGATGCTGGTCGCGACTCGCGACGGCCTGGTCGATCCGCGTGCCGCGCTTCGCCTGGCGCCGCGCATCCGCGACTGCCGCGTCGTTACCTTCGGCCGGGAAAGCGCGCACGAGATCCTGCGCGAAGTCGACGCCGTGCGCGACCGTGCTCTAAGTGAAATCGACGCGTTTCTGACCGAGCGAGTGCCGCGCCCGTGACGCGGTATGACATCGCAATTGTCGGCGCGGGCATCGCCGGGGCAAGTCTTGCCGCCGAGCTTGCGCCGCATGCGCGGGTGCTGTTGCTCGAAGCCGAGGAACGCCCGGGCTATCATGCCACCGGACGTTCGGCGGCGTTCTGGTCTGAAACCTATGGCGGGCCGGCCATCCAGCCGCTCACGACGGCGTCGGGCGCGTTCCTGCGTGACGGCGGCTTCCTTGATCCGCTTGGCGCGCTTCATATCGGGCGCGGCGAAGAGGCTGAAGCGGTCGACGCGCTGTTGCGGGTGTTCGCCGGAACCAGCGTCGAACTGCAGCCGACTGACCCGCGTGCGCATCTGCCGGGATTGCGTCCGGGATGGATACTCGGCGTGCTGGAGCCGAGCTGCGCCTATATCGATGTGGCCGCGCTGCATGCGCATTACCTGGCCGCCGCGCGTTGCGCCGGAGTGGCGATCGTTACTGCCGCCGCGCTCGAATCCGCGCATCGTGATGGTCAGTGGCAGCTGCGGACTGGGGCGGGCCAGTTTGCTGCCGACATCCTGGTGAACGCCGCGGGTGCGTGGGCGGACTCCGTCGCCCGCGCGGCGGGCGCCCGCCCCCTGAACATCCAGCCTTATCGACGCACCATGCTCCAGTTGGCCACCGACCCGGCGCCGCCCGCGGGCTGCCCGCATATCCTGCACGTCGGCGGCAGCTTCTACTTCAAGCCGGAGGCGGGGGGACGGCTCTGGCTGAGCCCGCATGACGAGACTGCGAGCGAACCTTGCGACGCCGCGCCTGAGGAACTGGACATCGCTCTCGCGATCCATCGGTTCGAGCATGTCGTCGATTGGCGCGTGGACAGGCTCGAACATAAATGGGCAGGTCTGCGGAGCTTCGCGCCGGACCGTCTGCCAGTCTATGGCTTCGATCCCGCGGTGCCTGGCTTCTTCTGGTGCGCCGGGCAGGGCGGCTTCGGCATTCAGACCGCGCCCGCCGCCGCGCGGCTCTCAGCCTCGCTGCTGCTGGGCCGTGTGCCCGATGTGAGCGACCGGGGGGTCGATCCGCCCGGCTATTCACCGGCGCGCTTCGCTACTTGACGGCGCAAAGCTTTCCAAACGGCAAGGATATCAAAGCTTTTGGCGGAACGACTCGCGCGCCGCCCGCGCATCGGCTAAGATCGACTCATGGTCGCTTCAGCACTTCCCCATGAATTCCCCGTCGACGTGGCGCAGGACGATATCGACTTCATGGGGCATGTGAACAATGCCAGCTACCTGAAATGGGTTCAGGCGGCGGTGATCGACCATTGGCAGCGTTTCGCCCCGACCGACGTTGTCGGCCAGCATCTGTGGGTCGCGCTGAAGCATGAGATCACCTATCGCCGCCCGGCGTTCCTTGACGACGAAGTCGTGGCGACGGTGCTGCTGGAAAAGGTGCATGGCGCCCGCGCCTTTTACGAAACGGTGATCAAGCGCGGCTCCGAAGTGCTCGCCGAAGTGAAGTCGAGCTGGTGCTGCCTGGACGCCGAGACGCTGAAGCCGGCGCGCCTAGCGCAGAACGTCATCGACCGATTCTTCGTCAAGGAAGCCTGACCCTCGGTGCCAAGAAGACCTGGCGCGGCAGCAGGAGCAGCAGCCGCTAAGTAGTTATACTAATCGAACATTTCTGTTCCTGTCCGCTCTATAATGTTGAGGCTGGCCAAAGGTTCAAGCGCCCCGCTGGGCGCCCGATCCGCGCCCGGCGAGGCACAGGTTCTGGAAGGCTCGCATGACCGCTCACACTCGTCAGCTCGACACGTCCGCGGCGCATGACGCCGACGCCATGCTGCGGCAACTCGGCCTGATGCTCGACCAGTCCCAAGCCGTTATCGAGTTTGCTCCCGACGCCACCGTGCTTCGCGCCAATGCGCTGTTTCTGAACCTGATGGGCTATGCGCCCGAGGAAGTGATCGGCCAACACCACCGCATCTTCTGCGACACCGGCTTTGCCAACAGTTCGGAATATGAGCTTTTCTGGCTCGGCCTGCGTAGCGGCAATGCCAAGGATGGCGAGTTCAAGCGCGTGGCGCGAGACGGGCGTGAAGTCTGGATCCGAGCCAAATATTATCCGGTGCTCGAAGGCGACACTGTGGTCCGCATCGTGAAGATCGCAATGGACGTCACAGACACGCGGCAGGAGAGCATCCTGCACGAAGGACTGCTGTCCGCGATCAGCCGCGCCCAAGCCATCATCGAGTTCGACTTGAGCGGCAAAGTGCTCACCGCGAACGAGAATTTTCTGGCCGTTACGGGTTATACGCTGAACGAGATCGAGGGGCAGCATCATCGCATGTTCTGTACACCAGAATATGCACGATCTGCCGACTACGCGCGGTTGTGGGAGAAGCTTGGCCGAGGCGAATTTGAGTCCGGTGCATTCAAGCGGCTCGCGAAGGGCGGCAAGGAGATTTGGATCCAGGCCACGTACAATCCGATTTTCGACCTGCGCGGACGGCCGATCAAGATCGTCAAATATGCCATGGACGTGACCGCCCAGCGTCTGGCCGCCGCGGAAGCAGAGGGCAAGGTAGAAGCGGTCGGCCGCCAGCATGCGGTCGCCGAATATGATCTGTCGGGCAAGCTGCTGCACGCCAATGACATGTTCTGTGCAATGCTGGGCTATCGCCGCGAGGAACTCGTCGGCTTGCCGCACGAGGCAACCTCGCATCCCGGCTGCCATATCCACAACGACTATCGCCAGTTCTGGTACAAGATGGCGCGCGGCGAGCATGAAGCCAGCGAGTTCCGCCGACAGGCCAAGGACGGCCGCGAGGTTTGGGTCTATGCCAGCTTTAACCCGATCCTCGACTTGGATGGCAAGCCCTGGAAGGTGGTCGAATACGCCACCGACATGACCGAGGCCAAGCGCCGCCACCTGGAATTTCAGGGCAAGGTCGATGCGATCAGCCGCGCGTCGTGCGTCATCGAAACCTCGCTTGACGGCACCGTGCTGTACGCCAACGAGAATTACCTCGACATGATCGGGTATTCGATCGAGGAGATCCGGGGCAAGGACCAGCGCATGATGGTCGAGCCGTCGCTCGCGCAAAGCGAAGCTTATCGGCAGCGCGCCGAAGGGCTTTCGCAGGGAGAGTTCCTTTCCGGCGAATTCAAGCGCATCGCCAAGGGCGGGCGCGAGGTTTGGACGCGTGCCACGGTGAACCCGATCCTGGACACCTGTGGCAAGCCGTACAAGCTGGTCACCTATGCTTTGGATATCACTGAGGCGAAGCTTCAGTCGATCGAAGTGCAGAACCGGCTGGAGGCCATCGAGCGCAGCCAAGCGAGCATCGAGTTCGACATGGACGGGAATGTTCTTACCGCGAACGGCAATTTCCTGGCGGTGATGGGCTATTCGCTGCGCGAGATCGTCGGCCAGCATCACAGCATGTTCTGCATGCCCGATTATCTCAAATCAAAGGAGTATGGCGAGTTCTGGCGTCGTCTGAATTCCGGCGATACGCATTCCGGCCGCTTCCATCGCGTCGGGAAATACGGCCGCGATGTGCATATCCAAGCGAGCTACAGCCCGGTTTATGATCTCTCCGGACGGCCGGTCCGGGTGATCAAGCACGCCTATGACATCTCGGCGCAGGTCGAGCTTGAGCACAAGATCGCGACCAAGAGCCAAGACATGCAGGACATGGTCACCGAGTTGACCAAGGCTATCACCAGCATCTCCGAAGGCGCACGCGGCGCGACGGCGCTGGCAGAAGAGACCGACGGCGCCGCGACCCAAGGCAGCGCAGCGATCAACAACGCGATCGAATCGATCGAACTGATCAGCCGCTCCTCGGGGCAAATCGCGAAGATCGTCAGCGTCATCGGTGAACTCGCCAGCCAGACCAATTTGCTGGCGTTCAACGCCGCGATCGAAGCGGCGCGCGCGGGCGAACATGGGGTCGGTTTCTCGGTCGTCGCCGAAGAGGTGCGCAAGCTGGCCGAGCGCAGCGCCGAGGCCGCGACCGAGATTTCGCGCCTCATTGAGGAATCGAGCGAGCGCGTGGCGCATGGCACCGAGCGTTCGCAGTCTGCACGCGCCGCCTTTGAAGGCATCGTCAAAAGCGTGGAGAAGACCGCCCGCTCGATTACTCAGATCGCTGACTCGGCCGGCACGCAACAAGACCTGACCTTCAAGGTCGTCAGTTTGATCGGTGACCTCGCGTCTTCGACTCAGGCGCACGGGTGAACGCGCCTGCCGCGTTTTCCGCAGCCGACGCGGCGGCGGTGCTGGAAGACGCCGAGGTCAGCCTGCTCGACGTCGGACTAATGCAGCTGTGCGGGCGCCAGCTTGCGGTGCCTGCGGCCAATGTTCGCGAAGTGGTGCCGTTGCCGGACAAGCTGCAGCCCAGCTTTTCCCAAACGGAGGCATCGGCCGGCTCCATCGTGATCCGCGGGCGCGTCGTCCCGGTGCTCGACGCCGCGCCGTTGCTGGGCTTCGGCCCCCGTGGCGACAGCGAAAGCGGCGTGGTGCTGATCCTGCGGCATGATGCCGCGCTGATCGGGATCATCATGGACTCGGTGTCCGGGCTCGCCCGGATCGCGCGCGACTCGATCCAGCCCTTCACGGTATCCGGAGTGGAGGATCACCGCATCGTATCCAGCAGCTTCCCATATGCGGACGCGCTGGTCGGCCTGCTTGATCCCGCCGCTGTGCTTGCGCTTCCGGGCGTACCCCATGCGCGCGAGGCGAGCGGCGGCGGCGAAGCTAGCAGTGCGAGCAACCGCAGCGCCGCGGTGCTGGTGAGCGTGGCAGGCGCCAATCTGGCGCTCGACGCCCGGCTGGTGGTCGCCACGGTGCCCAGCGCGCTGCTGCGCCCGAGCCCCGCGCCTTCCAGCAAATGGATCGGCGTGGTGCCGTATCTGGGCCAGGAAGTACCGGTGGTAGATGATCTGGCGCTGTTCGGCCTATCCGGCCGCGCGGAAGACAAGTCGACGGGCGCCGTCATCATCCTGCGTATCGACGACAAGCAGTTGCTTGGTGTGAAGATCGACCGGGTGCAGCGTATCCTGCCGATCGGCGAGCGCTCGATCCGGCCATTGCCGGAGGCGCTGGCCGGACGGCTGACGCTGTTCCGCGGGGCAATCGTCGATCATGAAGGGCGGCAGAACCTGTTGCTAGACGGTGACGCGCTGATACGCAGCGATGCGCTTCGCATGATCGGCGCGCTCAGCCGCGCCCAGGCTGTGCCGGCGCGCAATGCCCTTGCCGGTCCGGCTGTCGCCGAGGATCGCCAGCCCTTCCTGGTGTTTGTCGCTGGCGAACGGCGACGGGCGGCGGCGCTTTCCTCGGTGAAGCAGATCATTCCGTTTCCGCAGGAGCGCACAGGCCTCAACCGGTCGGGCTCGGCGCTGCAAGGTATCGCCAGCTATCATGACGCACCCTTGCCGCTGCTCGATCTAGGCAATGGGGAGCCAGGCGGCGAGGCCCGGCCGGATGCAGTTGTGCTGGTGGTGGAAAAAGATGGCCGCTTCAACGGGCTCGTCGTCGACAAGCTCGAAACCATCGCGCGTTCCGCGTTGCACCGCCGCCCCGGCAAAGGCGGGAGCGGCGCCGAAAGCTTCTTCATCGACGCCCAGATCGGCGATCAATCCGAAGCCATCACGCTGTGCGATCTGGCCGAAGAGGCGGTGCGGCTCGCCTGACCATCGCCTCCGTTAGCGGGGCGGCGGTCCGCCGGGGGTAATGCGGGCCGTCGGTCCCGACCGGGTCGAATCGCCGTCCTGAACGCCGGTGCTAGTCGGCAGCTTGCGTCGCATAGCGCCGCGCGATCACGGCGCAGGCGATTAGCTGAATCTGGTGGAACAGCATCACCGGTAGCAGCACTGCCCCAACCTGCGCGGCCGGGAACAGCACACCCGCCATGGGCACGCCCGAGGCGAGGCTCTTCTTCGATCCGCAGAACAGCAGCACCACCGCATCCTCGCGCGGGAAGCCGAACCAGCGGCCCATCAGCCAGGTGAGCAGCAGCACGGTACCCAGCAGCAGGCAGCACGACAGCAGCACCAGCGTAAGCTCTTCGCCCGATACCTGCCGCCACAGCCCCTCGACGACCGCCGCGCTGAAGGCGGCATAAACCACCAGCAGGATCGAGCCGCGGTCGACCAGCGACACCAGCTGCTTGTGACGTCCGACAAAGCTGCCGATCCACGGGCGCGCTGCGTGCCCCAGCACGAACGGCAGCAGCAGCTGCAACGCGATCGTTTCGATGGACTCGGCCGAAATGCCGGTCTGTCCGCCCGGAAGGACCATGAGCAGCGCGACCAGCATTGGCGTTACGACGATGCCGATCAGGTTGGAAAAGGAGGCGCTGCACACCGCAGCGGCCACGTTCCCCCGGGCGATTGCCGTGAAGGCAATCGAGGACTGTACGGTCGAAGGCAGTAGCGTGAGGAACAGCAGCCCCGCCGCCATCGCCGGATCAAGCAGCGGCAGCGCCGCGAACCCCAGCCCGAGCAGAGGGAATAAGAGGAAGGTGGTCGCTAGCACCACCAGGTGCAGCCGCCAGTTGCGCGCGCCCTCCCAGATCGCTTCGCGCGACAGTTTGGCGCCGTGCAGGAAGAACAGCAGCACGATGCCCGCGGTGGTGAGCGCATCGAACCACGGGACCGCCGCGCCCCGCACTGGCAGGATGCTGGCGAGCGCCACTGTTCCCAGCAGCGCAAGCACGAAGGGTTCGAACAGGCCGAGGATGCGTGACCACATGGCGCGGGTCTGAGAATCGGATGCAGTCAGCGCGCGATCAGCGCGCCGGCCGCAATCCGTTGGTCCCTACTGACACGCCAGGCACTCGTCGTAATCGGTGCTTTCGCCCAAGTTGAACTGCGGCTTCTCGATCGTGTTGTCCGCTTCCACCCCGCCGGCAAAGCCCGCGCGCTGCACCGACTTGGAGCGCAGATAGTAAAGCGATTTGATGCCCAGCTCCCAAGCGCGGAAGTGGAGCATCAGCAAATCCCACTTCTCGACATCGGCCGGGATGAACAGGTTCAGTGACTGCGCCTGATCGATATAAGGCGCACGGTCGCCGGCCAACTCCAGGATCCAGCGCTGATCAATCTCGAAGCTGGTCTTGTAGCAGTCCTTTTCCTCTGGGTTGAGGAAGTCGAGATGCTGGATCGACCCGCCCATCTCCAGGATCGAATTCCACACCGCTTCGGAATTCTTGCTCTTCTCGATCAGCAGCTTCTCCAGATACGGATTGCGCACCACGAACGAGCCGCTGAGCGTCTTGTGCGTATAGATGTTGGCGGGGATCGGCTCAATGCACGCGCTGGTGCCGCCGCAGATGATCGAGATCGACGCGGTCGGCGCGATCGCCATCTTGCACGAGAAGCGCTCCATCACGCCCATGTCGGCGGCGTCGGGGCAGGGGCCGCGCTCGATCGCGAGTTGCATCGAAGCTTCGTCTACCTGCGCCTTGATCTGCTTGAACATGCGCAGGTTCCACGACTTCGCCATGGCGCCCTCGAACGGGATCCCGCGCGCTTGCAGGAACGAGTGGAAGCCCATCACGCCCAGCCCAACCGAACGCTCGCGCGCGGCGGAATAAGCGGCCTTCTCCATCCCCGGCTCGGCCCGCTCGATAAAGTCCTGCAGGACGTTGTCGAGGAAGCGCATCACGTCCTCGACGAAACCCTTCTCGTCCTTCCACTGGTCCCAGGTCTCGAGGTTCATCGACGACAGGCAGCACACCGCGGTGCGCTCGTTCCCGAGGTGATCCTTGCCGGTCGGCAGCGTGATCTCGCTGCACAGATTCGACGTCGAAACCTTGAGCCCCAGATCGCGGTGATGCTTGGGCATGGTCGAATTCACATGGTCGGCGAACACGATGTACGGCTCGCCGGTCGCCAGCCGGGTCTCGACCAGCTTCTGGAACAGCGCGCGCGCGTCCACTGTGGCGCGGACGCTGCCGTCCTTGGGAGACTTGAGCGCCCATTCGGCGCCATCGCGCACCGCTTCCATGAACGCGTCGGGGATCAGCACGCCGTGGTGCAGATTGAGCGCCTTGCGGTTGAAATCGCCCGACGGCTTGCGGATCTCGAGGAACTCCTCGATCTCGGGATGCGACACGTCGAGATAGCACGCCGCCGACCCGCGGCGCAGCGAGCCCTGGCTGATCGCCAGCGTCAGCGAATCCATCACTCGGACGAACGGGATGATGCCGCTGGTCTTACCGTTGAGGCCCACCGGCTCGCCGATGCCCCGCACGCTGCCCCAATAGGTCCCGATGCCGCCACCGCGCGAGGCCAGCCACACATTCTCGTTCCAGGTGTCAACGATGCCGTTCAGGCTGTCAGGCACCGAGTTGAGGAAGCAGGAGATCGGCAGGCCGCGCCCCGTGCCGCCATTCGACAGCACCGGCGTCGCGGGCATGAACCACAGCTTGGAGATGTAATCGTATAGGCGCTGGGCATGGGCGCCATCGTCGGCATAGGCAGAGGCCACGCGCACGAACAGGTCCTGGAAGGTTTCGCCGGGCAACAGATACCGGTCCTTCAGCGTCTCCTTGCCGAATTCGGTCAGCAGCGCGTCGCGGCTATGATCGACTTCGACCGGATAGGGACGTGGATTGATGGCGCGGCTGTCCCGCTCCTTGGGCGCAGCCTTGGGGGCGGCGGTTTCGGTTTCGGCGACGATCTCGTTCACGCTGGTTCCCGTGTCCCTGAATTCCATAACTTAGCCCTCGATCACGCGTTCACCGGCTCCGCGCACCGGCGGAATGCATGCGACTCAAGGGGCTTGGCCGGGAGCCTAGGCGCGAGAACAAAGCAAGTCCATCGTGCTTGGGCCGAACCCGCTGACGCCCTCCTGGCATATGGTGACCCAGTCGGCGCATCACCAGCGCTAGAGGCTGCTCCTTGGTGCAACCACTAGAAATTGTGCCAAAGCGCCGACTGGTACAAGTCCTAAATCTGCAGTGCGGTTGCGTCGGACCATTGTAGCCAGGCGCGAAGGCGCCGCGACGCATGGTCAATCCTGACCTTTGCGAAAGGCAAGAGAACACAGGCGGAACCAAAAAAATTTGGCGTGGACCACCCGGGCGTGCCGCTGGCGCTTGTTTCGTTTTCTAAATGCATCGCTTGCAACCGCTAACTTGCATCAGGCACTGGATCGAACGTTCCGTTGCCGCTTTATGCGCCCATGGCGACGACTTTGGCAGCAACGGGTGACCAGGAAGAATGGCAGCCCGCGCCGCACGAACGCTCGCCGATCCCGGGCTCTCCACCTACACCCTGGCACCCGCCCTCGCGCCGCATTGCCTATGCGGCGGTCGCGGTGCTGGTGCTGATGGCCGGCTCCCTCGGCAACGCCATCGTTGCCGCCAATCTCACCACGCTGCAAGGATCGCTGGGCCTCTACCAGGCCGAGATTCAGTGGCTGCCCACCGTCTATGTAATGACCAACGTGTCGGCGAACCTGGTGCTGATCAAGTTCCGCCAGCAATTCGGCATCCGTCTGTTCACGCAGATATTCCTGATCCTATTCGCGCTCGCCACCGCGGCGCACCTCGTCACCCATGATTTCGCCACCGCCGTAGCTGTTCGCGCGGTCAGCGGTATCGCGGCGGCGGCGTGCAGCACGGTGGGCTTCCTCTACATGGTGCAGGTGCCGACCCCGGCGCACCGGCTGAAGGGCATCGTGTTCGCGATCACGCTGCCGCAAACCGCGATCCCGCTCGCCCGCTTGTTCCCTAGCGAAGCGTTTGAGCCCGACCGTTGGCAGACCATGTATCTGTTCGAGCTGGGGCTCGCGCTCGCCTCGCTTGCGGCGGTGCGCCTGCTCGCGCTGCCGCCGGTGCAGCGTATCAAGACGTTCGAGAAGATGGACTTCGTCACCTTTCCCTTCTTCGCTGGTGGCATGGCCCTGCTCTGCGCGGTGCTGGGCATGGGGCGTACCTTGTGGTGGTTCGAATCGCCGTGGATCGCGCCTGCCCTCGTAGGGGCGGCGATCCTGCTGCCGATCGCCTTCTTCATCGAGCACAACCGACGCAATCCGCTGCTCAATACGCGCTGGTTGGCCAGCGGCGATATCCTGCGCTTTGCGCTCGTCTCGATCCTCGTGCGCGTGGTGCTGTCCGAACAAAGCATCGGCGCGTCGGGCCTGCTCTCGGTCGTCGGCATGGGTGCCGACCAGATCCGCATGCTCTATCTGGTGGTGCTGCTCGCCACGCTGGGCGGCGCGGTCGTCAGCGCCTGGACCATGGACCCGCTCTTCCTGGGGCGGCCGATTCTGATCGCGCTGGCCCTGATCTGCATCGGCGCGCTGCTCGACTCGCACTCGACGAACCTCACTCGGCCGCACGACATGTACGTCAGCCAGGCCTTCCTGGGTTTCGCCACCGCCTTGTTCATCGGTCCCGCCATGATGATCGGCCTCACGCGCGCGCTGGCGCAGGGGCCGACCCATTTCGTCAGCTTCTTCGCGCTCTTCAGCATCACCCAGAGCGTCGGCAGCCTGTTCGGATCGGCGCTGCTCGGCACGTTCCAGGTCATGCGCGAACGAGTCCACAGTGCCGATATCGTCGCCAATCTTGTCGCCGCCGATCCCCAGATCGTCCAGCGCGTGCAGCAGAATGCCGGCGCCTATGGCAGGGTGCTGGTCGATCCCGCGCTGCGTCAGGCCGAGGGCGCGGCAATATTGGCGCAACAAGCAAGTCGTGAAGCGAACATCCTGGCCTATAACGATGTTTTCCTCCTGATCGCGGCGATCGCGGCGGGAACGATCATTTGGGCCTCGGTCCACATCATGCGGATCCGGCGGGACAATCTCGCCAAAGCCGCGGCACAGGCAGGAGCGAAGTGAATGGCTGAACGGGCCTCTGCGTCCGCCGCAGCGGAAACGGATCAGGCGACCGCGGCGGCAACCGAGGGGGGCGATCCGCCGCCGGCGCCGGCGGCGCGCCGCTGGAACCCGCCGCGCCCGACCATGGGCTCGCTGCTCATTGCCGCCGTGATCTTCGTCGCCGCGTTGGTCGCCATCCTGATGACCTTCCGCGTCGGACCCTTCGCTACGGACAAGCAATCGACCGAAAACGCCTATGTCCGCGGCCAGGTGACGATCATCAGCCCGCAGGTCAGCGGCTATGTCACGCAAGTGCCGGTGCAGGACTTTGCGCAGGTGCGGGCAGGGGCTGTGCTCGCCCGGATCGATGACCGCATCTATCGGCAGCGCGTCGACCAGGCGCAGGCCACGCTCGCCAATCAGCTCGCCCAGCTTGCCAATTCAGCCCAAGCCGCCGCCTCGCGCGCGGCCAGCGTCGGTTCGCAGGAAGCGGCGGTCGAAAACGCCCGCGCCCAGCTGATGCGCGCCCAGGCCGACATGGGCCGCGTCAACGATCTCGTCCGCGACGGTTCGGTGTCGTTGCGCGAACGCGACCAGACGCTCGCCTCGCTCCGCCAGGCGCAGGCCGCCGTGAACCAGGCCGCTGCCGCGCGCATCATCGCCCAGCAGGAAGTGCGCACCGTGCAGGTCAGCCGCGGCGGGCTGGAGGCAGGGGTACAGGGTGCGCAGGCCGCGCTTCGCCTTGCTCAGATCGACTTGGCCAACACCGTGATCCGCGCCCCGGTCGACGGCCAGCTCGGCGAGATCGGCGCGCGGCAGGGGCAATATGTCACCGCCGGCACCCAGCTGATGGCCGTGGTGCCGCGCATGCTCTGGGTCACCGCGAACTTCAAGGAAGCCCAGACCGGCAAGATGCGACCGGGCCAGCGCGCCAGCTTCACCGTCGACGCATTGGACGGCGCCCGCCTGACTGGCCGCGTCGAACAGCTCGCGCCTGCCGCCGGCTCTGAGTTCGCGGTCATCCGCCCTGATAACGCCACCGGCAATTTCGTGAAGATCCCGCAGCGTATCGCCGTCCGCATCCGCATCGATCCCAACCAGCCGCTTTCCGAGCGCCTGCGCCCGGGCATGTCGGTGCGGGCGCGGGTGGAGGGCCTCCATTGAAGCGCGCGCTGGTCCTTGCCCTGTTGCTGGTAAGCTGTGCCGGGCCTGGTCCGCGCACCGCGCCGCCCGCCGGCCCCCAGGTGCCGCAAACGTGGCGTGAAGCCGGTACGTCTGGCGGGACGGTTCAGCCGGAATGGTGGAACGCGTTCGGCGACCCGGTGCTAGGCCGCCTTGTGCGCCAGGCATTGGCCAACAATCCGGACATTGCGCTCGCCGCCTCCCGCATACAGGAAGCGCGCGCCCAGGAACGGCTCGCTCGCGCCGTGCTGTCGCCCGATATCAGCGCCGGTGCGTCGGCTGCGCGGTCCCGCTCTGTCGGAGCGCTCGGCACTCCACTCGAACAGACCCAGGCGTCGCCGGCGCTCACCGTCGCCTATGAACTCGACGTGTTCGGCCGCAATCGCCCGGCGCGGGAGGCGGCGCGGCTGGGCACGATCGCGGCCCAAGCCGCGCGCGATGCCACTGCTCTGACGATCGCCGCTACGACAGCCTCCAATTATCTGGCTCTGCGCGCTCTCGACGCGCGCCTTCAGGTTGCCCGCGATACGCTTGCCGCGCGCAGCGAGGCGCTCCGCGTTGCGCGCCGCCGCGCCGACACGGGCTACACCTCGCGCCTTGAACTCAATCAGGCCGAGGCCGAATATCGCGCCACGGCGCAGGTGGTGCCTCAAACCGAACTTGCCATCCGCCGTTCCGAAAACGCGCTTGGCGTGCTCCTCGGCATAGCGCCGACTTCAATCCCCCGTGGGCGGGCCTTTGCCGATCTGGTGCTGCCGGCGGTGCCCGGCGGGCTGCCTTCCGACCTGCTGCGCCGCCGTCCTGACATTTTCGCAGCCGAAGCGCGCATTGCCGCCAGCGACGCGCGGCTTGAGTCGGCGCGCGCTCAGTTCCTGCCGCGCATCAGCCTAACCGGCAGTGCTGGCGTGGCACTGTCCTCCGTGCTCGCCGATCCAATCACGTTGTTTTCGCTGGGGAGCAGTGTCCTGGCACCGATCTTCGACAGCGGGCGGCTGCGTGCTGGCGTTGAAACCGCGGCTTCGCAGCGCGATCAGGCGGCGATACAATACCGCACGTCAGTTCTTACTGCCTTGCGCGAAGTCGAGGACGGCTTGGCCGCAGTCGAGCGTCAGGCTCGGGTGGAAGCCGAAGTCAGAGCACAGCGTGCCGCGCTTGCCGAGGCGCTGGTGCACGCCAGCAGCCGGTACCGGGCCGGCTACGCGTCCTATATCGAGCAACTGGACGCGCAGCGCGGTCTCTTGTCCGCCGATTTGACATTGATCCAGGCGAGATTGGACCGTCTGACTGCCCTTACCGATCTGTACCGCGCCTTTGGCGGCGGCTGGACGGGGGTACACGACTGATCAGCTGCCAAATCGCCGCGAAATCCTGCTCTGCCACAACAACAACAGCTGCAGCTCGACCAGTTCGATTCCCAGCCCGACCTGATGCCCGATCGAAGGCACGCCCACGCTTACCAGCGACCATAGCCGTGCAACACCACCCAGCACCACCACGGCTCCCAGCATCCGCAGCCGCGCACCCTTGTGCTCAACGCGCGGAATACAGCTCGCAAACAGCAGCAGCATGCCCAGGAACACTCCGGACATGTAGCGGAAGTGGCTGTCCAGATCCGTCGGCACCAGCGGCGGGCGGCCTAGAAACCCGGGACCGGAAATCACGCCAGACAGCGCGGCGCTCAACGGCAGCAACAGCGTGATTGCCATCGCCGCTTGCAGCAGCCGCTTCTCCGCAAACGGCGTCACCGTTTCTCAAGTTCCAGCAATTCCTCACGCACGTGAATCGCGCCGAGCGACATGCGGACTTCAAACAGGAAGTAGATCAGGCACGCCATCAGCAGCACCATCGAGACAACGAACGTAGCGGCAATGATCCCGCCGACATGCAGCGAGAACAACCCCGACACGAACATCAACGCCACCACCAGGCAAGTCGCCAGCGCACTGGATACGCACAGGAAGATTGCCGTGTTGATCACGGAAATACGCCGGTTGATCAGCCGTAATTCCCACACGTGCCGGTCGTGCTCGGGCCCGGTCGAGCTGGGGTGAAGCTGCTCGAGCTTGCGTGCCCGGTCGACGATGCGGGCAAGGCGGCCCACCATGACGTTCAGGATGGCGCCCAATCCGGCCAGCAGGAACACCGGCGCGATGGCGGTTTGGATCGTGGTGGCGACGGTTGAGAGATACGGGCTTTCCATGTCTCTGACATATGACGATGCCGAGCGCTCCGCGTCAAACCTGTTGGTAACCCGCAGTGGCTAAATGTCGGCCATGACCAAGCCGATACCGCTCGCCAGCTTCACGCGCTTGTCGCCAGCGCTGGCGGTGGAGTGGGTGGACGGCCTTTCCAGCGCCATTGATGAAGTCGCGGCGGCTGCGGCACCGACCCACCGCTTTCTTCGCAAGGCGTGGTTCGCCGCCGCGCTCGACGCATATGGTGGAGAGGCCGACACACTGATGGTCACGCGCGAAGGCGAACGGATCATCACCATGCCGGTCGTGCCCGTTGGCCCGAGCCGCTTGGGTCTCAAATCCGTTCCGGGCTGCTACTGGCCCTTTCGAAGCTTCCCGGTCAGCGTCCACGCAGGCGGCGATGAAGCTGCCGCATTGCTGAGCGGCCTGGCGCAGCACGCCACGGGCCTAAGGCTGGGACCCATCTATGATGGTGATCCAGCCCTGCAGTTGCTCAAGGCGGCGGCACATGCCGGCGGGTGGGCGGTGCTCGACCGCTTCGTTGCCGACAGCTTCCTGCTCGACATCGCGGCGTTGCGCTCCGACGGTCCTTGGCCGCGCAACTCGACGCTGCGCAAGAACCGCTTTCACGAGAAACACCTGGGCAGTCACGGCCCATTGGCGTGGAACTTCGTTACCGGCGCTGGCTGGTGTGACGCTGTTTTCGATGATCTTGCCACAATCGAGCAAAAGAGCTGGATCGCCGCGCGCACCGACGGATCCGACGCCAAGTTCACGCGAGAAGGGCACGGGACCTTCTGGCGTGCGGCCGCGAAGGACCCGGTGCTGGCGGAGATGATGTGGGCGGCAACGCTGCACGTAGGAGGCGCGCCTGCCGCCTTTTCATTCGACGTGAATGCCGGGTCGCTGAAATACGCGATCGCGAATAGCTATGATCCTGCATTCGCAAAACATTCTCCAGGCAAGCTGCTCTATTATCGTAACTTGGTGCAGGGAGCCGATGAAGGCATCAGCGCCGTTGATTGGGGAGCCGGTGACGGCGGCTACAAGCAGGTGATCGGTGCACTGCGCGGCCCGGCAATCCGCGATTGGCTCTTCATCCGCCCAGGGTTGCCCGCGCTGGCCGCCACGCTGCTCAAGGGACTGTGGCGGCGTAGCGGGCGGCCAGAGACCCGATGAGCATCGGCCGCGCAGGCGCACATCCTCCACCCTGACCGCGAGTGCCGCGGCGGCAAGGCAGTTTGAGTCACCATCAAATATAGGCCTGCATCAAGCACCCGCGGAACCGAACCGGGCCCAAAGGCATGAGCCTGAGTGCGGATCGCAACCTACAACGTCAACGGCGTCAACGGACGCCTGCCTGTCCTGCTGCGCTGGCTTGAGGAAACCCAGCCGGATGTCGTCTGCCTCCAGGAACTGAAAGCGCCAGACGAGAAGTTTCCTGAGCGCGCCATACGCGAGGCCGGCTATGGCGCCGTCTGGCAGGGGCAGAAGAGCTGGAACGGTGTGGCGATCTTGGCGCGGGGAAGCGACCCGCTGGAGACGCGTCGTGGGCTGCCCGGCGAGGCCGACGACACGCATAGTCGCTACATTGAGGCGGCGGTGAACGGTGTGCTGGTGGCTGGGCTGTACCTGCCCAACGGTAATCCGAAGCCCGGGCCGAAATTCGATTACAAGCTCCGCTGGTTCGAGCGGCTGATCGCGCACGCGCAAACGCTGGTCGGCATGGATGCGCCGGTTGTGCTGGCGGGCGACTATAATGTGATGCCCACCGATCTGGACGTGTACAAGCCCGAACGCTGGACCGAAGACGCGTTGTTTGCGCCGGAGGTGCGGGCTGCCTATGCACGGCTGCTTGACCAGGGCTGGACCGATGCGCTGCGTGCGCTGCATCCGGAAGAGCGCATCTACACCTTCTGGGATTATTTCCGGAACGCGTGGGCACGCGACGCCGGGCTGCGCATCGATCATCTGTTGCTCAATGGGCCAGCCGCGAAGCGCTTGAGAACGGCGGCGGTGGACCGCTTCGTGCGCGGCTGGGAGAAGACCAGCGATCATGCGCCGGTCTGGATCGAGCTGACTTGACTCTGCACCATTGAACGCACCGCGGGTTCGGCCGTTCGTCAGCCGGTTTTTAGGAGACGCCATGTTCTTTCTCTTCTCGCGTAGGCTGGGTTGCGCCGGATCGCTGATCGTATCGCTCGGCGCGACGCTGCTCCTGCTTTGGCTCCTGGGTTGGCTGTGACGCGGCGACGTGTCGCCTTGGCGGCGCTGCCGGTTGCGTGCTTCCTTGCCGCGTGCGGCAGTGCGGAGCAGGCGCGGCAAGGCCCCGCGATCTCGCAGGAAGACAGCGAATATGGCGCCGAGCACCACCCCCAATTGCTTGCGGAGTTCGGTGGCGCCTATTCGGGACCGCAGGCGAGTTATCTTCGTGCGGTTGGTGAGCGCGTAGCGGAGGGCGCCAATCTGGGCGACGCATGCACCTTCACTCTCGTCAACAGCGACGTGGTGAATGCGTTCGCCGTGCCCGGATGCTATATCTACGTGACTCGCGGCTTGGTCGCGGTGGTCACCAGCGAGGCGGAGCTCGCTTCGGTTCTGGGCCATGAGATCGGCCACATCGTCGCCCGGCATTCGCAGCGCCAGGAACAGCGTTCGGTGTGGCGCAAGCTTGGAGTGATCGCGGTCAGCCTCACCGGCTCCGAGCGCTTGACGCAATTGGCTGGTCAGGCCGCCCAGTATTTCGGCCTGCGCTACTCGCGCAATCAGGAGTATCAGGCCGACGATCTGGGCGTCGGATATCTGCGCAACGCGGGCTATGACGTATATGCCGCGGCCGAGATGCTTGCCGATTTGCAGCGGCAGGAACAGTTCATGCAGGCCACCAGCAGCCGCGATGCGGCGCGAAGCGTGCCGGAATGGGCGCTAAGCCATCCCCTGACCGAGCATCGCATCGAACGGGCGCGGAACACCGCCCGCAAAACCGGGCTGAAGGATGACGCCTTTCCCGAGGACGCCGAGGGCTTCCTAACGAAGGTGGATGGCTTGCTCTACGGGGACGATCCCGAGCAGGGCTTCGTGATCGGGCGGCGCTTTGCCCATCCCGGGATGCGTGTCTCGTTCGAGGCGCCGAGTGGATTTACCCTCACCAACACCCCGCGGGCGGTTGGACTTAACGGTCCGGAGGGCGTGTCTGGTGAATTCGGTGGTGGCCGGATGCCACCGGAAGGCCTGAAAGGCTATGCAGAGGCGTTGGCCAGCCAACTCATTGGCGACACCTCCGCGCAAGTGGAGCGCGCGACGGCGACCACGATCAACGGACTGCCAGGCCTCCTGCTGCAAATCCGCGTTGCGGTGCGAAACGGAAGCGTTCCACTATCCATTGCCGCTTATGATGGCGGCGGCGGCGAAGCGTACCACTTCATCGTCATGGCGCCGCCGGGTGATGTGCATGCCGGTTCGGTAGACGCGCTGTTTCAATCCTTCCGCCGGCTTTCGGCACAAGAGGCAGCGGCGCTTAAGCCGCGTTTCGTCCGAGCCGTTCGCGTCTCGGCGGGCGATACGCAGGACTCTTTGGTCGGCCGCATGGCCGATCCTGCGCCGCGTGCCTTGTTCGAGCTCCTGAACGGCCGGTCGACAGACCGCTCCATCACACCCGGCGCGTTGGTGAAGATCGTAACCTATCGAGACCAGCGCTGATCAAGCTCGCCCCGCTCAGGTCCGCAAGTAGCGGAAATACCAGACCTCATGTCCCTGACGGCGGGCTTTGCGCTCGTAGCGGGTTTCTGGCCAGTCCGTGGGGCGAACGAGAAAATCTTCGGCGCTTTGCGCCTGCCATACGAAGTCCCGGCGCTGGTTCATCACCATCATCGACCACCGGCAATAGGTCGGATCGTCGGTCCCCAGCCTGAATTCACAGCCGGGCTTCAGCTTCCGGGCGATCAGGTCCAGAGGGCCATGGTTCATCATCCGGCGCTTGGCGTGCCGCGCCTTGCGCCAGGGGTCGGGATGTAGCAGGTAGACGCGGGTCAGGCTCGCGTCCGGCAGACGCTCCAGCACTTCAAGCGCGTCGCCCATATGCAAGCGAACATTGGCGAGCCCATCGTCGCGAATGTGATTGAGCGCCCCAACCACGCCGTTCAAGAACGGTTCGCAGCCAATCAAACCATGGTCCGGCCGCATCGCGGCTTGCCCGGCAAGATGCTCGCCGCCGCCGAAGCCGATTTCGAATTCTAGCGGGCGATCATCCCCGAACAAGGTGACACTGTCGATCGAACCGCTTTCGGCCACGCTGACCCGGGGCAGCAGTTCTTCGACAAGGGCGGATTGGCCGGCGCGCAGTTTATGACCTTGGCGACGGCCGTACAGACGGCGAATGGAGACGGGATCTGACACGCGAGCCTGTTAGCGCGCCAGCCAACAGGTGCAAGCTAGACTGCGATGGCGAAATCGGGCTGCGCCTGCCGGTGGTGCATTGGCGATCCGGCGCGCTGGTGATGGGCAAGCCGGCGATGGGCAGGTTGCATGTAACGCGCCTCGCGCCGTGGCATTTCGGGCTTGGCCAGCACCAGCGGCCGTTCGGCCTGGACATGGCGCACGCCGATCGCTGCGAGCACGTGACACTCGCCTGCGCTTTCAGCGCCGCGTGCCACCACCGTCACGCCCATGCTGCGAGCCAGGCGCATTACGCCTTCGGCGATCAGTCGGCGGGAGAGACTTGCGTCGATGTTGCGAACCAGCGCGGGGTCCAGCTTCACATAGCGCGGCGTGAAGCTGCCCAGCAGCTTGAGGGCGATAGGACCGGCCGCGAAGCCGTCGAATGCGATGGCGAGCCCGCGCCCCGAGCACACCCGAGCCAAAGCAGCGGCACTTTGCAGGTCACCACGCTCATCGGCATTGATCTCCACCACAATGCGCTCCAGCGGGAAGCGGTAGGCGAGCGCCGTGCGAAACAGGTGGGACAGAAGCGGCTCGGCCATGCCTGCCGCAGCACCAACCGGGATCGCCAGAAGGGCGTCGTTTTCGCGGAGCCCGGCTGCCACTGCGGCTTCCAGAACCAGCGCAATGCCGCTCGCTTCCAGCGCAGGCCGCTGGTCCAGCGGAAGCATTGCAAGGGCCGCGGCGAAGCTTCGGCCGCCTTGTGCCCGTGCCGTAGCGGCGTACGCGAAGGGCTGGCTAACGCCGGTTGCGGTCATCGGCTGGAACGAGATGGAGAGGGCAAGGCGCGGGTCGATGGCGGAAACAGTGCGGGCAGTCATTCGATTCCCCTTTCGACGCCTCAACTATTCGTTAACCAAACCCGAGAATACTCCGTGCGTCGCCGCATTGGGTTCCCCCCAGTAGGGATTCCCCCGAGTTCTACCCACCCGCATTGCGAGTGCGCCTCGGCAATAGTTTATAACGCGCCGATGCGAACCTTCACCTAGCCGGAAGGTTGTGACGGCATGGGTAAGAACGAGTCGAAGGGATCGCAGTTCGCGGCGCGTGCCAGCAAGGTGGAGCGGCTCGACGCTGCGCTTGCCACCGTGGCGCTACGTCATCGCGGAAATCCGGCAGTGAAGGCAGTGGGGCTGCTGAGCGAGGCGTCTGACCAACCGCCTTTGCTCGCCGCATCGGCGGCAACGCTGGCGGCCGGGCTGGTGTTGCGTCAGCCGCGACTTGCGCGAGCCGGGCTGCGCATGCTGGCCAGCGAACTGGTTGCGACAGGCATCAAGGCCGGAATTAAGCGCTATGTTGCACGCACCCGCCCGCACAAGATGCTGGAGGATGGGCGATACCTGCTGCACCCCGACAAGAATGCAGAGAAGAATGAAGGGCCGTGGAACAGCTTCCCCTCCGGTCATACTGCTGGCGCGGTAGCGGTCGGACGGGCGCTCAGCCGCGAATACCCTCAGGCATCGAGCGCAGCAGCGGCAGCTGCCGCCGCGGTAGGCTTGGTCCAGCTGCCGCAGGGCAATCACTTCGCAAGCGATGTGGTGGTCGGCGCGATGGTGGGATGGGTGGCCGAAGCGGCTGTCAACGCGGCCGTGAACGCAGGCAGCGCTGCGGTTCGCAAGCGCGGGGACTAGCAGCGGCGAGTCAGGCGGCGCGGCGCAGCTGTGGTACCGGAAGCGTGCCGGCTTCGGGCTTTGCGATCGCCTCTCCCTGCACCAGATGCAGGCCAAAGCCGCTTAGCCGTTCCAGCACGGTTGGGCAGTCCACGCCGGTGGCAACAGCCTTGAGCCCCAGGCTGCGTAACCTGGGGGTAAGGTCCTCCAGGACGATCCGCCGCGACCAGCTGGAAGCGATGCCGCAGATAAGCTCGGGTTCCAGCTTCACGAGATCGGGCTTGTACCGGCCGCACGTACCCAGCCCTGACTGCCCTCCGCCGAGGCCGACGAACGCGGTCTGGCAGCCAAGCTTGCCATATACATGGACGATCTCAGCCAGTTCCGGCCCGCTGACCGCCTGATAGTCATGGATGGCGAAGATCAGCCGTTCGGGGATCAAGCCGCAGGTGCGCGCGGCCTGAAGTGCGGGGATTAGATGCTCGTTGGGCGCGGTTATAGCGTCGGCGAAGGTCGGAATGCACAGGCGCGCACCGCTTGTGCCCAATCCCGCCGCTATCGCCCAGCGGATCGCCGCGACAGTGCAGCGGCGATCGAAGTTCACGCGCGCTTCGGCCTTCATCGGCGTACGGATATCCTGCATGCTCGCGCCATCGGCGCCACGCAGTACGGCCTCATAGGCATAGACTCGGCCTGCGCCGGTGTCTGCGATCGGCTGAAACGCTATTGTCGTTGCATTCTCAACCATATGTCGGGGCTGCCCCTGCGACTCCATCGTCCGCTCCTTTTCAGCCTCTGTTATGAAGAAATGGGGTTACCGAAGCGTTTACGTGATTTCCCGCGAAGGCCGCTGGGCAGATGGTCGAAACGCGGCTCAAAAGGCGGATAGATCATCGTCGCGCCACGCGTCCCTGACTTCATGGTACCCGCCAGGGGACGTCTTTTCAGCGCAAGTGCTGGATACAAATTCAGCACGCGTCGGCGATCTCCGATCGCCATCTTCAAATTCTCAAACAGACAGTCGGATCGCTCCACGCCATTCACCCGGCGGCATCGCTGCCGAGCTGGCAAACAAAAGGGCCGGAGGATCGCGCCTCCGGCCCATTTCGTTTAAGCTTATCGACTTAGGCGAGCGCCGCCTTGAGATCTTCGACCAGGTCGGTCTTTTCCCAAGGGAAGTAATCGCCTTCTGCCTGGCGGCCGAAATGGCCATAGGCAGCGGTGCGTTCGTAGATCGGCTTGTTCAGGCCCAGATGCGTGCGGATGCCGCGCGGGGTGAGGCCGCCCAGCTTCTCGATGCCCTGGATCGCTTGCTCGATCTTGTCGTCGCCCACCGTGCCGGTGCCGTGCGTGTCGACATAGAGCGACAGCGGCTTGGAAACGCCGATCGCATAAGCCAGTTGGATCGTGACACGCTGGGCGAGGCCCGCGGCGACGATGTTTTTTGCCAGATAGCGCGTGATGTACGCTGCCGAGCGATCGACCTTGGTCGGGTCCTTGCCCGAGAACGCGCCGCCGCCGTGCGGGGCTGCGCCGCCATAGGTGTCGACGATGATCTTGCGGCCGGTAAGGCCGGCATCACCGTCAGGGCCACCGATCTCGAAGCTCCCGGTCGGGTTGATGTGGTAGACGGTATCGCTGAGCAGTTCCGCAGGAAGAATGTCGGCGACGACCTTCCTCACATAAGCGTGGAGTTCCGCTTCCTTGTCGCCCTCGTCATAGCCCTTGCCGTGCTGAGTCGAGACGACGATCGCGGTAGCCGCGACGGGCTTGCTGCCTTCGTAGCGTAGCGTGACTTGGCTCTTGGCGTCCGGCTCGAGAAACGGTGCCGCGCCCGAATGGCGATCGGCCGCCATCCGTTCGAGGATCTTGTGACTGTAATAAAGCGTCGCGGGCATCAGATCCGGCGTATCGTCGGCGGCATAGCCGAACATGATGCCCTGGTCGCCGGCGCCTTCGTCCTTGTTTCCGCTCGCGTCCACGCCCTGCGCGATGTGTGCCGACTGGCCGTGCAGGTTGTTCTCGAAGCGGAAGGTCTCCCAGTGAAATCCGTCCTGCTCATAGCCGATCCGCTTCACCGTGTTGCGGACGGTGCGCTCGATCTCTTCCTGGGCGCCTTCGGCCCAGGCGCCATTCTCGTACACGCCCTTGCACCGGATCTCACCGGCAAGCACGACCAATTGGGTGGTGGTCAGCGTTTCGCAGGCGATGCGCGCTTCGGGATCCTTGGACAGGAATAGGTCAACGATGGCATCGGAAATCTGGTCGGCAACCTTGTCTGGATGGCCTTCCGAGACCGACTCGGACGTGAAAAGATAATTGGAACGCATGATTTTCCTCGAGCGGTGGGAAGGAAAGCAGGCCGTTGCCATGCCATATAAAGCTTTCCTTATATGTCCGCCCTAGCTGGCGCGGCGGCGTATGGCAACGGCCAACAACAACAGCACTCCAGCGACCAGCAACACCATCCAGTTGCCAACGCGGGAGAATAGCGTTGGTGGTAGCGGGCGGGGCAGGGGCATCTCGATCGCACCCTGCTGGCTTGCCGGGACGCTGCCCAGCACCTTTCCGCGCGCGTCGATCACCGCCGAGATGCCGGTCGGCGTCGAGCGGAGCACGGGCAATCCTTCCTCGATTGCGCGCAGCCGCGCCTGCGCCAGATGCTCGGGCGGGCCCCAGGTGCCGAACCAGGCGTCGTTGGATGGGTTGAACAGCAGGTCAGGGCGATTCTTCCGGTCCACCACTTGGCCGGAGAAGACGATCTCATAGCAGACCTGCACGCCGACCTTGCCAAAGCCGGGGACGTTCAGCGTCGCTGCTCCCGGACCCGGTACGAAGTCGACATCGCCCATCACCAGTCGCGACAAACCCAACGGTTCGAGCAGTCCGCGCATGGGCAGATACTCGCCATAAGGCACCAGATGCGCCTTATCGTAGCGCTGGCCGAGCATGCCCGACGGCTCCAGCGGCCAGACGGAATTGCCCGCACCCGTCAGCTTGCCGGTCGAATCAAAGAACAGCGCGTTGCCGCTGATCAGCGCAACGTCGCGCGGGCCGAGGATCGCCGCAATCTTGCCCCGCACCCAGCGTGGATCGCCGCGGCGGTAGAAGCGGGGATCGGGATAATCATCCTCGACATAATGGTTCACCATCCCCTCGGGCCAGACCACCAGCCGCGGCACCGCGCCAGGCTGTCCGCTGCCCTGCATCAACTGCTCGATGGCACGTTCCGGATAGTCGGGATCATCGACATTCTCCTGGCCGAGATTCGGCTGTACGACCCGGACATGGGGTGCGCCGGCGGCGGGCCGGGGTGCGCTGGCGGGCAGGAGGAAGCACGCGACGAACGCCGCCGCCGTGACTGTGAGCGGGACGAAACGGCGTGTCGCCCCCAGCAGCAACGTTCCCGCGGCCAGCACCGCGATGCCCGAAAGGGCATAGGTGCCGATCCACGCCGCCGTCTGCGCCACCGGCGTCGGCAGCCACAGCACTGCAAGCGGGTTCCACGGGTAGCCGGTGAACAGCGTGCCCCGCAGCCATTCGCTGACGATCCACGCCGCGGCGGCGGCGAGCACAAAGCCCAGGTCCGGACGTCCGTCCCCGGGCGCGACGCTGCGGCTGAACCGCCAGGCCAGCCCCATCGCCAGCGCCGGGTAGACCGCCAGGTACAGCGCCAGTGCCAGCACCGCAAAATAGCCGAGTACCGGCGGCATCCGGTCTTGATAGTCGAAGGCGTGCTGTATCCAGTTGTTGCCGATCGTGAAGTGCCCGATGCCGAACACCCAGCCGCGCAGCAGTGCGGATTTGAGCGTCGGCGCTTCGTGCACCAGCCATAGCAGCACCGCGAGGCACGCGAGCGTCACGAACCACAGGTTCAGCGGCGCAAAGCCCGTGGGGGAAAGAAGGCCAAGAGCCAGGGCGGCGAGCAGCGGGCGGCGAAGCATGCCCGCCCCCTATCAAATCGCTGCGGCAAGCGGGAGGGCGAGAAACGCGCTTCAGCTATGAGCGGGTGCGCCGCATGTATCCCGAAGCCGCGGCACGGATTCGCCTCTTCCACGGCGATCTGCCCTCCTATGTCCGTCACGAGATGCTGACGAACACGCAAAGTCGCTACATCGTCCATCACGACGGCGCACACGACTTCAATCAGGTCGTCAAAGACATGGCCTCGCTTTCGTTCGTTAAAGACAAGATCGAGGCGATCATCGCTCAGGACACGCATCTGCGCGGCACGATCGAGCACATGAACTTCGTCGACATGGCATTGTTCGCGGTCTCCGGCATGGATTTGAAGTTCGCGCCGATCGGAGAAGTCTACCCCGAGAGTCCGATGACGCAGCCCAACGTGTATCAGGGCAACTATTTCATGCCCAATGCGGCAGAGGGTGTCGTCCTGCCGATGGCCGCGAACACCTTCCGATATCCCCACCCGATGCTGCCAATGAATGACTTTCTGCCACCAGCGATCGAGGCGGCGCCCGCTTCAGCCGATTGAGCTGGATCGCGCTTCGCTTGGAACCCATGATCGAGTAGAAGTGGCTCATGTCGCTGCGCCCGTTCCATCTCGCCTTTCCGGTCCATGATCTGGCCGCGGCACGTAGCTTTTACGGCGGCGTGCTGGCCTGTCCCGAAGGACGCTCGTCCGACCACTGGATCGACTTCGACTTGTTCGGGCATCAGATCGTCGCGCATCTCGATGCGGCCGCCAAGCCGGTGACCGCCGCAAGCGCGGTCGATGGCCATGATGTTCCAGTGCCGCATTTCGGAGTGGTGCTCACCATGTCCGACTGGGAAGCGCTTGCGGCTCGGGTCGAAGCGGCGGGCATACCCTTCGGCATCGCGCCCCATGTGCGCTTCCAAGGGCAGGTCGGCGAGCAGGCGACGATGTTCTTTCGCGATCCCAGCGGCAACGCGCTCGAGTTCAAGGCGTTTGCCGATGACGCTCTTCTCTTTGCACGCTGAGGTACTCCGTGGCTGATCCGATCACACTCGACATCCCCCACAAGCTGGGCCGTGACGCCGCAAAGGCGCGGATCGGCGGTGGCATAGGCAAGCTGGCCGACATGTTCCCCGGCGGCGGCAATGTCGATCAGCGGTGGGAGGGCGACACGATGCATTTCACCGTCAGCGCCATGGGCCAGAAGGTCGCCAGCCGACTGGAAGTGTCCGAGGACAAGGTGCACGCAGTGGTCGACTTGCCGCCCATGCTCGCGCTGTTCGCCTCCAAGATCCGGGAGAAGCTTGCCCGGGAAGCACCCAAGCTGCTGAGGTGATTGTTCGGGTGGGGAGCTACAGGCGCTCGCCGGGCAATTCGCTAGCCTGCCGGATCCACCGCGAGATCTGCTCCTGGCGGGACGGGATCAAGTGCCGCGCCTTGGAAAAACGTGACTTTCACATAGCGGTTGAAGCAGTGAAAGGCGGCAAACCACCCATCATGTGCGATCCCATAAAAGGGGGTGTTCCGCTTCAACGCCTTCCTGACACCAGGGACGGTCTGCTCGATGATCGTGTCGAGCCTGGCGCCAACGTGCCGCTTCCACCCCGGCATCGCAGCGATATAGGCCTGAACCGGTGCGTCGCCTTCTCCCTTGGGAATTTGCGGATTTCCGCCAGAAAGCAGCTTGGTTTCCGTCACGTCAGACCTCTGGTCGCCGCAGGGCGACCAGAGTAGCCTGATTTACGACCTCCAGCCACGGGCGGCTGCAGCCTAGCTCAGCGCGTTGCGCTCACCCGCCAAATCATGTTGCCGACATCGTCCGCCACCAACAGCGCACCCGTGGCGTCGGTGATCACGCCGACCGGGCGACCCTTCACGGTCTTGCCATCGGGGTTGATGAAGCCGGTGAGTACGTCGACCGGCTTGGCGTCGCGCACCGGGAAGCCATTGCCGGCGAAGGGAACATAGACGACCTTGTAGCCCGAGGGCGGCTCGCGGTTCCACGAGCCATGCAGGCCGACGAACGCGCCGTTGCCCCAGCTTCCGCCGAGCTTGGCGTCAGTGGCGAAGCTCAGGCCGAGAGGGGCGGTATGGGCCCCCAGCGCGAAGTCGGGACGCTTGGTATATTCGCGCAGGTCGGGCCGCTCCGGCGTGACACGCCTGTCGACATAGCCGCCCCAGAAATTCCATGGCCAGCCATAGAAGGCGCCGAAATCCACCTGAGTCAGGTAGTCTGGCGGCATGTCCGATCCGAGCATGTCGCGCTCGTTCACGACGGCCCAAAGCGCGCCGGTATGGGGCTCGAAGCCCATCCCGTTCACGTTGCGCAGGCCCCAGGCGAACAGGCGCAGTTTCTTGGTGTCGGGGAACACCTGGACGATCATCGCACGACCGGCCTTGCTGCTGGCCCGCGCCATCTCGGCCGGGCTTTCAGCCGTGTAGGCGGCGCCTTCCGCCTCGAGCCCGTTCTCGGCAATGTTGGAGGCCGATCCGATGCTCACGTAGAGCGACTTGCCATCGGGTGCGGCGATCACGTTGCGCGCCCAGTGATTGCCCCCACCGGGAAGATCGACGATCTTCTCAGGGCTGGCGGTGATCTTGGTCTGGCCGGGGGTGAAGGGAAAGCGGACCAGCGCGTCGGTGTTGGCGACGTAGAGCCAGTCGCCCGCCAGGGCCATGCCATAAGGCGAGTTGAGCCCGGTCAGCAGGACGGAACGCTGATCGGCAACGCCATCGCCATTGGTATCGCGCAGTAGGGTGATGCGGTTTGCCGAGGGGACGCCAGCGCCGGCGCGGCCCATGAACACGCGCATGAAGAAGCCGGTGACGCCGCCGCCCTTGCGCGGTGGCGAGTTGGTCTCCGCCACCAGCACGTCGCCGTTCGGCAGACGGTACAGCCAGCGGGGGTGCTCCAGCTTGTCAGCGAATGCCGCCACCTGAAGGCCGGCGGCTGCCGTCGGCTTGCCGCCGTTCCAGCCGACCGGCTTTGCAATCCCGACTGTGGGCAGCGTCTGGGTACGGGTAGTGCTAAGCTGCGGCACGCGGCCGGTCACCGCCTGCTCGCTCAGCTGCGCCTTGTCGGGCCGCGAAAGGTAGAACAGCACCCCACCACCCACGATCAGGATAGCCACGAGTGCGATCAGGAGGCGCTTCACCCACTTCTTCATTCTTCGTCCTCGACAGGCGGTACGGGCGGGTGCAGGCGCAGGCGGTTCACCTTGCGGCCATCGGCATCGATGACTTCCAGCTTCCAGCCGCTGGCATGTTCCAGGCAGTCGCCGGGCTTCGGTACATGCCCGGCGAGCACGAAGGCCAGTCCGCCTATGGTGTCGACATCCTCTTCGACTTCGGCAAGGCGAGAGTCGATCAGTTCGGCGATGTCTTCCAGTTCGGCGCGGGCGTCGGCCTCCCAGGCGCCGCCGTCGATCGGCACGAGCAGCGCAGTGGGCGCGTCGTCATGCTCGTCCTCGATCTCGCCGACGATCTCCTCGACCAGGTCCTCGATGGTGATGAGGCCTTCGGTGCCGGAATATTCGTCGAGCACAATCGCCAAATGCGTGCGGCTCAGCTGCATCTGCGCGAGCAGGTCGATCGCGCCCATCGACTGGGGCACATAAAGCGGCTGGCGGATCAGCCCGGCGATGCTCTCGGGATGCGGCGCCCCGGTCGCCAGGATCGCGAACACGTCCTTGATGTGGACCATGCCAATGATGGTATCGAGCTGGTCGCGATAGACCGGCAGGCGACTGTGCCCGGCTTCGGCGAACAGCGCGACCAGCCCGGCGAAGCTGGTGCCTTCCTCGACCGCGATGATGTCGGCGCGAGGCACGCCCATGTCGCCGGCGTCGCATTCGCCGAAATGGAGAAGGTTGCGCAGCATCTGGCGCTCGATCGGCGCCAGATCGCCTACCGGCGTCTTGCCCCCTTCCTCATCGGCTTCGTCGATCGCCTCTTCCAGGCGGTCGCGCAGCGTTTCTTCCTGTTCGTCCCCGAACAGCAAGGTTCGAATGCTGCGCCATATGCCGCCGCCCTCGCTAGAGTCCTGGGTAGTGGTAGCGTGACCGGATGTGGTGCCGGTACTGGGGCCCTCGGGCATGTTCGTGGTCAATCCTCGCGAACGGTATAGGGGTCGTGCAGGCCGAGCTTGGCAAGCGCGGCGCGCTCCATCTCCTCCATCGCCTCGGCCTGGGCATCGTCCATATGGTCATACCCTAACAGATGGAGCACGCCGTGGACAATCAGGTGGGTGGCGTGATCCTGCGTCGAGATGCCGCGCTCGACCGCCTCGGCGACGCAGACATCATGCGCCAGGATGATGTCACCCAGGATGACTTCGCCGTCGTCGCTGTTCTGCGTCACCGCGTCCAGCAGGTCGGGCTGGATCATCGGAAAGGACAGGACGTTGGTCGGCTTGTCCTTCTGCCGATAATCGCGGTTAAGGACGCGCACTTCCTCATCGCCCGTCAGCCGTACCGCGACTTCGATCGCGCTGGGCCAGCCGAGCCATTCGGCATAGGGCGTTTCGCGGATCGCCGCCTCGGCAGCGCGATTGGCTAGCGCATCCCAGTCGGCATCGGGCCACGGGGCTTCGGGAAGAGCGGCAACGTCAAGCATCCGGGCCTTCATAGGCATAGACGATGCGTCCGACCAGCGGGTGCCGGACCACGTCGGCCGCGGTGAAGCGGCTGATGGCGATACCCTCCAGCCCTTCCAGGCGGCGGACGGCGTCGTTTAGGCCCGACGCGTTCGAGCCGCCGGGAAGATCGGTCTGGTTCGGATCGCCGCACACCACCATCCGGCTGTTCGCGCCGAAACGGGTGAGGAACATCTTCATCTGCGACGGGGTGGTGTTCTGCGCCTCGTCCAGGATCACGAACGCGTCTGCGAGCGTGCGGCCGCGCATGAAGGCGATCGGCGCGATCTCGATCTCGCCCGAGGCGATGCGCCGCTCGACCTGCTCGGCAGGCAGGCAGTCGTACAGCGCGTCGTAGATCGGACGGAGATAGGGATCGACCTTCTCCTTCATGTCGCCGGGCAGGAAGCCCAGCCGCTCGCCCGCCTCGACCGCCGGGCGCGACAGGATCAGCCGCTGGACATTGCCGGTGATCAGCTGCGCCACCGCCTGCGCCACTGCCAGATAGGTCTTGCCGGTACCCGCCGGCCCGAGCGCAAAGATCAGGTCGTTCGAGATCAGGTCCTGCATGTAATGCGTCTGCGCGACCGAACGCGGCACGATCGTCTTCTTGCGCGTGCGGATCATGACGGAGGGCGGCGGGCCGCTGCCTTCGGGATCGGCGCGCATGATGCCAGCGAAGGTTGGCTCGTCGGACATCGCGATCACCGCCTCGATCAGCCCGGTGTCGATCGCTTCGCCGCGGATCACGCGCGTCTGGAGTTCGGTCAGCACCTCGCGGGCATGCGCCACCGCTTCGGCCGAACCCTCGATCACCACGCGCTGGCCGCGGGCGTGGATGTAGACGCCCAGCCGCTCCTCAAGCGCGAGGATGTTCGAATCATATTCCCCGAACAGCTGGGGCAGGAGCTGCGGCTTGTCGAACGTCACCTCGACCCGGGAGCGCTCGCCGGACTGGGCGGGGACTGGCTTGCGGCTCATGCGGCTCCTTGAAAACAAAAGGATAAATCGGTGAAGTTGAGAAAGTTGCGGTCCTGACGCAGGTCTCGCAACGTCATCGGCAAAGGGGCTGCGCGGCCATCAAGGCCGTAACCGGGAACAGGAGCGGAGGTTCCGTTGCGCATGATCGCAGGAGAGGATGACAGAGCAAATCCTACAAGAACAGGGGGAAGATGCATCGATCCTCCCCCTGCCATGCAATTGCGTCAGCCCTGCTTCAGCGACGCCATGTCGATGACGAAGCGATACTTCACGTCGCTCTTCACCATCCGCTCGTACGCCGTGTCGATGTCCTGGATGTCGATCATTTCGACGTCCGAGACGATGTTGTTGTCGCGGCAGAAGTCGAGCATCTCCTGCGTCTCTGCAATGCCGCCGATCAGAGAGCCGGCGAGCGAGCGGCGCCCGAACACCAGGGTGCCGACGTTGAGCGCCGGGTGCGGTTCCTCGGGCACGCCGACCAGCGTCATGGTGCCGTCGCGCTTGAGCAGCGCAAGGAACGGGTTGAGGTCGTGGCTGGCCGCCACCGTGTTCAGGATGAAGTCGAAGCTGCCGGCATGCGCCGCCATCGCATCGGCGTCCTTGGACACGATCAGGTCGGTCGCGCCCAAGCGCTTGGCGTCCTCGCGCTTGCTGGGCGAAGTCGAGAAGACATGGACCTCGGCTCCCATCGCCGCGGCGATCTTCACGCCCATGTGACCCAGGCCACCCAGGCCGACAATGCCGACCTTCTGGCCCGGCCCGACCTTCCAATGCTTGAGCGGCGAATAGGTGGTGATCCCGGCGCAGAGCAGCGGCGCCACTGCGGCAAGATCCTTCTCGTCATGCCCGACCTTCAGCACGAAGCCGCGGTCGACGACGATATGGTCCGAATAGCCGCCGAACGTGTGGCCGCCGAGATGCTTGTCCGGGCCGTTATAGGTGCCGACGAAGCCGGTCTTTTCGCAATATTGCTCTTCGCCGGCGTTGCACGAGGGGCAGTCCTGGCAACTGTCGACCATGCAACCGACGCCGGCAATGTCGCCCACCGCCAGATCGCTCACTTCGCTGCCCACGGCGGTCACGCGGCCGACGATCTCATGGCCCGGGACGCACGGATAGAGCGTGCCGCCCCATTCGCCGCGCGCGGTGTGCAGGTCCGAATGACACACCCCGCAGAACAGGATGTCGATCGCGACGTCGCGCGGACCGGGGTCGCGGCGCTGGAAGTCGAGCGGCGCGAAGGATGATTCCGCATCGTGCGCGGCATAGGCTTTGGCTGGGGTCGGCATGGGGCTTCCCTGAATCTGGCTTGAGGTGCGCGCGAACGACGCCTCGTGTAGATAGGAACGATCAGGCGCGTGTCAGGGGGCGGGGCTAATTTTGCCGGCAACTATTTGCCATTGGCGCCGCTTCTGCCCGGTTGCCGCGACCGGGCAGAAGCTTTCGCGTGCCATGGGGCCGGGCGGATCGCCCGGCCGGTTCGTCAGGCCCAACTGCGTCCGTCGGCAGCCGCGCATCCATAGGGCGGCAGCGCACCCGGAAAGCGCTCCTGCATCTTGTGGCATCCCCAGCTGCGTAGCGGGCCGGGCATGTAGCCGTTCAGCGTGATGCCGACTTCGTCATAGGGCGTGTCCGACTGCGTCACATAGCGGTGCCACCGCATCCCGACCATGACCGTCACGCCGATCAGCACGACGCACAAAACCTACACGACCTTCTTCATTCAAACTCCCTTGGATGTGGGGCGTCCACCGCCGTGAAGCGCGTGGACTAGCGGTTGGACGCAAGTTCCGCACAGGGCGGAACGGCTGCGCTCACGCCGCTATCTTGACCCGCTCCACGCCCGCAAGCGAATTGGGGTCGGCGCGGACGATATCGACTTCGACCAGGTCGCCGATCTGCGCGTTGGTGGTCAGGTGGACCGATTGCAGCCAAGGCGATTTGCCGAGCATCTGCCCGGGCAGCTTGCCCTTGCGCTCGATCAGCACGGTGCAGCTTTTGCCCAGTGTCGCGGCGTTGAACGCGGCCTGGTCGCGGTTGAGCGCGCCCTGAAGGCGCTGGAGACGCTCGTCCATGACCTCCGGCGCGATCTGGTCGGCCATGTCAGCCGCCGGGGTGCCCGCGCGCGGGCTGTATTTGAACGAGAAGCACTGGGCGTAGCCGACCGCGTCGACCAGGCTCAGCGTTTCGGCGAAGTCCGCCTCGGTCTCGCCGGGGAAGCCGACGATGAAGTCGCCCGACAGCGCGATATCGGTCCGCGCCGCGCGCACGCGCTCGAGCAGGCGGAGATAACTGTCACGCGTGTGCGAGCGGTTCATCGCCTTGAGGATGCGGTCGCTACCGGCCTGCACCGGCAAATGGAGGAAGGGCATCAGCTTTTCCACTTCGGCATGTGCGCGGATCAGGCCGTCGCGCATGTCGTTGGGATGGCTGGTGGTGTAACGGATGCGGTGCAGCCCATCGATCCGGTCGAGCGCACGGATCAGGCCGTGCAGCCCGGTGGCGGCATCGTCGTCCCAGGCGTTGACGTTCTGGCCGAGCAAGGTGATCTCGCGCGCGCCAGCATCGACCAGCGCCTTTGCCTCATCGACGATCGCATCGAAGGGGCGGCTGATCTCGGCACCGCGAGTATAGGGCACCACGCAATAGGTGCAGAACTTGTCGCACCCTTCCTGCACGGTCAGGAACGCGCCGGGGCTCACCTTGCGGCGGGCGGGCAGCGCGCCGAATTTGCTCAGCGCAGGCATGTCGGTGTCGAGCGCGGCAGTACCCGCGGCGGCGTCGCGCACCAGATCGGGCAGGTTGTGATAGGCCTGCGGGCCGACCACCACGTCCACCTTGGCGCGGCGGACGATCTCCTCGCCCTCGGCCTGCGCGACGCAGCCGGCGACCGCGATCATCGGGGTGCGGCCATGTTTGCGCAGGCGCCCGATGTCCGAATAGACCTTCTCGGTCGCTTTTTCGCGAATGTGGCAGGTGTTGAGCACGACCAGATCGGCGGCATTGGCATCGTCGGTGGCGGTCATGCCCTGCGCGGCCATCAACTCGCCCATGCGCTCGCCGTCATAGACGTTCATTTGGCAGCCGAACGACTTGACGTGAAAGGTCTTGGGAGTCGGTTTCATGGCGGCCCTATACGCAATCTGCCGCCGCAGGGGGAGGGGTGCGATACCCGATCGGTTCGTCGGCATAGGCAAAGGGGCGGGGCGGGTGGCCCAGCGCCTGAGTCAGTGCCGCATCGATCCGCCGCCGCGCTTCCGCGGCGATCGCCTTGCGGCCCGGAAATTGGGCAGGATCGAAGGGGTCGAGGAAGTGCACGCGCAATGGAAAGCTGCCCTTGCGCGCCAGGACGCGCCGGGCATTGTTCAGCCCGCTTTCCTGGCCGATCCACCCGATCTCCTCACCGGCTGCGCCATAGTCCAGCATCACCGGCTGCACCAGGATGCCGGGCGGTGGCGGCTCCAGCACGCGCAGCATCGGCGTCTTGAACGGCAACAGTGACTTGCCGTCGGTGGTGGTGCCTTCGGGGAAGATCGTGATTGCGCAATGATCGCCCAGCGCCTGGCGGACCTGGTTGATCTGACCGGCCACGCCCATGCGGTTCTCGCGCTTGATATAAACGGTGCGGTTCAGCCCGGCGAGCCAGCCGACCACGGCCGCCTCGCCGATCTCCGATTTCGCGACGAACGCCGTTCCGCTGGCGCCGCCCAGCGCAAGGATGTCGATCCAGTTCACGTGATTGGAAAGATGGAAGGCGTCGTGCCGCCGCGGCGTACCGATCCTGGTCACGCGCGCTCCGGCGATCCGCGCAACCAGCCCAAGAAAGCGCTGCGGCCAGGGGGAGCGCAGGCGGAACAGTCGCCAAAGCCCGTGCAGGGGCACATGCGTAAGCACCGCCAGCAGCAACAGGGCGACACGCGCCCACATCCGCGCCAGTTCGGCGGCGGTCAGACGCGTGACATGACCTTCGGCCGCCTGCGCGCGCCGCGGGTCAATTCTTGCGGTCGAGCGCGACTCCATAAAGCTCCATCCGGTGATCGACCAGCCGGAAGCCCAGCCGCTCGGCGATCTGCTTTTGCAGAAGCTCGAGTTCGGGATCGACGAATTCGATCACGCGGCCGCTCTCGACGTCGATCAAATGATCGTGATGCGCCTCGGGAGCGGGCTCGTACCGGGCGCGGCCGTCGCCGAAATCGTGGCGGTCGAGAATGCCAGCCTCCTCGAACAGGCGCACGGTACGGTACACCGTCGCGATCGAGATGCCCGGATCGATCGCCGAGGCGCGCTCATACACCTTTTCGACATCGGGATGGTCTTCCGCGTCGGAGAGTACGCGGGCGATCACCTTGCGTTGTTCGGTGATTCGCAGGCCCTTTTCTTGGCACAGGGCTTCCAGGTCGATCTTGCGCGGCATGGCGCCGATGTAGCGGCTAAGCCGCCATGGGGAAAGGGGAACCCGGCAGCAAAACGCCGGCCGCGGCGATTGCCGGGCCGGCGTGTGCGCGAAACGGTTTGGCTTAGCGCGTCTTGCGGCGCTTGGTGCCCAGGCCGATCTTCTTGGCCAGGGTGCGGCGCTGCTCGGCATAGTTGGGAGCAACCATCGGATAGTCCGCAGGCAGGTTCCACTTGGCGCGGTACTGCTCCGGCGTCATCTGATAATGCGTCATCAGGTGGCGCTTCAGCATCTTCAGCTTCTTACCGTCTTCCAGGCAGACGATGTAATCGGGCTTTACCGACGCGCGAACCGACACGGCGGGCTCCTGCTTCACTTCAGGCTCAACCGGTGCGGTGCCAAGTCCGGTCAGCGCGCCGTGAACATTCTGGATAAGCTGCGGAAGATCGGAAACCGCCACGCTGTTGTTGCTGACATGCGCAGCGACGATGTCCGCGGTCAGCGAAATCAGCGTTTCCTGAATTTCCAACGAAGAGTCCATGATATTCCTTTCGACCCGAACGGGTGACTATTACTGTCCCTCTTCGGCTCCTATCGGACCATTTTGCACAAGGTGCAACCCGATTAACCCTTAGTTCTGCGAATTTTTACCGCAAGACACGGGCGAAGGTTTGGGCGTTGAACAATTCACCGGTCCGGCCTTTGTAATAGTCTTTGCGTTCGCCGACTTTTGCAAAGCCTGCGCTACAGTATAGCCGCACGGCATCATTACCGGCACGTACCTCAAGATGAAGTTGCTCAGCACCGCGGGCGTGCGCTTCGGCGATTACTGCGCGGACCAATGTCGCGCCGATGCCGCGCCGCTGAGTCGCCTTGCGCGTCGCAAGCAGCAACAACTCGGCGTCCCCGGCCACTTCGCGGGCCAAAGCAAAACCGGCATCCACGCCATCGCTGTTTGCGATAGTCAGCCAGACGCCGGGCAGGGAAAGCATGCCCATGCACTGCGGCTTGGTCCAGGCTTCGCCGTATTGCGGGTCAAATGCATCCTGCATGATCTGGTTTACGGAGGTGAGGTCTTGCGCGCCGCCCTCTCGCAATTCGACCAGGTTCACGCTCATGCCAGACCCCGTTCGGCCAGCGTCTTCGCGTCCGGCGCGCGGCCATAGATGGGGCGTGGCGGCAATGCTGCGAATTCGGCCGGGAGCAGCGCGGCATCGGCCGCATCGGGCAGCGCGTCGTGCAAGTCCATATCGGGGGCGAGCGCCGACAGGCGCTGCACACCGCTGCCGAATGCGCGGCGCGTACCCAGTGCCGCAAGCGCCGCGGGCGGCGCAAGCGAAAGCAGCTGGCTTTCTTCCCGGAACGGGGGAGACGTGAATGCCTGCATGAAGACCTCGCCATGTCCGCCTTCGAGTGTGACGGCCAGCGTAGCGAGATCGGGATCGGCGTGGAAGCGGGCGGCGGCGATCAGCGCCATCGAGGAATATCCGAATACGGGTATGCTCCAGCCGATCGCCAAGCCCCGCGCTGCGGCCAGCCCGACGCGCACCCCAGTGAAGCTGCCCGGCCCGACATCGACCAGGATGCGGTCGGCGCGGCCCTGACCCGGCAGCTCGGCGATCATCGGCACCAGCCGCTCGGCATGGCCGCGCCCCACCACGTCATGTCCCCGCGCGATCACCGCGCCGCCTTCCAGCAGCGCGACCGAACAGGCGGCGGTGGCGGTTTCGATGACGAGGGTTCTCACGCCCTCAGACGACGCGATTGAACCGTTCGAATTCGGGCCGGGGGAGCCGGTCGTGGATGGTGGAAGGATCGCCATGGCCTAGGGTGCAGATGAAGTTGGACTTCACCCCCGGCTGGTCGCTGAAGAACGCTTCGTCAACCTTGGCATTGTCGAACCCCGACATGGGGCCGGTGTCGAACCCCAGCGCGCGCGCGGCGACGATAAGAAAAGCGCCTTGGAGCGAGGAATTGCGCAGCGCGTGATCGCGGCGGCTCTCTTCGGGGAACCAGTCGCGTGCGCCGGGCGCATGTGGAAACAGCCAGTCGAGATGCTCGTGGAAACCCAGGTCCATGCCGATGATGACAGTGGCGGGTGCCTTGCGGATCTTGTCCGGATTGCTGCCGCTGGCGAGCGACGCCAGCGTTTCCTTCGCTTCGGGCGTGGTGCACCACACGAAGCGGGCGGACTGCTGGTTCACCGAAGTCGGTGCCAGCTTGGTCAGTTCGTAGATGCGCCGGATATCATCCTGCGTGACCGGCGCGTCCGTGTAGCCGTTATAGCTGCGGGCGGTGCGGAAGATCGTATCGAGTCCGGCGTCGTCCAAGGGGCGGCCCATGTTCGTATATCCTTAAGTCGCTGGAAACCGGCTGCTCAGACGGCCCGTACTTCGGTTACTTCCGGGACGTAGTGCTTGAGCAGCTGCTCGATGCCATTCTTGAGCGTGGCGCTGGACGAGGGGCAGCCTGAACAGGCGCCCTGCATCTGGAGATAGACCTTGCCCGCGTCGAACCCGCGATAGACGATGTCGCCGCCGTCATTGGCCACGGCCGGGCGGACGCGGGTGTCGATCAGCTCGCGGATCTGCGCGACGATGTCGGCGTCCTCGGGATTGTCGCCGCCGAAGTCGGCGGCTTCGGGCGGCACGCTGAAGCCCGCGGCGCTGCCCTGGCGGAACAGCGGCATGTTGGCGGAGAAGTGATCGAGCAGGATACCGAGCACATCGGGCTTCAAGCCGTTCCACTCGACACCCGGCGCCGCGGTGACCGAAATGAAGTCGCGGCCGAAGAACACGCCGGTCACGTCACCCAGTCCGAACAGCGCGTCGGCAAGCGGCGAGGCTTCGGCCTCTTCGGGCGTGGCAAAGTCGCGGGTGCCGGCGTCCATAACCGGGCGGCCCGGCAGGAACTTGAGCGTCGCGGGGTTCGGCGTCGGTTCGGTCTCGATCAGCATGGCGCCCATGTGGCCTCGTGCGCAGGCACGATCAAGCCGGGGAGGCGGAAACAGTTGGTTTCCCGGCCCATGTGACGGAAATCGCGGCCCAACTCGTACACCTCCGCGAAAGCTTGGTGCTGGCATGGGCGGGCCGTCCCCATTAGATGAGGCCGCATGCTTCGTTCCTTGCGCACCGCGCTTCTCGCTTCTTTTGCTGTTCTTTCGCTCAACCCGGTTCTGCCGGTCGTGGCGCAGACCGCTCCTCGCCAGGTCCAGATCGCGGACGATCCGTGGCTCTACAAGGGCAGCGACCTGGTTCATGACGCGGAGTGGAAATTCGGCCGGCTCTCGAACGGTGTGCGCTACGCGGTGCGCAAGAACGGCGTCCCGCCGGGCCAGGTCGCGGTTCGCGTGCGGATCGATGCCGGCTCGCTGATGGAGCAGGAGAGCGAGCGCGGCTTCGCCCACTTGCTCGAACATCTCTCTTTCCGTGGATCGGTGCACGTGCCCGATGGCGACTCTAAGCGCATCTGGCAGCGTCTGGGCGTGACCTTCGGGTCGGACAGCAACGCCAGCACCACCTTCACCCAGACCGTGTACAAGCTTGACCTGCCCATGGCGACGCCCGCCGGGCTGGACGAAAGCATGAAGATCCTGGCCGGCATGATGACGGGGCCGATCATCAACGCGACCTCGCTCAATGCCGAACGCCCGGTGGTGATGGCCGAAGGGCGCGAGCAGCCCGGGCCGCAGAAGCGCCTGCAGGACCAGATGCTGGACCTGATGTTCGCCGGCCAGCTGCTGTCTGACCGCGAGCCGATCGGCACGCCCGAAACGCTGACTGCCGCGACCCCCGCCAGCGTGCAGTCGTTCCACGACCGCTGGTACCGGCCGGAACGCGCGACCGTGATCATCTCGGGCGATGTGGATCCCGCGGTGCTCGAAGCGATGGTCGTCAAGCATTTCAGCGCGTGGAAAGGCGTCGGCCCCGCGCCCAAGAGCCCCGATTTCGGCAAACCCGAAACCGGCCATCCCATCGCCGCCAGCCTGGTGGAACCCGCGTTGCAGCCCGTGGCGATGATGGCGATCGTGCGTCCCTGGACGGTGTTCTCCGACACGGTGATCTTCAACCAGAAGCGCATGGTCGACATGGTCGCGATCCGCATCATCAACCGGCGGCTGGAATCGCGTGCGCGCTCGGGCGGGCCGTTCATCGCCGCCGGCGCCGACTTGAGCGACATCGCGCGCTCGGCCAACATCACCACCGTGCAGGTGCTGCCTTCGGGCGACGATTGGGAGGGCTCGCTGCGCGAAGTGCGTGGCATGATCGCCGATGCCGCCGCGACGCCGCCGACCCAGGCCGAGATCGACCGCGAACTCGCCGAGATCGGCGCGTCGATGCAGCAGCGCATCAACACCGCCCCGGTCGAGGCGGGCGCAAAACTGGCGGACGATCTGGTCGAAGCGGTCGACATCAACGAAACGGTCACCACGCCCCAGGCAAGCTACGACATTCTGAAGCAGGCGATCGCCGCCAAGATGTTCACCCCCGCCACCGTGCAGACCGCGTCGAAGCGCGTGTTCGAAGGCACGGCGGTGCGCGCGCTGGTCAACACCCGCACCCCCGATCCGCAGGCCGTGACCAAGGTCACCGCCGCGCTTCAGGCCAACGTCACCGGCGTGGGCAAGCGCAAGGCGATCGGCACCGTTAACATCAACCAGCTGCCCAAGCTCGGCAAGCCGGCGACCGTGACCAGCCGCGAACCGCTGCTTCAGGGCGTCGACATCGAAAAGGTGGTGCTGTCCAACGGCGTGCGGCTGCTGATGCGGCCCGACGCGTCGGAAACGGGCAAAGTCTATGTCAATGTCCGCTTCGGCCGCGGCCTGAACGCGGTGCCGGCCGACCGTGCGACGCCGCTCTGGGCCGGCGAGCCCGCGCTGATGGCCAGCGGCATCGGCAAGCTTGGCCAGGAAGAGCTCGACGCGCTCACTGGCAATCGCCAGATCGGCCTCAACTTCGACATTTCCGAGGACGCGTTTGCCTTCACCGGGCAAACCAACAAGGCCGATCTTGCCGATCAGCTTCGCCTGTTCGCGACCAAGCTGGCCTATCCCACCTGGGACCCGAACCCGGTGCTGCGCGCCAAGGCGGCGATGCTGTCTGGCTATGCCGGGCTTTCCGCTTCGCCCGACGGCGTGCTCGGCCGCGACCTGGAAAGGCTCAGCCGTTCGGGCGACCAGCGCTTCGGCTTGCCCACGCGCGAAGTGATCGGCGCGACCACGCCTGAATCCTTCCGCGCGTTCTGGGAGCCGCTGCTCGCGACCGGCCCGATCGAAGTTGAAGTGTTCGGCGACATGGAAGCCGAGGCGACGGTGCAAGCCGTGGCCGCGACCTTTGGTGCGCTCAAGCCGCGCGCCGCCGCGGGCGTGCCCGCTGCGCCGGTCGTCTTCCCCGCGCATGTCGCGGCGCCCGTGGTGCGTACCCATACCGGCAAGAGCGATCAGGCCGCCGCGGCGATCGCCTGGCCGACCGGTGGCGGCACTGCCGAGATCACCGAAAGCCGCAGGCTCGATCTGCTGGCGGCGGTGTTCCGCGACCGCCTGATCGATCAGCTGCGCAGCCAGGCCGGGGTGAGCTATTCGCCCAACGTCGCCAGCCAGTGGCCGCTCGGCATGACCGCGGGCGGCAAGCTGATCGCGCTGGGCATGGTGCCGCCCGACAAGACCGACTTCTTCTTCAAGCTTTCGCGCGACATCGCCGCCGATCTGGTCGCAAAGCCGATTGACGCCGACGAACTGGAACGTGCCGTGGCGCCGCTCAAGCAGCAGATTCTGCGCGCCTCCAGCGGCAACATGTTCTGGATGCGGCTGGTCGCCGGCGGCAGCTACGATCCCGCGATCGTGCAGGGCGTGCAGACGCTGGCGCAGGATTATTCGCGGGTCACCCCGGCGGATATCCAGGCGCTGGCGGTGAAGTATCTGCGCCCCGAAAAGGACTGGACCATGATCGTGGTCCCGGAGAAGGCGGAGAAGTAACCCGACCTTCTTGCCTCCTCGAAAGGGAGGGGCCGGGAATGGGTGGCGAGCGCAAGCGAGCACCCGACCTGGCGGCAAAAAGGAAAAGGCCGGGGGATCGACCCCCGGCCTCTTCCGCGCCCACCCCAGCCTCTTCCCTAAAGGGGAGGGGCTAAAGCGCCTCAATACAGCGCGTCCAGCCGCTCGCCATAGACCTGCTTCAGGATGTGCCGGCGGATCTTCAGGCTGGGCGTCAGCTGCTCGTTCTCGATGGTGAATGGCGCGTCGGCGATGATGAACTTGCGCACCCGCTCGGTCACCGAAAGGTCGCGGTTCACGCGCTCCACTGCCTTGCCCACCGCCGCCTTGTATTCCGGGTCGCGGCTCAGGTCGCGGAAGCTGCACCGGGTTCCGTTCCTGGCGCACCATTCCTGCGTCCATTCGGGGTCGGGGACGATCACTGCGGTCATGTACGGCTTCTTGTCGCCGGCGATCATCGCCTGGACGATCTCGCTTTGGAGGGTCAGCATGCCCTCCACCTTTTGCGGCGCGACATTGTCGCCCTTGTCGTTGACGATGATGTCCTTCTTGCGGTCGGTGATCTGGATGCGGCCCTGCGCATCGATATTGCCGATGTCGCCGGTGTGGAGCCACCCGTCTTTCAGCACCCGCGCGGTCTCTTCCTCGTTGCGCCAATAGCCGTGCATGATCAGCTCTCCGCGCACCAGGATCTCGCCATCCTCGGCGATGCGGACCTCGGTGTTGGCGAGCGGCGGCCCGACCGTGTCGTGCTTGAGCCCGGCCTGGGGCCGGTTGCACGAGATCACCGGCGCGGCCTCGGTCTGGCCGTAGCCTTGGAGCAGCGTGAGCCCCAGCGAGTCGAAGAAGATGCCGACTTCGGGATTGAGCGGCGCTCCGCCCGACACCATCGCCTTGATCCGCCCGCCGAAGCGCTTGGATATCTTGGGCTTCAGCGTGGCGTTGATCAGCAGCTGGGCCGGCTTGTCGAACACCGAGCCGGTGCCCGCGGCCCTCTTCCCACCAAGCTCAAGCGCCTTGGCGAGCAGGTAGTTGGCAAACTTGCCCTGTTTCTCAACTTGCTTGGTGATGCGGGTGCGCAGCACTTCGAACAGCCGCGGCACGACCACCATGATCGTCGGCCGCACTTCCTCGATGTTCGAGGCGAGCTTTTCGAGGCCTTCGGAATAATAGATCTGCGCGCCCAGCCCGATCGGGAAGAACTGCCCGCCGCTATGCTCGTACGCGTGCGATAGCGGGAGGAAGGACAGGAACACTTCGTCTTCCCAGCCGAAATCCTCGGAGATCACGGTACAGCAGCCATTGACGTTGTGCAGGATCGCGCCGTGATGCTGCATCACCCCGCGCGGGGAGCCGCCGGTGCCACTGGTATAGATGATGCACGCCAGGTCCGAACGGGCGAAGGCAGCCTGCGCGGCGATCCGCTCGGGATCGGCGGCGTGCTGCGCGATCAGCTGATGCCAGTCGTGAAAGGCAAGGCTGCCCTGCTGCCCGATGCGCAGGTCCTCGATGCCGATGATCATCCGTGCCGACGAGGATCGGATCGCGGCAGGCAGCAGCGTCTTGGCCAGCTTGGCATTGGCGACCACGACTGCGCACGCACCCGAATTCTCGATGATGTGCAGATGGTCGCGTTCGGTATTGGTGGTGTAGGTCGGAACGCTCACGCAGCCCGCGGCCATGATCGCCAGGTCGGTGATGCAGAATTCCGGCCGGTTCTCCGCCACCAGCATCACCCGGTCGCCCGGCTTCAGCCCCAGCTCCTGGAACGCATTGGCCAGGCTCGCGACCTGGCGCGCCGCCTGTGCCCAGCTGGTCGGCTGCCACGCTCCCTCGGCCTTGTGCCACAGGAACGGCGCATCGCCCTTCTCGCGTGCCCGCGTGAAGAACATCTGCACCAGATTGTCGAACCGTTCGAGTGTACGCATCCTTCTCCCCTTGTCGGGTGCGCCTGTGGGCATCCCGTTTATTCCGATGGCCGGTTCGGCTGCGCGCCTGCACGCTGGATAACGGCCATGCGTCCCTGTTGGTCCATCGCCACGCCTTCGCTGCGCGGATCGGCGGCACCGACCCAGCGTCCGCGCACGCGCTCGATGGCGTTGGCCTTCAGCCCCATAGGCGCGACCTGCACGCGCTCGCCCAGCACCTGAAGCGCCGGCGCCATGGCTTCCACCGTGGTGCCCTTTTCAAGCGTGGCGGTCATTCCCGGCGCATAGACCAGCCCAAGTCCGATCGCGTCCTGGGCCGACAGCTTCCAGTCGAGCACGCCGACCAGCGCCTTGGCGACCTGGGCGATGATCGTCGATCCGCCTGCGGCGCCCACCGCGATGCGCACCTTGCCATCGGGGCCATAGACGATGGTCGGCGCCATCGAGCTGCGGGGCCGCTTGCCCGGTTCGAGCCGGTTGGCGACCAGATACCCGTTCTTTTCGGGCACGGTGTCGAAATCGGTCAGCTGGTTGTTGAGCACGATGCCGTCCATCGACAGTCCCGATCCGAACGGCCCCTCCACGGTGGTGGTGACTTGGACGACATTGCCGGCGCCGTCGGTCACCGCCAGATCGGTGGTGCCGGGCACTTCGCTTGGCGCGACGGGGACGCGGGGCGGGGCGTCGGCGGGCGTGCCGGCGGCGACGCTTGACATGGTCTTCGCCGGATCGATCAACGCGGAACGCGCGGCGATGTAGCGGCGGTCCAGCAAGCCCTTGAGCGGCACCTGCACGTAATCGGGATCGCCCAGATACAGGTCGCGATCGGCATAAGCGAGGCGGGAGGATTCGGCGAACAGGTGCCAGGCGACGGGTGAATCCTTGCCCAGCCTGGCCATGTCGAACCGCTCGAGCTGCTTAAGGATCATCAGCACCGTGATGCCGCCGGAAGAGGGCGGTCCCATCGAGCAAACGGTGTAGACCCGGTACTTGCCGCACAGCGCCGGGCGCTCCTTGGCCGCGTAGGCCGCAAGGTCACCTGTGGCCATCTTGGACGGATTGCGCGCGGCGCCGTTCACGGTTGCGACCAGCTTTTGCGCCTGCGGGCCGACATAAAAGCTGTCGGGGCCTAGCTTCGCCACACGCTCCAGCAGCGCGGCCTGTTCGGGGTTGCGCACGGTAGCACCCACCGCAGGCGGGCTGCCGTCGGGCATGAAGATCCCGCGCAGCCCGGCATCGATATGGCCGCCGAACCGGGCGAGCGAATTGTTGAGCCGCGGGGTGACCTGAAAGCCCTGCCGGGCCAGCCGGATCGCGGGATCGAACAGCCTGGCCCAGGGCAGCTTGCCCGAACGCTCATGGGCCAGCGCCATGGCGCGCAATGCGCCGGGCACGCCGACGCTGCGGCCACCCGGCACCGCCGCGGCACGGCTCATCGGGCGCCCTTCGGCGTCGTAGAACCAGCGCGGATCGGCGGCCATCGGCGCGGTCTCGCGCCCGTCGATGCTGGTCGTTCGCTTCGCTTTGGCGTCGTATTGCAGGATGAAGCTGCCGCCGCCGATGCCGGAGCTTTGCGGCTCGACCACGCCCAGTGCCAGCATGGTGGCGATCGCCGCGTCGGTCGCGCTGCCGCCGGCACGAAGGATTTCGGCGCCGGCCGCTGCGGCACGTGGGTCGGCCGCGCTCACCATGCCTTGCGCCAGCGCGGGCACGGGCGAGAACAGAAGGGCGAGCGCTGCGACCAGTTGCTTCATTGCACCACGGCCTAACCCGATTTGCAGGCGCGGCAAAGGCGATACGTCAGCGTGCCGCCAGGCCGCGCAGCATCTCGCGCGCCAATCCGGGACCGCGATAGACCAGCGCGCTGTACACCTGCACCAGCACTGCGCCCATATCGATCCGGCGCCTCGCCTCATCCGCGCTGTCGATACCGCCGGCCGAGATCAGCGGCAGCGCGCCGGCGGCGATCATCCGTGCTTCGGCCAGCTTGGCGCGGGCCAGTTCGCGCAACGGCGCGCCGGACAGGCCGCCTGCTTGTCCGGCAAGGCTCGAACGAAGCGGCGGACGGGAAACGGTGGTGTTGGAAACGATCAGCGCATCGACGCGGTTGTCCACCGCCGCCCGGATCGCGCCTTCGATGCCGGCACGGTCAAGGTCGGGCGCTATCTTGAGGAATACCGGGCGGCGCGTGCCGCCGGCGAGCATTCGGCTCCGATCCACCGCTGCCAGCAGTTCGTCGAGCGCCGGGCGCGATTGAAGGTCGCGCAGACCGGGCGTGTTGGGCGAACTGACGTTGATCGTCAGATAGTCGGCCAGCGGCGCGGCGCGGGCGACTCCGGCGGAATAGTCGGCGACGCGGTCGGGCGAATCCTTGTTCGCGCCGACATTGATGCCGAGCACCCCTTGGCGCTGCTTCAGTTTCGCAACGCGTTCGAGTGCCGCCTGAAGGCCGTCATTGTTGAAGCCCATGCGGTTGATCACCGCTTCGTCCTCGGCAAGGCGGAACAGCCGCGGCTTGGGGTTGCCGGGCTGCGGGCGCGGGGTGAGCGTGCCGATCTCCACTGCGCCGAATCCCAGCGCAAACAGCCCGGTGATCGCCTCGCCGTTCTTGTCGAGTCCCGCGGCCAGGCCGACCGGGTTTGGAAAGGAGATGCCGGCCAGTTGGACGGGCAAGGATGCATCCGGAATGGAGGTCCGAAATGGCGCGCCGACGCTGCCCCAAACGCGCAGCGCCGCGATAGTGGCACGGTGGGCGCTTTCGGCGTCGAGCGCGAACAGGGCGGAACGAAGAGGATAGGCCATGAAATGCGCCTTCGCACCTCGATTTCCCGGGGTCAAAGCGGCGCGTGTCGATTCTGTCCAATACGCCGCGGGCGAGTCGGGCTATCCCGTCTTTGCGACCCGAGGGGTTCCACTTTCAACGGGGGGACCCTTTCTACTAGCCCGGCCAGGCAACTGGCCGGGCTACTTTTATTGAACCAGCTTTCTGGTATATCCCTTTCGCAGATAGACATAATCTGCCCCTGGGAGTTCGGGTCTGACAATGCGGGCCGCTATTCGTCGAAAAGAAGGACCGGAACCCGTTGGCCCCTTGGCCGTCGCGCAGGCGACGATTGAAGTGAAACGTGCGACGGGGCGGCTGCTGCCGCACGTCGACAGCTACTTCCTGTACCGTTGCGATGCCGAGGAGTTCGAGCGCACCGAGCGCGTCGACTTGGGCCAGATCCGCTTTCTGATCGAAGGGGAGGGGGAAATCACCTATCCCGACGGCCATGTCGAGCGCAGCAAACCGATCATGGTTTCGGGGCCCGGCACGGCGGCGGCGCATTACAAGCTGCGGGGTCCGGTCACTTGCTTCGGCGTCACGCTGCGCGCGGTGGGGTGGAAGGCGCTGATCGGACTGCCGGCCAACAAGTTTACCGACCACAATATCGACGGGTCGAAGCTGTTTTGCGAGCGCGCCCCGGCGCTTCTCCAGCAGCTTCGTGGCATGTCGACGCTTGACCAGATGATCTCGGCATTCGCGCCCTTGCTGATCATGCGGCAAGAGGAAGTGAAGCCGGTCCCCGACCCGCACTTCCCGTTCCTGGAAGCGGTGCGCGAATGGGCGGCCAGCGAGGCTCCGACTATTGACGAGCTTTACGCCGTGATCGGCGACACCAGCGGACTTGGCGAACGCCAGGTGCAGCGGCTGTGCCTGGAATATTTCGGCAGCTCGCCGGCCAAGCTCAAGCGCAAGTTCCGTGCGATCCGTGCGGCGATGCAGATCTACCAGGGCGCACCGATGAGCGTCGTGGTCGGGCCGTTCGCCGACCAGTCGCACATGATCAACGAAGTGAAGCATTTCACTGGCCATACGCCGACCAGCCTGCGCTCCGGCATCGATCCCGTTCTGGCGGTCACCCTAGGCGACGCGGACTTCCACTTCCTCCCCGAAGTTTTCCCCGAAGAGGTTGACGGGCGCCGTAACTGAGCCCATCTGCCCAATCGGAACATATTCGTCCGATTGTAGAAGATGCGACTGTCAAGTTTAGCCGATTACGCCGTGGTGATGATGGCCGCCGCCGCCCGCCAGTGCGGCGCGACCTGTCGGCTGACCGCGACTGCGCTGGCGGGCGAAACCGGGCTTCCGCTGCCCACCGTGCAGAAGCTGGTGAGCAAGTTGTCGGCAGCCGGGCTGATCGAAAGCGCGCGGGGCACCGGCGGCGGCTTTCGCCTCGCCCGGCCCGCGGCCGCGATCTCGGTCGCTGACATCGTCGAGGCGATTGAGGGGCCGATCGCGCTGACGACCTGTGTCGACGTGAGCCGCCACGACTGCGCGGTGGAGGGTTCGTGCCGGGTCCGCCCGCACTGGGCCGCTGTGAATGGCGCCGTGAAGGGCGCGTTGGCGGGGGTGAGCCTCGCGAGTTTGAGTAGGGAAGCCTGATGGCCACCAGGAATGCCGAGGCGCATGCCGCCGCGAACAAGAAGTATGAATGGGGCTTCGCCTCGGACGTCGAACAGGAGTTCGCGCCCAAGGGGCTGAGCGAGGATACCGTCCGCTACATCTCGGCCAAGAAAGGCGAGCCCGCCTGGATGCTCGACTGGCGTTTGAAGGCGTTCGCCGCCTGGCAGGCGATGGAGCTTCCCGAATGGGCCAAGCTGGCGATCCCGCACATCGACTATCAGGACGCCTATTACTACGCCGAGCCGAAGCAGAAGAAGACGATCGGCAGCCTCGACGAGCTCGATCCCGAGATCCTGCGCGTCTACGAAAAGCTAGGCATCCCGATCGAGGAGCAGAAGGTCCTCGCCGGCGTCGAAGGCGCGCGCAAGGTCGCAGTCGACGCGGTGTTCGACAGCGTCTCGGTCGCCACCACTTTCCGCAAGGAACTGGAAGCCGCCGGCGTCATCTTCCGCTCGATCTCCGAAGCGATCCGCGAATATCCCGATCTGGTCCGCAAATATCTCGGCAAGGTCGTGCCGGTGCGCGACAACTTCTTTTCCGCGCTCAACGCCGCGGTCTTCTCCGACGGCACCTTCGTCTACATCCCTGAGGGCGTGCGCTGCCCGATGGAGCTCTCCACCTATTTCCGCATCAACGCGGAAAATACCGGCCAGTTCGAGCGCACCCTGATCGTCGCCGACAAGGGCTCTTACGTCAGCTATCTCGAAGGCTGCACCGCCCCGATGCGCGACGAGAACCAGCTCCACGCCGCCGTGGTCGAGCTGGTCGCGATGGACGATGCCGAGATCAAATATTCCACTGTCCAGAACTGGTATCCCGGCGACGAGAATGGCGTTGGCGGCATTTTCAACTTCGTGACCAAGCGCGCACTGTGCGAGGGCAAGAACGCCAAGGTCAGCTGGACCCAGGTCGAAACCGGCAGCGCGATCACCTGGAAATACCCGTCCTGCATCCTCAAGGGCGACGGCTCGGTCGGCGAATTCTACTCGGTCGCCGTCACCAACGGCCGGCAGCAGGCCGATACCGGCACCAAGATGCTGCATCTGGGCAAGAACACCCGCTCGACCATCGTGTCGAAGGGGATCAGCGCGGGCCGCAGCGACAACACCTATCGCGGCCAGGTGCTGGTGCAGCCGGGTGCGGAAAACGTCCGCAACTTCACGCAGTGCGACAGCCTGTTGCTCGGCGATCAGTGCGGTGCCCACACCGTGCCATATATCGAGGTCAAGAACCCTTCCGCCCAGATCGAGCATGAGGCCACGACGTCGAAGATCAGCGAGGACCAGCTCTTCTATGCCCGCCAGCGCGGGCTGGACCAGGAAGCGGCGGTGGCGCTGATCGTCAACGGCTTCGCCAAGGAAGTGCTGCAACAGCTCCCCATGGAGTTCGCGGTCGAGGCGCAGAAGCTGCTCGGCATCAGTCTCGAAGGCTCGGTCGGCTAAGACGCGGAGAAGAATAGAACATGAGTCTCGCCATCCTGCTCGCCGCCGCCCTCCAGACCGTGAATGTCAGCGGCGGCGTTGAAGTCAGCAATTCGCCCCAGATCGGCATCGCCACGCGCCATGCCCGCTGCATCGTCCGCCGCATCGGCGTCGCCCCGCGCGATGAGGGCGCGCGCCAGGCCGCGATCGACACCGCGATCAGCGATTGCCGCGCCTATGTGGAAAGCGATTTCACGCAAGGCCGCGTCCAGCGCGGCGACCGGCTGGTCAGCGGCCGCTGGTGGAGGGGCATGCAGCGCACGCTCGACGCCATCGAACGCGACGTCGCCGAAGCGATCGTCACCCCCAAGCAATACAAGATCATCTGGCAGCTGCCCGATGGCGGCCGCGTCGACGTCTATAACGCGCCCGGCGCGCTGACCTCCGTGCGCCTGCTCACCGTGCCGCTCTGAATTCTGGAACCACCATGCTGAATATCGAAAACCTGCGCGCCGAAGTGGAAGGCAAGGAAATCCTGAAGGGCCTCAGCCTTCAGGTGAACGCCGGCGAGATCCACGCGATCATGGGCCCCAATGGTGCGGGCAAGTCGACGCTCGGCTATGTGCTAGGTGGCCGCGGCAATTACACGCCCACCGGCGGCACCGTTACCCTGAACGGCGAAGACCTGCTGGAGATGGAGCCCGATCAGCGCGCCGCTGCCGGGCTGTTCCTCGGCTTCCAATATCCGGTCGAGATCCCCGGCATCTCGAACGTCCAGTTCCTGCGCGAAGCCTTGAACAGCCAGCGCCGCGTGCGCGGAGAGGGCCCGCTCTCGGGCGCCGAGTTCCTGAAGCTCGCCCGGGCCCAGGCCGATCTGCTCGGCATGCACCACGACATGCTCAAGCGCCCGGTCAATGTCGGCTTTTCGGGCGGCGAGAAGAAGCGCAACGAAATGGTTCAGATGGGCATCCTCGGCCCCAAGCTCGCGATCCTCGACGAGACCGACAGCGGTCTCGACATCGATGCGTTGAAAGCGGTGGGCGACGGCATCAACCGCATCATGCGCGCGCCGGACAAGGCGGTCATCCTGATCACGCATTATCAGCGGCTGCTCGATTATGTGAAGCCGGACTTCGTCCACGTCCTCGCCGATGGCCGCATCGTCCGCTCGGGCGGCGCCGAACTGGCGCACGAATTGGAACGCGAAGGCTATGGAGCCATCGCGGCGTGAGTGTTCTCACTACAATCCTCCCCGGAACGGGGAGGGGGACCATGCGCAGCATGGTGGCGGGGCGCCGCGCAGCGGCGAATTCGGTGCGAGGCTGCACCGCGACGATGTCGCGGCCCCTCCACCACCGGCCCGGGGCCGGCGGTCCCCTTGCCCCAGCAAGCTTGGGGAGGATCTTCTAATGACCCTCCTCCAACTCCCCACCCCCAAGCAGGAGGAATGGCGCTGGGCCGACATGGCCGCGCTGCGCACCGCTGCCGGTAGCGCCCCGCAGCCCACCGGCATCGATCCCGCCAGCCTGTTTCTCGACCTGGAAGGCCCGCGCCTGCTGTTCGTCGACGGCGTGTTCGATCCCGCGCGCAGCACCCCCGGCCCGCTCCAGATCACCCGCTGGACCCCTGAAACCACCCACCCGCTCGGCCAATTGGCGCAAGGGGAGGGTTGGACCCTCAGCCTGGCCGCGCAACAAGCCGCCTCCTGCATCCAGGTCGTGCATCTCGGCTCGGGCGGTGAAAGCCATGTTCCCGCCCAGATCGTCCTTGCCGAGGATGCCGTCGCCTCGATGGTGGAAACCTTTGCCGGCACCGGCTGGGCCAATCGCCTGCTCCAGGTAAAGCTCGCCCGCGGCGCCCGGCTGATGCGCTCCGTCCGCCTGATCCAGTCCGCCGGCTTTGTCTCGATCCGCGACGAGGCGGAGATCGGCGAAGCCGCCAGCCTCGTTTCGGTGTTTCTCGCCGCTGGCGGCATGGCCAGCCGCATCGATGGCGGCATCACCGTCATCGGCAAGGGTGCGTTCGCCGAAATGGGCGGCGCGCTGCTCACCCGCGAGACGCAGAAGCAGGAAGCCGCCGTCGTTGTCCGCCACGAAGCGATCGAGGGTTCCTCGCGCCAGCTGTGGCGCGCCGTCGCCGCCGACCGCTCGACCGCCAGTCTCGCCGCCCGCGTCGAAGTCGCGCGCGGCGCCCAGCAGACCGATGGCGAGCAATCGCTGCGTGGCCTGCTGCTGGCGCGCACCGCCACGGTAAACCTCAAGCCCGAGCTCGAGATCTTTGCCGACGACGTCAAATGCGCGCACGGCGCCACCGTCGGCGAACTCGATCAGCGCGCGATGTTCTACCTCCAGAGCCGAGGTGTCCCCGAAAACCGCGCCAAGGCGCTCCTCACCCGCGCCTTCGTCGCCGACGCGCTCGCCCGCATCGGCGAAGACACCGTCCGCGAAGCCTTCGCAGCGGACGCCGACGCGTGGCTGGACACAGCGCTGTGAGCGAGCACCCCCAAAAACTCCCTCTTTCGCACGCCGGAGAGGGCCAGGGTGAGGGTGAGCCGCCCAGAAGCGACATTGCTGGTGCTCAGGCACACGCCCTCACCCAACCCTCTCCCGCAAGCGGGACAGGGCTAAACACCACCCCCCTCGACGTCCTGGCCGACTTCCCCGCCATCCCCGCCGGCTGGGCCTATCTCGACACCGCCGCGACCTCGCAAAAACCCCGCCCGGTGATCGAAGCCATCACCCGCGGCTATGGCGAGACCTATGCTACTGTCCATCGCGGCGTGTACCAGCGCTCGGCGGACATGACGCTGGCCTTCGAAGCCGCGCGCGAACGCGTCGCCCGCTTCATAGGCGGCAAGCCCCAGGAAGTGATCTTCACCCGCGGCGCGACCGAGGGGATCAACCTGGTCGCGCAGTGCTGGGCCGCCACCCAGCTCAAGGCCGGCGACCGCATCCTGCTCTCCACCCTTGAACACCATTCCAACATCGTGCCGTGGCAGATGGTGGCGAGCCAAGTCGGCGCCGAGATCGACGTGATCCCACTCACGCCCGACCACCGCATCGATCTCGATGCCATGGCCGCGATGCTGACCGAGCGCCACAAGCTGGTCGCGCTCGCCCATGTCTCCAACGTGCTCGGCTCGGTCCTCGACGCCAGGCGCGCGGTGGAACTGGCGCACGGCGTCGGCGCGAAGATCCTGCTCGACGGCTGCCAGGCCGTGCCGCGCCTGCCCGTGAACGTCGCCGACCTGGGCTGCGACTTCTACGTCTTCTCCGGTCACAAGCTCTATGGGCCCACCGGCATCGGCGTGCTTTGGGGCCGCTACGATCTGCTCGATGCGATGCCGCCCTATCAGGGTGGCGGCGCGATGATCGACCGCGTGACCTTCGCCAAGACCACCTATGCCCCTCCGCCCGGCCGGTTCGAAGCGGGCACCCCGCACATCGTCGGCGTCGTCGGCCTCCACGCCGCGATCGACTATGTCGACGGCATCGGACTCGATCGCATTCACGCGCACGAGACCGCGCTGGTGCGGCAGGCACGCGACGCCCTGTCCCAGATCAACAGCGTGCGCCTGTTCGGCCCGCACGACAGCGCCGGGATCGTCAGTTTCGCAGTGGAGGGGGTGCATCCGCACGACGTCGCCACCATCTTGGATGAAGGCAGTGTCGCCATCCGCGCCGGCCATCATTGCGCCCAGCCGCTGATGGACAGTTTGGGCGTTCCGGCCACGGCACGGGCCAGCTTCGGCGTGTACAATGGCGCAGGCGATATCGCCGCGCTGGTAAAAGGTATCGAGAGAGTGACGAGGATCTTCGGATGAACGAAGAGCGCAAGATCATGGTGGAAGAGGTCGACGCCGTCGAAGCGCCGCCCCGCGCCCGTGTCGGAGACGCCGTGGCCGCGCCGGCCGAGGCTCAGCCCGCCCAGGCGGAAGCGCCGCAACCTGAGCGCCAGCGCGACTATCTGTCCGGCTTCCTGTCGCAAAAGCCGCAGGCACAGCCCGCCGGCGAACCCGGCGGCGAACTCTACGACGCGGTCATCGAGGCGCTCAAGGAGATCTACGATCCTGAGATCCCGGTGAACATCTACGATCTGGGCCTGATCTACGGCGTCGACATCACCGCCGACGGCCACGCCGCGGTGCAGATGACGCTCACCACGCCGCATTGCCCGGTCGCGGAATCGATGCCTGGCGAAGTCGAATTGCGCGTCGGATCGGTGCCCGGCATCGGCCATGCCGAAGTGAACCTCGTCTGGGATCCGCCATGGGATCCGCAAAAGATGACCGACGACGCCAAGCTCGAACTGGGCATGCTCTGATGACCGACGTGAAGACCCGCGCCCGCCCCGCCGCGCTAAACCTGACGGCTTCGGCCGAACAGCGCATCGCCGACCTGATGGCAAAGGCGCCCGAAGGCACTGTTGGCGTCAAGCTGTCCACCCCGCGCCGCGGCTGTTCGGGTCTCGCTTACTCGGTCGATTACGTCACGGAAGCCAAGCCGTTCGACGAACGCATCGAAACGCCCGGTGGCAGCTTCTTCGTGGACGGCGCCTCGGTGCTCTACCTCATCGGCTCGACCATGGACTGGGTAGAGGACGATTTCACCGCCGGTTTCGTCTTCCAGAACCCCAATGCCAAGGGAAGCTGCGGCTGCGGTGAGAGCTTCACGGTCTAACCGCTCGCTATCGCCCTCCTGCAAGGGAGGGGATCAAGGGTTGGGTCTGAAAAGGGCCGGGGCTCGATGCCCCGGCCCTTTTCCTTTCCCCAAGCGTTAAGCTCGCCTCCGGCTCGTACCCAACCCCCGCCCTTGCAGGGACGGGCGTTGCTTGGGCAGGGCCGGGGATATAGTTCGGAGACACCATGGCCTTCCCGCAACCCTACACCGCTGATCCCGCCCGCTATGACGGCCGCATGCCATACCGCCGCTGCGGCCGCTCGGGGCTGGACCTCCCCGCAATCTCCCTCGGTCTCTGGCAGAATTTCGGCGGCACCGACGTGTTCGAAACCGGCCGCGCGATGCTCCGCCGTGCGTTCGACCGTGGCGTCACCCATTTCGATCTCGCCAACAATTACGGCCCGCCCTACGGCTCGGCGGAGGAGAATTTCGGGCGCATCATGGCGACCGATTTTGCGCAGCACCGCGACGAACTGGTGATCTCGACCAAGGCGGGCTGGGACATGTGGCCCGGGCCGTACGGCGATGTCGGCGGCAGCCGCAAGTATCTGATCGCCTCGTGTGACCAGAGCCTCAAGCGGATGGACGTCGATTATGTCGACATCTTCTATTCGCACCGCGTCGATCCGAAGACCCCGCTTGAAGAGACGATGGGCGCGCTCGCCCAGCTCCACCGGCAGGGCAAGGCGCTTTATGTCGGCATCTCCTCCTATTCGCCCGAACTGACGCGTCAGGCCGCGGCGATCCTGGCCGAATACAAGGTGCCGTTGCTCATTCACCAGCCGAGCTATTCGATGCTCAACCGCTGGATCGAGGGGGACCTGCTCGACACACTGGGCGATCTCGGCACCGGCTGCATCGCCTTTTCGCCGCTCGCGCAGGGTATGCTGAGCAACAAATATTTGAACGGCGTGCCGCAGGACGCCCGCGCGGCCAAGGGCGGCTCGCTGGGGCAGGGGCTGCTCAGCGAAGACAATCTCGCCCGCATCCGCGCGCTCAACGACATAGCCCAGCGTCGCGGGCAAACCCTGGCCCAGATGGCGATCGCCTGGGTGCTGCGCGATCCGCGCGTCACTTCCGCGCTGATCGGCGCGCGCACGGTCGAACAACTCGATAATTCGCTCGATGCCGTGCAAAATCTCGCATTTTCAGTCGAAGAGCTTGCCGAAATTGACCGTCATGCAACCGAAGGCGCGATCGATCTGTGGAAGGTCTCCTCCACGCTCCAGGAACTTCCCCAGCGATGAGCGTCGCCTTTCGCCGCGAAAGCGATGAGGAGCACAAGGAGCCCAAGTTCGAGATCCCGATGGTCCCGGGCCCCAACCTGGTCACCCCGCGCGGCAAGGCGCTGATCGAGGCCAAGGTCGCCGAGCTCGAGGCCGCTGTCGCCCTGGAAACACAGGAGGAACCGCGCGAGGTCCTCCGCCGCGAATTGCGCTACTGGAACACCCGCCGCACCACTGCCGAGATCGCCCCGCCGCCCGAGGACGGGGTGGCCGGCATCGGCACGCGTGTCCGCATCCGCATGGGCGGCAAGGAACGTGTCCTCGAAATCGTCGGCCACGACGAGGCCGAACCGGCCGCCGACCGTCTTTCCTTCCAGGCGCCCCTGGCTAAAGCATTGATCGGATTGGAAGAAGGTGAGCGTGCCGACTTTAACGGCCGCCCCGAAGCCATCGAAATCCTGTCCGTCGAAAGGTTGTTTTCCGCGTCGACCAGATAGTGGCCGGTCAGCCGAACAGCGGCAGCTCCACCTCGGCCGATTGTCCCTGCGCCTCGAAGTTCGACACGGTAACCCCCACCAGCCTGATGCCCTTCTCCGCCGGCAGCACCGAACGGATCAGCCCCAGGCTGGCGGCATGCAGCGCCGCCTTGCTATCCACCACGGCGGGATAGCTGCGGCTGCGAGTGATCTGCTGGAAGTCCTGATACTTCACCTTCACGGTGACGGTACGCCCGAACGCCTGCGCCTTCTCGCACCACTCCCAGACATCGTCCGCCATCCGCAGCACGCCGGCTTCGATCTCACCCGCTTCGATCAAGTCATTGTGGAAGGTCGTCTCCGACCCTGAGGACTTCCGCACCCGGTGCGACTCCACTGGCCGCTCATCCTCCGCCCGCGCGATGGCATAATACCAGCCTGCCGAGCTGCCGAAGTGCGCCTGGAGGAACGCGATCGACTTGGCACGCAAATCGGCACCCGTCTGAATTCCCAGCGACTGCATCTTGCGGGCCGTCACCGGGCCTATACCGTGAAAGCGCGACACCGGCAGCGTCTCAACCCAGGCCGCGCCCATTTCGGGGGTGACGGCAAACTGCCCATTTGGCTTGCGGTGATCGGAGGCGAGCTTGGCAAGGAACTTGTTGTACGAGATACCCGCCGAGGCGGTCAGTCCCGTCTCTTCCAGGATGCGCGCACGGATCGCCTTGGCGGTGGCCCAGGCGGTTGGCAAGTCCCGCTTGTTGTCAGTGACGTCGAGATAGGCTTCATCCAGCGACAGCGGCTGGATGCAGTCGGTGAACTCGGCGAAGATCGCGTGGATCTGCCTGGATATGTTCTTGTATACGTCGAAACGCGGGCGGACGAACACCAGTTCGGGGCAGCGGCGAAGGGCGGTAACCGAGGGTAGGGCGGACTTCACCCCAAAGGTGCGCGCCTCATAGCTCGCCGCGGCGACTACGCCGCGCGCCTTGGCGGAGCCGACGGCGACAGGCTTGCCCCGCAGGCTGGGGTCGTCGCGCTGCTCCACCGACGCGTAGAAGGCGTCCATGTCGACATGGATGATCTTGCGGACCATGCCCAGGCCTTAGCGCAATGCGAACGGATGGGGAACACTTCAAACTCAGGAATAGCGCTCCTCGGCCCACGGATCGCCGCGCATATGGTAGCCATTCACTTCCCAAAAACCGGGCTTGTCGCGCCCGATCAGCTCGATCCGCGCGATCCACTTTGCGCTTTTCCAGAAGTAAAGATGCGGCACCACCAACCGCACTGGCCCGCCATGCTCGCGGGTCAGCGGCTTGCCCTCCCATTCGCGCACCAGCAGCGCATCGGCGGCGGCGAAATCGCTTAGCGGCAGGTTGGTCGTGTAACCGTCATAGCCGTGCAGCATGACCGCCACGGCTTCGTCGCGCGGCTCGACCAGGTCGAGCAGGGCGCGTGTCGAAACCCCCTTCCAACGATTATCATAGCGCGACCAAGTGGTGACGCAGTGAATGTCGCTCACGCGCTCTTCGTGGGGAAGGGTGAGGAAACCGTCCCAGTTGAGCGACAACGGGCGCTCGACCAAGCCGTCGACTGCCATTTTCCAGCGGTGCAGGCCGATGTCGGGCTGGCGGCCCAGGTCGAGCACCGGCCAGTTCTTCACGAGGTGCTGCCCTGGTGGAAGGCGCTCACTGTCAGAACGGGCAACGCGGCCGGTCAGGAACTTGCCGGACTCCGCCCAATCGCGCTTCGAGCGCGTCAGCTTGCTGTCCTGTGGCGGCAGATCCTCAGCCAACACGGTTCTCCCGGAAATGTAGCAATGGTGGCGGGGAGATCGAGTGATCTCCCCGGCGATACGATCAGCTCCGTATGAAGGCGAGCAGGTCGGCGTTCAACACATCCGCATTCACCGTCAGCATGCCATGCGAATAGCCTTCGTAGATCTTGAGCGTGGCGTTGGGCAGGATGTCGGCCGACAACACGCCTGCATTCTTGTACGGCACGACTTGGTCGTCGTCGCCGTGCAGCACCAGCGTAGGCACGGTGATCGCCTTGAGATCGTCGGTCTGGTCGGTTTCCGAGAACGCCTTGATGCCTTCGTAGTGCGCCTGTGCGCTGCCCATCATACCCTGGCGCCACCAATTGGCGATCACACCCTCCTTCACGTCCGCGCCATCGCGGTTGAAGCCATAGAAGGGGCCGGTCGGCAGGTCGCGGAAGAACTGCGCGCGATTGGCGGCAAGGGCGCTGCGCAGGCCGTCGAACACATCCATCGGCAAGCCGCCGGGATAAGCCTCCGTCTTGAGCATGATTGGCGGCACCGCGCTGACCAGCACTGCCTTGGCGACGCGGCCCTGCGGGACGCCGTGCTGCGCGACATAGCGTGCGACTTCGCCGCCGCCGGTCGAGTGGCCGATATGAATGGCGTTGCGAAGATCGAGATGCTCCGCGACGGACGAAGCGTCGGCGGCGTAGTGATCCATGTCATGGCCGAAATCGACCTGGGCCGAACGGCCATGACCACGGCGGTCATGCGCCACGACGCGGAAGCCCTCTGCCAGGAAGAACAGCATCTGCGCGTCCCAATCGTCCGACGAGAGCGGCCAGCCATGATGGAACATGATCGGCTGCGCATCCTTAGGACCCCAATCCTTGAAGAAGATTTCGACGCCGTCCTTCGTGGTCACAGTGCTCATCATGAGAATCCCTTCGGTGCAGGTGGTAGGCCTTGGCCTGTGGCTTGGACATATCCGGCTGACCCTCTCCCGCTCAGCCGTAAAAATTGCGATGTCGTGTTCCAAGTTTTTGAACACGACATCGTGGCACGACGCCGCTTCCGATTCGGAACGTCAGGCGTACGCTCGGCAAGGATGCGCAGTTAAGTGTCATGAGCAAGTCCATGCACTATCGTTAAAGCATGGTCGTGAACGCAGGCAGCCGGAGGCGAAAGGGCGCGAGGAGTGCCTCAAGATCGGCAGCCCCCGGATGCATTTGGGCGTATGCGGAAGCTGCGGACGTGGCGCTTGCTGCGACCAATCGCCGCATCGCCACACCAGCGCGTATTTTCAGGTAAACGCGCCAGCCGATCATCAAGGCTATGATCCGCCTTAGGGTGGGCTGGTGCTATGTCGACGCGGTGGAGGTCGACTTGCCCAATCAGGCGCCGCAGATTGGGCCGATACTCAGATAGGCTTGAAGGGCAACAGACGCAGGGACTGGCGGAACCGAAGCCTCGGTGCCGCCCGCCTGCATCGCTACATCGTGGCTTACTTCTTAGCGGTAAGGTGCGCGCTGAGGTGCTTGTTCATCTCGAACATGCTGACCGACTTTTTGCCGAAGATCTTTGACAGCTTGTCGTCGCCGTTGATCTGGCGGCGGTCCTTGGCATCCTGCAGATCGTTCTTCTTGATATACTCCCAAACCTTTTTCACCACTTCGCTACGCGGCAGATCGTCCTTGCCGACGATCTCGGCTAGGTCTTCGGACGGCGTGACCGGCGCCGTGATGCCGCCGCGTGCACCGCCCGCGGGCTTGCCCGTGGCTTTTACTTTCTTCTCCGCCGCAGCGGTTTCGTCCTTGCCACGCTTCTCCGCCGATCGTGCCATCATCTGCTCCCTGCTGTCCGTTGCGATGGTTGGTAAGGGGCAATACGCCGTTGTCCGATCTTCGTTGCCCGGGCGGTGGCGAAAAGCGCCGAATTGCGGCGTCGGTGATTAACTCCCGGTTGCGGCACGCGCCTGAACGTGGGCGTCTTCGCGGACGTGTTTATCAGGAAGACGGCGGACAACGCTCGAACTCGGCAAGCGCGCGGGAGAGCCAAATACCACGGCGCAAGCCGGACTTTATGAGCCCCAATCATAACTTAGCATTCCTACCAAGCTGATGGGATTAACGCAGTTCCACAACCGGCGTGACCGCCCCAAGATGAAAAAGGGATCTTTGTTGATGCGAAAGGGGTCGAACCTTCTGATCGCAGGAGCGTCGCTTGCCGCGATGCTGGCCGGCAGTGCCGCGAGCGCACAGGAGGCTAGAAGCGCCGCCACCACCGCGCAAGACGCCGATGCAGGTCAAGCCGCCCCAGCGGGGGACGAGATCGTCGTGACCGGAACCCGTGCGGCCGGACGGTCGCGGCTGGAAACCGCGTCGCCGGTGGATGTGCTCTCGTCCAACAGCCTGAGGCAACAGGGCACAACGGAAGTAGCGCAGGCGCTGGCGAACATCGCGCCATCGGTGAATTTCCCTCGCGCTGCTGCCAATGACGCCACCGACGCGATCCGCCCGGCGACCTTGCGCGGCCTTTCGCCCGACCAGACGCTGGTGCTGATTAACGGCGTGCGGGCCAACGCCTCCGCCTCGCTCAACGTAAACGGCACAGTGGGTCGCGGATCGGCCGCCGTCGACCTGAACACCGTGCCCACCGCTGCACTGGATCGGATCGAGGTTCTGCGCGACGGCGCTTCGGCGCAATATGGCTCCGACGCGATCGCCGGCGTCATCAATCTGCGCCTGCGTGAAGCAAGCTCCGGTGGTGGTGCGACTGTAACCTACGGCTTCTACAACACGGACGTGGATACCGCCCGGGCCAGCCGCCACGTGACAGGTGAATCGGCGACCACAGTGTCGGGATGGCAGGGCATTGGCTTTGGTGCCGAAGGGTTCCTGACCCTGTCGGGCGACTATGTTCATCGCAATCCGACCAACCGTTCCGACGCGCCGGCGCCAAGTGCGCCGGTCGGCGCAAATGGACGGGCACTGCAAGGGCGTTTCGGCGACCCGAAGGTCGATCAGTATACGCTGTTCGTCAATGCCGGCGCCCCTATCGGCGGAGGTTCGTGGAGCGTTTATGGCTGGGCAGGGTTCCAGCAGCGCGACACCTCAAGCGCCGCGTTCCCGCGCCCCAACAATGCCGGGGTGGTCCAGTATCTGGCGGCGGTAGGGTATCCCAACGGCTTCCTGCCGTTGATCGAGACGCGTTCGGACAACCTCAACACGGCGCTCGGCGTGAAGGGCGAAATTGCGGGCTGGTCGGTCGATCTGAGCGCCAGTTACGGGCGCAACAAGGTTGGCTTCCGGACGGAAGACTCGGCGAACTTCTCCTATGGCGCGGCATCACCGCACAGCTTCTACGACGGGGCGGTGATCTACGATCAGTGGATCGCGGGTCTTGATGTCACTCGGCGCTTCGATGTGCTGGGTTCGCTGAACGTGGCGTGGGGCCTGGAGGGCCGCCGCGAGGGCTACAAGATACAGCCCGGCGAGCCGGCGTCGTATCAGGGCCCCGAAACCGGCGCCATTCGCGGCGCGCCGACTACCGCGCAGGGCTTTGCCGGCTTTTCTCCGCTCAACGCGGTCGAACGCGGTCGCCGTTCGGGGAGCGCCTATATCGATCTGGAGGCCCAACCAGTCGATGGCCTGTTGATCGGCGTGGCGGGCCGCGGGGAGAGTTATTCCGATTTCGGCGAAGTCGCGACAGGCAAGGTGTCGCTCCGCTACGACGTCACGCGGAGTTTCGCGCTTCGCGGCACGGTGTCGACCGGTTTCCGTGCGCCATCGCTGCAGCAGCAGTATTTCACGTCGATCTCGTCGGTTATTTCGGGTGGGAACATCATCGAGACGGGCACCTTTCCTTCGAACGACTCAAGGGTGTCGTCTCTCGGCGCCCGGGCGCTCGAGCCGGAGCGTTCCACGAACTTCTCGGCAGGCACGGTGCTGCGCTTCGGGAGCTTCGACCTGACCGTCGATGGCTATTACATCAAGCTGCGCGACCAGATCGCCCTGTCCGAAAACATCCCGGTTTCGAGCCTGCCGAATATCAGCGCCGCGCGCTTCTTCATCAACGGGCTGCGTTCGACGACCAAGGGCATCGACGCCGTTGCGCATTATCGCTTAAATGGCGCGAGCGCCGGCGTGTTCGATTTCACGCTGGCCGGCAACGTGAACGATGTCGAGTTGACGTCACGCCCGAGCACGCAACTCTTCGGGCGCAACCGCGTGCTGACGTTCGAAGAGGGCACGCCGCGCGAGAAGGTGACCGGCTCGATCGACTGGACCAGCGGCCTTGCCGGCGCGACGGTGCGGGCGACCTATTATGGCGACGTCAATCAGCCTGCCGCGACGCCCGCCGGCGACATCCACACGGGGAAGCACGTGATCACCGATCTCGAGCTTCGCTACCGCGCGAAGAAGGGGCCCGAGATAGCGCTTGGCGTGAACAACCTGTTCGACGTCTATCCCGACCGAGTCGACGGCGCGCTCAACGCGCCCAGCGGCGTGCTGGGCTTCCCATATTACTCCCCCTTCGGGTTTAACGGGCGCTATCTTTACGCGCGCGTGGGCCTCAGCTGGTAGCGCTTCGCCTCCCCGCCGGCGCAACTGCTCGCGGAGAGAGCGACTGCCATTCCGATCCAGGGCGGTGTCACCGGGAAGCTTTCCCGGCGCTGACCTCTATCCTCGTCCCGGTGCTGAGCGCTGTCATGCTGGCGGACCAGCGCCGGCCGGCGGGCAGGACGTCGGCGTTGACGAGGCGGATAGAATAGGGGCCGAAGCTCACGAAAACCGGACGCGGTTGGGCTGACTGGAAGGCACCTTCGTCCCCCTCCCACTTCCCGAGACCGTGGCTACGCTTAACCATGGCGGTGCGCCGCTTTGTTGCGGTGCCTGCAACCTGCTCTTCATTCATCAGAACCAACGCAAGGGTTCCGGGCCTTGGCTCATCAAGTCAGTTGGTCGGGACCGGATCGGGCATGCGGCGAACGCGAATTGTGGTCACGACGACCTCGCGTTCAGCGAGCATAGCTTCCTGGCCGCTCCCATTGCGGCAGAACAGGCGCTTAGAACGGAAAGAAGATCGGGATGACGATCACGCCGGCAATCCAGGTGATCACGTTCAGAGGGACACCCACGCGCACAAAGTCCATGTAGCTGTATTTTCCGAGATTGAAGACGAGGACGTTCGTCTGATATCCGAAAGGGGTCGCAAAGGCGGCGCTCGCCGCCAGCATCACCGCGATCAGGAACGGGCGGGGATCGACGCCGAGGCTTTCGGCAAGCGCCACTGCGACTGGAGTGATCAGGACCGCTACCGCCGCGTTCGATAGGAACTCCGTGGCGAACAGCGTCACGCCGTAGAGGACAGCAAGCGCGGTCCATGGGCCGAACGGGCGGATGAACTCGATCAGCAGCGCCGTTCCCGATGCAGCTAGACCTGTCACTTCGATCGATAGGCCGACCACCACCATGCCTGCGATGAGCAGCAGCACTTCCGGGCGTAATCCGGCATAGGCTTCTTCAGGTTTGATAACGCGAAAAAGAACGAGCGCGACCGCTCCCGCGAACGCAGCGGCTGCGATGGGCACGATGCTTAGCGCTGCCGCCGCGACGACGGCGACAAAGATCGCAAGCGAGGCTGTCGCTCGCTTCAGATCGAACGGGCGGTCCACCGCGAACAGCTCGGCATCGCCCATCGTGCCGTCCCCGGTTTGCTCAACCGTCGCCTGGCTCGCCGCGGGGCCGTCGTCGGCGCGCGCGAGCAGGCGGCCTCCGACCAGGAAGAGGTAGAGGCCGCCAACTGCGGCGATGACCAAGCCGACCGGCGTGATCTCGAAGATGCCGAAGACCGGCTGCCCGGCAGCGCGCGCCATGTCGTTGACCAGGAGGTTGGTGGAGGTGCCGATCAGCGTGCACGCGCCACCCATGATCGTGACGTAGCTCAGGGGAATCAGGAAGCGCTTCGGCGACAGGTTAAGCGAAGTCGCAACATCCTTCACAACGGGCGCGGCAAGCACGACGATTGGTGTGTTGTTGAGGAAGGCAGACGCGCCTCCGCACAGTACGATCACCAGCCAGACGCCGAGAGCACCGAGGCGAGCACAGAGGCGCGTTGCCTGCTCTATGAGCAGGCCCAGAAGTCCGGATAGTTCGATGGCGTAGGCGATCACGAACAGACAAGCGAGCGCGATGATGGCAGGACTGGCGAACGCCCCCTGCACCTCTACCGGCCGCACGACACCGAGCAGGAGCAGCGTCGCCGCGGCGGAAAGCGCGGCGACGTCCGAGCGCACTTTGCCGTGGATGAGCACGCCCACTACCGCGACGAGAACCACCAGGGCGGCGATCTGGTTGAAACCCATGGCGTATGCAGAGCGACCGCGGCTGCCCCCGTCAAGCACAAGCCGCTTCTTTTTCATTTCGTCTGCGTGCTGCTATGGTGACGGGGATGTTCAGCACCGTATCAGCCAGCTCGGCATTGACGCGCATCGGCGCACTCCTGACGCTTACATGCGCCACAGCCGGGCTCGCAGCCTGTGGCGAGACGCCGACCGCCTCGCCCAAGCAAGCGGAGACGAAGGCGCCCGAACCCGAGGCGAAGCCGTCCGGTCCCGCGGTGCTAAAGCCTGATCCCGTCCTTGCACGAAGCGACCTGATCGCGGCGGCGGCGCAGGCCGCTTCGCGTTATGCCAGCGGCAAGGCACTTCCCGCAGAGGAAGATCTGGTTGGCCGCGCCTTTTCCGTACGCGTTCCCTTTGGCTGCGAGGGGCCCGCAGCACCGGAAGAGGAGACGCCAGGTATCGCCCACTGGTCGTGGGTAGAAGACCGCAAGACAATCCGGCTCGCCATGCCGCCGGCGGACTGGAAGGGTTCGGCGATGATAGCCCAGGCCGGGGCGTCCCAAACATGGGAGGCGGTCGAGGGATTTTGGGTTCCCAGGCCGTGGCTCATGGCTGACGGGTGTGCGGCGATCCGTCGGGACCCGCTGCAGCCAGCGGTCGCCGCCTCTACGCAAACGCTCGGGCTCGCGGCGGTTTTCGAACAAGGTGGATCGCGCGTCGGCCGTCGGGACGGCAGGGCCTATCAGTTCACCGTCCGTGCGGAGAAGGATGCCCCACTGAGCGTGCCAGAGGACGGCTACCGCATCGTACTCGAGGGTCGGGTGAAGGCGTTCCCAAGCGGCAGAGCACTCGAGTGCCGCGCGTCAGGACCTGACGAGCGTCCAGTTTGCGTGCTGGCTACGCAGCTTGACCGTGTCGCCTTCGAAAGTGCGGAAGGCGCCGTTCTGGCGGAATGGCATACGGACTAGCTTCCCGGATTGGCCAACCAAGTGCGGCAAGCTGGCACAGACTTGTAAACGGCAGTGGCAGGTTGAAGCGCGGCGGTATCAGACTGCTTGCCGCTATCGTTTCACCGAGCATAGGGCGGTCAGTTGCTCGCCTTCCTCGAGTCCTATCACGCTCATGCTGCCGTCTGTTTCCAGGACCACGGCGGCGATTGCCTCGAGCCGGCCATGGCCCGCGTTGCGAACGGCGGAATCGACCTCTGCCCGGGTCACACGTTCCTGCGCCATCGCTTCCTCTCGATAGGCACCGTTCTCGAACAGGAGCCTAGGTTCGGACCGAACGAGCGTGCGAAACCTGCTGCTCGCAATCGAGGCGCGCGACACCAGCCATTGCAGTGCAGCGAGCGCCACGAACGCGAGGACGCCTTCCGCGAGTGCGACGTCCTTGCTGAGCAGCACGGTCGCCAACGTGGACCCGAGCGCCACCGTGACCACAAGGTCGAAGGCGTTGAGCTTGGCGAGCGCGCGCTTGCCGGCCACTCGCAGGATGAGCACCATCGCGGCGTAGGCGAGCAGCGAGACAACCAGCACGCGCAGCAGGCCGCTGATGTTGTCAAAGAACATGGAACACCCGCGCTGCACGATACGCATCTGGGCCGCTATGGCTGGCATGGCCTGTCCCGCTGCTAATCAGCATCGTATTTCCCGGTAAATGGGGCGCTGACAACCAGAACTACCAGCACGCCTCCTGCAAGCATGACCGCGAGCCAAAGCAGGCCCACTCCGCAGATCAGCCCGATTGCTCCCGCCGCCCAGATCGAAGCGGCCGAGCCAGCACCTTTGACATAGTTGTCTTGGCGAAACATCGCACCCGCGCCGAGAAAGCCGATGCCGGTGATCACGCCGGAGAAGACGCGACTGAGCCCCAGATCGACGTCAGGACCTGTGGTTCTCGCACCCATTTCCATGATCGTCAGCGAGAGCGAACAAGCGGCAAGCGCGACGATCATGAACGGGCGGAAGTCTATCGGCTTGCGTCGCAGAAAGCGATCGATGCCGATCAGTAACGGCAGCAGCATCGATGCGCCTATCCGCAGCAGAGCCTCGGCCCAGGAGATGTGTATCGGGGAGAAGGTGCCGGCTTCCATCATGATGAAACCGCCAGGCCGGCCTGAAGTTCTGCGCCAGCCGATCTTTGCGCTCCCCAGTGCGAACGGTAAGCTTCCCGGACGCTTCCCAGGTCGGAGCTGGAAGACATCGCTTTCTCGCAGCGGACCAGCGCGTCCTCTGCGCGAAGCGCGATCGCGCCGCGCGCCTTGGGCGCGACGGCGGCAATCTGCGCAAGCGAGTGCTGCAGCTTGATCGCGACTTCGACAATGCCAGCTCCATCCCTTGCGATCGGACGGATCAAGTCGTCTAGGAGGTCGCCGACCCCTAGGCTTGGGAATCGGACAGACTCCGTTGACGGCGCCCGGCGACTGGCGTCGTCCAAGAACGTGCTCATCACACGCACGCCCGACCCCAGCACGGCGATCGCGGTGCCCGGATCGTTGACACTGGGCGACAAGGCTCGCGAGGCGATTTCGGAGAGCACCACCAGCCCGAGCCGCGGATCATGGTCGAACTGGCGATGAGGGCTGATAGTGAACGCCTCTCCGATCTCCGCGTCGCAATTGGCATTCCCCTCCAGCCTTGCGATCTCCCTCGTCGTCGTGACGAAGGCGCCGGGCATCGCCTGGACATGAATGTGGCAGCCGAGCCGGCGTGCCACGCTGTCCAGCGCGGCCAGATCTATGTGGGTGATGTAGCCGACCTTGCCCGAGAAAACGGCACGCTCGCCGCGAGCCGGGGTAACAACAGAGGTTTCGAATGCGACGGCCTGGCCTGATCGAGCCACGGCCTGCGTCGTCACCTTCTCCACGCGGTCTATCGTGTCGCCTACGCGGCCAAAGCTCGCCAGATGGCCGATCCACCGCAGCAGAGTCACCACAATGACTGCGATGACGACGACGGTGCCGATGAACAGGATAACTCTGCCCGCTTTGCCGTAGATTCCGGTAGATAGCGCGCAGATACCCACGATCGAGAACAGAAATGCTCCAATGAAGGTGGAAAGGGCATTCTGCGCGGTGGAATCCTCCACGAGAAGCTGCGTCGCGCGGGGGGTGATCGTGCTGCTGGCGCCGGAAACGGCCGAAACCATCGCGGTAAGCGAAAACGTCGTCACGGCCAGCATCGAGGAGGCGAGTATGCCGAGGATGTTGTCTACCGCGTCCGAGCCGATCTTCGTGCTGATCTCATAGGGGACATACGGTGCCACGAAGGCCGCGAGCAGAGCGACCGCGACCGAGAAGAGCGAGAAGAGGGCAGCGCGAAACCAGATGCGGCGAAACAGCAGGCGCGCGACCCACCGCCAGCGTGAGGTCATGTCGGCCATCTGAACGGCACCGTTGCTCATGGGGCTATGTCGGCTTCGCCGCTGCGCAGCCGGGCTTCGGCTCGACCCGGAAACCCGAGCGCCTTTGCGATCGGAGCGTTCCAGCCATAGGGATCCGTGCGGTACGCAACCTGCCCATCGTCACCGATGAAGACGTTTCGATAGAGTAGCCGGACCGGAATTTGACTCTTCAGCGGCACGAACCGCTGTTCGCCGCTGGTCTGGGCCGCCTGCCACTCTTCGGTCACGCCCTGATCTTGCGCCAGCATCTGCGCAAACCCAAGTGCATCTTCTACCCGGACGCATCCGTGGCTGCGATGGCGCTGGCTGCGGTCGAATAGTTCAGGCGCCGAGGTGTCGTGCAGGTAGATGGCGTGCTTGTTGATCATGTCGAACTTCACCAGACCCAAAGCATTCTGAGGACCTGGGCCCTGAACGATCCAACCGCCTCGAACCGTCATGTTGTTGCGGGCCAGATAGTCAGCGCCGACATTGGCCAGCTCGCCGTTCTGGATCGACTTCGGAACCGTCCAGGTCGGGTTGGCAACGAGGCGGTAAATCGGCGACTGGAGCAGCGGCGTCTCGGTGCCCGGCTTCCCCACGACGACGCGCCGCGTGTCCGCGAGGACACCGTCTCGGTAATAACGCAGGCGGGCAGCCGCGGTGTTCACGTCGATCCGCGTCGGCGGCGGCGTGCGCGACAGCCAACGCCGCCGCTCCAGCGCGACGGCGACTGCCCGGGCCCGGTCACCAGGGCTCAAGTTCAGCACACCGACGGTCTTCGGACCAATCACACCGTCTGCGGCAATTCCAAAGTCACGCTGCAGCCGCTTAACCGCGCCGGCGATGTCGTGGGTGTAAACAATTCCACGCTCACCTGATGCCGCTCGCGATGCCACGTCGCCAATCGGGAGATAGCCGCCGTCGGTCAGCTGCTCGATGATCATCGGCACTCGGGCGTCGGAGGTGCCCACCTTGAGCAGCTTTCCGCCCAGTGGGGGGGAGCCGCCATCCCGAGGTTGGGCGCTGAGATCGAGATAGGCTTGCGAAAGACGCGCATACTCCTCGTCCTGCGGCGCGAGACTTGCCAGCCACTCGCCTATGCGACCTTTCGCCACGGCGGCGGCCAGCGTGCGCTGGAGGGCGGCTTCATCGACGCGCGCCTCGGACAGCGTGAACGGGTCATGCAGCGTGGCTGGATCGACGACTCCCCGGGCGAGTGCCCTCGCGAAGCGGAGTGCCGCCTGGTTCAGTTCAGCGTCCGATGCGCCGTCATCCGCCTCAAGGAAGCTGACGTGATCAAGCCCGTGGCGAGATCGGTCGCCGAGTGCGGAGAGTAGCGCAGACTTCGACGCTTCACTCCAACCGCTCGCCTGTTCCAGCATGGCCTCTTGAGCGGGTCGGGCAGTAGCCCGAGCTGGCGCAGAGGCGGTCAGAGCAGTCATTAAGGCTGGCAACGCTGCGATGCGCAGGACTGCCGCAGTTGCTCGCATAGCTTGGGCATTCATCCGCATGATCAGTCCTTGCGAACTGCCGGAGCTTCGTTCGCGACCACCTTGTCTCGCCGTTCCTCTGTCATCGTCGCCGCAACATTCCGGTCGGCAGCGGCGATGGCGTCCGCGCGCTCTTCACCGGGTTCGCGAGCCTGCTCGGCACGATCCGTGAGCGCCTCTGCCCGGTTTTCCATGGCATCGGCACGCATGTCGGCGGCATTCTGAACGCGATCCCCAAGGTTTTCGGCTGGGCTCTGGCCGCGACCCGCAAGCGCCACCGCGCCCAGTGCCAAGGTCATGGTGAGTGTGGCATTCATGTGGAAGTCTCCTCTGACTACGATGCGCTCTCCCACCGCACTAAGCCGCTTGATCGGAAAGCCTGAAATGCCGTGCCGGAGCGTGCGGACCGGCGGTGCGTGAAGGGCCCGACGGGACGGCCCTGAAGGACTCGCGCTTGAGTGGCCGACGTCCTGGATCGTATCAGATGAACGGGGCGCCGGGCGCATGGTTCCGTGCCTACTCTCAAGCGTTGAGCATGCCGGCGAGCTGCAGTAAGCGGCTGATGCGCCGGCAGGCTCACGCGTCCGGATTCAGGATCCTCAGCGCGGATAATCCACCGTGGTGAGGACCTATATGACCGCTAGCTCCACCGGACCTTCGAAGAGAATGGCGCAGATTGCTGCAGCTACGGTAACCGTGCTTTCGATCATAGGCGTGGCTTGGCTGTTCATCGAGCTCACGCGCTTCTTCATGCTTGTATTCGCCGCGTTGGTTCTGGCGGTGATCTTCGACGCTCTGGCGCGAAGGGTTACGGCCTTGATCCGGATGCCGCGCGGCGCTGCGCTCGGGCTCTCGATCGTGGCTCTGGTGTCGTTGTTCGTCGGCGCCTTCACCTTGTTCGGAACGCAATTGGCGCGCGAGTTCGACACGATAGCCGAGAGCATCCCTCCAGCCCTGGCCCAAATCGACGCGTCCCTGTCGCGCTTCGGTATGAACAACAGCGCAAGGGAGCTGTTTGGCCGCGGCAGCAGCAACGTCTCGAAATTGCTGTCGCAGGCGGGCGGCTACATTCTGGCCGCGAGTAGTGGCTTCGCTGACTTCGTACTTGTGTTCGTGGGCGCGATCTTCATCGCCGGCAATCCCGGCGTATACCGTCGGGGATTGCTGTTGCTCATGCCGCAGCGCGCGGAGCGAACCGCCGAAAAGTCGCTCGACGACATGTCACGCGGTCTACGCGGCTGGATGGTCGGGCAGGCGGCATCTTCCGCGTTGGTTGCGATACTCACCTGGGCCGGACTTGCGGTGCTCGGCGTCCCAGCAGCTGGCGGGCTTGGGCTTATCGCGGGCCTGTTGGACGTGATCCCGATGATCGGCCCAATCATTGCCGCCGTGCCGGCCATCCTACTCGCATTCACTGTCTCCCCGATCACCGCTCTATGGACGGCCGGGCTGTTCCTGCTCATCCAGCAGTTACAGGGCAACCTGCTGCAACCCATGATCCAGAAGCAGGCTGTCAACGTTCCACCCGCAGTGCTTCTATTCGCCGTCGTAGCATCCGGCACCCTTTTCGGCTTTCTCGGTGTGCTTCTGGCCGCTCCTTTGACTGTCGTCATCTTCGTGATGGTGCAGCGGATCTATGTGAAGTCGCTGCTGGGCAAGGATGTCCAGATCGTCGGGGATGACTAGGACGCAACCTCGACCTGAACCGAAGAGAAAGACGAATCCGCAGGGACGCCGGCGCGACTGCCGAGCAGCGCAATGATGCCAAGCGCGAACGCGATGTCGCTTGCCGGGATGGCCGAGCCCGCTCCTGGGATGATCTGTCGCTGGTTTGAGCGGCCCATTGTTATCGATCCGCTGAAGCGCCCTGCAGACCGGGAGTAGGAGCATCTTCGGCATCCGGATCCCTGCCCTGGGAGCGGTCGACGAACCGCATGATGGGTGTGACGGTCAAGCCGTGCAGAACGATGGACAGCAAGGCGACCAGCCCGGTGATCGCCCATAGCCTCTCTGCTTCCGGTAAATGGAGGTGGTTCAGCGCGTAGGCCAAGTAGTAGAATGATCCGACGCCGCGGATGCCGAAGAACGCGAGTGTCATCTTTTCGAAAAATTCCGCTTTGAAGCCGCTGAGCCCGATTATTCCCGCGATGGGGCGCACCATCAGGATGATGGCAGCGGCCGCGACCGCATCGCTCAAGCGGAGCGGCAGCAGCAGGCCACTCACTAGCGCTCCGCCCAACAAAAGCAGCAGCACCATCATGCCGATGCGCTCCACCTGCTCCGTGATGTCGTGCATGTCGCGGTTGAAGTCGTGGTCGCGGTGGGAGCGGCGAAAGTGTGAGCGCGGTCACGAACACGGCGAGGAAGCCGTAGCAATCAAGGATTTCGGCTAAGCCGTAGGAGATGAAGGTGGCCGCTATCGCGATCAGCCCGTCGCCGGTCTGCGCCAGCTTGGTCTCTGCGGGAACGTGGAAGGTCAGCCATCCGAAGACCCTTCCGATCAGCCATCCGCCGGCGACTCCGACGCCGATTTCCCAAAGGACGCTGTGCAGGACCCACTCACGCGCCCATGGCGCACCGGTTGCCGCGGAGAGTCCGAGGGCGATTGCGAGATTGACAAAGGGGAACGCCAGCCCGTCGTTCAGGCCTGCTTCGGACGTCAGACCGAAGCGCACCTCATCCTCCTCTCCGCTCCTTGGTGGACCGACCTGAACGTCGGCGGCCAGCACCGGATCGGTCGGGGCCAGGCTTGCTCCCAGTAGGAGGGCTGCAACCCAGGAGAGGCCCAGTCCCCAGCCGCCGATCGCAGTGATGGCTGCGATGCTCAGTGGCATGGTGATGGCGAGCAGGCGCCAGGTGACACTCCATCGGCGCCAGCTGAAGCTCCGGTCCAGCTTCAGGCCCGCCCCCATCAGGGCTATGATGACGATGAACTCAGTCAGCCGCTCAGCAATGACCGGATAGGCGAGCGGCAGCGGCTGGAGGGAGACTGCAGGGATTGAGAATACGGCGGCGCCGATCGCGATACAGATGATCGGCAGCGACAGAGGCAGTTTCTTTAAAGCGAGGGGTAGCCATGCCACAAGCACGATGAGAGTGCCCAGGCCGGTAAGCCACAGGATATAGGGTTCGGGTGAAAAGACCTGCATTCCGCCTAAACAGTCGGACGCGTGTATGCGTTCAAACGGCGAGGATCTTGGAGCTAACCGGTTCTGCTCGTTGCTCGGATGCTGTCCTCCGTCCGCTTGCATCTGCGTCGATATCGCCCATCAGGGTTAGGAGAAACCTCCCTGAAATCGAGGCGTTCTCCGAATCCCGCTCCGCCTGGGCTCGCTCGGGGGCTCGCAGAGGCGTAGCGACTGGACGACGCCGACGACGGGCTACTCAATCCTCGGACACCTTGCAGCGATAAGCGTTTGCAACCCAGGGGGCTGCACTCCGTTCATCTCCCAGAACAGTGCTGCGGATAGGGGGTGAATTGAACGACCCGGAACTGAAAGAGGCGGCAAAGTCGGCCTCAGGGAGGAGGATGGAGATCAACCCTCCCGTCTTCTTCATCTCAGCCGGCCTGATCCTCGCCTTCGCGCTCTTTGGCGCTTTGGCGCCGAACTTGGCGAGCCGGGTCTTTGCGGCCGTCCAGGCGCTGATCGTAGCAGATTTCGGGTGGTTCTACATCGCCGCCGTGGCGGGATTTCTGGTGTTCGTTCTGTTCCTGATGTTCAGTCGTTATGGTGACGTGAAGCTGGGCCCGGACGACAGCGAACCGGATTACAGCTATCTCTCGTGGTTCGCGATGCTGTTCAGCGCCGGCATGGGGATCGGACTGATCTTCTTCGGCGTGGCTGAGCCGATCCAGCATTATGCGCTACCGCCTGTGGGCGAAGGGCGGACGATCGAATCCGCCCGCCAGGCGATGGTGCTGACCTTCTTCCACTGGGGCCTGCATGCATGGGCGATCTATATAGTTGTCGGACTGGCACTCGCCTATTTTGCGTTCCGGCGGGGCCTACCGCTCACGATCCGGTCGGCCCTCTATCCCTTGATAGGCAAGCGAATCTATGGCCCGATCGGGCATGCTGTAGATATTTTTGCCGTGCTGGGCACGATGTTCGGCGTCGCGACTTCGCTGGGCCTCGGTGTGCTTCAGGTGAATGCCGGATTTAGCTACCTGTTCGGCCTCCCGAGTAACACGCCGGTACAGCTTGTCCTGATTGCAGCCATAACAGGCATGGCGACGCTGTCGGTCGTGATGGGGCTGGACAAGGGCGTAAAGCGCCTGTCCGAATTGAACATCATCCTCGCAGGGCTGCTACTCGCCTTTGTGCTGGTCGCGGGCTCGACCGTGTTCCTCCTTCAGGCCTTTGTCCAGAACGTTGGCACCTATCTCAGTGAAGTCGTGCAGCGGACCTTCCGCGTCTACGCCTATGAGCCCAATCCGTGGCTTGGAAACTGGACGCTGTTCTATTGGGGCTGGTGGATCGCCTGGTCGCCCTTCGTCGGCATGTTCATCGCCCGCATCTCGCGCGGGCGCACGATCCGCGAGTTTGTCGCGGGGGTACTGCTGGTGCCGACGCTCTTCACCTTCTTGTGGATGACGGTGTTCGGCAATACCGCGATCGCGCTCGACATGAGCGGCACTGCTGAAATCGCTGACACAGTCGCAAACAATCTGCCGGTGGCGCTGTTTGAAACGCTAGGGCATCTGCCTCTCTCTACCATCGTCTCGGGCATCGCGACGGTCCTCATCATCACCTTCTTCGTGACGTCTGCGGACTCTGGAGCCTTGGTGATCGACATGATCACCTCCGGCGCGGCGGAGAACCCGCCAATATGGCAGCGTATTTTCTGGGCGGTTTGCGCGGGCGGCATTGCAGCGGTGCTGCTTGTAGCCGGCGGGCTTCAAGCGCTCCAGACCGCGGCCATCGCCAGTGCGCTCCCCTTCGCCATCGTGATGGTGTTTATCTGCTATGGCCTGCTGCGCGCACTCCAGATGGAGGGCAAGGAGGCGATGGATCTGTCGGTCACGAGCCCCGCCTCGGGCGCCGAAACGCCAGTGACTTGGCAACAGCGTCTCGCCACAATCACGCGATTTCATAACCGAGAAGAGGTTGCTGCTTTCCTCACGGACACGGCGAAGCCGGCGCTTGAGGCGGTGGCGGCACAGATGCGAGACAGTGGTTTTTCACCCCAGATCGTTCAAGATGGTGAGCATGTCGAGATCAAGGTGCCGCACGGTGATCGGGGTGAGTTCTGGTACGGCGTCCGCGCCCGCGGTCTCCTGGCCGCGAGCTTCGCCTGGGCGGAGCCGCGCAAGGAACGTGAGCGGGAGCGCCTTCACTACCGCGCGGTGGCGCACTCCTCTGAAAGTGACCAGCCGCGCGATGTGACGGGCTACTCCGACGAGCAGTTGATCAACGATCTGCTCAATCGCTACGCTCACTTTCGCCAAACACGGCGCATGACGTAAACGACCGGGTGCTGTTCGCAACATGGCATGGAATCCTGTTGCCTGAAGTGGAATGCTTCAGCGCCCTGTGAGCCGCTCAAGCGGACGCTTCGACACTTTCGGGCTTAGCGCTCTCGCCGGCCTTCCTTCTCAAAGCGGACGCGAGGCGTGGCCCTGCGGACGCCGCACTAGAATCCGTAGGCTCCATCCACGAGCAGTCCGCAACCGGTTGCCATGAGCACCGGATGCGCACGGATCCTTTGATGCCATGCCCGCGAAGACCGACTGAACACCAACACTAGGCGGGAAACAGCCCTCCGGCCGCGCCGCTAACGACCGCAGCCAGCGGAGCGACGAAGAGCAGCGACGTGACTGGGATAGTCTCCCGCATGGCCCCGAAATAGATATAGTCACCGGCAAGGCTGAGAATGACGAGCCCTGAAATCATCACGGCGCCCATCACGAGCACCGCAACTCGCGGCTCATAGGCGGCCGCCAACTCTTCGATCGCGAAGGCGCCCCGGCGAGCGGGGTGTTGAACGCTGCTGCCACGCCAGCCGCCCGCCGGCGATCAGCACTCCCGCACTGACCGGTACACGCAGAACACGGTGAACGGCTACCATGATCGCGGCGCTTAGCGCGTGAAACGCCGCTGCGCGCAGTCCCCAGCAGTCGCGAACAGCAGCGCGAGAAGGCTGAGCAACAGCGCTCCCAACAATGTCGCGGCGCGCCGGCCGGCAACATCTAGCGGCGCACGCATCTTGCGCACTGCCCGCCGACGCCACAGCGACCGGAACGACGTCGCCCCTGGCCCTTCCCCGTTTTCATATGAGGCACTTAGACGGGCTGATTACCCGAGCCAAGTTCCTGATCCGCTGGAGAGGAGATGCGCCCGGAGACAGGGTGACGCCGTCGTCCGAGCCTGAGCGTCGCCACCTCGGCCACCAAGAACGTTCGGGACATCGCCCGGAAACGTAAATGGCCGAAGGGCTTCGAACTTCCTTCATGGAGCGCTCAGGCGAACAACTGGAGAGTTCGTCGTGGCTGCCTGAGCGAGCGCCTCTGGCGCACTCCAACGCCTCAACTTGGAGGGACATAGGGTGCCAACCAGGCAGGATTTGGCGAGCTTCATCGGCTCGAGCTTTCGCTCGGTCTGGGCTCTTGAGTTGCTCATCCTTTTGCGAAGCAACGATGAACGATCTTGGACGGATGCTCAAATGGTCGACGCGCTGCGAGGCAGCAATCTCGTCGTGCAGCAAAGTGTCCAGGCGCTGCTGGCAGCAGGCCTCGTGGTGATCCACACAGATGGCTTGGTCCGGTATCAACCGGCGTCTGAGGCGATCGGCGAGCTCGCAGGGGCCGTTGAGACCTTGTACGCGGAACGGCCGAATGCTGTGCGCCGCATGATTGTGTCTCCACCCCCGTCGAGCATCGCCAGTTTTGCCAACGCCTTCAAGCTTCGGAGCGATCAATGACCGCTGCTGTGCCCGCCATTGTATACCTGTTATGCTTCGGAACCAGCAGCGTCTGTGCCGTTCTGCTCGGGCGTAGCTACCGCAGCACCGGAATGCGCTTCCTGTTTTGGAGCGCGATTTGCTTTACACTGCTCGCCCTCAACAACCTTTTCGTCATAGTGGATCTGCTCGTGGTCCGATCCATCGACCTTGGACTGGTGCGATTGATACTCTCTTTGTCTGCGGTGTGCGTCCTTTTGTTTGGCTTCATTTGGAATATGGAGGAAGAGGCGTGATCACCAGTGCGTTCCTCTCTGGCGCCATCACTTTGGCGTTCGGCATCGCCGCCCTTCACTTCCTGAAGTTCTGGCGGAAGTCGCGTGACCAGCTCTTCTTTGCCTTCGCCGCTTCCTTCCTCCTGCTCGGCCTCGGTCAGGCTGCCTTGGTCTTGGGCGGCGTCCAGGATGAACAGCGTCCCTGGGTGTATCTCCTGCGCTTAGCTGCCTTCTTGATCATCGTTGCCGCTGTGCTGCGGAAGAATCGAATAGCGTGACCCCTCGCGCTGCGAAGCCCGCCAGCGTGGCGTATGCAGATTTCAAAAGGTGCTCATTCTTGTCGTTCACTTTCGTCATGCGCCCGCTCGCGGTTTTGGCCATAAGCTGCACCATCGCCGCCTGCGTTCCCAATGTGAACCCGCCTGTGGCGGCGGTCCCAGCCCCAAGGGTAGTTCAAGCTACCGCTTCAACCGAAATCGCGTTCTCGCAAAGGCCCGCGAGCCCCGAACCTCCGGCAGGCCTGCTCAACGCCATTCACGCTCTCGGAGCCGCGTTCAAAGGCGAAGTGGGCATATCGGTGCGGGACATCGATGAGGGATGGACCGTGTCTTGGGAAGGCGACGCGCTGCGGCCGCAGCAGAGTGTGAGCAAACTCTGGGTGGCCATCACCGTCATGAGCGCTGTCGACGACAAACGGATATCGCTTGCCGACCCAGTGACGGTACGCCGATCCGACCTGACCTTGTTTCATCAACCAATCAGCGCATCTGTGGGGAAGGAGGGCTACAGAACGACGGTGGGAGGGCTTTTGCGGGGCGCCATGACCCGCAGCGACAACACCTGCAACGACGTGCTGCTCTGGAAGGTTGGCGGACCATCTGCAATCAAGCGTTTCCTTGCGTCGCATGAAGTGGATGACGTCGGCTTCGGACCAGGCGAGCGCGACCTGCAGGCACGAACAGCAGGCCTTACCTGGCGCCCTGAATGGGCGGGAGGATGGGGATTTCTGAAAGCGCGAGCAGCGCTCAGCCATGCGGAGCGTCGGCGCGCCTTGGAGCGATATCTAGCTGCACCGTATGACGGCGCGTCGGCCAACGGAATAACGCTCGGCTTGTCGCTGCTTGCCCGAGGCAAGCTGCTCAGCCCTTCCTCTACCCAGTCGCTACTCACCTTGATGCGTTCGAGTAAGACCGGGCCGCTTCGACTGAAGTCGGGGCTGCGGCCAGGCTGGACGCTGGCACATAAGACGGGGACCGGACAGGATCTCGGAAGCTTGTCCACCGGTTATAACGATGTCGGGCTGCTCGTCGCACCTGACGGGCACCGCTATTCCGTGGCGGTCATGATTGCGAGCACGCGCGAGCCCATTCCTGCGCGTATGCGGCTTATGGGGAACGTTACCAGAGCGATCATCAAGACGGCGAGGTAGGCCTATCCGCTGGCAGCTTGCCGCTTACTCTAGTCACCTGGGCAGTGGCGATCAACTCGAGGTGCCACTTACCACTCTGGGTCGCGAACCCTCATCATCAACCAAAGTGGCGCCAGACCGTGGCAGGCATGATATTGAGACGTACTGATGCTCTGCCCCCCGGACGGGGGGCGCGTCTCAAGGCCAGGAGGTACGCTCGCCGAGGCGCTACTCGAGCACGGCAGGGTTGGGCTCGCCTGATCCTTGGCGGTGCACTCTTGGCGATGATCGCCCTCTGGTCACCGCAGGTCTTATCGGCCGGTCCCACCGCGCTGCACATCGACGTCATGAAGGCCGTCCCACTTGCCTTTTGCGTTCGTGCTGGTTGCAAAGTTTCTCGCACCGGTGGTGTCACTCTCGAAGTGGATCTGTTGCAAACGGTTCATACAATCACCCGAACCGTCGAGTTGATTGGCATCCTCGTGATTCTGGCTGGAGCAACCTATTCGGCGCGGCGCTTTGTGCGTGCAGTGGCACGCGCCGGGACGAGTTCGGGCTCGTATAAGCAAGTGCGCTCCGACCTGGGGCGATCCATCCTACTCGGGCTCGAACTTCTCGTCGCTGCAGACATCATCAACACAGTGGCGGTGCAGCCTACTCTTCGAAGTATTGCCGTTCTGGCAGGTATGGTACTTATTCGCACCTTCCTGAGCTTTTCCCTCGAAGTGGAGATCGAAGGTCGGTGGCCTTGGCAGCCGCCAAGGAAGCGGGAGCGGCCTGCTCAAGACTCATCGGGCCGACCTGAAGCGCAGGAGCGGATGTATGCTGTTGCGTTCAGAAGCAGTGGCCTCCTTGCATAGCTGCTCGGACGTGCTGCGCCTGTAAGAAGCACGTCATCCACTACCGCCAGCAGTGCCCCCATCTGGGGGACAGGACGGACAGCCCTGTCCCGTCCTAGGGGCGGAGATGCAGACCGTATGTCCGGTGGCAGAATGCGAACTCGCAGCGGCGCGTTTACGGCCGGAGTTAAGATGCCCCTCGCGCCCGCGACGGCGCGGAGGGGCAGATCTAGAGACCCGCCGCCAGCAGCAACGGATGTCGGGTATCGCGGTTCAAATCAAGGCGGGCCAACCTGCCAGCCTCACTTGCACCGAGCGCCGCTTCGTTCGATTTCCCGTCCTGCCAGTGCGCCGCCCGCTGCACCGAGCAATGTGCCCAACGTGTCGGATCCGCCCGGAGCGATTATGTTGCCCAGGACGCCACCCGCGATGCCGCCGACGATGAGTCCTGTCGTTCCATCATTGCGGCGGCAGTAGTAACGCCCGTCCTGGCCACGGTAGACGCGATCATTGCGGCTCAAACGGCGCTCGCGATACCGCGCATCATTGCGATAGTAGCGGCTGGCATCGTAGCTACCATAGGCAGGATCGGGACGGTTATAGTCATAGTTGCGATAACCGGAACCAGCGCCGTATCGACCGCCACCCGCGCCACCTACACAGCCTGCCAAGAGCACAGCCGAGGCGGCCGCTGCTATTACCGATAAGCGCATCTTTCTTCCTTTCCAGATCTCGCCTGGTCAACGGCCAATGGTTTGGAAAGTTGCTTTGGATTAGCTTTGGCTGTGGCAGGGCGTCGCCCGCCCGTCTGGGGCTGTGGCCAGCCCTTTTGGGCTTGGCGCTGTCGGTAGTCTGCTACAACTTTTCCGTTGTCGCCCGCCTACACCTTCAGCGCCACCGCACCGCACAACCTTGTGATGGCCGGCGTCTTGATCGGAATAGCCGTCTGGGCGAGCGTGCTGACGACACGGATGACGGAGTGACCGCATTACGCTGAAAGATGCGAGTGTGGCAGCACTCGCCCAGAAACTCACTCGCGATGCCGACTGGGAAACCACGGCCGTGACCGTTTGTGAGCACGTCGCGCACCTGGTTAAGGTGCAGGCGGTTGTTTTCAGGAAATTGATGGGGCGCTGACGCCGGCGGCCTCGCTTCCTGCCGCCGTGTCGCTTGGCCGCGTCAGACAGCGCTGGAATGGGCTTGGACGGAAGGGGAGGAAGCAGGCTCGGGACCGGCGATGGTTTCGGCTACCGACTGGCAATCCAAGCCCCTCAAAAAACCGCATTCGGAACATTGGCGGTGATCGAGCTGGCGCGGGAGGATGGTCGAGATCCCATTCGGGTCGACCAGCGCATGCTGCTCCAGAACTTGATCGCTCAATCGGCACTCGCCCACGAGCGCCTGAGGCTTGAGGGCGTCACGCGAAAAAAGCGGCCGGCCAGGCGGGCTGAGGCGGCAGCTCACATCCGCCAGGCATGCTGATGACGTTGCGCAACTCCGAACTATTCAGAAGAAGGCCAGGGCTATGATGTTGGAGCACCCCAGGCGCCCCATGCCACAAGCGTTGTTCCCACCACGCCGAGCAGGATGTGCACATGCAGGAGCCACTGCGGGATAAGCTTGCCCGCCAGATGGTAGCGAAGGTTCATCAGGATTCCGCCTGCTGACCCGGCTAGCAGGACGACGATGCCAGTAGCAGCGCTCGCCGGCACGCCGTCTTGGAACGCGGCATATACAAGCAACGCCAGGGCAGCAGAAGCAAGAAACCCATGCGCCATTGCTAGCCAGTCGGGCGGGTTCACCTTGTTTGCGAACCGCCGCGCCGCCATGGCAACGCCGCCGAGTGCGGCGAGCAGCAACAAGATCGTTGCTGCCTGAAGCATGTTCATGACGTCCATCAGCCCCTCCTCACCGCTTTTCAACGTGACCGACTCACAGATTGAGCGAAGGTTCCTTCTAACGGTCCGCTTGCTGTGGGAGCGGAGACTTGTTCGGTACGCTCGGCGGTCAGCCCTTCGGGCCGGGTTAAAGAACGTTGCCTCTACCAATCCGGCAAGCCAGCGAAGCTTCTCCATGATGGCTGGGGCGCGACCCTCAGCCTTGATTTTCTACAGCCACTCGGCAGCGACATCCTTCAAGGCATCGGCCGCCGAGGTCGAAGCGACACCGCGTGTCAGCTTCTTATAGCTTGAGGAGGTCGACGCTCTTCTCGATAAGGCGCTTCGCGCCGGCGCGCTTTTCCCCTGCTTGTTTCAGCCAAACGTTGTGATAATCGCCCAGTGCCACGGTGCCACGGTGCCACGGTGCCAAGGTGCCGCGCTTCCGCCAGGCGGTAATCCGTAGGCTAATAGCGGGCGCCGCTAGGCTGCACGAACAGGCAGAGGCCGAGCATGTCTGCAACCTTGAAGGGCTTCCCCCAGCTTGATCTTACGAACGGCTGCGTCGCTGAGCATGGGCGATGGTGCCCGGGGACGGAGTCGAACCGCCGACACTGCGATTTTCAGTCGCATGCTCTACCAACTGAGCTACCCGGGCATTGTCCCGACGAATGCGGGAGCGGGCCTCTTAGTCGCGTGAGTCGAGCCTGTCCAGCCCAGTTTGTGACTCTCGATCAACCGCGTCGCCGGGCACGCGATATCCCTCGCCCAGCCATTGCAGCAGGTCGCGGTCGCGGCAGCCTTGCCCGCAAAAGGGCTGGTGTTCCTGGTCAGTCGGCTTGCCGCACAGTGGGCACCCATTACGTTTTGCCAATGCTCACTCCTTTGCGGACGTAAACGTCGCCGCACCCCCAGTGCGCCGCGCCAGTTCCGCCGTCCAATCTGGACGCTGCGCGAGGCGGCGGCCGATCCGCTGCGTCACCATATGAGTAGCGGGGGGCGGTGGTGAAAGCCGCTCAAGCCGGCGCAGTTCGGCGCGGGTTTCGGCGCCGATCGGGTCGGCGCGCAGCAATTCGGGCAGCGAAGGTCGCCTCCGTCGCCGCACAATCTGGAGAAAGCCGAAGCCATTGACGGTGGTGCGCTCGAACGGCTGGGGAAGCGCAGCATCGATCGCCTCCGCAATCGCCTGGCGCGCCTGCTTGTTTGCCAGGGTCGGGAAGTCGATCCCGATCGAGCCGGCAATGCCGTGCCGCTCGATCGCCCGCGCCACCGCGTGCGCGGCGGCAACGGCGAGCGGCTCGAGCGGAGCGGGGCCGTCGACATCGAAGAGCGTCATCGCGGGGGTAGGGGAGAGCCGCAGCGCGCCGCCGGCAAAGCGGATCTCGCCGTTGATCGCCTCATCGAGTATCTCCGACCAGCCAGCTTCTTCCAGCAGGTCGCTTTCATGCGCACGCAGCTGGCGCGCCGGCACGTCGCTGGCCTGGATGCGGGCGAGCAGGTCCAACCCCGGCGCAATCTGCGCTTCGGGCGCAGCGGGCACTGCCTTGGGCAGCTTGGGGCGGCCGGGTTCGGGGATTGCCTCCCGCACGATGCGCACCTTGAAGCTGGCGCCTTGCGTCACGCCCTTCGGCAGTGGGTCGCACAAGGCATCATCGCCGCTCTCAAGCGTGACCTTGCCCGTGCTGCGGTCGGCCAGCCGCGCCATCGCGACGGTGTCGACGCGAGGACCGCTTCCTTCCAGCTCGATCCGTGCCTTCCAGATGCTCCCGCGCGAAACGAGCGCCGCGCGGATTTCGCCGATCCCAGCCTCATACAGCCACTCAGCCAAGCGGGTAGCCGGCGCTTTCCAGCAGCGCGCGCGTTTCAAACAGCGGCAGCCCGACAACGCCCGAATGCGTTCCGTCGATGCGGCGCACAAAAGCTTCGGCGCGGCCTTGGATGGCATAGCCGCCCGCCTTGCCCAGCCCCTCGCCGCACGCCAGATACCGGGTAATCTCCTGCTCGGTCAGCCGCTTGAAGGTCACCACAGTGTCGGCCAGTCGGGTCCGCGGCCGCCCGTCCAGACCGATCACGCACACTGCCGACAGTGCATGGTGGCGCCGACCCGACAACAGGCCCAGCAGGCGGCGCTGCGTGTCCTGCGTCCCCGCGGGCGGCAGAATCCGACGTCCCAGCGCGATCGTCGTATCGCCTGCGATTACCAGCTCGCCATCTTCGCGCGGCACCGCTTCGGCCTTCTCGCGCGCCAGCCTCGTGGCATAGCCGCGCGGCAGTTCGTCGGGTCTGGGGCTCTCGTCGATGTCAGGTGCGGCGACGCGCACGGGCACCGCCCCGATCCGCTTGAGCAGGTCAAGGCGCCGCGGCGATGTCGAGGCGAGGACCAGCCGCATCATGCGCCCATCATTTGAAACGATAAGTAATGCGGCCCTTGGTTAAGTCGTAGGGCGTCAATTCGACGAGCACTTCGTCGCCCACCAGCACGCGGATGCGGTTCTTGCGCATTTTGCCGGCAGTGTGGCCGAGGATTTCGTGATCATTTTCAAGCCGAACACGGAACATGGCGTTGGGCAGAAGCTCAACCACCTGACCCCGCAATTCCAGGAGTTCTTCTTTCGCCAAAAATGCCTCGTTACCGTAAGCGCCCGCGGAAATCGGCGGAGCCTTTACAAGGGCCCGCATGAAAAGAAAAGGCCCCGCCAGTACAGGCGGGCGGGGCCCCAGGTTTATCCCGCCGCTTGTCCCGCCAGCGCGGCGAGCAGCAACAGTGCGACGATGTTGGTGATCTTGATCATCGGATTGACCGCTGGACCGGCGGTGTCCTTATAGGGATCGCCGACCGTGTCGCCGGTCACCGCCGCCTTGTGCGCGTCGGATCCCTTGCCGCCATAGTTGCCGTCCTCGATATACTTCTTGGCATTGTCCCAGGCGCCGCCGCCTGACGTCATCGAGATCGCGACGAACAGCCCGGAGACGATCACGCCGAGCAGCATCGCGCCAAGCGCTGCAAAGCCTTCATTCTGGCCTGCCACTGCGGTGACGATGAAGTACACCGCGATCGGGCTCAGCACCGGCAGCAGTGAAGGCACGATCATTTCCTTGATCGCCGCGCGGGTGACGATGTCCACCGTTCGGGCATAATTGGGCCGGCTGGTGCCCGCCATGATCCCGGGATTGTCACGGAACTGATTGCGGACGTCCTCTACCACATGTCCCGCCGCGCGGCCGACCGCAGTCATGCCGAACGCGCCGAACAGATAGGGCAGCAGCGCGCCGAGCAGCAGCCCGACGATGACATACGGGTTGCTTAGGGAGAAATCGACGTTTGCGTCCGGGAAGAACTCGCGCAGATCGGTGGTATAGGCGCCGAACAGCACCAGTGCCGCCAGTGCCGCCGATCCGATCGCGTAGCCCTTGGTCACTGCCTTGGTGGTGTTGCCCACTGCGTCGAGCGCGTCGGTGCGGTGGCGGACTTCATCCTCCAGCCCCGCCATTTCGGCGATACCTCCGGCATTGTCAGTCACCGGGCCGTAGGCGTCGAGCGCGACGACCATGCCAGCGACTGCGAGCAGCGACGTCGCCGCGAACGCCACGCCGATGATCCCGGCGATCTGATAAGTCGCGATCACCGCCACCACGATGACCAGGGTTGGCAGCGCGGTCGATTCCAGGCTGATCGCCAGCCCCTGGATCACGTTGGTGCCATGGCCGGTGACGCTCGCCTTCGCGATCGACTTGACCGGGCGATAGTTGGTGCCGGTGTAATATTCGGTGATCCACACCAGCAGGCCAGTCACGGCCAGCCCGATCATCATGCAATAGAATAGGCTCCAGCCGGTGAACTGCGGCCCGCTGGTCAGTCCCAGATTGGCTTCGTCGGTAAGCGCAGTCGAGGTGCCCTCCAGGAACCCACTCGAGTCCGGCGCGCCTCCGATCAGCGCGCTCATGTCGCCCAGTGCGTAGTGGGTGACGGCCCAGATCGCCGGTATCGACAGGATCACCGTCGTCCAAAACCCTTTGTACAGCGCGCCCATGATCGATTGGCCCTTGCCCAGCCGCACCATGTACGTACCGATGATTGAGGTGATGATGCACACCCCGCCGACGATCAGCGGCAACGCCATGAGCGTGGTGAGCAGCTCGCTGTCCAGTCCGCGCATCAACAGCGCGATCGACACCATGGTCAGTCCCAGCGTGACGACATAGGTCTCGAACAGGTCGGCGGCCATGCCGGCGCAGTCGCCGACATTGTCACCGACATTGTCCGCGATCACTGCCGGGTTGCGAGGGTCATCCTCGGGGATGCCGGCTTCGACCTTGCCGACCAGATCGGCGCCGACATCGGCCGCCTTGGTGAAGATGCCGCCGCCCAGCCGCGCGAAGATTGAGATCAGCGAGGCGCCGAACGCGAGCGAGGTCAGCGTCTCGATCACCGGCCGGTCGTTGGGCGCATAGCCCGACACTTCGACCAGATACCAGAACAGCATCGCGATCGAGAGCAGCCCCAATCCCGCCACGAGCATGCCGGTCACTGCGCCCGACCGGAACGCCAGCGTCAGCCCGCCCTGAAGCGATCCGCGCGCCGCCTCGGCAGTGCGCACATTGGCGCGTACCGAGATGTTCATGCCGACGAACCCGGCCACGCCCGAAAGCACTGCGCCGATCAGGAAGCCGAGCGTCGACAATCCGCCCAGCGTGAAGAACAGCACCACGGCGACCACTGCCCCGACGATCGCGATGGTTAAATATTGCCGGCCGAGATACGCTTTCGCGCCTTCCTGGATGGCGGCAGCGATGTCCTGCATCTTCTCGTTGCCGGCGGGCGAGCGCAGCACCTGCCCGCTGGTAAAGAAGCCATACGCCACGGCCACCAGGCCGCAGGCAATGGCGAAATAGACTAACGTCATCGAGTAAGTCCTCCCTGAGACTTGGGCTCCGCGTCGGTCTCCTGCCGATCTGCGGAAGGGAGGGGAGCGTAACACGGGTGCCGGTCAGTGCAACCCGCTCAACCGTGCTCGTATCCTAGCGACCCTTCCGCCGCCTTGCCGTCGACCAGCAGCGGATGCTCTCCCGCTGCCAGCATCGTGCCGACGCGCACCGCAGGCACCGGCAGGACCGCGTCGATGGTGGCGGCGAACAGCAGTGCGTAATCGTCGCCCCAGCGCGTGGCTTCCGCCCGATCGTCGGTGGACAGGTCGGTGGGGAAGGGGACGGCGTTTAATTTGATCGACGCCGTACACCCGCTCGCCGCCGCCATCCGGCTCGCGTCGAGCAGCAGCCCGTCCGAAACGTCCATCATGGCGTGTGCCAGCGGCGCGAGCGCGCGACCCTCCGCCAGCAAAGGCTGCGGACGTAGATAGGCCGCGCCGTCACCGGCCCGGAACCCGAGCATCGCCGCGCCGATCGTTCCCGCGACGTACAGCGCATCGCCAACCCGAGCACCCGTCCGCGCCGGCACCGGCGTTGTCGTCGCGCGCCCGATCGCAGTGCAGCCAAAGGTTGCCGGCCCCTGCGGGCGAACCGTGTCGCCGCCGAGCAGCGTCACGCCATGATGCTCCAGGACATCGCGCAGACCCTCCACGAAGCGCGCGCTGCCGTCGATCAACGCCGCGCCGATCAGCACCCCGATCGGCTCGGCGCCCTTGGATGCGAGATCGGACAGGTTCACTGCGACCAGCTTCCAAGCAATGTCGGCAGGATCGGTGCCCGGGCGGTAATGCACCCCCTCGGCGATGGCGTCGTGGGTGAGCACCATGGTTTCGCCGCCGATCTCTAGCAGCGCGCAATCGTCGCGCAGGTTCTGCGCGCCGGGATGCAGCGGCAACCCCCGCAGCGCCGCGATGAAGGCGAGTTCGTCCACTCTAAATCCCCCCCGGTCCGGGGAGGGGTACCATGCGCAGTATGGTGGAGGGGGTGCGCCATCGCGCACCCGCTAGCGCCGATCTCCCTCCACCACGCGACTGCGTCGCATGGTCCCCCTCCCCGTGCGGGGGAGGATCGAGGGACTTCAACCGCGCACTTCCTTCGCGACCGCATCGAGCAGGCCGTTGGCAAACCCCTTCTCGCGGCGGTCGTAGAATGCGTCGGTCACGTCGAGATATTCGTTGATCACCGCACCCACCGGGATATCTTGCCGCGCGATCAACTCGTACGTCCCCGCGCGCAGGATCTGGCGCATCGGCTTGTCCAAGCGCTCGAGCGACCAGCCCGTCGACAGCTTGCCCGCGATCACTCGGTCGATTTCCTCGCTCCGGGCGGTCACGCCCTTGACGATGTCGTCGAACAGGGTGTTGTCCGCCTCGGCATATTCCTCGTCCTCGATTGTCGCGCCCAGCCGGTGCTGGTGGAACTCGTGGAGCAGCGACGGGATCGGCGTCCCCTCCATCTCATGCTGGTACAGTGCCTGCACGGCGGCAAGCCGCGCGGCGGCGCGAGCCTTGGAACGCGTGCGGGCCTTGGGACTGGGCATCGAAGAATCCTTCTGTCTCGGCATCCAACGCAGGAAGGCCGAGGGAGTTTAGCGGTCCAGGCGGATCGCGACCGAACGGGCATGGGCCGGCAGCCCTTCAGCCTGGGCGAGGGCTACCGCGGCGGGCCCGATAGCAGCCAGACCGCGTTCGTCCAATCCCAGAAAGCTGGTCCGCTTCATGAAGTCGAGCACCGACAGCCCGCTGGCGAAGCGCGCGCGGCGCCCGGTTGGCAACACATGGTTGGGTCCCGCGACATAGTCTCCGACCGCCTCTGGCGTGTGCCGCCCCAAGAACACGGAACCCGCATGCCGCACCAACTCGAACAGATTGTCGGCCTCGTCGCAGGCGAGCTCGAGATGCTCGGGCGCCAACCGGTCGACAAGCGGGATGGCCTCGGTCAGGCTCGGCACCAGCACAATCGCGCCGTTCGCGTCCCAGCTCGCGCGTGCCGTTTCGCCCGTCGCGAGCTGCTCGATCTGCGCGTCCACGGCCGCTGCAACCGCATCGGCAAAGCCGGCTTCGTCGGTAAACAGGATCGATTGACTGGTCGGGTCATGCTCGGCCTGACTGAGCAGGTCGGCGGCGATCCATTCGGGATCGTTCTTGGCGTCGGCCACGACCACGATCTCGGACGGGCCGGCGACCATGTCGATCCCGACTACGCCGTAAAGCTGGCGCTTGGCTTCGGCGACCCACGCGTTGCCGGGGCCGGTGATTACGTCGACCGGCGCGATCTTGTCGGTGCCATAGGCTAAAGCCGCGATCGCCTGCGCGCCGCCGACGCGCCACAATTCGTCCACCCCGGCGACATGCGCCGCGGCGAGTACCAATGGGTTTACCTCGCCACCCGGCGTCGGCGTCACCATCACCAGCCGCTTCACGCCGGCCGCCTTGGCCGGAATCGCGTTCATCAGCACCGACGACGGATAGGCTGCGCGGCCGCCCGGGACATACACGCCCGCCGCATCCACGGGCCGCCAGCGCGCGCCGAGTCGAATGCCTAGATCGTCGATCGTCTCGCTGTTCTCGGGCACCTGCTTGAGGTGGTACGCCGCGATGCGCGCGGCGGCGAGTTCCAGCGCGTCGCGCAGCGTGCCGCTCAGCCCTTCATACGCCGCCAGGCACTGCGCCCGATCGATCGCCCAGCCCGATGCGTCGAGGTCGAACCGGTCGAACCGCTGCGTCAGGTCGCGGAGCGCCGCGTCGCCCTCGTCGCGCACCCGCGCCACGATCGCCGCGACGTCGCGCGCGACATCGGCATCCGCCTCGCGCCGCGCATTGACCAGCGCGGTGAAGGCGGAACCGAAATCGGCAGAGGTGGAGTCCAGCCGGATCATGCCACTGCCCTCCGAAATCCGTCGACTAGCGGTACCACTTCGCTCGCTCGCGTCTTGAAGGCTGCGCGATTGGCGACCAGTCGGCTGGTCACCTCCGCGATCACTTCCACTTCCACCAGCCCGTTTTCCTTGAGCGTCCGGCCCGACGATACCAGATCGACGATGCGCGGGGCGAGCCCCAGCACCGGTGCCAGCTCCATCGCGCCGTTGAGCTTGACGCACTCGGCCTGAACGCCCCGTGCTTCAAAATGCGCGCGGGTGATGTGCGGATATTTGGTGGCGATGCGCACATGGCTCCAGCCACGCGGATCGTCCTTCTCCGCCATGTCGACTGGCTCGGCAACCGACACGCGGCAGCGCCCGATCCCCAGGTCCACCGGCGCGTAAAGCTCGGAATAGGCGAACTCGGCCAGCACGTCCGATCCGACGATCCCCAATTGCGCAGCGCCATGCGCGACAAAGGTCGCCACGTCGAACGCGCGCACCCGGATCAGGTCGATCGCGGGATTGTTGGTGGAAAAGCGCAGCGCGCGGCTGTCGGGATCGCTGAAGGCCGCTTCGGGCACGATTCCGACCGCCGCCAGCAGGGGCAACGCTTCTTCTAGAATCCGGCCCTTCGGCACGGCAAGGATCAGGGGTTCTTGCATGGGATGCCGGGCTTTACTGGTCGGCCCTGTTTGGCGCAACACAGGAGCCTGGGTGAGGATGTTGCCGGTTGGCGAGCTGCTCGCCAACGCCTTCCACAACTACGCTGCGCGAAGGGAAGAAAACGCCTCGCAGCCGGCCATTCAGCATAGCAGCTGCGTTTCCGAAAGCAGGCAATGGTCAGCGTTCACGTCTAGGGACAGCTGACGCTCCAATCGTCAGAATGGCGTCCAGTGCCCAGGGGCAGAATGGACGAGCGCCCGGCTGGTGTAGAGTCAACCGTCCCATCTGTGGGCCTTAGCCTCACCAACAATTTCGAGGGCAGTTTACTTGATCTTCGGGATCAGCTGCTTTTCTGCCCGCCCTGGCCCACCGCACCGGGTTCCTCCGGGTCAACCTTGTCACCGTCGTTTTGACCCTTGCCGAAGTACCCTTGCGTGCTTTGGCCTCCTTTGAAGCCTTCGCTTTCGCCACGAGCTTCCTTGCCGGTATGGGGGTTCTCATAAGCACCGCCATCAGACTGGCTCTTGCCGTCCAACCCGTGGGTATCGACATCGCTAACCCCGTCGCCGCGAAGCTTCGGGCTGTTCTGCCCACTTGCGGGCATCGGCACTTTTCCGTCGCTCATGTCGCGTTCCTTTGCACAAGCACGCTCAACGCCGCCGAACGCTGATCGTTCATGGAACGACCGGTTTGGTAAACTCGAATTGCTTGCGGTCATGAGACTGCGTCGTTGTGCAGCGTATAGTCGTTCCTGAGCACCGCTTTCTGCCCTGCGACTCCTGAAAGCTGAAAGCTGATGGGGTGGACGCCCCCCGACGGCATCGATGTGCCAAGGTGGAGGTGTTGATCACCACTTGAGGGAGGCGTCCGTGTCGGAAGTTACCACAATCGGTCTTGATATCGCCAAGAGTGTTTTTCATGCGCACGGTGCGGATGAGCGCGGCGCCATGGTGTTCAGTCGCAAGCTGACGCGGGGCAAGCTGCTCGAGTTCTTTGCGGGGCAGCCGCGATGCACGGTGGCGCTGGAGGCATGTGGAGGCGCGCATCACTGGGCGCGCGAGCTCCAGACGATGGGTCACGAGGTGCGGCTGATCCCGCCGGCGTACGTGAAGCCGTTCGTGAAGCGGCACAAGAATGACGCGATCGACGCGGAGGCGATCTGCGAGGCGGCGCAGCGTCCCGGCATGCGTTTCGTGGCGGTGAAGAGTGAAGAGCAGCAGGCCGCAGGGCTGGTGTTCCGCACGCGGACCTGGTGGTGCGCCAGCGAACGCAGCTCATCAACGCGATCCGGGGTCACCTGACGGAATATGGCTGGGTGGCGCCGCGCGGTACAGCGCACATGACCCTGTTGGCCGAGATGCTGGAGGACGAGGAAATGGCCTCATCGCTGCCAGCTGAAGCGCTGCCGATGTTCAGGGTCATGGTCGACCTGCTGGCTGAACTGGACAAGCGCGTCGCCACTCTTGATCGCGAGATCGCACGACGTGCCAAGGAAGACGAGGCGGCACGCCGGCTGATGACCATCCCCGGCATCGGACCGATTGCCGCCACGGCAATCGTGCCACTTGCACCACCCGTTGAGACGTTCGCGAAGAGCCGCGACTTTGCCGCCTGGCTCGGGCTTGCGCCACGACAGCACTCAACAGGCGGCAAGCAGCGGCTGGGCAGCATCTCGAAGATGGGAGAACGAACGATACGTCGGCTGCTCATCATCGGCGGTAGTGCGGTGGTGAGGCAGGCGTTTCGTAATGGCGCGCCAGCCGGCTCATGGCTGGAGCGGATGCTCGCGCGCAAGCCGCGCATGCTCGTCTCGGTCGCGCTTGCCAACAAGATGGCGCGCATGGTTTGGGCGCTGCTGACCAGGAACGAAGATTACAGAGCTCCGGCGGTGGTCACGGCGTAAGCCGCGGCCGCAGCCAGAGGCGTCGGGGACGTAGGCGGATCGAAGGAGGGTATGGCACAACAGTCGGCGAGACGGGGCCGGAAGAACCAGTGACTGGCAGAGCGCTACCCAAGCGCGCAAAGCTGAAATGGATCCGGTCCGCGAACTCCCATACTGGCCCGCAGCTGTGGCGCTGCTCATCGAGGCCGGACAGATGACAGCATCCGACTACGTGCCAACATGCCCCGATTTACCGCTTGCATCCGAAGGGGCGTCCACAGATGCCGGTCCGCATTGCACCGATCTCGACCGTTCAGTTTATGAGCCTACGGCCTAACCTGTGCGGACAGCCAGTCGCGCAATGCGGCGTTCACGGCCTCCGGCTTCTCCCATGGGATGAAATGCCCGCCATTCGCGATCTTCACGACGGTAAGGTTGGGCACATAGGGCGGCAGCCCGTCGACCTGCACCGGCAGCAACGCCTTGTCCTGCATGCCCCAGATCACCAGCGTCGGCTGTGTGACGGGCGGGAATGGGCCGTCGAGCGTCGCCGGGCGCGTCACTTCCTCGTCGGGCTTGGGCACGTCAAATCCGCTTGCGCGATACCAATTGAGCATCGCGGTCATCGCGCCCGGTTGACCCCATTGATCCATGTAGATCGCCTTTTCCTCGCCAGCGATCCCGCCCACCACGTGCTGGGCGAAGTCCGATGCGAAGAAATGCTCCAGCGCCGTCCCGGTCATCCCCTGATCAATCGTCGTCGAGCGGAAGAAGTTGACATACTGGCTCGCCTTGCGCTGCTCGCGGTCGTCATACAGGCTCTTTTGAAAGACGCGCGGATGCGGCGCGTTGAGAATGACCAGCCGCGTCACGCGCAGCGGATGCAGGATCGCCGCCCCCCAGGCGATGGCGCCGCCCCAGTCATGCCCCACCAGCGTGAACTGCTTCACCTCCAGCGCGTCGGCGAGCGCGATCAGATCGGCGATGATCTTGTCCGCGCTGTAGTTATCGACGCCCTCGGGCTTGGCCGACCGAGCATAGCCGCGCTGGTCGGGCGCGATCACATAATGGTCACGCGCCAGTTCCGGGATCTGGTGGCGCCAGGTGTGGTGCGATTCCGGGAAGCCGTGGAGCAGGATGACCGGGGGATTGGCGCGGCCGCCGGCGATGGCCACGTCCAGTTCCACGCCGGTCGACAGGGCAATGCGCTGCAGCTCCATGAAACCTCCTGTTCGTCCATTCAGTCGATAGACGCAGGAGCGGCCACCACCGTTCCCGGCAACGGGCGCTTGCCCTTGGTGCGGCTGGTCAGATGGAATTGACCGCACCGCTCGCAACGATAGGGACGCAGCACGATGTTCGCCAGGATCGCGGCGGCGATGGCATCCTGCTCGGACGCATGCCGCCGCTTGCGGGCGCAGACGCTCAACCGCGTGCGCATCGTCTAAGGATAGCTGACGGTCTTGGGCACTTCGGGGATCGGGATCCATTCCTTGTCGTCGCCCGGCACCTTGGGGAAGCGTCCGGCCTTCCAATCGTCCTTGGCTTGGTTGATACGGTCGCGGCTCGACGAGACGAAGTTCCACCATACATGGCGCGGTGTCGTGAACGCCTCGCCGCCGCACAGCATCACCCGCCCGCCACGCTCGGATCGCAGCGTCGCCGACGTGCCGGGACGCAGCACATATAGCCGCAGCGGCATCAGCTCGAGCCCGTCGAGCGTGGCATCGCCGATCGCGACATACAGCGCGCGCTCATCGGCTGCCGGATCGATCGGGATGCTGGCGCCGGGTTCCAGCATGATGTCGGCATAGATGGTCTGGGCGTAGTTGGTCGTCGGTGCAGATGCGCCCCACAGCTCGCCCATCACCACGCGCGCGGTTGCGCCGCCCGCCTCGATCACTGGCAGATCACCCGCCGGAACATGCTCAAAGGCCGGATCCATGTCCTCGTTGCGCTCGGGCAGCGCCAGCCAGGTCTGGATGCCCGACAGCTCGGGCCCGACTGCGCGCTCGGCCGAAGGCGAACGCTCCGAATGGACGATGCCGTGCCCGGCGGTCATCAGGTTCACCGCGCCCGGCGCGATCGTCGCGAAGGTGCCGAGCGAGTCGCGATGGTCGATCGCGCCGGCATAAAGGTACGTCACCGTCGCCAGATTGATGTGTGGATGCGGCCGCACGTCAATGCCGTTGCCAACCGACAGCCGCGCAGGTCCCATCTGGTCGAAGAAGATAAAGGGTCCCACCATCGTTCGCGGCTTTGAGGGCAGGGTGCGATGCACTTTGAACCCGCCCAGATCATGCGTGGTCGGCTCGATCCTGTGGAGGATCAGGTCTTCGGGGGCGAGGTCGCTCATTGTGCGTCGAGCTCCGGATACTGGCGGAAGATGCCGTCTTGCTTGAAGGGGATGCGGCGGTCGCTGGCGAGATAGTCGCGGATGCCCGGCAACTCGCGGACACGCCCATGGATCGCCAGCAGCGCTGGATAGTCTCCCTCGATCGCCTGCATCCGCTTGGGGAACATGTAGCGCAGACCTTCGATCAGCTGGAACAGCGACGTGTCGCCATAGCTCCACCGATCGCCAACCAGCCAGCCGCCGGTATTCGCCTGCGCAGCGGTTTCGAGATAGCTCAGGAATTTGGGCATGCGGTCGTTGCGGAACTCCGCGGCGAAGCGCGCGGCTTCGGTCTTCTGGTCTTCGTAATACTGCCCGGTGCCGACCGGATGATGGACCTGATGCACCTCGGCAACGAAATCGGCGATCGTCAGCTGGACCTGGTGCAGCCAAAGACGATCGGCGTCGCCGCTCGGCGCCAGTCCCTTGCGCTCGCCCAAGAACAGCAGGATGTTCGCGACGTGCGCCACCGTGATGCCGTCGCTCACGAGATACGGCGGTGCAAACGGCCCGCGGTGCTCGCGTGCCTGCATGTCGGCGATCAGTGCTTGGGCGCCGTCTTCGCGGGCGCGGTCGCGATAGGTGATGCCTGCCGCTTCCAGCGGCAGCCGGACGAACTCGCCGCGACCCTGGATGCTCGGCCAGTACCACAGGTCATAGGTCATCTTATGCGTCTCCCGGCGCCCGCGCCTTGATGGCCAGCGCGTGGATGCGGGTTTCCAGCAGATCGGCAAGCGCCTGGTTCACCAGCCGCTGCCGCGCGACGCGCGAAAGTCCAGTGAATGCAGGCGCTTCCACCGTGACGGTGAAGTGCGTCTCACCGGTGCCATCGTCGCCCAGGTGGCCACGATGCTGGGCGCTGTCATTGGAAACGTGAAGCTGCGTCGGGTTGAGCGAGGTGGCAAGACGAGCGGCGATTAGATCGGCCAAGGGGCCGCTGGCGAGGTCGGTCATCGCGCCTATATAGACCCTTTGCCCGAGGGAGTCGCGTGGCTAGCAGCCAGCCCAAGAAAGATCGTCCGAGTGCCCGTTTCCATGGCCGCGTGGAAGCGCCTGGACGGCTGTGCGCCGAAGCCGGCTGTGACCAGGCCGGTGAGTTCCGCGCGCCGCCGCTCGGTGGCACCGGGCACACCGCCGATGGCCCGCCGCAGTTCCGCTGGCTCTGCCTCGAGCATGTCCGCGCGTTCAATTCGGGCTATAACTTCTTCAAGGGGATGAGCCCCGACGAGATCCACGACGCGCAGCGGCCGCTCGCCGGCTGGGAGCGGGAAACGCGCGCGTTCAACGCGACCGGCGGGACCGATCGTCCGCCGCGCTGGGCCGATTTCGCCGACCCGCTCGACGCGATCGGCGCGCGCTTCCGCGATCGGGTGAAGGACCGCGGCGAACGTAAGGATGGCAAGCCGCTGTCGGGGCCCGACCGCGAGGCGCTGAAGACGCTCGACCTCGACCTCGACGCAGATCGCGCGGCGCTCCGCAGACGCTATTCGGAGCTGGTTCGTAAATTCCATCCCGATCGCAACGGCGGGGACCGCAGCAACGAGGGTCGGTTGCGGCGCGTGATCGACGCATATCAGCTGCTCCGGGAGTCGCCGGCTTTCGCTTGATCCGGATCAGAGGGCGGCGATGCGCCTGGCGACTGCCTCCCACTGTTCCGCCACCTTGCCCCAACCGTCGGCAAATCCCATCGCCTCATGCTGCGCCTTTGCGTCGGCGGTCCAGTGCCGGGCGGCACCTCGATAGCGGGTGCGCCCGCCTTCGGGCTCGAATTCGAAGATACCCACCATGAACGGGCCAGCCGGCTTCCAGCCTTGGCTGAAGGCATCGGTGAAGACGATGCGCCGCTGCGGCACGACTTCCAGATACACGCCCTCGTTCGGCATCACTTCGCCCTCCGGGCCGTACATCGTCACTGCCGATCGCCCGCCTGCCCGCAGGTCCATCGCAATCACTTCGGCGCGCCACGGCGTGGGGCAGAACCATTCGCCGAGATGATCGGTATAGGCGCGCCATACTGCGTCAACCGGTGCATCGATGATCCGCTCGATCATCAGTTCGTGGAAGTTCGTGTCCGCCATGTCTCAGCTCCTCGTGCCGACCAGCCCGAAGCGGGCGCCTTGCGGATCGCTGGCGACCACGATCCATTCGCCGCCTGGAACCTCCATCGGTCCCATATGGACGGCGCCGCGTGCTTCTTCGACACGAGCATGGGCTGCATCGATGCCGGTGATGCGGAAGTAGAATTGCCAGCCCGACCGTTCTCCCGGCGGCGTGCGCATCATGGCGCCGATCTGCACGCCTTGGTGCGCGACGAAGCTGTATGCGCCCATGTCGCCCATCGGCATTGCTCCGTCGGGGGTCCAGCCGAACTGGTCGGCGTAGAAGACCAGTGCGGCATGGTCGTCGGGAGTCATCAGTTCGTGCCAGGCGCAACGGCCCACTGCCTTGGGATCAAAGGCGTGGCTTGGTTCGGGGCTGGCGCCGCGCATCAGGTGGAAGCTGATGCCTTGCGGATCGGAGACCAGCGCGGTGCGGCCTACCCCTTCGAGCGTAGTGGGGGGATCCAGGACCTTGCCACCGGCGGCCACTATCTGGTCGACGCAGAAATCGACGTCGTTCACGCCGATATAGACGCCCCAGCCGGGCGCGAAAGCCGAGCTCTTCCCTGAGGTCGTTACGCCTCCGACCCCCTGGCCATCAGGCGCGGTCAGGATGCAATAGTCCTCCGGGCTGGTCAGCGCCGCCCCGCCGAATCCGGCCGCGCTCCAGCCGACGACATGGGTGTAGAACGCCGCGGCCGCTTGCGGATCGGACGTCGTGAGTTCGTACCAGATCGGGGTGCCGTGCGGGTTGCTCATGCCACTTCTCCACCGGCACGGCGATGGACGACCGGTTCGAAACCGCCCCAGAAATTGCGCTTGCCGTCAAAGGGCATGTCCGCGGGCGGCGCCATTCGCGGGTCTGCCATCACCTTTTCCCAGCCGGCATCGCGCGTCGCCTTGTCGGGCCAGATGATCCACGAAAATACCGGCGTTTCGCCGTCTTCGGCCTTCAGGGCGCGGTAAAAGTCAGTGACTTCACCACGCGGCACGTCTTGGCCAAAGCCCTCCATTACCTCGAGCGCGCCATGTTCGATGAAGATCGGGGCGCAGCGTTCGGCCATCTCGATATAGCCTTGCCGGTCGCGGGCCGGCACCAGAAATCCGTCAAAATAGGGCATGTCGGTTCCTCCTTCAGGCTGCAATGGGTGCTTCGTCGCGGAAGTCGGTCAGCTGCGCGGCCACGGCGGCGGCAAAGCCGGGCCGGTCGAGACAGCGGCGCTGATACGCGGCGAGATTGGTGTGTTCGGCCACAAGATCGGTGGAATCGAGCATGCGCAGCGACGACGCCATGATCAGGTCGCCGGCGGTGAAGGCCCCTTCCAGGAAGTCGCGGGTGCCCAGCGCATCGGACAGATAGCTCAGCCGTGTCCGGATCGCCACGATCAGACTGGGGCGGCGCAGCGCCGCCCATTCCTCATCCCGGGCGAAGACGTCCACCATCGCCAACTCCATCAGCATCGGTTCCACACTGTTGAGCGCGGCGACCAGCCAGGCGGTGGCGCGCGCGCGCGCGGCAGTGTCACCGGGCAACAGCGCGGCGCAGTCCTGCCCGATATGCAACACGATCGCGCCGGATTCGAACAACTGCACCTGCGCGTCGCGATAGGCCGGGACCTGACCGAAAGGCTGTTCGGCGAAATAGGCCTGGGGCCGCTCCTCGGCGCTGATCAGGCGAGTGCGATAGGGCCGCCCGGCCTCTTCCAGCGCCCAGCGCACGCGGAAATCGCGCACATAGCTGCGGACGAAATCGGGCACCCAGTCGAAGGCGGTGACTTCAATGTCGCTTGCGGGATCCACAGGCATGGCTTCTCTCCTCAGCTGGCGTTGGCGGCGCGTTCCAGTGTGGCGATGTCGATCTTGCGCATCCCCATCATCGCCTGCATCGCGCGGCGGGCACGCTGCGGGTCGGGATCGGTGTTGAGTTCCATCAGCCGGCGCGGCGTGACTTGCCAGGTCAGGCCCCAGCGGTCCTTGCACCAGCCGCACATGCTCTCCGCGCCGCCATCGGCGGTCAGGGCATTCCACAGACGGTCGGTCTCCGCCTGATCCTCGGCCAGGATCTGGAGCGATACCGCTTCGGTGAAACGGAACTCCGGGCCGCCGTTCAGCGCCATGTAGGGCTGGCCTGCAAGGGTGAACTCGACCACCAGCACGCTGCCCTTTGGCCCGACGGGCGTGTCGGTGAGCGCATGCACCACCCGGTCGATCCGGCTGTCGGGGAACAGCGACACGTAGAAGCGCGCCGCCGCCTCCGCATCGCCATGATACCAGAGGGATGGTCTGATCTTGCCCGACATGACTCAGGCCGCCTGGGGTTCGGCGGACATCGCCGCCATAGCGGCTTCCATGTCCATGAAGAACGGGCCGAAGCTGTGGCCGTCGAGATCCTCGAACGAACGGCCATACATGTAGCCGTGGTCGTCCGGTTCGTTGACGTCGCCCTTGCTCCCCGCAGCCACCGCACGCTCCACCACGGCGTCGACCGCCTCGCGGCTGTCGAAGGAAAGGCAGAGGATCATCTCGCTGACCTTTGACGTGTCGGCGATCGCCTTGTGCGGCATGAAGCTGTCATAGAGTTGGTGGCTGAGCAGCATGACGCTGATCGTGTCGGACCACGTCATCGCCGAGCCTTGATCGTTGCTCAGGCGCTCGTCCTTGGTGAACCCGATCGCGGTGTAAAACGCAGTCGCCCGAGCCACATCCGCCACCGGCAGATTCACGAAGAGCATCTTCGGCATCATCCTCTCCCTTTTGGAAACGCTGTGTTCGCGAATCGTCTTGTTGCACTGGATGCATGCTGTGGTTACAAAAAACAACTGAGGAGTTAGAAAAAATAACCAAGGTCGATTTCAACAAGGCGCGCCGTTGGTACCAGGACGCGTGCGGAACTGCGCTGGCGATGGATCTGATCGGTGAGCGCTGGTCGCTGCTGATCGTTCGCGAGCTGCTGCTGGGCCCGCGCCGCTTCGGCGAGATACGCGGCGCGCTGACGGGGTTGAGCGCAAACATCCTCACCCAGCGGCTGGAAGGGCTGGAAAAGGGCGGGGTGCTCCGCCGCGAAACGCTGCCGCCACCGGTCAGCGCGCAGGTCTATGCGCTGACGGCATGGGGGCGCGCGCTGGAGACGCCGATCTTCGCGCTGAGCCGCTGGGCGGCAGGATCCCCGGCGCACGACGTGACCATGCCGCTGAGCAACACCGCCTTCATGCTGTCGCTGCGCACGATGATGGACCCGCAGGCATCCGCGACCCTGTCGGTCGATCTTGGCTTCCGCATCGGCGGCGACGAGTTTCGCGGCCTGATTGCCGATGGTCAGCTGGCGGTGCGGCGTGCCCCGTGCGTCGGGGCGGAACTGGGGTTCGAGGGCGAGCCCTCACCCCTGGCGGCGGTGTTCTACGGCCCCGCGCCGCTTGCCGATTCGCAGGCGGCGGGGAAGGTAGAGGTCACCGGCGATCTTGCCGTGGCGCAGCAATTCGTGGACCTTTTCCGGCTTCCAGCGTTCCCCCGTGACTGAACCCATGCCTATCTGTTGCGGTGCACGCCACCAAGCCTTAGGCGGAGCCGAACCCCTTGTGACCGGATTGCATTGATGGCCGATCTTCCCAACGCCCAGCCCGACAGCCGGGAAACCACCATTCTCCAGGCGCCCGACAAGACCGCGAGCGTGCGCGACCTGTTCGGCATCGACATCGACATGGAAGTGCCCGCGTTCAGCGAGGCCGACGAGCGCGTCCCCGATCTGGACCCCGCTTATGTGTTCGATGGCGACACCACGCTCGCGATCCTGGCGGGCTTCGCGCACAATCGCCGGGTGATGATCCAGGGCTATCACGGCACCGGCAAGTCGTCGCACATCGAACAGGTCGCGGCACGGCTGAACTGGCCGTGCATCCGCATCAACCTGGACGCGCATATCAGCCGCATCGACCTGATCGGCCGCGACGCGATCGTGCTGAAGGACGGCCAGCAGGTCACTGAATTCCGCGAAGGCCTGCTCCCCTGGGCATTGCAGACGCCGACGGCTTTGGTGTTCGACGAATATGACGCAGGCCGCCCCGACGTGATGTTCGTCATCCAGCGCGTGCTGGAGACCGAGGGCAAGCTGACCCTGCTCGACCAGAACCGCGTGATCCGCCCGAACCCGTATTTCCGCCTGTTCGCCACCGCCAACACGGTGGGCCTGGGGGACACCAGCGGGCTGTATCACGGCACCCAGCAGATCAACCAGGGCCAGATGGACCGCTGGAACGTGGTGGTCACGCTCAACTACCTCCCCGCCGCGACCGAGGCGCGGATCGTGCTTGCCAAGTCGGGCGACTATGACAAGCCCGGCGGCAAGGAGCTGGTGGAGAACATGGTGCGGGTAGCCGAGCTGACTCGCCGCGGCTTCATCAACGGCGACATTTCCACGGTGATGAGCCCGCGCACCGTGATCACCTGGGCGCAGAATGCCGACATCTTCAAGGATGTCGGCTTCGCGTTCCGCCTGTCGTTCCTCAACAAATGCGACGAGGCCGAGCGCGCGCAGGTGGCCGAATATTATCAGCGCGTGTTCGGCAAGGACCTGCCCGAGAGCGTGGTGGGCAAGGCTTGAGATCGATCCAGGGGTGGACTAACTTAACCTAGTCCACCTGGAGGTGACCATGGCAGAGGCCGACCCGCAAAAGACGTTCAACGTCCACGACGCCAAAACGCAGCTTTCCAAGCTGATGGACCGTGCGCATGCCGGCGAGGAGATCGTGCTCGCCAAGGCGGGAGAGCCCTGGGCAAAGCTGGTGCCGCTTACGCCACCCCAGGCGCTGCCTCCGCGCACGCCGGGACGGTATAAGGGGCTGATCGGAGACATACCGGATTCGGTATGGTTCGAACCCTTCTACTCCGACGAGGAACTCGATCGGTTCGGGCTCTGACGGGGTGCGCTATCTTCTCGATACGCACACCTTGATCTGGTGGTGGGATCAGACCGATCGTCTTTCCCCGAATGTGATTGCGGTGCTTCAGTCCCGGGAGAGCGACGTGTTCGTGAGCGCGGCCACTGCCTGGGAACTTGGAACCAAGTTTCGCTTTGGAAAGCTGCCGACCTTGGGTGCACGCATCGAGACTTATGGCCAGAGCCTTGTGGAAGATGGGTTCAAACCGCTCGATGTGCGGCCGGACCATGGCTTGCGCGGCGGTCTGTTGGGCGGCGATCACCGGGACCCGTTCGACCGCTTGCTCGCAGCGCAGGCGCTGGTGGAAGATCTGACGGTACTCACGCGCGACCCGGAAATCGGTCGATTTGGTTGCAAGGTGTTCTGGTAAATGGCTGCCGACTCTCCGATTGAACAATTCCGCGCCGTGCTGGGCGGCACTGCGCGCGCGCTTTCGGGCGAGGCGGAAGCGGAGCTGAGCTTTACCGCCGATCCGCCGCGTCAGGACGGACGCAGCATCAAGGTACCGATGCCGCCGCGCGGGCTTCCGGCCGAGCAGGTGGCCGAGGCGCGCGGTTTCGCCGACAGCTTTGCGCTGCGCATGCGACATCACGACAATGCCGTGCATTTGCGCAGTTCGCCCGCCGAGCCGGTGGCGCGCGCGGTGTTCGACGCAGTGGAGACGGCGCGGATCGAGGCGCTGGGCGGGCGCGGTTACGCCGGCATTGCCGACAATCTCGACCATGCGCTGGCCGTTCGCCTGCGCTCCGACCCGATTGCGCGCGCGCGCAACCGAGAGGAAGTGCCGCTGTCCACCGCGCTGGGGCTGATGGTGCGCGAGCGGCTGACCGGGCGCGAGGCGCCGGCCAGCGCGGCGATGGGCCTGGCGCTGATCCGAGACTGGGTGGAGAAAAAGGCCGGCGGCGATCTGGACGCGCTCACGCTCGCCGTCGACGACCAGCGCGCTTATGCCGCGCTTGCCACCAAGTTGCTCCAGGAACTGGAACTGATCGAAGGCGAAGTGCTGCCCGACGAAGCCGATGAGGGCGGCGAGGAAGACGAAGGCAGCGACGACCAGGAACAGCCCGGCGAGGAAGAGGGCGACAGCCAGTCCGAGCAAGGCGAGGGCGACGTCGAGGCGCGCGGCGAGCAGCGCGAGTCCGACGAAACCGAGGATGGCGAGCAGCAGCAATCCGAGGCGACGGACGACGGCGACGCCGAGCCGGGCGACGAAGGCGAGGAGGGCATGGTGCCCAATCGCCCCAACCGCCCACACAGCGACCTGCCGCCGCAGTTCGACTATCGGCCCTATACCACGCAATTCGACGAAGTGATCGCCGCGACCGACCTGTGCGATGCCGAAGAGCTCGACCGGCTGCGCTCCTATCTCGATCAGCAGCTGGTGCATCTGCAAGGCGCGGTGACCAAGCTGGCCAATCGGCTCCAACGGAGGCTGATGGCGCAGCAGTCGCGCAGCTGGGACTTCGATCAGGACGAGGGCATGCTCGACGCCGCCCGGCTGGCGCGGGTGGTGGTGAACCCCACGCAATCGCTCAGCTACAAGATCGAGCGCGATACCGAGTTCAAGGACACGGTGGTCACGCTGCTGATCGACAATTCGGGATCGATGCGCGGGCGGCCCATCTCGATCGCAGCGATCAGCGCCGACATCATGGCGCGCACGCTGGAGCGGGTAGGGGTGAAGACCGAAGTGCTGGGCTTCACCACCCGTGCCTGGAAGGGCGGGCAATCGCGCGAAAAGTGGCTGGCCGAGGGGCGGCCCGCGCAGCCCGGGCGCCTGAACGATGTGCGGCACATCGTCTATAAGCAGGCCGACGAACCCTGGCGGCGGGCCAAGCGCAGCCTGGGTCTGATGATGCGCGAAGGGCTGCTGAAGGAAAATATCGACGGTGAGGCGCTGCTGTGGGCGCACAGCCGGCTGATTGCGCGGCCCGAGGATCGCAAGATCCTGATGGTGATCTCCGACGGTGCGCCCGTGGACGATTCCACGCTGTCGGTGAATTCGGGATCGTATCTGGAACGGCATCTGCGCCAGGTGATCGGCTGGATCGAGGCGCGCTCGCCGGTCAGCCTGGTGGCAATCGGCATCGGCCATGACGTGACGCGTTATTATGGCCGCGCGGTGACGATCATGGATGCCGAGCAGCTGGCCGGAACGATGGTCGAGCAGCTGGCGTCGCTGTTCGACACCGAATGACACTGGAGCCGCCGCCGGGAGGCTTTCGCGGACCGGTCAAGCGGTCGATCACCATTGCCGGACACCAGACTTCGATCAGCCTGGAGCCCGTGTTCTGGCAGGCGCTGGAGGCGCAGGCCGCGGCGCGGGCGCTGCCGCTCAGCGCGCTGGTCGCGGCGATCGACCATGCCCGCATCACGAAGGACGACTCGCCCAATCTCGCCAGCGCGATCCGAACCTGGTTGTTCGTGGAGCGGCCATAACCGCACGCTGACAAAGATGCGATCTAGTCGCATTAGCATTGACTCTGCGAACGGGTCGCAATAATCGACTCTGCAATAGTTCGAAAAAAACAGAGGGGGAATTCTGTGCACCAACCTCGTCCTGCGGCGCGCGCCGGCGCGCCCGCATTCCTGGCGCTCGCCTGTGTCGGCTTTATCGCCAGCGCGCCTGCTCATGCCGCGGAGGATCCGGCCACCGACCAGAACCAGGCCGCTCGGGAGCAGAACCGCGAGGATGTGATCATCACCGGCGACGCCTATCAGCCGCACCAGGAGACGCCCAAGGCCACGCGTCCGGTCCGCGACACCCCGCAGACCATCACCGTGATCACCGCCGAGACGATCGAGCAGCAGAACCTGCTCACCCTGCGCGACATGCTTTCGACGGTGCCGGGCATCACCTTTGGCGCCGCCGAGGGCGGCACCCCGCCGAGCGACCAGATCAATTTCCGCGGCTTTTCGGCTTCCAGCGACATCACCCAGGACGGGGTGCGCGACAGCGCCGCCTATAGCCGCTCGGACTCGTTCAACCTGGAACAGCTCGAAATCGTCAACGGTGCCAATTCGGTGCAGAATGGCGCGGGCTCGGCGGGCGGATCGATCAACATCGTCACCAAGCGTCCGCTTGCCGAGCACCGCGTCGTCGTCACCGGCGGCGTCGGCACGCCCGATTATTATCGCGGCACGATCGACGCGAACCTGCGCGCCAGTGAGCTGATCGCCGTGCGCCTGAACGCGATGGTTCACCGCAACGACATTCCCGGGCGCGACATCGAGTATAACAAGCGCTGGGGCGTGGCACCTTCGGTCGCGATCGGGATCGAGGGGCCGACCAGGGTGACGTTGCAATATCTCCACCAGGAGGACCGCAACGTGCCGCAATACGGGATCCCCTACTTCCAGAACGACGTGTATGACGGCCTGATCCCGGGAGTCGATCGCGAGAATTACTACGGCTATCGCAACGTCGACCGGCAGGACATCGATGTCGATCAGGCAACGATGATCTTTGACCACGAAATCAGCGACACGGTGTCGGTGCGCAACCTCGCGCGCTGGCAGCAGGTCAGCCAGCTGACCACCGTCGGGCCGCCCCAGGGCACCTACTGCCTCGACAACAACCGCACGCCCAGCGGCGGCAGCTGCGTCGTCGACCTCGATACCCGTACCGGCCCTGGCCAGGTGCTCAACATCACCGTGCCCGCCGGCTATTATCTGATCGGCGGCCCGCGCGGAAACCTGCGCAATTCCAGGAACGAGCTGATGTATGACCAGCTCGATCTGCGCGCGACGTTCAACACCGGCGCGATCGAGCACACCGCGACGCTCGGCGGATCGGTAAGCTGGGAAAAGTACACGCTGCGCACCGGCAACGCGCTACGCGACGCAGCAGGGGGCAACCCTTATGCCTTCAACCCCGCCGCGCCCAACGCCAACCAGCACTACCCCTTTATCAACATCGCCAATCCATATGACGTGGTGCAGGGCCCCGCGCTGCCCGGCGCGGTGTATGGCAGCAACACCTATACCGGCCCGGTCAATTACACTTATACCGGCCGTCAGACCGGCGAAGTCACCAACTACGCGCTTTACCTGTTCGACACGATGCGCCTGGGCAAGGTCGAGCTGAACGGCGGCGTCCGCTGGGAAAGCAACCACGGCTCCAGCCTGAGCGCCCCCACCGCCACCCGCCTGTACAACGACAACGACCTGTTCTCGTACCGCGTCGGCCTGGTCTACAAGCCAGTCGAAGCGGTCAGCCTCTATGCGGCGTACGGCAATTCCAAAACGCCGTCGCAGTCTTCGGTCAACGGATCGTGCACCGTGGCGGGCGAGAATGGCGCTACCACCACTACCTGCGTCACCACGCCCGAAAGCGCCAAGAACTACGAGCTTGGCGCCAAGGCCGAGCTGGCGAACGGCCGCTTGCTGCTCACCGCTTCTGTGTTCCGCAACGAACGCGACAGCTACCGCGTCGCTTCCAACGAACCCGGCATCCCCGACCAGCAGATGGACGGCCATTCGCGCGTCGATGGCATCGCGATCGGCGCGGTCGGCCGGATCACCAACGCCTGGTCGATCACCGCCAACTACACCTATCTCGACGGCAAGCTGATCCAGTCGGTGTCCAATTTCTGCCTGAACAATCCCGGCGCGGCGAACTGTGGCAACAGCGTTGCCTTCCCTGATCCGGGTGCCGGCGCCCGGCTCGCGAACACGCCCGAACATTCCGGCAGCCTGTTCACCACCTACAAGCTGCCGTTCGGGTTGAGCATCGGCTATGGGCTCACCTATCAGGGAGCCATCGCGCTTAGCCTGCCAACGGCCGCGACGCGGGGCGTGGCGCAGGCGGACGATTACCTCGTCCACAACGCCTACCTCGCCTACGACATATCCAAGACCCTGTCGGCACAGCTCAACGTCAAGAACTTCACCGATGAGCTCTACTTCACGCGCATCCGCCAGAATGGCTGGGCGACGCCGGGCGACGCGCGCGCGGCGGTGCTGACGATCAACTACCGCTTCTAACGGAGCGGCAAGGCGCGGGCGGAGGGTCTTCCCCAGGGGCCCTCCGCCCGTTTAGCCTTATGGTCACCCCGCCAACCAAGGCCAAAGCCCATGATGATCGCGATCCCCGACCTGCTCGACGCCGCCAAGCTCCAGCAGCTGCGCGCTTTGATCGATGCGGCCGAGTGGATCGACGGCAACGCGACTTCGGGCCACCAGTCCGCGCTCGCCAAGAAGAACGAGCAGCTGCCGGAAACCAGCCCCGCCCCGCAGCAAGCCGGAGCGATGGTGCTAGACGCGCTCGGCAAGTCGCCGCTGTTCTTTGCCGCCGCGCTGCCGCTCAAGGTGTTCCCACCGCTGTTCAACCGCTATGGCGAAGGCCAGACCTTCGGCACCCATGTCGACAATGCGATCCGCATCCAGCGCGGCACGGAGTTCCGCATCCGCAGCGACCTGTCGATGACCGTGTTTCTGGAGGATCCCGCCCAGTATGACGGGGGCGAACTGGTGGTGGAGGACCATTTCGGCGTCCAGCGGGTGAAGCTTCCCGCCGGCCACGCCGTGCTCTACCCGTCCTCCAGCCTCCACCATGTCACCCCGGTCACCCGCGGCACCCGCGTCGCGTCGTTCTTTTGGCTCCAGTCGATGATCCGCGACGACAGCGCGCGCCGCATCCTGTTCGACCTCGACCAGTCGGTGCAGCGCCTCACTGCCGAACTGGGCGGCGCCGACCGCTCCGTGATCGAGTTGACCGGCGTGTACCACAACCTCCTGCGCCGCTGGGCCGACGCGTAACCGGGCGTCGCGGCGACCACCGCGTCCATCCCCGCGTGCGCGCCTCAGCCCGTGGCGCGAGGCGCGCACGCGCCCACCACCGCCCTCGCTTGTGCGGTGGCATGGAGCGCCATAGGTTGGGGGACTCTGTTGGAGGAACGACGTGGTCCTTGCCGCCATATTTCTGATGCTCTGGGTGACACTCATGGCAGGCGCCAACTCCGAAACAGGCCGGATCATGCGCCAGGCGATGGTCGAGCTGCCCGCGCGCGCTGCAAATCGGATCACGCGGGTTCACGTCGCAATGGCGATCGTGGTGGCGATCGGCATCGCCATCAGCGGCGTCGCGGGAGAGAATGATCCGGCTCGCATGCTTGTGGTGCTCGCTCCGGATCTGGCGCTGTGGTTGACCAGCCTGGAGATCGGCGCATTGCTGGAGGTGGCCGCGGCAGCGGGTGCGGCGCTGGGTTCCATTGGCCGCCTCGATCTCGTGCGCCGTGGCGCTGGCTTCTTTTTGCGCGTGCGCAACCGTGGGGGGAGGGCTTCCCGGGCGCGGCGCAGCAAGCCACGTGCCCGGGTATCGCCGGCCAATGATGACGATGATCGTGCGACGGTCGCCGCCGCAGCTTGAGTGCCGTGCCCCTTGCTCCGCGGCGGCGTAGCTGGGAAGGGCGACCGTCCGAAACATCGAGGATCGAATGCGCACCCTGCTTGGAACGTCGCTTTGCATCGCGCTCATCGCCAGCCCCGTCGCGGCGCAGTCGGGCCGGCGTGGTACCACGGTAGCGGCTCCCACGCCGATGGACGCGCTGGCTGAAGCGGTCTTCGCGCTGACGCCGGCGAGTGGCGTCCGGGGCACGCCGACGCTGTCCGCGCTTCAAGCGACCAAGTCCCCGATCCACTGGCGCGCCGCCCAAACGCTAGAAGGTACCACCCGCACCGTCGGCACGCTCGCCGGCGCGCAGGTCACCGCGCCACGCGCCGACCCCGCGACGATGCTGACCTTCGATTGGCAAGGCGAGAGGGGCCAGCCGCTCGGCTTCGATCCGGTCGCGGCGTTCCGCAAGCGCGGCTTCCAGGTACAGGCGCTCTACTGCGCGTCGATGGTGTCGGAAGGCACCAACTATTTCCTCCTTTCCGCGCCCGGCAAACGCCCCGGCGTCCTGTCGGTCTATGCCTTCGACGCGCCGCTGGCGATTTCGTCGGTTGAGTGGTCGATCCGCTACCGGCTGGACGGCCATGTCCCGACGCTGGAAGAAGCCCAGGCCGAAGCCGATCTGGACGTGAGCACCGATTGTTCGACGCAGACCTTCAGCCCGGTCCGTCAGATCAGCCATGCCGCGGCCGTCGCCCTGATGCGAAAGCAAAGCTGAGCTTCCGCTAGCGCTGCGCCGCCTACCGCTCAGCCCTTCTCGGCAAGGGTATGCGCTACCACCGCGTGGGCATGGCCATGCCCCATGCCATGCTTGTCCTTGAGCATCGCGACCAACGCCATATGCTTGGCCGGCAAGTGCTCGCGCACGATCGCCTGCCATTCGGTTATCGGTCTACCGTACTTCTCCTCAATGGAAGGAAAGTAAGACGCGGGTCCCTTGACCGGTTCGTCAGTCATGTTCGGCTATGCTCCGACACTCTGCGATCTACGCATAGGCGCTTGCGTGCAGAGCCGCGGCAAGCGCTTCATGCCTGCCGTGAACTCCACAACCCCTTTACGATGTAGCCCACCGAAATTGAACCTTCGTTGATGTGGTTAGTGGACCGGCCGCTCTTGGGAGCCCGGTGCGCAAAAGGCTGCCGCTCTTATGCTGGTGGTAGCGAATGAGCGCCGTCGCCCATGTTGGGTCATCCAAGGGATCACGCCGACACCATAAAGCGGTCATTGTTCGGAGCGGGGGAAGCAGCAGGAACCGGGCCGGTTTCAGCGCCAATAATCGAAGGGTCCCGCACAGCACCGCCCGATGCTGCCCGCTGTGTTCGACATTGTTTCGCGACCTGAGGCGCGTGCCCGGCCTCACAGTTCTATACTGGAAGGAAGTGGTCATCGAGGGGTAGGTAAGTCATGAACAGCGGGACGATCTCGACCAAGAGCGGCTTCGGCATACCGTCAAATGCCCTGGTTCAGCAGTCCGGCGGATTCTCTGCGCTTCGCCTGCCGCAAACGACGGATAAACTTGTCTGAGAAGGGTGCAGCACGGCGGCAGCATCGATAAGCGCGCAGCGCTACGGAGGTAACCGACTCATCTACAACGATGTAGTTGGCTCCCCAAAATCAAAATACGCGGAGTATCACGTTGTTCATTCAGGAAGAGGCGATTGGAAGCGCGCAGGTGTCGATTGTTGATGGAGCGAGCGCCGCTCATCAAGCGATTGATCTGATGTTGAGTGTGATGTCGGATGGGCTGGATCACCCGGAACTTTGGTCACTGGTTCCCTCTATTCTAAGCGAAAATCCACTCGTTGTCGAAACGCTGCTTCAGCGATCATCGATGGAACCCAGCCCGCCGGTGCGGGTGCAGATGCAATTGCTTCTAGGACTTTGCACCGCCGCCGCGGGCGGTTCCCAGGACGCACTGAGTGCACTGATGCCCCTCTGTGCCACTGAAAGCCAGAACGTGCAGGTTCAAGGCGTGATCTTTCGTTTGGAAGGCCTGCTCGACCCAGGCAATTCAAAATACCAGCTTACTGGCAGGGTCTGTATGAACCCATTTATCGAGCTCGACGTGCTGGAGAACTCGACGCATCTCTGCTGTGCGAGTTGGCTCCCGACCTCGACCGGTGATCTGAGTTACGTTCCTTGGCAGGACGTGTGGAACGGTGACACTGCACAAGCGATCCGAGGGAGCATGCTCGATGGGTCCTACCGCTTCTGTAACAAGCGAACCTGCCCCTCGATCCAGAGCAGCCAGTTTCCCACGATTGAGGAACTCGAGGCAGATCCGAAGTGGAGCGAAATCATCAGGCCTCGGGCCACCACCATGCCCCGCGGTCCGGAGATGCTCAATCTCTCCTACGACCGCACTTGTAATCTTTCTTGCCCGAGCTGCCGAACCGAACGGTACGCTGCTGACGACGCAACGCGCGCGCGTTTTGACACGATGCAGGAGCGCCAGATCCTTCCGCTTCTCAAGAATGCTAAGACGGTGTTCGTCACCGGCTCGGGTGATCCGTTCGCGAGCAAGAACTTTCGGCGTTTGATGACCCAGCTAGACGCCGGCGGATATCCTGATCTCAAATTCATCATCATGACCAACGGCATGCTATTTACCCCTCGTCAGTGGGAGGCCTTTCCAAGCCTGCACCGCCGTGTTGAGTCGTTGCGGATCAGCCTGGACGCCGCGACCGGCCCTACTCACGAGCTGCTACGGCGGGGCGCACGTTGGTCCGTAATGGTGGAAAACCTCAGATTCGCCGGGCAACTGCTCGCGGAGGGGCTGATCGAGGACTTCAGCCTCAGTTTCACGGTTCAGCAAGAGAACTTCCGAGAGATGGGGGATGCGGTCGAGCTCGCACGTGAAGTAGGGGCCGCGGGCATCTATTTCGGGCAGATCACCAACTGGGGCACGTTCACGCCGGTCGAATACGAGCGTAAGGCGGTATTCGTTCCTGGCCACCGCGAGCATGAAGCCTTCCTTGAGGCTGCGCGCGATCCAAGGCTCCGGGACGATTTGGTCCTGCCAAGCGATCTTGCTGAGTTTTTGGAGCAGCGGGTTTGATTTAAGCGCACCCTCGTGTTGCGAAATGCCTAGCTGAAATGGGCCAAACACCGGCAGCTATCGGAACTTTCGCTCTGAAGCTGACCGTCTCGACATCACCCAAGGTCGGACCTTCAGCGGTACGAGCGGTCGGATAGAGCCTGATCACCCGGATGGTGCGTTAGCGAGACATCCGCTTTGCGACGCAAAGGCCCAGGCTCGGAACGGTGCTCGCTGCTACCCCCCGAAGGCAAACAGCGCCACCCGCCCTCTCACTACCACGATCAGAACATGTGCTACGTGGTGGCTGCCATCGCTCATCGGGCATGACAGCCCTCCTCTGATGGTGGATGCCCCACCTGCCGCGATCGAGGAGGGCGTCATCTCGCGAAGCAGGCTTCTGTCCGTCTCCTGCGGATCGAGCGCCAGCCCGCGGATCGCGCAGCGTTTCAGCTTCGGAAGAAGCAAATATTCTTCGGATCCCCCAAGCGGACCCAGATCCGGCCCGCCGCCCGCGACGGCATCATCCGTTCGCAATCTTCGGATCGTCTCGACATCGCCTGTGCGTACCGCCTCAAGAAAAACGCGCGCGACGTCCAGGGGTTTGGCGGCCGCGATGTCAATGGCAATGGCTCCAAAGAGCAACGCAGTGAATGACGCCAGCATCGATCTCCCCTTATGGTGACGCGTGTCGGACCGCCTATAGGAGTTTGCCGTCGCGCAAACGGGAAACTTCTACCCTGTACGAACGGCGGCTTTCGCGAGCATGGAAGACCAGGGCATGTCCGCGACTGGGGCGTTGGCTGCCATGCCCCGACAGGGCGCCTCCAGCCCGGGCCGATGCCGCGCTCGGCTCAACCCAGCATCGCCTCCAGCCGCGGGGAAAGCCGCTCCCCGTGCCTGCGCACCGCCATATGCACCGCCAGCCCTTCGCGCGCCGCCAACGCCATGCCGTTCGGCCCCAGCACGGTCAGCGCCGTCGCCCAGGCGTCGGCCAGCATGCAATTGGGGTGCAGCACCGTCACCGACGCCACGCCATTGGTCAGCGGGCGCCCGGTGCGGGGATCGAGCGTGTGGGCATAATCCTGCCCGGCATGGTGGAAGCTGCGGCGGTAATCGCCCGATGTCGCCACCGACAGGCCGTGCAGCGCCACTCGGATCGGCGTGGAGGCGACGCCCGGCGCGGGCTCCAGATCGACCCACCAGGGTTGCCCGTCGGGCTTGATGCCCTCGCCGCGCAACTCGCCGCCAATCTCGACCAGGAAGTCGGCGAGGCCCAGCCCGCGCAACCGCTCGGCGAGGGCATCGACGGCATGGCCCTTGGCAATGCCTGAAAAATCGAGCGCCGCGCGGGCCAGGCGGCGGGCACGGCGGCCATCCTGCTCGATTTGGCGGCGGCCCGAACCTGCCAGCGCTTCGGCGATCTCCGCCCCGCTCGGAACGCCGTCGCGCTTCCCGCCGGGGCCGAAACCCCATAGGTCGGCGAGCAGGCCCATGGCGGGATCGAAGGCTCCCTCGCTCGCCTCCGCTACCGCCAGCGCAGCGGCGAGGACGTGCGCGAAGGCGGGCGGGAGCGGCTGCCAGCGGCCGGGTTCGGAACGGTTGAACCGGCTGAGCGCGGACCCGGGCTCCCAATGGCTCATCTCGGCCACGATCCGCGCCAGCACCGCTTCGATTTCGGCTTTCAGCGCCAGGTCGTACACGTGCCGGTCACTCTGCACCGTTCCCGGGCGAAGGCCGGGGTTCAGATCGGGCGCGGCTGGAGCATCCGGCACAACCACGCGCACCGACCAGCGCGTGCCCATCGTCTCCCCCGCCAGCGTCACGATGCGCGCGTCCGCCTGTCGCCGGTGGAATGCCGCCGGCGACAGGCTGTCGGGGATGGCGATGCGCGGAGCCGCGTTCAGGGGGCGAGCACTTCCAGCGTCGTGGTGTAGCTCACCCGCGGGCCGCGCGGCATGGCGCCGCCCGTGCTTCCTGCGGGACGCTGGCCTGCGCCGGGGCTGCGGGCGCCGCCGGCACCCGGGCCCTCCCCGTCGATGCGCGGGGCGTTGGGGGTGACGTTGAGCCAATACATACCCGGCTCCGGCCAGGTGACCGACACCTTGCCCTGCGCATCGGTGCGCAGGTCCATCTGCTTGAGAGCATCGCGGTAGCGGCTGCCGCCGGGGATCGCGGTCACATACAGGTTCGCGCCGGGCTTGCCGTTGAGCAGAAACTGGAAGGTTGCCGCTTCCCCCGCGACCAGATCGTTGGGGTGCGTCACCGGAACCAGCTCCAGTCCCTTGCCGGTCGGCTTGAACACGGTGCCGGTCGGCGCGCCCTGCGTCACGAAAATCTCGTTGCGGGCGAAGCTCTCGCTGGTCTGTACATCGGTTGCGCCGGCGGGGATCGCCACCGCCAGCGTCGCGGTGGTGGTGCCGCGTGGCAGCATCTTGGTCTCGCCGTTCAGCTTGTAGCTGCCGAACACGCCCTGGTTGACTACGGCGACGCGATAGGTGCCCTGTTGGGTCAGGTGCACGTCGAAGGTCGCACGATAGCGACCGACGCTGTGGTTCTCGACCTTGCCTTCGCTGCCATCAGGCTGGGTGACGGCGGGCACCGCGCGCAGCGGCTGGTGGTCGAAATAGAACAGGTCGTTCGACACCGCTGCGTCGACGGTCACCCAATTGTCGGTGCCCGAAAGCGTGGTAGAGGACGGCAACAGCCACATACGATGGGCGAGCGCGGCCGGCGCCGCGATGGCCGCCACGGCGGCGGCCGCGATCAGGGGTTTGCGAAGATACATGGCGTAAGTCCTCCCGGTTAGCGCTTCAGCGTGAACGTGACGGTGCCCAGTTCGGTTGATCCCGCGCGGGTGCCGCTGGCGGCCTTGCCGTTCCAGCTGAAGGGGATGCGGACCATCTCGCGCCCGCCGACCTCGCGCGCGGCTTCGACGACCAGGGTATATTCGCCGGGGGTCAGCCGGGGCATGGCACCGCGCCCGGCGACCAGCTGAAGCTTCTGCGTGCCCGGGGCGCGGGTGGCGCCGCTGACACCGTCGGCGGGGAAGGTCATGCCGCGCCCGCTGGTGCGCCACCACTGGCGGATGTCGCGCAGCCATTTGGTGCCTTCGCCGCCGCGCTTGTCGACATCGTACCAGACCGACAGCGTGTGCGGCGTCGCACTCTGCTTCTCCAGCCACACCGCGACATAGGGCTTGTGATATTCGGCGACGCGCAGCCGGGGGATGTCGATCGACAGGTTGAGCGTCTGTGCGCCCGCCGCGGCGGGGAACAGGCTGCCTGCGCCGATCGCGGCGGCGGTCAGTCCGGTCAGGCGGATTTGCATGGCTGTGCCTCGCTCAATGGATGAGGAAGATCGCGACGAGCGCGGGGATCACGAGCCCCATGCCGACCAGCGGCCAGGTGCTCTTGCGGTGCTTGGAATGCATCTGGAGCAGCACCAGGCCGGTCAGCGTGAAGACGATGCAGGCGAACACGAAGATGTCGATGAACCACTTCCACGCCGTGCCGGCGTTGCGGCCCTTGTGGAGGTCGTTGAGGTAGGCGATCCAGCCGCGGCTGCTGCGCTCGCTGGTGACTGCGCCGGTGGCGCGGTCGATCGAGACCCAGGCGTCGCCGCCGGGGCGGGGCAGGGGCAGGTAGATCTCGTCCGCCGACCATTCCGCGGTGCCTTGCGCAGCCATGCCGAGCTTGGATTCGACATAGGCGCCGACTTGGGCCGGCAGCGGCTTCTTGGTGTCGGGCGCATCGTCGGTGGCAACTTGCGCCAACAATGGTGCGGGCAGCTGCGCCTTGCTCTCCACCGATTGCGGCGAACCCTCGATATCGGCGGCGTGGTTCAGCGTGAAGCCGGTCAGCGCGAACAGCAGCAGCCCGATCAGGCTGATCGCCGAGCTCATCCAATGCCAGGTGTGAAGCTGCTTCAGCCAAAAGCTTTTCCGGCTGCGCTTCCTGATGGCCGGGGCGGCGGGGGCGTGCATGAGTGGCCGCGATGCTCGGTCGTTTAGGTTATCCTTCGATAACGAGAACGATTCGCAATTGCAATCACTCTGCGGCGGAGAAAGACCTCCGCTGCAGAACTTTCACCAACTTAACGTCCCAGCAAAACCCGCGCCTGCCCCGCAATCTGCGCCAGCATCGCCGCATTCGGCGCGGCCGTCTGCCGCGCCCGCTGCACCAGCGCCGCGAACTGCGCCACGCGCGGCGCATGCGCCGACAGCCAGCCATCCACGCCGCCTCGCGGATCGGCGTCCGGCAGGCGGCTGAGGAAATCGAGCCGCAACTGCTGGAAGTCGCGCGCGAGGCCCGCGATCAGCAGCCGTTCCCACGGATCCCCCGTGGTGATCCGCGCCGCCGTCGCCTGTGCCCAGTCGAGCCCGAGCACCTGACCAAGATGCGTGAAGGCGCGCGTGAGGTCGGTTTCATCGATGCCGCGCCGCACGCTGAGTTCGGCCAGGCCGACTGCGCCATCCATCTCGAACAGCCGGACGACTCGGTCAACCAGTTCGGCCGGCGCGCCCGTTCCCGCCAGCTTGGCGGCGATACGCCCGCTCTGCGCCTTCACTTCGTCCAGCAGCAGCGCCTTGGCCTGGCGGTCGAGCGCGGCGATACCCGGCTTCAGCCGCTCGATAATGCGCCGGGGGCTCGCGCCCGACGGCGTCACCCGCAGCACGTCCGCCATCTGGCCGCGTACCGCGACTGCCATTTCGTCGAGCAGCGCCAGTCTTGCCCGCTCGCTGATCTGAGCCGTTTCGATCGCTTCCCAGCTGTCGCCCAGGCGGAACAGCCGTTCGGCTACAACAAAGGCCACCGCGATGTCGCCCATCGCTGCGCCTTCTTCCTCCGCGAGTTCGAAGGGGTGAAGCACGCCGAGCCGGTTCACCAGCCGATTGGCGAGCTTGGTCGCGACGATCTCATTGCGAAGCCGGTGCTCTTGAATCGCGGCAGAGAAGCGCGACTGCATCGCCTGCGGGAACGCGGCGAGCAGATCGCCCTTCAACTCGGGATCGTCCGCCAGCCGGCGCCCCTCAATCGCATCCTGAAGCGCCAGCTTGGTGGAGGCCAGCAGCACCGCAAGCTCGGGGCGGGTGAGGCCGCGGCCCTCCTGCGCACGGCGAAGCAGTTCCACGTTCGAGCCAAGCCCTTCGACGGCGCGGTCGAGCCGTCCCGACGCTTCCAGGATTTCCACCACGCGCACATAGCTGGGCAGCGACACCGCGCCGTCATTCTCCATGAAGGAGAGCGCCAGCGTTTGTAGCCGGTTGTCCTCGAGCACCAGTTCCGACACGTCGTCGGTCATTTCTGCCAGGAACGTGTTGCGCTCCTCGAACCCAAGCCGCCCTTCGATCACCTCGCGGTTGAGCGCGATCTTGATGTTCACTTCATTGTCCGAACAGTCGACGCCCGCCGAATTGTCGATGAAGTCGGTGTTGATGCGTCCGCCAACGCTAGCGAAGGCGATGCGGGCGGCCTGGGTGACGCCCAGATTGGCACCCTCGCCGATGACGCGGGCACGAACCTGTTCGGCGTTGACGCGAAGCCGGTCGTTGGCGGGATCACCCACGTCCGAATGGCTTTCGCTCGCAGCCTTCAGATAGGTGCCGATACCGCCGAACCAGAGCAGGTCGACCTGTGCCTTGAGGATCGCGTTGATCAGGCTGGTGGGATCGAGTTCATCCTGCTCGACGCCCAGTAGCGCTTTGACCTCGGCGCTGAGCGGGATGCTCTTGGCGGTGCGGGCGAACACGCCGCCACCTTGCGAGATCAGGATTGGGTTATAGTCGGCCCAACTCGAGCGGGGGAGCGCGAACATGCGGGCGCGCTCCTCCCAGCTGGCCGCCGGATCGGGATCGGGGTCGAGGAAGATATGGCGGTGGTCAAAGGCGGCGACGAGCTTGATCGCCTTGGACAAGAGCATACCGTTTCCGAACACGTCGCCGGACATGTCGCCGCAGCCCGCAACCCGCACCGGTTCCGACTGAACGTCGACGCCAAGTTCGAGGAAGTGGCGGCGCACCGAAACCCACCCGCCCTTGGCAGTGATGCCCATGGCCTTGTGGTCATAGCCGTGGCTTCCGCCCGAGGCGAAAGCATCCCCCAGCCAGAAGTTGCGTTCCGTCGCGATCGCGTTGGCGACGTCGGAGAAGGTGGCGGTTCCCTTGTCGGCGGCAACGACGAAATAGGGATCGTCGCCGTCGAGCACGGCGACACGGTCAGGGTGGACCACGGCGCCGCCGACGATGTTGTCCGTCACCGACAGCAGCGCGCGGATGAAGATACGGTAGCTCTCCGTACCTTCGGCGAGCCAGGCGTCGCGGTCGGTCGCGGGGGAGGGGAGTAGCTTGGGATAAAAGCCGCCCTTGGCGCCTGTCGGCACGATCACGGCGTTCTTCACGCGCTGGGCCTTCATCAGGCCAAGGATCTCGGTCCGGAAATCGTCACGCCGATCCGACCAGCGCAAGCCGCCGCGGGCGACGGGGCCGGCGCGCAGATGGATGCCCTCCACCCGTGGGCTGTACACCCAGATCTCGCGCCACGGCAGCGGCTGGGGCAGACCGGGCACAAGCTTGGAGTCGAGCTTGAAGGCAAGCGCTTCCTGTGAGGCGGGCGCAAAGGCGTTGGTGCGCAGTGTTGCCACTACTACACCCTTGAGCGTGCGAAGGATGCGGTCGTCGTCGATCGCCGACACCTCATCGAGCCCGGCGTTGATCTTCTGGGTTGCGGCCTCCACCGTCGCGTCGTCGTGTGCGCGTGCGGGATCATGCGCCGCCTCGAACCGCTCGATCAGCGCGGAGGCGACAGCAGGCGCGCGGCGAATGGCGTCGACCACGGTCGCCATGCCGTAGCTGAGGCCCGTCTGGCGGAGATAGCGGAACCAGGCGCGGAACAGCATGACGGCCCGTGGTTGCATGCCAGCGTCCACGATCAGCCGGTTGAAGGCATCATCCTCCGCGCTGCCTTGCAGCACCGCGGCGATGGCGTCTTCCACCAGCTTCGGCTCGGCCGTCAACACCGGTGAACTGGATGCGAGCGACACCTGAAAATCGTGCAGGAACATGCCGTTGCCCAACTGGGTCGGAACTTCCTCGATCACCCGAAAGCCGAAATTCTCGAAAACCGGCACTGCGTCGGAAAGCGCCAGCGCACCGCCTTCGGCGTAAAGTTTGATGCGATACTCGGTGTCGTTCTTTGGATGTGGCGTGATGCGCACCGAGCGCGTGCCCGGCGTGTCCAGCGTTGCAAGCCGCAGGATGTCGCGCGCCGCTTCTTCCGGCGTGCTGGTCGCACGATAGACGGGCGGGAAGGCCTGGGCGAAGCGCAGCGCCAGGCGCGTCGATGCGCCACCCGTCTGGTCGGCCAGGGCCGCTTCGACGGCTGGCACCCAGCCGCGCACCATCCGCTTCAGCTGCGTGTCGAGTACGTCCGCGTCGGGTACGCTGCCGCCGCCGCGCAGATCCAGTGTGTACCGCAGCAGCGCTACCACGCCATCCTCCAGCGCGATCGACCAGTTGATCACGTTGGCATTGGCCGCTTCGCTCAGCATGGCGCCGATCGCCTCTCGGCGCCCGGTCGATACGTCGTCGCGCGGGAGCCACACGAATGCGAATAAATGACGTCCCAGTAGCGAGCGGACCAGCAGAAGCTTGGGCCGGGGGCGGTCGGCGACCGACATGGTGGTCAGCACCAGCCGCTCGAGTGACGCCGAATCGAAGGCGGTGGTCAGATCGTGTGGCAGCGCCATCAGCGCGTGCGCCATTGCCTTGCCGGTATGGCCCTTTGGATCAAAGCCGAACTTGTGCTCCAACGTTTTCAGCCGCGCGCGCAGTATAGGCACTTCGTCAGGGGAGGCGAACAGCGCCGCGCTGGTCCACAATCCGGCATGGATCGACAGACCGGTGGTGTCCGCGCCGGTGCCCGCCGGCATCACCACGATGTCCAGCGGGGTTCGGCGATGTACCGTCGAGATCGCGTTCGACTTGAGCAAGAGCGGCGCCTCGCCACCCTCGCGGAAATATGCCAGCGCCGCCTGTCGCGAAGGCTCGGCAAGGATCGGCGTGTCCAGGACAAAGCGCGCCAAGCCCAATTGATTGAACGCGCTGCCGTCCGCTTGCCATTGCTCATGCGCCAGCAGCGTCATGGCACCGCCGGCGAACCAGTGCAGCAATTGCCCGGACTCGGCAGAGTCGCAGCGATCCGCGTCGCTGGTGATCGCGGCCTGCAACGAACGCCAATCGTCGACGGCAGCGCGGACCTGCTCCAGCGTGCGTTCGATTTCCGTGATCAGCGCGCGCCGCGTGCGGGCGTCGCCACGTTCCATTTCGATGTAGATCATCGATTCGGAACGGCCTTCGCCGATCGAGATCAGCTTCCCCGCATCGTCACGCTCGACTGGAATGACGGGATGGATGATGCGATAGATGGCGATGTCCTGCGCCGCGATCGCCGCCGAGATCGAATCGACCAGGAAGGGGCGGTCGTCGTTGATGACGGCGAGCCGCATCTGCCGCCGCTCTTCATCCAGATAGGTCTCAAGCCGGATTTGCGGCTTGCCCGGAGGGCGAATCGCCGCGGCTTCGGCGACATATAGCGCAGCTTCAGCGCGCTCGCCCTGATCCAGTCCTTCCAACTCTCCCGGCAGCGCTCCTTCGAGCAATCGTGCCTCGAACGCCTGCGTCAGCGACGTCATCATGTTTTTCATGGGCGTGCTATGCTCCCCTCGAGTTTCTACCTCAAGGCTTGAGCAGCGCGAAAAGTTGCCGGTCCTGGCGTGTTTAGGCAGCCGCCCTGCGGATCGCGCGCTCGGTCAAGCCCGCGTCGTCCTCCACCTTTGCGACGATGTCGAGCCCATGATCCCCGGCGCGCGCCAGCAGCACCACGAAATCGCCGGCGGCGCCGTCCGCATCGATCTGTACGTGGGCAAGCGGCGCGCGGCTGCGCAGTTCCGCGGTCGCCTGGGCGAACGCGTCACGCTTGACCGCGGGCCGGCGATGTTCGCGCTCGGCCTTCACGATAGCCTTGATGCCGCCTTCCGCCTCGTCGAGGAATCCGCGCAGGCCGTGCAGCGGGACTGCCTTGCGCTTGGCGTGATTCAGCACGGCGGCGAATTCAGTCACGCGCGTCTTGTCGTAATCGGCGCCGAAGACGAGTTTCACCGGCGGCGTCATCGGGGCGCGTGCCTGAAGCGTCAGGCCATACTCGTTGAGCAGCCCGATATAGCCCTGGCGATCCCGTTCGGTCGCAAGCGCGAAATCATAGGCGTGGCCGAGCGCGCGATACAGCGCGGCGCGGCTGCGCGTGTCGGATGTCCGCGCGGCTGCCGCGGAGTCGCGCGCCAGGCTCAATTGGTCCAGCAGCGACTGCGGTTCCGTTTCGCCGCCGGTGTCCGGCGTTTCCGCGTGCTCGCCGAAGCCGCTGCTCGGGCCGTCGGCCCAGATGGGAGCCGCAGAAGGCGTCGGAGCGGCGCGACGCGACGCCTCGACCTCCGCGTTCAGGCGCGCCTGCATGTCTGCGTCGACCAGCTCCTTCCAGTTGATCACGCCATAGATGAAGTCGATCTTCTCCTCGTCCGACGAGAAGGGCATCAGGATGCCGCGATACAGCGTATTGTGCCCGCGCTGCCCGACGAACTCGGCTTCAAATCCGATCGGCGCACGATTGGCGATGATCTGGAGGTAATGATCGGTGAGGCGCGACAGCAGCGAGCGGCTGGGCACTTCGGCGACTCGCTTGAGCCCGACGCCCAGGCCACACTCTTCGCGCAGCGCAGCACCGAGATAGCGGATCTCCGGATCATCCACGCCGCGGCTGAAATCGAGCAACACGCTGTTGGGCCCGAAATCGACGATGTTGCCCGGGTGAAGGTCCTTGATAGAGGGATAAGGACGGCCCTGCAGCAGCGACACCCAGTAGTTATAGGCGCGCACGTGCATCCGCCGCTCGTCGGTGCCGATCTCCAGCGGACGATCCGCAACGGCTTCGTCCGCATCGACTTCGGGATACGAGTCGAAGGGATCGTTCATGCCGTGGGTCATATCCATGCACGTACTCCACTGCGGGCGAGGCCCGTCACACAAGAGCGCGGTTTGTGCACGCTGCGTGGTAAACGACGCGTAAAGTGCGCGTGCAAAAGATACGGAGACGCGCGGCGTGCGGAATCTCTTGTCAGCGCCGTTGCGGGTTGGTAAGCGCGCCGCTCTTTCCGGATGCGATCGGCATCGGGCAGGGCCGCTTTAGCTCAGTTGGTAGAGCATCGCATTCGTAATGCGGGGGTCACAGGTTCGAGTCCTGTAAGCGGCACCAGTACATACCCAGAACATCACTAGAAAACCGTGGAATCCTGCGGTATTATGGGAACTGCGCGGTCCCATATTTTCCCATTATGTTCCGCCATGGCCCACTCGAAGGGGGCCACAAAACGTGGGGCCACGAACATGCAAGGAGGCGTGGCCCCATGCTTAACGTGGTGCAGATTCAGGCGCTCAAACCCGCGGCTCGGCCGTTCAGGGTTTTCGATTCGGACGGGCTCTACCTGCTTGTCCAGCCGTCCGGAGCGCTGCTCTGGCGCTTCCGCTATCGCTGCTGCGGCATCGAACGGAAGCTTTCGCTCGGCAGCTTCCCTCAGGTGACCTTGTCGCAGGCCCGTCGGAACCGTGACGAGGCCAAGGGCGAGCTGGACGACGGGATCGATCCGGTGGAGGTCAAGCGGCAGAAGCGGCAGAAGCGGCAGAAGCGGCAGAAGCGGCTTGAGGCTGAGCTGGCGGCGAAGACGACCTTCGCGCTGGTTGCCGAGGAGTACATCCAGAAGATGGAGCGCGAGGCGCGCGCGCCAGCCACCATCAAGAAGGCGCGCTGGTTCCTCGAGCTGCTCGCCAAGATCGCCAAGCGGCCGATCGCATCGATAACGCCGCATAAGCTGCTCGACGTGCTCAAGCGCGTCGAACGCCGCGGCCATCATGAGACTGCGGTGCGGCTGCGTGCCTTTGCCGGACGTGTCTTCCGCTACGGCTTCGCTACTCTGCGGACAGAGAAGAACCCGGCCGATATTCTGCGCGGCGCGCTGACAGCGCCGCAGGTGAAGCACCATGAAATAGCCGAGTTCAGGGCAGCCGAAGCCGAGATCGGCGAGTCCAAACAAGGTGTCACCATCCTCGCCGAGCTCGGTCGCGAGCCACGTCGCCGCACCGCAGGGGTTGAACAGCTTTACCAGCGGCATCGGGTCGGCCTCGTCGGCGTTGCGGTCCTCGGCGACGCGACGCGCTTCGGCATTGGCGCGCAGTACCACGCGGAGCGCTTCCGGGAGGAGCGTCATGGCCGCCCCCCGCGCGGCATCGCGCACATCCGGCGGTCGCCGCTGTCCCAAGCAGTGTGAAGAGGAACCATCGCAAGCCTCCAGCACCGCCCCAAAAGCCAGCATGGCCCCCGGACGCGGGGGTGGGGCGGCATCGGCGAACGGAAAGGCCCGCGCGAAGCGGGCCCGGCACCCGCAGGGCCGCAGCGCAGCGGAGGAGCCGGGCGCAGCCCGGCTTGCCGGGGCCGCGGGCGGGCCTAGCAGCGAGCGCCGCCCGCATCACCCGGCGGCGAAGCCGCCGCGCAACAAAGGCGGGCCCACCGGCAGAGCGGGCGGAACCGCGGCGTCGAACCGGGCTTCGAGCGCCGGGCGGCAGATGTCGTCCGCGCCGAAACCGGGCGCGCCGCCCGTCCGCGGCGCCGGAGTGCCGCGGGGCCGCAATCAGGCGCCGCACCCTGTCCGGCGCGCAGACGCCGGCAGTGTGCGTCCGCAGCCCCGCTCCATCTGAGGGGCGTTGCGGGGAGCCCCGCTCCCCGCAGATGGGGTCGGTCGAGACCGAGGCTCGACCGGAAGGCATTCCCCAAAAGGTTGTGACGCAAGGACGCTCCGTAAGGAGCTCAGCAGTTCGCCCAAAACCAGGGCAACAGTTCGCCTGGGGGGGCATAGAGACGTTGCCAGGGGCACCATCGGCCGCGAGTAGGCGCAGCGACTCGACGCCGAGATTCGTACGACCCGCGATGCGTGGGACGCCCCGGCACGACATCCACGACCGGTGGCGACTGCAGAAACCATCAGGCTCGAGACGCCAAAGCCGTACAGGCCCGTACAGGCCCGTGCAGGCACCAGTGAGCATCTTTTCCAATTGGGCGAACCTGCCAAGTTTCGCCGAGGACGGCGCAATGCGCCGCACTCGATGCAAGGTGATGTCAATGCAGACCGACACCCCCGACCGCATCCTGCGGATCAAGACCGTATTGTAGCGCACCGGCCTCAGCCGCTCGACCCTGTATCGAAAGATGCAGGATGGCACCTTCCCGGCCAGCATCAAGATCAGCACGCGCTGCGCCGGCTGGCGCGAGTCCGCGGTCAATGCCTGGTTCGACAACCCGGTGCCCGCCAAACAAGGTAAGCGATCGGCAACCCGGCGCCGCTAATATCTGCAACACCCTTCGAGTAACCGGGTCGGAACTGCTTCAAGGGAGTTGGAATGGCGTTGATCGGCGGGCATGCCTGTACGCGTTCGCCTGGTCAGCGCCGATGACACAGCTCGGCACTGAACTCGGCATAACGGGCAGCGGCCTGGCGAAGGCGTTGCGGGACCATGACATCCTGCTGCCTCCCCAAGGCTATTGGAGCATGCTGCAGGCCGATAAGCCGGTACGTCGCCCGCCGATGCCAGCGCGGAAACCCGGACAGGCGGTCATCCCTGAAAGTAGACTGGCCACTAGCGGCCCAAAAACGGAAGCGCCGCTTTCCGCATGAGCTGCCGGTCGGCAACTCGCCCAAAACCGGTCGTTCGGCCTGCTGCCGGGCGATCCTGAAAGCCGCCATTCATTTAGGGCGCCATCAAAGAGCCGACCACTGGAGGATAGCGGAACGCCGCTTTAAAATCTGGTGATAACCGACGTTTCCCGGCTTGTACCTGGCGGCGGCTGTGAACCCGCATCACTGGTCAGGAGCGAAGTATTAACCGTGAGAGCCGCCGATCGAAGGCGGGCCTCTACAGGCATAAATCGGCAAGAACCTCGCGTGAATGGTAGGCCAGGCGCCTAGATCACGTGCAATGTCCAACTAGTCGAGATCGCTTGAGGTATCCGTCTGCGGGGCAGTCGTCTCACGACTTTGTTAGCTATGCAGGTTCAACAGCGAATTCATCAGTCCGTCCTCGGCGCTGGAACAGACGCCGAGCACCACTGCCTCGTCACATCCCTCGCCAGCCACATAGGCATGGCCCATGTTCGAGTCGATATAGATCGACTCGCCGGTCTCCAGCGTAACCGGATCGTAGAACTCGGTGTGGACCACGATGCGGCCGCTGACGATGTAGATGAATTCTTCGCCCGAATGGTGGACGAGGTCACCGAATTCTTCCACCGATTTGGCGCGTACGCGTGTGATCACCGGAATCATCCGCTTCCGGCGCAACTCGGTACAGAGGTAATAATAATCGTAATTGGCGGTGTTTACCCGCACCGCGCGTTCCAGGTCGCCGATGCTGCGCCGTGCCGTCACCGGTGCCTCTGCGCTGGCGTCGTTTTCGGCAAACAGCTCCGACATGCGGATGTTGAGCCGCTGGCTCAGCTGCAGCAGCTTGTCGTAGGTCAGCGTCAGACGGTCATTCTCGACCTTGGACAAGGTCGAGACCGGGATGCCGCTGCGCAGGCTCATCTCCTTGAGAGTCCACCCGTTTCGACCGCGCAGCGCCCGCAGCAGCGCGCCGAGCGTCGGTTGCTCCGCCCTTAGTCGCGTAGCCATGGCATCCCCCCGTTTGACTTTTTTCCGAATAGGATCATCATGTCTCAATCAGGCGTAACAGGTTCAATGAGGATGCAGCTTAGCCGCTGATGCAAACCGGCGCAATCAGGCCGGGTGCGGAGCAGAGGGCACACAAAGGGGAAGCGCGATGTGGAAACGTTCGCTCAAGATGCTCGCGGCAGGATTGCTGGGCATTGCCATAGGCGTACCGGCCTTTACCCAGTCTCCGCCGCCGCTGACGCCCATTCCGCAAACACAGGCTCCGCCTGCACCAGTAGCGCCCCCGGCCGGCAATCCCGCGCTCACCAAGGCCGATGCCGACACCTGGCTTGACGGCTTCATGCCCTATGCACTCGCACGCGGTGATGTTGCCGGCGCGGTGGTGGTGATCGTCAAGGGCGGCCAGGTCGTCACCCAGCGCGGTTTCGGTTACTCGGATGTCGCCAAGCGCAAGCCGGTGGACCCGGCTACCACGCTGTTCCGCCCGGGATCGACCTCCAAGCTCTACACGTGGACCGCTGTGATGCAGCAGGTCGAGGCAGGCAAATTGGACCTCGATGCCGACGTGAACCGGTATCTCGACTTCAAGATCCCGGCCTATCAGGGCAAGCCGGTCACGCTGCGGAACATCATGACGCACACCGCCGGCTTTGAGGAGATGATTAAGAAGCTGATGATCTTCGACAAGCCGCTGCCAAGCCTCGGCGACGTGCTCAAACACCGGATTCCCAAGCGGATATACGAACCTGGTAGCACCCCGGCTTACTCGAACTACGCCACGGCGTTGGCCGGCTATATCGTCGAGCGCGTCTCGGGCATGCCGTTCGACGATTATATCGAGAAGAACATCTTCAACCGCCTTGGCATGCAATATGCCAGCTTCCGTCAGCCGCTTCCGGCGCAACTCAAGCCGCACATGGCGCAGGGCTATCTTCTTGCTTCGGGGCCAGCGCAAAAGTACGAACTGGTCGGCCTCGCCCCTGCGGGCGCGGCGGCGATCAGCGGCGGCGACATGGCCAAGTTCATGATCGCCCACTTGAACAATGGCGGCCCGCTGCTCAGCCCCGCAACGGCGCAGCGGATGTACGCACCCCAGCCGAGTGCAATCCCCGCGATCAACACGATGGCGCTGGGCTTTTACGAGCAGCGGATCAATGGTCGCCGCGCGATCGCACATGGCGGCGACACCCTCTATTTCCACAGCGACCTGTGGATCTTCCCGCAGGAGAATGTCGGGCTTTACATCTCGATGAACAGCGACGGCAAGGAAGGCGTCACCCGCGTGTTGCGCGGCGCGCTGTTCGAAGAATTTGCCGATCGTTATCTGCCCGCGCCGAACAAGGCGCCCGTCGAACTGCCCACCGCCAAGGAGCATGCCAAGCTGCTGGTCGGCACCTGGACGAACAGCCGGCGAGTGGACTCCAACTTCGCCAAGGTCATCGGCCTGGTCGGCGACATCAAGATTGGGCTCGACGCCGATGGCCGTCCGCTCATCCCAGTGCTCACCAGCCCCGGCGGCGCCCCGCGCAAGCTGATCGAAGTCGAGCCCTTCGTCTGGCGGGACGCCTATGGCCATGAGCGGCTTGCCGCACAGGTTGTCGACGGCAAGGTCGCCCGCTGGAGCTTCGGCGAAGTCTCGCCTTTCATGGTCTGGTATCCCACGCCCGCCGCGCTCGATCCCGCCTGGCTGATGCCCGCGCTGCTGTTCGGCATCGCGATCGTCTTTCTGACGGCACTGGCCTGGCCGGTGGGCTGGTTCGCTCGCCGCCGCTACGGAGCTTCGCTCGCGCTGCAAGGGGAGGCGTTACGCACCCACCGTGCGGTGCGAGGCTTCGCCTGGCTTACGCTGGCGGTGCTGGTCGGCTGGACGATGGTCATTGGTGGGATCGAGGATTTCGAAAGCCATGGCTCCACGGACTGGCTGATCCTGCTATTGCAGGTGGTCGGCACGCTGGCCTTTTTCGGCCTGCTCGGCCTGGCGCTCTGGTATGCCTGGCAGGTGTGGCGCGGCAAGCGTGGCTGGTTTGCCAAGCTGTGGAGCGTGCTACTCGTGCTTGGCGCTGCTGCCATCCTGTGGACCGCTCTGGCCTACAAGCTGATCTCCTTCGGCATCGAGTTCTGAGCCCATGGTGATGCGCCTGTCGCTCGACGTCGCCGTGGAGCGGCTGCCATTTGCCAGGCCGTTCCGCATTGCCGGGCATGTCTTCACTGAGTCTCCTGTGGTGGTGGTCACCCTCTCGGATGGCCTCCACACCGGACGGGGCGAGGCGAGCGGCGTCTATTATCTTGGCGACGACGCGGACGCGATGATGGCGGCACTGGAGACGGTGCGTCAGGACGTGCAGAATGGCATGACCCGCGCCCAGCTACAGCAGGCACTGCCTCCCGGCGGGGCGCGCAATGCGCTCGACTGCGCGTGGTGGGAACTCGAAGCGAAGCAGGCCGGTGCCCCGGTCTGGAAGCTTGCGGGATTGCCCGAGCCCAAGCCGCTGCTCACCACCTTCACGTTGGGTGCCGAGGGCCCCACGGCGATGGCCGAAACTGCACGAAGCTACGCCCATGCCCGCGCGCTCAAGCTCAAGCTCACCGGCGATCTTGCGCTCGACTCCGCCAGGGTCCGGGCGGTGTCGGCGGCGCGGGCGGATTGCTGGATCGGCGTGGACGCCAACCAGGGCTATGATGTTGCGGAGCTTGAGCCGCTGCTTGCCGTCCTGGTCGAGTGCGGCGTCGCCTTGCTCGAGCAGCCGCTCGCCCGCGGGGCTGAGGCCGATCTCGACGGGTTCAATTCCCCCATCCCGATCGCCGCCGATGAAAGCGCGCTGGCACTTGACGATCTCAACGAACTGGTTGGGCGGTTCGACACGGTCAATATCAAGCTGGACAAGTGCGGCGGACTGACCGAGGCGATTGCGATTGCCCGCCGCGCCCGGACGCTGGGCCTGGACGTGATGGTCGGCAACATGGTCGGATCGAGCCTGGCGATGGCGCCGGCGTTCCTGCTGGGCCAGCTTTGCGACGTCGTGGATCTCGACGGTCCCATCTTCCTCGCCGGCGACCGGCAGCCAGGCATCCGCTACGAAGACGGGTATATCCACTGCCCCGAACCAGTATGGGGCCATCGAAGCGTAGCGTCACAACAAAATCGCAATATCGTTTGACTTGTATCTGATCAGGATAATAGCATCCTGATCAGAGAATATGGCCGCCAAGGTCTGCGTTGTGCGAGGCGACAAGGGCCGCACAGCGCCCGGCGGCTGACCGGGAACTCACGGGGAGAGTTACGATGCACCGCTTCGACTTGTCCGCACGCACGCTGCTCGCCCTGTCCACTGCCGCTGGCGCGCTCATGCTCGCCAGCACGGCCCGGGCGCAGGAAGTCGCCCCGGACGAAGAGATTGTCGTCACTGCGCAGAAGCGCGAGCAGACGCTGCAGGATATTCCGCAATCCATTTCGGTAGTGAGTGCCCAGCGGCTGGAGCGGCAACAGGCCACCAACTTCGTCGATTATGCCGCGCTGGTGCCTGGCCTCAGCCTGCAACAGGCCACCCCTGGCGAAACCCGCGTCGTGCTGCGCGGCATCAACACCGGCGGGGCGAGCCCGACCACAGCGATCTATATCGACGAAACGCCGTTCGGGGCGAGCACTGGCCAGAGCAACGGCGCAGTGCTCGCCGGCGATATCGACCCCTTCGACCTGGAGCGCGTCGAAGTGCTCCGCGGGCCGCAAGGGACTCTGTACGGCGCGAACTCGCTTGGCGGTGTGGTCCGGTTCATCACCGTGGCCCCGCGCATCGGCGAGTTCGAGGGACGCGCCCGGGCAGGCGTCGAGACCGTCACGGGGGGCGACATGGGCTGGGACGCCAATGGCGTGGTCAACCTGCCGCTGGGCAGCATCGCCGCGCTGCGAGCCAGCGGCTTCTACCGCGAACAAGGCGGCTTCATCGACACGCTCGGGATCGACCGCAAGGACGCCAATGACGTGACCAGCTATGGCGGCCGCGCTTCGTTGCTGATCAAGCCCAGCGACACCTTCTCGGTACGGCTGACCGCCCTGGCGCAAAACATCCGCGCCAATTCCCGCGCCGCCTATGATGCCGATCCGGTAACGCTGGAGCCTGCCGGCATCGACCCGGAGACGGGCGCCCCCACGGGCGATCGCCTGGTCCGCACGCAATATTATCCTGACCAAAACGATGTCGATTATCGCAACTATAACGGCACGATTGACTGGGATCTGGGCTTCGCCTCGCTCGTCTCGGCGACCAGCTACAGCGAGACCGTGCAGCAGGAAGTCACCGACGCCAGCTACGAACTTGCCGGGATTGGCGACGTGTTCTTCGGCGATGTCGGTACGCCGGGCCCGCGCGGCATCACCTTGCCGGCGCGGGTCTCCTCCAAGAAGTTCACCCAGGAAGTCCGCCTGGCGTCGCCCTCCAGCACGACACTCGAGTGGCTAGTCGGCGGCTATTATACGCGGGAGGAGGGCCTCATCTCCCAGCGTTATCTGCCCTTCGCGCTCGACACTGGCGAGTCACTCGATCCCTCCTTGACCTTGCCGCTCGGCCCTGGCGGTGCAGACGCCGTATTCCCCGAATTCCTTCGCGCCGAACTCGGCTCGGTATACCGTGAATATGCCGGCTTTGGCAGCGCGACGCTGCATCTGGGCCCCCGCTTCGATATCACCGCGGGCGCTCGCTACAGCCATAACGAGCAGCGCACGCGCCAACTCCTGGACGGGTCGCTGTTGCCGCTGTCCGGCGGCGCGGCCGGACCCGAGATCACCAACGGCCGCTCTTCGGAAGACGTGTTCACCTGGTCGGTGTCGCCGCGCTTCGAATTCAGCGACCATGCCTCGATCTATGCCCGCGTGGCCAAGGGCTATCGTCCTGGTGGCCCGAACGTTGTGCCGCCCGGCGCAGGCGACAGGTTCCCCGGCTTTTTCGAGGCGGACACGCTGATCAGCTACGAGGTCGGCATCCGTGGCGAGACCGAGGATCGCAGCTTCGCGCTCGACGCCTCGCTTTACTATCTCGACTGGAAGAACATCCAGGTGCTGGTGGTCTACCAGACGGGCATCGGCCCGGTCGGCGCGGACGGCAATGGCGACTCCGCCCGCAGCCAGGGCGCCGAGGTGACGGCGACGCTGCGCCCGACCCGCGGCTTCGATGTCGTGCTGAACGTCGCTCATAATGACGCGACGCTGCGGGAGGACTTGCCCGAGGGGAATGGCGGCTTTGCCGGCGATCGGCTACCCTACGCGCCCGAATGGACCGCGAACCTGTCCGCCGATTACGAATGGAGCGTCGGCAACGGCGCCACCGCCTTTGTCGGCGGCAATGTCCGCCTAGTGAGTGCGCAGGAAGCCGATTTCGATGACTCCTACCGCACCACTTTTGGGAGGCGGCTGGGGATTGAAGGCTATGCCACGGCGGACCTGCGCGTCGGCGCCCGTTTCGGCGCGTTCAACGTGACCGCCTTTGCCAAGAACCTGGGCAATTCGCGTGGCATCATCAACGCGGGTGGGTTCGGTACAAGGCCCGGCTCCTTAGTCTCCGCGTCGCCGATCCGGCCGCGCACGCTGGGCGTTACGCTCGGCGCCGGGTTCTAAGCGCATGAACACGGCAACCAGCGGCTCGATGCAGCTGCCGCAACCCTATCTGTTGTTCCTTGGCGACGTGGCCGAGCGCGGGTTCGCCAAGACCGCGCTGGGGCTGCGCGACTGGGCGCCCGAGAAATGTGTCGGCGAGCTTGCGCTTCCCGGCGCGACCGTTTCCACCGGCTTGCCGGCGATGACGCCCGCCCAGGCCCATGCCGCAGGCGCCCGCGCGCTGGTGATCGGCGTCGCCAATTCAGGCGGCGTGATCCCGCCCAGCTGGCGGGCATCGCTGGTCGCGGCGCTGGAAGCGGGCCTGGATATCGTCGCGGGCATGCACATGCGGATCGTCGACGTTCCGGAGGTGCGGGATGCGGCCGAGCGGCTTGGCCGCCAACTGATCGACGTCCGCGTTCCGCCCGCCGACATTCCTGTCGCCACCGGGCGCAAACGGACCGGCAAGCGGCTGCTGACGGTCGGCACCGACTGCGCACTTGGCAAGAAATACACTGCGCTAGCCCTCGCGCGTGCGTTCGTAGCCTGCGGCGTCGACGCCGATTTCCGCGCCACCGGCCAGACCGGCATCATGATCGCTGGCGGCGGGATGCCGATGGACGCCGTCATCTCCGATTTCGAAGCCGGCGCCGCGGAAATGCTCTCCCCCGATGCCGCGGCGGACCATTGGGACGTGATCGAAGGGCAGGGGTCGTTGGCGCATCCCGCCTATGCCGCGGTGTCGCTCGGCCTGCTGCACGGCAGCCAGCCAGACGTCTTCGTCGTGTGCCATGAACCCGGCCGCACCGACATGCTCGGCACGGCAGGCTATCAAGTCGCGACGATCGAAGAGATCATCGAGCTGACATTGGCGCTCGGGCGTCGCACCAATCCCGACATTCGCTGCGGTGGCTTCAGCTTCAACACCGCTGCATTGAGCGAGGAGGAAGCACGACTGGTGATGGACAGGGAAAGCGCCCGGCTCGGGTTGCCGGTCGCGGATCCGGTGCGCGGCGGGCCTAACTTGGACGCGCTGGTCGCGAGCTGCCTGGCATGAGCGGCACGGCGGCAGGGTCGAGCTGGTTCCAGCGCTTCCTGCTGCCGGGCTTTGCAATGAAGGCCGTCATCATCGGCGGCGGCTATGCGACTGGCCGCGAACTGGCGGAATATTTCCTGCCAGCCGGGCCCTGGGGCGGGCTGACCGGCATGATGCTGGCGATGCTGCTGTGGAGCGTGATCGCCGCGGCCACCTTCGCCTATGCACGGATGGTAGGCGCACTCGATTATCGCACCTTCTTCGCCGACCTGCTCGGGCCGGCGTGGATCGCGTTTGAGATTGCCTATCTGCTCTTCGTCATCCTGATCCTGGCGGTGTTTGGTGCCAGCGCCGGCGCGATCGGCGCAGCGATGTTCGGCTGGCCGGGCTTTGTCGGGGCGCTGCTGTTGGCCGCAGGCATCCTCGCCACCGTGTCGCTGGGCAATGCGGCGGTGGAAGGCGTGTTTAAGTATGTCTCCTTCCTGCTCTACGGCGTGTATGCGCTGTTCCTGGTCCTCAGCCTGTCCCGCTTTGGCGGCCGCATCGCCGCCGGCTTTGCGACACCCGCCCCGTGGGACGGCTGGGCCTCGGGCGGGCTGACCTATGCCAGCTACAACATCATTGGCGCAGTCGTGATCCTGCCAGTGCTGCGCCATCTGACCAGCACCCGCGACGCAGTGATCGCGGGGATAGTGGCGGGTCCCTTGGCAATGGCGCCAGCGATCCTGTTCTTCACCTGTATGGTCGCCTTTTATCCCGCTATCGGCGCGGAGACGCTGCCCTCGGACTTCCTGCTGCGCCAACTGAACGCGCCGATATTCCACTTGCTGTTCCAGGCGATGATCTTCGCCGCGCTGCTCGAAAGCGGGACGGGCGCGGTGCATGCGATCAACGAGCGGATTGCCGGGGTACTGCGCCGCCGCCGCGGTGCCGAGCTTCGCGCGGGCCCGCGTGCGGCGATCGCGGGCACGCTGCTGCTGGTCTGCATGTTCGTGGCCGAGCGGGTCGGGCTGATCGCGCTCATCGCCAGCGGCTACCGGCTGCTGGCCTACCTGTTCCTCGCCGTATTCGTGCTGCCGCTGCTCACCCTCGGGGTAGCGCGGTTGCTGCGGCGCTCCTCCGTTGCCGCCAAGAAAGTCGCCGCATGACTCTGCGCCACGTGCTCGTCGTTCCGCTGCTCGTGCTTGCTGCGCCCGCCTCGGCTGATCCGCCTGCCGGTATCCAAGCCAAAGTGGAACAGATCCGCCAGCAGACCGGCGCGCCCGGCATCGCCGTCGCGGTTGTCGAGCATGGCAGGACTACGCTCGCCAAGGGCTGGGGTGTTCGGAAGCTCGGCGAGGCGGCCAAGGTCGACGCCGACACGATCTTCCCGACCGGCTCCACCGGCAAGGCCTTCACCGCCGCCGCGCTGGCGATCCTGGTCGACCAGGGAAAGCTCGGCTGGGACGACAAGGTGATCGACCACATGCTGTGGTTCCGCATGTATGATCCCTGGGTCACCCGCGAGATCACGGTCCGCGATCTGCTGGTACATCACAGCGGCCTGGGCTTGGGCGCGGGCGACCTGCTGTTCGTGCCGCGCGGCAGCCTGTCACGCAAGGAGACGGTGAAGCGACTGGCCTATATCAAGCCCGCGACAAGCTTCCGGGCCAGCTACGCCTATGACAACATTCTCTACGCCGTCGCGGGTCAGCTGATCGAGGAAGTCTCGGGCCAGACCTGGGAAGCCTTCATGGCGCAGGAAGTGCTCAAGCGCGGCGGGATGAAGACCGCCACCGCGACCCCCGAGGCGCGCTGGGCAACGCGCGACCGTGCCCTTCCGCATGCCCGCATCGGCGGTGCGGTGCGGGGCGACGCGGCCAATTCGGTGCTGGACGAGCGCGAGGAACTCGGCCGCGCCGCGGCGCCCGCTGGCGGCCTCGCACTCAGCGCCAATGATCTGGCACAATGGCTGAAGATCCAGCTGGCCCATGGCGCGCTGCCCGGTGGCGGGCGGCTGTTCAGCGAGGCACAGGCCGCCGAGATGTGGAAGGGCGTCACTGTCCAGCCGATCACGCCCTATCCCGGCAGCCTGGCGCCGCTCACGCCCAAGTTCAGCACCTATGCGCTGGGGTGGGAGGTCGAGGATTATCGCGGTGCCCGCATCATCTCGCATGGCGGCGGTGTGTTCGGATCTATCACCCACATCATCCTGCTGCCCGACCAGGATGTCGGCATCGCCGTGGTGGTGAATTCGGAAGACGTGGCGGCGCTGCGGGGCATCGCGCACATGCTCGCGGACCATTATTTGGGCATCCCCGATCAGGACTGGCCGGCGCGGTTCGGCGCGTTCATGCAGCAGCGCATCGCCGCGGGTAAGACGGCGCTGAGTACCGCCAAGGCTGCGCCCGCAAAGACTGGGCCGTCCCTCCCGCTAGTCCGCTACGTCGGCACCTATCGCGATCCTTGGTACGGCGACGTCGCAGTGACTAGCGGCGCTAACGGACTGCGCATTGATTTCCGGACCACCCCGGACATGGCGGGGAAGCTGGTCCACTGGCAGTATGACACCTTCGTCACGCGGTTCGACGACACGAGCATCGAGCCGGCCTATGTGACCTTCGCGCTCGACGCCGATGGCAAGATTGCGCGAGTGGTGATGAAGCCCGAAAGTCCGATCGCGGATTTCAGCTATAATTATCGCGATCTTGACCTGCGGCCGGTGGCGGAGACCAGCAAGTGACCAAACGCCTGACCTTCCTCGCTGCCTTGCTGTTGTGCGGCTGCGCCACCACCGCGCAGCAGGGTACCCGCTCGCACGCCGATTTTCTGGTGCTCGACACCCATCTCGACACGCCTCTCCACTTCGCCCGGCCCGGCTGGAGCTTTGCCGGCCACCACGATCCCGCAACCGATCTGGTGCAGGTCGACATGAAGCGGATGGAAGCCGGCGCGCTGGATGGCGGCTTCTTTGCGATCTACACCGAACAGGGGCCGCTCACGGCAAAGGGCTATGCCGACGCGCTGGCCTTCGCCCGAGGGCGCTCGGACCTGATCGACACCACACTAGCCCAATTCCCCGCCCGGATCGGTCGCGCGCTGACTGCACAGGATGCGGCCCGGCTGAACGCGGCCGGCACGCTGATTGCTTTCAAGAGCATGGAGAACAGCTATCCGCTAGGCGAGGATCTCTCGCTGCTGCGGGAGTTTTATGATCGCGGCGTGCGGCTCGCCGGCCCGGTGCACGGGGCCAACAACCAGTTCGCCGACTCCTCGAGCGACAAGCCCAAGTGGAACGGCCTTTCTCCCCTGGGGCGCGCCTGGGTGAGGGAAATGAACCGGCTGGGGATCGCGATCGACGCCAGCCATGCGTCCGATGCCGCGTTCGACGAGATGCTGGAACTGTCCACCACCCCGTTGCTGCTGTCACATTCCAGCGGGCGCTGGGCGCATGATCATCCTCGCAACCTGGACGACGACCGCATCCGCAAGCTGGCTGCCAAGGACGGGGCGATGTGCGTGAGCACGATCTTCCTGACGGACATGAAGATGGGACCCGAGCGCGAGACGCTGTTCACTCGGTATGAGCATCTCGACACGATGACCCCGGCGCAGCAGGCTGACCATGCCCGCAAGTGGCGCGCGCTGGATGCCACCGAGCCACTTTGGGGCGACGCCGATTTCGAGCGCTACATGGCGATGGTGCTGCACGTGATCGAAGTGGCGAGCGTCGATCATGTCTGCTTCGGCGCCGACTGGGATGGCGGCGGCGGGCTGCCGGGGATCGAGGATATCTCAGCACTGCCCAAGGTCACCGAACGGCTGCGCCAAGCCGGCTATTCGGACGCCGATCTCGCCAAGTTGTGGGGCGGGAACATCCTGCGCATCCTCCGCGAGGCGGAGCGGGCAAAGGCGCGCTGAACACCCTCAGGGGATCGGCAGCGCCGTAGTCGCCTTTACCTGCGACAGGGCCACGGTGGAGTTGATCTCCTGAATGCCTGGCAGCTTGGACAGCTTTGAGAAGAAAAAGCGCTCATACGCATCGATATCGGCAGCGACGATGCGCAGCATGAAGTCGAACACGCCCATCAGCACATAGGCTTCGAGCACCTCGGGGAAGGACTGAATGGCCGCCGCGAACTCGTCGAGATTGGCCCGGCCATGGGCGTTGAGCTTCACCTGCGCAAAGATATGGGCGTTGAGCCCAACCTTCTGCCGGTCGACCAGCGCGACGCGCCGCGTGATGATCCCGTCCTTTTCCAGTCGATCCACCCGGCGCCAGCACGGCGAACTCGACAAGCCCACCATCTCGCCCAGTCGGGCGGTGGGCATGCTGGCATCCTCCTGCAACACCTGCAGGATCTTGCGTTCGAACAGGTCAAGCGTCTGCGGCAAGTCTGTCCTCCTTTTCGACATTCTCCGGGCAGATCATGTCGCTTTGATGTCGAGGGCTGCAACTTAGGCGACATATTCCCTCCCGGCCATGCAAAAACTGCCGCGTCAGCTCAGGAGCAGGTTCATGGTCGATACCCTCAACAACACCGCCGTGCCGCCCGAGAGCGTGCATATCCTCCACGACCCCGAAAGCAGGCTGGACGGCGTCATCGTGCTGCACTCGACCAGGCGCGGTCCTGGCGCGGGCGGGTGTCGGCTGTGGCGCTACCCCGACCGGGCACAGCTTGTCGGCGACGCAGTGCGACTCGCCGAGGCGATGACCTACAAGAACGCGCTGGCGGACCTGCCGCTGGGCGGCGGCAAGGCGGTGCTGAACCTTCCCGCTGGCGACTTCGACCGGCGCAAGCTGTTCGCGGCATTCGGGCGCGCCGTTGCCCGGCTAAACGGGGCCTATGTCACTGCCGAGGATGTCGGTACCACCGTGGCAGACATGGAGTGGGTCCGAGGCGAGACGCGGCATGTCGCTGGCCTGGTGCCGCATGGCAGCGGTCCGGGCGGCGACCCGTCGCCCTGGACCGCGCGCGGCGTGTTCCTGGCGATGCAGGAGGCCGCGCGGCGGAAACTGGGCAGCGATCTGAAAGGCGTCACGGTGGCGGTGCAGGGCCTCGGCAATGTCGGCTCGGCACTCTGCGCGCTGTTGCACGAAGCCGGTGCACGGCTGATCGCCGCCGAACCGCGCCCTGACATCGCGGCGCAGGTCGCCTGCCGCTTCGGCGCCGAGATCATGAGCCGCGACGCCATCCTGGACGCACGCTGCGACATCTTCGCGCCATGCGCCTTGGGCGGGGTGCTCGACCGTGAAGCCGTCGGGCGACTGCGAGCTCGAGTGGTTTGCGGCGGGGCTAACAACGTGCTTATCACGCCGGAAGACGGCGACCGGCTGGCCGATCGCGGCATCCTCTACGCGCCTGATTATGTCGTGAACGCTGGTGGTATCATCAGCGTGGCGGCGCAATATCTCGGATGGTCAGCGGATGCAGCGAAGCTGCGGATCGAGGCGACCGGCCAGCGTCTTTCCAAGGTGCTGGATCATGGGGATCGGCTCGGATCGGCGCCGAACCGCGCCGCGGATGCGCTGGCCCTGTCCCGCATCACCGCGGTCCGCCCGCACGCCGAACGACAAGCCGCTTGAGCCCTAGCGTGCGGCTGGAAGTCGTCGCGGAGGCGAGTGCGGGTTTGCTGTGCAAGCTGATTGGGCTGCTCGCGCAGCAAGACTGCTCCATGCCTGATCTAGGCGTCAAAGTTGCCGGGGACACGATGCTCGTAAAGATGGAGCTTCAGCAAGCGCCAAGTGCGCGCGGCCTCAGATGCAGGTTTCCTGGGATCACCTCTATGTCGCCGTTCGCATGCTGATCGCCGACGAGGGCTATCATCTTGGCCAGGCGGCCGTGGCTGCCGGCCAGGATGCCCGAGCGGCGTGGCTGGAGCTCGGTGACGGCAAGCGTGTCGAGGCGGACTTGGTGATCGGTGCCGACGGCATCGGTTCGGCGGTGCGCAAGACGATGCTGCCGGGCGATCCGGGGCCGACCTATACCGGCTATTTCGCGTGGCGCGCCCTCGTGCCCGAACAGCTTCTGCCGCCCTCGGCGGCCGACATTCTGTCCGATCGCTTCGCCTTCTTTCACATGCCCGGCGGGCAGGCGCTCGGTTACACCGTGGCCGGCGCGCAGGGCGAATTGGAGCCTGGCGAGCGCCGCTACAACGCGGTCTGGTACCGCAGGACCGTGGATCTCGCGCGGACGCTCACCGACAAGGAGGGGCGCACACACCCTTTCTCGCTTGCCCCTGGCCGGGTGTCCGCACAGGCAAAGGACGCGCTGATCGCAGCGGCGCGCCAGTTGCTGCCCGCCGCGTTTGCCGACGTTTTCGCAGCCGAATCACAGCCCTTTGCCCAGGCGATCTTCGACATGGAAGCACCGCGGATGGCCGATGGACGTCTCGCGTTGATTGGGGATGCCGCGTTTGTCGCGCGGCCGCACACGGCGATGGGCGTCCCCAAGGCTGCAGGAGATGCCATGGTGCTGGCGCTGGCGGTCGAGCGGGGATGGACGCCCGAGGCGCGCGCGGCGTTCGAGGCTGACCGCATGCAGGCGGGGAGGGCCATCGTCGGCTTCAAATAAGCTTTCGCGGTTGGCGGCAACCGGCAGCAGGTACAGCTGTGATCCGCAATCCCGCCAGCCTTTTCAGACCGACCTGCCAAACTGCGTCACCCGTCAAGTCTGCCATTCTGAGCTAGAGACTAACCCCGTCCAGGCTGACCTGAGGATGCTGTGCATGGGCCGACAACCTCGAACCTGTGCCTTGGCAATGTTGGCGTGCTAGAGTTATCCATAGGTCGAACTCCCGAAGCAATGCAGGCACCATCGATGTCGATGGCGTTATATATGACTGGCACCTCCATCGCGAACCGCATCTGTCGGATGACGAAGGTTGGAAGGGAATGACGATTTGCCTTCTCCAGCGGGATGCTAAGCGCGAGGCATTGCTGGAATTCCCACCGCCCAAGCGGCTGTTGAAGGGGTTGCCGCACGGCCGTCTCCAACTCGATGACGCGACGATTACACGATGCGCGCGCGCCGCTATTTCGGCTGGCTGGGAGCCGATGTCGCGCGGCAAGCCGATGGTGTTCACGGTCGACGCCGAAGGCAATTGAGGCGCCCGACGCGGATGCGGACCGAGATTGTCGCGGGCATAGTTACTCGAATTGAAAGCTGAACGTACGGCAGAAGTCGAGGAGCGGCCTGAGACCTCTTAGTGTCCGGAAGTGGGTCTGCTCAGGCCTGGCGGTTTTAGGTAGCCTCTGGATCGCGCTGCTGGTTGATCATCGCCAGCCAGCGCCGCCGGAGCGTGGCGCGGCGTTCCGGGTAGCGCTCTTCCCGATAGTCGATCGCCGACAGCCGATCGGTGCGGAACATCCGAAAGTCGTCGCGCAACTCGCACCAAGCGATCAGCATCCGAACCCGGTCCATGTAGCCGACCAGAAAGGGCCACACGGTGCGCTCCGTTTCGCGGCCCGCTTGGTCGGCGTAGCGGATGTGCAGCTTGCGCCCCTGCAGGCTCCAGGCGCGCAAGCGGGCCACGTCCACCCCTGCGTCGAGCCGTTCGCTCCAGCGGGGTGGGGTGATCACCGCCGGGTCCTCGATCTGGTCTCGCAACCGTTCGGGTACGATGGCGGCGACCTTGGCGAGCACGTCGGCAGCGGCGCGGGCGAGCCCCTCGTCGGCGTGGACCAGCACCCATTGCGCGCCGAGCACCACCGCCTCTACCTCGTCCGAGGTCAGCATCAGCGGCGGCATGTCGAAGCCGCGCTCGAGCACGTAGCCGATCCCTGCCTCGCCGCGGATCGGCACGCGCTGCGCGACCAGCGCGGCGATGTCGCGGTACACCGACCGCCGGCTGGTCTCCAGCTCCGCCGCGATCGCGTCCGCGGTGAGCGGTCCGGATGTGCGGCGGAGGATCTGGACGATTTCGAACAGGCGGTCGGCACGGCGCATGGGGAATACCTACAGCCCCGCCACCAAGGGCGCGACTGCCGCCGAATGGCCGACCGCGAGCAGCGCGGCCGCCGCTAGGAAGCCTGTCCCACTCAGCCAGCCGTCGCGCCGGGTCACGCCGCCTGATCCACCGGTGCCGCGTCGCGCGCCATGGCACGGGCGAACGCCGGCCTGGCGGCGAGGCGCGCCAGGTAGGCGGGAAGCGGACCATCCATCGGCGAAATGTCACGCGCCCACCCCAGCGTGCCACCCAGCATCACGTCTGCGGCGCTGAAACGCTCGCCTAGAAGATACGGACCATTCGCAAGGGCATCATCAAGCCGCCGTAGTGCTGCTACGAACGGGGCGGGCGTGGGCGAACCGGCACCGGCCGCCAAGCGGCCGAAGATGGCGGGGCCAAACTCGCCCTCGATCCAGCTGATCCAGGTGAGAAACGCACCACGGTCGCAATCACCGGTTTGCGGAGCTAGTTGGGCGTCGGGCAGGAGATCGGCGAGGTAGGTCGCCACCGCCGCGCTTTCCGTAACCAGCGCTTCGTCATGTAGCAGGGCGGGCACCTTCTTGTCGGCGTGCGGGTTGGCCGGGTCGGGTCCGTCGCCACTGCCGTCCATGTAGCGGATCGTAACGTAGCGCAGGTTGAAGGGCGCACCCAGCTCCTCGAGCAGCCAGAGTATCCGGGTGGAGCGTGAACGGGGGGCGTGGAACAGCGTCAGCACTATGTGATCTCCTGCGGCCCGATCGGCCGTCGAGGGACTGCGTAGAGAGGGGCTGTTGCCAGCATGCTGGCAGCAGCGAACTGCCATGAGGCGAAATCGCTTCGGCCAAGGCAAGTCGCTTCAAGACGCCGCTCGTCCGCACTCAGGCGACTGAGCTATCCTGAACATGGGGTAATCGCGGGAGCGAGCTACCTCGATCAGCGATGGTGCGGAGGGTGGCTGTTCCCCGATAGATGAAGGTGCCGGCTCACGACTTGCAGCCGGGCCCATACATCGGACGGAGAACAGCCATGGATGAATATATCGGACTCGACGTCTCGCTGAAAGACACTGCGGTATCTATTCGACGCGGCGGCAAGCGGATCTGGCGTGGCAAGTGTGCGTCCGACCCGCAGCTGCTCGCGGCATTGATCCGCAAGCATGCGCCTGCCGCGAAGCGGGTGGTGTTCGAGACCGGGCCGCTGTCGGTCTGGTTCTTTCATGCGCTCACTGCGGAGGGGGTGCCGGCGATCTGCACCGATGCGCGTCATGCCAAGGCTGCGCTCGACATGACAGCCAACAAGACGGACGCCAACGATGCCGACGGCCTTGCTCATCTGGCCGAGGTGGGGTTCTACAAGGAAGTGCGGGTCAAGAGCTTCGACAACATGCTTGCCCGCACACTGGCTGATGAAGACGTTTGGCCTCATCGTTCCGGCTGTCATGGGCACCAGGTTCGAGCACAAGGTGGGAGAGCTGCTCACCGGCAACGCCGAACCGGCCCAGATCATTCGGCCACTGCTCGAGGCATGGCATGCAGTACGACTTCGCGCTGCGGAGCTCGGACGCAAGCTGCTGGCCGACGCACGACGCAGCGAGGCTTGCCAGTTGCTTATGACTATTCCCGGGGTAGGCGTCGTAACTGCGACTTCCTTCATTACCGCGATCGAGGACCCGACGAACTTCAAACATTCACGATCGGTAGGTGCCTGGGTGGGTCTGACGACGCGGCGCTACCAGTCTGGCGAGATCGACTATGACGGGCATATCTCCCGGCGCGGCGACAGTCATCTGCGCGGGCTGCTCTATGAGGCCGCGACCGTACTTCTCACCCGTAGCAGGTCAGAATGCGATCTGTGTAAATGGGGGCTGCAGCTGCGCGAGCGCCTCGGCTTCAAACGTGCAGCGGTTGCCGTCGCCCGAAAGCTCGCCGTCATCATGCACGCGATGCTGAGCACGGGCGAGCCGTTTAGAGGCGCGCACGTTACAGACTGATCTACCCAGCTCGTCAGCGTCGCAAGGCGCACGAGACGTCCTGCCGGGACGTGGGCTGGCTCATTCCGCGCCATTCGTTGCGCCCCCCGGGCTACTGCCCTTCGGAGTGCGTCCTGAACCTTGGAAGAGCTACCCACGAAGCCCCATCATGCGGCGGCACATGCCGACCGCGAAGACGACCATGCTCCCGGCAACGGCATCTCAGAAATTCCTTGCAACCGACGCGATTAGACGACGAACGGCGGCTTTCCGGAGGCATACTCAGCGTCGGCTTCTGGGTCAAACCAGCTCGATCAAACTTCAGTTCGCTCCGACAGCTCCAAGGCGTCTTCGACATCAACTCCAAGGTAGCGCACGGTGCTCTCTATCTTGGCATGACCGAGTAGAATCTGCACCGCGCGCAGGTTGCCCGGTGCCTTGTAGATAATCGACGCTTTAGTGCGTCGAAGGGAACGGGTGCCGTACTTTTCGGCATGAAGTCCGATGCCGGTGATCCACTCGCGAACCAAGCGGGCATACTGCCTGGTGCTCATGTGAGCCATGTAGTCGTTGCGCGATGGAAAGACGAAGTCGTTCAGCCCGCCGCCGCGGCGCTCCAGCCAAGCGAGCAGGGTTTTGCGGGCGGGGTCGACGAGCTCGAACTGCACGGGTCGTTTGGTTTTCTGCTGCACCATGATCGCGCGATCCCGAATGCGGCCGCCTACAACGATGTCACCGATGCGAACCTTGACCACATCGCAACCGCGCAGCTTGCTGTCGATCGCGAAGTCGAACCCTTCGTTCCAAGGACGAAGATCTTCGACAGCTGGATCTAACGAGGAGTGTCCCATCGTTTGTCTCCAAAGTGCCCAGAGAGCGCTGCAGGAAACATGGGGAGGGTAAATTGGCCGTTTGCATCGTTGGTTTGCCGGATGCCGGTAACGGACGGGTGGAATCGGGAAGTAAACAGGTAGCGAGCGGCCGGGTTTCGGTCTTTGCGACTGCGGAGCCCGCGGGCTTGCGCCAAGTCTCTCTCGTTCAGCGCCATCTGCAAATACCCAAGAACGGATCGTCGTTCAGGGCGCAACAGGATGAGACTACGGCCGCTCGCGGCATTTGGGCAGCGCCCCGTCGCAGCGTTCAGGCTGTAGCTGCCGGACGCTCGTCCTTCTGCTAGATGCCGTGCGCCGAACCAGAAAAGGCCTACCCACCTTGTGGCATCAGCGCAGGATTCGGCAGCTCAACACTAGATCCTGCACTCGCCAACTCGCGATCAGCCTGAAAGAAGCCGTAGGTCGGCACCATCTCGCCGTCCCGCGCGCTGATGCCTTCCCAGCGCTCCATCAGGCGTTCGCCAGCATCTGCGCCGTTGCCGATATAGAGGCCTTTGGTGAGTGTGACGTTGGCCCGTGCAAAGTGTCCGGCGCCTGCGCACAGGATTGCACGGGTCGGTGCCGTTTCGCCGACAAGTGCGAGCAGGGCAGGGCTCACCAGGGACGGGTCGAGGAGCGTTAGGCTTCCGTCGGACAGAACGCCGTGGGTCATCTGCGTCGCGGCAGTGGGTGCCAGGGCGTTGACGTGGATGCCGTACTTTTCGCCTTCGATGGCGAGCGTCTGCATGAGGCCTACGAGTGCCATCTTAGCGGCGCCATAATTTGCCTGACCGAAATTCCCGTAAAGCCCGGACGACGAGGTGGTCATGACGATGCGGCCGTGACGCTGCGTGCGCATAGTCTCCCACACGGCTTTTGAGCAGATCGCGGCGCCCATGAGGTGGACGTCCACCACCTGCCGGAACTCGTCCATGGTCATGTTGGCAAAGCTCTTGTCGCGCAGAATGCCAGCGTTGTTGATCAGGATGTCTACGCTGCCCCAGCGATCGAGGGCGGCAGCCACTATCTCGTCGACGCGGACTTCATCGGTTACCGAGGCGGCGGCGGGCATCGCCTGTCCACCTGCCGCCTCGATCTCGGCTGCGACCCGAGCGGAACTTTCTTCGGAGACGTCGTTGACGACCAGCTTCGCGCCCTTGCTGGCGAGATAGAGGGCATGCGCGCGTCCGAGACCTCCGCCTGCGCCTGTGACGATCGCTACCCGGCCTGCCAATTCCATCAACGGTTCCTCTCCTTGTTTTAAGGGAGTGTATCGGAAAACATGTTCACTAACAAGATAGTGAACATAATCAGATGCGCCGGCAGATGTTGAGAAAGCCGGCCGCCATGAAGGAGGCCATGCGCTCCTTGACCGCGACAAAGTCGTCGGACTTGCACAGGCCGTGGGAGAGTTTGTCGATGCGCCCGGTGCGGGCAAGGGTGAGCATCAAGGCGCCCGTCACGAAGTGATAGCCCCAGAAGATGTCCTGTTCCGCGCAATCTGGCAGGGCCTTTTTGAGGAGCGCGATCAGCCGCAGCACGACCGGATCGAAATGCTCGTCCATCAACTCGGCGCCCCATTCGGGCGTGTTGGCGACCTGCGCGCCAAGTGCGGCATAGTTCTTCCAGGCCTCTCCTCCCTCGATGTACAGGTCGAGATCAGTGTCGAGAAAGGCGCGCAGCGCACCTTCCACGGTGGGAGCATCGCCGCAGAGCGCCTCATAATCGTCGAGCGCCTGCATCCGCCGCTCGCTGGTCACCACCGCCCGTCTGGCGAACACCGCCTGAAACAGCTTGTTCTTGTCCTCGAAATAATAGTTCAGCAGCGTGTGGTGCACGCCCACGCGCTTGGCGACGTCCTTCAATGTGACGCCGTAGAGCCCATGTTTGGAAAAGAGATACTCGGCGGAATCGAGGATCTGTTCCATGGTTTCGGCGCGCTGCTCGGCTTTTTTGGTCCGTCGCGCGGGTTTGACATTCTCTTGCACGCGAATGTTCTTCGGTCCTGCGCGCGCGGGCGTCAAGCCGCGCGGACAGGCTCACGCATGCGCGTATTGCGAGCGCAAGCGGACCTTGTCGATCTTCCCCGTCGGCGCCAGCGGCATGCTCGGCAGGCGGACCACGGCGTCCGGGATCCACCACGGCGCGACACGTCCGCGAAGCGAGGCGAGCAGCGTCTCGTCGCTCACATCCTGCTCGGCGCGCACCTCGACTAGCAAGAGCGGGCGCTCGCCCCATTTCGCGTCCGGTTTTCCGATCACGGCAGCGAGCGAAACTTGCGGAAGCGCGCCGACGACCGCCTCTATCTCGGCGGGGTTGATCCACTCGCCGCCCGACTTGATGAGGTCCTTGGCTCGGCCGGTGATGATCAGGTTGCCATCGGCTTCGATGCAGGCCAAGTCGCCGGTGGCGAACCAACCCTCGGCATCGGTGGCGCTTTCGTCATGACCGAAATAGCGTTCGATCACGGCGGCGCCGCGCACGTGCAGATGCCCCTCTGCTTCACGTTGATCGGGTAGCGGCCGCCCATCGGCATCGGTGAGGCGCAGATCCACCCCGATCGCCGGCTTGCCCGAGTAAGCGGCAGAACGTTGCGGGTCGGCGGGCAACGCGACAGTGCCCGAGGGCGACAGTTCGGTCATGCCCCAACTGGTTTGCACGGTGACACCCAGGCGCTGTTCGATCCGCTCCATCAGGGCAGGCGGCAGCGGCGCGCCGCCGACGATGATGCGTTTGAGCGAGGGCAGGGTGCCCCCGGTCGCCTCGAGATGTTCGGCGACCCCGAGCCAGACGGTGGGAACGCCGACGCCCACGGTCACGCCTTCCGATGCGATCAGCCGTGCCAGACTGGCGCCGTCATTATAGCGACCGGGCAACACCAGCTTGCCGCCCGCGGCCGGCAGCGCGAAAGGCAGGCCCCAGGCGTTGGCATGGAACATCGGCACCACCGCGAGAACCGCGTCGCCCCGCGATATTGCCATGACGTCGACCTGAAGCAGGCGCAGGGTGTGGAGGAAGCCGGAGCGGTGGGTATAGGTCACCCCCTTGGGAGCACCGGTGGTGCCCGAGGTGAAGCAGAGGCCCGAAGGTGCCGTTTCCGGGAAGCCGCCCCAGGCGATGTCCGATCGTGCCGTGGCGATCATTGGAGCCAGCGCGGTTACCATGACGGGCGTCGTGGTGCCGGACGTGCCCGCGTCGCCGTCGATCAAGAGGATCTGTTCGACCGGGGCGCCTTCCTGGATGATCCGCAGGGCGAGCGGCAGCAGGTCGGCGCTGGCGATCAGCAGTCTCGCCTGCGACTGGCTGAGCATGGCGGCGAGTTGCGACGCCGTAAGCCGAGGGTTGAGCGTGTGGCAGACCGCACCCATGCCCATGACGCCGTACCACGCCTCGACATGCGCCTGGCTGTTCCAGGCGAGCGTCGCCACCCGGTCGCCGAACCGCGTGCCGAGCCCGTTGAGAACCGAGGAAACCGCCAGCGCCCGCGTCCGCAGCTCGGCATAGCCAATCCGCTGGCTTGCGCCGTCTTCGCACCCCGTGACGACCTGAGCCTGCGGGTGCCATTTGGCGGCGTGATCCAGGAACTTGTCGAGGGTGAGCGGAAAGTCCTGCATGCTCCCGTCGATCATCGGCAGCCGTCCGTCTTCTTGAGCACGGGCGAGGCGATGCCGGTGTTCCAGTTCCAAGGCTGATCGCCGCCGGCGCGGCGACGGCAGACCGCCGCCTCGTGCAGCGCGAACATGCCGGGGAACAGTTTGGTGCCGGGGCGCGGCGCCTGGGCGAAGGCCATGTAACGCCCGTCCTTGCCATAGGGCTGCCATGCCGGCTGGCCGCCCGCCATGGGCGTGCCGGACTTCGCGAAGGACGACCAATAGCCCATCATCGCGTCGGACAGCCGCCGCTCGGCGGGCGTGTCCGGAACCTTGGGCCATAGCGCGGGGGTGCGGCCGGCGGTGCCGAAGACATAGGGAATTTCCGAAGCGTGGAAGGCGTGCAGCCCGTTGTCGTCGGTGGCCGGATAGCCATGGTCGAACAGGTAGAGATAGCCACGCTGGCCGATCGCGGTCTGGCCGATGGCGAGGCGCGTCGAGGTCCAACCATATAGCGCGTCGCGGGTGGTCGCGAGCATGCTCTCGCCGATCGCGTTCGCCGGGTAGAGGCGCAGGAACGCGTCCGCGAGATCTCCATAACGGGCGCGGATCGCCGCTTCATAAGCGGCGGCGCCGGCGGGGGCGGGGGGCAGGAGCATCCGTAGCGAGCGGATCTCGCCGCTGTTGAAGCCGGCCAGTATCGGTACCGGCGCCTGTTCGCCGCGATCCCAGGTATCGACCAGCTGCCGCGGCAGGATCTTGGCGTCCACCGTGCCCCATGGGCCGTACCCCTTGGCCGCTGCGTCGGTGGTCAGCTTTTCCGCGTCCATCGCCCGCAGGCCGGCAAGGTCGGCGGCGCCGAGTGCGGTCATGGCCTGCGTGCCGGCCGCTTCGGCCGAAGGCGTGCCGTTGCGCGCTGTCTTCAGTTCTGGCGCGGAAATCATATAAGCGCTCTGGGCGATCGCCCGCTGAAACAGGCCGCGCGCCCGCGGGCTCGCCATCAGGTACATCACGCTCAGCCCGCCGGCGGATTCGCCCGCGACCGTGACGTTGGTGGCATCGCCGCCGAACGCGCCAATATTGTCCTTCACCCAGCGCAGCGCCGCGATCTGGTCGAGCAGGCCGTAATTGCCCGAGATGCCTTCGGCGGACTCCGCGCTGAGGCCGGGATGTGCGAGGTAGCCGAGGATGCCCAGCCGATAGTTGATCGAGACGACGATCATGCCGCGCGCGGCCATGCGCGCGCCGTCGTACATCCCCTCATGGCTGTAGCCGGAGACGAGCGCGCCGCCATGGATCCAGACGAACACCGGCAGCTTGCCCGCGTTCTTGGGCGCCCAGATGTTGAGCGTCACGCAGTCCTCGCTCATCCGCTCGGGCGGGTTGGTGTAGATACCGGCGATCTTAGGGCGCGGCTGGACGCAGGCGGGGCCGAAGCTGGTAGCCTTGCGGACGCCTTGCCAGGCCGGCAGCGGCGTCGGCGCCTGCCAGCGCTTCGCGCCTACCGGCGGCTGGGCATAGGGGATACCCTTGAACAGCCGGAGCGTGCCTTCGGCGCTGCCCTCCAGCCTTCCCGCCGGTGCATCGACTATCGGCGATTGCGCCAGTGCGGGGCTGGCGGCGAGGAGGCATGCCGCGAGCGCGGCAGAGGGAAGCTGTTTCATGCGGGAACCTGGACCGGGTTGGGCCCCTCGCGGCGCAGCAGCCGCGCGAGCCAGAGGAAGAGCGCGATGGCGAGGAGATAGAAGGGGGTGAGCGTGTAGAGGGCCGATTGCAGGCCATGGGCGTCGCCATGCGCCCTGAACCAGTCGCTTGCCTGGCCGACCCAGGTGGGGCCCAGGCCCAGGCCGATGAAGTTCATGACGAGCAGCAGCAGCGCGCCCGAGAGCACGCGCTGGTTGGGTTTCACTTCCTCCTGCACCAAAGCGACCGAGGCCGAGAGGTAGAAGTAATTGAAGGTCATCACGACCGCGAGCAGCACCAGCGCGAGCGGCCAGCTCGACGCCCAGACGAAGGCGATGTAGAAAGGCATGGCGACTGCCAGCGAGGCAGCCGGGGCGATCGCATAGCCCGCACGCGACGTGCGCGTCATGCGATCGATCACGCGGCCCGAGATCACCATCCCGCCGCCCATGCCGAGCAGCAGCACCAGCGCATACCAGATCGCCACTTCGCCCAGCACCATCCCTTTTTCGCGCATCAGGAACAGCACGGCAAAATTGCCAAGGCCGTAGGTGACGAATTGCGTTGCGCCGCTGCCGAGCGCCGCGAGCATCAGGATCGGGTGCGTCACGAACATCCGCACGGTGGGCCAGAACGCCGCCTTGCCTAGGCCGGTGCCGGTCTGCACCGGATCGAGTGCGCCGCGCGCGGGCTCGCGGATGAACAGCCAGATCAGCACGGCGGTGACGATGCCGACGATGCCGATGACGATGAACGGCATGCGCCAGTCGAACGCATCCGCGATCGCCGCACCGAACGCGACGCCGATCGCGGCGCCGATCGCCGGCCCCAGGTTGAAGATGCCGATCGCGGCGGCGCGCTTGCCGGGCGGATAGGTGTCGGTGATGATCGCGTAGGAGGGCGGAACGCCGCCGGCTTCCCCGAAGCCGACGGCCATGCGCGCCACGACGAGCTGGGAATAGCTTCCCGCCAGTCCGCACGCCGTGGTCGCGCCGCTCCAGATCGCGCAAGCGAGCGACAGCACGTTCACGCGGTTGGTGCGGTCGGCGAACCAGCCCACCGGGATCGCAATGAAGCAATAGAACATCGCGAAATAGAGCCCGCCGATCAGCCCGAGCTGTCCGTCGGTGACTCCGAGCGAATCCTGGATCGGCTTGGCGAGGATGCCGAGCAGCTGCCGGTCGAGGAAGTTCAGGACATAGACGAAGGTGAGCGCCGCCAGCACCAACCAGGGGTGCCGGGCAGGTGCCGCCGCCGGCTCAGGCACATCAGCGGATACAGCGGAGGCGGCCATCGATCAGAGCCCGTAGCCGAGGCGGATGCCGATCGTGCGCGGCCGCAGGGTGCCGAACCGGCTGACCAGGAACGCCTCGGGGTGGATGTAGATCACCGAATGATCGTCGAAGACGTTCTCGATATAGAGCTGCGCCGATATCGGCCCGCGCTTCATGCCGAAGCTGACATTGGTGTTCACATATTCGTCGGTCTCGCCAAAGGTCGACAGCGGCACATTGGGGAGCCCCGGCGTGTTCGGGAACGAGCTGTTGTACGACCCAACATATTGCGCGTTCACCGCTAGCGTGCCCTTGGTACCCCTCCCCAGGTCGAACCCATAGGACAGGAACATCGAACCCTGGAGCCGCGGCGCGGAGAGGCGGTGGCCGAGCACCGCACCCGAGATCGCCGCTTCCTCGACGCTCAGCTTGGTGATCTTGGCGTCGTTATACGCGGCGTTGAAGCCGATGAAGACGTCCTTGGCCGGGATGATCCCCATCTCGACTTCGAAGCCCTTGCTCTGCGCGGCGCCGATATTGGTGGCGAACTGGACCGAGTCCGAGACGCGGTTGGCCTGCGCCTGGATGTTGCTCCAGTCGATCAGATAGGCTGCGGCGTTGATCGTCAGGAGGCCGTTCAGGAAGCGGGCCTTGGCGCCGACTTCGTAGCTCTTCAGGTCGTCCGACTCCGCGCCATAGGGAATGGTGATGTCGTTCGGATCGACCAGGCTGGGACGCCCGGCGAACGCGTTGACGATCGGCGCGCGGAAGCCGGTGGAGAAGGTGGCGTAGGTGGTCAGCGACTGCGTCGGCTTGTAGCTGACGCTGGCCTTCCACGAGGGCTTGGTGCCCGATGCCTTGACGCCTTCCACGGCTGCATAGGGCGTGAAGCGGTTGAACGCGACGTTGCGGACATTGCCCAGCGCCAGCGAGAAATAGTTGAGGTCCAGGCCGCCAAAGCCGGGTGCCGGCGGGATGTTGTACGACGCCAGATATCCGCCCTCCTCGGTGAATCCCTGCGCCGAGGTGCGGCCATAGCGCATGCCGCCGGTCACCCAGAACTTGTCGGAAAAACGATAGGTCAGCTCGCCGAAGCCGGCGAGTTCCTTGCTGATCTGGTGGGTATATTGCTTCTGGTAATATTGGTCGGGAAGCCCGGTAAGGCCGCGCGCCGCCAAGAAGGGGAGCGAGGAGCGGTAGAAATAGTCCACGTCGCGGCGGCGATGGAGGTAGAAGCCGCCGACCACGAACTGGAGCGGGCCGTCGAGGCTCGAGGCGAGGCGGGTCTCCTGGACGAACACCTTGTCATAGGCGTTGGCATCGAGCCCGAAGGCGATGGGCGCACCGGCATACGCCCCGGCGGGGAAGGTACCGGCCAGGTCGAGCCAGAAGCGCTGGTCGAAATCCGAATAGGTCGACGAGCTGGTCAGCGTCGCGAAATCGGCCTGGTATTCGAGCGTGGCGTTGAGGATCGTCTGCTTCCCGGTGAAGCGGTCGGGCTGGTCCGAGACGCGCTTCTCGCGGCCAAGCGAGGGGCTGGTGAGCGAGGAGTCGGCGGGGTCGCTGTTCTCGTACGAGCCGAGCAGGCGGATCGAGAGGCGGTCAGTGGGCTTCCACAAAGCGAGCGCGCGGCCGCCATAGTCCTTAAGCGTGTTCGAGTTGTGGACGCCGGTGCCGACGTTGTCGAGATAGCCTTCCTCGTTGCGGTAGAAGCCGACCGCGCGGACCGCGAGCTTGTCGGTGACCACGGGGATGTTGAGCATCGCATTGTAGCGCTGGCGGAAGCTGTTCGATCCGGTGAGGCCCAGGTCGACGAGCACGGAGGTGTTGAAGTCGTTGAGATCGGGGCTCTTGGTGAGGATGCGCATCGCGCCCGAGAGCGAGCCCGAGCCGAATAGCGTCCCCTGCGGCCCGCGCAGGAACTCGACGCGCTCGACGTCGAACAGGTTCGGGTCGACGACGGTGGTGTTGCCGATCGTGGAGATCGGCAGCTCGTCCATATAAACCGCCACCGAGCTTTGCAGGTTGGCGTTGTAGCCGTTGGTGGCGATGCCGCGTGCGGTGAAGTTGTTGAAGTTCTGGGTGGGACGGTTGAGCACGACGCCTGGCGTCTCGCGGGCGATCCCCTCGAACCCAACGATGCCCTTTTGCGTCAGCTCTTCCTGCTGGAAGGCGGTGACGCTGACCGGCACGTCTTGGATGCGTTCTTCGCGGCGCGTGGCTGTGACGACGATTTCGTTCTGCCCGGACGGGGCATCAGCATCTTGTGGGGCCGAGGGGCTGAGTTGCTCCGCGCTGCTCGCTGGCTCGGTCTGCGCTGCCGAAGGCGAAACGCCGCCCACCGCGACGACATAGGCCGACGCGAGAAGATATGCCCGCATGCTTTCTCTCCATGTATGCCGATCATCTGCTCGCCGGCTTGCGTGAAGATTGCAGCGGAGGCGCCGCCTTGTCAACGTTCACTAACGCGAGCGTGAACGTTTGTAGCACTCGTATTGCGGCGTTTTACCCCAGTTGGCCGGTGCAACAGGTGCGACGCTGGCGCCTCCGTGCGCTCGCTTTAGTGTCGACTCTGATGCAATCACTTCATGAGGTTCAAAACCGCCTCTTGCCAACTTTTAGGTCGGTTGTTCCGCAACCGTTTAGGCTGGCGCCCCATTCTAATTTTAAGAAGCTTCAGCCAAGCCGTACCGAGGCCTGGAAGATGAACTGCTGCTGGTTCTGGGAAGACGTCCCCAACTGGGTCTCGATGTTAGACCCGGGCGGCTGTGACGCCGTCGCTTGCTTCGATGTTGGTCGAGCCGGCCCAAACATATGGGCCCATTCAAGCGGACGCTTTATACCCTTATGAGTGTCCCGCAGCGAACCCGGCCGGACCTTTCGAAGTGACCCATCGTTGAGATCGCGAGCCGGGCAGGAGCATCCATGCTTCAGCCGCCCATCGTGAGGCGGTGTCCGCTGCAATCGAGGAGATGCGCTGTGGCCGTATTCAACAAGGACATGATCGAGCTCGCGACCAAGAACAAGAACTTCCAAAAGGAGGTATACTACGACGAAAACTGTCAGGTCGTTCTGATGAGCATCGAGCCAGGCCAGGATATTGGTGAGGAAACGCACGACGCGGATCAGAGCACCTTCTTCGTTTCGGGCGAGGGGCAGGCGATAGTTGATGGGAGCCGCACCAAGGTCACGGCAAACCACATGGTCATCATCCCTAAAGGCGCAAAGCACAACATTATCAACAAGGGCGAAGAGCCACTCAAGCTGTTCACCATCTACTCGCCACCGGCCGAGGAGCAGGGCATCAGCCACAAGACGAAGGAGGAGGCCGAGGCTGCTGAAGCGGAGTGACATGATGTCAACAGTGGTTTCCAAGCCACCGAGGTACCCGGCCTGCCAGAGCAATCTGGCGGGCCGAGACGCTGTCTCTCTCCAGCCTTAGCTCGTCCAGTTTAGAGAGCCAGCATGCCTATTCACAGCTAATTACAGATGTGGCGCCTAAGCGCTGCCGCGAAGGTTGGCCGCTAGGAAGTCCACGAACGCTCTGACCCTTGCGGGCGTGTTCGGGCCGCCGACAAAGACCGCATGGATCTGCTCGACATCGCCAGGGTTGAAGTCTTCGAGCAGGGGCAGGAGACGTCCTGCTGCGATTTCCTCGGTAACGCTGAACCTGCCTACGCGGGCGATGCCGACCCCGAGCGCCGCGAGTTGCCCCAAAGTCTCGCCGTTGTTCGCTTCGATGCTTCCCTTCACCAACAGGGTGAAGTCCTGACCTTTTCGCCGGAAAGGCCACACCGGCTCCGCGCGGCGAAAGTTGAAGTTGAGGCAGTTGTGGCCATGAAGATCCTCGGGCTGCTCAGGCGTGCCGTGTGTCGCCAGATATTCCGGTGACGCGACGATGACGCGTCCGGTCTCGCCCAGCTTGCGCGCAGTAAGCGAGCTGTCGGAGAGGGGGCCAAAGCGGATCGCGACATCGGCCTGGCCCGCGGCGATATCCACCAGCGTGTCTGTCAGTGCCATGTCGATCAGGATGTCGGGATATTGCGCGGCGAACGTGCCGAGCAACGGCACGACGCACAGCCGCCCATGGGAGAGCGCAGCACTGACCCGGAGACGGCCGCGCGGACTTCCTTGGTCGGCGATCTGCTGCTCGGCATCGTCCAGATCCGCGAGAATGCGACGGGCAGCCAGGAGATATGCCTGCCCCTCGGCCGTCAACGTCAAGGCGCGCGTCGAGCGAAGCACGAGGCGCACGCCCAGCCGCTCCTCGATGCGATCGACCGCCCGCGCGACGGCAGAAGGACTCATTTCCAAGGCGCGCGCGGCGGACGAGAAGCTGCCTTGCTCCACGACCGTGGCAAACAGCGCGAGTGAGCGCGCCCGATCGCTTCCGCCCGCCACCTTTGCGTTCAATGCACACATCCTCTGCGTTCGAGGTCGCTAGTGCGGTGCTCTCTCGTGCCTCATCTATGCGCGTAGCTGACAAATCAAGGACGGATCATGGAATATCGGCAACTCGGCGCTTCAGGCCTTCGTGTCCCCGCGCTTAGCTTCGGTACCGGCACCTTTGGCGGCAAGGGCCCGCTGTTCAGTGCATGGGGTCAGAGCGATTCCGCCGAGGCGCGCCGGCTAATCGACGTGTGCCTGGACGGCGGCGTGACGCTGTTCGACACCGCTGACGTGTATTCGAACGGCGCGTCCGAGGAGGTATTGGGGCAGGCGATCCGGGGCAGGCGCGACGCGGTGCTGATCTCGACCAAGACCGGCCTGCCGATGGGCGATGGGCCGCAGGACTGGGGTGCGTCGCGGACGCGGTTGGTGCGCGCGGTCGAGGATGCGCTGCGACGGCTCGGCACCGATTATATCGACCTGCTGCAGCTTCACGCCTTCGACGCGTCGACGCCGACCGAAGAGCTGATGGGTACGCTTGCGACGCTGATCGCGGCGGGGAAGGTGCGCTATGCTGGCGTGTCCAACTATCCCGGCTGGCAGCTGATGAAGGCGCAGGGCCTGGCCGAGCGGCACGGCCTGCCGCGCCTCGTCGCGCACCAAGTCTACTATTCACTGATCGGCCGCGCCTATGAGGCGGACCTGATGCCGCTCGCGGCCGATCAGGGGGTGGGCGCACTGGTGTGGAGCCCGCTAGGCTGGGGGCGGCTCACGGGCAAGATCGGCCGTGACCGGCCGGTGCCGGAAGGCAGCCGCCTTCACGAGACAGAGCAGTTCGCGCCGCCAGTCGAGCCTGAGCACCTCTACCGGGTCATCGATGCTCTGGAGGCGGTCGCGGCCGAAACGGGGAAGACCGTTCCGCAGGTTGCAATCAACTGGCTCCTTTGGCGCCCGACCGTGTCATCGGTGATCATCGGCGCCCGCAACGAAGAACAACTGCGGCAGAATCTCGGCGCGGTGGGCTGGGCACTTACGCCTGAGCAGGTCTCAACGCTGGACAAGGTCAGCAGCGTGCTGCCGCCTTATCCGCATACGCCCTACCGCCAGCAGGAGGGCTTTGCTCGTCTTGCTCCGGCACTTGTTTGAGGTCACGGCCATGAAGAACAACCTCGGCCTCCTGGCTCTCGCGGTCGGCGCGTTCGGCATCGGCGTCACCGAGTTCGCACCGATGGGGTTGCTCCCGGTGATCGCGAAGGACCTCGAAGTGACCGTTCCGGCCGCCGGACTCCTCATCAGTGCCTATGCGCTGGGTGTGGTAGTCGGCGCACCGCTGATGACGCTGACGACTGGGCGCGTGCCGCGTCGCACGTTGCTGATCGGGCTGGCGGGCATCTTCACTGTGGGCAATCTGCTGGCGGCGATTTCGACTGGCTATTGGATGCTGCTGGTTGCCCGCTTGCTCACGTCCTTCAATCATGGCGCGTTCTTCGGCATCGGGTCGGTGGTTGCAGCCAGCCTGGTGGCTCCGGAGCGGCGAGCAAGCGCGGTCGCGGCGATGTTCATGGGGCTCACGATCGCCAATGTCATCGGCGTGCCGCTGGCTACCTGGGCGGGCGAGCACCTCGGCTGGCGTGCCGCTTTCTGGGGTATCGCCGCGCTCGGCGTCGCAACCATGGCTTCTCTGCGGCTCACGCTGCCCCGTCTGCCTGCACCTCAGGCCAGCAATGCCCTTGCCGAGTGGCGCGTGCTGAGGCGCGGGGCAGTGCTCGGCGCATTAGCCCTGACCGTGGTGGGATCGAGCGCGATGTTCACAGTCTTCACCTACATCGCACCAATCTTGCGAGAGGCGACGCATGCATCGCTGGGTTTCGTCACTGCGACGCTCGTGATTTATGGTCTGGGCCTGACGGCGGGTAACTGGCTGGGCGGACGCTTCGCCGATCGCTCCGTCGACCGCACGCTCATCGTGACGCTGGCCTCGCTGTCAGTGATCCTGATCGCCTTTGCCGCTTTGATGCCGCATGCGGCGCCAAGCGCCGTTCTTATCTTCCTGTGGGGCGTGGCCAGCTTCGCATTGGTGCCGCCACTCCAGCTTCGCGTGATGACCGCTGCAGCCGATGCGCCTAATACCAACCTGCATTGATCAGAACCGACATGCCCACTGGCGCCGGCCGATGGTCATGATGCGCCAAGGCTGATCGACGAGCCTGTTCCAAGCCTC